>NZ_FOAA01000009.1 GCF_900109495.1 Ectothiorhodospira marina | reverse complement strand
GAGTACGCCACTGGCTGCCAGCTTTGTCCACCACGCCGCTGAATCTTTCAGAGTCATTGTTTCGACTTCCTGATATGGACGCCTGATTTCGACCCGAACCGGGCATTTGGCTTGCGCTGACCAGCGGCCGCAAACCGCTCCGAACCGGACAGGTTACTCCCGCCTTTTGGGCTTAGCTGGGGGGGGCGGCCGCTTTATCTCTAACCAAGAGGGTGGGATGGGAGGTCTCGGAAAGGGTGGGACGTAACAAGGGCCCGCAAAGGTCCGAGGTGCCGCCATTGCTCAACACGGAAAGCGCGCAATCGTAGTCCTATGGAAAGCCCAGGGGGTGGCGCACGCCCGGCCGACATGTCGGCATCTTCATTTGGAATGCACATGAAAAGGGCCCAAATCGGGGAGGCAGGGGTGTTCCTCTGGCGCCAAGCAGGCATGTAGGAAAATCCCTACAAAGGTTTCTCTCATTCGCCTCAACAACTCGGACAGGCGGGGATTACAAGTCCCGTTCATGAGTGCATACTTAGGATGGCCGTCAAGCCCTCAAGGAATACCTTAGGAGTTTGGGTTCAGGCAACAAGTTTGGTCAGGGTATATGCACTATTGTGGTGCATATATTTGATACCCAAAATGCTCACTGATTGATGAGTAGTGTTTCCAGTATTTACTGAACTCAGGATGAAAGTTCATGCAACAGACGGCAGTGGACAGTGCAGTACGCATCGCTGACTTAGAGAGTCAGTTGACTCTTGCGCGAGGGTTCAAGCAGATTGCTCGGGAGATCTTGGAAACCGGTGATAGGGATTACCTATTACAGCGCCTTGCGCTGATTATGGGGGAGAATCTGAGTTGCAATCGGGCTCTCATATACGACATCCAGATGGATGCCAGATGGGTGGTTGGCTTGTGCGAGTGGCTGTCAGAGGCCAATGGCTCCGTAATGCCAACACGGGATACCTATGCCCTCGACATTTTCGAGAGGGGTATCCGACATATATGGGATTCGCGGGGTCACCTAGAAAGTCACTGTAACACAGTGCATCCATCCTTCATGATGGATGGTTCTGCTCAGCTTTTGCATGGCAAGATGCAGATCCAGAGCCTCCTCTGGTATCCATTTGCCTTTCGGGAAGACGGGTTCTATCTGCTTGTTTTTAATCAAACGGATCGTCGACGTGATTGGCGGCCCGCAGAGCTGGATTTCTGTGAGTCAGCCACATATCAGGTGGCTCTGGCGCTGCAAAAGATGAAACTCATCGAAAAGCAGCGATCGACAGAAGCCTTTCTGAGATCAGAAAAGGTTAGAGCGTTTGAACTGGCAAAGCTGGCAGACACTGCCAATCGCGCCAAGACTCAGTTTCTTGCAAATACCACCCATGAGTTGCTCACGCCGCTCAATGGTATTATTGGTATGGCACAAGTGTTGATGGATGCCCCATTAGAGCATGAGCAGTATTCCGACGTGAAGGTCATATTTGAGTGCGGCCACAAACTGCTCGCTCGAATCAGGACTCTACTTGAGTTCACGGAATTGGAACGGGGGGAAAGAGAACTTCAAGGTCTTGTCTATGATCCTGCAGGCCTGCTCAGCCAAGTGAAGTCAAGTGTTATCAGCGAAGCGCAGGAGAAAGGTCTGAGATTAACGACTGAAGTGGAGCCCGGTGTTCCGTCGCGTCTGTGGGGAGATCCCGAGGCGGTCAGTCAGACGCTGACAATCTTGGTGGATAATGCAATTAAATTCACCCACAAAGGGCAAGTCAAAGTGACCTTGAGCGCCAATGATCAAACCTTGCGCATCTTGGTCGAGGATACCGGTGTCGGCATTCCGCTTGAAAAACAAGCATGTTTGTTCGAAAGATTCAGTCAGGTGGATTGCGGTGAAACGCGCGCCTACCCCGGACTGGGGATGGGATTGGCCATGGCCCGGTTGTTGGTGCAACATATGGGGGGAGAAATCGGCCTCTCCAGTGACGAAGACCGGGGATCAACGTTCTGGTTTCAGATACCGTTGCAGGCACCTGCGCCGTCAGCGGAAGGGTTGTAAGGCCGCTGAGAATGGCGACGTTCAGGAATCGCCAGGATCCAGGGCTTTTGAATGCAACAACATGTGCTCCACTTCCTCGGCCGGCATGGGTCGGCTGAACAGATAGCCTTGTCCCTGCACGCAGCCATGATCCAGCAGGAAGTCCCGTTGCAACGTGTTTTCTATGCCCTCGGCGATGACCTTCAAGCCCAGGGTCTCACCCAGTCCGATGATGGCGCGGATGATGGCAGCATCCTCGGGATGGTTGGCGGGGTCTTGCTCCATATCGGAGACGAAGGAACGATCGATCTTGATGGCATGCACCGGCAGGCGCTTGAGATAGTTCAGGGAAGAGTACGCAGTGCCGAAGTCGTCAATGGAGATGCGGATCCCATGACCGTGAAGCTCAGTCAGGGTACGTATGGTCTGGTCAATGGAGCTCATGGCCGCGCTCTCGGTAATCTCGATTTCCAGGTCGCCAGCGTCCAGGCCGGTTTCGGCCAAGACGGTGAGGATGCGCTCGACAACGCCGGGTTCCCGGAACTCGCGCGCTGACAGGTTGACCGCCACGGGCACCGTCGGGACACCCCGGGCTTTCCAGACGCGAATCTGCTCGCAGGCCTCTCGCAGGATTGCCGGCCCCAGTGAGAGGATGAAGCCGGTTTCCTCCGCCAGGGGAATGAAACGACCCGGTGAGACCATGCCCCATTGAGGGTGGCGCCAGCGCACCAGGGCCTCCAGGCTGAGGGCGCGCCCGGTGACCAGTTCCACTCGGGGTTGGTACACCAGATGGAATTCATTTTGTTCCAGTGCCTGGCGCATCGCCTGATCCAGTTCCATGCGTTCCTGCAGCGCTGCGTCCATTTCCGGGATGTAGAAATGGTAGCAGCGGCGACCTTCGGCCTTGGCGCGATACATGGCCGCGTCGGCATGACGTACCAGCTCCTCGGGGCAATCACTGTCCCCGGGGTAGACAGCAATACCGATACTCACGGTGATGGAAACCTGCTGGCATGGCAGCGACACCGGCTGATTCAGACTCGCCTGGAGCTTTTCGATCACGGGGATCACGTCCTCCACATGCGTGAGGCTGGACAGCAGTAGGATGAATTCATCGCCGCCGAAGCGGGCCACCGTGTCTTCTTCGCGCAACAGGGTGCGTAGACGTTGCGCGATGTGGATCAGCAGTTGATCCCCCTGGGCATGACCCAGCGAGTCGTTGACCACCTTGAAATCATCCAGGTCGATGAACACCACGGCCACAGTCTGCTGATCCCGTCGGGCCTGGGCGATCGCCCGATCGATCCTGTCCAGCATGACGCTGCGATTGGGCAAGCCGGTCAGCGGGTCATGGAAGGCGAGATACTCCAGGCGCTGGGTCAGGGCGCGCTTGTCCGAGATGTCCTCCGCCAGCTTGATGTAATGCGTCACCTCACCACGGGCATTGCGGATCGGTGAAATCCGAGCCTGCTCCCAGTAAGGCTCACCCGAGCGGGTGCGATTGTTGAATTCGCCTTCCCAGGTTTCGCCGCCGCGGATTGTTGCCCAGAGCGCTTCGTACTGCTCCACGTTCTTTTCGCCGTAGCGCAGCATACCTGGTCGCTGTCCGAGCACTTCCTCGCGGGAGAAACCGGTGATGTCACAAAAACGCTGGTTCACGTACTCAATCACGCCATCCGTGTCGGTGAGCACCACGACGCCGGGGCTTTGCTCCACCGCATAGGCCAGTCGCTTGCTTTGCTCCTCGACCAGCTTGCGCTCGGTGATGTCAAGGGTGGACCCCAGTATCTTGCGCAGATGCCCATCCGGGCCATGGACGGGAGAGGCCTGATGCAGTATCCAGCGCCACTGGCCCGTCTGATGGCGCATGCGTACTTCGAAGCGGAATCGCCCTTGCGGTTGTCGCGTGTACTGCTCGAATTGGTGAATGCCCTCATCGCGCTCATCGGGGTGGATCAACGACCGCCAGGCTTCCAGGTCATCCTCCATCTCATGATCCCGGTAGCCCAGCTGTGCCTTGAGTTCGTGCGATAGAAAAACCTCCCCATTCGGGCGCCATTCGAACAGGCCCACGTTAGCGCCCTGTACCGCCTCCCATAGCCGTTCCTGATCCTTCAGCCGCGCCGTGAGGTCTACATCCATGCAGTAAAGGCGCAGGTCATTGGGAGCATGTTCCACCACAATATGGGAGGAGAGCACTCTCAGCAGATGACCATCCCGATGCCGCAGATTCAACTCCTCCGAAGGGGGGAGCGTCCCCCCCTCGCGCAAGTCCCGCATCCGCGCGAAGAACACCTGCCGTTGTTCCGGGGGAATGATGAGGTCTGCCAGATTGGTGCCCACGGCCTCATCCGGGCAATAGCCATAAAGGCGCTCACTGGCAGCATTCCAATAGAACGTCGTCCCATCAAGCCAATAGCCCTGAATGGAGATCTCGGGCACGTTATCCAGCAGCTGGGTGAGGGCCGCCTCATTGCGCTGCAGCGCCGCCTCCGCCTGATGGCGTGCGGTAATATCCCGGTTGGTTCCGCGGTGCCCCCGATAGCGACCCGACGCATCCCACACAGAGCGGCAGTCGTGCTCGATCCAGCGGACATCGCCGGATTGCGTGATGATGCGGAAGTGCAATAGGGCGTTGCTATCTTCGCTGCCCTCGTGCTGATGTCCTTCATACACCAGCCGGTCATTTGGATGGATGATGCGTAACATCAGACCCGGGTCGTCCAGAAAGGCCTGTGCAGGATAACCGCTGATTTTTTTGCAGGCGGGCGACACATAACGGAACCTGTTATCCTCACCCATCCAGTAATCCCAGTCGGTTGAGAACTGCGCGAGGATACGATAACACTCCTGCACTTCGCGCAGTCGCTGGTTCAGCCCCTCGAGGGTGCGCCGCTGATCCACGGCTGCGGTCTGGTCCACCATGCTGCAGACGAACTCTGCGTCCTCATCGTAGGTATTGGGGATGTGGATGATCTTAAAATCGGCGATCACCCGCCCCCCGCCGGCCCCGCGTACTGGGATCTCAAAGCGTTCAGCCGACCCTTCGTGGGCGGCCTCATGCAGCGCCTTTTCCAGTTCATGGTGGTGTCCGGGCATCGCCAGATGCCGGAACAGCTGCTGGTCCATGGCCAGCAAAGTCCGCGCGGCGCTATTGGCATCGAGTAGGAGGCCCTGTCGATCGATCACGAAGGTTGGGAGCGGGATGTCACGATAAAATCGATTGAATCGAGTCAGGGCGCGTTGGGCGACCTTCTCCCCTTCTACCAAGGCCTCGTTCTGCAACACGAGTTCCGCGTGATAGGCGTGCAACTCTTCCAGTAGATGACCAAGGTCGATGTCACCCTGCTGGATTTGGAGCTCGATGTCCTTCCACGCGTTGTCGCGCAAAATGGCCTGAGCACGCTCGCGTAATCGCTTGCTGTCCATATAGGCGTCTCAACTATTATTCTGGTTACACCACGTCCAGGCCGTAGAAGCCGAACACGCGACCATCGGTGGCAAGGGGCAGCATCAGCAGCGATTGGATGGATTGGGCGCGGAACTCGGCCAACTCATTGGCCGCTTCCGGTGGCAGGGCCTCCACATCGGGCACATGCACAGGCTCTTGTCGATGGATCTTTTCGATGCACCAGGAGTAAGCCTCCAATGGTACTTCGGAGATGCGGCCAGCCTGGGGGATCACGCCTTGGGCACACCACTCGTGGGTGTTGTCCATCAAGCGCCCGTCTTCCTGAAATTCAAAGACGTAGGTGCGGTCAGCCTCAAAGAATCGGCCGATGCGCTCCAGTGCCCTGTGGATGGCTTCCTTAGTGTCTTCCATCGGGGCGTTGACAATGTCGACCGAGATGGTGGCCACCATCTCCTGGAAGGCGGCCTGGCGCCGCCGCCGGGTGATGTCATGAACAAAACCGTCGAGATAGGCCACACTGCCGTCGTGCTCGAAAATCGCCCGGCCCTTTTCATGCACCCAGCGGACCTTGCCATCCCTGTGCAAAATCCGGTAATCGATATCCCAGCCCCGTTTTTGGGCCACGCGGGTGTTGATCCTGTCTGCCACGTAACCGGTATCGTCCGGATGGACCAGACTTTGGAGAGTTCGCACCGAGTTGTGAATAAACTCCTCGGCCGGGTAGCCGGTCACCTGTTCCGCCCCCTCGCTCACATAGAGCGCAGTCCAGTGCTCATCGAACTGGCAGTGGTAGGAGAGGCCGGGGATGTTTTCCGTCAGTGACTGAAACTGGTCCCGGGCGCGCTTGAGCTCATCCTCGGCCTGCTTTCGCTCGGTGATGTCGCGCAGGACGCCGACCGCATACCAACGACCATGAAGGGCGAGCCTTGAGATCGACAGCTCCACCGCGATCTCGTGGCCATGTTGGTGCAGGGCTTCCAACTCGGTCATGGTTCCCACTACCGGCCCCTCGCCATGCTCGCGGAAGTGGCGCATCCCCTGGCGGAACGCAGCCCGGTAGCGCTCTGGGGCAATCCGGTCATGGATCCGCTCACCGTACAGGGTGGCAGGATCATGACCGAGCATGGCCTCGAAGGCTGGATTGGCGTAGACGAGGCGATCCTCGTCGTCGATGATCAGGATCGCATCCAGCGCGGCTTTGGCGATGGCCTCGGTGAGTTCGTCGGCGGCCAATGGGCGGAAAGTCACGTTGGAGTACTCCTGTCAACGGGGCTCGGCACTCAGTCAGGGCGATCGCCGTTGGGCGAACTGACGGATGAGGCTCACAGCAGGCAGTGATCGTTCTATCCTGCTTTTTTTCGTTTGCCTTTCAAGCATTCTTCTCTGCAGGTTGCCAATCTGGCCACCTTGAAAGCCAGTCTGCGCGGTGGCGCCAGTTTCTCAGGCCCATGGTCTTTGGGCTCAAGGCTCTGATCCTACTGCATCGTGACATCGAACACCCAGTGGAGGCGAATCACAATCCCCCAGTACTGGCGCGTGACCTCAACGAGTTGTTCCCGTATTACGTCCCACCCTGTCCGTAGCCTCCAATCCCGCCCTCCTGGGGCGAGATGAAGAGGCCATCCCGAGGTGAGTCCAACAGGTGGGAGTAACCTGTCCGGTTCGAACGGGCTTGCGGTCGTTGGTCAGTGCGGGCCGAATGCCCGCTCAGGGCCGACAACAGACACTGCATGACCAACGGCCACTCCACGATCTTTCTGGCCGATGCTGCTGTGTTGGCAGGATTCACTTGGCAAGGCGCGCCCATGCCGCGTCCCCGGACACGCTCGCCACCGTGGGTCTGGTGCATGGCATCGCGCAGATCCGACGTGACCTGAAGCAGGTATTGGAGGTCCTTGACCGGCAGGGAGTGCAATGGAGAGGAAATATCCGACGAAAAATTTATCCCTTGGCTTGATCGACCCAGAACTCCAGACCCTGCACGTTCAACTCCACGTCCATCCCCAGCAGTTCCCTGATCCGGGGTTCCGGCAGGTCGCAGCCGTGGGCACGCAGGCGCTTCACCAGCAGGGTCATCATCTCTTCGACCAGGGCCTCGTGCCGTCCTTCGCCGGTATCGCCATGTTCGCGGGCCATGTCCACGTAGGCATCGATCAGCTCGTGCTGCTCTGCCTGCAGTCGCGCCAGGTTGCCCACTCGCCCGTAATGGGTGAGGTACATGTACTCCAGCCCCTGATCCACCAGGCGATCCACCGAGGCGTGCAGGGCGTCGGGATCAAACTGCACCGGTGTGGTGGTGGGCAGGGCGAAGGCGCCTCGGTTGGTGTCGAACTCACGATAGGACAGCCCGAAGGTGTCCCCGCTGAAGACCCCATGACCCATCTCGTCCACCACACTGAAGTGGTGCTTTGCGTGCCCGGGTGTATCCAGGAAGGTGAGGGTGCGGCCATTGAGTGAGACCGTATCGCCGTCCGCCGCCTGGATGACCCGCTCCTCCGGGATGGGCAGGATCTCGCCGAACATCCGTGCCATGGCCTCTTCACCATAGACTGCCGCGGCCCCGGCGATGAGCTTGGAGGGGTCGATCATGTGCCGGGCACCCCGCGGGTGGATCACCAGCCTGGCCTGGGGCAGGTGCCTCATGAGTGCCCCGGCGCCGCCGGCGTGATCCAGGTGGACATGGGTGGGGATGACATAGTCCACCTGGTCCCGTCCGATGCCCTTGAGCTCCAGGACTTCCAGCAGCCCGGGTACGGACAGGGCCGTGCCTGTCTCCACAAAGGCGGCGCGATCGCCCTCCTGGATGAGATAGCAGGCGGCCAGACCGGGGCGCTGGATCTGTGCGTCGATCAGGGTGATGCCATGGCCCAGATCCTGGTGTGTCGCTGCTGCGGGCATGAATAACCTCCTAGGGTGTCTTGTGGGTGTCTTGCAGGCGCGTGCCGGTACAGGGTGGCCCTGAGCGGCAAAGGGCTCAGATCATGAAGCGGTCCATGAATTCATGCACCGGGGTTGGGTTCAGGCGATCCGCATCGGCGCACAGGGCCAGGATCTCCTGAGCCCGCCCCTTGGTAAAACGGCTGCGCAGTGCGCCCTCGAACTTGCGTTCAAGCTCGGGCAGGCCTTCGTCGCGACGCCGCCGGTGACCGATGGGGTATTCAACTTCCACCTTGTCAGTGTGCGTGCCGTCCTTGAAGAAGACCTGCACCGCGTTGGCAATGGAGCGCTTGTCCGGATCATGGTATTCCCTGGAATAGCGTGCGTCTTCCACCACCTGCATCTTTTCCCGCAGGGCATCGATGCGCGCATCGGCGGCGATGTCGTCTTCATAGTGGCGGGCGGTCAGTTCTCCGAAGATCAGGGGGATGGCCACCATGTACTGCAGGCAGTGGTCCCGGTCGGCAGGATTGTACAGGGGGCCTTGCTTGCTGATGATGCGGATGGCGGAGTCCTGGGTGGTGAGTTCCACCCGATCGATCTCGTCCAGGCGGTCTTTCACCTGGTCGTGGAGGGCCAGGGCGGCCTCCACCGCCGTCTGGGCGTGGAACTCGGCGGGAAAGCTGATCTTGAACAGGATCTGTTCCATCACGTAGCTGCCGTAGGGCCGCTGAAAACGGAAGGGCTGACCCTTGAAGAGGACATCGTAAAAGCCCCAGCGGGGCGCACTGAGCACGCTGGGCAGGCCCATCTCCCCCTTCATCACCATCATGGCCAGGCGCACGGCGCGCCCACAGGCATCGCCCGCGGCCCAGGACTTGCGCGAGCCGGCGTTGGGGGCATGGCGATAGGTGCGCAGGGCCTGACCATCCACGAAGGCCTGGGAGACGGCATCGACCACCTGATCGTGTCGGGCACCGAGCAGATGGGCACTGACGGCAGCGGAGGCGACCTTGACCAGTACCACATGATCCAGTCCCACCTGGTTGAAGCTGTTCTCCAGGGCCAGCACCCCCTGGATCTCATGGGCCTTGACCATGGCCTGGATGACTCGATCCATGGTGAGGGGAGGGTGCCCGTTGGCCACGGCCTGTCGGCTCAGGTGATCGGCCACGGCAAGGATGGCCCCCAGGTTGTCCGAGGGGTGCCCCCACTCCGCGGCCAGCCATGTGTCGTTGAAATCCAGCCAACGCACCATGGCGCCGATGTTGAAGGCCCCCTGGATGGGGTCCAGTTGGAACGAGGTGCCCGGGATGCGGGTGCCGTTGGGCACGAGGGTGCCCGGGACAACCGGGCCCAGGTGCTTGGTGCATTCGGGATACTGCAGGGCCAGCAGGGCGCAGGCCAGGGAGTCCATCAGACAGTGGCGTGCGGTATCCAGGGCCTCGGTGGATGTGATGGGGTCGCCGCAGACATAATCGGCGATGGCAGTCAGTTCGGGATCAGGATCGGGGCGAACATTGGTATCGGCGGTGGTTGCGGTCATGGGTCATTCCCCCTGGTTTGGGTGGTATGTGTCCGCCGGTGCCCTCACCCCAACCCCTCTCCCCAGAGGGGAGAGGGGCCAAAGTCTTTCCCTTTTCCCCTCTGGTCTGGGGAGAGGGGTTAAAGTCTCTCCCTTCTCCCCAGAGGGGAGAAGGGTCGGGGATGAGGGGAGAGATCAGCCCCGCTGGTTCATCGGTACCCAGGCCTGATTTTCCGGGCCGATGTAGTTGGCACTGGGACGGATGATCTTGCCGTCCTGGCGCTGCTCGATCACGTGGGCCGCCCAGCCGGCGGTGCGGGCGATCACGAAAATCGGGGTGAACAGCGGTGTGGGAATCCCCATCATGTTGTAGGAGACCGCAGAGAACCAGTCCAGGTTCGGGAACATCTTCTTGGCATCCCACATGACCGTCTCCAGACGTTCGGCCACCTCGTACATGCGCATGTCACCCTGCTGCTCGGACAGGCGGCGGGCCACTTCCTTGATGACCTTGTTGCGCGGATCGGAAATGGTGTACACGGGATGACCAAAGCCAATCACGATTTCCTTGCGGGCCATGCGCTCACGGATGTCTGCCTCGGCCTCATCGGCATTGTGATAGCGCTGCTGGATATCGCAGGCCGCCTCGTTGGCCCCCCCATGTTTGGGACCGCGCAGGGCGCCAATGGCACCGGTCAGGGCCGAGTAGATGTCGGAGTTGGTGCCCGCCACCACGCGAGAGGTGAAGGTGGAGGCGTTGAACTCGTGTTCCGCATAAAGGTTCAGGGAGGTGTGCATCGCCCGCACCCACTCCTCGGAAGGTTTGCGACCGTGCATCAGGTGCAGGAAGTGCCCGCCCATGCTGTCGTCGTCGGTTTCCACATCGATGCGGCGACCGTGGTGTGCAAAGTGGTACCAGTACAACAGGGCTGAACTCAGGCAGGCCAGCAGGCGGTCGGCAATCAGACGGGCGCCGGCCACGTTCATGTCTTCCTTTTCCATCTCCAGGGTGCCCAGCATGGAGACGGCAGTGCGCATCACGTCCATGGGATGGGCAGAAGGTGGGATCTGCTCCAGGGTGGTGCGCAGGGCAGCGGGCAGACCGCGCATGGAACGCAGCAGCGCTTTGTAGCGCTCCAGTTCGGCGCGGTTGGGCAGAGTGCCATGGACGAGCAGGTAGGCAATCTCCTCGAACTCCGCCTCATCGGCAAAGTCCAGGATGTCGTAGCCACGGTAGTGCAGGTCGTTACCCGTGCGGCCCACGGTGCAGATGGCGGTGTTGCCAGCAACGGTGCCCGAGAGGGCAACGGACTTTTTCGGCTTGGGCTTGTTCTCGGTTTCACTCATTTCGCGGTTCTCCGTCTCGTCTTCTTAGCCGCCTTTGCGGTATAGCTGGTCCAGTTTCTCTTCGTAGGCGTGATAGCCCAGATGTTCGTAAAGCTCCGCTCGGGTCTGCATGGTATGCAGGGCGGCCTCCTGCGTGCCATCCTGGCGAATGGTCTCATAGACGTTGAGCGCCGCCTTGTTCATGGCACGGAAGGCCGACAGTGGGTAAAGCACCAGGCCCACGCCCACACCCTTGAGTTGTTCAGTGGTGAACAGGGGGGTGCTGCCGAATTCGGTGATATTGGCCAGCACGGGCACGTCAACCGCATCCACGAATTGTTGATACTCCTCCAGGGTCGTCATGGCCTCGGGGAAGATCATGTCGGCGCCAGCTTCCACGCAGGCTCTGGCCCGGTCAATGGCCGAGTCAATGCCTTCCACGGCCAGGGCGTCGGTTCGCGCCATGATAACGAAATCCTCGGCGCGCGCGTCGGCGGCGGCCTTGATGCGATCAACCATCTCCTCCTGTGTGACGATGGCCTTGCCGGGGCGGTGGCCGCAGCGCTTGGATTGCACCTGGTCTTCGATGTGGCAGCCGGCGGCACCCGCGCGGATCAGTTCCTTCACGGTGCGGGCGATGTTGAAAGCGCTGGAGCCGAACCCGGTGTCGGCGTCCACCAACAGCGGCACGTCGGTGACATAGGTGATGCGGCGTACGTCTTCCAGAACGTCGTGCAGGGTGCTGATGCCAAGATCGGGCAGGGCCAGGGAGCCGGCGGCCACGCCGCCTCCAGAGAGATACAGGGCCTTGTAGCCCACGTGTTCGGCCATCATGGCGTGATAGGCATTGATGGCGCCCACCACCTGCAAGGGTTGTTCTTCCTGGACGGCGGCACGCAGGCGCGCCCCGGGCGTGGATGGATCGCTCATGTGAACTCCTGAAAAACCAAAGGAATGAAAAACGGAAGGTAGGCGTGAAGACCTGCTTTGGCAGGGGGCTATCCAGTGGCTCCCAGGTTTTGACCCTGTCGGCGGGTCAACGACGCCTGGGCATCGAACAGCATCTCCACGTTCACCCGTGAACTGCGAATATGGCGGCGCATGATCAGTTCGGCCATCTCCGGATCCCGATCGGCAATCGCCTCGACGATATGACGATGCTCCCGAAAGGCAATCCTTGCCCGGGAACTGGCCATGCCGAACTGGTACCGATACATGCGCATCAGGTGGTATAGCTCATTGCATAGAAACTGGATCAAACGGGCATTACCACTGGCCTGGATGATCCGATAATGAAAATCCAGATCGCCTTCCTTCTGAAAATAGGCGATGCCGTCCTTCACGTCGGCCCGTTGCTCATGCTGCTTGAGCAACTGACGCAGGCTGTCAATCTCCGTGGCGGGCATACGCTCCGCCGCGAGCCGAGCGGCCATACCTTCCAGCGCCTCCCTGAGCAAGTAGAGCTCCAGCAGGTCCTCCTGACTAAGGGAGACCACACGCGCGCCCACGTTGGCTCGCCGTTCCACCAAGTGGCAGGCCTCGAGGCGCCCCATGGCATCCCGCAGTGGACCGCGGCTGATACCGTATTCAGTGGCCAGTTCCGGCTCGCTGATCTTGCTCCCAGCGGGGATCTGGCCTTCCACAATGGCCTTGCGCAAGCGGGAGAAGACCCGATCGGCAATGGTCACGCCCTGTTCGCCTGGCTGCTCGGTATACGGTGGCATGGGTGGATCCGGATTGTTAACAATATTAGGTTAACAGCATGGAAAGCAGGGGTAAAGGGAAAGGTTTGCTGACAATTTGCCTTCCCCCCTCACCCCAACCCCTCTCCCCTGAGGGGAGAGGGGCGCGGAGGGCAGTGGGCATATCGGTTACCCCTTTTTTCCCTCCGCATACCCGATGCCCGTCAGGTTCTCCCGGATTTCATCCAGGATGGCCGGATCATCAATGGTGGCCGGGGCCTGGAAGGGCTCATTATCGGCGATCTTGCGCATGATGGCGCGCAGGATCTTGCCCGAGCGGGTCTTGGGCAGGCGCTTGACCACCGCCACCAGCTTGAAAGCCGCCACGGGGCCGATCTGGTCGCGCACCTGAGCCACCAACTCCTTGCGCAGACTTTCTTCATCCTGCTCCACACCGCTCTTCATGACCACCAGGCCCATGGGTAGCGACCCCTTGAGGGTGTCCTGCACGCCGATCACGGCGCACTCCGCCACCGCCGGGTGCGAGGCCAGCACCTCTTCCATGGCGCCGGTGGACAGCCGGTGGCCCGCCACATTGATCGTATCGTCGATACGGCCCATCACGTACAGGAAACCTTCCTCGTCCAGGTAACCGGAGTCGCCGGTCAGATAGTATCCAGGCTGGGCACTGAGGTAGGCCTCCTGGAAGCGCTGGTCATTTTGCCACAGGGTGGGTAGGCAGGCCGGTGGCAGCGGCAGCTTGATCATGATGCGGCCCATCTGACCGGCAGGCACGGGCTCGCCATGGTCATCCAGGATCTGCACATTGTAGCCGGGCACGGGCTTGCCGGCGGTGCCGGGTCGGATGGGGAACTGTTCAATACCCAGGTAGTTGGCGGCGATGGGCCAGCCGGTTTCCGTTTGCCACCAGTGGTCGATCACTGGACGCTCCAGGATCTCCTGAGCCCAGCCCAGGGTGTCGGGGTCGCACCGCTCGCCGGCCAGGAACAGGGCCCGGAACTTGCCCATGTCATAGCGCTTGAGATGCTCGGCCTTGCTGTCTTCCTTCTTGATGGCCCGGAATGCCGTCGGTGCGGTAAACATGACCGACACCTGGTATTCCTCAATCACCCGCCAGAAGGCTCCGGGATCCGGAGTGCCCACGGGCTTGCCTTCATAAACCACCGTGGTGCACCCATAGAGCAGTGGGGCGTAGACGATATAGGAGTGGCCCACCACCCAGCCTACATCGGAGGCCGCCCAGAAGACCTCGCCGGGTTCCATGCCGTAGATATTCTTCATGCTCCAGTTCAGGGCCACGGCGTGGCCGCCATTGTCCCGCACCACGCCCTTGGGTTTGCCGGTGGTACCGGACGTATAAAGGATGTAGAGGGGGTCAGTGGCCTTGACCGGAACACAGGGGTGGGGCTCCACGCCATCGATGGATTCATTCCACTCCACGTCACGCCCCGCCGTCATCTCGCCCGGTCCCTGAGGGCGTTGCAGGACCACGCAGTGGTCCGGCTTGTGTTCGGCCATCTCGAAGGCCTTGTCCAGCAGCGGCTTGTAGGGCACGACCCGGTTGGGTTCAATGCCGCAGGACGCCGCCACCAGCACCTTGGGCTTGGCATCGTTGATGCGCGTGGCCAGTTCGTTGGAAGAAAAACCGCCAAAGACCACTGAATGGATGGCCCCCAGGCGCGCGCAGGCCAGCATGGCCACCAGGGCCTCGGGAATCATGGGCATGTAGATGATGACCCGATCCCCCTTCTCCACACCCAGGCGGGCCAGGCCACCGGCAAACAGGGACACCTGTTGCTGCAGTTGGGCATAGGTGATGGTCTGTTTGTTCTGGGTGACGGGACTGTCGTAGATGATGGCAGCCTGCTTGCCCCGGCCGCTTTCCACGTGGCGATCCACCGCGTTGTAGCAGGTGTTCAGTTCACCGCCCGCAAACCAGTGGTAGAACGGTGCCTTGCTGTCATCCAGCACCCTGTCATACGGTTTGTACCAGTCGATCCCCTCGGCGGCTTCACCCCAGAAACCCTCCGGATCATTGACCGAGCGGTTATAAACCTCTGCGTAACCCATGACTCGCTCCTGCTGTGTTAGTCCCCGTCAGGGGTGTGACGGCCACATTCTGGTGGGTGGCCTTTCAATATTGAGCCCGTGACGGGCCTGGTTCGTATATCGTCAAGGCAAGACCTTAGAGGATTTGACGGATGTGTCAACAATCTTGAGGCGTGTGCAGGAATGAGAAGGGATATGCGGGGAGGATCCCCAGCCAAAAAGGGGGGTATGTGTCGACCATCTGTGGCGGCGGGCATGAGGCGGGCGTGTCTCGAAGGCTGGGGGGTATCGGCTCAGAATCGCGGCAGATCCGGGAAGGGCAGTTGCCCTCGATGCACATGCATGGCACCGAATTCGGCACAACGGTGCAGGGTGGGCACGGCCTTGCCGGGGTTGAGCAGACCCTGGGGGTCAAAGGCGGCCTTCACGGCATGGAACTGGGTGAGTTCTGCGGGCTGGAACTGCACGCACATCTGGTTGATCTTCTCGATGCCCACGCCGTGTTCGCCGGTGATGGTGCCGCCCACCTCCACGCACAACTCCAGGATCTGGCCACCCAGTTCTTCGGCTTTGTCCAGCTCGCCGGGCCGGTTGGCATCGAACAGGATCAGCGGGTGCAGGTTGCCGTCGCCGGCATGGAACACGTTGGCCACCCTGAGCCCGTAGGCCTTTGACAACTCGGCAATTCCGCCCAGCACCTTGCCCAGCTGGCGCCGGGGGATGGTGCCATCCATGCAGTAATAGTCCGGCGAGATGCGCCCCACGGCGGGAAAGGCTGCCTTGCGCCCGGCCCAGAAACGCATGCGTTCGGCCTCATCGGTGGCGGTGCGCACCTCGGTGGCCCCGGCCCCCAGCAGCAACTCGCGTACCTCATGCACCTGCTCCGAGACCTCAGCCTCGGTGCCATCCAGTTCACACAGCAGGATGGCCGCTGCATCCACCGGGTAACCGGCGTGGACGAAGTCCTCCGCCGCCCGAATGGCGTCGTTGTCCATCATCTCCAGACCCCCGGGGATGATCCCCTGGCCGATGAGGGCGGCCACGGCTTCGCCGGCCACCTGGGGGTTGTCGAAGGCGGCCATGAGTACCTGGGCACGCTCGGGCTTGGGCAGCAGGCGGACGGTGACCTCGACGATGATGCCCAGCATGCCTTCGGACCCGTGGATCAGGGCCAACAGGTCGTACCCCGGGCTGTCCAGGGCCTCGGAGCCCAGGGTCACCAGGTCGCCATGGATGGTGAGCATCTTCACGGCCACCACATTGTGAACGGTGAGGCCATACTTGAGGCAGTGTACCCCGCCCGAGTTCTCGGCCACGTTGCCGCCGATGGAGCAGGCGATCTGCGAGGAGGGGTCGGGGGCGTAGTAGAGCCCGTGGGGGGCGGCGGCCTCGGAGATGGCCAGGTTGCGCACCCCGGGCTGTACCCGGGCGAGTCGCTTGACCGGGTCCAGATGGATGATCTCGTTGAAGCGCGCCAGGCTCATCAGTACGCCATTGGGAAAGGGCAGGGCGCCGCCGGAGAGCCCGGTTCCGGCACCGCGGGCGGTGATGGGGATGCCACGTTCCCGGCAGATGTCCAGCGCCTCGCGCGCCTGATTCAGGTCATGGGGAATGATCACGGCCAGGGGCAGTCGCCGATAGGCGGAGAGGCCATCGCACTCGTAGGGCCGCAGGTCCTCCTCTTCATGAAGCACGGCGTCTGCCGGAAGAGCCTGCTCAAGCGCCTTGATGAGATCCGCCTTCGCTTGTGGGCTGACGGTAGGGTGAGGATCGGGGTAGAGCGGATCCTTGGGAGTCTTGGGTTGAGCGGACATGAAACCCTCCTCACGAAGACATTGCATGGAGTGTCCTACCCCCGGCCCGCGCGGTCAATCGCCAAGGGACCCTGTGCTACCATCCCCTCAGTTTTCATCCACCTTTTTCAAGATCCTGGATACGGACGCATGCTCGATCCCAAAACCCTCAGAAATGACCTGGATACCATCGCTGCCCGCCTGGCGCGCCGGGGCTTTGCGCTGGATACCGATGCCTTCAATCGCATGGAGAATGCTCGCAAGGAATTACAGGTGCGCACCCAGGAGTTGCAGAGTGAGCGCAACACCCGCTCCAAGGCCATCGGTCAGGCCAAGGCCCGGGGAGAGGATATCGAGCCCCTGAAGGCGGAGGTGTCGCGTCTGGGGGATGAGCTCAAGGACTGCGAGAATCGGCTTGGGGAGTTGCAGCAGGCGTTGTCGGATTTCCTGATGGGCATCCCCAACCTTCCCCACGAGACCGTGCCTCAGGGGGATGATGAGGATCAGAACGAGGAGGTGCGTCGGTGGGGGGAGCCGCGTCAGCTGGCTTTTGAACCCAAGGATCACGTGGATCTGGGGGCGCCTCATGGGTGGATGGACTTTGACAGTGCGGTGCGTATCAGCGGCAGTCGCTTCGCGGTGATGCGCGGTGCCATGGCCCGGCTGCACCGGGCGCTGATCCAGTTCATGCTGGATGTGCATACCCGGGAGCATGGCTATCAGGAGGTCTATGTGCCCTACCTGGTGAATGCCGATAGCCTGCGGGGCACGGGGCAGCTGCCCAAGTTCGAGGCAGATCTGTTCCGCATGGCTCAGGATCCGGGCTATTACCTGATCCCCACGGCGGAGGTGCCGGTGACCAATCTGGCGCGGGATAGCATCTTGGCGGCCAACGAGGTGCCGGCCCGTTTTGTGTGTCATACCCCGTGTTTCCGTTCGGAGGCGGGCTCTTATGGCAAGGATACCCGGGGTTTGATCCGCCAGCACCAGTTCGAGAAGGTGGAGATGGTGCAGCTGGTGCCGGCCGGCGATTCCTGGCGGGCCCTGGAGGAGTTGACCGGGCATGCGGAATCGATCCTGCAGCGTCTGGAGCTGCCTTACCGGGTGGTGACACTGTGCACGGGGGACCTGGGCTTTTCGTCGGCCAAGACCTACGACCTGGAGGTGTGGCTGCCGGGGCAGAATGCCTATCGGGAGATCTCTTCCTGTTCCAATTTCGAGGATTTCCAGGCCCGCCGGATGATGGCCCGGTATCGCAATCCGGAGACGGGCAAGCCGGAACTGCTGCATACGCTGAACGGTTCCGGGCTGGCTGTGGGCCGCACCTTGGTAGCCTTGGTGGAGAACGGTCAGGATGCCGAGGGGCGCATTCATATCCCTGAGGCGCTGCAGCCTTACATGGGTGGGTTGAGTGTGCTGGATCCTGGGCTGGGAGCCGGCTGATTCCGGGCGGGTATTGCCTTCCTTGGCACGCGGCTCCTTCGGTTGGCATCAGGGTGGCCCCTGGCGGGGCGGTAAGCCTGTCCGCGGGACGATTGAAGGGTGATGGTTTGCCGCACTGATGGGTATTCGAAGGAGTGGACGATGAGGCATTTTTTATCGCGACATCGATTGACCCTGGCCGGATGGCTTTGCGGGCTCCTGGTGGCGTTCCTGGGCCTTGGGGCACCGGCGGTGGCGAAGGATCAGCCACCGATCGATGACACACCACGCCTGATCGGTCTGCAGCATCCCCACTGGTTCGAGCTTTCCCTGCTGGATCTGCGGGAGGATCTGGAGAAGGTGCGGGAGCAGGGCAAGCGGGCCCTGGCGGTGTATATCGGCATGGACGACTGCCCTTACTGCGAGGCCCTGTTCAACGTGAACTTCGCGGAGCCCGACATCCTCGACTACACGCGTCGGCACTTCAATGTGGTGGGGCTGGATGTGCTGGGCAGTCGGGGGATCACCACGCTTGAGGGTGAGTCCATGACGGAGCGGGAGTTTGCCGTGGGCAAGGGGTTGAATTTCACGCCCGCCTTCATCTTCTATGAGCCGGACGGCACGCCGGTATTTCGCCTGCGAGGCTATCACTCACCCTATCGTTTTCGTGCCGCCCTGGAGTATGTGGCTGATGGTCACTATGAGAATGAGACCTTCCGCGAGTATCTGGCGCGTGCGGACCCGCCACCCCGGTTTGATCCGGATGATCTGAATCATCAAGCGTTCTTCGCCCCCGAGCCCTTTGGGCTGGATCGCTCGCATATCCCCGCCGATCGTCCGCTGGTGGTGTTTTTTGAGCAGGGGGAATGTCATGCCTGCGACATCCTGCATACCGAGCCGCTGCGGGATGATCAGGTACTGGAACTACTGGATCTGTTCGAGGTGGTGCAGCTGGATATGTGGTCGGAGGAGACGCCGGTTCTCACCCCGGATGGGCGATCGCTGACGGCGCGGGCATGGGCGGAGGATCTGGGGCTGTTCTATGCCCCCACGCTGATCTTCTTCGACGAGGCGGGTGAGGAGGTCCTGCGAATCGACTCGGTGGTGCGGCTGCACCGGCTGCGTTCGGTGCTGGAGTATGTGCTCACCAGGGGATACGAGGACTCTCCCACCTACCAGCGCTGGCGTATGGATCAGGGGGGCTGATCAGTCCCAATCGTCCCGGTCCGCGGGTGGATCGATGCGAGGAGGGCCGGCGCGCTTCTGTGAGACCAGTTGAGCCACCAGGTGGGCGATGCCGATGATGAAGGCCACGGGGAAGAACAGGGCCAGCAGTGGCATGCCCCCGAGCATGAACAGAAAGCCCAGCGGGGAGATCTGGATCATCCAGGCGCCCAGGGCAATCAGCATCCAGCGACCGGCGAAGGTCCCGCAGTGGTCCCGGCACCAGGCCGCCCGGGCTTGCCGATCTTCCGGCGTGATACCAGGCATGTCCTTGAGGTGCCAGGGAGCGAGTAGATAGGCCAGGACGGTATGGTGGACCGGGGCATTCTTTGGGTCGGTCTGATTCATGCTTCTGCTCGCTAAGGGGCCCCAGTGGCGGGACAGTGTCGGAGCGATCAGGGTATCACGCAGGCGAGCCTCGACCCGACAGAGCCTCTATGGAAGCGCCGCACGGACCGCGTGCTAGTGGCCCGTGCGGTAGATGGCCGAGAGGGGGTTATCGACCCATGCCGGGCTGGTTCAGTCCGCCGGCGGGTGGTGGCTCAAGGCCCCTTCCCTGACCTGGGGGTTGCTGGCCCATCCCTCGACCCTGTCCCATGCCGGGCCGGCTCATACCCTCATCCTGTCCGCGGGTCCACTCCTGGGCGGTAGGCGAGTTATCAAGGATATCCCGTTGCCCGCGGTCCAGTGATCGGTATAGTGCCCGTGCGGCGTTTCGAGCTTCTCGGGCCTCTTCCAGCCGCACTTCTGCCATGGAAACGCGCGTCTCCATGCGATCCAGGAAATCGGTTTCCTGCATGGCCTCGCGACGCTGGGTCCGGTCTTCAGGGGTTTGGCGGGGCCCCATGTGCTGGATGAATTCGTCCCACAGGGCCTGTTGTTCATTGTTCAGACGGAGGGATGCCTCCAGTTGCTCGATACCCCGCTGCCCCTGCGCCATGCCGGGTTGTTGCTGCATCCCGCCCTGGCCCATGCCGCCCTGTCCCATCCCGGCCTGAGCCAGGGTCGTCGAGGTGTCGGCCTGCAGCGGAGCGGCCATGCCCACCATCAGCAGTGCCGCGCCCACGCCCACATGCAAGGCCGTCAAGCGATTCTGATTCGTTCGTTTCATCATGCAACCTCCGAGGAAAGGTGTCTGTCCCCTTTTCGATAGCCACCGGGGAACACCTCCACACCATGGCCTTCGCCCCGGCCCGGGTCAACCTCAAATGGCCTGGTCCACCCGGGCTGAATCCCCCTTGTCCATGCGCTCGATGGCCTCGTTGCCCTGCTGGGCCAGGGCGTCCAGGCGGTCGATCTGTGCATCCAGCTTCGGCAGGGCCTCCTTGCGGTAACGAGAGACCTCATCGATGGCGCCCACCACATCTTCGAAGGCATCCTCCAGCTTCTCCATGTCCAGCATGGTGGAGGCCGCCCGGTTCTGGATTTCCACGCCCTGGGTGCGCAGCGCGTGGGCCGTGCCAGCGATCATGTCCGAGGTGGTGGTATTGATGGCTTCCACCCGGTCCAGCACCAAACGCTGGTTGGCCAGGGCCATGGCCACCGTGACTGCCACATTCAAGGCGGACACGGTCACGTTGATGGCCCGGTCCACGCCACGCATCAGTTCCCGATTGTTGCGGATCACCACTTCCAGGGACAGGATGCCCTGCTGGCTCACCGCCAACTGCTGCTGCAGGTCGACAACGCGCTGGCGCAACGGGAATAGCAATTCCTCGTCCACGAACCGCTTGCGGCCATCACCCTCCGGAAGCTGCCGGGATTTTTCGCTGAGCCGCTGATCAATCAGCCGCCCCAGGGCGATCTGGCGCTTGAGTTGTTCCAGGCTCTGGCGCAGGGACTTTTGATCATCACTGAGGGTGAGATTGTCCCGATGCAGCATATCCTTGCCTGCTTCCAGGTCCTTGATGATGGCGTCCAGGGCCTCCTGGGCGGTTTCAAACTTGTTGAAATATCGTTGCAACGGCGTGCCCACACCGGGCAGCCGGGACAACATGCGCTTAAGGCCGGTGGCGGAGAGATTGTGGCGACGCGGATCCAGGTCCACCATCCGGTCGCGCAGATCCAGCAGCGACTTGGCTACCGGACCACCCTCATCGCCCTGATGGGCCAGCTTGCGGATCGGGGCCTGGAGCATCTGGCTGCGATGAGCCGCCTGACGCTGGATATCCAGCCCCATTTCGTCCACCGCCTGACGGTGGCGATGATCCGGTGCCTCCTTGGGCTCGCCTCCAAGCACCTGCTCAAGGAAACGGTCCGCCAGGGCATTCAGTTCCGGATCGTCTGTTACTGTCGTGGGATCGGTTTCCTGCTTGACCTGGGATTCGATCTCCTCAGCGGCAGGCAGCGAGAGATTGAGTGAGGATGCGTCGGCGGTATCGTTTCGGCTGGCGTTCATCTCGGGCCTCGGGTCGGGACTGCAGCATGGGATTCCATGATACGCATGCAGGGAGCCACGTTCACTCACCCTGACGACCGTAATGGTGGGCCTTTTCCACGAACTGGCGCAGGTCTTCCAGGGCCTGGTTGGCCGCTACCGAGGCGCGGGGACGGTCGGTGCTCACAGCGGAAACGGCCACAGCGGCATCATCCAGGGCTGTGATGGCAGCCTCGTTGCGGGCCCCCAGCTCCCGCAGGCGGGTTTCGGTTTCCTCCACCAATTCCAGGCGCCGCTCCAGGGCTTGACGCTCCTCGTCGGTCATCTGGGCTTGCCGGCTCAGGCGGCCTCGGACATTTTCCACATCCACCCCGCGCACACCGCGGGCCACCGAGGCCATGGTGTTCAGGTTGTCCACGGCTGTCCAGGAGACTTCCCGGACCAGGTTGAGGGAGCGTTCAAAGGTGAGTTCACGTGCATCGAACTTACCTTCGAGCACCTCGTTCACGTGGGTATAGCGGGTATAGATTCGATCCACCTGGCTGGCGAGATCCGGCCGCCTTGCCTTGAGCAGGTCACCCTTGGTCTGACACAGGGCGCGCACCAGTTCATCAGCGCCCACCGGCGGTTGCTCCGGGTCCAGGATGGCCAGTCCGGCCTCCCGTGCCTTGCGTTCCAGCGCCGCCCGCTCCCGGGCCGCTGCCGCCTCGCGCTCGGCCTCCCGGCGCCGCTCAGCACGCCGCCTCAGCCAGCCTCGCAAGCCGCGCTCGGCGGGGATGGCCACGAAGATGGCCAGCAGTCCGGCCACCCAGCCGCCCAGGGTGGGCCCAAAGCCGCCAAACAGGGAGGTGGCCCAGAGGATGAAGGCGATGAAGGGGATGATCAGCCAGTAGCGCAACAGCACCTGCCAGCGTGTGGGTGGATCCACGGGCACGGCCAAGCGCGGCTCGATCATGCCAATGATCAGCCATGGCAGGCAGGAGAGAAAAAGCCCGTAGGCAAAACCCTGGAGGAATCCCATCATGACCCTAGTCTACTACCTTCCATACCCAGAACGGAGCCCCTCTAAAAGGTGATCAGAATAAGGGGACAGACCCCTTTTCCCAGACCCCTTTTCCACATAAAGGGGTCTGTCCCCATTTTCCTACAGGATGGGTGAATGATGGTGGGGTGGGGTTTTGTTAGACTCGGCGCAGAGCCATACCCGACGCACTCCTGCGCCGGGGTTACGCAATAGGAGGGAAACCATGGGTTTTGCACCGTCCGACATGCAACTGACCAGCCCGGCTTTTTCCCAGGGCGGCGCCATTCCGACCCGGCACACGGGGGAGGGCGAGGATGTCTCGCCGGCATTGACCTGGAACGGCGCACCCCAGGACACCAAGGCCTTCGCCGTGATCTGCCACGATCCGGACGCCCCGCTGATCTCCCCAGGGGGCACCTATGGGTTCGTCCACTGGGTGCTGTACAACATCCCGGCATCGGTGACCCGACTGCCCGAGGGAGTGGAGGAATACACCAGCGGCGCCACCGATTTTGGCCGTACCGGCTATGGAGGCCCCATGCCGCCCGAAGGCCATGGCATGCATCAGTACTATTTCTGGGTGCTGGCCCTGGATCGGGAGATGGAACTGGCTGAAGGGCTCACCCTGTGGCAATTGCTGGAGAAGATCGAGCCGGCCGTGATCGGCATGAATCGGCTGGTGGGGACCTATCAGCGGGGGTGAGTCGTACCGTTGATGTCTTGGGCGTCATGGAGCGCGCCAACAAAAAAAGGGCCACCCTGGCCGAAGCCGGGATGGCCCTTGGGCGGGTTGGAACCGCTGCCTTAGAACGTCATGAAGCGGGCGTCATCAAACATCAGTTCGCCCATCTGCGGCGGGGTGGCCACGCCAACACCGTCGATCAGGTCGTCTTTGGTGTAGTCGCTGTTCGGCAGGAACAGGGCGCAGACCTGGACACTGGCAGCACCACGCATCACCTTCTGCATGATCTGCTGCGGAGTGGCGTCGGCACCCTTCATGGTGGGGCCTTCATAGGAACGGGTGGCCAGTTCGCCGCCCTTGTCGCACAGCAGCACGTGCAGTTCGGCACCGCGCTCAACAAGCTGGCCGGACAGGATCATGGCCATTGCCTGAGTCTGGGGTTCGTCGGTGGTTACGGTCACGACCACGCGGTTGCTTTCAGCCGCGGCGGCCAGGGGAATCATGGCCAACAGCAGGGCCAGGGAAATGATACCGGTCTTGAGATGCTTCATGGTCAGCAATGCTCCTGTTTGCGAATGACGAGTAACACCATATCATTAAATTCTAATGTTTGTCTTCCGTTGCGCGGGATGGAATTCACAGTTCCGGCCATCGGAGCGACTGGAGCCTGATATCCATGGTTAAATTCCTCACCCTGCTGATCTTGCTGGCCTTTGCCTGGTGGCGTTTAAAGCGCTGGTGGCGGGTGCGGCAATTCAAGGCGCAGGGGCAGCCGGTGCCCGAGGAAACGGGGATTCGTCCGATCACCCTCCTCAGTATTGTCCTGCTGGGGATCTACGGGGGATTTTTGCTCTGGCATCTATTTGGGCAGCCCCAATGATGGCGTGTGATCTCTTGATCAGCGCGAGCGCATCCAGCGCCGCGTGACCTCTGCCCCGGCGCGGGCCGTTTGTTTCAGTACCCGTTTCCATTCCCCCGGCGAGGCCTCGAGGAGAATGCGCATGGCACGTCCCCGCTGCGCCCGATCCAGTTGGCTGGTGATCCGCTCCCATATCGTATCAACGTTGTAGGCCTTGTCCCGGACATCCAGCCGCGCCGGGATGGTCGCTTCCATGGCCACGCCCAGATCCTTGGAGATTGCCTCCATGGCCTGACGCATGGCCTGCGCCTTGGGGCGTGCGGGGGCCTCCAGGTCGTAGGGAGGATCCCATTCCCGGGGCGGTGACAAACGATCCACATGGCTCAGGACGACCAGGATGGGGGGCAGGATCCGGCGTGGATCGGCGGCAAAGCGCTGGCGCAGGTGTTCCAGGGCCCGTCCATCCAGAGCCCGATCGGCCCGGTGGGCGTCCACCACCCAGAGGATGTAGTCACTCTCCCAGAGCGTGTCCACCAGGGCCTCGATGCCTTGCCTGTCCTGGAGCCCCGGGGTGTCCACGAGCACCGCCTCCGGCAGCCCGTTACGTTCAAGCAGGTAACCGTTGGCCTCCTGGGTGGTCGGGAGCACGTCCACACCGGCGGCCAGCCGATCAAGCAGACAATTGATCAGGCTGGATTTGCCCGCGTTGGCCTGACCGGCCACCGTGATGCGGATGGGCCCTGCCTGATCCGCCAGGTTCACGCCCGGTCCCATGGCTTCCATGGCGGCGGCCTCGTCCAGTTGTTCGGTGTCGATGCGCAGTCGCCCGGAATACAGTTCGATGGCCGCGCGGCCCACTTCCTCCACCCAGATACGGGCACCCCGCCGGCGCAGATAATCTCCGGCTTCGCCCATCATCATGGACACCATGCGTTCCCGTGCCTCGGCCATGACGGCCCCCAGGGGGTTCACCAGCCGGGCAGCCCGGTACACGCGCGTGGCGCCGCGGAACCAACGCATGCTCGTACTGGCGGCGGGCTGAAAATCCCATAGTCGCATCAGCTGACTGGCGCGGATCAGATGGGAGCCGGGGACCTTGTCCAGCATCACCCGGCGCAGGCGCACGCTCACCCGTTCCGTGACCAGCAGCGCCTCGGGCACAGTGAAACGCCACATGGGGTGGCGTTCTTCCGGGTGATAGTGTCGAGCCACCTGCTCGATGGTCTGTCGGCCGGCCAGCAGCAGCAGGCGGTAGTCGCCGACGATGTGGGGGTCTGACTCGGCGGCGATCTTCTGCACGCTCTCCCACGCCGCCATGTCCCGGGGCGACCAGTCCGTGTCCGGTGCCGAGACTGCACCCTGGTCTGTGGCATCGGTGCTGGCATCCAAATGCTCTGCCCGGCGCTGCAGCCATACGGATAGGGCATAGCCAACCAACACCAGCCCCGTGGCGATGCCCAGCCAGATCAGTAGCCAGCCCTGTTGCCACAGCCAGAAGGCTCCCAGGGGGATCAGAATCAGGAAGGGCAGGGTGGCGGCGGCCAGGGCTGCGACCAAGGCGCCCCAGCGGGGCCAGAGGGTACCAGGCCGATTCATGCCAGGCCGATTCATGAAGGAGAGCCTCGCGAGGGCGGCGCAGTCTCCGTACTTTGTCGCCGGAACAGGGCGTGGGCTTCCTTGAGGGCTCCGTGGAAGGCCTCGGAGACGCCCTCGGGTGTATCGACCCCTTTACGAACCTGCTCCAGGTAATAGCAGGCGGCGCGGCCCAGGGCATAGGTGACGGCGGCACTGGCGGCACCCGCCACCGCCGCGCCAGCGGCCTGGCCGTACACCGGGATCAGCTTGCCCAGTTGCCGGGCAGCGAACCCGGCACCCAGGCCCAGCAGGGTGCCTGAACCCAGGGACGCCAGAAAGGCCTTGAGTGTGGGCCGATCCCAGTTGAGGGCATAGAATTCCCCGATACTATGCAGCATCTTGCCCTGCAGGGTGGGCACGGTGACCATGCCCATCACCGGCACCATGTCGGTGACCCCTGCGGCCGTGGCATAGCCCAGGATATGCGGGCGGATGCGGGCCTGGCGGCTGTCGCGGGCGTTGCGGGCCAGTTCCCGGATCAGGCCAGCGCGCCCGGCGCTGCAGGCCGCCTCCAGGGCGTCCAGCAGGGCATCAAGGCCGTAGTCCTGTTCGCTGAAATCGTCCTCGGGGCGGGTGAGGTCCACGGCCACCTGGTGGAATGGCCCATGGCCCGGCAGTTCGCGGAAGGCCCGGGCCTGCGTCTCCATGGCGCGTCGCAGGTCTTCCAGGTCGGGGTCGCTGGCCAGGGCGGCGGGGCTGGGGTGGTCCCTGTCGTCCGGATAACCATCATGCAGGCGTGTCTGCACCAGCACGATGGCCCAATCCGGGTGGCGTTGGCGTACCTGCTTGAGTACACGCAGGAGGGTGTCCTGCTGCGGGTCCATGGCCCGCGCCACGGCGATCACTGCGTGGGCACCGCGTTCCACCACGGCCAGATCATCGGTGGGATCATAGCCCGCCTCTTCGAGGCCGCGGGTATCCAGGAAACGCACCACCGGCACGTCCGTCGGGAATTCATGGATGCGCGAGGCCCGGGTGCAGGGTTCAAAAGCGCTGCCAATCTCCACCTGAGGGTCGCCGGTGACGCTGCGCACGATGGAACTCTTGCCCGACTGCACCTTGCCCAGCAGCCAGAGCACGGGCGCCTGGGCACGCGCCTGGGCGCGGATGTTGGCGGCCAGGCCTGGATCCGGCTCGGGTTTGAGCACGGCGTCCATGAAGCGTCGCCATGGGGGGGTGGGTTTCAAGACTTGGGAACCTCCGCGTGCAAGGGGTAGACTGACATTCCACATCCTGACCGGCACGTACCAGGGGAGATTGCATCATGGACGCCCATCCAGGTAACCGTATCCTCCAGCGCCGCATGACCCGGCGCGACTTCCTTTGGCTGATGTCCGCTGCCTCCGCCGGCGCGGTGGTGGTGCCCCAGTTGCAGGGCTGCGCCACTGATCCGGTCACCGGCCAGCAACGCCTCATGCTCATGTCCGAGCAGGAAGAGATCAATATTGACAAACAGCACGCGCCGCACCAGTTCTCCAATGATTATGGGCTATTGCGTGATGCCCGGGTCAACCGCTACGTGAGCGAGGTGGGCACGTCGGTGGCCGAAGTCTCTCACCGTCCCCACATGCCCTACAGCCATAATGTGGTCAATGCCAACTATATCAATGCCTATACGTTCCCCGGCGGCACCATGGCATGCACCCGCGGCATCATGGTGGAGATGGACGACGAGGCACAACTGGCGGCGCTGCTGGGTCATGAAACCGGCCATGTGAATGCCCGACACACGGCACGACGTCAGACCAAGGGCATACTGGCCGCTCTGGCGCTGGGAGGCATCGGCATCGCCGCAGCCCAGTCCGAGCAACTTTCCGGGTACAGCAACCTGATCTACGCCGTGAGCGCGGTGGGTGCCACGGCTCTGCTGGCCCATTACAGCCGCGAGAATGAGCGCGAGGCCGATGACCTGGGCCTTCAGTACATGGCCGAAGCGGGCCAGAATCCTGAGGGGATGGTGGAACTCATGGACATGCTACGGGGCATGTCCGACCGCCAGCCCAATGCCCTGGAGACCATGTTCTCCACCCATCCCATGAGCCAGGAACGCTTTGACACCGCCCAGCGCGAGGCTCAGTCCCGTTATGGCGACTCCCTGGGGCGCAACGTGCGTCGGGAACGGTATATGGATAACACTCACGACCTGCGGCGCATCAAACCGGCCATCAAGGAGATGCAGGCGGGTGAGGAGCGCATGGCCCAGGAGCAACCCCGTCAGGCCGAGGAGCACTTCGCCAAGGCCTTGCGGCAGGTGCCGGACGATTATCCCGGGCTGGTGCTCATGTCCAAGGCCAAATCCGCCCAGGGACAGCACCGGGAGGCGCAGCGTTATCTGGAGCAGGCCCGGGCATCTTATCCCGGGGAGGGGCAGGCGGTTCACCTCAGTGGCATCAATCAGCTGGCGATGAACCGACCGGATGCGGCCCTGGACCATTTCCAGCGCTATGAGCGCATGCTGCCGGGCAACCCGAATACGGTATTTCTGCAGGGTGTGGCCCTTGAGGGCATGCAGAATCGCCAGGCGGCCGCCCAGCAATACCGTCGTTATGTGCAACAGGTGGGCACCCAGACCCAGCAGGGCCAGTACGCCGTTCAGCGTCTGCAGGCCTGGCAGTAGGGGCATGCCATGAGTGCCAATTCCCACGTGTCCTTGTGGTGACCAGGAAACTGGCTTTGGCCTCGCGGGGCTTAGTAGAATCCACCGGCCTTGCAGGATCACAATCACTGAGCCCGGGAGATTCACCCCTTGCCTTCGTACCTTGACGAATTTCATGCCCGTGAAAACGGGGCTGTCCGTGTTACGCCGGATCAGGCCAGCCGTTTTGCCAAGGAGGTGGCCGGGGACTTCAATCCCATCCACAACCCCGACGCCAAGCGCTTCTGCGTCCCCGGGGATCTGCTGTTCTGCCTGGTGCTCAACGAGTATGGGGTGAGTCAGCGCATGAGTTTCCGTTTTACCAATATGGTGGGCGCCGATGTGGCTTTGCGATTCTCGCCTTCCGCCGAGTCCAGCCTGGCGATCCAGGATGAGGCAGGCAAGACTTACCTGGAAGTGGAGCGCGAGGGGGAGCCCGCCATGGACCCTCGGCTGATTGAATCCCTCACACGGGACTATGCCGCGTTTTCAGGTCAGAATTTCCCCCATATTCTGGTACCGCTGATGAAACAGCATGATGTGATGGTCAATCCTCAGCGCCCGCTGGTGTTCTACAACAGCATGTCCTTTGTCTTTGATCAGTGGCCAGCCGTGGCGCCGAGCCTGCGTTTTTCCAACGCGGAACTGGTGGTGGACGGCAAGCGCGGTGATGTCGCCCTGGACTTTGACTTGCTGGCGGACGACAAGGTGGTGGGGAGTGGCCGCAAGAAGCTGGTCATCTCCGGCCTTCGGCCCTTCGAGCAGGCGGTGATGGACGACCTGGTACGTCAGTATGACGGCTGGAAGTCGGACTATCAGGCCACCGCGTAAGGACCGTGTCCGGGCCCGTGGCGGCCGCAACCCTGCGCCGCCACATCTTGCTTTCCTGTCAATCCGAGAGCCAGCTGCGCACCTGGTCTGCCTTGGGCATGGAGCCGCTATGAACCACCTTCCCGTCGATGACGACGGCCGGGGTGGACATGACGTTGTGCTCGACCAGGGCCTCTGGGCGGGTGTCCTTGGCAACGTGGGCCTGCGCGCCCATCTCATTGATGGTGCGCTGGATCAGGTCGGCGGTGTCGGTGCAGCGTGCACAGCCGATGCCGAGTACCTTGATGTCTTTCATCAGTATTCCTCTTCTGGGTGAACGGTTAGAGGTTCAGTGTGAATAGTGGCCCGGCCAGATTCAGTATCCAGCCCGCAAGGGTGAAGGCTACCAGCAGAATCAGGAAGACCATAAGGAGCAGACGCCACTGCATGACCTGCTTGAGCAGGACGAACTCGGGAAAACTGGCGGCCACGGTACTCATGCAGAAGGCCATGGTGGTGCCAATCGGCAGGCCTTGAAGAATCAGGCTCTCCATGACGGGCACCACGCCGGTGATGTTCGTGTACAGCGGGATACCCAGCAGCACCGCAGCCGGCACCTGCCACCACTGCCCCCCACCCAGGTGGGACTCCACCCAGCCATCTGGGACGAAGCCGTAGAGCAGGGCGCCCAGACCCACACCGATGAAGACCCACTTCCACACCCGCCCCAGGATGTCCAGGGTCTCGGTTCGGGCAAAGAGATGCCGATCCTTCAGGGTCATGGACTCGCGCTGCGTGACGTCACCTTCGGGGGCCTGCCCCTTGGCATAGGCCTCGGCAAGGAAGGGCTGCAGATAACGCTGGGCCTGGATGGCATCCAGGAAGGCGCCCGCCAGCATCCCCACGGCAAAGCCTACCAGGATGTAGATGAGGGTGAACTGCCAGCCCAGAAGCCCCCATAGGACCACAACGGCGACCTCGTTGATCATGGGAGAGGTGATGAGAAAGGCCATCGTCACCCCGATGGGGATCCGGGCGGAGGTGAAGCCGATGAATACCGGCACGCTGGAACAGGAGCAGAAAGGGGTCATGGCGCCGAAGGTGGAACCGAAAAAATACCCCACCACCCGGTTGCGCCCGGCCAGGAAGGCACGCACCCGCTCCACGTTCAAGGAGGCGCGGATCAGGGCGATCACATAGATCATCACCACCAGGAGAGTGAAGATGGTGGTGGTGCTTTTGACAAAGAAGTGGACTGCGACCCCGAACGAGGTCTGCGGGTCCAATCCTAACAGGGTGTAGGCCACCCCATTGGCGATTTGGGTGAAGATTTCCAGCATGAGGAGGGTGTCCTGGCTCCCGTTAATATCCGCCTATCTTAATATATGAAGAAACGCATATAAAGAATCGTAAAACGACGCCTCCAACCCCCCCCCTGTGCCTAGAAGGGCTGTCGGCTGCGCCATAGGGCCCAGACGCCCAGCAGGACCACCATGAGATGGCCCACCAAGGCCGCATTGGCAAAGGAGAGGCCCAGGAGCTGTGGCCCCGTCTCGTCACACATCCCCGTGGCCATGAACAGCGTGGGTGACTGCTCCCCAAGCCATTCCACCAGCTGTTCAATCGGGCCTTGCTCAGGGCCTACGCAGGAAAACCCCAGGTCGGTGGGCTGGCGCTCAAGCCAACTCTGATAGCCAGCAAAGCCTAGCCCCGTACCCGCCGTTGCCACCACCAGCGCGCCCATGATCGTTCCTGGCAGGGCGGCACCGAACAGCACGCCACTCAGCGCCAGCACCGCCAGGACCATGAACAACAGGCGCTGGAAGATGCACAAATGACAGGGGTGCAGATTGAAGATCTCGGTCAGGCCGATACTCAGGCCAGCCGCCAGGGCGCAGAACAGGGCTATGGCAAGCCAGATGGGGCGAACCGCCGGTGCAAACATGTCAGATCTCTCGTGGTTGGCGCGCGAATATGTGGTTGATCATATATGCGCTTATACGTATGCTTGCCATGCAATGTCATTCTCATTGAGGCGCTCATCATGACCGAAGTCACCGTTTTCGATCCACCCCAATGCTGCGCCAGCGGCCTCTGTGGGCCCAGTGTGGAGCCCTGGAGCGAGACCTGCGATTGAGGATGGAGAGGCATTGCCGATGCGCATACGAGATCTCATGACTCTGGATCCACAGCCCCAAACCAATAAATAAAACCTTAGGAACCATCCATGCTCCTCACCGCACTGACGATCTTCGTCATCACGATCACCCTGGTCATCTGGCAACCCAAGGGCCTGGGCATCGGCTGGAGTGCGATGGCCGGCGCAGCGCTGGCCCTGGCCACCGGCGTGGTGCAGTTCTCCGATGTGCCCATCGTGGTGGACATCGTCTGGAATGCCACCCTCACCTTCGTCTTCATCATCATCATCTCCCTGTTGCTGGACGAGGCCGGGTTCTTTGAATGGGCGGCGCTGCACGTGGCCCGATGGGGGGCGGGTAGCGGTCCCAGGCTGTATGCCTTCATCATCCTCCTGGGGGCCGCCGTGGCCGCCATGTTCGCCAATGATGGGGCGGCCCTGATGCTCACGCCCATCGTCCTGGAGATGCTGCTGGCCCTGGGATTCTCCGCCGGGGCGGCCTTTGCCTTCGTGATCGCGGCGGGCTTCATCGCCGACACGGCCAGTCTGCCGCTGGTGATCTCCAACCTGGTGAACATCGTCTCCGCCGACTTCTTCGGCATCAGCTTCCGGGAGTACGCCTCGGTGATGGTGGTGGTCAACCTGGTGTCCGTGGCGGCCTCGCTGGGCGTGTTGTACCTGTTCTTTCGCAAGCAGATCCCGCGCACCTATGAACTGGCGGGATTGCGCAAGCCCGAGCAGGCCATCAAGGATCTGGCGGTGTTCAAGGCAGGCTGGGGCGTGCTGGCCTTGCTGCTGTTCTCCTTCCTGGTCATCGAGCCCATGGGCGTGCCCATCTCCGCCATCGTCGGTGTCGGCGCTGCGGTGTTGCTGGGCGTGGCCGCCCGGGGGCGTGTCATCTCCACCCGTCGGGTAGTGGTCAGTGCCCCCTGGCAGATCGTGATCTTCTCCATCGGCATGTACCTGGTGGTCTACGGCCTGCGCAATGCCGGACTCACCGCCGATATTGCCGGGGCCCTGAACTGGATCGGTCAGTACGGGGTGATGGCCTCGGCCGTGGGAGCCGGGTTCATCGCCGCCTTCCTCTCATCGATCATGAACAACATGCCAGCGGTGATGGTGGTGGCCTTGTCCATCGACGAGGCCCAGGTGACCGGTGTCATCAAGGAGGCCATGATCTACGCCAATGTGGTCGGCTCGGACCTGGGGCCCAAGATCACGCCCATTGGTTCTTTGGCCACGCTGCTGTGGTTGCATGTGCTGGCGCGCAGGGGCATCCACATCACCTGGGGGCAGTACTTCAAGATTGGCATCCTGATCACGCCGCCGGTGCTGCTGGTGACCCTGCTGGCCCTGGCTGGCTGGCTGAGCATCATTCGCTGATGCCCCCGGCGGGAGCGACTGCGAGCCGCTCCCGCGTGAGGGCTGTTTCTGTCCCGTCCCATTGGTCAAGAGAGTAACGCTCCATGAACCTGCTGTTTCTGTGTACCGGCAATTCCTGCCGTTCCATCCTGGCCGAGGCCACCTTCAATGCCCTGGCCCCCGAGGGCTGGCAGGCCGTGAGTGCCGGCAGTCAGCCCACCGGAGCGGTCCATCCCCGCTCCCTGGCCCTGCTGGAGCGGGAGGGCATTCCCACCCAGGGCCTGCACAGCAAATCCTGGGAAGACCTGCCTCAAACCCCGGATGTGGTGGTCACGGTCTGTGCCAGTGCGGCGGGGGAGACCTGCCCGGTGTACCTGGGGTCAGCCCTGCGCACCCATTGGGGGGTGGATGACCCGGCCAAGGCCACCGGCACCGAGGAGGCAATCAATGCCTCCTTTGATCAGGCCTACCGCATCCTGCGGCATCGGATCGAGGCCTTCCTGGCCCTGGACCAGGACGATCCGGCGCTGCGGGATCAGGATGCCCTCAAGGCGGTGCTGGATCGCATCGGGGAACAATGCCCCTGAGGTCGGCGGCGACGCTCAGTCGAACGCCTGACTCAATACATCACGGTAATTGCGGACCCGCTGCACGAAATGCACCGGTTCATACCCCCGTGCATAGCCGTACCTCAGTTGCGGGTAATACCGCTCATCCGAGAGCAGTGGCAACACCTCCCGCATGTCTGCCCAGCTGTCCGGGTTCTTCCCCAGATTCCGGGCCAGTTGGCGCGCGTCAAGGAGATGACCGCGACCCACGTTGTAGCTGGCCAGGGCCAGGAAGAGGCGGTCAGGTTCCGGGATATACTCCGGTAGTCGTCGGTGGCGGTCCTCCAGATAACGGGCACCGGCCAGGATGCTCTGCTCCGGGTCCAGGCGATTGGTGACGCCCAGCGAGCGTGCGGTGTTCTGCGTGAGCATCATCATGCCGCGTACGCCGGTGGGGCTGCGGGCATTGGGGTTCCAGTGGGATTCCTGATAGGACAGGGCGGCCAGCAGGTCGGCCGGCATGCCGGTTTCCTCTTCAGCGGTCAGGAAGAGTTCCTTGTACTGGGGCAGGCGTTCCTCGATGCGCCGGTTCAGCGTTCTTAAGTCCACGTAATCGAACTCAGTGATGTAGGCGTAATGCCGCCGCTCCATGCGATCAACAGCCTCATCGCCCTCCCGGCTGTTCATCCAGCTGAACGCCTGTTCCGTCAGTTTCGTGGCCCCTTGAGCCAGATACCAGCCCAGGTTCTGGCCCTCGGTGAGATCCATGGCCACGCTCAGTGATGGCATGAATCGGCGGTTGACCTTGACGATGTTGGCATCGGCCACGGTGCATTGCAGGGCCTTTTCCGCCACTTCCCCCAGCAGCCGCTCGGTGCCCTTGTTCACTTCCCTGAAGTTCAGCCCCTCGTGCTCGCTCGCCAGCGCCCGAAGACGCTCGGTATAGCTGGAGTCCGCCGTCACCGCGATTTCAATGCCCACCAAATCCGGTATCTGGGTGGGCTTGTTGGCCAGGTCGCGATGACAAACCACCTGTTGGGTGACTTCGCTGTGAGCCGGTCCCCGTTCAAAACGCTGGTTACGCGATTCCAGGTGCGTCAGCCCCGAAGCGGCCAGGTGGGCCTGGCCGGCCTCCAGCGCTTCGATCACCTGGGCAGTGGAATCGACCACCATCCAATCGACTTCCCAATCATGGGCCTCGGCAAAATCGGTCACCAGGTCATATTCAGGTCCGCTGGGGCGCTCATGACGGTCCAGGTAATAGGTGGTGGGGCCGTTCCGGGTCACCACGCTCAACACCCCGGATTCGTCCGGATGTATCCGGGAGACTCCCGCTCCCCGGTCGCAACCGGTGATCAGCCCGAGGGGCAGGCACAGGAGTAGCAGAACAGTGGGCAGTTGTCTGATGTGACGGGAATCCATCAACTCACCTCGCTCGAACGGCAGGGATGTCTCGCCAGGCGCCGTGCGGGCCTCAGCTTTTTCGGGGTTAAGACTATACTTAATCTGGAAATTTTGCGTACACCCAGGCCGCATGAGCACCAAACCCGGTATCATCGCGTTCCCTTCCATCCCACTCAGGAACCCCCATGAGCCATCGCATCGCAGTCATTCCCGGAGACGGTATCGGTACCGAGGTGATGCCCGAGGGGCTGCGGGCGCTGGAGGTGGTGGGGCAACGCCTTGGCATTGAGATGGCTTTCGAGCATTTCGACTTTGCCAGTTGCGACTACTACCTGGCCCATGGGGCCATGCTCCCGGACGACTGGTTCGAACAACTCAAGGGTTTTGATGCCATCTTCTTCGGCGCCGTGGGTGATCCCGCCCGGGTGCCGGATCACATCTCCCTGTGGGGCTCCTTGCTACAGTTCCGGCGCGCCTTCGACCAGTACATCAACCTGCGTCCTTGTCGCCTCATGCCCGGCGTACGCAGCCCGCTGGCTGATCGCAAGCCCGGGGACATTGATTTTTACGTGGTGCGGGAAAATACGGAGGGGGAGTATTCCAGCGTGGGCGGGCGCATGTTCGAGGGCTCCGAGCGAGAGGTGGTGATCCAGAACACGGTGATGACCCGCATCGGGATCGACCGTGTGCTCCGTTATGCCTTCGAACTGGCCAAGACCCGTCCGCGCCGCAAGCTCACCTCGGCCACCAAGTCCAATGGGATCTCCATCACCATGCCCTACTGGGACGAGCGGGTGGCGGCCATGGCCGAGGGATATCCCGATGTGGCGGTGGACCAATACCACATCGACATCCTCACGGCGCATTTCGTCCAGCATCCTGACTGGTTCGACGTGGTCGTGGCCAGCAATCTGTTTGGGGACATCCTCTCGGACCTGGGCCCGGCCTGCACCGGCACCATCGGCATCGCCCCCTCTGCGAACATCAACCCGGAGGGGCGTTTCCCCAGTCTGTTTGAACCGGTGCACGGCAGTGCCCCGGACATCGCTGGTCGCGGCATCGCCAACCCCGTCGGCCAGATCTGGTCCGCTGCGATGATGCTGGAACACCTGGGCCACAAGGCGGCAGGCGACGCCATCCTGGCCGCCATCGAGCAGGTACTGGGCCAGGGGGACAAGGCGGTGCTCACCCCGGACCTGGGAGGTCAGGGAGATACCCAGCGTCTCGGCCGCGCCGTCGCCGAGGCGCTGGGTACGTGGGCTTAGGTGCCCATGTCCGGGCCAGAGCCCGGCTTCCTGGCGATTTCCGAGAGTCGGTCGTGAATGCTGAACAGAACCAGCATCAGTTCGCAACTGATGCGCCAGAACACCACGCCCAGCACCAGCATCAATACCCCGGCGAAGAAGTTTTGCCCAAACATGGTCCCCAACGCGCTGACGACAATGGCAGCCACGCCAATCCAGAAAATGATGTGGATGAAGGGTGGCGTGATCATCTTACGAAACAATAGATAGTCATTCATCAGTCTTCGCTCCCCTGAGTTCTTCCTGAAGTGGATCGGCGCGGCAGACGCCGATCGATGAAAACGGCCGGATGTGGCTGGGTAGCCTGGCGCCCGCTCCGACCCAACGTGATGCGCCCCTGAAAGTATAGTGGGTTGACAGGAAGTCGCTGCCAACACAGGGATGACGGTCTATCCTAGGCAAGAGTGCCCATTCATTACGCGACGGCGGCCATGACCGTGAATTCCCCCGCACATCCCCCCGCACATCCCCATGTGGCCCTGTATGCCACCTGTCTGATGGACCTTTATCGACCCAATGTGGGGTTTTCCGCCGTCCATCTGCTGGAGGCGGCGGGCTGCCGGGTGAGCGTACCGCGCGGGCAGACCTGCTGCGGACAGCCAGCCTACAACAGCGGCGATCGAGCCACGGCCCGGGCCCTGGCGTTGCGGGTGTTGCGGGAGTTCGAGGACTTCGACCATGTGGTGCTGCCCTCGGGCACCTGCGGTGCCATGATGCGGGCCTACCCGGCCCTGTTCGCCGATGACCCCGAGCTGCAGGCCCGGGCGCGGGCCCTGGCCGACCGAACCTTCGAGCTGACGGCCTTTCTGGTGGATGTGATGGGGATGACGTCGGTGGATGCGCGCCTGAATGGCGTGGCCACCTACCATGATTCCTGTTCCGGGCTTCGTGAACTGGGGGTGCGGGATCAGCCGCGCCGCCTGCTGTCCACGGTGCAGGGGCTGGAACTCAATGAGATGACCGACGCCCAGGTCTGCTGTGGGTTCGGGGGCTTGTTCAGCGTGAAATACCCGGGCATCTCCGGACGCATGGTGGCTGATAAGGGCCAGCGGGTGAGCGAGAGTGGTGCTCGATTCCTGCTGGGTGGTGACCTGGGGTGCCTGTTGAATATTGCTGGGCGTTTGCGCCATGAGGGTAGCGACGTGCGGGTCTTTCACGTGGCGGAGGTGCTGGCCGGGCGCACCGAGGGGCAAGCCATCGGAGAGGGCTTGGAATGAATCCGTCCACGGGAGATTTCAAGGCCCGGGTCCGGGTGGCACTGAAGGATCGGCATCTGGCGCAGGCACTGGGCCGGGCCCGCGACGGCTTCGTGCTCAAGCGCCGCAAGGCGGTGGACGCCCGGCCCGACTTCGAGGCCCTGCGCGACCGAGGGGTGGCCATCCGCGATCACACCCTGGATCACCTGGAAGATTACCTGGATCAGTTCATTCGGGCCTTCGAGGCCCAGGGTGGCCAGGTGCACCGGGCCGCCGACGCCGAGCAGGCCCGGCGCATCGTTCTGGATATCTGCGCTCAGGCAGACGCCCGGCGCGTGACCAAGGGCAAGTCCATGGTGGCCGAGGAAGTGGGGCTCAATGAGGCCCTGGATGACGACGGTTATGATCGGGTGGAGACCGATCTGGGTGAGTACATCATCCAGCTGGCCCAGGAGACCCCCAGCCACATCATCGCCCCGGCGGTCCATAAGACCCGCGAGCAGATCACGGAACTTTTCCACACGCATCATCAAGAACTGGGTTTCAAGGAGCGGACCACCAGCATCCCGGGACTGGTGAACGAGGCCCGCAGCGTGCTGCGTGAACGCTTTCTCACAGCCGACGTGGGTATCACTGGTGCCAATTTCCTGGTGGCCGAGAACGGCGCCAGTGTGATCGTCACCAACGAGGGCAACGGGGATCTGACCGCCACGCTGCCCCGGGTGCATGTGACGGTGACCGGCATCGAGAAGGTGGTGCCGACCCTGGAGGACATGACGACCCTGCTGCGTCTGCTGGGCCGCAGTGCCACAGGGCAGGCGATGACCAGTTACACCACCCTGTCCACCGGCCCCCGCCGGGGAGATGATCTGGACGGCCCGCTGGCGCACCACGTGGTGCTGGTGGATAACGGCCGCTCCGGTATGCTGACCGATCCCCGTTACCGGGCCATGTTGCGTTGCATCCGGTGCGGCGCCTGCCTGAATCACTGTCCGGTGTATGGGGCCATCGGGGGGCATGCCTATGGCTGGGTGTACCCGGGGCCCATGGGGTCGGTGTTAACACCTTTGAACCGCGGCCTGGCCAATGCCCCTGATCTGCCCCAGGCCTGCACGCTGAATGGTCATTGCGCCGAGGTGTGTCCGGTAAAGATCCCGTTGCCGGAAATGCTCCGGGGGCTCCGGGAGTATCAGTTCGAGCAGCGGGTGGTGGGTCGAGGGTCCCGCTGGGGGGGATGGCTGTGGGGGCAGATGGCAAGCAGGCCGGGATTGTATCGGTCAGTGGCCCGATGGTCGGCGCGGACCCTGGCCTGGCTCGGCAGGGGGAAGGGCGTGCTTCGACGTTTGCCCATGGCGTCCGGGTGGTTTTCGGGCGGGCGATATCTGCCAGTGCCGGAGGGGCGCAGTTTTATGGAGATGTGGGGGAAGGGAGGCGGGGTGCCTGATTCTCCCCTCACCCCAACCCCTCTCCCCGGAGGGGAGAGGGGCTCTGGACCACAGGCTACGGGTTTCAGCGATGATCTCCCTTCTCCCCGTGGGGGAGAAGGGTCGGGGATGAGGGGTGTGGCGGGCCGGGTGCCTGAGTTCCCTCTCACCCGAACCCCTCTCCCCGGAGGGGAGAGGGGCTCCATGGATACAATGGAGGCTTTTCAGGCAGGGTTGGAGCAGGTGGGTGGAACCGTGGAGTGGATCGAACAGCCGGATGACATTCCCCGATACCTGTCCGGGTTCATGCGGCAGCAGGGCCTGCGGGGACCATTGGTCGTGGCCCCGGCGCTGGCCTACCTGGACTGGGCCGGGGCCGGGCTTGAGCCCCGCTTCGGCCCGGCCCAGGGCGATGAGACAGTCGGCCTGAGCCGAGCGGTCTGTGGCGTAGGTGAGACGGGAACCCTGGTCCTCACCTCCGGTGCGGATGACCCCACCACCCTCAACTTTCTGCCCGAATACCATCTCGTGGTGCTGTCGTCGGCGGATGTGGTGGACTGCCTGGAAGATGCCTGGACGCGCCTCAGGGCGCAGGGCCAACCCTGGCCTCGAACCGTCAACCTCATCACCGGCCCCTCGCGAACCGCTGACGTGGAGCAGACCATACAGCTTGGAGCTCACGGACCCCGCAGCCTGCGGGTACTGCTGATACGTTAGGGCCTTCCTGGTGGTTTCGGGCATCGCTTGATCCCGAACCCATTAACAAGGACCATTGAACACCCCTCATCTCAAGAGACGCCCTGGTGAGCCTGGAAAAGGTCTTTTTTGGTTTCTTCATTCTGCTGGCCCTGACACTGAACTTCGGGTTCGTGCTGGGTGAGTTCGACAACCCCGATCATCACAATACGCTTGAATTGCTGGCGGTCATTATCGTGAATCTGGTCGCCACGGTGCTCAAGTTCGGCGATCGCACGCAAACCGGAGCGCTGCTGCTTGCCAGCTCGCTGGTGGCGGATCTGCAGTTATTCGCGGCCGCGGTGGTGTGGACCTACGCCATTCACATACACACAGGCGGCATGGATGCCATGTTCATGGCCAGCATTGTCTCGCTGGCCGCCGGCGCACTGCTAGCCAACATTGTCTCGGTGGTCCTGGTGATCATCGATACCGTGAATCTGCGGCGTTAAGGGTCGGTGGTCCCGCGCTCCCATGGATAAGGTCATCTTTCTCTTCCTGAGACGCATGAGAACCCCCCTCATGGTGCTCATTGGTGCCTATACATTGGCAGGGGGCGGCCTGTTGCTGATCCCCGGGGTGGACGAGCATGGAGAAGTCTGGCGCATGGATATCTTTCATGTGCTGTATTTCCTTAGCTACACCGCCACCACCACCGGGTTCGGCGAGATCCCCCACGATTTCAGCGATGCTCAGCGCCTGTGGGTGATGTTCTCCATCTACCTCACCATCATCGCCTGGCTGTATGCCATCGGGAAGATCCTCGCTCTGGTCCAGGAGCCTGCTTTCAAGCAGGCCATGGGCTATCAGGGCTTTGATCGTCATGTCAGGCGCATGCAGGAGTCTTTTTATATCATTTGTGGCTACGGGGACACCGGGTCCATGCTGGTGAAAGCCTTGGTGCAGCGGGGTCACAGAGTCATCGTGATCGACAAAAACCCGGAGCGAATCAATGATCTGGAACTCATGGACCTGATCAGTCACGTGCCGGCGTTGGTGGGAGATGCCAGCATCTCGGCTCACCTGCGTACTGCCGGGTTGCGTCATGCCCTGTGCCAGGGCGTGGTGGCCGTCACGGATGACGACGATGCCAACCTGAAGATCGCCATTACCGTCAAGTTGCTCAACCCGACGCTGCCCGTGGTCTGTCGAGCCCATACCCGTTCCACCCAGGACAACATGGCCTCGTTTGGCACGGATTACATCGTCAATCCTTTTGATGCCTTCGGCGAACGCCTGACCCTGGCGCTTCAATCTCCGGGGTTGTACCTGTTGCGGGAATGGCTCACCAGCGTGCCCGACGCGCCACTGCCCCGGCCCGTGGAACCCCCCAGGGGCACCTGGATTCTGGTGGGGTTTGGTCGTTTGGGGCAGGCGGTGAAACAGGGCATGAAATCACTGGGCATGGGCACCGTGGTGATCGAGGAGATCCCTGAGCGGGCCGATCCGGATGGCCCCTGTCTGCATGGACGTGGCACGGAGGCCGATACCTTGCAGCAGGCCGGCATTGCCAATGTGGTCGGACTGCTGGCCGGTACCGACGGGGACGCCAATAACCTGTCCTGTCTCATGACGGCGCGGGCCCTGAACCCTGATCTTTTCATCGTGGCCCGCCAGAATCATTGTGATAATCGGGATATTTTCAAGGCAGCCAAACCCGATGTCACCATGCGGCCCAGTGAGATGATCGCCGAGGCCATCCTGGCGCATCTCAGTACCCCCCTGTTAGCCCGTTTTCTGCAATTGTCCCTTGAAATGGATGATGACTGGGCCAACGAACTGCTGAGCCGGATTACCGCTGTCACCGATGAGGTGGTCCCCGAAGTGTGGCTGGTGAATGTGAACGACAAGGCGGCACCAGCCCTCGTCAGGCTGCTGCAGGAGCAGCCGGTCACCTTGGGCGCATTGCTGGATGCCACCCACGCCTGGCGGGACTCCTTCAATTGCGTACCCCTGATGCGGGTGCGCGAGGGGGAGGCCTTGCTGACTCCAGGGCCCGATACCGATATCCGGACGGGCGACCGGCTGCTCCTGTGTGGCCAGTCCCGGGTGGCGGACCGGTTTCATCACTTGTTGCGGGACGTGCAGGCCCTGCGCTACCTGGTGACGGGCTACAATCGGCCCGATGGCTGGGTGTGGCGGACGGGCAGCCGGCGCGCGCCACCTGGCGCCACGGGTCATACGAATTGAAGAGGACAACAGCATGGCAGTGAATTCATCCGGCGGTGGCCGACTGGATCAAGTGGTCGCCAACAGCCACCGCGAACGCGAGGATCGGGAAAAGGGCTACCGGGCCAAGGCCCTGAAGATGTATCCCTGGGTCTGCGGACGCTGTGGACGCACCTTTGATCACAAGAACGTGCGCGAGCTGACAGTGCATCACCGGGACCACAATCATGACAACAACCCGCCCGATGGTTCCAACTGGGAGTTGTTGTGCGTGTATTGTCACGATAACGAGCATCAGCGGCTCACCGAGGCCACGAGCGGCCACGGGGGCGGCGCTGGCGACGGTTCCGGCCCGGGGGCGACGCACAATCCTTTTGCCGCCCTGGGCGATCTGCTCAAGGGGCAGGACGGAGACAAGCGCGGGGATTGACCCGGCCAAGGGCCGCGGCGTAGGTTCAGGCTTGGCCAGTTGAGGAGAAACAGACCATGGGTGAGGGTTCGGACATCAAGGTTCTGGAAGGTCTATTCATCATCGGGGTGGTCGCCGCCTTTGGTATCTGGCAGTTCATCTCCCTGCGCCGCGACCGGGAAGAACGAGAGCGCCGTAAGGCCGAGAAGGCCCGGGAGCATAAGGACCAGTAACATCACGGGTGCGCAGGCGCCCCTCTGACTGCGATGCACACGGAGACCCTATGAGAATACTCATCACCGGTGGGACCGGTTTTGTCGGTTCGCGGCTGATCGCGCGCATGCAGCCCCAGGGCCACGAGTTCGTGGTGCTGACCCGCGATGCCGCCAGTGCCCGGCGCAAGCTGGGCATGGAGACCTTTCGCATTATCGAGTGGGATACCCGCTCCCCCATTCCTCCGGATGCCTTTGAGGGGGTAGAGGCTGCCGTCAATCTGGTGGGGGAGAGCATTGCCAGCAAGCGTTGGACCCCTCAGCAGAAGAAGAGGATCATCAACTCCCGCGTGGAACCCACCCGGGCCCTGGTGGAGGGCATCAATGCGCATGCCCCTCAGTGCCGTGCCCTGGTGTCGGCTTCGGCCATTGGATATTACCCGGTGAATCGTCCGGAACCGCTGGAGGAAGACAGCGAGCCCGCCGCTGGCTTCATGTCAGAGATCTGTCAGCAGTGGGAGGCAGAGGCCGAACGGGTGAATGAGTCCACGCGGTTGGTGATCGTGCGTATCGGTGTTGTTCTGGGGCGGGACGGTGGCGTGGTTGGGCGCTTGATGCCAATTTTCAAGGCTGGCCTGGGTGGGCCCGTCTCCGATGGCTCCCAGATGATGAGCTGGATCCACGTGGATGATCTGGCAGGTATCCTCTCCCGGGCGCTCAAGGAGGACTCGATGCGGGGCGTGTATAACGCTGTGGCGCCGCACCCGGTGACCAACCGGGCGTTCTCCAAGGCCTTTGCCAAGGCACTGGGCCGTCCGGCCCTCTTGCCGGCCCCAGCCTTCATGCTGCGGGCCGCCATGGGAGAGATGGCGGACGTGGTGCTGGACTCCCAAACCATTTCCGGGCGCAAGGTGCAGGAGGAGGGCGGTTACAGTTTCTTGTACCCACGCATTGAACATGCCATGAGCGAGATCGCCGAACGATGAAGTCTGCTGCCACGATGCCAGCACCTGAGCAGAAGCACGGGACGATGAGCGCCGGAGGACCCCATCGGATATGGTAATTCGTCACCCCGATCCTCTGGCCATGCTGTTGCAGGCCATGCCCATGGTGGCACTGGTGGTCTATGGCACCATCTACCTGCGCCAGTTTCTGGATGGCTATCCACCTCCCTTGGCGAACCTTGCCATCCTCATTGCCCTGGCCGGCATGTCAGCTTATGCCTTATGGCGTTTGTCGCCGTTCACTCTCTATCGGTTTCGGCATTCACCGGCTCATGTGGCCATTGAGAAACAGCGCCTTATCGGCCGCAACCCGCTGCTGGAACATGATCTGACCCGGGTGCAGCGCATCAGCATCGAGCGTTACCCCTTCAACCGAGGGTATCGCTACGTGGTCTGCATGCACCTGGGGGATGGTCATCGCATTGTTGAAGGCATGCCGGATGCGCCGCGACCCGAGCCCATCTACGACTTTGCAGTGCGTGTGGCCCGCTTCTATGGCGTGGCCGAGGGGCCCGGGGGCCCGCCCGAGGAGTAATAAGGGGACGGCCCCCTGAAAAGGGGACAGACCCCTTTTTGCTTTTTTGAAAAAGCAGTGAAAAAGGGGTCTGTCCCCTTTTACTCCTGTCCCCTTTGACTAGGCGCCCCGGAAGGCGGCGGTGATGGCAGTGGCGATGTCCACATGGGTGACGCCGGGGATGTCCAGTGACACGTCGGTCATGGCCTGCTGGGTGGCGCCCTGGAGTGAGCCCTGGGTGAGGGGCTGGCCCTTGAGGGCGTCGGCCAGGCGCTGCATGCCATCCTCCGGGAATACCGTGAAATCGCCGCTCAGGGACAGGTCCACGATGTGGCCGTCCTTGGCCAGCAGGCGGCTGCGGATCAGTCCGCCGGGGGCCTTGAAGGCGCCTTCAGCCAGGTGGGTGTCAGCGGAGATCTTCACGCCCCGCTCGATGAATCGTCGTCCCTTCTGATAGGTCCAATCAGGGTCCTGGAGTTCCTTTTCCTGCTCGGCAATGGATGCCTCTTCTGCTGCGCTGGCCTGGTCCATGACCGGTTCCACCCGCAGATGCACCGCAAGCTCTTCCATGAATGTCTTGATCACCACCTCCCGGGTGGGTGGTTCGTCCAGTTCCCGGGTGAGGGTGGTGATGTAGTCCGACATGCCGGCGCGCAACTTGTCGCGGAATTTCTCCGAGGGCACCCTGAGGCATTGTGACATGGTGTCCACGTCAAAATCGAACATGAAACTGCCCACCATGAGGGTGGTATCCCCGATGGAGGCGGCGCCGGTACCACCGATCTTGCGGCCGTCCACGTGGATGTCGTTCACCGGGCGGAACACTGCCTGCACCCCCAGGCGGTGGTAGGTCTGGATCACCGGCTCGATGAAATGGGCATAGATCTCGCTGACCCGCCGTGGGGCCTTCTCGGCGGGATAGATGAAGTGGAAGAAGAGTTGGTTCTGGTCCAGGAGCACGGCCCCGCCGCCCACATGGCGACGGATGATCGGCAATTCATGCGCCTGGCAGTAGTCCTCATCCACTTCCAGCGCCACATCCTGATGCAGGCCCACGCACACATAGGGCGACGAGGGATTCACCAGGGTGAGCACCGGGGTGTCACCGGGGTGCATGTGGTGGGCCATGCCGTGATAGACCGCCTGGGATCGCAGGGCGGGCTGGGAGCCGAAATCGAGCACTCGAAGCTGCATGGGGTCGTGTCCTTCCGGGTTGTGAGCGGTTGGGGGGGGTATCCGGCCCGTCAGGCCTGCTCGATCCGGATGCGCCACTCCTTGGGACCGGTTTCATGCACCGAGGTGCCCTGGCTGTCCACGGCCACCGTGACCGGCATGTCCTTGACCTCGAACTCGTAGATGGCCTCCATGCCCAGGTCCTCGAAGGCCACTACCCGCGAGGCCTTGATGGCCTTGGACACCAGATAGGCGGCGCCGCCCACGGCCATCAGGTACACGGCCTTGTTGTCGCAGATGGCCTCCACGGCGGCGGGGCCGCGCTCGGCCTTGCCCACCATGCCCAAAAGCCCCGTCTGCTCCAGCATCTGGCGGGTGAACTTGTCCATGCGCGTCGCGGTGGTGGGGCCGGCCGGGCCCATGACCTCGTCACGTACCGGGTCCACGGGGCCCACGTAGTAGATGAACCGGTTGGTGAAATCCACCGGCAGCGGCTCGCCGGCATCCAGCATCTGGGTGAGGCGTTTGTGGGCGGCGTCCCGTCCGGTGAGCAGACGGCCATTGAGCAGCAGGACATCACCCGGCTGCCAGCTGGCCACCTCCTCGGGGGTGATGCTGTCCAGATCCACGCGCTTGCCCTGGCTGGGGTCGTAATCCAGTTCCGGCCAGTCTTCCAGGGACGGCGGGGTGAGTTGTGCCGGGCCGCTGCCGTCCAGGTGGAAGTGCACATGACGGGTGGCCGCGCAGTTGGGGATCATGGCCACGGGCAGGGAGGCGGCGTGGGTGGGATAGTCCAGGATCTTCACATCCACCACGGTGGTCAGTCCACCCAGACCCTGGGCGCCGATCCCCAGGGCGTTCACCTTCTCGTACAGTTCCAGGCGCAGCTCCTCCACCCGGTTGGCCGGGCCGCGGGCATTCAGTTCCTGGATGTCCACCGGAGCCATCAGCGATTCCTTGGCCATGAGCATGGCCTTCTCCGGCGTGCCGCCGATGCCCAGTCCCAGGATCCCCGGCGGGCACCAGCCGGCGCCCATGGTGGGCACGGTCTTGAGCACCCAGTCCACAATGGAGTCGGAGGGGTTGAGCATGGCCATCTTGGCCTTGTTCTCCGAGCCGCCGCCCTTGGCGGCGCAGATCACCTCCAGGTGATCGCCGGGCACCACCTCCATGTGCACCACGGCCGGGGTGTTGTCCTTGGAGTTGCGGCGCTCACCGGCCGGATCCAGCAGCACTGAGGCGCGCAGGGTGTTGTCGGGATCGGTGTAGGCGCGGCGCACGCCCTCGTCCACCATCTCCTGAACACTCATCGTCGCCTCCCAGCGCACGTTCATCCCGATCTTGAGGAACACCAGGGCAATGCCGGTGTCCTGACAGATGGGGCGATGGCCCTGGGCGCATAGCCGGGAGTTCACCAGGATCTGCGCCATGGCGTCCTTCGCCGCGGGGGACTGTTCCCGCTCGTAGGCCTGGGTGAGGGCCTGGATGTAATCCTTGGGATGATAATAGCTGATGAACTGGAAGGCGTCGGCGATGCTCTGGATCAGGTCTTCCTGGCGGATGACGGACATGCAATGGCTCCGGCGATATGGCAATGGTTTGGAACCCGCCATCTTACTGAGTTCGCGGTCGGAGTAGAATCGTGACTGCAACAACCACTCACTTTCATGTCATTCTGGCTGCCCATGGTCTCCACGAAATACCGCTTCTTCATTCTCCTGCTGCCGCTGGTGTTGCTCCTGGCTCTGGGGTCATCAAGGGCTGTTGCCGGTCTGCCCCATGCCCTTGTCCAGGTGCTGGAGCGTCATGATGTGCCCCAGGACGCCGTCAGTCTCTGGGTGCAGTCCCCGGGGGCATCTCCCTCGATCGCCCACCGGGTGGACGTGCCCCGTAATCCGGCTTCCACCATGAAGCTGGTGACCACCCTGGCGGCACTGGATATCCTGGGTCCGTCGCACCGCTGGGAAACCCGGTTATACACCTTTGCCCCGGTGGAAAACGGTGTGCTCAAGGGAGATCTTTACGTGCGGGGCGGCGGCGATCCCTTTCTGGTGACCGAGGAGGTCTGGAAGCTGGCGGGTGCGCTCAGGCGCAGTGGGATCGAGCGCATCGAAGGGGACCTGATCTTCGACCTCAGCCATTACGATGTGGTGCCGGAGGATCCGGGAGATTTTGATGGCCGGCCTTTCCGGGCCTACAACCAGCCACCTCATGCCCTGCTGATGAATTTCAATGCCGTGCGTTTCGAATTCCGTCCAGGGGAGGATGGTCGTTCAGTGCGGGTGACCACCGATCCTCCCCTGTCGCACCTGCAACTGGATAACCGTCTGCGCCTTGCGGCGGGGCCCTGCGAGGGGTATCAGCGGGGCGTGGCCTATCACGTGGAGAATCCGGGGCGGGTGCGGCTGGAAGGGCACTTTCCTCAAGGGTGCGAGGAGTACAGCCTGCTGCGCACGGCGCTGGGCCCTGAGGCGTATGCCCACAGCCTCTTCACCGAGCTGTGGGGGCAATGGGGGGGGACGTTTGAGGGAGACTGGCGGACCGGTACCTTGCCGAACGAGGCGGCTGAGCCCCGGGTTGTGCATCAGTCTCCTCCCCTGGGTGAACTGATTCGTCTGATCAACAAGTACAGCAATAATGTCATGGCCAGGCAACTCAAGCTGGCCCTGGGGGTGGCGGTGTACGAGGGCCCGGCCACCGTGGACAAGGGGCATGCGGCCATCCGCGCCATGCTGGCCCGTAACGGAGTGGATACCCAGGGTCTTGAACTGGATAACGCTGCCGGGCTGTCGCGTAGTAACCGCATGACCGCCCGTCAACTGGCCCAAGTGCTGCAGGTGGGGCGCAACAGCCCCTACATGCCTGAATATCTCTCGTCTTTGGCGATTTCCGGCGAGGATGGCACGCTGCGTCGGCGCTTCGTGGATGCTCCGGGTGCCGGCGACATGCGCCTGAAGACCGGGTATCTCAATGGGGTCTCGGCCGTGGCAGGCTATATGCGCACTGCACGGGGCGAGGAACGCATGGTGGTGCTCATGATCAATCACCCGGGGTTGCAGCACTGGCGTGGCACCCGGATACAGGACGGAATCCTCGATTGGCTGTATGCCAATGGATGACGGGAGGGGTTGGCATCCTGCAGTCAAACGGCTCAACTCCTGTCAGAATACAGGAGAGGGAATGCCGGCTTTTAAGGATGGATGGGCCGTAAGAGTGGATGCCTTATCGGCCACCGTGGCTTGAACGACGCTTCGAGGAGCGAACGCATGATTGGCAACATACAGAATTACTATGAGCACCTGGTCTACGACCGGATTCGTCATGAACTGCTGGAGCTGGGGGACGCCCTGGACACCACCCATATGGATGATCTGGCCTGTGTGGCCCTTAATCGCCTGCCGCCCCGGTATCTGCGCTTTTCCGTGGACCTGACCACGCGGCTGACTGACGAGGACTGGGAACTGATCAACACGCAGGTGAACGAAGCCGTGGACTATGCGATGCGTACCACCGGACGGCGTCACGAGATCCGGCTGGGCGAGGACGAGTGACGCCCGCTTGCCCATGATGCCGTTGACTGCGCCGCCCAGGCCCTTGTTCTCCTACCGACCCTACTGGGCCGCGCGCTTTGGCGTGGCCCCCTTCCTGCCCATGTCCCGTGCCGAAATGGACGAACTGGGGTGGGACAGCTGCGATGTGATTCTGGTGACCGGCGATGCCTATGTGGATCACCCCAGCTTCGGGGTGGCCATCATCGGCCGACTGCTGGAGGCCCAGGGCTTTCGGGTGGGAGTGATCGCCCAGCCCGACTGGCGCTCCGCCGACCCCTTCACGGCCCTGGGGCCCCCCAACCTGTTCTTTGGCATCACCGCGGGCAACATGGACTCCATGGTGAACCGCTACACCGCCGACCGGCGCGTGCGTCGCAACGATGCCTACAGCCCCGATGACGAGGGCGGACGGCGCCCGGACCGGGCGGTGATCGTCTACAGCCAGCGGGTGCGCGAGGCCTACCGGGACGTACCCATCCTCATTGGCGGCATCGAGGCCAGCCTGCGGCGGGTGGCCCATTACGACTACTGGTCCGACAAGGTGCGCCGCTCGGTGCTGCTGGACTCCAAGGCGGATCTCCTGCTCTACGGCAATGCCGAGCGCGCCCTGGTGGATGCCGCCCACCGGATCGCTGGTGGCGAGCACCCCCGCAGTCTGCGGGACCTGCGGGGCACCGCGTTTCTCAGCGATGGCCTGCTGGATGGCTGGCAGGAACTGGACTCCACCCTCCTGGATCGGCCGGGCCCCGTGGACCGCCACCGGGACCCCTACTGCGAGGACATCCCCGAGCAGTGTGGTCCGGGTCAGGCCGTGGCCTGGCGGGCGGGCACCGGTGCGCAGGTGGTGCGGGTGCAGCGTCGGGTGGTGGCCGCTCATCCCCGTGAGAGCACCGTCATCCGCCTGCCCCAGTGGGACGCCGTCATGGAGGATCCGGCCCTGTATGCCCACGCCGCCCGCCTGCTGCACCTGGAAACCAACCCGGGCAACGCCCGCGCCCTGGTCCAGGGCCATGGCGACCGGGATCTGTGGATCAATCCGCCCCCCATCCCGCTGACCACGGCGGAACTGGATACCCTGTTCGATCTGCCCTTTGCCCGGGCTCCGCATCCCGCTTATCGGGGGACGCGCATCCCTGCCTGGGAGATGATCCGCTTCTCGGTGAACATCATGCGTGGCTGTTTCGGTGGCTGCACCTTCTGTTCCATCACCGAGCACGAGGGGCGCATCATCCAGTCCCGTTCCGAGGACTCCGTGGTCCGGGAAGTGGATGAGATTCGCGACAAGGTGGAGGGGTTCACGGGCATCATCTCCGACCTGGGTGGCCCCACTGCCAACATGTATCAACTGGGCTGCAAGGACAAGACCATCGAGGCCCGCTGCCGCCGGCTGTCCTGCGTGTATCCCCGCATCTGTTCCCACCTGAACACGGACCATGGCCCCTTGATCAGCCTGTACCGGCGGATCCGCCAGCGCCCGGGGGTGAAAAAGGTCCTGGTGGCCTCAGGGGTGCGTTATGACCTGGCAGTGCTTTCCAGGGAATATGTGAAGGAACTGGTGACCCATCATGTGGGCGGTTATCTCAAGATCGCCCCTGAGCACACCGAGAGTGGCCCGCTATCCAAGATGATGAAACCGGGCATGGACGTCTACGAGCGCTTCAAGGCCCTGTTCGACCACTACACCCGGGAAGCAGGCAAGGAGCAGTACCTGGTGCCATATTTCATAGCTGCCCACCCGGGCACCACGGACCAGGACATGCTGCATCTGGCCGTATGGCTCAAGCGTAATGGCTTTCGTCCGGACCAGGTGCAGGGCTTTCTCCCTGGCCCCATGGCCCTGGCCACCACCATGTATCACACGGGCAGAAACCCCCTCAAGCCCATTCGGCGCGAGGGGGGCGAGGTGGTCAGCAATGCCCGCGGTCTGCGCCAGCGACGGCTGCACAAGGCCTTTTTGCGATACCACGACCCGGAAAACTGGCCGCTGTTGCGCAAGGCCCTGCAGGACATGGGTCGAGCGGACCTCATCGGCAATGGCAAGCGTCACCTGGTGCCCCGCTATCAGCCGGAGGGAACGGGGCAGTCGGGGGAGGGGAGGCGTCGTGGCAGTGGTGTGACGCCCGCTCGGAAGGGCCAGCCCAAGGCCTCAGGGCGCCCTGCAGCAGGCAGGGCGCGCAGGCAGGCTGGGCGAACAAGGCGCCGGTAGGTGATGAAACTCCCTTCTCCCCCCCGGGGGGGGGAGAAGGGCTGGGGATGAGGGGGAGGGCGGCTTCAGCGCCCCGCCTTCGGCCCCAGCAGCAGCCAGAGAATGAAGCCAAGCAGCGGCAGCAGGACGATCAACACGATCCAGAGCACCTTGGTGCCCGTCCCTGCTCGGCTTTGAACGGTACTCACGATCGCCCAGATCACTGCGATAAGCAGTACGAGACCCAGCAGGCCGCCCACTTCGATGCCCATGATGTCACTCCTTGTTGTGTGGAAGTGTGTTCGGTTTGGTACCCTCTCAACATACAGGCAGAGTACCGAGCGTGACCACCCCCGAGCGCCGGGGGCGACACAGAGGCTTTCCCATCATGCCCACCCTGGAGTCCTGATTCATGCCCTATGTCAACATCAAGATCACCCGCGAAGGAGCGACCCCGGAGCAGAAGGCGGAACTCATCCGCGGCGCCACGCAGTTGCTGGTGGATGTGCTGGACAAGAACCCCAACACCACCGTGGTGGTGATCGACGAGGTGGAGACGGACAACTGGGGCGTGGGGGGGGAAACCATCACCGTGCGCCGCCAACGGGAATAAGGGGGAAGAACGCAGATGACACGACGCAAGAAGACCGACACGGGCCTGGTGGTGATTGGTCTGCTGCTCTTGGGCGTGGGCGGCTTCGCCCTGTTTGGCGGCGAGGTCTGGATCAGTCGTCTCACGGTGGGTGAGGGGCAGGGGATCGGCGGTACGGCGGCCCTGGTGATCGGCGGGATCTTCATCGGCCTGGGGCTTTACTTCCTCAAGGAGTCCCGCAAATAGGGCCCCGATGCCCGCCTCAGGCGGGCTCTACGGCCTCACCGTTCAGCAGTCGGTACAGGGCCACATATTCCCCGGTGAGTTTGTGATTGGGTGCCATGTGGATCAGGGGCTCTGACGCCTGATGGGACTCGCGCACCTTCACTGAGGCAGAGAGGTAGCTGCCCAGCACGGGCAGGTCTTCGTTGATGAGTTCTTCCACCACGGTCCGCGGGAGGTTGGCGTTGGACTGGAACTGATTGACGATGATGCCTTCCACCATCAGTCGCTCGTTGTGGTCTTCCTGGATCTCGCGCACGTTGTCCAGCAACTCATACAGGGCGCGTCGGGAAAAGTCATCGCAATCAAAGGGGATCAGGCATCGGTCCGCAGCGATCAGGGCCGAACGGGTGAAGAAGTTCAGGGCCGGAGGCGTGTCGATGAAGACCGCGTCGTAGCGATCCGCAATCCCCTGCAGGGCATCCCGCAGCTTGTAGATCTTGTAGCGGGATTCCAGCTTGCCCTGGAGGTTCTCCAGTTCGCGGTTGGCGGGCACGATGTGCAGATCCTCAAAGGGGGTCTGCAGGGGGATGAGATCCACCGGTTTGCGGGATTTGAAGCTGAAGCCGCTGCCCAGCGTGCCGGCGAAGAAATCCACCACCGTGTGTTCGCATTCGGTGAAGGCAGACCCCAGCAGGTACTGGCTGGAGTTGCCCTGGGGGTCCAGGTCCACCACCAGGGTGCGCAAACCATAGGCCGCGCTGATGGCCGCCAGGTTGCAGGTGATGGTGGACTTGCCCACCCCGCCTTTTTGATTGAATATGACGCGTCTCATGACCTACTCCAAGCCGGGAACCCGGGCCGCAGGTGTGCGGCAGCCTGCTAGTGTATTCAATGCAGGCGGGGCAGGTCGAGCCGGCAGGCCTGTTTTTCGTCAGTTCTCCAGCCAGGCCAGCGCCTGTTCGCGACCCGCTTCAAGCACCTCCGCATCCAGTTCATGCTGCAGCAGCTGAAGCATCTGTGTACCCACGGGATCGCCGGCTGCCGCGGACAGGCTGGCCCATTTCGCGGCCTTGACCCTGTTGGCCTCCACGCCGCGCCCCTGGAGATAGAGCTCGGACAGCCAGGCCTGCAGGGTGGGATGACCGGCCTGGGCTCCCTGGTGAGTAAAGTGGAAGGCCTGGTCCGGGTCGGCCTCCACATCGCCGATGCCCTCCAGATACAATCGGGCCAAAAAATACACGGCGTTGGGCTCGCCCTGTTCGTGGGCCTCGTGCAACAGGGTTTCGGCTTCCAGGGTGCGGTGCGGCTCCAGCCCGCCGGTGGCGTCGGCGATCCAGACTGAGGCCAGTGCGACCCGGGCCGGGGCGTAATCCGCCTTGATCCCACGTCGGAACCAGGCCTCGGAGGCGACCCTGTCCACGGGAATCAACTCACCATTGAGGTGCATCCAGCCCAGGTGCAGCGTATAGCGATGGGCGCCGGTCTCCACTGCTTGGGCATACCAGGCAATGGCCAGGGATGGATCGGGTTCCACGCCATGGCCGTGTTCATACAGCCAGCCCAGGTAGGCGGCCGCCTGCGGAGAACCTTGATTGGCTGCTTGCTCGAACCACAGGTGTGCCTGTGGGTAGTTGGGCGGCGTCTCCTGGAGATGAGCCTGCGCCTCGGCCTCCATTTGTGCCACGCTCATGCCATCGCCCGCCTGTTCCGACCAGGGCTTGGGGGATTCCTGTGCCCAAAGCCCCACGGGCAGGTAGAGTAGGGCGGTCAGCACCAGGCCCGCCAGCGTCTTCAAACCCGCAGCGCACAGCATGCGGTCTGCCGAACCGGGTCGGTGGATGGCTGCCTTTGTCGTCATGAATTGTTCAACCACTGTCCAGAACCATCCGTCAATGTAACTGCCCTTTGTGGCAACTGTGTGAATGTGGAGTCCCTCGATGCCCTTTTTCCTGCTGTCCCTGGCTATTATTGCCGAAGTGGTGGGTACCACCGCCTTGAAATTCTCCGATGGCATGACACGGGTGGTGCCGTCCATCGTGGTGGTCGTGGCTTACATGGTGGCCTTCTATTTGCTGTCATTGGTGCTGCGTTACATCCCCGTGGGCGTGGCCTATGCCATCTGGGCTGGGGGCGGTATTGTGCTCATCACGCTGGTGGGATGGCTGTATCTGCGACAGGGTTTGGACGGGGCAGGCATGCTGGGTATCGGTTTGATCGTCGCGGGGGTGTTGGTACTGCAGTTGTTCTCCAAGTCGGCCAGTCTGCACTGACCCGCCGGTTGGCGCTGACATGGGATCTTCACCCGTCTGTCATCTTGTCACCATGATGTAACAAAGGTTCGCTCTAATGGCGCTCAACAAGCTGACCTTGGACCACAGTCTATGAACGAAAAGACCATCCTGGTCGTGGAAGACGAGCCGGCCATTCGTGAAATGGTCGGCTTCGCACTGACCCGTGCCGGGTTCCAGATGGACGAAGCCGGTGACGCTCACGAGGCGCATGCCCGCCTGGCGGAGCGTGTGCCGGACCTGATCGTGGTGGACTGGATGCTCCCCGGGGCGAGTGGCATCGATCTGGCCCGGCGCCTCAAGCGGGAAGACTACACCCGCGAGGTCCCCATCATCATGCTCACCGCCCGGGGCGAGGAAGACGACAAGGTTGGTGCCCTGGATGCGGGGATTGATGATTACATCACCAAACCCTTTTCGCCTCGGGAACTGGTGGCTCGCATCAAGGCGGTGCTGCGTCGCAGCCTGCCCGAGGAGCAGGCCAAGCCCCTGAGCGTGGACGGTCTCACGCTGGACCCCGCCAGCCATCGGGTGATGGCCAATGAAAAACCCCTGGAAATCGGCCCCACCGAGTTTCGCCTGCTGCATTTTTTCATGACCCATCCGGAGCGTGTTTATTCACGCTCGCAACTCCTGGATCGGGTGTGGGGCCGCAACACCTATGTGGAGGAGCGCACGGTGGATGTTCACATTCTCCGGTTGCGCAAGGCCCTGAGCCCACACGGCTGTGATCGCTACGTGCAGACCGTGCGCGGCGCCGGCTACCGATTCTCCCAGCAGGGGTGATCGTTCGTCTTGTGGAACAAGGAGTGATGCCATGATCCGGGATCCCCACCCCTGGACATTGGAGGCCTGGCGGCTGGGTTCCGTGATGGTGGTCGGGGCCCTGGTGGGCTGGTGGATCGGTTACTTCTTTGCCACCCTGTTCGTGGCATTGCTGGGGTTCATGGGCTGGCATGTCTTCCAGTTGTGGCGGTTCCACCGCTGGGTCCGGCTGGGCAAGCGCAGTGATCCGCCGGAGGCCTCGGGTATCTGGCGTGATCTGATTCATGATCTGTACCGCCTGCATCAGCGCAGCCGCAAGCGCAAGAAGAAGATCGCCAAGCTGCTCAATCGATTCCACGAGTCCAGCGCGGCGATGCCCGATGCCACCATTATTCTGGGCAAGCGCTTCGAGATCGAATGGTTCAATGATGCCGCCGTTGACCTGCTGAGATTGCGACAGCCCCAGGATGTGGGGCGACGCATCACCCATTTGCTGCGCCATCCCCGTTTTCTGGCGTATCTGGAGGGGGGGGTGTACAACCAGCCTCTGGAAATGCCTCGCCTGCCTGACAATCAGGTGCAGCTTTCAGCGCGCATGGTGGCCTATGGAGATGGTCAGTTCCTGTTGACGGTGCGGGATGTCACCCGTCTGCATCGTCTGGAGTCCATGCGTCGTGATTTCGTTGCCAATGTCTCCCATGAACTGCGCACGCCATTGACGGTGATCACCGGCTATGTGGAAACGCTGGTGGATGACGATAGCCTGGATCCGGTTGTCCACCGCACCCTGGAGTCCATGGAATTTCAGGCCGAGCGTATGCGTCGCATCATCGACGACCTCCTCACACTCTCGCACCTGGAGACCCGTGACGATGGCGTGGCCGAGCAGACGGCAGTGCCCGTGCCCGCCCTGATCGGGGCCATTGAGGAGGATGCCCACATGCTGGTGACGGAGCGGGATTTGACGATTCGGGTGGAGGCGGATGCCGGCTTGTGGCTGCGCGGCGCCCGCAATGAGTTGCACAGCGCCTTCTCCAATCTGGTGACCAACGCCATCCGCTATACCCTCGATGGCGGCACCATCACCCTGCGCTGGTACGCCGATGACCAGGGTGCCCACTTCCAGGTGGAGGACACCGGGATCGGGATTCCCCCGGACCATATTCCCCGCCTCACCGAACGCTTCTACCGGGTGGAATCGGATCGCAGTCGCGCCCGCGGCGGCACCGGCTTGGGGCTGGCCATCGTCAAGCATGTGCTGCAACGGCACGACGCCTGCCTGCGCATTGAGAGCGTGCCCGACCAGGGCAGCACCTTCACCTGCGATTTCGGCCAGGCGCGGGTGCTTCGCAAGGTGGCTCCAGTCGCCAGCGACAACTGATCCATCGCATACCGATTGGTTTCAAAAACGGGTCCCCCCCCGATGGGCCCCTGGCGATGGGTCCTGTACCACTGATGGCGTTATGAATAGTCTCCCGCCCCTCTCGCCAAACATGACATTTCCGTTACAATGCCCCCTCATTCGGACCGAGCCGCCATGCCTCCCAAGAGCTATTTCTTCAATCTGTTTGGTCAATCCCCCGTGCGCCCACTGCAGCAGCATGCGGACAAGGTGCTGGCCTGCGTGGCAGAACTGCCAGCCTTCATGGAGGCTGCCATGGCGGAGGACTGGGAGCGGGCACGGGAGCAGCGCGACCGGATTGCCAGTCTTGAGCACGAGGCGGATCTGCTCAAGAAGGATCTACGCATGCACCTGCCCAAGGGACTGATGCTCGCCATGTCGCGCAGGGACGTGCTCGAAACCCTCACGGTGCAGGACCGCATCGCCAATACCACCAAGGACATTGCCGGCCTGATCCTGGGCCGCAGTATGACGTTTCCAAGTGACATGCATCCGGGGCTGCGGGATTTTCTGGCCCGCGGTGTGGACGCCGTGGAACAGGCCGATCGGGCCGTGCACGAACTGGAAGACCTGGTGGAGGCGGGCTTCCGCGGCCACGAGGTGGAGGTCATGGAGGCCCTCCTCAAGGAACTGGACACCATCGAACACGACACCGATCGGATACAGATCCGTGTGCGTGCCGGGCTGTTCGCCATGGAAAAGTCCCTGCACCCGGTGGACGTCATGTTCATGTACCGGATCATCGACGAGATCGGTGAACTGGCCAATCTGGCACAGCGGGTGGGAAGCCGCCTGCAACTGATGCTGGCCCACTAAACCGAAGTCCATTCGACTGGCCTTGAACTGAGTATTCTATGGAATATGCAGCGCTTTTCATCGCCCTTGCGTGCGTGTTTGGGTTCTTCATGGCCTGGGGGGTGGGGGCCAATGACGTAGCCAATGCCATGGGGACCTCGGTAGGCTCCCGGGCACTGACCATCAAGCAGGCGGTGTTTGTTGCCGCCATATTCGAGTTTGCTGGGGCCTGGCTGGCAGGCGGGGAGGTGACCCAGACCATCCGCAGCGGCATGCTGGAAACCGGGCTGCTGGAGGGCTCGCCGGAAGTGTTGGTGTACGGGATGCTGGCCTCGCTACTCGCGGCGGGCACCTGGCTCCTGGTGGCCTCATTCTTCGGTTGGCCCGTGTCCACCACCCATTCCATTGTTGGTGCCATTGTGGGCTTTGCCATCGTGGCTCTGGGCATGGAGGCGGTGCAGTGGGACCGGGTGGGAACCATCGCCATGAGTTGGGTGGTCTCGCCAGCCCTGGCGGGGGTGATCTCCTTTGCGCTGTTCCGCAGTGTTCAGCTCCTCATCCTGGATACTCAGGATCCTTTGGTCAATGCCAGGCGATTCGTGCCCTTCTATATGTTCCTGGCGGCTTTCTTCACGGCCCTGATCACCTTGCTCAAGGGGCTGAAGCACATGGGGCTGGAATTCTCCATGCTGGAGAGTTATGTGCTCGCCGCCGCCATTGGCCTCCTGGTCACGGCCCTGGGGGTGGTGGCCATCCGCCGCCTGCACTTCGAGAAGGTCTCGGATAGGGAATTTCATTTCACCAACGTGGAAAAGGTGTTCGGGGTGCTCATGGTGGTGACCGCCTGTGCCATGGCCTTCGCCCACGGATCCAATGACGTGGCCAATGCAGTCGGACCGCTGGCTGCAGTGGTCAGCGTCTCCCAGTCTGGCGAGGTGAACGCTCATACCCCGATGCCCATGTGGATCCTTCTGCTGGGTGGGGCCGGCATTGTACTGGGCCTGGTCACCTATGGTCACAAGGTGATTGCCACGGTGGGTCGCAATATCACCCAGCTGACCCCCAGCCGAGGCTTTGCTGCTACCCTGGCGGCCGCCATGACGGTGGTGCTGGCCTCTGGTACCGGGTTACCCATCTCCACCACCCATACCCTCGTGGGCGCCATCCTGGGCGTGGGCCTGGCCCGGGGGATCGCCGCCATCAACCTGGGCGTGGTGCGGACCGTGTTCATGTCCTGGATCATTACCCTGCCGGCCGGGGCCTTGCTCTCCATCATCTTCTTCCTGATCATTCGCGCCAGCTTCAGTTGAATGCGGTGCGCCGTCTGTCATGGGCATGAAACACGATTGCGACAAGATGGCGGTTTTGAGTGGTCCGGGTGGGCCAGCACCTGGGGGAGATGGAGCAGGCGATGGACAACGATCTCAAACTCATCCTGGTACGCCATGCTCAGGCCGGTGACGCCGCCGAATTCGCCTGCAGTGGTCAGCCCGACAACCTGCGCCCACTCACCGATCAGGGTGTGACCCGCATGCGCGAGGCGGTCCAGGGGCTGGCCACGTTGCTTAGTGGACCCATGAACCTGGTGTCCAGTCCCCATGTCCGTGCCCGCCAGACCGCGGAGATTCTCGCCGAGATTCTGCCTACGGGTCCGATCCGCACCTGTGATCAACTGGTGCCCGAGGCGCATCCCAGCGCGCTGGTGGGTGGCCTGTTTCAGGAGCAGCCCGAAGGCCTGCTGATACTCGTGGGGCATGAGCCACACCTGTCCCGTCTTGCCGGATGGCTGATGTCCGGACGGCCTGACTCCCTTGTAAGGATGAAAAAAGGCGGGGCCTGTGCGCTGCAACTCAGTGGCCCCCCCCGGGCTGGTTGTGCCATGCTGCACTGGCTGCTCACCCAGCGTCAGTTGCGTCGGCTCTGACCCCCTCATCACCCGGGTTCCTTTCATGTTTCGACGTCGCCAGCCTTTTGACACCATCGCTGCTGTGGACCTGGGGTCCAACAGTTTTCACATGATTGTGGCGCGGATACGCGACGGCCAGGTCCATGTGCTCGATCGCCTGCGTGAGACCGTGCGCCTGGCCAGCGGCCTGGACAACCGGGGCAATATCAGTCCCGAGGCCATTGAGCGGGGGCTGGCCTGCCTGGAGCGTTTCGGTCAACGGGTGCGTGAATTGCCCTTGGGCAGTGTGCGTGCGGTGGGCACCAACACCCTGCGCAAGGCCAGGGATGCAGGCGACTTTCAGGAACGTGCTCGCGCGGCCCTGGGGCATCCCATCGAGATCATTGGTGGGCGCGAGGAGGCGCGTCTGATCTACCTGGGTGTGGCCCACTCCCTGGCGGATGATGGAGGCCGGCGCCTGGTGGTGGATATCGGTGGAGGCAGTACCGAACTCATCATCGGTGAGCGCTTCGAACCCATTCACATGGAGAGCCTGCACATGGGGTGTGTGAGCATGGGTCGCTGGTACTTCCCCAACGGCGAGATCAAGGACACCGCCTGGCGCGCCGCCGAGATTGCCGCCCGGCTGGAGTTGCAGCCTATTGAGGGTCAGTACAAGGGCGTGGGTTGGCAGGAATCCCTGGGGGCTTCGGGCACGTTGCTGGCCGTGGCCAAAATCCTGCGTGAACAGGGCTGGTGTGACAATGGCATTTCCCTGGTGGGCTTGCGGCAATTGCGTGATGCCTTGTTGAAGGCAGGGCACGTGGATCGTGTTGATCTCAAGGGCTTGAGCGAGGATCGGCGCCCGGTGTTGCCGGGTGGTGTCGTGGTGCTGGTATCCATTTTCGAGGCCCTGGAAATCGAGCGCATGCGGGTATCGGATGGTGCGCTGCGTGAAGGGCTGGTCTATGATCTGCTAGGCCGTAACGGTCACGAGGATGTGCGTGGCCGCACCATCGACAGTTTGATGAAGCGCTTTCAGGTGGATGAGGCGCATGCCCTTCGGGTAGAGCACACCAGCCTGCAGTTGGTGGAGCACGTGGGAGAGGGCTGGCAGCTGTCTCAGGATGACGCCGAGAGCCTCGCCTGGGCGGCCCGCCTGCATGAGGTGGGTCTGAGCATCTCCCATAGCCAGTACCACAAGCATGGAGCCTATCTGGTGGAAAACGCTGACCTGGACGGTTTCACTCTGCAGGGGCAGCAGCGCATGGCCCTGCTGGTGCGTGCCCACCGCCGCAAGTTTCCCGCCAAGTTGTTCGACGCGCTGCCCGACCGTGAAGGCCGCGTGCTGCAGCGGTTGGCGGTGCTACTGCGTGTGGCCGCGCTCCTGCACCGGGCCCGCACGGAGATTCAGGTGCCCATCGAGGAGATCAGGGTCAAGGAGCGCAGTCTCAAGTTACGTCTGGCCGAGGGCTGGCTGGACGAACACCCCCTCACCCGGGCGGATCTGGAGCGGGAGGCCGAGTATCTGCGCAATGCGCGGTTCAAACTCAAGTATGAGTAGACCGGCCCGCCGCCTTAACACGAAAGAAGCCAGATTCACCCCCCTTGATGCATGAGAGTCAGGGCCCGGTGAGCAGCTCCAGCAATTCCTGCTGGGCCGAGCGGGGTTTCTGGCTGCTGGTGGGCTTCAGGCGCTGGTAGCTGCCGTCGCTCTGCAGCAGCCAGGTCTGGGTGTTGTCGGCCACATAGGCCAGCAGGGACTCATTCAGCACCCGCTCGCGAAGATCCGGGTGGTCCACCGGAAAGGCAGTCTCCACCCGGCGGAAGAAGTTGCGCTGCATCCAGTCGGCACTGGAGAGGAAGACTTCTGGGGTGTTGCCGTTCTTGAAATAGAACACCCGGGAGTGTTCCAGAAAACGACCCATCACGGAACGCACCTGGATATTCTCCGAGACACCAGGGACCCCGGGGCGCAGGGCGCAAATGCCCCGAACCACCAGATCGATCTTTACGCCCGCCTGGGAGGCCCGATACAGGGCCTGGATGAGGCGAGGTTCAATCAGGGAGTTCATCCGGGCAATGATGCGCCCACCCCGGTTGGCCCTGGCATGGTCGATCTCTCGGTCGATGCGTTCGATCATGGCCGCATGCAGGGTGAAGGGAGATTGCAGCAGCTTGCGCAGCTTGGAGACCTTGCCCAGGCCCGTGAGCTGCTGGAAGATCTTGTGTACATCCTCGCCCACCACCTTGTCGGCGGTCAGCAGGCCCAGGTCGGTATAGGCACGGGCGGTGCCGGCATGGTAGTTGCCGGTGCCCAGATGCACGTATCGCTTGATCTGGCCCTTTTCCCGACGCACCACCATGAGCAGCTTGGCGTGGGTCTTGTACCCCACGACGCCATAGGTGACATGAGCGCCAGCATCCTGAAGGCGGTTGGCCAGCTGAATATTGGCCTCTTCGTCAAAGCGGGCACGCAGTTCGATCACCACGGTCACTTCCTTGCCTGCCTGGGCTGCTTCTACCAGGATATCCACCAATTGGGAACGCACCCCCGTGCGGTACAGGGTCTGCTTGATGGCCAGTACATCCGGGTCGCGGGCAGCCTGGCGGATGAACTCCACCACCGGCACGAAGGACTGGTAAGGATGATGCAGCAGGACATCGCCGCGGCGGATGGTGTGGAAGATGTCCGAAGCGGAGGTGAGCGAGGGGGGCAGGGCAGGCACGAAGGGCGGAAATTTCAGATCCGGACGATCCACCAGTTCGTGCACGGCCATGAGCCGGTTCAGGTTGACCAGTCCATTCACCTGATACAGGTCTTCCCGGCCCAGCTTGAATTGGCGCAGCAGGAAGTCGGCCACCTTGTCGGGACAGTTATCGGCCACTTCCAGACGCACGGCCTCGCCATAATTGCGTTGGGGCAGTTCCCCTTCCAGGGCCATGAGCAGGTCGTCGATCTCCTCCTCGTGAACAAAGAGATCGGAGTTGCGGGTCAGGCGGAACTGATAACAGCCCGTCACCTTCATGCCCTGGAACAGCTCGCCCACATGGGCATGCAGGATGGAGGACAGAAAGACAAAATCATGGTCTCCCTTGGCCAGTTCCCGGGGCAGGCGGGCCAGGCGGGGCAGGGAACGCGGTGCCTGCACGACGGCCATGCGGCTCTCGCGTCCGAAGGCATCCTTGCCCTCCAGGGTGACGATGAAGTTCAGGCTCTTGTTGAGGATGCGCGGGAAGGGGTGGGCCGGGTCCAGTCCCAGGGGGGAGAGTACCGGCAACAGATCCATGTTGAAGAATTCCTTGACCCAGGCAGCCTGTTCCGGCGTCCACTGGGTGCGCCGTACAAAGCGGATGTTGGCCTGGGCCAGCGCAGGAATCAGGATGTCGTTGAGGGTGCTGTACTGGTCATCCACCAACGCGTGGGCGCTCTGGCCGACCCGGGCGAGTTGCTCGGCGGCACTCAGGCCGTCAGGGCCCGGGTTGTTCACGCCCAGGGCGAGTTGCTGCTTGAGCCCGGCCACACGGATCTCGAAAAATTCATCGAGGTTGGTGGAGGAAATGCACAGATAGCGCAGCCGCTCCAGCAGGGGCATGTTCTCCTGCTTGGCCAGCTCCAGAACCCGCTGATTAAAGCCCAGGAGGCTCAACTCGCGGTTGAGGTAGAGTTCCGGGTTGGTCAGGTCAATATCGTTCATCAGTTGTCCAGTCACCTGCTGTTGGCCGGCACACTAGCCCATGTATGTTAACGTTCCATGACAGGGGTACGGACGCCTGAATGCTCAGGACTCCGGCAAGCGCTGCGTGTCCCAGGCCAGCAGGAACTCCAGCAGCGCCTTCTGGGCATGAAGCCGGTTTTCCGCCTCGTCCCAGACCACGCTTTGCGGCCCTTCCAGCACTTCGGTGCTCACTTCTTCCTCCCGGTGTGCCGGCAGGCAGTGCATGAACAGGGCATCCGGAGCGGCACGCGCCATGAGCTCGCTGGTGACGACGTAATCGCCAAAGGCGCGCCGCCGGGCTGACTGTTCCTGTTCCTGCCCCATGCTCGCCCACACGTCAGTGACGATGAGGTGCGCCCCGTCAGCGGCCTCCATGGGGTCGCGCACCATGTGCACTGAGCGTCCACCCGATGCCAGGATCAGCGGATCCGGGTCGTAACCCTCGGGACAGGTGATGCGCAATTCGAATCCCAGGCGTTCGGCGGCGTGGATGTAACTGTGGCACATGTTGTTGCCATCGCCCACCCAGACCACGGTGCGCCCGGCGATGTCGCCGCGCAACTCGAACCAGGTCTGCATGTCCGCCAGCAATTGACAGGGATGTTCCAGGTCGGTGAGGCCGTTGATCACCGGCACTCGGGAGTAGGCGGCAAAGCGCTCCACCTTTTCATGCTCAAAGGTGCGGATCATCACCGCGTCCACCATGCGCGACAGTACCCGGGCCGAGTCCTCGATGGGCTCGCCCCGGCCCAGCTGCGTGTCCTTGGGGGACAGGAACAGGGCATGCCCACCCAGTTGCTGCATGCCCACCTCAAAGGACACCCGGGTACGTGTGGAGGACTTCTCGAAGATCATGGCCAGGGTCTTGCCAGCCAGGGAGGCATGGGGCGTCCCTTCGCGCTGCTGCACCTTCATCTGCATGGCGCGCTGGATCAGGTGACGCAATTCCTCGGTGGACAGGTCCAGCAGGGACAGGAAATGACGAACAGCCATGGGTACTCCTCAGGCGGCCTGGGCCGCGAATCGTTCCACCAGCGTGGCGACGGTATCGATGATTTCATCGGCCTGGGCCTGGTCAATGATCAGGGGGGGCAGCAGGCGGATCACGCGCTCGGCGGTGACGTTGATCAGCAGGCCGGCGGCCAGCGCCTGACCCACCAGTTCAGCGCAGGGCCGGTCCAGTTCAATGCCGATCATCAGACCCTTGCCGCGAATCTGGCGTACCGCTGGGTGCCCGCCCAAGCGCGTAGCGAATCCTGCCATCAGGTACTCACCCATGCGCCTTGCCTGCTCGGGCAGGTCCTGCTGTTCCAGGGTGTCGAGGACTGCCAGCGCGGCAGCACAGACCAGGGGATTGCCGCCGAAGGTGGTACCGTGCGTGCCGGCGGTGAATAAGCCCGTGGCCGGCCCGGCCACCAAGGTGGCGCCGATGGGCACGCCGTTACCCAGGCCCTTGGCGAGACTGAGGACATCCGGCGTGATGTCTTCATGCTGATAGGCGAACAGCTGCCCCGTGCGGCCGATCCCTGCCTGAATCTCGTCCAGCATGAGCAGCCATCCGGTCTGGTTACATAGTTCCCGCAGGCCCTTGAGGTAGTCGGCGGGTGGGATCCGGATGCCGCCCTCCCCGGTGATGGGTTCCACCAGCACAGCCACCACATCCGGATGGTCACTCAGGGCCTGAACCGCTTCCAGATCGCCATGGGGGACACGGACAAAACCTTCCACCAGCGGGGCAAACCCCTTTTGAATGGCGGTATTCCCGGTGGCGGTGAGGGTGGCCAGGGTACGACCGTGAAAACTCCCCTCCATGACCACCACGGTGGGTCGCTTGATGCCCTTGCGGTGACCGTGCAGACGCGCCAGCTTGAGGGCCGCTTCGTTGGCCTCGGCCCCGGAGTTGCAGAAAAACGCCTGCTGCATCCCCGCGGCCTGGGTCAGCCGTTCGGCCAGGCGGGTCTGCAGGGGGATCTCATAGAGGTTGGAGGTATGCACCAGCGTGCGTGCCTGCTCACAAAGGGCCTTGGCCACCGCCGGATGGGCATGGCCCAGCCCGCACACGGCGATGCCCGAGAGGGCGTCCAGATAGCGGCGCCCCTGGCTGTCCCACAGCCACGCGCCTTCACCGCGCTCAAAGGCCACCGGTTGGCGCTTGTAATTCTGCACCAGCGCATCTGACATTGAGTGACTCCCCTCCATAAACGAAAAAAGGCAGCTCGTGGCTGCCGGCTTGCCTCGCGCTCCATGCGCCGGATCATTGTGATGGAACGATCGGCGGTTCCCTACCCTTGGTCGGGATCATACGATGCCCGGGGCCTGCACGCAAAGTCATTGGCCATCAACGTGCCCACCGCCCTCCAGGGGGCGAGGGGGAGGGAAAGGGGTTGCATGGCGGATAGAGCCCCTCTCCCCGAGGGGGAGAGGGGTTGGGGTGAGGGTGAAGGGCGGTAGGTAGCAGGCTACGCCCTGTGTTTACCCGAAATTCTCCGCCACAAAATCCCAGTTCACCACATTGAAGAAGTTTTCAATGTACTTGGGCCGTGCATTGCGCACGTCGATGTAGTAGGCGTGTTCCCATACATCCATGGTCAGCAGGGGCGTCATGCTGCCATCGGTCAGCGGGGTCTGGGCATTGCTGGTGTTCACGATTTCCACCTGACCGCTGGGATTCTTGACCAGCCAGGTCCAGCCGGAACCGAAGTTGCCGGCACCTGAAGCGGCGAATTTTTCCTTGAATTCCGCAAACGAACCAAACGCCTGATGAATGGCGTCCGCCAGGGCGCCGGTGGGTTCGCCGCCCCCATTGGGGCTCAGGCAGTTGAAGTAGAAGGTGTGGTTCCATACCTGGGCAGCGTTGTTGAATATCCCGCCGGCCGGGGCCTTTTTGATGATGTCCTCCAAGGGCAGGTTTTCGAACTCAGTCCCCGCGATCAGCTTGTTGAGGTTTGTTACATAGGTGGCGTGGTGCTTGTCGTGGTGATACTCCAGCGTCTCGGCGGAGATGTGGGGTTCCAGAGCCTGCTTGTCGTAAGGCAGGGGAGGCAGTTCGTGGTTCATGGCTCGTCTCCTTGCTGGCCGCGGCGATCGCGACGTTTAAATTCTGGACTCAGTCTAAGAGATGATCGGCGCTATTGGAATAGCTTCATTGGCGACAGCCCCGGATGATGCTTCCGGAAATGCGTTTTGGCAATGAACTCGTGATAGTCTCACGCCTTCCATCATTGCTTCCAGAATACCCATGCCCCGACCCCGCGGTCCACGCAAGATCAGTTGCAGCCCCCACTCCATGTATTTCAAGCCAGCCGGTGTCCCCCTGCGGGAGCTGGAAGAGTCGGTACTGGAAATGGAGGAAGTGGAGGCCTTGAGGCTGGCCGATCTGGAGGGGCAGTATCAGGAAGAGGCCGCCCGTTCCATGGGCGTATCGCGAACCACGTTCTCGCGCATCCTCGACTCCGGCAGGCGCAAGGTGGCGGATGCCGTACTCAGGGGCAAGGCAATCCGCATCTCGAATGGGCTGCCCGAGCAGGACGCGCCGGAGCTCCCTTGCAAGGTGCTCGGGAGATGCCCCATGTGTGATCAGCCGTTGGAAACCACGGAGACGGGCTGAGGAAGGGCGATCGGAAGCGCCCGATTGCCTGGTTCAAATCAACCGTGGTGATGGTGGTGGTGGTGGTGGTGATGATGGGTATGGTGAGGATCCTCCTCCGCTTCGGGCAGGGTATCCCCCTGGAGCAGGGCCTGGGCTGCCTGTTGAGGGTCCGTGGCACTGGTGACATGCACCGTCACGCCCTGGCGTGCGAGCCGCTGCAGGAATCGAGGCCCCGCACTTTGGGTGATCAGGGCTGAGGGGCGGGCTTGAAACAAGGGATGTTCAGCGTCGAGCCCCTGATATTCGTGCAATGAAAGCTCCCGCGGCAGATCCAGTCGCCCGGTTTCCACCGCCTGACCCTCTGCATTCCCTTCAAAGATGAGAAACCGCCTGGATTTTCCGGCATGGCCGGTGATGGTGCGGAAATTCTGACTGCTGATGACGATGCGCATGGGATGGCCTGCTGTGATGTAATTGGCTGCATTATGAACATATGTGCTTTACCAGGGCAAGGGATGAGTCAACGCCAAGCCCCTGGCTGTGCCCGGCTCGGCAAAACCGAGCCGAGTCCAGGCTCATCCTGGTGTTCAGTGCTCGTTTTCCCAGCCAGTGATCATCGCCTTGATCTTCTCCAGCGGGGTATGGCCCACCGTGGCCAGGTAGACGTGAATGATCACGAAGGCCAGCATCAGGAAGGCTCCAAGGGTGTGCGCTACCGCCACCTGTTGTAATCCAAGAAAGCCCGGCGTAAGACCCTGCAGGCTGCCCCAGAATAGGTAGATCAGCCCGGAGATCCAGATCAGGGGATTGATCAGCAACTTGATGACCAGGTAAGCAAGCCGTTGTAACGGGTTGTGTTTGCGCTCCACCGTGATCTTGTAAGGGTGCTTGGCGCCGGTGAACATGCCGTAGCTGTAATAACGCACCATGCGGTCGATATTGCGCAGCGTGGGGATGTAGTGCTTCCACTGCCCGGTGGTGAAATGCCAGAAGATGGCGAAGATCCACAGCCCGATCAGCAGCCAGGCAGCGATCTCATGTACCTCCACCGCTGCTTGAAACTCCAGCAGACTGTGGCTGCCGTGGATCGCCAAGCCAGAAAACATCAGTATCAGCACCAATGCTGCCTGTGACCAGTGCCAGAAACGCTCAAAACGGGTGAAGAGATAGATCCGCTTAGTCATGGGTGGCCCCTTTTCTGCGCTTGCGGGTGATCAGGCGAGTACCGGCGTGAGCGGCTGACCCCAGCAGCATCAGTCCGGCCAGGCCAAATCCGATACGATCCACCCAGGGATTGCTATCGCGGCCGGGCAGCCAGATGCCAGGGACTTCATCGAGGCGACCACTGGGACGGTGGCAGTCGGCGCAGGCGAGGGCATCCTCCGCCGGTGCCACCATGTGAGTGATGGGCCAGGTCATGCGGGTGTCGACGAAGTCGAATTGGCCGCTGAAAGGTCGGTCGGTGGCGGCCATGCCGGCCTGGATGGCCTTGGCGAAGTCAAAGTTGAACCACAGGGATGTGTCGTTGGGGATGCCCACCTGCATGACCACCAGATTGCCGTTTTCCGTATCGTAGGGTTGGCGACCGCTGAAATTCTTCACGGGCCAGATGCGTGCGTCGGCCGAACCCGGTGTGCCGCGGAAGCGGTTGACATAGAACGTCTCACCCGGTGTCACCGTGGCGTCGGGCTGGATGTAATCCACGCTGCCGTCAAACCACTGGTAATCAGGTACCACATTCTCCTGGGGTTCAAAGCGGCCCTTGCGGCTGTCATACGTGAGGTGACCCTGATCGTTTTTCAGCTTGAAGGGATTGCCGTCGGCATCCAGCTGCGTGGCTTGCGACCAGTCCCAGGCCATTCGCGTGGGAACGCCACCACGGGCAAATGTCGGGATATGGCAGGTCTGGCAGGCCAGGGTATGGGCGTGATGGTTGAGACGTTCACTGTGCAGGAGGTCCCCGTCGTGAGGTTGCTCACCATGGCAGGCCTGACAGGACGCCGGGTTCCGATCGTCCTTGCGGCCCCGCATGATGGGCCCGTGGGCGTCACTGGCGGTCATGGACAAGCGGCTGCCGGGCACCTTGTGATCCCGGGTTTCGTGGCACTCGGCACAACTGAAGTTCAGCCCGTCGCTGGCCATGTGCACGTCCAGTGCTTCGCTGGGGTCCACCAGAGAAGAATCCAGGTCGCCGTGCTTCACGCCATCGCCGCCGCCCCCATAAAAGTGGCAACTGCCGCAGGCTTCACGACTGCTGACCCCCACGCTCCTGGCGGCGGCAACCAGGTCCGTGGGTTCATAGAAGTTGCCTGAATCGGGCGGGTACTCGGTGCGCTCGTAGGCCGGGTGGCCGGCCAGGCCAAAGGGTTTGACGTAGTCTTCCGCCGAATGACAGACAAGGCAGTCCACGTTGCGTTCGGCGGTGAAGTCGAAGCTGTCGTCCTCCCAGCCATAGCCGGCATGGCAGGCGGCGCAGAAGGCCTCGTTGGATTGATGACCGATGCAGAAGGCGTTGAGCATGGTCTTCTTGCCCAGTGGCTCGCCCTTGACCGGATCCTCGTATTCCCATGTCCAGTGCGGGGTTTGCATGAGTTGGGCGGCCGCCTCGGTGTGGCAACTCAGGCAGGCCTCGGTGACCTCCTGTCCCGTCTCGAAGGGCCCCTCCAGTTCTTCGAACTTGGTGTGATCGGCCGTCGAGGCCGACAAGGGGGATGTCACCACCCCCCCCAAAAAACCCAATGCAACGACCAGCAGCCGACATCGACGCCAAGCCGATGCCCTCGCAGGTGACGCATGCGTCAACCTCTCCGCGTGTCTCACCTTCCACCTCCCTTATTATATTTATTTACTTATATTCCAGGATTATGGTGATATGACCAGAATGGATCAAGGATTTTTTAGTGGTTGGCAACGGATGACCGGGAGGCCACGGGGAGAGTCTGAATCGTTGCCTGGGATGATCCCGGCGTGACGCCGTCCTCAGCGACTGGGATAATGTGGATCAACCCTACCCGATTGAACTCGGCCTGGACCAACCAAGGGATCACGCTTCATGTGCGGCATCTGCGGCGAACTGCATTTCAAGGGCACGCGGCCCGACCTGACCTCCATCCGGCGCATGCTGGATCGTCTGGACCGGCGCGGGCCGGATCATGAAGGCAGCTACTCCGATGGTCCTCTGGCCTTTGGGCATCGGCGACTGTCCATCCTGGACCTGTCAGAGCGCTCCAACCAGCCCATGGTGGACCCGGAACTGGGCCTGGCGGTGGTCTTCAACGGCACCCTGTATAACTTCCGGGAACTGCGTGCCGAACTGGCCGGCCGTTACCATTTCTTTTCCACTGGGGACACCGAGGTGATCCTCAAGGCCTACCATGCCTGGGGTGAAGACTGCGTCAAGCGCTTCCACGGCATGTTCGCCTTCGCGGTCTGGGATCTGCGCGAGCAGCGGTTGTTCATGGGGCGCGATCGGATGGGCATCAAGCCCCTGTATTACAGCCTGACCGATCGGTGCCTGCGCTTTGCTTCCAACATCCAGGCCCTGCTGGTGGCCGGGGATGTGGACACCGATTTTGACCCGGTGGCCCTGCATCACCACTTCACCCTGCATGCGGTGGTGCCGGCCCCGCGGACCCTGTTCAAGGGGGTGCGCAAGCTGCGTCCCGGCCACACCCTCACCGTGGAGCGCGATGGCGGCACCCGGCTGCAGCGTTACTGGACCCTGGAGGCCCGCCGCCCCGACACCCCGATGTCACCGGAAGAATGGACCCAGGCCATCCACGACAGTCTGCGCCGGGCGGTGAAAAAGCGGCTGGAGGTGGCGGATGTGCCGGTGGGCGTGCTGCTCTCCGGCGGACTGGACTCCAGCCTGTTGGTGGCGCTGCTGGCCGAGTCCGGCGTGCGCAACCTGCAGACCTTCACCGTGGGCTTTGAAGATCAGCCCGAGGAGAAGGGCAGCGAGTTCGAATTCTCCGATCCGGTGGCCGAGCGTTATGCCACCGTGCACCATCGCTTTCATGTGCCCAACGACCAGGTGCTGGGCCGCCTGCCCGAGGCCGTGGATCAGATGGCCGAGCCCATGGTGGGCCAGGATGCCGTGGCCTTCTACCTGCTTTCCGAACAGGTGTCCCAGCATGTGAAGGTGGTGCAGTCGGGGCAGGGGGCGGATGAGGTCTTCGCCGGCTATTTCTGGTACCCGCAGATGGTGACCGAGACGGAAGGATCACGGGTGGAGCGCTTTGCGCGGCATTATTTCGACCGGGATCACGACGAGTTCCAGCAGATGCTCTCCCCGGATCTGGTCAGCGAGGATCATACCCGTGCCCTCATTGAGGCGGCCCTGAACGAACCGGGGGCCGACACCCTGCTGGACGCGGTATTGCGCCTGGATGTGACCACCCTGGTGGTGGATGATCCTGTCAAGCGGGTGGACAACATGACCATGGCCTGGGGCCTGGAGGCCCGGGTGCCGTTCCTGGATCACGAACTGGTGGAACTGGCTGCGCGCATGCCGCCGGAACTCAAGCTGGCCGAGGGTGGCAAGGGAGTGCTCAAGCACATCTCGCGCGGGTTGTTGCCCGACTCGGTGATTGATCGTCCCAAAGGGTATTTCCCGTTGCCGGCACTGAAATACGTGCGTGGCCCGTTTCTGGACTTCATGCGTGACATCCTGGATTCCCAGGCCTGTCGGGAGCGGGGGTTGTATCAGCGGGATTACGTGCAGCGCTTGCTGGCCGAGCCGGAGAAGCATCTCACCCGCATCCAGGGCAGCAAGCTATGGCATCTGGCCCTACTGGAGTTCTGGCTACAGCGCCAGGGTGTGGGCTAGGGAGGCATGGTACTATACGGAATTAATCAGGTATGAGCCGGTCCCAATGAGACCGGTGTAACCGAACATCAACGCAAGACAATTCGAGGTGATGCAAGTGGACGCTCTTGACCGCATCCGTCAGCAGGTGGAAGAAAACCCGGTGATCATCTACATGAAGGGTACGCCGCAATTCCCCATGTGCGGTTTTTCCAACCGGGCGGTATCGGCGCTCAAGGAATGCGGCAAACCCTTTGCCTATGTGAATGTGCTGGCCGACCAGGATGTGATGCAGAGCTTACCCAGCTTTGCCAACTGGCCCACCTTCCCGCAGGTCTACGTGAAGGGCGAATTGATCGGGGGATGCGATATCACCCTGGAGATGTTCGAGTCGGGCGAGTTGCAGACCCTGGTGGCGGATGCGGCAGGCGAGTAGTCGCGGTTCAACTGACCACCACCTGATTGCCCCCGGCGGCACGGGCCGCTTCCAGGTTGGTGCCGGCCTGCTGCATGAGCTCGCGAATGGTCAGCAGCGGCTGATCATACTCATGGAAATGGGCGCCGATGGACACCCGAATGGGAACCTTGCCCTCTGAAGTGGTGATCCCGTCCTGAGACAGGCTTTGCAGTACACGCCCCAGCAGTTCCCGGTTGAACTGCTGGGGTGAGTGCACGTGCAGGAGCAGGGCGAAGGCCTCGCCCCCCATGCGGGCCACCAGGTCGGTGGGGCGCACGGATAGCCGCAGACGTTTGGCAAACCCCAGCAGCACCTCGTTTCCCAGGTCGTGACCATGCTGCTGGTGTGCCGGGTCGAAATGATCCAGGTCCACCAGTGCCAGGCACAGCCCCCCACCGCGCGCCTGGGTTTCCAGCACCAACACCTCCAGTCGCTGGTTCAGGGCCCGTTGATTGGCCAGGCCAGTGATGGGGTCGGTGGTGGAAAGGTTTTCCATGTGCTGATTGGCCGCCTGCAGCGCAGCAGAGGTTTCCAGCAGACGATTCTGCAGTGTCGCGATGCGCCCCGCCGCGAAAACACGCGCGGCCAACTGTACGTTGTGGATCGGCTTGGTGAGATAGTCGTCCACCCCTTGATGGAAGGCCTCCAGCATGGCCTCATCCCCCTCCTTGGCGGTGAACAGGATGATGGCCGTGTAGCGCTCTTCCTCTTCATCACGCGTGCGGATGGCCGCGGTCAGCTCCAGACCGTTCATCTCCGGCATGACCCAGTCCGCCAATACCACGTCGGCGCGGCGTTCAGTCAGCAGTGACAGGGCCTCGGGTGCGGACGCGGCAAGCCTCACGTCATCGTAGCCCACCCGTTCCAGGGTGTTCTTCAGTACCGTTCGACTGTATTGCATGTCATCGACAATGAGGATGGACAGCGCGGGGGGTGTTGAGGGGGTCATCTCAGCCGATTGGTTGGGGTGAAAAGTGTGATCTCCGTCTCTTTCTTATAAGCAAGCCATCAGGCCTTGTCCAGATTTTCCGTCCCCAGCGGTGTAACCTGGCCGTTCCAGCGGTTCATCACGTCACAAAAGATGTCGGCGGTCTTCTCGGCATCGTAGGTGGCCGAATGGGCCTCGGCATTGTCCCAGGCCAGGCCTGCCTTCTGTACCGCCCGGGCCAGCACCGTCTGACCGTAGGCCATGGCCGATAGGGTGACCGTATCCAGGTTGCTGAAGGGGTGAAAGGGATTGCGCTTGAGCTGGGTGCGCTCGGCGGTGGCGTTCACGAAGGCCAGATCGAAGCCGGCGTTGTGGCCCACCAGGATGGCTCGGGTGCAGTGATTGAGCTTGACCTCCTGCCGCACCTCGCGAAAGACCTCTCGCAGTGCCTCGTCCTCCGGGGTGGCGATGCGCAGGGGATGCCAGGGGTTGATGCCGGTGACCTCCAGGGATTTGGGATCCATGTGCGCTCCCTCAAAGGGCTGCACATGATGGGACAGGGTGCGGTGTCGATGCAGGTTGCCCTGCGCATCCATGCGCAGGATGACCGCGGCAATCTGCAGCAGCGCGTCGGTTTGAGGGTTGAATCCCCCGGTTTCCACGTCCACCACCACGGGTAGAAAGCCACGGAATCGGTTGCCCATGGGGCGAAAGTCAGCATCTTCGGTCATGACCATAGGGTATCAGGTCTCAAGGGGGCAGGGGGTTTCCCTCAGTCCACCAGCCGCCAGCTGACCTCGCCGCCTGCCCGCAGGGGCACCACCTGCTCCCCGCCGAAGGGATACGCCTGGGGTATTGTCCAGGGTTCGCGTTTGAGGGTGATGAAGTCTTCATTGACCGGCAGGCCATAAAAGGCCGGGCCGTTCAGACTGGCAAAGCCTTCCAGCTTGTCCAGCGCGCCGGCCTGTTCGAAGGCCTCTGCATAAAATTCGATGGCCGCCGGGGCGCTGAAGATGCCGGCACAGCCGCAGGCGCTCTCCTTGGCCCCCTGGGGATGCGGGGCGCTGTCGGTGCCCAGGAAGAAGCGAGGGTGCCCCTCGGTCAGGGCCTCCATGATCGCCACCCGGTGGGTTTCCCGCTTGAGTACGGGCAGGCAGAAATGATGCGGGCGCATCCCGCCTTGGAAGAGGGCGTTGCGGTTCATGAGGATGTGCTGTGGGGTGACCGTGGCGCCGACCCGCTCCGGTGCCTGACGCACGAATTCCACCGCCTGGGCCGTGGTGATGTGCTCCAGTACGATCTTCAATCCGGGGAACTGCTCCACCAGCGGGATCAAGGTGTTGTCGATGAACACCTGTTCGCGGTCGAAGATGTCCACCGAGGGGGCCGTGGCCTCCCCATGCACCAGCAGCGGCAGACCCAGATCCTGCATCGCCTGCAGGGTGGGGTAGGTATTGCGGATATCACTCACGCCTGCGTCGGAATGGGTGGTGGCCCCGGCCGGATAGAGTTTCACGCCCAGTATTCGGCCGCTATCCACTGCCTTGCGAATCTCTTCCGGCGAGGTGCTGTCGGTGAGATAGATTGTCATCAATGGGTTGAACGTTGAATCCCGCGGCAATGCCTCAAGAATACGTTGGCGATATTGCAGGGCCTGATCCACGCTCACCACCGGTGGCTTGAGATTCGGCATGATCACCGCGCGTGCAAACTGTTTTGCCGAATGTGGCACCGCATCACTCAGGACATGTCCGTCGCGAACATGTAAATGCCAGTCATCGGGGCGTCTGATGCGCAGTTCTTCGATTGTTGCCATTGTGTGATTTTCCTAAATTAAATAGGGAGTTGGCGTGTTGCAGTGAAGCATTTCACCACCGCGCCCACTTTCTTGACCTGCTGCGTCAAAAGTTCGAACATAGCGGGCAAGGCGGTAGCAACCAGCCTCACCAAAAAGATAACAATAATGTTTCAAAACCACCCCCGCGCTTGTGATGAACCACCCTCTCGTGTGGGGCGATGGCGAGTGTCTAAAGCCGGGCCTAACGGATGGAGAATACGTGATGAACGCGCAGACAATGCCGCAGGATCTGGACGCGCAGGAAACGCAGGAATGGTTGGACGCCCTGGAAGCCGTCATCCAGGCCGACGGCCCGGAACGCGCCCACTACCTGCTGGAAAGGTTGGTGGATCAGTCGCGACGTTCCGGTGCCTTCCTGCCTTATTCCGCCAATACGGCCTACGTCAATACCATTCCCCCGCATCTGGAACCGGAATATCCCGGCGATGCGGAGCTGGAACACCGCATCCGCTCGTACATCCGCTGGAACGCACTGCTGATGGTCGTCAAGGCCAATCGTATCAGTTCGGAACTGGGAGGGCATATTGCCAGCTTCGCCTCGGCGGCCACCTTGTACGATGTGGGATTCAATCATTTCTGGCGTGCCCCCAGCCACGAGCACGGTGGTGATCTGGTCTTCATTCAGGGGCACTCTGCGCCTGGCATCTACGCCCGGTCGTTCCTGGAGGGGCGGCTGAGTGAGCAGCAACTGGATGGTTTTCGCCAGGAGGTCGCGGGTAACGGGCTGCCGTCCTACCCTCATCCCTGGCTGATGCCGGACTACTGGCAGTTCCCGACGGTGAGCATGGGACTGGGGCCCATCACCAGCATCATGCAGGCCCGCTTCATGAAATACATGAACGACCGCGGGCTGGCCAGCAGTCAGGATCGCAAGGTCTGGTCCTTCCTGGGGGACGGCGAGACCGACGAGCCGGAAACCCTCGGGGCCATCAGCCTGGCAGCCCGGGAAAAGCTGGATAACCTCATCTTTGTGGTCAACTGCAATCTGCAGCGTCTGGATGGCCCGGTGCGTGGCAACGGCAAGATCGTGCAGGAACTGGAGGCCGTATTCCGTGGCGCTGGCTGGAACGTGATCAAGGTGCTGTGGGGCAGCTACTGGGATCCGCTGCTGGCCAAGGACACCAAGGGCCTGCTCAAGCAGCGCATGATGGAAGCCGTGGATGGTGACTATCAGAACTACAAGTCCAAGGATGGGGCCTATGTACGCGAGCACTTCTTTGGCAAGTATCCGGAGCTCAGGGCCATGGTGGCCAATATGTCCGACCCGGATGTGTGGCGCCTCAACCGGGGCGGTCACGACCCGTTCAAGGTGTACGCCGCCTACGCCTCGGCGGTGAATCACACCGGTCAGCCCACGGTGATCCTGGCCCAGACGGTGAAGGGTTACGGCATGGGGTCCGCTGGCGAGGGGCAGATGCGAGCCCACCAGCAGAAGAAGATGGGCATCGAGGAGATCCGCGCCTTCCGCGACCGCTTCAGCATCCCTGCCACGGATGATGACGTGGACAATCTGCGCTACCTCAAGCCGGCAGAGGAGGCGCCGGAGATGAAATACATGCGCCAGCGGCGCGAGGGCCTGGGAGGTCATCTGCCGGTGCGCAAGTCCACGGTGGCACCGCTGGAAATCCCGGATCTGTCCCTGTTCTCGGGCTCCCTGGAAGATTCTGGCGACCGGGAGTTGTCCACCACCATGGCGCTGGTGCGCATGCTCACCCAGCTCACCCGCGACAAGAAGGTGGGCCATCATGTGGTGCCTATCGTGCCTGACGAGGCACGCACCTTCGGCATGGAAGGTCTGTTCCGTCAGTTGGGTATCTATTCCTCCGTGGGCCAGCTCTACGAGCCCCAGGACAAGGAAGAGGTCATGTTTTACAAGGAGGCCAAGAAAGGACAGATCCTGGAAGAGGGCATCAACGAGGCGGGGGCCCTGTCGTCCTGGATTGCCGCCGCCACGGCCTACAGCGTGCATGGTGTCAGCATGATCCCCTTCTACATCTTCTACTCCATGTTCGGCTTCCAGCGGGTGGGCGATCTGATCTACGCCGCCGGGGACATGCAGGCCCGAGGGTTTCTCATCGGCGGGACTGCCGGGCGCACCACCCTCTCCGGGGAAGGCCTGCAGCACCAGGACGGCCACAGCCACATGATGGCCGCCAACGTGCCCAACTGCATCAGCTACGACCCCACGTTTGCCTATGAACTGGCGGTGATCCTGCACGATGGCATGCGGCGCATGTACTCGGATCAGGAGAATGTCTTTTATTACATCACCACCATGAACGAGAACTACCATCAGCCCACCATGCCCGAGGGCGCCGAGGAAGGCATCCGCAAGGGGCTTTATCGCTTGCGGACGGGAGATGCAGCCAAGGCCCGGGTGCAGCTCATGGGATCGGGCACCATCCTGAGGGAGGTGATCGCCGCAGCCGATCTGCTGCGTGAGGACTTTGGTGTGGAGTCGGATATCTGGAGTGCGCCCAGCTTCAACGAACTGGCCCGGGATGGCAGTGGTACCGACCGCTGGAACATGCTCAATCCCGAGAAGCCCCCGCGCCAGTGCTGGGTGTCCCGGTGTCTGGCGGATGCCCAGGGCCCGGTGGTGGCCTCCACGGATTATGTGAAGGGTTATGCCGATCAAATCCGCGCCTGGGTGCCCGGTCGCTATGTGACCCTGGGCACGGACGGGTTCGGCCGCAGCGACCTGCGCCAGCGGCTGCGGCACCATTTCGAGGTGGATCGTTACTACGTGGCCGTGGCCGCTCTCAAGGCCCTGGCGGATGAGAGAACGCTGCCGGTGGAAACGGTCGTCGAGGCGATCCGCAAATACGAGATCGACGTGGACAAGGTCAATCCCTTGCACGCCTGAGGCCCCGACCGTGGCCAACCTCAATTTCAGACAGGAGTTGCGTGATGGGCAACGTGGTTGAAGTGAAGGTCCCGGATATTGGGGACTTCAAGGATGTGGAAATCATCGAAGTGCTGGTGTCCGAGGGAGATCGGGTGGAGGCAGAGGATCCCCTCATCACCCTGGAGTCGGATAAGGCGTCCATGGATATCCCCTCGCCCCAGGGCGGCACTGTGAAGGGGGTGAAGCTCAAGGCCGGGGAGCGGGTGTCCCAGGGCACCTCGATCCTGGATCTGGAGGTGGAGGACGCTTCCGTGAACGGGGATGCTGATGCCGCTTCCGGGGCGGCTGAAGAGGCCGGTAAAGGCTCTGGCGATGACGGTGGCAAGGCCTCAGGGCAGGGCGACACAGCGGAATCGGCAAAGCCGGATGACGCACCGCGCCGTGGTGAGCAGGCATCACCGCCATCGGCTGCTCCCGCATCCGCGCCACGTCAGTCGCCCACCGCCGGCATGGTGAATGAAGAGGGCTTCCGCAAGGCCCATGCCTCGCCGGCGGTGCGTCGTTTTGCCCGGGAGCTGGGCGTGGACCTGGGGCGCGTGGAGGGTTCGGGGCGCAAGGGGCGCATCCTCAAGGAGGATGTGCAGGGCTTCGTCAAGCGCTCCCTGGCCCAGGGAGCCTCTGGCGGACTGGGCGTGGCACCGGCGCCCGAGGTGGACTTCTCCCGCTTTGGCCAGGTGGAAACCCAGGCCCTCACCAAGATCAACCGCCTCACGGGGGAGTTCCTGCATCGCAACTGGGTGACCATCCCCCATGTCACCCAGTTTGACGAGGCGGATATCACCGAACTGGATGGCTTTCGCCGCTCCCTGGTGGATGAATACAAGGACAAGGGGGTGAAGATCACCTTCCTGGTCTTCCTGATGAAGGCGGTGGTCTCGGCCCTGAAGGAGTTCCCCCGGGTGAATGCCTCCCTGGATGCCACCGGCGAGAACCTGATCATCAAGAAGTACTACCACCTGGGCATCGCCGTGGACACCCCCGATGGCCTGGTGGTGCCGGTGGTCCGCGATGTGGATCGCAAGAGCCTGGTGGAGCTGGCCCGGGAACTGGCCGAGATCTCCGAGAAGGCCCGCAAGCGCCGCCTGAAGAGCCAGGACATGGAGGGCGGCTGCCTCACCATCACCAGCCTGGGCGGCATAGGTGGCACCCATTTCACCCCCATCGTCAATGCACCGGAGGTGGCCATCCTGGGCGTCTCCAAGGCCCGGATGCAGCCGGTGTGGGATGGCGAGGCGTTCAACCCCCGGCTGGTATTGCCCTTGTCGTTGTCCTACGATCATCGCGTCATCGACGGGGCCCTGGGGGCCCGGTTCACCAGTTACCTGAGCGGCCTGCTGTCCGACATGCGGCGGATGCTGCTGTAGACGAGGAAGAGATCCATGGCAAAGGTGGTTACGATCCCGGTTCCCGATATCGGCGAGTTCAATGAGGTGGAGATCATCGAGGTCCTGGTTCAGCCAGGTGACCGTGTGGATGTGGAGGACTCCCTGATCACCCTGGAATCCGACAAGGCCTCCATGGACATCCCATCGCCCCACGCAGGCACCGTGAAGAAGGTCCTGCTCAAGGCCGGCGAAAAGGTGTCCAAGGGGAGCGATATCCTGGAACTGGAGATGGCAGGCGAGGGGGCCGAGGGCGACTCGTCGCAGTCCTCCCCGAAGGATAAGGAAAAGGACAAGGGCGAGGCCCCCAAGAAAGACTCCGGGCAGGATGAGGCCAAGGCCGGCAAGTCGGCGCCCAAGCCCGCCAGCCACAATGGCGATGTGGATCAGCGCTGCCAGTTGCTGGTGCTGGGCTCCGGTCCCGGCGGCTACACCGCCGCCTTCCGTGCCGCCGACCTGGGCATGGAGGTGATCATGGTGGAGCGTTACCCGGTGATCGGCGGTGTCTGCCTGAACGTGGGCTGCATCCCCTCCAAGGCCCTGCTGCACGCCGCCCAGGTGGTGGAGGAGGCAGAGGACTTCGAGCGCCATGGCATCAGCTTTGGCAAGCCGGAGATCGATCTGAAGAAACTGGCTGGCTACAAGGATGGCGTGGTGAACAAGCTCACCATGGGCCTCAAGCACCTGGCCAAGCAGCGCAAGGTCACCGTGGTGCAGGGGGTGGGGCGTTTCACCTCCCCCAACACCCTGGCGGTTTCCAGCGACGACGGTGAACAGGTGATCGGGTTCGAGCAGGCCATCGTGGCTGTTGGCTCCCGTCCCGTACATCTGCCCAGCTTCCCCTGGGATGACGAGCGGGTGATGGACTCCACCGGGGCCCTGGAGCTGCGCGATATCCCCGGGCGCCTGCTGGTGGTGGGCGGCGGTATCATCGGCCTGGAGATGGCCTGTGTGTACGATGCGCTAGGGTCCAAGGTCACCGTGTGCGAACTGTCCAGCGACCTGATGCCAGGGGCTGACCGGGATCTGGTCAAGCCCCTGGAGAAACGCATCAAGGGGCGTTACGAGAACATCTTCACCGGCACCAAGGTCACCGCGGCCGAGGCCACTGATGACGGCATCCGCGTCTCCTTCGAAGGGGGCAAGGCCCCGGATCAGGACACCTTCGACCGGGTGCTGGTGGCCGTGGGACGCCTGCCCAATGGCGGGGGGATCGAGGCCGAGGCCGCGGGGCTTGAAGTGGATGAACACGGCTTCATCAAGGTGGACAAGCAGATGCGCACGAATGTGTCGCATATCTTTGCCATTGGTGATGTGGTGGGCGGCCCCATGCTGGCCCACAAGGCCACCCATGAGGGCAAGGTGGCCGCCGAGGTGGCATCGGGTGAAAAGTCCCATTTCGATGCCCGCGCCATCCCCAGTGTGGCCTACACGCACCCGGAGGTGGCCTGGATGGGGCTCACCGAGACCGAGGCCAAGAAACAGGGTATCGAATACACCAAGGGTGTCTTCCCCTGGGCGGCCAGCGGGCGTGCCATCAGCGTGGGCGGCGACAGCGGGTTGACGAAACTGTTGCTGGATGAGCACGACCGCGTGATCGGCGCCGGCATTGTCGGCCCCAACGCCGGCGAGCTGATTGCCGAGGCCACCCTGGCCCTGGAGATGGGTGCCGATGTGGAGGACCTGGGCCTGACGGTGCATCCGCATCCCACGTTGTCGGAGACGGTGGGTTTCGCCGCCGAGGTGGCTCATGGTTCGATCACGGATATCCTGCCGCCGAAGAAAAAGTAGTTCCTCTCTTCGCCCTCGCCGGATGATTCAATCTTTCCCGCGCCTGGCCGATAATCCTTCCCATGAACCTCCGCGTCCTCGCCCTGCTGCTGATTCTCGCCCCCACCAGTCTGGGGGCGGTGGAATATGCCTCCCGACTGGCCGAGGCCCGTTGGACCGTCTCCACCGGGGATACCCTGTGCGAACTCGCCCAGGAGATACCTCGCTACGGCACGGTCCGCTTCCAGGCCCGCCCCGGTCAGCCGCTGCAGTTCACTGTGGAGATCCGCACGCCGTTGCCGGGGCCGGACGTGGGCCATATCTCCCTGAGGCCGCCCCAGTGGCGCCACGACCTGAGCCCCCAGGCGCTGGAAGCGGTCTCCCTGGCTGCTTCCGACATCCTGCTGATGTTGCAACGGGATCGGGCACTGGAACTGTACTATGCACTGGAAGCCGGTCACGAGGTCATCCTCACCCATCCGGATGCAGGGCGGGGTGCCGACAACGTGCGGGTGGTCATCTCTCCGGTGCGGTTTCGGGAGGTGCTGGCGGATTTTCGGGCGTGCCAGGGCGATCGGATTTATCTGGATTTCGTGAGCCTGCGGGAATGGCGAGTCCACTTCGACTTTGATGAGAGCAAGATCCGTGAGGAGGATCAGTCCACGTTGGATCAAGTGGTGCGCCACCTGACGACCCAGCCCGATACCCGGGTGGTGGTGGGTGGGCACGCGGACGAGCAGGGCAGTCCCCAATACAACGAAGCCCTGTCTTTGCGTCGCGCCCAGGCCGTGCAGCGCCTGCTGCGACAGGAGGGTGTCGCTGCCGATCGCATCGAGACCCGAGCCTTTGGCGAGACCTGGCCGCTGGAGCCGGCTTCAAGCGAAGCCGCCTGGGCGTTGAACCGGCGCGTCGATATCTGGTTGACCCGGTAGCGTCGCACCACCCTCACCCCATTTCCTCTCCCGCCAGCGGGAGAGGGGCTCTGCGTTTTCCAACCCTCAGCCCTGCCCTGCAGGTGGATTCTCCCGCCAGGGGAGAAGGGCTTTGATGCAAGCCCGTGGCCACGGCATGCCCTCACTTAGTATACTCACCCGCTTGATCCATCGTTGTCTGTTGCAGGGGTTGCCATACATGGCCAGTGAAGTGAAAAAGGTCGTACTCGCCTATTCCGGCGGGCTGGATACGTCGGTCATCCTCAAGTGGCTGGAGGATACCTATGGCTGTGAGGTGGTGACGTTTACCGCCGATATCGGTCAGGGCGAGGAAGTGGAGCCCGCCCGCGCCAAGGCCCAGGCCCTGGGGGTGAAGGAGATCTATATCGAGGACCTGCGCGAGGAATTCGTGCGGGACTTCGTCTTCCCCATGTTCCGCGCCAACGCCGTGTATGAAGGCGAGTACCTGCTGGGCACTTCCATTGCCCGACCCCTGATTGCCAAGCGCCTGGTGGAAATCGCCAACGAGACCGGCGCCGATGCGGTCTCCCATGGCGCCACCGGCAAGGGCAATGACCAGGTGCGTTTTGAACTGGGGGCCTATGCCCTGAAGCCGGGCATCCACGTGATCGCCCCCTGGCGGGAATGGGATCTCACCTCCCGGGAAAAGCTCCTGGCCTATGCCGAGAAGCACAACATTCCCGTGGAGATGAAGCGTGGCAAGAAGTCCCCGTACTCCATGGATGCCAACCTGCTGCACATCTCCTACGAGGGCAATCAGCTGGAAGATCCCTGGTTCGAGGCCGAAGAGGACATGTGGCGCTGGTCGGTCTCCCCCGAGGCCGCCCCGGACAAGGCCGAGTATGTGGAGATCACTTTCGAACAGGGCGACCCGGTGGCCATCAATGGCGAGGCCATGAGCCCGGCCACCCTGCTGGATCACCTGAACCGCCTGGGCGGCGCCCACGGCGTGGGTCGCCTGGACCTGGTGGAAAACCGCTACGTGGGCATGAAGTCCCGGGGTTGCTACGAAACCCCCGGCGGGTCCATCCTGCTCAAGGCCCATCGCGCCATCGAATCCCTCACCCTGGACCGCGAGGCGGCCCACCTGAAGGACGAGATCATGCCCCGGTATGCCAGCCTCATCTATAACGGCTACTGGTGGAGCCCCGAACGGCGCATGATGCAGTCCCTGATTGATGCCTCGCAGACGCATGTGAACGGAATCGTCCGCATCAAACTCTACAAGGGCAATGTCATCATCGCCGGGCGCCAATCCGCAACCGACAGTCTGTTCGACACCCATATCGCCACATTCGAGGACGATGCCGGGGCCTACGACCAGAAGGATGCCGAGGGCTTCATCAAGCTCAATGCCCTGCGCATGCGCATCGCCGCCCAGCGGGGGCGTTGAACGACCAGGGCGACAGACGACTTCCCATAAGGATCCCCCAGTGCTCACACCGAACATTCAAGCATGTCCTCCCCGACGATGGATGGCCGGGCAAGTTCACCGTGCTGTTCGGCGTGGACGTTCGGGGGGGGGGCTGTCGGCTCTGTTTGCCTGCGCCTTGTTGATGACCGGGTGTGCCACGGTGCCACCGGAATCCAAGGATCCGCGTGATCCCTGGGAGGGCTACAACCGGGCCATGTTCCAGTTCAACGATGCCGTGGATCGGGCCGTGCTCAAGCCTGTGGCAAAAGGCTACGACAAGGTCACCCCCCAGCCTGTACGCAATAGTATCGGCAACTTTTTCTCCAACCTGGGTGATGTCCATAATCTGGCCAACAATACGCTGCAGTTCAAGTTCCACGATGCGGCCTCTGACCTGACGCGAATGATCATGAACACCAGCTTCGGTTTGTTCGGTTTGTTCGATGTGGCCACGCCCATGGGGCTGGAGAAGAGCAACGAGGACTTCGGTCAGACCCTGGGGACCTGGGGCATGCCCTCTGGGCCATATTTCGTTGTGCCCTTCCGCGGTCCCAGTACCGTGCGCGATGCGCCGGCGGAGTTGGTGGATGGCCGCATCCATCCGCTTTACTACCACGACGACGTGTCTCAGCGGAACAGCCTGGTGGCCCTGCGTCTGGTGGACATCCGCGCCGGGCTGCTGCCCACCGAGCGGGCCCTGGAGGGCATGGCCACGGATCGCTACATGGCCATCCGCAACGCCTATCTGGATCGTCGCGAGTACCTGGTGACCGACGGTGCCCCTTCGGATGCCCAGCGGGACATGCTCAGGGAGCTGGAGGACTGGGATGACGATTTCTGAGAAGGGAACGGCATGTACGCGCTCATCAAACCATTTCTGCAACTGACCTTTCTGCAAAAGGGGCCGGAGGATCTGCCAGCTTCGGCCCTCCTGCTATGGTTGTGTGCCATTGCCTATCTGCTGGTGGGCCTGATTGTGGCCGTGCCTTTTTATCCCTTCCAGATCGCCATCCTGCAGGCGGGTATGGAGGTGGGGCTGCTGGCTGGATTCACGGCCCTGCTGCTACAGGTGCGACGTGTTCCGGAGCGGTTCGTGCAGACCTTGACCGCCCTGTTGGGGGTGGGCATTGTGCTCGGGCTGGCGATGCTACCCCTGGTGTACAGCCTGCGGGGTGCCGAGGCCCCGGACGAGATTCCAGTCGCCGTCACGGTGGGATATCTGGTACTGCTGGGGTGGTTGCTGACCGCCTATGGTCATGTGCTGCGCAGTGCCCTGAGCCTCAAGACCTCGGCTGGCGGGGTGGCCCTGGCCGTGGCCTACCTGATGCTGGCTGCCGTGGCCGGCGAGATCCTCTACGCGGCGGTCATGCAGTGAGCCACATCCATATCCTGGGGATCTGCGGCACCTTCATGGGCGGGGTGGCCTTGCTTGCCCGGGCCGCCGGATATCGGGTGAGCGGTTCGGATGAACACGTCTATCCCCCCATGAGCACCCTGTTGGCGGCCCAGGGCATCGAGATCGCCCAAGGCCATGATCCGGCCCACCTGGATCCGGCACCCGATGTCGTGGTGATCGGTAATGTCATGACCCGGGGTAACCCCGCAGTGGAATACGTGCTCAATCAGGGGCTGCCTTATACCTCTGGCCCCCAGTGGCTGGCCGAGCACGTGCTGCGGGAGCGGTGGGTGCTGGCCGTGGCGGGCACCCATGGCAAGACCACCACCGCCAGCCTGCTGGCTTGGATACTGGAAGACGCGGGACTGGATCCGGGGTTTCTCATCGGCGGAGTCCCGGATAACTTTGGCGTCTCGGCCCGACTGGGGTCGTCCCCCTTTTTTGTGGTGGAGGCCGATGAATACGATACGGCGTTTTTTGACAAGCGTTCCAAGTTTGTCCACTACCGTCCGCGCACCTTGATCCTCAATAACCTGGAGTTCGATCACGCGGATATCTTTCCGGACCTGGCCGCCATTGCGCGGCAGTTCCATCATCTGGTGCGCACGGTGCCGGGGGAGGGGCAAATCATCAGCCAGGCAGGCGATGCGGCCCTGGAGGCAGTCCTCGACCAGGGGTGCTGGACACCCGTGGAGCGCTTTGGAGTGGGGGTGCCGGCTCCATGGCAGGGTGAACTGATCTCCCCGGATGGCACGTGCTTTGGCATGCTTGAGGCAGGAAGGCGCGTGGCCGAAGGGCAGTGGACCCTGCCGGGCCGGCACAACCTGAGCAACGCCCTGGCAGCGTTGCTGGCGGCTCGACATGCCGGTGTGCCGCTGGCGGCCGGCGTGGAGGCCCTGGGGCGGTTTGCGGGGGTGAAACGCCGTCTCCAGGTGCGCGGCGAGGTGTGCGGTGTGACCGTCTACGATGACTTTGCCCACCATCCCACAGCCATTGCCGCCACCCTGGAGGCCTTGCGGGCCAAAGTGGGCCCAGCGCGTATCCTGGCGGTATTGGAGCCCCGCTCCAATACCATGCGTATGGGTGTGCATCGGGATACCCTGGCCGGTTCGCTGGGCGTGGCCGATGGGATCTGGCTGCATCAACCGGCCTCTCTGGGCTGGGATCTGATGCCGGTGGTGGCGGCGCTGGGTGACCGTGCCCATGCCCTGGCGGATCTGGATGATCTGGCGTGTTCCGTGGCAACGCAAGCCCGCCCCGGAGACCATGTGCTGATCATGAGCAATGGTGGATTCGGAGGATTACACGAGCGTTTGCTGGAGCGGCTGGCGGGCGGGTGATGCACCGGTTCAAACCCCGAGCCGGGTGCTCTACAATCCACGGCTTTGCCCTTGCGGAACCCAGTCCATGATCTCAAAAGAGGAATTCACCGCCCACCGGGAGCAGTTCGAGGCCTTTGTGGCCACGGTGCACCGCTTTGCGGCCCTGCTGTTTGGCATCACCTTCTTGGGCTATGGGGCAGCGGTATGGGTATGGTTCGAAGGGGCCACCTGGACCGCGCTGATCATCGCCACCCTGTCATATCTTTTCTTTCGCCAGTTCCGGCGTCTGTCGGTGAATCTGGCACGGGTCAAGCTCACCCCAAGACCCGAGGCCCGGGAGATGCTGCTGCTGGTGGATAATGCCCTGGATGAACACAAACCGCACCAGGTTCTGGCCCACCTGGAAGGTCAGGTGGGGGCTGCGCGCAAGCAGGACCAGGACGCCTCCTCTACAGACTGATGTCGGTACCCAGTTTCTGCCTCAGCACGCGCTGGAGCGTGGCGATCAGTTCGTTGCCTTCCTTGTCGTCCAGCCATTGTCCGGACCCGGTGTCGTAGCCGAAATGAGCCGGCCCTTCCGGTGAGGCTAGCCAGATCTGCCGGAGCGGCTCCTGGCGGTTCAGGATCAGCTTGCTGCGATCGTCGAACTCGATGGTCAGCACGCCGTCGACGATGTCCATGTCCAGGTCGGCCAGTTCGTCCACGGCGCTCATGCGTTCCATGAGCTCCTCCAGGGTCTGCTCTGCCTGGACGCTGAAGGACACTTGATTCATGGGCTGGGATCCTCTTTCGGGGTGGGTTGGCCAGCGCTCACGTTATCATGTTTAACTCGTTCAACATCAGGTATCCCAAACGGAGAGATCAATGCCTTCCTTTGATGTGGTGTCCGAAGTGGACATGCAGGAGTTGCGCAATGCCGTGGACCAGACCCGGCGTGAAGTGGAGAACCGCTACGATTTCAAGGGCTCGGCAGCCGATGTGGAGCAGAGCGAAGCGGAATTGACGCTGTTTGGGGATTCCGAATTCCAGGTGGATCAGGTCATGGATATCCTCACCCAGAAGATGGCCAAGCGGGGCATCGACGTGAGCTGCCTGGATTCGGGCAAGCTGGAGGAGGGCGGCGGGAAGGCCCGCCGCATCATCACCATCCGTCAGGGCATCGATCAGGACATGGGCAAGAAGATCATCCGCATGGTCAAGGACAGCAAGCTCAAGGTGCAGGCTTCCATCCAGGGTGACAAGGTGCGCATCACCGGTAAGAAGCGCGACGACCTTCAGGATGCGATCGCCCTGCTGCGCAAGGCGGAGCTGGACCTGCCGCTACAGTACGACAACTTCCGGGATTGAGCTCACTCCATCTCGGCATCCGAGTCGCGGCCCGGCACCCAGCCCATGGATCGGGCCTTCTCGATGGCCTGGTCATGGATGCGGGTGTGGCGTTCGCGGATCTCCGGGGGCAGGTTGCTCACCCGCAGGCCGTATTGATCCCAGGCGGCGTTGACCTTGTCATGGAGCACCTGGATCTGTGCGGTGGCCCAGCCTTCGCAGGTTTCGGTTTCCGGAATGAGTTCGAAGACCCAGGCATCCTTGATGATGCCGCCAATGGGAGTCATGCCGCCATGAAGATCGTTGTGGATGCCCACGTAGGTCTGTTGTGTTCTGGATTGCATTGTCGTTCCTCGATTGTGGTTCATAATAGTCGCCCATGATGCCTGAATCCTTCAACGTACCGCCGGATCAACGGCGCGTTTATTATCGTGTGGCCTTGAAGCTGTTGGCGCTGCTGGGCGTGACCATGCTGGCCTATGTGATGCTGAGCGGTATCTTTCGGGATTCCGACGAAGGTGAGGGCGAGAGCGACACCCGCGCCGTGGATATTGCCGATCTGGCACCGGGTGAGGTGAAGGCCGTCACCTGGGAGGGTCGACCCGTCTGGATTGTGGGGCGCACCCCTGACATGCTGGAAGCCGATGCGGAGTTCTCAGACCAGCTCTACGACGCCGATTCCCGTTTGAGTCGCCAGCCCCGGGTTTATCGCAACCCCCACCGGTCTGCCTCTCCCGAGGTCCTGGTGGTGGTGGCCCTGGGCACCGATCTGGCTTGCGAACTCACCTGGGTGTCGCCCGAGGTTGCTGCGGAGGAGGGCTGGGGTGGCGGTTTTGTCGACCGTTGCCGCGGTTCCCGCTACGACCTGTCCGGTCGCGTCTACCGGGATCAGCAGGCCCGCCGCAATCTGGAGGTGCCCAGCTACCGCCTGATGGCCGACGACCAACTGATCCTGGGGCAAACCCCGTAACGGGGACAGACACCTTTTCCCGGCATCGGCAAGCAGTGCTTTGTAGCATGTCCTTCGCGGCCAAGGGCCGCTCCCACGGGGGTGCTACTGAGCTGAATGTTCTGTGGTGACTGTTTGGTGGTGGGTTCTTTTGTGGGAGCGGGCCTTGCCCGCGAAAGCGGTGGGCACAGTCCCCAAGGCGCTGCTGCCGCAGCGCTTCGCTGGCAGGCCAGCTCCCACAGGGGATGCATGCGATAAAGGGGTCTGTCCCCATTTAGGCAGAATGTTCTGTGGTGACTATTTGGTGGTGGGTTCTTTTGTGGGAGCGGGCCTTGTCCGCGAAAGCGGTGGGCACAGTCCCCAAAGCGCTGCTGCCGCAGCGCTTCGCTGGCAGGCCAGCTCCCACGGTGCATGCAATATTAAGGGGTCTATCCCCATTCAAGGCTCAGCTTTGGCCCGTTTTCGTGAGATATACATCGAATCGGGTGCTGCTGCCAGGCACCTGGAAGTCCGGCGTCTGCCCCCCCAGGGGTTCGGCCCGGGCCGGGCGCTTGACCACCACCCGCTCCCGCGCCGCCGCCAGGGCCGCCCCCAGCACCCCGGCGGCATCCTCATCGTCGCCCACCACGGCCCTGAAGGCCCGCATGTCCTTCTTCACCAGGGCCGACTTGTCCCGATGCGGATACATGGGGTCCAGTGTCACCACGCCGCCGATATGTTCCTGCAGCCAGGGGCGGGCGTCGCCCTTGACCAGGGTCATGCGCTCCACGGTCTCGGCCAGGGCCGGTTCCTGCGCGGCTCGGGCCAGCCCATCGGCCAGCAGGGCGGCGATCACCGGATGACGTTCCAGCAGGGTGACCCGGCACCCCAGCAGGGCGAGGATCAGGGCATCCCGCCCCAGCCCTGCCGTGGCGTCCACCACATGAGGTCGATGCCCACCCTTGATGCCCACGGCCCGGGCCAGGGGCTCCTTGCGGGCGCTCACATGGGCGCCCCGATACCCGAGGCGGCCACTGGCCAGATCCACAAAGACAGGCCCGGGTGCCTTGGGCCCGCACTGGCGTAACTCCAGGCGCTCGGGGGTGACGGCCAGTTGCCATGTTCCGGGTTGGCTTTCGGTTTCGGTTCCGACCAGCGTCAGGCCCAGTGATCTGGCCAGGGCCTCGGCGCGGGGGTGATCGGCGGGATCATCGCAAATGATGGTGGGGGCGTTGATGGAGGCAGCCTCAATAATGCGGTGGCGGCGGCTCCGGTCCCTCCGGACCGCCGGGCTGATTCGCCAGCACCTCCGCCAGACGCAACCGTAGGTCCTCCATCTGTCGCTGCATCTGCAGCAGATCCTGTTGCTGTCGCGTGACCACATCGTTGAGATCCTGCAACTGGGCATCCTGATGGGCCAGCCGGATTTCCAGATCAATCACGCGGTCGTTCATGGGGGTGGTGGACATGTGCAAAGACCCTACGGATTCACCAGGTGGGTGGGCTGGCCGGACTTGAAGGCCTGGATGTTGCCCGCCAGGGCATTCACCATGCGCTGGCGGGCCTCGACGGCGGCCCAGGCAATATGAGGGGTGATGATCAGATTGGGGATGCCGGCTGCCAGCAGGGGATGATCCGCTTCGGGCGGCTCCTTCTCCAGTACATCCACCCCGGCCCCGCCGATATCCCCTCGCCGCAACGCCTCGGCCAGGGCGGCGTTATCCACGATGGCCCCCCGGGCGGTGTTGATCAGCACCGCATCGGCCTTCATCTCCCGCAGCCGGTGTTCATCAATCAACTGCTGGGTCTGCGGCGTGAGAGGGCAATGCAGGCTGAGTACATCGCTGGTGCGGATCACCTCGTCCAGGGGCAGGCGCCCGGGTTCCGGCCCTCGACCGGTCAGGCTCTGCGCGACTGCCACCTCCATGCCAAAGGCATTCGCCGCCTGCGCCGTGGCCCGGCCCAGTACCCCGTAACCGATGATCCCCAGGCGCCGTCCGGCCAGTTCACGGATGGGATGATCCAGCAGGCAGAACTGCCGGCTGTCATTCCAGGCACCCGAGCGGACATCCTGCTGGTATTGCGACAGCCGCACGGTGAGTGACAGCAACATGGCGAACACATGCTGCACCACGGAGGCCGTGGCATAGTCCCGTACATTGCATACGGTGATCCCCAACCGGGAGGCCGCCTCCAGGTCCACGTTGTTGGTCCCCGTGGCAGCCAGGCACACCAGTTTCAGGTCCGGAGCCGCTGCCAGGGCATCGGCATCCAGCACCACCTTGTTGGTGATGACCACCTGGGCACCCTGGATGCGCTTCACCGTCTCCGGTGGGCGGGTGTAGTCATGAAAGGTCCAGTGGGTGAGGGAGTTGCGAAGGGGGGAGAGATCCAGATCCCCCCGGTCGAGGGTTTCCAGATCGAGAAATACGCCCTGATCAATCATCAATCCGTTTCCTTGCCTCAAGAAAGCAAAGACCCCTCTCCCGTGAGGGTAGAGGGGCCAGGTTCGATGCCGGTCAGCCAGCCCGGAGAATCAATTATCGCCGCTGAGCATGGCAAACAGGTTCATCATGTGCAGAAACAGCACATAGATATTGGCGAACAGGGAGACCGTCATCACCACGTAGTTGGCTTCACCGTCATGCACCATGCGGCTGGTGTCCCACAGGATGGCGGCGGACACCAGCAGCACCACGGCCGAGGAGATGGCCAGGGACAGGGCCGGAATGGCCAGGAACAGGTTGGCAATGATGGCTGCCAGCACCACCAGGAAGCCTACGAACACGAAACCGCCCAGGAAGCTGAAGTCCTTGCGGGTGACCAGGGCGTAGGCCGACAGCCCCACGAAGACCAGTGCCGTGGACGCCAGTGCGCCCCCGACGATGGCTGGGCCGTTGGGCAGGCTCAGGTACAGGGAGACGATGGGGCCCAGGATGAAGCCCATGATGCCGGTGAAGGCAAAGGTGAGCGGGATGCTCCAGACGCTGTTACGCAGGGCATGGATGCCAAAGGGCATGCCGATGAAGACGGCCAGCATGATGATCCAGTGCACTGGCGGCGCATTCACCGCCATGGCGACAAAGGCCATGATGGCACTGAATGCCAGGGTCATGGACAGCAGCATGTAGGTGTTGCGAATCACCTTGTTGGTGGCCAGGGTCTGACTCTGAGCCTGTTGACTGATGGTGCTCGTGCGCTCCGTTTGCATGGGAGATCCTCCGGGAGAAACGGGTTGAAAACAATCAATGCATGATACCGGTAAGGTACTTGATTCCATGCGGTGGATCAAAGCTTACCATCGGCATTTCTTGTGGCTTCATGACCAAGCCGGTTAAACTACCCGTCTTCTATGACCTCTCAGCGCTGATCAGCGTTCACGGAAGGGTGGCAGAGCGGTTGAATGCACCGGTCTTGAAAACCGGCGATGGGCGACCATCCGTGGGTTCGAATCCCACCCCTTCCGCCATATCTATTTGATTTTTAATCATAAAATACCTTTTGCGGGCACCCTGGGTGTCCGGCGCCCTAGCGCTTCCCGTCGCTTGCTACACTGTCCCTCCATTTCCGCCCCGGAGGCACCATGAGCAGCGATACCCCCCCGGAAGACACCATCCCCGATCTGGACCTGCGCCTCGATGACACGGGCACGCGGGTATATTGCACGCCGCGACCTGGTCAGGTGTATCCGGGTCTGGTGGCTGCGTCCGTGGTGGCGGCCTTGCGCGAGGCAGGCTATGGTGATTGGGCGGTGTTGGAGGCCGGCGTTCAGGGATTGACCGAGGCCCTGTGCCGACCGGCTCCTGCGGGCCATCAGGAACCCTTTCTGCTTGCGGAGGCGTTGGATGGCCGGTTTGTACTGAACGTGGACCCCCAGGGCCTTGAGGCCTCACTGCACGTGGAAGGTCCCCGCGGCGGACGTCCGACGACCCTGGAACAGGTGCTCCAGGCCCTCGCTGATAAGGGGGTCACCCAGGGTGTCGACCAAGAGGCCATCAGCGCCTTGCTCAAACAACCGGAATGGGCCCCGGAGGTTGCTGTGATCGGTCGGGCCACTGCCCCCGTCAATGGCACCGATTCCGTGTTTGAATCCCTGGTACCCGAGGCCCGTGAGCGAATCCCCAGAATCGATGACCGTGGGCGCGCTGACTATCGGGACCTGGGGGAGTTGGTACAGGTTTCCCCAGGCGCCCCACTCATGCGTCGGCATCACGCCACACCGGGCACTCCCGGTCAGAATCTGTTTGGCGCCCCCATCCCGGCTCGGGACGGTCGGGAGCGGTCGTTCGCGACCCGGCTGCATAATGTGGCACGCGACCCGGAAGATCCCGATCTATTACGGGCCACCGTGGCCGGTATGCCGGTGGTGGTGCCCAATGGGGTGATTGTCGAGGAGCTGCTGGATGTCAAGCAGGTGGACCTGTCCTCCGGGCACTTGAACTTCGAGGGCAGCGTGCGCATCCGCGGCGATGTGTCTGATGGCATGCGGGTGGTGTCCACGGGCGACATTGAGGTGGGCGGCATGGTGGAAGGGGCCACACTGGAGGCCGGCGGTGACGTGTTGATCCGTCACGGGGTAGTGGGGCAGTTGCAACATGGTCAGGGTCACCAGCCCACGGCGGTCATCAAGGCGGGCGGCAAGGTCACGGCCCGGTTCATGGAAAACGCTCGGGTCGAGGCTGCCACCGTGGTGGTTCAGGAACAGTTGGTGCATTGTCAGGTGACTGCGCGCCAGTCCGTGATCGTGGGTGCCGCCGGTGCGCGCAAGGGACAGATCGTGGGTGGGCAGATTCGGTCCCGGGAACTGATCGAATGCCGGCTGCTGGGGTCGCCCACCTCGCCCCATACCATCGTCGTGGTTGGGGTCGACCCAGAAGGACAGGACCGTCTGGAACAATTGGATACGCGCCTGGCGGAGAAGCAGAAATTATGCGATGAGTTGTCCCGCACCCTGTACTTTGCCAGCGAGCACCCGGGCCGGGTGGACGACAATTTTGTGCAACGGGCACGCAATACCCTGCTCCAGGCCCGCGAGGACATGGCCGAGCTTGAATCGGAACGCGAGGGCCTGGTCCAGCAGGTGGAGCGATCCCAGGATGCCAGCATCCACGTGCGCGAAAGGGTCCACGCTGGTGTGGAGGTCCATGTCGCCGATCGGGCACGGCGTATCAATCAAGAGGTGGTGGGTGGCGCCTTTTTCCTGCGGGAGGGGGAATTGGTATTCGACCATGCCCCATGAAAAGGGCATTATTAGCAGTTTCTTAATCCACTCAACTCAGAAGGAAGCGTTACCGTGTTCGTGATGATCCTTGGTCTTGTGCTCTTCCTGGGCATGCACTCCACCCGCATCTTCGCTGACGACTGGCGTCGCGCCCGGATCGACCAGTTTGGCGAAAAGGCCTGGGCGGGATTTGCATCCGTTCTTTCCCTGGTCGGCTTTATCCTGATCGTCTGGGGTTATGGCATGGCTCGGGTGGACCCCACCTGGCTCTGGGTGCCGCCGCTGTGGACCTTCCACGTGACCGCCCTGTTCAATCTGGTGGCCTTCATTATCCTGGCGGCCGCCTTTGTCCCCAATAACCACATCAAGGCCCGCCTCGGCCATCCCATGGTCATCGCCGTGAAGGTATGGGCCCTGGGGCATCTGTTCGCCAACGGCACACTGGCCGACGTCATTCTTTTCGGTTCGCTGCTGGTCTGGGCCGTGCTGTCCTTCCGTGCCGCCCGCAAGAGAGATTCCGCTCAGGGAATGGCGCCTGCTGCCGCTACATTGAAGGCGGATGCCATCACCGTGGTGGTGGGCCTGGTCGGTTATCTTGCCTTCTCGCTGTTCCTGCATGAATGGCTGATCGGCAAGCCCGTCATGGTCTGATCACTGCCGGTGCCCCGCTCAGGGGGGCGGGGCACCGCGGGTGAGCGAGGGTCGGCAGACAAGGATGATTCATCGACAGGAATGCGCGTTGCAGCATAACTCAGGGGTTGAATGATCCATGAAGAAGAATCTGCCGGTCACGGGCCGGGAACAGGCCGTATTGGATCACGCCAATATTCTGTCCACGACGGACCTCAAGGGGGCCATTTCCTACGTCAACGACGACTTCATCCGCATCAGCGGGTTCGTTGAGGAGGAGTTGCTCAAGCGTAATCACAATATTGTCCGCCACCCTGACATGCCCCCGGCGGCGTTCAAGGATCTTTGGGATAGTGTCAAGAGCGGTCGTGCCTGGATGGGGCTCGTCAAGAACCGTTGCAAGAATGGCGACCATTACTGGGTGAGCGCCTATGTCATGCCTATCCGCAAGGATGGGCAGGTGGCGGAATACCAATCCGTGCGCACCCGCCCCCCACGGGAGTGGGTGGATCGGGCCACCAGCATGTATGCCGGACTCATGAACGATCGTTTGCCCCTGGTCATGCGTCTGCCCATGCCGCCGGTTGCCGTGCGTCTGGTGGGCGGCATGGTGATGGCTGCAGCGTTGTCCCTGGCACTCGGCGGGCTGTGGGGTACGCCGATCATCAGCAGCCTGGTGCCGGTATTGCTGGCCCTGATACTGGGCAGCGGCCTGAGTGCCTGGTTGGTACGCCCTCTCGGACAGCTACGTACCCAGGCCCGCGGGATTACCCGTAATCCGGTGGGGCAGTATGTTTACACCGGCCGCGCGGACGAATTCGGGGAGATCGAGTTCGCCATGCGCATGTTGCGCTCCGAGACCGGTGCTGCCGTGGGTCGGGTATCCGATGCCGCCAGCCAGTTGGCTGAGCACGCCGATTCCATGGTGGGCTCGGTGCGACGGACGCGGGATGAGATTCTCCGTCAGCAGGCGGAAACCGATCAGGTGGCCACAGCGGTCAATGAAATGACCGCCAGCGTTCAGGAAGTGGCCCGCAACGCACAAAACGCCGCCGAGGCAGCCACCACCGCCGATACCAGCGCTGGTCAGGGGCGTCAGGTGGTGGCTTCCACCGAACAGGTCATCGGCCAGCTGGCTGATGAGGTGGAGCGCGCGGCTCAAGTCATCAGCCAGCTGGAGGAAAGCGCTGGATCCATCGGGGCGGTGCTGGAGGTCATCCGCGGTATTGCCGAGCAGACCAATATGCTGGCCCTGAATGCTGCCATCGAGGCGGCCCGGGCCGGTGAGCACGGCCGCGGTTTTTCCGTGGTGGCCGACGAGGTGCGCAGCCTGGCTTCCCGCACTCATGAATCGACCCAGGAGATCCAGACCACCATCGAGAAGCTTCAGCGGGGCGCCCATTCCTCGGTGGAGGTGATGCAGAACAGTCGTAAACAGGCGGTCAAGAGTGTCGAGCAGGCGGGCAAGGCAGCCCGCTCCCTGGAAGAGATTGCTCGCAGCGTTGCCGCCATCACCGACATGAGTGCACAGATCGCCACGGCGGTGGATCAGCAGGGCTCGGTCAGCGAGGAGATCAATCAGAGCATCACCCGCATCCGTGGCTATGCCGATGCCAATGCCCAGTCTGGTCAGCAGATCGAGTCGGCGGCCAGCCAGGTGGCGGAACTCTCCGCGGAACTCAAGCTGCTGGCCCGACAATTCTGGGAGCGCCGTAACTGATGACTGACGTGAAGCACTCCTTTTCATACCCGGTCCTTGCCCGTACCGGAGGCAAACCATGAAGAAGAATCTACCGGTTACCGGGCGGGAGAAGACCTTTTCCGCCAACGTCAACATCCTGTCCACCACTGACGCCAAGGGCACGATCACCGATGTGAATGATGATTTCGTGGACATCAGCGGTTTTTCGGCTGATGAATTGCTGCGTCAGAATCACAATATCGTCCGTCACCCGGATATGCCCCCCGCGGCCTTCCAGAATCTTTGGGACACCATCAAGGGTGGGCAGTCCTGGATGGGGCTGGTAAAAAATCGCTGCAAGAACGGCGATCATTACTGGGTGAGTGCCTATGTCACACCGATTCGTCACAATGGTCGCATCACCGAATACCAATCCGTGCGCACCCGTCCTCCCCGGGAGTGTGTGGAGCGCGCCGACAGGCTGTATGCCGAGGTGATGGCCGGTCAGACGCCCTGGGTCTTGCGCTGGCCCATGCCCGGATTGCGTATGCGCCTGCTCGGGGCTGTGGGGTTGGCGGGTATGCTGGGCTGGCTTGGTGGGATCTTGATGGGCGCGCCAGCGATTCAGACACTGGTCCCGGTACTGCTGTTTGTGGCACTGGCCGCTGGGTGGGCTGGGTGGGTGACCCGCCCCCTGGCCCGACTGCAGGCGCAGGCTCGTTCGGTCGTGCGTAACCCGCTGTGTCAGTATGTCTATACCGGCCGTGTGGATGAGGTGGGAGAGATCCAGTTTGCCATGCGCATGCTGGCCACCGAGACCGGAGCCGCTGTGGGTCGTGTGGCCGAGGCCGCTCGCCGGCTGTCGCGGCAGATCAAGGATATGGTGGGTGTCATCGAACAAACGCGACAGGAGATCCTGCGTGAGCAGGCCGAGACCGATCAGGTGGCCACCGCCGTGAACGAGATGGCCGCCAGCGTGCAGGAAGTGGCGCGCAATGCCCAGCATACTGCCCGTTCGGCCGAGGAGGCAGATACCAGTGCCGACAGTGGGCGACGTGTGGTGGTGTCCACCGGCGAGGCCATCGGTCACCTCTCGGACGAGGTGGAACGGGCGACCCAGGCGATTCATGAACTGGAACATCGCACCGAGGAGATCAGTACAGTGGTGGAGGTGATCCAGGGGATTGCCGAGCAGACCAATCTACTGGCCCTGAATGCCGCCATTGAGGCAGCTCGCGCTGGCGAGGAGGGGCGTGGGTTTGCCGTGGTGGCTGACGAGGTACGCAGCCTGGCAGCCCGCACGCAGAACGCCACCCAGGAGATCCAGAGCATGATCGAAAGGCTTCAGGCCGGTGCCCAGTCTTCTGTTCAGGTGATGGGTCAGAGCCAGGAACAGGCCGGGCGCAGTGTCCGTCAGGCCGATGAGGCGGCCCAGTCCCTGGAGGAGATCGCCCGCAGTGTCAGTTCCATTACCGAGATGAGCGTGCAGATCGCCACGGCGGTGGACGAGCAGAGCGCCGTCAGCGAGGAAATCAATCGCAGCATCACCAACATCCGTCATTCCGCGGATGGCAATGCCGAAGCCATCGTCAATATCGAGCAGGCCGCCGAGGAGCTCACCCAACTATCCGAGCACCTGGAGGTGCTGGCCGGCCAGTTCTGGGATCGTATTCACTGAAAAAAGGGGACAGATTTATTTTCTGGCCCTCCGGGCCGGAAAATAAATCTGTCCCCTTTTTTCTCTTTACTCACCAAAGGCCTTGAGGGCGGCCGCCAGTTCCGGGTGGTTCCGGGCGTGGGCGTGCACGTCGATACCGGCGGCGATGGCGTCCCAGGCCTGGCGGATGCTGGTGGCGCCGGCGCGGGGCCCCATGGGATGGCCGAAAACGCCCCGGCCGGGGACAAAGCCGAAATCCACGCTGCCCACCTTGTCATACACCCGCTTGAGTGTCGCTGCCGAATCACTGCCGCCGGGGACCGGCAGGCAGGGCTTGATGGGGCCCATGGGTTCCAGACAGGCGCGGATGTTGTCGCGCACCTCCTCGTCGGTGGTCATCATGCGAGGGCCAAAGCCGGGCATGATCACCGAATCAAAGCCGGCCAGACGCTGCAGGCGGGTCATCACCCGGCTGTGCACGCCGTAGTGGGGCAGGCGGCTGAAGGCGGCAATGAAGGGGAAATGGGCGATCAGCGGTACCTGGGTATGCTTGCGCAACATGCGCACGCCAGACAGGCCCACGGGGAGGGCATTGACCAGCAGGGCATTGGCACCCCGGGCCACCGCTGCATCGTGGAGTTCCAGCAGCCGGTCCACCTCGTCGGTGATGTTGGCCAGGTAGATCTTGGGTGTGCCAGTGGCCTCTTCAGCCGCCCGGCGGGCGTGGCCCAGGTGCTCGCAGCGCTCGGTGAGGGGCGACCAGTCCGGATCCGCCAGCATCTCGTCGTCCTTGGCGATGTCCAGCCCCCCCAGCCACGCCTCGTGGCCGATCTTTGAAAAGGCATCCGGTGGCAGGCCGATGTTCGGCTTGATGACACCAAAGAACAGGGGGCGGTCATGGGCATTGAGCTGGTCGCGCAGCCCCTGCACCCCAAACCTGGGGCCCTGAAAGTGGGTCAGGTAGCTGTTGGGAAAGTGGATGTCCTGCAGCTTGATCAGCGGGATACCGGGGGTAAAGAAAGGCCCTTCCCCCAGCACGGCCGAGATCAGGTTGGGGATGCGCGGCCCGAAGTTTTCATGAGGATGAGCGATCTTCACGCGGCAGGCGAAGATCCTGCCCTGGGCCGCATGCTGCACGGGATAGCTCAGGGCCTCGCGCTCCTCGATGATCTCCAGTTCCAGCACCTTGGCCCCAAAACGCGGCCGCAGATCCTCGTCCACGTCCACCCGTTTCCACTGGGCCGTGGATTGCTCGCTGCACAGATGCGCGGCGGCGGTGCGCGGGTCACCCACGCATTCCAGGGTGTATTCCAGAATGAGGTGTTTTTCCAGATCGATCTGGTCGGCTTCGGCAAAAAAGCCGTCGATGTCGGAGGCCTGCATGGGCGTTACTCGGTCCCCATGAAATGGACGGACAGACGGCGCTCCGCTCGGGGGCCGTCCAGTTCGATGAAGAAGATGGATTGCCAACTGCCCAGGCGCAGTTCGCCATTGACGATGGGAATGGTCTCCGATGCGTTCATGAACAGCCCCATGAGATGGGCGTGGGCGTTGTCCCGGCCATCCACCGGGTTTTCGTTATGCAGGTAGTCCCCGTCGCGGGGTACCAAGCGTTTGAGATGGGTGAGCATGTCCTGCTGGAGCATGGGCTCTTGCTCATTGAGGTTCACATAGGCGGTGGTGTGTCGCGAGATCAGGGTAACGATGCCATCGCGAATGCCGCTGTCGGCGAACAGGTCACGGACCGGCTGGGTGACATCCACGATCTGGATGGGGGCCTCGGTGGCCAGGGGCAGTTCGTGATGGCGGATCTTCATGAGGGGCCCGGCAATGGGAAGGGTGGGAGAAACCTAGCCGGGGGGGGAGAGGCTGTCAAGTTGTCAAACACAGCCACAAGCGCTTCCCGGCCGGGTGGCCTTTACCTTGTGGGAGCGGCCTTTGGCCGCGAAAGGGGTTGGCACTGAGCCTGGGGGGCGCCCTTCGCGGGCAGGCCCGCTCCCACGAAGGGCCGTGTGGCCTTGACCTTGTGGGAGCGGCCCTCGGCCGCGAAAGGCGTTGGCACTGAGCCTGGGGCCGTCATTCGCGGGCAGGCCCGCTCCCACAACGGTCGGGGCTTAGCCTTGGGATTGCTGAGGCTCTGCCGTGCCTTGGGGCTCTGTGGGCGAGTCCTTCTGGGCGGGGGGAGGTGTCTGACGCGTGGCTTGCTGTTCAGGCTTCACCTTGGCACCGATACCCACCAGATGCAGCATCACCGGGAAGGACAGGATGGCGAATAATACCCCGAAACCGACACTTGCACCGATCAGTGCCAGGTAATCCACTGCCCCCGACAGCATCTCCCAACTGGAGCGGGTAATCCCCGGCAGCGTGATCAAGGCCATCACGAAGGTGAACACCCCAAAGCCGAGGGAGGACTTGAAGGGCAGGGAAAACTTGCGGCGACGACCCACCGTGCGTTTGAAGAACAGACCCAGCAGGACAAGATCCAGGATCACCAGCGGGACCAGCACCCATAACCACCCGCGAAAAAATTCCAGAACCACAGCCAGAATACCGACGAATGAAAAGGCCATTGCTTGCTCCTAAATTTGCAACGTGAATCAGATACGGCCGCGCAGCATGGCACGGTAGGCAGCCAGCAGGAGACGATCCTTCATGACCCACGGCACCCAGTGTTCCTCGTAGGGGCTGATGAAGGGGAAGGAGGGTTTCATGTTCAGGTCGTAATCAAACTCCACCAGGATGGCCTTGCCCAGTTCCGTGATCAATGGGCAGGAGGTATAGCCGTCGTAGCGGGCTGAGTTCTCCCGGCCCTGGATGGCCTGAATCATGTTCTCCACGGCCACGGGGACCTGGGACTTCACGCTGGCCGCCGTTTTGCCTATGGGCACACCGTTGATGTCGCCGGCGCCAAAGACATTGGGATAACGGTTGTGTTGGAGGGTGTGGCGATCCACCTCCAGCCAGCCCTGGAACGGGGCTTCCTGAGCCGCCAGTTCACTCTCGCGCAGCGAGTCTGGTGCGCTCATGGGCGGCACCACGTGGATGAAGTCGTAATCCAGGGTTTCGTCACCCAGCGGGGTTGCGAAGGTGGCGGTCTTGGCGTCCGGGTCGATGGCTCTGAGCGGGTGGTCCCAATGGATCTCTATGCCGCGTTCCGGGAAGTGCTTGCTCAGGAAGTCGTCGGCATCGGGTTGGGAAAAAAGGCCGGCCCCCGGTGGCAGGTAGTGCATCTCGGCTCGATCCCGGGTGCCACGTTCCTTCATGCGGCTCTCGGTGAGCATGGTCACCTTCAGCGGCGCACCGGCGCACTTGATGGCGCCCGGCGGGCGAGTGAACAGGCCCACGCCACCGTTGTCCACGAAATGATCAATCACACCCCAGGTGCGTTGCGCGTGGTCCGGGCGGTCATACACGCAGCCCACACCGCGTTGGCCGATCAGGTCCGTGGACATGCCTTCGATGTCGGTGTAGTTGATTTGAAGTCCGGTGGCCACCATCAAATAGTCGTATTCCACGGTGCGCCCATCGTCGGTGATCACCCGGTTGTTGTCCGGATCGTATTCAGCCACCATGTCTTGAATCCAGCTCACGCCGGAGGGGATATAACGGCTGTTCTTGTCCGTGGTCTTGGCAACACCCCATACGCCGGTGCCCACCAGGGTGAAGCCAGGCTGGTAATAGTGTTCTTCGCGACGGTCGATCAGTGTGATCTGGGCGCCGTCCAGTTCGCGACTCAGGCGGGTGGCACATGACAGGCCCGCGGCACCGGCACCCACAATGACGATGCGGGCGTTGGTGGGCACGGCGCGTGCCGCGCCGGGGTAGAGCAGGCCGCTGGAGGCGGCGCCGGCCAGCAGGGCCCCGCCTCCCGAGAGGCGCAGGAAATCGCGCCGGGAAAGGCCCTCATTGCCCAGCGCCCGCTGGACGGCTGATTGGATGTGCTTGTCTTTTTGACTCATTGATACTTCGCTCCATACCTCTAAGTGGTCAGCCGGGGGAGGGTCGAACGGACGACCTGCATGGTGGCGATGGCACTCACCACGGCGGCTGTGGGACTCGCTTTATAGTATAAGCATATTATCATGTTGTCGGCGCGTACAATCCAGCAAACCGTTACAATGCGCGCCTCGATAGATTCAATACATCCTCAAAGGCTGGCAACGCTGGCCGATCTGCCGGACAAATCCCCATGAGTGCCAACCCCAGCCCTATCCAGCCGATCGAGTTCAAGGGCCGAATGATCCTGGTCTCCATCCTGAAGCTGCAGCCGGCCGAACCGGCGGTGCTACAGGAGGCCCTGGAGGCCCGCATGCAGGAGGCCCCGGACCTCATGCGTGACATGCCCGTGGTGGTCGATATGGATGCCATGGCCGGTACATCGGCTCAGGACCTGCTCTCGGTACTGGAAACGGTGCGCCAGCATGGCCTGAAGCTGATCGGATTACTGCATAGCGAGGCTTCGGCACCGCTGGCCGACCGTACCGGTCTGCCGCTGATCGTGCTTGGTCCTCGCGCTGGTAGCGAGGTGCCGCTGCGGCCGGCACCGCCTCCGGCGGCCGAAAGCACCCCGGAGACGCCTGCGGAGCCCGCCCCCGCGGCGCCGGCGCCCCATACGCCCTCCCTGGTGGTCAACCAACCGGTGCGCTCCGGACAGCAGGTGTATGCCCGCGGGGGCGACCTGATCATCACTGGGGCCGTATCGGCGGGGGCGGAGGTACTGGCCGATGGGCATATTCATGTGTATGGCCCGCTCCGGGGCAAGGCCCTGGCTGGTGTGCGCGGGCTGGAGTCGGCACGCATCTTTTGTCGGCGTCTGGATGCAGAATTGGTATCCATTGCCGGACACTACCGCATTGCAGAGGATATCCTGGACTCGGAGCGGGGGGATAACCGCCTGATCACCCTGTCCGGTGAGACCATCAAGATCTCGGAAATCTAGTGCTGAACCTTTTAAGGAGATGCAGGCTTTATGTCACGCATTGTAGTGATTACCTCGGGTAAGGGAGGGGTCGGCAAGACCACCACATCCGCCGCCATCGCCACCGGCCTCGCCCAGGAGGGGCACAAGACCGCCGTCGTGGACTTTGACGTGGGTCTGCGCAACCTGGATCTGATCATGGGTTGTGAGCGCCGCGTGGTGTACGACTTCGTCAACGTCATCAACGGCGATGCCAACCTGCGCCAGGCCCTGATCAAGGACAAGCGCACCGAGAACCTTTATATCCTCCCGGCCTCCCAGACCCGGGATAAGGACGCCCTCACACAGGAAGGGGTGCAGGCGGTCCTGGATGAGTTGTCCAAGGAGTTCGACTACATCATCTGTGATAGCCCCGCCGGCATCGAGCGCGGCGCACTGATGGCGGCCTATTTTGCCGATGAGGCCATTGTGGTGACCAACCCCGAGGTATCCAGTGTGCGTGACTCGGACCGGATGCTGGGCATACTGTCCAGCAAGACCCGGCGCGCCGAGCAGGGGGAGGATCCCCTGCCGGCTCACCTGCTGATCACCCGTTACTCGGCGGATCGTGTGGAGAAGGGCGAGATGCTCAGCGTGGAGGATGTGCAGGAGATCTTGTCCATCGGCATGCTGGGCGTGATTCCCGAGTCCCAGGCGGTGCTCAATGCCTCCAATGCCGGGATGCCGGTGGTGCTGGATAAGGAATCGGACGCGGGACAAGCTTACCGGGATGCCGTGGCCCGGTTCCTGGGCGAGGAACGCCCACACCGCTTCATTACCACGCAGAAAAAGGGCATCTTCGGACGCCTGTTCAGAGGTTGATCGTCATGAAGGGTATCATCGATTATTTCCGGAGCCCGCGACAGACCAGCGCCAAGGTGGCCAAGGAGCGCCTGCAGGTCATCGTGGCCCGGGAGCGCAGCAGTCGTTCGGGGCCGGATTATCTCCCCGCCCTGCACAAGGAGCTGCTGGAGGTGATCCGCAAATACGTCCAGGTGGGTGACGATGCGGTGCAGATGAACCTGGAGAGCGAAGGGGACTGCGAGGTTCTGGAGGTGAATATCACCTTGGGTGACAAGCAGTAGGGGCGGGCCTCAGAGTCCCGGTTCCACTTCCCAGGGTCCGGGGCGTCCCGGCACGGAGCACAACTGATCCAGCCGGGCGCTGAACCGTGCCCGGGAGATGGATTCGGCGCCCATGCGGCTCATGTGCTCGGAAGGTGTCTGGCAGTCCAGCAGCGGATAGCCCCAGTGCTGCAGATGCCGGCACAACACCACCAGGGCCACCTTGGAGGCATCGGTGGCACGGCTGAACATGGATTCGCCGAAGAACACCCGGCCCACGGTCACCCCATACAGGCCGCCCACCAGTTCCCCTTCCCGCCATACTTCCACCGAGTGGGCATAGCCGGTGCGATGCATCTGCGTGAAGGCCTGCTGCATGCCGTAGGTGATCCAGGTGCCGTCCACGCCACGCCGGGGGCCGGCGCACCCTTTGATCACTTCGTTGAATGCCTGGTCGAAGGTGACGGTGAACTCGCCGCGACGCAGGGTCTTTCCGAGGCTGCGGCTGACGCGCACATTCTCGGGGTAGATCACGGTGCGGGGATCCGGTGACCACCAGAGGATGGGCTGTCCGGCCTCGTACCAGGGGAAGATGCCGTGTCGGTAGGCATTGAGCAGCCGCGGCAGACTGAGGTCCCCGCCTGCCGCCAGCAGCCCGTTGGGTTCACGCAGGGCGCGATCCACCGGTGGAAAGGGTTCGTCTGTTTGGCCCGGGCGCAGCCAGGTGAGGGATTGCACTTGGTTGTTGCCAGACATGGCGTCTCCATTCTCTTGAGTCTGCAACGTCAGTTCCTCAGTATCGCCGCAGGCGTTCCTGTAGGGAAGAGCTCCTCAACCTGCAAGAAGCAAGGTTCGGCGACAGACACCCCCTTCTCCCCCTCGGGGGAGAAGGGCTGGGGATGAGGGGGGGAGGCGGGCACTATGCCGCTCCTAGCCCCTCACCCCAACCCCTCTCCCCGCAGGGGAGAGGGGCATCAGATCTGCCGGAACGGCGACAGGCTCATCAATTTCTCGCACTGCTCCCGCATCGCCGCCTCCTCGCGACGACAGAACTCCATCACCGGGCCTCGCAGGCCGGGGTTGTCCACCCAGTGGGCAGACCAGGTACGGGTGGGGAGAAACCCCCGGCTGATCTTGTGTTCCCCCTGGGCGCCGGGTTCGAACTGATCCAGGCCATGACGAATGCAATAGTCGATGCCCTGGTAATAGCAGGCCTCGAAATGCAGGCCATCATGATCCTGCTCGCACCCCCAGTAACGGCCGTAGAGGGTGTCCTTGCCCCGATAGCACAGGGCCGCCGCCACCGGCTGGCCGTCTTCCTCCGCCAGCACCATGACCACCTGGCGACCCAGCGTCCGGGCAGTCTCCCGAAAGAAGTCCAGGGTGAGGGTGGGGATGCCGAACTTGCGCTCGAAGGTGGCTAGATAAAAACGGTGGAACACCGCCCAAAGCGCATCATCCACCTCGTCCCCATGCAGGATGCGCACATCCAGCCCCTGTTCCTGCACACGGCGACGTTCCCGTTTCACGTTCTTGCGTTTCTTGGAACTGAAGCCATCGAGAAAGTCATCGAAATCCCGGTAACCATCGTTGCGCCAGTGGTACTGACAGCCCATGCGCAGGCATAGGCCCATCTCCTTGAAGGCCCGGGTGTCCTCGCTGTCGGTGAACAGGAAATGGGTTGTGGAGAGTCCCTGGCGACCGGTGAATTCAATGGCCTGCTGGATCAGGGCCTGGCGCAGTGCCCCGGCATCGCGCTGTGGGTGGACCAGCAGCCGCGGGCCGGTGGCCGGGGTATAGGGAATGGCAGAGACCAGCTTGGGATAATAATCCAGCCCCGAGCGCTGCCAGGCCTGCTCCCAGGCCCAGTCAAAGACGAACTCGCCGTAGTTGTTGGTCTTGGCATAGAGGGGCAGGGCGGCCACCAGGGTGCCATCCGGCTCCCGCAGGATCATGTGGCGGGGATACCAGCCGAACTTCGAGCCCAGACAGTCGTGCCGCTCCAGGGCAGACAGAAAGGCATGGCTGAGGAAGGGGTGGTCATGGCCGCCCAGATGATCCCATTCCTCCGGCTGGATAGTAGGGTCAAGGGCATCGATGATGCGAAGTTCCAGCGCAGCGTGGGGGGCGTCAGCCATGGTGGAGCCTTGATGTGGGCACCCTGATTAGGACCGAGCGGGGCGGCCGGTGTTCCTTGGTGCGGTTTGCCATGGGCGCCCTCATCCCCAACCATTCTCCCCGCCGGGGAGAAGGGAGCAACGGGCCGCACCCCGCAAGCAGTTGGGGAGAGGGGAGAAAAGCCCCCGCCCTTCCGGCGGATGCGGGACCACGAGCCCCTCTCCCACTTGTGGGAGAGGGGTTGGGGTGAGGGCGTCTTTTAAACCTCGTCCAGAAACCGCTCCGCATCCAGCGCCGCCATGCAGCCGGACCCCGCCGAGGTGACCGCTTGCCGGTAGACGTGATCCATCACATCCCCCGCTGCAAACACCCCAGGGATACTGGTGGCCGTGGCGTTGCCGTTCAGGCCGCTCTGCACGCGGATGTAGCCGTTGTTCATCTTCAGTTGGCCCTCGAACAGATCCGTATTGGGCTTGTGGCCGATGGCGATGAACACACCCTGCAGATCCACATCCTGCGTCTGCCCGGAATTCACGTGACGGATGCGCATCCCGGTGACGCCGGTCTGATCCCCCAGCACTTCGTCCAGCACATGGTCCCAGGCGATGGTGACCTTGCCCTCGCGTTCCTTCTCGAAGAGCTTGTCCTGCAGGATCTTCTCTGCTCGCAGCTTGTCGCGACGGTGCACCAGGGTGACATGGTCGGCGATGTTGGCCAGATACAGGGCCTCTTCCACGGCGGTATTGCCGCCACCGATCACCGAAACCCTCTGACCCCGGTAGAAAAACCCGTCACAGGTGGCGCAGGCGGATACCCCGCGGCCCTTGAAGACCTCCTCCGAGGGCAGGCCCAGGTACATGGCCGAGGCCCCGGTGGCGATGATCAGGGCATCGCAGGTGTAGCTGCCGGCATCGCCGGTGAGCCGGAAGGGCCGCTGACCCAGTTCTGCGGTATGAATATGATCGAAGATCACCTCCGTCTCGAAGCGCTCCGCATGGCGCTTCATGCGAGCCATCAACTCCGGTCCTTGCACCCCATCCGCCTCTCCAGGCCAGTTGTCCACATCGGTGGTGGTGGTCAGCTGGCCTCCCTGCTCCAGGCCGGTGACCAGCACCGGGTTCAGGTTGGCGCGGGCCGCGTAAACCGCGGCGGTGTAGCCGGCCGGGCCAGAGCCCAGGATCAGCAGGCGGCAGTGTTTGGTATCACTCATCGTTTCGTTGTTCTGTCTCTTTGATCATGCGGCCAATCTACTCAATGCATCGTCAAGCGTAAAGAAGTCCTGACGTGGTGACCGATGTGCGCCCGCCGGGGCTCCTACGGTACACTAGGCGGCTAGCCTTCAACCCAGACTCCAAATTGGCTCAGGCACGGCAAAAGAAAAAGGCGGACAAGACCGTAAGCGGCAAGCAGCCGGCGCCCCGACGCCCCATGAGCGCCCATGTGCGCCGGGGGCTGAGGGAGGGGGCGCTGCTGGTGCTCACCGCGGCGGCCGCGTACCTGTTCATCGCCCTGGCGAGCTATCACCCCGCTGATCCCGGGTGGTCCCAGACCGGCACCGGCATGCAGGTGAGCAACCTGGGGGGGCGCGTGGGTGCCTGGTTCGCGGATGTTTTCTTCTATCTGTTTGGTTACCTGGCCTATCTGGCGCCGGTGATGGTGGGTTACAGCGGCTGGCTGGTGTTCCGGGGCCGCAAGGACACCGGCGAGCTGGATCTGCACACCCTGGGGGTGCGCTGGTTCGGGTTCGTGATCACCCTGGCCGCTGGCTGTGGTCTGGCCACCCTGCATTTTCTGCCTGGCACGCTGCCGCTCAATGCGGGCGGCATTTTGGGGGAGGTGATTGGCGAGGGCCTGGTGCCCATGCTGGATCTGGTGGGCGTGACCCTGTTCCTGCTGGCCCTGTTCCTCACCGGCGTGACCCTGTTCACGGGGTTGTCCTGGCTGTCACTGATGGACACCCTGGGCCACGGTACCCTGTGGCTACTGGCCCGCGCGCGGGAGAAATTCGCCGGTGCTCTGGAGCGCCGCGCCCTTCGGCGTGCCGAGAAGGCCCGCGAGGCCGAGGTGAAAAAGGAGGAAAAGCGCCAACAGGCCAAGGCACGCAAGGAGGAGAAGCAGCGCCAGCAGGCAGAGAAACAAACGGTCGAGAAGCCCTCCAGCAAGGTCCGCAAGAACGACAAGCCAAGGATCGAGCCGGTGCTGGAGCCCATGGTGCCGGAGCCCGAGCCTGCCATTCCCAAGCCCAAAAAACCCAAGATGCAGCTGTCGCTGTTCGGCAACGACACCGTCGACCCCAATGCCGCGCCACCGCTGAAACTGCTGGATGAGCCCAAGGCCCAGGAGGGGGGCTTCAGCGAGGAATACCTGCAGACACTGTCCCGGCTGGTGGAGGAAAAACTCCAGGACTTTGGTGTGCAAGTGGAGGTTGTCGAGGTCCACCCCGGCCCGGTGATCACCCGCTTCGAACTGCAGCCCGCCGCTGGCGTCAAGGTGAGCCGCATCTCCGGCCTGTCCAAGGACCTGGCCCGGGCCCTGTCGGTGATCAGCGTGCGCATCGTCGAGGTGATCCCCGGCAAGTCCACCGTGGGCCTGGAGATCCCCAACCAGAAGCGGGAACTGGTCAGCCTCTCGGAGATCATCCGCGCACCGGTCTTCGATGGTGCCGGATCGGCGCTCACCCTGGCCCTGGGCAAGGATATCGGCGGCTCCCCCGTGGTGGCCGACCTGGCCAAGATGCCGCACCTGCTGGTGGCGGGTACCACCGGTTCGGGCAAGTCCGTGGCCATCAACGCCATGCTGCTCTCCTTGCTGTTCAAGGCCCGCCCGGAGGAGGTGCGCCTGATCCTCATCGACCCGAAGATGCTGGAGCTGTCCATCTACGAGGGCATCCCGCACCTGCTGGCCCCGGTGGTCACCGACATGAAGGAGGCCTCCAACGCCCTGCGCTGGGGCGTGGCGGAGATGGAGCGTCGCTACAAGCTCATGTCCCACATGGGGGTGCGCAACATCGCCGGCTACAACCGCAAGCTCAAGGACGCAGTGGCCAAGGGGGAACCGATCCGCGACCCCTTCTATAACCCCCAAACGGCCCTGGACCCGGACGAACCGGCCCCGGAACTGCAGCCGCTGCCGTTCATCGTGATCGTCGTGGACGAGTTTGCCGACATGATGATGGTGGTGGGCAAGAAGGTGGAGGAGTTGATCGCACGCCTGGCCCAGAAGGCCCGGGCCGCCGGCATTCACCTGATCCTGGCCACCCAGCGCCCCTCGGTGGATGTGATCACCGGCCTGATCAAGGCCAATATCCCCACACGGGTGGCCTTCCAGGTGTCCTCCCGCGTGGATTCGCGCACCATCCTGGACCAGATGGGGGCGGAACAGCTCCTGGGGCACGGGGACATGCTCTACCTGCCACCAGGCAGTGGCCATCCCGTGCGTCTGCATGGGGCCTTCGTGGCGGACCACGAGGTGCACGAGGTGGTCAACTTCCTCAAGGCCCAGGGGGAACCGGAATACGTGGATGCGGTGCTGGAGGAACCCGAATCGGGATCGGCGGTCGTACCAGGATTGGAGCCGGTGGACAGTGGCGAGGAGTCCGACCCCTTGTACGATCAGGCCGTGGCCATCGTGCTGGAGTCGCGCAAGGCGTCCATCTCCTACGTGCAGCGGCGCCTGAAGATTGGCTACAACCGCGCCGCCCGCATGATCGAGGATATGGAAAACGCCGGCGTGGTCAGTCCCCTGCAGTCCAACGGTAATCGGGAAGTGCTGGCGCCCGCGCCACAGGAGTAGTGCAACATGCGCAGATTATGGATCCTCATGGCCCTGCTGGGGCTGGTGATCGCCCCCGTTCAGGCAGACACTGCCCGGGATCGGCTCGACCACTTCTTCCAGGAGATGGAGAGCTTCCAGGCCGATTTCGAGCAGGTGGTGCTCACCGAGCAGGACGAGGTCATGCAGGCCACCGAGGGGCGGGTGTACCTCAAGCGCCCCAATCAGTTCCGCTGGAACTATGAAAAGCCCTATACCCAGCAGATCATCGCCGATGGCCAGTTCCTCTGGACCTACGATGAAGACCTGGCCCAGGCCACGGTGCAGGAGATGGACGCCGCGCTGGGCCGTACTCCGGTGATGTTGCTCTCCCAGCCCCGTCCCCTGGAAGAGGATTTTCATGTGGAAGAGCAGGGCGAGATTGAGGGCATGAGCTGGCTGGCTTTGACCCCACGGGAAGCGGGTTCGGATTTCGAACGGTTGCTGATCGGCATGGACGAGGGGCAGGTGCGCATGATGGTGCTGTATGACCAGTTCGGCCAGCAGACCCGCATCCGCTTTGGCGACATGGACATCAACCCCGACATCCCCGCCGCCCGGTTTCGTTTCGAGCCCCCGCCGGGTGTGGACGTGATGCACAACTAACTCTCATGCATCAAGGCGGTGAGCCACCCCTGATGATGAAAGATACGATCCAAGCCCCTCTCCCCTGCGGGGAGAGGGGTTGGGGTGAGGGGCGAGAGTTGGCACGTTGCCTGCCGCACCCCCCTCATCCCCAGCCCTTCTCCCCCTCGGGGGAGAAGGGAGGCCTTCCTTGCGGGCCACCTGGCTCCAATTGACCCTTCTCCCCCGAGAGGGAGAAGGGAGTATATGTCGCTGAACCTTGCTTGTTTCACGTTTAAAGGCGCCCAGGGCGCCTGACTCATCCTCTGACGCCATGGCCGTATCCGATTCCATCAACCCCGCCCGCCCGCTGGCTGACCGGATGCGGCCGACGCATCTGGATGAATATGCCGGCCAGCAGCACCTGCTTGCTCCCGGCAAGCCCCTGCGCCACGCCATTGAAGAGGATCACCTGCACTCCATGGTCTTCTGGGGGCCCCCGGGCACCGGCAAGACCACCCTGGCCAGGCTGATCGCCCACTACTGCGGGGCCCGCTTCATCACCCTGTCTGCCGTGCTTTGTGGCGTGAAGGACATCCGCGCCGCCGTGGAGCAGGCGCGGGAGACCCAGCAGGACGAGCACCGGCCCACCCTGTTGTTCGTGGACGAGGTGCATCGCTTCAACAAGTCCCAGCAGGACGCCTTTTTGCCCCACGTGGAGGACGGGACCCTGGCCTTCATCGGGGCCACCACGGAAAACCCCTCCTTTGAGCTCAATAATGCGCTGCTCTCCCGGGTGCGCACCTATGTGCTCAAGAACCTGGAGGCAGCCGATCTTCGCGCCATCATCGACCGGGCCCTGGCGGATCCCCAGCGGGGTCTGGGAGAGCGTGGTCTGCAGATGGTGCCGGATCTGCGGGACCTGCTGGCGCAGGTGGCTGATGGTGATGCCCGTCGTGCCCTGAATCTATTGGAGATTGCCGCCGATCTGGCAAGGGACGAGGGGCAGGGGCCCGTGATCGACCAGGCCATCCTGGAGGAGGTCACCAGCCAGGGCCTGCGCCGTTTCGACAAGGGCGGTGAGCTGTTCTACGACCAGATCTCCGCCCTGCACAAATCCGTGCGGGGCAGCGATCCGGATGCGGCCCTGTACTGGTTCTGCCGCATGATCGACGGGGGCTGCGACCCGAGCTATCTGGCCCGGCGCATCGTGCGCATGGCCAGTGAGGATATTGGCAATGCCGATCCGCGGGCGCTCACCCTGGCCCTGCAGGCCTGGGACACGTTTGATCGCCTGGGCAGCCCGGAGGGGGAACTCACCCTGGCCCAGGCGGTGATCTATCTGGCCTGTGCGGCCAAGAGCAATGCCGTGTATGTGGCCTACAACACGGCCATGGAGGATGCCCGCCAGCGCGGCACCCAGGAGGTGCCCCTGCACCTGCGCAATGCTCCCACGCGGCTGATGAAGCAACTGGACTACGGCAAGGGGTATCGCTACGCCCACGATGAGGTGGATGGGTTCGCGGCCGGGGCCTGTTATTTTCCCGAGGGGATGGGGGAGCCGCGCTATTACGAGCCGGTGGAACGCGGCCTGGAGATCCGCATCCGGGAGAAGCTGCTGGATCTGCGGCGGCGGAACCGGGAGAGTCGGTCGTGAGGGGACAGCGCCCCCTCTAGCGCGTCAACCCCGCATACAAGGTCGGCAAGGTCTCCGGCAGCCGCGCCACATGATCCACCACCATATACCGCTTGGCCCCGAAGATCCGCTCCACATAGTCATCCGCATGGGGATCCAGGCTCATGCAGAAGGCGTCCACGCCGTGCTTGGCCACCTCTTCCACCGCATGACGCGCATCCTGACGCAGGTACTGCGGGTCCCGCACATCCGTATCCGAAGGCTCCCCATCGGTGATGATCAGCATGAGCTTCTTGCGCGTGGGCTGACGCCGCAGCACCTCCCCCGCGTGGCGGATGGCCGTGCCCATGCGGGTGGATAACTGCCCCTTCATCCCCGCCAGGCGACCCTTCACCCGGTCGTCGTAGGCATCCTCGAAGTCCTTGAAGCGGAAATACTCCACGTCATGCCGGCCATCGGAGTCAAAGCCGTGGATGGCGAAGGGATCACCGATGCGATCCATGGCGCCGGCCAGCAGGGCGGTGGCCTCCCGGGCCAGCTCCAGGATGCTGCTGTCGGTGCCCCGCACCTGATCATTGGTGGACTCGGACAGGTCGATCAGCACCAGGACCGACAGATCCCGCACCTTGCGCTCGTGGCGGATGTGTACCCGCGGGTCGGGCTGGCGCCCCATACGCAGGTCCACCATGGACTCCACCAGGGCGTTGAGGTCCAGATCGTCCCCCTCGGGCTGGCGGCGGTGGCGCTGCATGCCCTGGGGCTGCAGGGCCTCGATGAGATATTTCAGGCGACTGATCAGCGGCTTGTGCTTGTCGGCCACCGCGTCGATCACCGCCGGGTCACCCATCACCGGGCGGCGTTCCAGCAGCGTGCACCAGTGGGGGCGCTCCAGCTGCATCTGGTAGTCCCACTCCTGGTAATGATAGGGGAGGGAGACGGGCGGCTTGCCCTCCTGTTCATTGAGACTCACATCCTCCGAGTCCCGGAAGAACTCGGTGTCCAGGATCATGATCTGCTGGGCATCGTCACCGGCGCCGGGGACATCCAGTTCGTTGATCATCTGCATCAGTGAGACATGGATGCGTTCCTGTCTGGGTTGATCCAGTCGGATGGTGTCGAAGTCCTCGTCGGAGCCCAGGTTCCAGATATAGCGGTTGTCATCCCGATAGAGAACGGGGATGTGGTCATGTACCGAGTGAAAGTCATCGGCATGGGGGAACTCAGGCGCCAGTTCGAAGGCCAGCTCCCAGGCCAGGCCATGGCGCTCCAGATCGTCACCCAGGGTAGCAAAGGCCTGGCGGGCATGGGCAATGAAGGGATGGTTGTCCTGGTAGTTGGGGTCCAGCAGGGCGCGGGCCGTGCGGCCCAGCATGGGGGTGACCGCATCGCCGTCCTCGGGGCGGCTCACATGCAGGGGGGCCCAGATCTGGCGCAGTCCCGGGAAGGCCTTCAGGGCCAGGGCCTCGACCCGGGCATCCTCGATCAGGCCCACCAGCATCCCTGCGATGCCGCCGGGATTGTCGGCGGGCATGCGGGCGCGGCTGTACACCACATGGGCGGCCGCATGGGCTGCCGTGGCACGGTAGATCTGCAGACCACTGAGGCCATGCTCATCATCATAGGCATCGGGGACGTGGACGGTATAGCCTTCGATATAGGGTCGTACCCCTTCCTTGGACTCGAAATCACCACTGGTGGGGCGCAGGAAGAAATCCCGGGCCCACAGGGCCCGCAGATACATGTTGATGCGCCGATGCACGTCCACGAACAGGGTGCCGCGGCGCTCCTTCTGGAAGACGGACTGGGATTCGGGGGTCTCCAGGGCGAAGTAGGCCACCTGGGCCTTGAAGTCGCGCCCATGGACCTTGGCACCCCACAGGGCCCAGCGGCGCAGTCCACCCAGGGTGAGATGGGTCAGGAGCACGTCCAGGTGCTCGAGCATGGGGCGGATGCCGCGAGGGGCCTGGGCCACCAGGTTGTCCAGCAGACCCAGATAGCGCAGGAACAGATCAGGATCGCTCAGGCGACGGGCGGCGATGGGGCTGGTGGAGATCACCAGGCTGACCACGGCGCCGCTGGTCTTGGAGGACAGCCTCGCGGCGGCTTCGAGCAGGTAACGTACGGCTTCCTCCCCCAGTTCCCGAGCGACACTGGGGGCCTCCTGGATGAAGTCGATCACCGGCTCGCTACCCCGACCCAGGTTCTTCAGGGCCACGGCCCCTTCCAGGTAGTAATTCTTCAGGCCCGAGGGGCTGAAGGTACGCACCGCATCCTGCCAGGCCGCACCCATGACCTCTTCGGCATGACCTCCCAGGTCATCCAGCAGATCCCGATAATCTTCCAGATCGATGCTCATGGCAGTCCCCTCTGATGGACCTGATGATCATTCATTGTAGGAGCGGGCCTCGCCCGCGAAGGCGGCGGGCACCTACTCCAGGCGCTGCTGCCGCAGCGCATCGCTGGCAGGCCAGCTCCCACAGGGGATACCAGGCTCCACAGGGAAGCTGAGTTCTAAAGGGAGCTGATACTGCTTCCACGGACACTCAGAAAAATGTAGTCACCGCCGCATCCAGTGCATCGCGCATGTCCGGGTCGTCGGTGAGGGGACGCACCAGGGCCATGCGACAGGCGGCCAGGGGATCCACTTCCCGGGCGATCAGGGAGCCGGCATGGACCAGCATGCGAGTGGAGATCCCTTCATCCAGACCGTGACCCTTCAGGTTGCGGGCCCGCTCGGCCACGCCCACCAGTTTGCCGGCCACATCGTTGGAGACGCCCGTCTCGTGAGAAACGATTTCCTTCTCTACATCGGCCTCCGGATAACCGAAATCCAGGGCGCCGAAACGTTGTTTGGTGGATTGCTTCAAATCCTTCATCAGACTCTGGTAACCCGGGTTGTACGAGATCACCAGCTGGAAATCCTTGTGGGCCTCGACCAGTTCCCCCTTCTTCTCCAGGGGCAGGACGCGCCGGTTGTCGGTCAACGGGTGGATCACCACCACGGTGTCCTGCCGGGCCTCAACCACCTCGTCCAGGTAGCAGATGGCGCCATGGCGCGCGGCCAGGGTGAGGGGGCCGTCCTGCCAACGGGTGCCGTTGGCATCCAGCAGGTAGCGTCCCACCAGGTCCGAGGCGGTCATGTCCTCGTTACAGGCCACGGTGATCAGGGGCTTGCCCAGCTTCCAGGCCATGTACTCCACAAACCGGGTCTTGCCGCAGCCGGTGGGGCCCTTGAGCATCATCGGCATGCGCACGGCGTAGGCGGCCTCGTAGAGGTCCACTTCGTCACCCACGGCGCGGTAGTAGGGTTCTTGGGTGACCTTGTAATCGCGAACTTGTTCGTGCATGGGTGTCTCCTGGTAAGCCCCTCTCCCGCAAGCGAGACAGGGGCGGGGTGAGGACAGTCGATGGCCGCGGTACCCGCCGCTTCCCCTCATCCCCGGCCCTTCTCCCCGAGGGGGAGAAGGGAGTCCTGTGTCATGGGGCCTTACCGAGCCCCTCTCCCGCTGGCGGGAGAGGGGTTGGGGTGAGGGCAGGGTTGGGTGTCCGGGGCTCAGCCCTTGTGCACCAGCATGGAAGTCCCCTGGCACTGGGCGTAGTTGTCGTAGCCGATCAACCGTACCAGGTGACCCGGATTCTCCTGCTTGCAGGCCTCCACTTCCGCCAGGATGGTGTCCACCGACTGCTCACCGAACATGGGCAGCTTCCACATGTACCAGTAGGAACCGAAGGCATTCTCGGGCTCGCTGTGCTCAACGGCCGGGTTCCAGCCCTGGTCCACCAGATACTGGATCTGCTGGCGGATCTGCTCGTCGGTCATCTGCGGCAGGTAGGAGAAGGTCTCGTATTTCAGCGACTGCTTGAAGCTCTGGATATCAGACATGGTGTCATCCTCTTTCGATCAGGTGGCGGGGCGGCGCTTGGCCGCCCGCGCAAGGGTCAATGAACAGGTTCGATCAGCGGTGCTGTACGTCCAGCTTGTCCACCGTATCGAACTCGAACTTGATCTCCTTCCAGGTTTCCATGGCCACCTTGAGTTCGGGGCTGTGCTGGGCGGCGGCGGTGAGGATCTCCTTGCCTTCCTTCTCGATCTCGCGGCCTTCGTTGCGGGCCTGCACACAGGCCTCCAGAGCCACACGGTTGGCAGTGGCGCCAGCGGCATTGCCCCAGGGATGGCCCAGGGTGCCACCACCAAACTGCAGCACGGAGTCATCACCAAAGATGGAGACCAGGGCCGGCATGTGCCACACATGGATGCCGCCGGAGGCCACGGCGAAGACGCCGGGCATGGAGCCCCAGTCCTGATCGAAGAAGATGCCGCGGGAGCGGTCTTCCTTCACATAGTCGTCACGCAGCAGATCGATCCAGCCCAGGGTAGCAGCCCGGTCACCTTCCAGCTTGCCCACCACGGTGCCGGTGTGCAGATGGTCACCACCGGACAGACGCAGGATCTTGGCCAGCACCCGGAAGTGGATGCCGTGGCGCGGGTGACGGTCCATGACCGCGTGCATGGCGCGGTGGATGTGCAGCAGCATGCCGTTCTCGCGGCACCAGTTGGCCAGCCCGGTGTTGGCGCAGAAGCCGCCGGTGATGTAGTCGTGCATGATGATGGGGGCGCCCAGTTCCTTGGCGTATTCGGCGCGCTTGTACATCTCTTCGGGTGTGGGGGCGGTCACGTTCAGATAGTGGCCCTTGCGCTCGCCGGTTTCCTGCTCCGCCTTGTCGATGGCTTCCATGACGAAGTCGAAACGCTGGCGCCAGCGCATGAACGGCTGGGAGTTCACGTTTTCATCATCCTTGGTGAAGTCCAGGCCGCCACGCAGGCACTCATACACGGCACGACCGTAGTTCTTGGCAGACAGGCCCAGCTTGGGCTTGATGGTGCAACCCAGCAGGGGGCGTCCGTACTTGTTCATGACATCGCGTTCCACCTGGATGCCGTGCGGAGGCCCCCCGCAGGTCTTCACGTAGGCGATGGGGAAGCGCACGTCTTCCAGACGCAAGGTACGCACGGCCTTGAAGCCGAACACGTTGCCCACCAGGGAGGTGAACACGTTGACCACCGAGCCTTCCTCAAACAGGTCGATGGGGTAGGCGATGAAGGCATAGAAGCACTCATCGTCACCGGGGACGTCCTCGATCTTGTAGGCGCGGCCCTTGTAGTAGTCCAGGTCGGTGAGCAGGTCGGTCCACACCGTGGTCCAGGTGCCGGTGGAGGACTCGGCGGCCACGGCGGCAGCAGCCTCTTCGCGGTCCACGCCCGGCTGCGGGGTGACCTTGAACACCGCCAGGATGTCGGTGTCGCGGGGGGTATACTCCGGGGTCCAGTACGTCTGGCGGTAGTCTTTTACACCAGCACTGTAGGTCTTTACGGCCATCGTCGACTCCTTTGGATTTTTAAGTTCTGTCGCCACCCGTGCCGGCGGCGCCGATGTGGGGTGTGAGACAAAGTCTGCTTCGACGTGAGAAAGACTACAATAAGTGCGGGTATAATTAATAATCAATTGTTGTGATTGTTTGGATAAGCGTTAGTTTATGTATTGGGAGCGCGAAGGGGCGAGCTCATGGCTCGCCCCTTCGCATGCACAGGCACTTCTGGCTTGAGTTGCCAGGCTTCGGGATTAATTCACTCCATACTCCACCAGCAGATCCTCATCCCGCACGATCATCTGGCAGGCCAGGCGCCAGGCGGGGGGGAAATCATCCACCGACATCTGTTCGATCTCGTCGGCGGTGAGCTTGCCCAGTTCCTGAAGGACGGTTTGCTCCTTCACGGTGAGGGGGCCGCCCTTGGGCTTGGTCTTGCCCAGATGGGTGACGCGCACCAGGCAGGTGCCGCATTCGCCGTCCTGGCAGTCGAACTGGATGGGCAGCCTGTTCTCGCGGGCGATCTTGAGAATGGTTTCAGTGTGGCTTCCGGCTACGGCGTAAACGGTCTTATCCTTGTAGTCAGGATGCGAAAAGGTGATGTTGGGCATGACGGGGCTCTCCGGAATAGGGCAGGATCAGGCGGGACGGACGGTGACGTCGCCGAGGATCTGGGCCTGGCAGGCCAGGCGCTGATGGCGGCCCGCGCTATTCTCCTTGAGGGCCTTATGCTCAACCACCGATGGCTCGGTCAGATTGTTCCAGCCTTCCTCCACCTGCATCATGCAGGTACCGCAGTCGCCCTCTCGGCAACCATAGATGATGCCCGTGCCCACCTTTTCGGAGATGTCGATCACGCGGGCGCCCACCGGGGCGTTCACGGTGAGATTGATGTCTTTGAAGGTCAGTTTGGCTCTTGCCACGGCTTGCTCTCCTCGAGTCTTGGTTGGTTTATGTGTCGTGCGGGCCCTTGCTGCAAGAGGCGTGCCGAAAATGTTATGGATAAGTGATTGATTGGGTTTGGGAAATATTTTAATGTCCTGTGTTAAATCCGACCCTTTGTGGGGTTTCGGACACTGCGACGTGGGTTAAGGAGTCTTGCATGTTGATGAAGCAACCGGATGATCGATCCCCTCATCTGTTCGAACTGGAGCAGTTGAAGGAGGCCTACCCGGAACATGCGGGGGAGATCGACCCGCTGATCCTGCGACTCTGTCTGATGGACTCCCAGCGCATGTTTGCCGAAACGGTGAACCTGCACCTGGCGGAGCCCCTGGAGGATGTGGTGGTCCTGCACGACCTGCGTCTGCCGCTGGGGGACGAGGTCGTGGAGATCGATCATCTGCTCATCAACCGCAGCCTGCAGATCACCCTGGTGGACTCGGGATTCATGGGGGCCGAGTCGGTGCGGGTGAACCGACTGGGCGAGGTGTTCATTCGGTCCCCGGAAAGTCATGAGTGGGTGGGGGTGCGCGCCGCCTTTCAGGAGCTCTTCCACAAGGCCACCCAGTTGGAGCGGATCCTGGACCGTGAGCGTTGGCCCAAGCGCCTGGGCATGCGCCTGGCGCACCCGGTGGAGGTGTGCGTGGTGCTGGCCGACGAGGACGAGGTGATCATCGAGGACCCCACCCGCTGGGAAGACCGGGTGATGAAGATCACCGACTTCATCCGTCACTATGAGAAGACGAAGCTGAAGTTCACCCTGACGTATGGCCCTCTCAATGTGATCCAGACGGGGCTGAACCGGGTGAACAAGGCCACCATGGAAAAGGCGGCCAAACTGATTGCGGATCTGCATGAGTTCGAGCCGGCCAACTACTCCGAACGCCTGGGGCTGGAGCTGGACCTGTCGGAATCCGGGATGGAGCAAAGTCGCATCCTCAAGCGCCACGGCCTGCCCGATGCCCTGGATGAGTTCATGCCGCTGGATGATTTGCCGCGCAGCCTGGATGAGATGGCCGCAGGGGATGAGCCCGAGCCTGCCCCCGAGCCGCTGCCCGGGCAGGACATGCCACCGGCCGAGGAGGCGCCAACACCCCCGAAGAAGACCAAGCGACGCGGCAGCCGGTCCGGGGCAGGAAAGGCCGCCGAGGCAAAAGGCGCCAAGGCGACCGAAGCCAAAAGCACCCAGGTCGCCAAGCCCAGGAAAAAGCCTGCCAAGACAAAGGCTGCCAGCCCCGTGACGAAGGCGTCGCCTGAGGAATCCAGGAAGGCTCCTGCTGAAAAGGCTCCTGATGCCAAGGTCGACGAGGGGGCCCCTGCTGCCAAGGCCCCTGCTGCTGATGAGTATCTGCCATCTTCCCGTATTGCAGCGTCCTTGAAGATGAAGACGCCGCAGTTTCTGGAGATGATGGAAGAGCAGGGTTATCTGGCCCGATCCGCCGAAGGGGGGCTGGAGCTCACCGACAAGGGCCGGGAACTGGGGGGGCAGGCCAAGGGCAAGGGTGGGAATCGCTCGTTCTCCTGGCCGAAGGGGGTTCAAAACCAGCTAAAGTGAGGATTGGGGGCTTGTTCCTCTCACCCCAATAGTAAAAAGCTATCAAAAAGATCAAAACATCCGATTGCACCCCGCTGCACTGCAGTATTAGAATGCGTCTAAATCGAGATCGCAGTGCAACCCCTACCAACCCAGGAGTGTCAATCCATGTCCCTGATCAACACCGAAGTCAAGCCGTTCAACGCCACCGCCTACCACAATGGCGAGTTCGTTCAGGTGAACGAGGAAAGTCTCAAGGGTCAGTGGTCGGTCTTCTTCTTCTACCCCGCCGACTTCACCTTCGTGTGCCCCACCGAGCTGGGTGACCTGGCCGACAACTATGAAGAATTCAAGAAGATGGGCGTCGAGATCTACGGTGTGTCCACCGACACACACTTCACCCACAAGGCCTGGCATGACAGCTCCGAGACCATCAACAAGCTGCAGTTCCCCATGCTGGCTGATCCCACCCTGGCGATCTCCCGCAATTTTGAGGTGCTGATCGAAGACGCCGGTCTGGCCGAGCGTGGCACCTTCGTGATCGATCCTGAAGGTCGCATCCAGATCATGGAGATCAATGCCGGCAACATCGGCCGCAATGCCGAAGAACTGCTGCGCAAGATCAAGGCCGCCCAGTACGTGGCTGCGCACCCCAACGAAGTGTGCCCGGCCAAGTGGAAGGAAGGTGAGCAGACCCTGGCCCCGTCCCTGGATCTGGTGGGCAAGATCTAAATAACGCCCCCACTGCAGATTGCAGGATCCGGCGCCCGGGTGATCACTCGCCCGGGCGCTTTTGTTTGGACACCATTACTGAGGTATCACCGGCATGCTGGACGCAAATCTCAAGACACAACTGAAAGCCTACCTGGAAAAGGTGAGCCAGCCCCTGGAGATTGTTGCCACCCTGAATGATGGCGACAAATCACGGGAACTGAAGGGGTTGCTGGAGGACGTTACCAGTCTCACCGACAAGATCACCCTGCGCACCGATGGCCAGGATGGCCGCGCGCCCTCCTTTGCCATCAATCGACCGGGTGAAGACACCGGCATCGTCTTCGCCGGCATCCCCATGGGCCATGAGTTCACCTCCCTGGTGCTGGCCCTGCTGCAGGTGGGTGGTCACCCACCCAAGGCCAGCGAAGAGGTGGTGGGGCAGATCCGCGCATTGGAAGGTGAACTGCGCTTTGAGACCTATTACTCCCTGTCCTGCCAGAACTGCCCGGACGTGGTGCAGTCCCTGAACGTGATGGCCCTGCTCAACCCGAACATTCATCACGTGGCCATCGACGGTGCCCTGTTCCAGGAGGAAGTGGAGGCGCGCGAGATCATGTCCGTGCCCAGCGTCTACCTCAATGGCCAGCCCTTTGACCAGGGCCGCATGACCCTGGAGCAGATCCTGGCCAAGGTGGATACCAACGCATCCGCCCGCGATGCCGAGAAGCTCAATGCCATGTCCGCCTTCGACGTGCTGGTGGTGGGCGGTGGCCCCGCCGGGGCCTCATCGGCCATCTATGCGGCACGCAAGGGCATCCGCACCGGTGTGGTGGCGGAGCGTTTCGGGGGGCAGGTGCTGGATACGATGTCCATCGAGAACTTCATCTCCGTGCCGCACACCGAGGGTCCCAAGCTGGCCGCGGCCCTGGAAGAGCATGTGAAGGAATACGATGTGGACATCATGAACCTGCAGCGGGCGGTGAAGCTGGTGCCTGCCAAGGGCGAGAATGGCCTGCACGAGGTGGAGTTCGAGTCCGGTGCCCGCCTGAAGAGCAAGACCGTGGTACTGGCCACCGGTGCCCGCTGGCGTGAGATGAACGTGCCCGGCGAGCAGGAATATCGCAACAAGGGTGTGGCCTACTGCCCCCACTGTGATGGCCCACTGTACAAGGGTAAGCGCGTGGCCGTGATCGGCGGCGGCAACTCCGGTGTGGAGGCGGCCATCGACCTGGCCGGCGTGGTGGCCCATGTGACCCTGGTGGAGTTCATGACAGAACTGCGGGCCGATGCAGTGCTGCAAAAGAAGCTGCGCAGTCTGCCCAATGTGGACATCATCACCCACGCCCAGAGCACCGAGGTGAACGGGGATGGCAACAAGGTGAATGGCCTGACCTACAAAGACCGGGATACCGATGAGATCAAGCGCCTCGATCTGGAAGGCATCTTCGTGCAGATCGGCCTGGTGCCGAACACCGAGTGGCTGCGTGAGTCCGGCCTGGAACTCAGCGGTCGGGGAGAGATTGTCACCGACGCCCACGGTATGACATCGATCCCGGGGGTGTTTGCGGCGGGTGACGTGACCACGGTGCCCTACAAGCAGATCGTGATCGCGGTGGGCGAGGGCGCCCGGGCGGCACTGGGGGCGTTTGATTATCTGATTCGACACTGATGTGAAGGAGGGGAGAGGCCTCTCCCCTCACCCCAACCCCTCTCCCCAAGGGGGAGAGGGGCTATGTCTTTCAACACGACTCGGGGTTAATCAGGCACAAAGAGTTTCCCGGTCAGCAGCGCCGCTGTGGTGCGTACCAGCACCGCCAGGATCACAAAGGTGGTGAGGGTGAGGACCGCCCCGGCGACCAGGGTGAGGCCAATGCCCTTCATCACATCCAGATATTCGAGGGTGGCAATGGACATGGCTGCCAGGGGGAAGGTATAGGCCCACCAGGAAACGAAGAAGGGCACTTTCAGGAACTGCGACGCCAGGCTGACGTTGAGCACCGTGATGAACAGCCCCACATAGACCAGCATTCTTGCCAGCATGTCCACCTCATGCCCCATCAGACCCATATAACCGATCATGCCCACAGCGGGTGGGGCGATGAGGATGAACAGGGTGGGCAGGAATTTGGCGGGCAGCGGATTGTGGAAGACGATGCGATAGAAAACGATCGTGAACAGGATCACCCAAAAGATCATGCCGATGGAGAAGAAGAACCAGGAGGTCTCCACGAACCCCAGGGGTACGCCGCCCACCGGTACCAGCAGGTTGCCCACCACGGGGATGAACCAAGCCGGGTTGATCATGTTGATCTCATGGGAGTGATGGATCCAGCGGCCCATCACGTAGACCGTCCCTATGAAATGCAGCGTGGTGCCCACCGCCCAGAGCACCAACGACAACGCTGGCCAGTGCTCCAGCGCCGCGATGCCCAGCAGCAGCAAAGAGATGCTGAAGGTGGGGAAGAAGTTCACGCGGATGGGGTGCCTGAACTCCGCCTGTACTTCATCAAAGTGTCGCATGGCTTTGGTGATGTAGAGCAGGGTGATACCGACGAAGAGGGTTGCGCCGAGGACCAGCAGCGTCTCACCAATCACCGCCGGCAGCCCGAGGACATGATGAGCCTTGCGCCAGGCCAGCCCCAGGCCCGTGATACCCATGACCATGGCGAACAGGGGGATGGGCACGTGCATCAGCCAGTGGCTGGGGCCGGGGGTTTTAGGGGTTTGGCTCGAACTGGATTCCATGGTGCGGGACTCCTATTGGGATGAGGGCCCTGTCGCAATGATCCCGGGCCCGGTTCTGGCCCCGCACTATAAATAAGAAAATGCTGATAGACAAATGATGCCCCGCAAAATGGCCAGTGGGGGTGGATTCAAATACGCCCCCTTTCCAGGGTGAACCGTGCCATCTGAGTGGATCCCCCACGGGCCGGATCCAGGGGCCCCAGATCCAAAAAACGCACCCGATACCCATGCCGAGAGGCCACGCCCCAGCCCCATTTGCGAAAGCGCGCCCGTGTCCATTCAAAAAAATGTCCAGGATGACGCATCTCGCCGGGAGCGAGCCCGTAGAGCGCGTTGTACTCCTGATTGGGCGTGGTCACCAGCACCTTGCCTGGTCGCATGGATCGAAACACCGCGTCTTCCAGTCGGGACAAGTGGCGGGGGGCGATATGCTCGATGGTCTCAATGAGGGTGGCAATGTCAAAGCCCTGCAATGAGGTATCCGGTTCGGTAAAGGAGCCCTGACGCACCTCCACGTGAGGCCCGATCTGGGCGGTACGGCCCTCCAGGGCCTGGCGGGCCGTGTCCACGCATGCCGCATCGATGTCCAGGCCCATGAGCAACTCAAGCGGATCCTGTCCAGCCAGTCTCAGCAGCAGTTCGCCCTCGCCACACCCCAGGTCCAGCACCCGACGGGCGCCACTGCTCAGGATGTGCCGGACAATGGTCTCCATGCGTTCATCCTGCATCAATCCGCTGGTGCAGGCCTCTTCGGGTTCACGATAGATGGGGCTGTCTCCTCTAGAGCTCTCCCTGACCTGAATGATGCAGGCCCAGCCAGTTGGCCAGTGTGGGACGGACGATGATGACCAGAAAGGTCACAACGAACGCGATAATGGGGCCAGAGGCGGCCCACCAGAGGATGAAGGTCAGCGCCAGCAATGCGACCTCCACCTTTGGCATGCGATGCACCAGGCGCTCCAGTCGGCCTTCGCGAAATCGCCGCAGGCTCCACAGGGGAGACTGGTGGCGTTCCTCGTCGCTCAGGGGCGTGTCGCCGCGTGTGTGCTGTTCAAAGTCTGAGCGCAGCTTGGCACCGATCAGGCCGATCCCGATACAGAGAAGGGATGCAGCACCGGCGGTGAGGATCATCCAAGTGTTCAAGGGGTCTATATCCTGTCATGGGAAAATGGCTGTCAGTCGCTACCATCCTAGCGCTTGCCAGCATGGGACAGAAGGGGGCCTTTTGCCGGACACGGTTTGACGTTGCTTTGAAAAGCGTTATCATTCTCATCCGAATATAAGCAAATGATGGAGTGCTGATCATGCGTGCCCTACGATGGATGGGAATGGCGCTGTTGCTGTTGCTGTTGGGTGGATTCACGCCGGCCCTGGCGAAGGATCCCATCCGGTTGGCCATGCCACCCGATCCCAACGCCTTGCCGGTCTTTGTCCTGGCCGAGTACAGGGAGCGCTTCCTGCCGGAGCACACACTGGAACTGGTGGCCAACCCGGCGGGAGACCCTTCGGCCATGCGCGCCATGATGGTGGGGCGTCGCATGGATTTCGCCTTCTTCAATCTCGTGGGGGGCGTGCGCTTCCTGCAGGGCGGACTGCAGGATCTGCAACTGGTGGGTCCCTGGGTATGGCAGGGCATTTATCTGCTGGTGCCTGAGCAAACGGATGACCTGGCGGGGCTGGATGGGCAGCGTGTGCTGGTGGCCCCGGGGCTGTCCACACCACCGCATATCGTCACTGAACAGGCACTGGTGCGGCAGGGGGTCGAGGCCCGTTTCGGCAGCAGTGGCGGCGGCATGGCCCTGATGGCGCAGATGCGCACCCACGACCGAGCCCCGGCGGCGGTGGCCGCTCCGGAGCCGCTGGTAAGCCTGATGCTGCATCTGCAGGAGGAACAAGACTGGGAGCAGCGCTGGCGTGTGGGGCTGGACCCGGCCAAGGCCCTGGGAGGGGAGATCCCCCTGGGGGCCTTGTGGCAGGTCCATGACGATGTGCCCCCCGAGGATCGGCAGGCCCTGGTGCAAGCCCTGGAGCAGGTCACGCAGTGGCTGGAAGATCCGGCGCATCACGCCGAGGCGGCCCGCATTGCTGCCCGGGGGTTCAGGGAGTTTTTCAATATGCCCGTGGAAGCGGTGGCCCTGCAGGACATGCTGGCCGGGAAGCGAGTGCGGTGGGACCTCCGGTCTCCCCTTGAGCAACGCGAGTCCATGGAAGGCTATCTGGATTCAGTCTTCGGGATCCGGGCGCCAGAGGCATTGTTCAACCGATGAGCCTTTCTTTTTCCTGGAGGCGTCTGGCGCCTCCGGCAGCGGGACTGGCGGGGCTGCTGCTCCTCTGGAGCCTGGCTAGCCTGCAATTGCCCGCTGCCATCCTGCCCACTCCCTGGGCCGTGACCGATCGCCTCGTTACCCTACTGGGTGACGGGGCGCTGTGGGTTGACAGTGCGGTCACTCTGCGCAATGTGCTGCTGGCCTTCTTCCTCTCCCTGCTGGGCGGGGTGTTGCTTGGGCTCGGTGTCGGGCGCTGGCCCGCCCTGGGGCGGGCCCTGCATCCGGTGGTGGTGGTGGTGGAGGCCGCGCCCCACATCGCCTGGCTGGTGCTGGCGGTGCTTTGGCTGGGGATCGGGTCTGGCCCCCCTGTGCTGGTGGGGGTGAGCATGGCCTTGCCGCTGGTCTACATGGCCACCGCTCATGGCATCTCCCAGGTGGACCAGGGGCTGCTGGACATGGCCCATGTCTACCGTCTCTCCCGCTGGACGCGGGTGTGGTACATTTTTCTCCCCCACCTGGCCCTCACCCTCACAGGAGCCGCTTCCAGCGCTCTGTCGGTGGCCTGGCGCAGTGTCATCATGGCCGAGGCCTTTTCCAGCGATGCCGGCCTGGGGCAGTCCCTCTGGGGCGGCTATCTCTACGGAGCCATCGACGACGTCTACGCCACCATCCTCTGGATCGTGTTGCTGGGGCTGGCCCTGGAATACCTGCTCATCGACCCGGTGCGGCACCGCATCGAGAGGCGCTTACGTCATGAGTGACCTGCAGACCGAATTCCGCTGTTCCTGCGAGGACGGACCCTCCGACGCCCCGGTCCTGCTAACGCTGGAGGGGGTGACCCGGATCTTTCCCGGTGGTCAGGGGGTTCAGGGGGTGGATCTTGTGGTGCGTCGCGGCGAGGTGGTGGGGATCTGTGGTGCCAGCGGCTGCGGCAAGTCCACGCTGCTGCGTCTGGTGGCCGGGCGCGAACACCCGGATGAGGGGGTGATCCGGCGGGATGATCGCCGTCTGGGGATGGTATTTCAGGACCCGAACCTGCTGCCCTGGCTGACGGCGCGGCGTAACGTGGAACTGGTGCTGCGGCGTCGCGATAGGGTGCGGGCCCTGGAGGCACTTCATGCCGTGGGCCTGGAGGGAGCGGAGGAGCAGTATCCGGCCCGACTCTCCGGTGGGATGCGTCAGCGGGTGGGCATTGCCCGGGCCCTGGCCATGCAACCGGACTTGCTGCTCATGGACGAACCCTTCTCCAGCCTGGATTATTTTACCCGTACCGATCTGCTGGAGTTGGTGCGTACCCGAGTGCGGGCCCTGGACTTGGGAGTGATCTTCGTCAGCCACGACGTGCGCGAGGTGGCCCATCTCTGTGACCGGGTGTTGGTGATGGGTCGAACCCCGGGCCGTCCTCTGGCGGAACTGCGCAATCCCGCCTCCGGTAAACAGGGACGGCGTCCACCGGGGCTGGTGGCCCGCTTCGAGGAGCGGGTGCTGGAGGCCATCCGCGGCGGGCATCCCTCGGCCCTCTGTTCCACTGTTTGATGGAGGTCAGGAATCGTCCAGATCCAGGGGGTTTGAATGCAACAACAATTTCTCCACCTCCTCGGCCGGCAACGGACGGCTGAACAGATAGCCCTGTCCCTTCACGCAGCCATGATCCAGCAAGAAATCCCGCTGTACCGTGTTCTCGATGCCCTCGGCGATGACCCTCATGCCCAGGGTCTCGCCCAGGCCGATGATCGCCCGAATGATGGCGGCATCCTCGGGATGATGGGCAGGGTCTTCCTCCATATCGGAGACGAAGGAGCGATCAATCTTGATGGCGTACACCGGCAGGCGCTTGAGGTGTTCAAGGAAGAGTAGGCGGTACCAAAGTCGTCAATGGACACGCGCACCCCATGGGCATTGAGGTCGGTGAGGGTGCCTATGGTCTGTTCGATGGAACTCATGGCCGCGCTCTCGGTAATCTCGATTTCCAGAGCACGGGCGTCCAGACCCGTATCCGCCAACACGCCCAGGATGCGTTCGACAACGCCGGGCTCCCGAAACTCACGTGCTGACAGGTTGACCGCCACGGGCACGGTTGGCACACCCCGGGCCTTCCAGTCGCGAATCGGATAACAGTGCCCCCATCTGGGCGATCGGTAAACAATGATCCGCTTCAACATTCGCTATGACCGATCGCGGCATGTCCGGAGAAGAGGCATTCGCGGGATCTTGGGCAATGCAGACGCCTCCGCATCGTTTAATGGCCATCATGCCGCTGGTGCCATCATCCAGGTAGCCTGTGAGAATGATGCCTATGACCCGGTTGCCATAGGCCACTGCTGCGGAACGGAACAAGGGATCAATGGCCGGGCGGGAACGGTTTTCCCGGGCGCCTTTGGTGATGAGTATCTTTCCTTTCACGATCAGCATGTGTTGATCGGAGGGCGCCAGATAAATATGACCACGTTCGAAGGGCTGTTGATCGTGCGCATGTACACACGTCAGGCCGCCGCTTGCATTCAAGACCTTCACAAGCCCTTCTCCGGTGGTATCTGCGCTCATGTGGCTGACGATAAAGATGGGGAGCCGGAAAATCCTCCTGAAATTGCGCGACCAGTGCCTTCAGTGCCGCCATGCCACCAGCGGAGGGCCCAATCATAATCAGCATCGGATCTGCCGTTTTATTCATCGTTTATTTCGTGTCCCTCTTGGAGTCGCTGTTGATCTCTCCCAGTACGGCCCCTTTCTTGTCGCCATGCTTCTCGTCCTTTCCCTTGTGCCCCTTGCCTTCGTCGCGGATCACCTTGCTGGTAACCTTCTTTTCCCTGGATTCGTTTACTCGGGAGTTGCCCTCATTTCTGTTCATGAACTGATCTCCAGGCCATTGTTTTATCGGGATCCTGCCTCTTGACATGAAGTCATGTAGACGCAGGATGTGGTTCTCACGGTAATGGCGGCTCGAGTTCGGGTCTGTGCGTTGTCCAACATATGCCGAGTCACTTTGCCGGGGTCTTATATCAAAGCTGTGATCTGATGGGCAGGAGTATCCTTTCGGATACCTTTTCGCGCCATGAACGGCGCTGCCAGTAGGCCAGGGAATACGGCTCAGCCCTCAGTAGGTCGTCCTCGAATACCGCCGTCGTCTGGGTGGCGAAGGCGGTGCTGTATATATTAAGACTCGCTTCGTCATTGAGCCGAATCGAACGCATGTCGAAATTGGTTGAACCCACGGAGACAAACTCGGCATCGATGATCAGCAGCTTGGTATGCAGCATGGTCGGCTGATAGACATGGATCTCGGCACCTGCGTGCAGAAGCTCGCCCCAATCCGCCTTGGAGGCGATCTTGACCGTGAACGCATCAATGTGCGGGCCAGGCAACAGGATGCGAACGCGCACGTTGCGACCACGTGCCGCAATCAGGGCCCGGATCAATAGCCTGTCGGGCACGAAATAGGATGCTGCCAGGTCGATCGTCACTTCAGACGCCGCGATGGCAAGCAGGTACATCAGATGCATGCTCTCGCTCCCGCCGGACGGCGAGGCAACGAACACGTGTGCGTCCATGTCGCCGTGCCCCTGGAGGGCCGGGAAGTAGCTCGGGCCGTTCAGTACCTGCCCCGTGGTCTTGATCCAATTGTCGTTGAAGGCCGCTTGCAACTGAGCCACCACGGGCCCTTCAATGCGGTAGTGAGTGTCTCGCCAGTGATCGGGATCGCCACCGTCACCCGTCCATTGGTCCGCGATGCCCACCCCCCCGGTGAACCCGATGCACCCATCGACCACCAACAGCTTGCGATGGGTGCGGTTGTTCATGCGGCCGATGTGGTACCAGTGCAGCGGTCGATATCGTTGCACCCGCACACCGGCAGCCTGCATGGAATCCAGCAGCGACGGCTCCATCTTGTTGCTGCCGACCCAATCGATGATGACGCTCACAGGCACGCCCGCGCGGGCGCGTTCGGAAAAGGCTTGCGAGAACGCCTCCCCCATTTCACCTGACCAGTAGATGTGCGTCTCAAAGGTGATCGATGTCTGCGCCGAACGAATGGCCAGCAACATCGCCGGAAAGATCTCTTGACCGTTTTGCAGCGCGGTCACTCGATTGCCTTGCACGATCGACGGGCCCATCAGGACGGACATCTCCCGTCGAAACTGGGGATCGGAGACCGCGTGGCGATGGGCGACTTTGCGTTCCACTGCCTTCTCGGGTGTCTTGAAGTTCTGCAAGAACACCAACACCAGGCTGGTGGCCAGCGCTGTGATTGTGATAATCCAGAGCATAGGTATTCGTCTCCCAGTCAATGACATCCCAGCCCGGCAAAGGAACAAGGGCGCTGACAATGGATGGAGGCGGCGGTCGATCTGTGCGCAGCCCGAACCGGGGATCGTGCACGACCAGGGGCAACCCGTCGTCTGGTTGTGGGGCAGTGTGGGGGGCTACTACAGGCGCGTCGGTGCGCTACCTCACGGAGCGCCAGACGGAACCGGATGGTGGAGGTGGGCTTAAGGGGCCATGCCTACGTTTGTTATCGCACAGACGAGTCTCGACGGCAGCATGAAGATCCATCACGAATTGGTGGTTCCAGCGGCACATCCCTGGTCCACATCCCCCCACTCTGCCGGAGACGCATCATGGCTACGCACAAAAGACCGGCCCGGCCGTCACAGAAACCCAAGGGCGATCGATCCGCCACAGCAGGGCAGGGTGGCGACAGTGTGCTTGAATCCAACGACATCGCAGCCGAACAGGCCCGCGCGAGTGACGAGTTCGTCGCCCAGATGCCCTATAACAGCATCAAGGAGCTCGAGTACGGTTACGACAATGCCGTGGCGCCACCTGCCGGCGTGACTGTGGAGCCGGACTCCGGCGCCTTGACCGCCAGCACGGCCACCGAGGAAGTCGAGACTGAGAAGACGGGTGGTGCAGCCCGGCTCGGGACGAACGCGACCATCGCCTCCCTGGACCGGGTCAGGGTCGATGCCAGCGACCGGCCGTTGACGACCAACCAAGGTGTTGGCATTGCCGATAACCAGAACACATTAAAGGCCGGATTGCGTGGACCCTCGTTGCTTGAAGATTTCATTCTTCGGGAAAAGATCACGCATTTCGATCACGAGCGCATCCCGGAGCGCATCGTCCATGCGCGCGGCTCTGGCGCGCACGGGTACTTTGAGGCCTACGGTGCGCTGACCCAGTACAATGAAATTTCCCGATCTGGTTCACGCGCTCAAACCGGAGCCGCATCATGGGATGCCTCAAGCGGCTTCGGCGCATGATACGTTCTGGGACTTCGTCTCGCTGATGCCGGAATCCATGCACATGCTCATGTGGGTGATGTCGGATCGTGCCATACCGCGCAGTTATCGGATGATGCAAGGCTTTGGCGTGCATACGTTTCGCCTGCTCAACGAACAGGGTCAATCGGTATTCTGCAAGTTCCATTGGACGCCGCTACAGGGAACCCATTCCCTCCTATGGGATGAGGCGGTGAAAATATCGGGTGCGGACCCGGATTTTCATCGGCGTGATTTGTGGGAGGCCATCGAGTCGGGCGACTTCCCGGAATGGGAACTGGGACTGCAGATATTCACCGAGGAACAGGCCGAGATCGTCCCGGAGGAGTTGGTGCCGATCCTGCCTGTCGGACGCATGGTGCTCAACCGCAACCCCGACAACTTCTTTGCGGAGACTGAGCAGGTCGCCTTCTGCACGGCGCACATCATCCCGGGCATCGATTTCTCCAATGATCCCTTGCTTGCCGGTCGAATCCATTCCTATGCGGATACACAGATCACGCGACTCGGCGGCCCCAATTTCCACGAGATCCCGATCAATACACCGCTTGCCCCCGTGCAGAACAACCAACGCGATGGCATGCACCGCCAGGCCCTGCACCGTGGGCGCGTGGCCTACGAGCCCAATTCATTGGCGGGGGGCTGCCCCTTTCAGGCCGGAACTGCCGGATTCATGTCCTTCCCCGAGCCCATTGCCGATGACAAGGTTCGCGGCAAGCCGGAGAAGTTCGCCGAGCACTATGCACAGGCCACCTTGTTCTTCGAGAGTCAGACGGCGGTGGAGAAGGTGCATATTGCAGCCGCATTCCGCTTTGAGCTGAGCAAGGTTGAGGTCCTCGCTATCCTTGAACGGATGTTGTCCTCCCTGGTGAACCTCTCACCGGCCCTGGCTACCCAGGTCGTGGATGGTTTGGGCATGGAGGTGCCCGATGCCATGCCGAAGGCCATCGCCGATCCAAAGGCGCCGGAGGTGACCGTGTCTCCGGCATTGTCGCTGATGGCGTTACCGGGGGCGGCAGCAGTCTGAAAAGCTGGCGCTTCGAACAGCCCATCGTTGACGCGCGATGGGCACCAGAACGACGATGATTTGTGGGGCTGCCAGGCTCCGGCGTGAGGGTCTGCTGGTGGCGTTTCTGGGTGTGATCGGTCTTGCCGCGGCCGCCACCCTCGTGTTCGCCCGAGTGCCGCTGTACACCCAGGATCGAACCTTCGGAGATTCGTGCCATGGAACGTGATTGGAACGGGGCCAACCTCCTGATTCGCGAGATCAGCCGGGTCTTCCCGGCGATCAAAGAGTTTCGGCTTGAGCTCGCGGGTTACGAAGTGGACGTGCCGCAGGTTGCCGTGCCCGCTTTACCCGCAGGATCCGGCCGACGACAAGGCCCCGAAGGCTGATGCCACACTCATGCTGTCACGGTTCGATACGCGTCCCAAGGACTTCCAGGAAGCGGGCCAGCCAAGCGGGATGCGCGGGCCAGGCGGGTGCCGTGACCAGATTGCCGTCCACGTGTGCGTCATCCACCGCGATATCCATATAGTGGCCGCCAGCCTTCGTGACTTCAGGCCCACAGGCCGGGTATGCGGAGCAGCTTCTGCCCTCCAGTACACCCGCGGCGCTCAAGATCTGTGACCCATGGCAAATGGATGCAATCGGTTTGCCGGCAGCAGCAAAGTGGCGAACGATCTCGAGCACTCGCTCGTTCAGGCGCAGATACTCCGGCGCCCGCCCACCCGGTATCACCAGGGCGTCGTAGTCGTCGGGCTGCAGGCCATCGAAATCGGCGTTCAGGGTGAAATTGTGGCCCGGCTTTTCGCTGTAGGTCTGTGCGCCCTCGAAGTCATGGATGGCAGTACGCACCTGTTCTCCCGCTTTTTTATCCGGGCAAACAGCATGCACCGCATGCCCGACCATCAACAGGGCCTGGAACGGGACCATTATCTCGTAGTCCTCTCCGTAGTCACCCACCAACAGCAGAATCTTCTTTGCGCTCATCAGTGCCTCCTCCGTCGCAGGTCTCCAGGCAACCGCACACTGTTACACGGTCATAGCCCGGCACAGATGGAGTCTAGTAGCTCTGCACGAAGAGGAAAGGAGATTTTGAGCATGCATACCGGCCCGTTTGTGGAAGCGGTGTATCCTCGGCCAGCCACTATATCGGTCACCGCCCCGAAGAAGCGGATCTTGCCAAATTTTGCCAAAAGACCTACGCTTGTTTCATGAGCACGATGAACATCTCTCTCCCGGACAGTCTGAAGTCCTTCGTGGACGAACAGGTCAGCCAGCGCGGCTATGGCACCAGCAGCGAGTACGTGCGTGAGTTGATTCGCAAGGATCAAGAGCGCTTGCATCTGCGGAAGCTGCTGTTGGCAGGAGCAGCCTCGGTCCCGGCAGCAACAGCCGATGCCCGCTACTTTGAAGGCCTGCGTGACCGGGTGCGCAAGAGCGCCAAGGCCGGCGCTCAAGAGTGAAAGCCAAGGCAGTCATCCCGCGTGAGCAGGCCAGCCGGGATGTTGACGAGGCTCTTGCCTACTACCTGAGTGAGGCCAGCGAAGCTGTGGCGCTCGGCTTTATCAATGCACTGGAGAAGGCCTACGGCCACATCGGTCGCCATCCGGCAACGGGCTCAACGCGCTACGCACACGAACTCAATTTGCCCGGCCTGTGCGCTTGGCCGCTGACACGCTACCCGCATGTCGTGTTCTACGTTGAGCATCCGCACCACATCGACGTCTGGCGTGTGCTGCATGGCCAGAGGGACATCCCGGTGTGGATGCAAGAGCCCGACAATGTTGGCATATTATGCCAATAGACGCACTCAACTTCGGACTCGCTCACCAGCCGTTCCATCATACCTACCCAAACCTTTTCAGAAGCATCTAAACCGGTTCAGTGCTGATTTCCTGCTTCACAGAGGCCGGTTTCACTCCGGTCTTGCGACCTGAGCCAGCGCCTTCCTCTCCACAGGCTGACACCGTGGAACTCACGGCGTAATGGGCAAGATTTCTTGCCGCATTCACATCCCGG
>NZ_FOAA01000002.1 GCF_900109495.1 Ectothiorhodospira marina | reverse complement strand
GTGGCAGCCTTGCCGTGGAATCAGTGGCAGCTTTCCCCTGGAATGGGTGGCAGGCTTGCCGTGGAATCAGTGGCAACCTTGCTCCGGAATACGCACTTATACCAAACCAGATGAGATACGCGCCTGCTAAATATCTCAGGATTAAGAAAAAACTGCCCACTACTTCTGCCAGTGCAGCCATTCCTAAAACAGCTAGAAACACAAAAGCAAGATCACCGACGACAATACCCGCCGTAACAGCACAACCGTTTGAGAACCCCGCCGAGGAGGAACGAGCAACGACTAAAGCGACACTAGTGCTTGGAACTAGTGCTAAAACTGCCATTGCTCCAAAAAGAGCTAGTATTTCAAGCAGGCTCATAGCGATTCCTGTGCTTAACGCCGAAGGCAGCGGCGCGCGTTATTAACCCGGCGACCATTCATATCCATCGCGCGCCCGGTAACTTACTGATTTTGCTGAATTTAGGCTCGAAATAAAGTGATTTGTTTGATTGCCGCGTTAATAGCGTGTCCGCTGGCCTGACTTGTTAGCAGAAATGTCCTTCAGGCCACCAGAGACATACTTATGCAGGACACTGGACACGAGAGACTGATAAGGAAGCCCTTCCTCCAGAGCCCGACGCTGAAGTGCCTCCAGATCCCGGCTAGAGATACGTATATTGATCCTTTTGTCTTTCTTGAATGTTTCTTCGGCCATCTTGGCTAGGTACTCGCGACGACCAGCATCCAAGTCCGACTCAAACTTTCCGGATTCGTATGCCTCAAGCAATTCTTGCTCTTCAGGATCCAATTTGGTTTTCGCCATGTTATCCTCCTAAAAATTTCTTGGTGGCCTTGCGACTGGGAACAATCGTCTTGAGAAAGAACTCCCTATCATTTTCAACGTACGGCACCAGCCAGGCATAATCATCTATCCGAACCACGAATATACGCTGGCTTGGATACTTCTCCCTGTTGGAATGAGGTCCATCATCAAGCAAACCACCAGACTGGAGAGCAAACAGAACGTCTTCGAAGGAGACTCCGCGTTCGCTCATCAGCTGCTGGTTCTTTTCGGCATTCCAGTTTATTTGCTTCATACGGCTAGTCTAGCAGGCTGTGTGCCTAATGGCATCTTGCTAACGCCCGGATCACGCGCCGGTTTGGAGCCGCGAAGCGGTGGAAAATCGGTCGCTGTGCAGCCGATTGTTAAATCCTTTGGCGTACGGTATCCTGAACATGACCAATATCCTGTACAGGAGCAACCCTATGGATGCCATTAGCTACACAGCCGCTAGAACCAATCTAGCAAAAACCATGGAGCAGGTCTGTGAAGACCATTCCCCTGTGATCATCACCCGGAGCAAGTCGCAGTCAGTGGTAATGATCTCCCTCGAGGACTACGAGGCGCTGCAAGAAACTGCATACCTTCTGCGCGCACCAAAAAACGCACGGCGTTTGCTGGAATCCGTTGCCGAGCTGGAGCAAGGCGGTGGTCAAGAAAAGGAACTTCTTGAATGAAACTCATCTTCTCCGAGAACGCCTGGGAAGACTATCTGTACTGGCAGAAAACCGACAAAAAGATTCTTAACCGAATCAACAAGCTGATCAAAGAGACCAAGCGAGAACCGTTCGAAGGTGTTGGCAAACCAGAGCCCCTAAAACACAGCCTCGCCGGGTACTGGTCCCGCCGGATCAACGAAGAACACCGAATAGTTTACAAAGTCACGGATGACGCTTTGCTTATCGCCCAGCTCCGGTATCACTACTGATTTAACGCCTGCATAAACGGCGCCCGACTAGGGCGTCCGGTGGAGGCCCATCGGGCCGGAACGAATTTAATGCACTAGTTATGTGGTGGCGGTTCACGTTGGTAGACCCTCGAACTTTGACACCTCCTCCAACCGCTCATCCCAAACAGCTTTGCTGGATGAGAAGATATGCGCCGTAGGCAACATCGTTATTTGAGAGTCCAAACACCCTGCCGGAACAACAAGCAAACCCGCGACCTGTGTATTTGGCAATGCTGAACCACACAACTTGCAAAAGCTTTTGTTATGACGAGTGCCAGGAAGCGTAAAGGAAGCTACAGCATCTGAACCCGATTGCCAGACCAATTTAGCGGAATGCGAGAATAGATTTGCCGCATGAGCCGAACCTGTGTCTTTTTGGCAATGCAGACAATGGCACAGGTAGAAGCTATCGAAATCACCTTTTACCTGAAAACTCACTGTGCCACACAGACACAAGAACCGAAATAATCAGTCATTAGAACCTCTTCCGTGGCCTAAAGGTGAAGTCCACATAACGACCAGCGTAACCGGCTGGTTTTGGAGCGTCAGCGGAAAAGCCAGTCCGCGTTGACGCTATGGTTAGGCTATTATTCATGAAGCCATGGCGCATAACTGAGACCAACCAACACTCCCTCGGGGCTCATAAACCTTGCGACTGTCTGCCCCCAAGGTTCAGTCCGGGCTTCATGAACGAACTCTTGCCCCTTTTCCTTCATTTCTTCTACTGCCGCTTCCACAGCAGCCGCATCCCCCAACTCAAATTCAATCGTAGCGGTCGGCTCAGGAATATGGTTAGGCCATTCCTCCTGACCAAAACAAGACTGAGCTGCCATAGCTAGAGGCCATACTCCGAAATGATTCGCTCCGGGAAATTTATCCATGAAACGATAATCATCCATTTTCTCCAGCGGCAAACCTAGGGCGCCCTGATACAGTGATGCACTTGCCGCAGGATCTTTAGTAATCGACGCAAAACCCGCAATACACTTGATTTCCATTTACTCCCTCCGTAACTGGTGGAGCCTAACGCCGCGCATCAGCCGCCTGACTGCAGTAGCGCAGCGGAGGCAGGCCGGTCGGCTGCATGCGATTGTTGGACGCCATCAGGCCTGCCCTCCACAGATGTACTGCATTTTTGTGATGAAGTTATTGCGGAGGTCCGCACCACCTTCCTCTCCCGATTCCAGCGTTCGGATGTATGTCGCTATTTCCTGCTTTAATGCATCATGGAAACGGACGCGATCAACGATTATCCCATTGACCAATCCCCCAGGAGCCGGGCTTATCATCCTATCTTGGTCGGCCCTAATCAATGTGCCTTTCTTTGTTTGGGCTTGGTGCAGTAATCCGCAGCGCACATGACTATAAAAAATGTCCGAGACCTTCCTTGTGAAGTTAGACTTGAAATGCTCGCTACCACTAAAAAACTTCCAAAACTGTCTTTGGTGATCCTTAGGTGTCTCATCGAGACCGTGATAGAACTGATTTAAAGTCTCAACAAGCAGGCAATCAAGTGCCATTATGGAGAAACCTGCGAACCCCCCTATCCTCCTATCTGCCTCTATGTGTTCGATTGGCTCCAAGAATCTGCCATGCAGCCGATCTCTAAAAATGGCGACCATCGTAGCCCAATCGTCGGACCGCATGGCGTCATGCCAGTCGATTACGCGATAATTTGGCGAGACGGATTTGTTGTCTGCCTGCAACGGAACTGAGAGCCCCACGGGTTACCTCACTTCAGCGTCCAACGCTGAGCGAAGCGGCGGCTGAAAGCCGTCCGCCTTACGCTCCTTGTTAATGGCATGGTTGCCATGAAATTCGTTATTCCAAGCTAGGCGCACATATATCATCTCTTGCTGTTTATGACCGCTGCTAACTTGTCTAAGCGATTATGATCCTTAATCAATCCAGTATAGAATATAGAAAGCCAATTATTTGGCGTATCATGATCTTTATCCATATGATTTCTATATCTTTCAAGAGCAACTTTCAAATCAGCTCCGCTCACATCTTGCGCGGGCAATGGGAGAACCAACTCCAGCTTATCATGGGGACGCTGACTTAAATCGCTCCAATATTTCTCAAACCAACCTTGAGTTGCTTCATTTTTAATTACTTCGTCGAGATGAAATTTTAAAATATCAAATTCAGGATGGCTTTTATCAATAATTTCAATAGAAATACTAGGTGCAGAAAACTCACCTTGAAACACAGCTTGATACAATCGGTCTTGCAGAAAATCATCGTAATATGGATGAATTACTCTTGCAGGAGATGCTACCCCTTTAACAGTAGTCCCTCTTAACGAGTTACAATTACAAGCTGGGATAAGATTTTTAGAAAAAAATGAGTACTCTGGGTAGTCCTCTTTGGGAAGATAGTGATCCAAAGTACCATTACCGAACCCCCCACACATTGGGCAAATTGTTGGCGATAAACCTCGACGATACTTTTTGAGAAATTGCAGCCGACCTTGCGGAGGAGAGCCATAATGAGTTCTTAATGCCTTCTTTAAATCGTCACTAATGGGCAATGGAGCTATATTCCAAGGGTTTCCACCGCTTTTACTATAGACATTGTATTGACTACGAAATCGGATATATTCATTCATCAGGCCCGGATAACTCCCGAGACCGTGGTTATTAGCTAGAAGCTGTAACTCTTTAATGTCATCAATAGCAGGAGGATCAATTCTCTTCATTATTTTCCTCCATGTTCAGCTTCCTGCGCAGGTACATAACAACGTCAGCGGACAACTCTGCTTCTAGTTCTTTTAATAACGAATCTCTAGCTTCAGGATTTTGTGGGAATCGATCTAGTATATCTTCAACTAACCCATTAGTAATTTCATCTTCAAAAACGAAATAAGAGATCGTCCCAACATCTGCACCAAATGTCTTCAGTCTAGGATTTTGAATGCTTACCCGACCATCGCCGTCGCCTTTAAATACCAGAACTTGGTTTCTAGGGACTTCTCGAACGAAATAGGCAGAGTGTGTGGCAATGACGGCAACAGATCCAGTAGATTTTAATAACCGATCAAGGATCCTGACAAACTCCGATATAAAGTTTGGGTGGAGGTGTGTTTCTGGTTCATCTAGTAGAACGAGGGTTCCATTTTCAACAAACAAACAAGCTTGGACAATAAACTTAATAAATGAAAGTTGTCCACTGCTGAGAGGAAAAATATCATCCTCTATGTACATCATTGGGTTAGCGTTGCTTACGACAGCACCTTGTACTTCTAATTTAGCCTGCTCTCCCCCATGGTTTAGCTTCAAAAGCGGCACATAACGTTTACCGTTGACTCTCAAAACATGATCAGCCGCAACTGAAATATCTTTGCTCAAAGGTATGACGACATTCTTAATATTAGAAAAAAGCTGAATGCTATCTTCAAATAGTCTCCAACGGTCGTTATTGCCAATCAGTTCCTCGGACCGAGCAAGCTGAACGCAGAGATCACCGAACCCCCTTGAGGCCTTGGCTCTCGCACTCCTATTGAGTATCAATCGTCGATACTTAATTCTTTTATTTTGGCGCTCAGGAGGAAAAGTATTGGCTGTTTCTCCCGGCGTAGCAATGGCAAGCAAGCGGCTCACCATTGGTCTACCGTGGTCACGATCAGAGAAACGCAGATCTCCTTTAACCAAAGACCTTACTATTGTGTGGAGAGCCTGGCTTTTCCCTAGGCCATTTCGCCCAATTAGCACGCTGATTCTTTTCGGGAGAATGCTGTTCGTATCAAAATTCAAATATAAATTGTGATTTTCTGGGAACCCTGCAAGATCATATGAAAGTGAAAACTCAGTCGAAATTCTAGAAAAGCTTTCTTCCTCCAAACCATCAAGAATCGTGTCCGCATTGTGAAACGCAAAAAAACGATCAGAGTCCCTCATTAAAGCTAAACTAAATACTTCCGTTTTTACTGCAACATCGACGAGTTTCGCTCGTTTTGGAAAACGCCGACAGGCAACCAAATCGTTGAAAGCCAGGAGAAGGCGGTTTGCATCTTCAGTTCCATGCTCATTCACAAAGTAACGATAATCCTTCATGCCTCCCTGTAGTGTAAAAAAATCAGGTAGTTCACTCGCCTCGACTACCTCGACTTGATTAGATAGCTGACCACTATCTTCGATATTTTCGTTACCTGACGTAAATCCGAGAAATACGCGGCCTTCTATTTCCCTTCGTCCGTCTCCAAAATAAATTAGATATCGGTAGCTACACTTATATCTAAAATCATTCCAGCTATCATTCACTGGCGAAAAAATTATCGCCGGGCGCTTCACATCTGGAAATTCAATAGCGCTTCCGCAAAAATAGATATTAAAATGTGATTCATCATTTCTTTCCATTCGCCTATCTATCACCCAAACTATTCCGATATAACTTTAATATTTTGACCGAGAATTACCAATCTCAAGCTATAAACGAGGTCGAAAAATTATTTTTCTTCGAAGATACGTTTGCCAGTTTTTCATAAATAGATTCAAATTCGATCAAACTCTAACCCAACGATACCACTGACAGGGCCAAGGCCATTAACGCCGCATTCAGCGGCTCGTCCGCTGCAATGCCTTGTTATATTTGTTTGGGCTGATCTTCTTCAGTTGACTATAAAATTCAGAAAGATCGTACTCTCCAGATTGTTTAAGTCTTTGGATGGCACTCTTGTTTGTGACAATATCAACCATCTTGTTATAGCGCTCTCTCATCCAAGAATACTTAACTCTTATGTCAGCCTTACTATGGTGGCTTGACCCCATAAGCCCTTTACGAATTATTTCAGCCAAATTTTCTATATATTCGGGGAAATCATATTCAGGGTCATCCAGTTCTGATTGGGCTTTGAAAAAGTAGTCTATGTAGTACATGCCATCGGAGTCCAGCTCAAGTAGTGACTGCACATACTCATGCTCTTGACTAAAGCTATGATCAAGGCCTCTGTTTTTAGCTCCAGCTTCAATCACAGTGTGATCTAAAATGACTCGCGGATACATGGCAGCCTTTGATTCTAGCGTATATGCCTCTACTAACGCTGGCCCAAACAGGTAATTGTCAGTGTGGATAAATTTTCCAAGAGATACCGCTCCTCTACACAATATCTTGCGTGCGATAAGTCTCATTATCAGCCATTTTATTTCTAACAAAGTGAAAAACACTTCACTAGGCTGGTTTATCTCGAAAGATACAACTAGGCAGTCAGAAAAAATGGAAACTTTCTTTGTGTCTGATGATTTTGTGTCGAGATAATCGGATTTTTTATCTAAATCCCAAATATCTCTAATTGCCTCATAGGCTGAGACCACTGCATCAATTGCCTTCTCATCATCATTCCCTTTTTTGTCAGTGGTCTCATTCAGAAGTGCTTTAAAACCCAATATATCAATAAAGGCCACTATCCGTTGTTCGTACTTCATCGATTACTTCCTAAAATATAACAGTATATTCGACAGAATCGGCCTTCCCCAGGAAAGACGGATTCTGTATAGCATGCCTGCAATTCTTCAGAGCTTGCCACCCATCCCCAAAGTATTGCATCATCCCGGAACAGTTTTTTCAGACCCTGATTGGAGCCAAGGACATGGCCAACCCTCCTCTTACGGACAAAGAGCGCATTTTCTGGTCCCGCTTTAGCAAACATCTGATTCAAAAAGGAATCAAGCCGGAATCGGTGCGCTGGTACCGGATTCGGGCGGAGCAGTTCATCCGTGCTTTCCCCCGCCGACGACTGGCCTCCCTCACCCCTGACGACGTCTCGGGCTATCTGCTCAAGGTGGGCGAATCCCCTAACCTGAAGCCTTGGCAGTACCTCCAGGTCATCGACGCTATACAGATTCTGTATAAGTTGGTAAACACGGAATGGAGTGAAACGTTTGACTGGGACTACTGGCGCGCTTCGGCCAAGGCGCTCGAACCACAGCACGCGACCTTGGCCCGGGAGTATGTGCCTCTCACACCGGCGGAGTTTGCACGGCATGTGGGTGACAAACGCTTTGCGCCCTTGATACTTGCCCATCAGCCTGTTTTCGAAAAGCTGATTGCGGTGATGCGAACTCGCAATATGTCCATCAGGACGGAAAAATCCTATATGGGCTGGATCTGCAGATTCATCCACCATTGCGATGGACAGGCGCCTTCCAGTCTGGGAGCTGCGCAGGTGGCTGATTTCCTCCAATATCTTGCGGTCACACGCAATGTCTCCATTAGTACTCAGAAGCAAGCCTTGAACGCGCTGGCCTTCCTGTTCAGTAAGGTACTTGAACAACCCCTTGGCGATATTGGCCCCTTTTCCAGGGCCAAACGCCCCAGGCGATTGCCCACGGTGCTCTCCAGGGAAGAAGTGCGGCGCATGCTCGACGAACTGACTGGGGTTCCCTCCCTGGTCGCCTCTCTGCTCTACGGGACCGGCATGAGACTGATGGAATGCCTGCGGCTTCGCATACAGGACGTGGAATTTGACCGGGGATTGATCGTGGTGAGATCTGGCAAGGGGAACAAGGACCGAATCGTGCCCTTGCCGGAATCGCTGGTTGGCCCGCTGACGGAGCACCTGGAATCCGTGCGTGCACTGCACGTCAGGGATGTTGAGCAGGGACTGGGGGAAACGCTCCTGCCTGATGCGCTGGCGCGGAAGTATCCCAACGCGCCTCGCGAATGGCGCTGGCAGTTTGTGTTTCCCAGCGGTCGTCTTTCGGTAGACCCGCGTTCGGGTAAAGCCCGGCGCCACCACCTGCACGAAACCGCTGTGCAGAAGTCCGTCAAGGGAGCCGCTAGAAAGACGGGCATTCACAAGAAAGCCAGTTGCCACACCTTGCGGCACAGTTTTGCGACCCATTTGCTGGAGCAGGGTTATGACATCAGAACCGTTCAGGAACTGCTGGGGCACAGCGATGTGTCCACCACCCAGATTTACACCCACGTGTTGAACCGTGGAGGCCTTGCCGTGAGAAGCCCCCTGGATACCTGAGACCACCCCCCATGCCCGATGCAGCAGGGCCAGCGGGGTATTCCCCAGAAATCTAAACTCTCCTGCTATGCACCGTTCAGGCTGCTCGGGCTCCCTGTATTCCATGTCCTACGCACGCTTGGTGTTCGTGGGTCACAGATTAGCGGATTCTGTGACGCGTTTCAGGTTTCAGGAATGCGCGTATCGGCGCGTGCCCCACGATGTGCGCCCCTGGTAGGACGAAGGAAGAGCCTGAGAGCGTAATCCCTTTAGGTACGCCAACCCCCTACTCCCCCACCCTCTCAAACATCCCCAAATACCCCCCCCGCGCCATCACCCCCAACCCCGCCACCGCCAACACATCCTCCAGATGCCCCGGCGTGCTGACCCCCACCAGGCTTGTCCCCACCCCAGGCGTCGATCGATTGAACTGCAGTGCCCTTTGGGCGGGGTTGGGCAGGTCGGCCAGGGCGCGGGCAACCGTATCCACGGACTGGTTGCCCAGGTGGCCTTTGAGGAGGGTGTGGGAGGCCATGAGGTAAAGCTGGAGCTGATGCGCGGCCTGGATGGGTGAGGCCACGTTGCCCTGGCCGGTGGCGGTGTTGAAGCGGGTGAAGCCCTCCAGCATCACCTGGTTGAAGGGCATCATTACCAGCTTGAAGTGGTGCCGGGCCTGGGGGTTGCCGGTGACGGTGCGGGCGGCGCGTTCGGCCAGGCCCACGAGCGATGTGAGGGACAGGAACAGGGGGGCGTCGGTCTCCACCCGAAAGCTCTCGAAGCTGGAGATGCCGTAGCGGCGGAGGCGGCCTTCCTGCACGGTGCGCTCGAGCATTTCGAACACGGGCTCCAGTTGCTGCAGGGTGGCCTCCTTGCCGCGCTCGGGGATGTGGACCTCGGGTTGGTCCACCAGGAAGGCGTCCAGGGTCTCCACCCCCATGAGGTGGCGGGACAGCTCCAGCTGGTAGTTCAGGTACTCGGGGGTGAGCAGGTGGGCGCCCTTGGCCAGTTGCTCGCGGGTGCCCAGGCCCTGGGCGGTGATCTCCTGCTCGAACCACTGGGCCATGTCCTTGGGCGGGCCGCCGCGCAGGGTGAGAAAGCCGCCCTTGGAGATGAGGAACATGGCCTCCCGGGGCACGCCGGCCTCCAGGGCGGTGCGCACGCCGGCGCCCACGGCGGCCAGGGAGCGGCCGTAGCGATAGTGGGCGCCGGTGTCGATCACGTTGATGCCGGCACCCAGGGCGCGGGCCACGATGGCGCTGATGCGGGCGTCCACGGCGGGGCTGGGTTCGCCGCCAAAGCTGCCCACGCCCAGGCTGGAGAGCTGCAGGTGTTCGCGGGGGAAGTCGCTGTAGTGGCCCTCGGCCACGCGGCCGGCGCTTTGATGCGCCTCGGCGTAGGCCTGGGTGGCGGCGCGGGTGGCCGCGCCAGGGATGAGATGATTTTTTTCGCTCACGAGGTTCCCGGGCTATCGATGCGGCATGGATATGTGGTTATATAAACATAACCTTAAACAAGACGACACTGGGGTAGCCGATGGCACTGGTCAAGCTGGTCAAACTGAACAACCTGCAATACAACGCCAATCGCGACCCGGAGTTCTATCGCCGCCCGGTGGGCAAGGAGTTCCGTCTGCAGGCCGTGTTGAACGGCACCGGTAGCGCCAAGGCCCGCTTTGTGGCCGAGGGCAAGACCCTGTGCGAGACGCAGGTCCGGATGCCCGGCACCTTTGACTGCCGCTTTCATTACGACACCGCCGGCACCCGGGTGGGCACCCTCAGCATCGAGGGCAACGGCGAAACCTTCAGCCAGGACATCCGCATCGACACCACGGAACACGCCTGGGTGGGCTGAGGCCTTCAGCGCCCCCAGCCGTAGAGTTCGAAGAACCGGGGCAGCATCTCCAGCAACTCGGCCTCGGTGAAGAACCGGTCGGCCCGGGACAGACGCATCTCCCCTTGCAGGTCCGCACCCCCGCCCAGGCAGAAGACCGGCAGGTTGATCTGGTACTCCATGCGCAGGGTCTGGATGACATCCAGGGGATCAAACGCCCCCGGATCATCCAGGTCCAGGAGCATGAAGCGGTGCAGCAGGATGTCGTTCCAGGGGCCGATATCGTCCAGATCCGTCACCGTCACCCGGGTCCAACCCGCCGGCGTCACCGGCTCCAGGGCGTTTAAAAACCCCTCCCGGGTGGTCATGACGATGAAGCGCCGCTCCATGCGGGCCTCGATGGTGGGGACCTGGGGCGTGTCGGAGGGGGCTTGGGCTGACATGGCGCCTCAGGAGAAGTAGCGGAAGTAGAAATCGGACCGGGACAGGTCATCGTAGAGCTTGGCGCGCTCCTCCACCCCCAGCTTGAGGATCTGGATCAGGGCCTGCGCCTGCTGACCATCCACGATGTGCATCTGGCCCACCAGGTCTTCATCGGGGCTCAGACAATGGGCCACCAGCTCGTCTGGGTGCTCCACATAAACCAGGAAGGCCGTGCAGGTCTCGTCCTCCGGGTCCAGGGGCTGCATCAGTACCTTGCCCAGCCAGGCCAGACGGGCCACCTGGTTGAACTGGTGGATGTCGAACTTCTTGCCCCGCCGGTAGCGGTTGAGCTGGTTGCGCAGGTCACTGACATTGGTGATGTCGATCTTCTTCATCGGGCCTCCCGGGGCCGGCGCTTCAGTCCGCATCGTGATCGAAGGTGCCCACGGACTCCCCGGCCATCTGCCGACGCACCACCGCCACGTCCCGCTCATTGAGGGCGAACGGGAATGACATGATGTCGGTGGGGCTGGAGTCGCCATAGGGGCGGGTGCAGGCCGAGACGGTGTCCTGATCCGAGCGCCCCGGGCAGCCGGAGGTCCTGAAGGGGGTGCCTTCATTGATCAGGGCCTCCAGCTCCGCCGGTTCCAGCCCGTATTCCACCACCTCGCCGGCGTCGTTGAAGCGCATGTCCTCCACCCGGCCATCCCGATAGTCGATGATGTAACGGGCCAGTTGCACCCGACGCCACTGGGCCCGGGGCACCGGGGACCAGTCCTCCATCAGCGAGCCCTGTTCGGGGAAGAAGGCGAACAGATGATTGTGCCCACCCAGGTCGCGCACCCGCTGACACACCTCCAGCATTTCCTGCTCCGTCTCGCCCATGCCGCAGATCAGGTGCACCCCGAAGCGCTTGGGACCATAGATCTCGGCGGCCCACTCCAGGGTCTGCCAGTACTTGTCCCAGCGGTGTGGGCTGTCCACCGTGGCGCCGCGGGTGCGCTCGAAGATCTGTGGTGTGGCCGCGTCCAGGGCCACGGTGAAGATCTGGGCCCCGGCCTCCTTGAGCTGGACCAGATCATCCCGGGACATGGAGGTGGGGTTGGAGAGGATGGAGGCGGGGATGTCGGGCACGGCCTCCACCCAGCGCTTGAGCAGGGCCAGGGTGTCGGCGTCGGAATCCGGGTGGGTGATCATGGAGATGCACATGCGCTCGAAGCGACCACGATCCGCCCCGTCCCGCACCCGCTGGATCACGTCCTCGTAACGGGCGGTGGGCCAGTCCACGCGGATGAAGTTGCGGTCCGCATAGTCCTGGGATTCCTCCCGGTGACGGGCCAGGCCGCAGTAGCTGCAGTTGGCGCGACAGCCCTCGGGATAGGTGACCAGCAGGTTCAGGCAGTGGGTGCAGTCGGTGCGGTGCATCCAGCCTCGCACCAGCCCCAGGGTGATGGCCGCGGCCGTGGACATCTGCACATAGTCAGGCGAGCGCATGTCCGGGGTCTTGATGTAGGGATCGGGCCGATAGAAGTTCACCGTCTCGGCGGCGACGCTCTCCGGTGTGCTCATGGTTGTCTCCTCCTCTGGTGCGGTGCCAGGCCCGCACGCGTGTCTCACGGATCCGTGTCGCTCAGGGGCTGACCGGGTCGTTGAAGTATTCGCCAAAGGCAATCCAGCCGCGTCGATGCACGGCGTCCTCATGGGCCTGGGGTTGATCCCAGATCCGGGCCAGCTCGCGGCGCCGGGCCACGGCCCGGTCCAGGCTGGGGCCATAACGGTCGAGCAGGTCTTCGTGATAGTCCTTCAGGGCATCCTCGTCTCCGCGCAACCAGGCCACGGCCGCCTCCCCCGCCAGCTCACCGGAGACCACCGCCGGGGCGATGCCGCCCCCGGTGATGGGGTGGGTGAGGCCTGCCGCATCGCCGGCGAAGATCACCGGGCCGTGGCACACCTGCGGGCGTAGCCCCCCCACGGGGATGGCCCCACCGGTGCGGCGCAGGATGCCCTCGCCCACCCAGCCGGCCTCCACCAGGTCCCGGTGCAGGGTATCCAGCGGGGTCTTCAGGTCCGGTGCCAGGGTCTTGTCCATCCCCAGGCCCAGGTTGGCCTGCTCCCCGCGGGGGAACAGCCAGGCATAGCCGCCGGGATAATCGGGAGAGAGCCAGATGACGGTGTCGTTCCGGGCGTGTTTCAGGGGCACGGTGTACTGGCGTGTCTGCACGGTGTGCAGGGCGGGCCAGCCCAGTCGGGCGGCCACCGTGGAGTGGGGGCCATCGGCCGCCACCAGCGAACGGAAGGCCACGCTGTGCTCGCGGCCCTCATGCCGGATCCGGGCCGTGCGGGCCTTGGGGTCCACATCCAGCAGCGTGGTGTCGGTCCAGAGGGTGGCCCCCTGCTCCCTTGCACGGTCGGCAATGGCCTGATCGAAGGCGGCCCGGTTGATCATGATCCCCGGAAAATCCGACTCCCGGCAGGTGCCGGAGGGCAGCAGGGTGGTCATGTGATCGATGGGCTGGGAGAAAACGCTGGGGTCCCGGGCATAGCTGCCCATGGGCAGGGGGATGAACTCGGCGCATTGCACGGGCTCACCGATCACCGCCCGCCGATCGATCCCCAGCACCGACAGGCGCTGACTGGCGGCCACCCGGGCGGCACTCCCCCCGGCCGGACCCAGGCCCACCACCAGGACGTCAACCGACCGCATGGCTGGGGTGGTCACCCTTGGCGGGCGCGGTGTCGTCGGAATCCAGGGCCAGACGCAGTACGCGGATGAAGTCATCCCGGGTGAGCATGAGCATCTCCACCGGGTAGTCGTCGAAGAAGTCGTGGAGGGTGCGTTCCAGGTCCGCCACGGCGATACCGCGCAGGGCGGCCTCCAGGTCCACCAGCATGCGCCGGGGGTTGGTGAAGAAGTCGCCGGTGATCCAGACCTGGCCAATGCGCCCCCGTTCCCGATCCAGGGTCAGCCCGGCCCGCATGAGACCGCCGGGTGCCCGGTGCACCGCCTCCAGCAGGGGCGAGTCCACCGCCGGCCGGTTGCGCTGGTAGATCCATTCATCGCTGTCGATCTCCTTGAGCGCCTGCTCGAAACGGGCCTGTTCCACGGCATCCATGCCTTCGGCCGGGGCCAGGGTCACGTTGAAGGTCTCGGCAAAGGCCTCGGCCAGGGAGCGCTGGATCACCTCAAGCGATGGCGTCTCGCCCAGCAGTTCGCTCAGGTTGGCCACCCGGTCGCGGGCCGAGGCGATGGCCTTGTTGGAGAGTTTCTCGGCGGGGATGCGCAGCACCCGCAGCATGCGTTCCACGTCGAAGTCGATGAGCAGGGTGCCCTGGTACATGATGGAATCCCCGTCGAAGGCCCCACCGGTGCCCGACACCTTGCGCCCGTCCACCTCGATGTCGTTGCGGGGACGGAACTGGGCATCCACCCCCAGGCGGCTGATGCCCCGAGCCGCCGCGCGACAGATGCGTCCGGCGATCTTTTCCATATCCGCCGAGCCCACGAAGCGCTTGTCCACGTAGAGTTCCCAGCCAATCTGGGTGGGATCGAAATAGATGGCCCCGCCGCCGGTGATGCGGCGCTGGATGTCGATGCCCTCGGCGCGGCAGACCTCGGTGAGCAGTTCCTGGTCCACGTTCTGGTGAAAACCCACCAGGGCCGAGGGCTCAAACCGCAAGAAGCGCAGGGTATGGGGGGAATGCCCCTCCTGGTGGCACTCCAGCAGGGAGCGGTTCAGGGCCAGGTTCTCGGCGGCCCGGCGCAGGCCCGTATCCAGGACCCGCAGGGTGTGTTCATCACGCATCATGCCTCTCCAACCAACATTCAGATCCAACCAGCATTCAGGCCCCGGGGGCCACATGTTCCATGATCACGGGGATGCCGCCGGGCCCCATGCCCGGTATCCCCCGTTGCCGCCGTCGTGCCCGCTCATCGGCCACGATGGCCTCCAGATCGATCTCCAGGGCCTCACGCCCGCCATCCAGGGCCATGAGTTCCTCCCCCACGGCCATGGAACAGCAGGAGGGGATCACCCGCACCTGCCGCCCCAGGCGGGCCGCCAGCTCCACCACCCCATCAGCGGGATGGGCCAGGCCATCGATGCCGGCCATGACGGCGTAGGCATCCATCTCGCCCTTCACCTGCCCCGCCGGACGGGCACAGCCCAGCAGCAAGGGCAGGTCCGGCAGGGCCTGGCGGGCATCGCGGAAGAAGTGCCCCACATCCGCGGCCCGGGGCGTAGCGAAGGGCTTGATGTCGGGGGCGTAGAAGGGCATGACCACCACCAGCACCACCGCATCGGGGCGATGCCGCTGGATCATGTTCAGGGCCTCCCATTCCCCCAGGAACCGGCCATAGTGCAGGCCCATGACGATGTGGGGCACCACCTTCATGCGGGTGTTCACCAGGGCCTCCAGGGTGGCCTCGAAATCCGCCACCGTTCGCTTGAGGTGATACACCTGGGTGATGGTCTCCTGGGCGCCGATCACATCCATCATGGCCGCATCGATACCGGCCTGTTCCATGCAACGGGCGGCATCGTCATCCACCAGGGCGGTGTGCAGGGCGATGCGAAAGCCGGGGAAGTCGTCCTTGATGCGGCGGATGGTGTCGTAGAAGGGGCCGTACTCCACCTCGTTGCGGTGGTTGGAGCCGCCGGTGAGCAACATGCCCTCCCCGCCCTGTTCAACGATGTCGTTCACCACGCGCCACAGGGCCTCGGGGGTGCGGGCCGGGGTCATGGGTTCCAGCAGCTTGGCCTTGCAGTGATCACAGCGCAGCTTGCAGTCGGGCCCGGTGATGGACACCGCCGGCCAAGCGTTCTTGCCGCAGCTGCTGATCTCGGAGGTCTGGTAGCTCTTGAAGGTGGGGGTGTAGAGGTCCACCGGGTGACCACGGCCACGGAACCGGGGTTCATTCTCTGCCTCGAGGGTCCTCACCAGATCCGTATCCAGCGGGATATCCTCCAGGGGTTCCACGTGGCGCACGAGATCTTCCCAGTGACTCGGAGAGGTGTCGCTGAAGAGGCTCATGGGGTTCCTTTTGAGGTCCTTGTTAGGGGAGATGCCGGGTCACGGAAAGCCTCGGGGCGTCCTGGCGAGGGGAGCCATCGGGGCTGGATATCGGGGCGGACCGGTCAGCCCACCCCGGGGGCCAGGGGGCTTCAGCAGCCCTTGAAGCCATCTGCTTCCATCTTGGCCTTGAAGGCATCAATGGCATCGCTGCCGGTCTTCAGGGCGGCCGAATCGCCATCCCAGTCATCTGGCTTGATCTTCACCAGCCAGCCCTCACCATAGGGATCATCATTGATCAGGCCGGGGTTGGCGGAAACGGCATCGTTCACTGCAGCCACCTCGCCACCGATGGGGGATTTGGCAGGGCCCACCCACTTGCCGGATTCCACCGTGGCGCAGGACTTGTCCTTCTTCACGGCCTTGCCCACCTTCTTGGGGGTGTAGGACACCACCTGCCCGGCCAGGGAACCGGCATACGAGGTTAGGCCGATGGTGGCCGTGCCATCGGACTCCTGGCGGACCCAGACATTGTTCTCGATGCTGTAGAGCAGATCCTCCGGCAGGTCACAACCTTTGACGTCGCTCATGCTTCCTCCTGATGTTTATAAGGTTATTGATGTTTGCTTGACCAGTATCCGGGTCCCCCGGACACCACATGGTGATCTGGATCAAGGCGCGTGGCACACCCGCGCTAACGTGAAAGAATCAAGTCAGCTACAACACCCCCTTCTCCCCCGCGGGGGAGAAGGGCTGGGGATGAGGGGGCGGGATAGGCACTGTGCCGGTCCTTCCCCCTCACCCCTCTCCCCGAGGGGAGAGGGGCTTCAAACTCCCTTCTCCCCCTCGGGGGAGAAGGGCTGGGGATGAGGGGGCGAGGTAGGCACTGTGCTGGCCCTCGCCCCTCACCCCTCTCCCCCGGGGGGAGAGGGGTTTGTAGCCTATCTTTCATCATCTGGGGTGACTCACCACCGTGATACATGATCGTTAGAAGGACAGGACCTTGTCCCCTCTCAGCATGAGGTCCCCCAAGTCGCTGGCCCGGGCCACATGATCCACCTCGTCGATGAGATCGGTGGCCGGATCCAGGCCGTAGCCCGGCAGCGCCGGGTCACACACGTGCAGTGTCACCCCGGCGCGCTTGGCATCCCGGATGAAATCGATCAGGTACTTGCCCCCCTCCATGGCTTGCAAGCCCTCGGCCACACCCTTTTGCATGAGCTTGACCCCTTCCATGGTGAAGAACAGATGCACATCCGCATCCATGGCGGCCAGCACCGACCCCAGATAGAACGGGGTGGCACAGCGGGCCGGCGTACTGGGGCCGCTGGTCATCACCAGCACCACCGTCTGTTCTTCCCCGTCCAGATAATCCGGCTGTGTGTTCATCGTGTGCCCCGTCAGTCCCGATGACAGTGGATGTCATCGCGCCGGGCCCGTTCGCAGTAGCCCTCGTAGGCGGCATCTCCGGTGAGGTAATCCTGCAGCACGCTGGCGCCGCCGCCCTCCACTTCCACCCGCGCCACCCAGGCCCCGTAGGGGTCCTGGTTGAGCAGATCGGGCTGTTCCATGACCGCCTCGTTGGCCTCGATGATGGTGCAATCCATGAAATTGGGGATGGGACCGGCCCATTTCCCGCTCTCGATGGTGGCCACCGGTTTACCCGGTGGCCGCCGTGTGCCGGGACGACGCACACGCACATGGAGGATGTGACCGGCAATCGCCTGGGAGAGGTCGGTCATGCCCACGGTGAGGGTGTCGTCCTCTTCCAGACGCAGCCAGATCTGGTACTCCGCGTCGTAATACAGCTCCGGTTTGAATTCGCAGCCATTGCATTCCATGCGGGTCAGAATACCCCCCGATCCTTGAGGAAACCAATGGAGTCGCTCACGTTTTCGTGAATCCCCAGCTTGCGTGGCGAGAGCCCCATGGCCAGCCCCAGCAGCTGGGTGAAGTAGAGGATTTTCACGTTGGTCTTGATGCCGAATTCGGTCTCGGCCCGCACCTGGTGCATCTCCAGCCCCGAATGACAGGTGGGGCATTCGGTGGCGATCACCTCGGCGCCACAGTCTTCCGCCGCCTGCAGCAGGTTGAGCACCAGCTGGGTGGAGGTGTCGGAATCCGACAGGGTATGGGCACCGCCGCAGCAGGCGGTCTTCAGAGGGTAGTCCACGTTCACGCCGCCGGCGGCCGCCAGCAGGTCGTCCATGAAATGGGGCTTGTAGCTGGACTCGGAGCCCGGGCCCTGGTCCTTCTCCGGGAAGATCTGCCGGGGCCGGGTGTACATGCAGCCGTAGTAGTTGGCGATCTTGATGCCGTTGAGGCTCTTGGTGAATTTCTGCTTGATGCCCTCGGGGCCCAGTTCCTCCATCAGCCACTCCAGCAGGTGCAGGGTGCGCACGTCGCCGGTGTAGACGGGGTCATCGGACTTGCGGGCCAGGTCCTGGATGGTCTGCATCACCTCTTCGGAGGTGGCCGTTTCGAACTCGGCCTTCTTGAGGTTGTGATAACAGCCATTGCAGGGGGCCATGACCGTATCCAGGCCCATCTGCTCGGTGGCGATGGCCAGGTTACGGGCCGAGAGGTAGGTCTGCAGCATGGGGTGGACGTTCTTCACCTCCATGGCGCCGCAACAGTTGTAGTCCCGCAGGTTTTCCATCTCCAGGCCCAGGGAGTTCACCAACACCCGGGTGGACTTGTCATAGGGGCCGCCGGAGCCTTCCAGCGCGCAACCGGGGTAGTATGCAACCTTAGCCATGGGCGGCCTCCTTCTGTTCACGGACGTATTGCTGGAGCACTTCACCGGTGCGGCCCCAGGACTTGGTGCGGGGCTTCATGAGCAGGTTACGACCGAATTTGAGCCCCAGGTGCACCGGCAGGTGTCGGGCCAGGCGCAGGCCGAACACCCGCAACCAGTTCTGGAACATGGACTGGCCGGTCTTCTGGTAGAAGCCCATGAGCACGTGGCTGTCCTCGATGCGACCCCGGTGATAGATCTGCTCGGTGAATTCCTCGTCGAAGATGGTGGAGGGTGTCTTGTCGGTGATGCCCTCCTCTTCCATCCAGTGGGCCAGGGCCTTCATCACCCCTTCGGGCTTCACGTCCTTGGGACAGATGTTCGTGCACTTGTTGCAGGACACGCACTGCCAGACGATGTCCTTGTCCTTGATGATCTCTTCCTTGAGCCCCAGGCGCACCGCATAGATCCAGTAGCGGGGATTGAACTGCACGTTCTGGGCGTACATGGTGCAGGAGTTGGTGCACGAGCCGCATTGCCAGCAGCGATGCACATTCTCGCCACCGGGGATGGCCTGGATCTTCGCCTCGAAATCATCATCGTAATCGGTGAGGGTTCGCGGCGTGATCATCGTGTTCCAGTGCCCGGACACGTCCACTCCATCCACCACCAGTTCATCGTGGTGGAGCAGGCGCTCGGGCTCGATGAGGGATTTCTCGTGTATCGCCATGCTGTTCTCCGAAACTCGCTTTGACCGGGTTCGATACGGGCCGGCTAATGCCATGTACGCGACGCGGCGGCGTGACGCTCGCCGCGTCGGGCATCGATACCCAACAGTTTGACCACCAGCTCCATCGGGTCCTGCTTGGCCCCAAATTCGCCCTGCAGGATGCCCAGACCGCCGGAGATGGATCGCACGTAATCCGAATAGGCCCGCGCCAGGATGAGATCGGTGACAAAGGGCAGATCCCGATAGAAGCCGCTGGCGGTGAGGTGCTCCACAAACCAGCTGCGCACCGCTTCCTGATGCTCGGGCGTCACGTCCAGAGGCAGGACATTCATGCCTTCATTGCCGGCCACGAACTCGCGTACCGCACCACTCATGGTCTGCGTATCCCACACCCAGCGGGTCATCAACGGGATGGTCTCCGGGTGACGGAAATGCAGCAGTTCCGCCGCCAGATCCCAGGCCGCCCCCGATTCCTTGCGGGTCTGGGTGGGGATGCGCTCACAAAAGGCGCGCATCCGGCTCAGCAGATCACCCCGCCCATACACCAGCCCCAGGATGGCCTCGGAAAAGGCCTCCGGGGAGAGGGTCTGCATGGGACCGATGAGCTTGCGCCGTGCCGGGAAGACGCATTCCAGCAAGACCCCGGAGATCTCGGTTCGCAGGGCATCCGGACGCTGCTCCGGCAAGGCGGCAGTGAAGACCTGATGCTTGCTGCGCAGGGCCTCCAGATAGGTCTCCACACCACCGCGCTCCTTCATGTCCTCCAGCAGTTGCTCCAGCTTGCTGGCGGCAATACGCGGCTCCAGACGGACCTTCAGCGAGGCGGGCCGGATGGGCTTGTCCATGGCCGCCTCAACCCGCCTTGCGGACCAGAGCCGCCAGATCCATCACGGCACGGCCGCCAGCCGCCGCCCCCTGGGCGATGGAATCGTCGATGGTCTCGGGTCCATAGGCCGCGCCGCAGGAATAGACGCCAGGCCGGGAGGTGCCGCAGGTGTTGGTGTATTGCTCACCCTTTTGCAGGAAACCATGTTTCTCCAGCTCTACCCCGAAGACCTTGGAGATCTCCGGATTGTCCTGGTTGGGATCCATGCCGATGGCGTGCACCACCATATCGAAGGGAATGACGATGGGTCGCTTGACCAGAGTGTCCTCCCCCTTCACCAGCAGGCGGCCATCCCCCGAGGCGGTCACCTCGGCGATACGGGCCTTGACGAACTTGGTCTTGAACTCCTCCTGGGATTTCCAGTAGAAGCGGTCCTCGTAGAGTCCGAAAGTACGGATGTCCATGTAGTAAATGAACACGTCGGTCTCGGGGGACATTTCCTTGATCTCGATGGCCAGGTTGGCCGAGACCGTGCAGCAGATCTTGGAACACCACTCGCGCCCGATCTGCCGATCCCGGGAACCCACGCACAGCAGGATGGCCACCCGCTCGGGCACGCGTCCATCCGAGGGACAGGCAATCTTGCCGGACGCCACCATCTGCTCCATCTGGGTGCTGGTGAGCACATCCGGGTAGGTGCCAAAGCCCCACTCCGGTTTGTTGACGGAATCAAAGTGGGTGAAGCCTGTGGCCAAGACCACGGCACCGGCCTTGATCTGCTTGTTGTTGCTCAGCTTGGCGGTGAAGTTGCCCGGCTCACCCTCCAGTTGGGTGACGCGCGTCCCCTTGTGGATGGTGACGGCCTTGTCGTCCTCCACCCGTTTCACCATGCGACCGATGGCATCCTTGGCCCACTCGCCGGAGGGCACCAGCTTGGCATAACCGGAGAGGATGGGGGCACCGCCCAGCGTCTCCTCCTTTTCCACCATCACCACCTTGTAGCCGGCGCCGGCCACCTGCGCGGCAGCCGACAGGCCAGATGGCCCCGACCCGACGATCAGTACTGTATCCTGCATGATGCCTTACCCCCCATAAGCCAGTTCGGGTTTGTAGAGATATTCGATGTTCCCCTGCTCCACCTCCTTGAGGTAGGCATGGAAGTTCTTCTTGGCTTCGGACCAGGAGATGCCCATCTTTTCCACCAACTCCTCGCAGGGCGAGGCATGCCACTGCAGCTGCACGATCTTCAGCGGATCGGCGCCGCAGGCCAGGGCGGCGAACTGCACCTCGGCCATGATGGGGATCTGGAAGTCCTGCTCGTGGGCCTTGCCGATCCACTGGTTCTTGTCCATGGTGGTGACGCAGCCGGTGTCGTTGGCCAGCATGACATCGGCATTGGCCTCTTCACGGGCCACGCGGATCTTGCGGTTCATGGTGAACGAGCGGGTGAACTCGCGCTCCGAGATGATGTGCCGGAACCCGAAGCCGCAGCAGTCGTACCAGGTGGAGTAGTCGATCACCTGGGCACCCAGGGCCTGGGCCATGGAGGTGATGATGGCGGTGCGGTTACCGCCCAGGACCTCGGGATCGTAGACCGCATCCTCGTGGATCATCTTGTAGTAGTGGCAGGCCACATGGGCGGTGGTGCGGATGTGGGAGACATCGATCTTCTGCAGTTCCGAGGCGATGCGGTTGCGCATCACGTGCACCCACTCGGAGTAGTGGATGATCTCCTCGGGGATGACCAGCTTGCCGTCCACCAGGCGCCCCAGCTTGTCCAGGATCTTGGTGACCTTCTCGCGCAACTCCGGTGATTCCACCAGGTACTTGCGGATCTCCTTGTAATTGCCAAAGGAGGTGCCGCAGTGCACCAGCGGGTAGAAATGCCCGGCCTCGTGGCCATGGGCCTGGCCCGATACGTAGGCCTGATGGAAATTGCGCAGGAACACCGCCGCCAGGGACTCCACATTGCCGATGCCCGAACCGTGGTAGTTCCAGGCGGTGCAGGAGGTCTGGTCGGTCTCGTCCAGGTAGTCCTTGCCCGGCACGAAGCCGAACTCGTTCATGAACCACAACAATGAGGTGGGATAGCCGGGGATGTTGCCGCACTGGCCACAAGACTTGTGATGCCACAACTGTTTGGTGGGGATCTTCTTGTCCCAGCCAAACAGGGTCTTGACCATCTTGGGCTCGTGCTGGTCTTCGATGCGGTGGATCAGGATCTTGCCTTCCTTCTCCAGCTCGTACATGTGTTCGCGCACATCATCCATGCGGTCGCCCAGGTCGATGGTGCGCCGGTCCACGTGCTTGCGCACCCAGTCGGTGGCCGTGACGGCCTCCTCGCGGGAGAGCTGGGATTGCTGGAAAAAGGATCCGTGGCCGGCGACGCCCTGGCCATCGGTATTATGGAAACCGGGTTTCATGGCACCGGCGCCGGTGCCTTCTGCGGTGGCGTTGTGCCCACCGGGGGTCTGGTCTTTAGCTGTCATGGGTGTGCCACTCCTCTACGCTCGGCATGTGGTGGTGCAAGGCGAAGGTGGACTCAATCTTCTTCCTGTTCTTCGAGCCACTCGTCGTATTCCTCCCTTTTCTCGTCGATGAAATCCTCGATCACGTCGAACAGGTTTTCATCCATCAGCTCAAGCGACTTGAGCACCCCGGTCATCTCCCAGATGGTGTACATCTCTACGGATGTTTTCAGGGAGACTTCCCAGGCAGTATCGGTGGTCTGCAGGGTCTGCATGGGGATGGCCTTGCGCAGGATGCGCAGGTCCCCGTCCACCTTTTGAATATTCGGACCCCAATCGGGGAAATGGTCGGGCTGGATCATATCCGGGGAGAGCTGATTGCCGGTGGTGATCAGCTTGAGCATCACCCGCCCGAAGGGCCTCAGCACATCCTTGGCGGACTGCATCTCGTGCTGAATGGCCACCTCCCGCATGATGGCCACCAGGCCACCGGGAGAATTCTTGAACGGACAGCGGGCCGCGCAGGTCATGCACTGGGCACAGGCCCAGATCTTTTCCTGCATGGCGTCGTAGATCTGCTCCACGTTTTCGGTCCAGAGCAGCTGCACGATCTCCCGGGGGCTGTAATCGTAGAACTGGGCCGAAGGGCAGGTGGCGGTACAGATACCGCAGTTGAGACAGCCATTGAGTTCGTGGTCGTAACGGAAGTCCCCACGAATGTCATCGTAGATCTGCTGCATTTCCGCATAGGTTGCCATGGGATACCTCGTTGCATATCGCGGGGCGTTATCGATCTATGCCCTAGTAAAACTGTCAACTTTTAAGTCGTTCAGGAAGTCTAGACCATTTCCCGGACTTCGCTAGCCGTTACACATACAGGCAGATGTCCGAGTCACCCGCGAACTCGAAGAAGGTGGCGGCACCGCCGTAATCGATGCCATCGATGAAGTCGTCCCGGGACATGTCGAACAGATCCACGGTCATCTGGCAGGCCACCATCTTCACCTCCGCCTCCAGGCACATCTCCCGCAGCTCTTCCACACTGGCCACGCCCTTGGACTTCATCTTCTTCTTCATCATCGAGGTCATCATGCCCTGCATCCCGGGCAGGGCCTGCAGCAGCACGGGCATCGGCATGGGCATGGGCATGCCCGGGTTGCCCAGCGAGGTGACTTGTAGATCGGGCTTTTTCTTCAGCAACTGGAGGCCGTAGAAGGTGAAGAACACCTGTACCTGGTAGCCCAGGGCCGCGGCTGTCGAGGCCAGGATGAACGGGGGGTAGGCCCAGTCCAGGGTCCCCTTGGTGGCGATGATGGCGAGTTTCTTTTCCGACATGTGCAACATCCTCCTTAAAATTGCCTGCTTGAACAGCCAGGTCATTGGCCCTTTGAAGAAGGGCTCTCAAGCGAGATGGCCGTCGCGGGGCGACGGCCATGCAAACCCTGTCAGGACTTGCGCATCAGGAAGTAGAACTTGCCACCTTCTTCCTTATGCTCCATCAACTCGTTGCCGGTCTGCTTGGCGAAGGCCTCGAAGTCCTTCACCGCGCCTGGGTCGGTGGCGATGATGTGCAGCACCTGACCGCTGGACAGGGAGGCCAGGGCCTTCTTGGCGCGCAGAATGGGCAGCGGGCAGTTCAGTCCGGAGGCATCCAGTTCCTGGTCGAAATCAGCCATGGTTCAATCACTCCTCTTGCGCGGGACGAGCGGCTTCGGCGCAACCGCGGATAACGTCCCTGATGTGATGTATAAAAGCCTTCGCCGCCAGATCATCGCATGAATGCTCAAGGCTCCGGGGCTTTGGCGTCTTAAGGATTTTTTATCCCCTGAAGCATCATACTTATAGCTGGCCGGCCTGAGTTGATTTGCGACAACTCAATTGCGACACACGTTACCGTATTAGCATATACTAAGACAACATATAATTATGATGTTCCGAAAATTCCGCCGGGGATTGCGCTCCTGAACCAAGGAGCCACGTCGATGTCTGAGGCGTGGTAGTGTTCAACGGGCCGGGACCATCCCCGCCACATCAGCCGAGGACCCCCAGACCATGGACAAGAAAGCCTTTGCCGTTGACACCCAGTATGCCGTCACCCTGCGTGACACCCATGGCCGACTCCGACCCGCCAACCTGTATGTCCACCAGTTGTTCGACCAGGACATGATCGCCCGCCGCACCGACGGTGGGGCTCAGTCCGGCCTGCTGTTCAAGATCCCTTATAAGGATGTGACCCGGGTGGTGCGCACGGTGCCGGTCTCCGACAAGAAACGCTTCATGCTGCCCGAAGCCATGTTAAAGCCGAAACTATGGGAAAACCGAAGTTCCATGGCCGCCTATTCGTCGTCCCCGGGACTGGGCAAGTAGGCAACACCACGCGCGGGGCCACCCCGTCGCGCCGGGAGCGGGTCGCACCCGCTTCCCGCCTGTGGGCGCGACTGATCACCGCCCTGCTCTGTCTGACCCTGCTGTGGCCCGTGCATGCACCGGCCCAGGTCTCCCTGCCGGAGATCGGAGACCCCTCTTCGGCCATGCTGTCCCCCTCCCAGGAGCAGCAACTGGGTCGCTCGCTGCTGCGGGAGGTGCGCCGCAATCTGCCCTTGAGCGAGGACCCGCAACTGCTGGGATATGTGGAGGCCGTGGGTCAGCGTCTGGTCTCCAGCGCCCCGGATGGGCACCCCAACTTCACCTTTCTGGTGGTGGAAGACGATGGCATCAACGCCTTTGCCATGCCTGGGGGGATCGTCGGGGTCAACACCGGCCTGATCGAGGCCACCCGCAACGAGGCCGAACTGGCGGCCGTGCTGGCCCACGAAATTGCCCATGTCACCCAGCGACATATCGCACGCGCCTACGCTGGCAGCACCCGCATCGACCTGGCCGCGGGCCTGGCCATCCTGGCGGGCATCATCGCCAGTGCCTATGTACCGGAGTTGGGCCAGGCGGCCATCGTGGGCGGCATGGCGGGTAGCGCGCAGGCGCGCATCAATTTCACCCGCGCCAACGAGCAGGAGGCCGACCGCATTGGCATCTCCATTCTGGCAGCCACTGATTTCGACCCACAGGCCATGCCCACCTTTTTCGAGCGACTGATGCAACTCAGTGGCGGACTGGCCGAGGCGGTCCCTGAATATCTGCGCACCCACCCGGTCACCAGCAGCCGCATCAGCGACAGTCGCGTCCGAGCCAACCAGTATGAGGGGGAGTACCGCAGCGACTCCCAGGAATTCCGGCTGATCCGCACCCGCATCCAGGCGCTAAAGGACCCCGCACGGATGATGGATCTGCATGAGCGACGAACGGACAGCGAAGCCCCCTCGCCTGAACAACTCTATGGCTATGCCCTGGCCCGAAACGAACGGGGGCAGAGGAACCAGGCCCTGGCCACCCTGGACCGGATCGACACCGCCGACAATGAGAGCCTGGCCTTGTACGTGGAACTTGGGCGTGCGGAAATCCACATGGAGGGCCGGAATCCGGACCATGCCGAAGCGCTTCACATCCTGGAGCGCCTGCACGACATCTATCCCGGTTACCTGCCGGTGGCCCAGACCTACGCCAAGGCCTTGCTGGACGCCGGCCACCACGACCAGGCCATCCAGGTGCTCGACCGGTTGCTCGAGGCGGATCATCCCCCTCCGGAACTGCTGCGTCTGCGAGCCGACGCCGCCACCCGCGCCAACCGGCAAGCGATCAGCCACGAGAGCATGGCGGAATACTACTTCCATCATGGACAGTACCGGGAGGCAGTCAGGCAACTGGATCGGGCCCTGACGGCGCCGGACCTCACTCCGCACCTGGAGGCCCGGATCCGGAGTAAACGGGACATCGCCATCCGCTTCACAGAAGACTGATCACCCGCTTCGGCATGACCTTATATTCGACTTGACATATATAACCAAAAAACACTTGTAAAAAAGATTTAGTTAGGTAGGCTGTGGATTGTGATCTATCAACGGGCCTGAGACGGCCCCGCATTGAAGTAACCGGAGGAGACCACATGAACAGCAAGCGTCGAGTGTTTCTCAAGGGCACCCTGGCAGCGGGCACCGTCGGGGTCGCCGTAGGCGCCGGCCTGCTCACCCCCAGCACCGTATTGGCTAGCGCCCGCGAGGGTTTCGAGGCCGGGTCGGTCAGTGACGCCCTCAAATCGGTCATGGGCTCGGACAGCCACGACTCGGGGGATATCACTATCAGCGCCCCGGAACTGGCGGAAAACGGAGCCGTGGTGCCCATTACCGTGGAATCCAGCCTCACCGGCGTGACGGACATTGCCATCCTGGCAGCCGCTAACAACAACCCGCTGACCTCCAGCTACAAGCTGGGTGAAGGGACCAAGGCCTATGTGGCAACACGCATCAAGATGGGCGACAGCTCCGATATTGTTGCCGTGCTCAAGGCCAACGGCCAGCTCTACAGCAGCTCGCGGGAAGTCAAGGTCACCATCGGTGGTTGCGGCGGCTGATTTGCCAGCCCGCACATCCCCAGGCCCCAACCAGGAGAACTCACCATGTCCAGCATTCGTGTACGCGCCCAACTCAGTGACGGTGTGACCAATGTCCGCGCCCTGATCAGCCACCCCATGGAAACAGGTCAAAGAACCGACAGCGGCGGCAATACCATACCAGCCCATTACATTACCGAGGTCAAAGCAAAAGTGCGGGATCGTGAGATCCTCACCGCCAACTGGGGTCCATCCATCTCCCGCAATCCCTATTTGTCCTTCCAGTTCGAGGGGGCCTCCTCCGGTGACACCCTGGAACTCTCCTGGGTGGATAACAACGGGGATTCAGACAGCACCCAAGTGCAGATCAGATGAGATGGGCTGGGTATCGCAGCCCCAGTAGAACAGGCTGATCACTCACGGAACGACCACCAAGAGGAGCGATTCGCCCATCCACAGGGATGGCGGATCACGGCAGGAACAAAAACCAATCATACCTGCCATTTGAGCAAGCCCGGTTCTGCCGGGCTTTTCTTTGTACGGGAAAGACGCCGGACCCACGGCGCATGATGTCTGGAGGAAGCTAGATGAATCTGTCCCGCCGAGAATTCCTGCAGGTCCTGGCCGCCGCCGGTGCGGCTGGTTTTTCATTGCCCGCCAGCGCCCGGCTCGGAGCCGCCGGCAAGAATCCCAGCGACCCTTATGAGCTACCCGCCAGGGGAAATGTTTCGATCCTGCACTTCACCGATTGCCACGGCCAATTGCTGCCCGTCTATTTCCGCGAGCCCCACATCAACCTGGGGGTGGCCGAGATGAAGGGCCGGCCACCGCACCTGGTCGGCAAGGCCCTGCTGGAACGCTATGGGATTGACCACCCTGGCCTGCTCTCCCACGCCTACACCTACCTGGACTACGTGAAACTGGCGGAGCACTACGGTCGCGTGGGGGGCTTTGCCCATCTGGCCACGCTGGTCAAGAAGGTCCGCGACCAGCGCCCCGGTGCGCTGTTGCTGGACGGCGGGGACACCTGGGGAGGCGGCTCAGGCACCGGCCTGTGGACCCATGCCCAGGACATGGTGGATGCCCAGCTCAAACTGGGAGTGGACATCATGACCGGCCACTGGGAATTCACCTTCGGTGCCGACCGCGTACGTGAGATCGTGGAAAACGACTTTGCTGGCCACATTGAATTCCTGGCCCAAAATGTGGTGGACGTGGACTGGGGCGACCGCATCTTCAAGCCCTACACAATCCGCGAGATGAATGGCGTGAACGTGGCCGTCATCGGCCAGTCCTTCCCCTACACCCCCATCGCCAACCCACGGCATATGGTGGCCGAGTGGTCCTTTGGCATTCGCCATGGAGAGATGCAGGACACGGTGAATAACGCTCGCGCCGACGGGGCCGAGGTGGTCATCCTGCTGTCCCATAATGGCATGGATGTGGACATCAAGCTGGCCCAGGTAGTAGATGGCATCGACGCCATCATGGGTGGCCACACCCACGATGCGGTCCCCGCTCCCCTGGAGATCAAGGGACCGGAAGGGGGTACCTGCCTGGTCACCAATGGCGGTTCCAACGGCAAGTTCCTGGGAGTGCTGGACCTGGACTTCCGCGATGGGCGCATCCGCGATTACCAGTACCGTCTGCTGCCGGTGTTCGCCAATCTGATCGAGCCGGATCCGGACATGGCCCGTTATATCGAACAGGTACGCGACCAGGAGGTCACCTACGATGGCCAGACCTTCAACATGAAGGACGCGCTCTCCGAGGAATTGGCGGTCAGCGAGGACCTGCTCTACCGACGCGGGAATTTCAATGGCACCTTCGATCAACTCATCTGCGATGCCCTGATGGAGCAGGTGGATGCCCAGATCGCCTTCTCACCGGGCTTCCGCTGGGGCACCACGGTGCTGCCTGGCATGCCCATCACCTTCGAACACGTCATGGACCAGACCGGCCTCACCTATCCGGCCGTCACCCGCAATGAGATGAGCGGCGCCATGATCAAGGAGATCCTGGAGGATGTGGCCGACAATCTCTACAACAAGGACCCGTTCTACCAGCAGGGCGGCGATATGGTGCGCGTGGGCGGACTGCAATACAGCATCGATCCCACCCGTTCCATTGGCGAGCGCATCGGTGATATGGAACTGAACGGCAAGCCCATTGCCCCCAACGAGAGTTACGTGGTGGCTGGCTGGGCCAGCGTGCAGGAACAGCCCGCGGGCAACACCGGTCGCAAGATCTGGGATGTGGTGGCTGACTATCTACGGGACCACGAAACGGTGTCCATCAGCGAACTGAATGAGCCGAAGCTGCGAGGGGTTGAAGGGAATCCCGGGGTGTCTTCAGTTTGAATATCAAGCCCCTCTCCCCACTGGGGAGAGGAAGGCTCCCGCCCCTACCCATCCGCCACCACCCGGTTACGTCCCCCCGCCTTCGCCTTGTACATGGCCGCATCTGCCCGCTGCATCAGCGCATCCATATCCTCCCCCTCTCGCCACTCGGCGGCACCGATGCTGGTACTCGGCAGGTAATTTTCCTCCAGGGGCCGCAACTCCCGGGTGCGCGCCCGCACGCGCTCGCCCACTGTCATGGCCACATCCAGCGACGTATCGAGCATATACAGGCCAAATTCCTCCCCACCCAGACGCCCCGGCAAATCCGACACCCGAACCAGAGCGCGCAGCAGATCAGCAAAGGCCACAAGGACACGATCCCCCGCCGCGTGACCAAAGGTATCGTTCACATTTTTGAAATGATCCAGGTCGATCATCAGGATCGACAAACGATGCTGCCGACTCCGAGCCTGGGCCACTCCCGCTTCCAGCCGCTCCAGGAAATGACGCCGGTTGGCCAGGCGTGTGAGGCCGTCGGTGCGGGCCAGTTCTTCGTTCAGTTGATTGGCCCGGGCCAGATCCCGGTTTGCCCGCCTCAGGTCACGCACCAAACGGGACATATCCAGGGTGAGGTTACCCATGCGGGCCACCACTTCATGATCGCTGGCGTCGGCTACCTCGCCGATCAACAGGGTGTGCCCATCCAGGGGATAGGCATGAAACAGACAAGGCTCCCCCTCCGCCGTGGCCCGCAGGACCCGCGCCACCGTCTTCTCATGGGCCTGGCCGGGCTCAATGTCCAGAGGGCTGTCATCCTCGTCAGCGAAAAAACGCGACAGTGGCTCGCCACGCACATCCGCGAACCCCGCATAGCGAGAGCGAAAGGCGCCATTGGCCGAGATGATCCGGGCATCCTGACTCACCTCCAGGACCATGAAACGCCCCGAGTCCACAACATAGTCATACAGGGCCCGGGCCAGGTCAGGCCCTGGAGGGGTATCGCGGAGATCCGGTCTCAAGGGGGATCACCCAATCCTCGAGCCCAGTCCACCGCGGCCATGGCGCTCTCGAGGTAGAGATCGGCATTGACCGATTGTGCCAGCTGAGGCGCCTCCCGAAAGGCCTGCCCCCCTACAACGATGGGAGTGGTGTCATCCGCTCCCAGGGCCTCACGCAGGCTGGCCACGGTCGCCCGCGCCTCGGCCACATTACCCACCAGCGTGACCGATAAGGCCACGAACCGGGGGCGCTCCTCCAGAACCGTAGCCACCAGGGTCTCGGGAGGCGTATCAGCGGTGAGCAAGGTGATATCCCACCCATCCAGTTCCAGGCTCACGGCCAGCATCCAGGAGCCCATCTCATGGAATTCATTGGACACGGGAGAGACCAGACCACGACCCCGGTCGGTCTCCGGGAACGGCTGGTCGTAATACAGGGCGGCCAGCACACGGTAGACCATGGCCGTGGTCTGATGCTCCAGGGTCACCGACAGTTGACCGGCTTCCCAGCGGGCCCCCACATCCACCATGGCCGGATAGAACAGGTTTTGGAGAAGGGACTCGTAGGACATGCCATCCAGTAACAGGCCATGGCAACGATCGATCACGCCAACCGTATTTCCCTGAATGAGCTGGTCGACGATGTATTGGTAGTCTTCCTCCCAGCAGGGCCGCACCGACACCCGCCGAGCCTTGTAATGGCGCGCGGCCTCGATGAGATCATCATGATGTTCCACCATCCACTGGTAGACAGGCTGAATGGCTCCCGCCTCCCCTGCAGGCAGAATCTCGGCAATCACCTGCTGCCAGGTTTGCCACTCGGACAGGAAAAAATCGAAGGACACGCCCTGGTTGTGATAGGTCGCGTATACCCAGGCCAGCGTACGCTCAACCAATGCGACATCGTCCCCCTCCATGGCTTCAGCCATGAAGGCCGCATGATGACGCCGGGTGGTATCCATCAGCCGCAATCGGTTCCCCCCCAGCAATGCCTGGATTCGGGGATGGTGATCCATGCGCTGGGCCACCGCATTGACCAGTTCGCCACGATGCGCACGAAAGCATGCGGCCGCGGCTCCGGGCACCGGCAGAGGAGGATGCGTTGCATTTGACTTGGATGACACGATGGACCAGCACTGAGGTAGCAGGACACTCAGATTACATCATTGTGAAGGGATAACGCATTGTTGCGAATCACGCCCGGGTGAGTCTCCGGATCGGCCCTCTGATGACCCGGCTACGTCTTGCGAAAGGCAGCGGTCAAATCATTGTCCAGATAATCCTCGAGGATCTCCACGCGGGCGCCCAGGGTCTCTCCCAGGGCCCGAATCTCGTCCGGCAGATAGTAGTTGAAACGTGACGGCCCCGGGCTCCCCTTGAGTATGTTGAATACGAAGGCCTGCCCCGCGGCACCGTGGCAGCGCTGGATGAAGCATCGGGTCTCTTCTCGGGTGAGATTATTCATGGCCCCGCTGCACACATAGAAGTCCGCCTCGGGCAGCGGATCACGAAGCACGTCCTGTAGCCGGATCTTGCATCCCGTACGTTCCCGTGCCGTCTGAATCATCGGCTCACAGACCTCCAGGCCCACATATCCGGCCGGTGGTCCGCGATGCTCGCACAAGAATGCGTACAGATCCCCGAAACCACAGCCAGCATCCACCAGGGTCACGCCACCGAGATCCTCGGGCAGGCAGCGGGCCAGGGCCACGAAACGTGCCGTCTGGGTGTAGGCCGAGCGCCAGTGCAAGCCCTGCGGCGTTGCACCGTGGTCTGCCATCGCACGACGATAGAAGGCCTGATTATCGACTCGGGGCATGGTGGTCCAGAGCCTGGGTTAGTGATTTGACAAACATAGCCCCCACAGTTTCCAAGGTCAACGCAGTTCTTTGATGCGGAAGCCTTCTGGACCTACCCATCCTCAGGCAACTACACCAATAGCCATGCCAGGTAGCCCGCGTACCCCCCCACGAGCAGCACTCCGGCGACCCGCCCCATATCACGGCGCCAGGCAAACGCCATCCAGACCGCCAACGAGAACAGCAGCATCACCGACAGGTCCGTGTAGGAGATGCCACCTGCCCCCAACGGGATGATGGTGGCGGTGATTCCCAGCACCGCCAACACGTTGAAGACGTTGGAGCCGATGATATTGCCCAGCACCATGCCGGTCTCCCGCTTGAAGGCCGCCGCCACCGTAGCCGCCAGTTCCGGCAGGCTGGTACCCACGGAAACCAGTGTCAGACCAATCACTGCCTCACTCACCCCCAGGGCCCGGCCAATGGTGATGGCGCCACTCAGAAAGGCCTCGGAACCCACATACAGACAGCCCGTGCCAAAGACCACGAAGAGCGTGGCCCGACTTACGGTGATGCCCGCATACCCCCCCACCTCCTCCGCCACCTGATGGCCCGCCATCTGACGCCGCGCCAGGTGCACCTGATAGGCCACGAAGGCCGCCAGCAATACGAGCAGGACAACCCCTTCGAGGCGGCTGATCATGCCGTTGTAGAGCAGCAGGAACAGGAGCCCCGCCGCGCCCACCATCAGGGGCAACTCCCTCCTCAAGGTATCCTGTTCACAGCGAACCGGGTAGAGCAGCGCAGCCGCCGCCAGCACCAGCCCGAGGTTGGCGATATTGGACCCCACCACATTGCCCACAGCAATGGCCGACTGTCCCTGCAGGGCCGCCATCACGCTCACCACCAGTTCCGGACTGCTCGTGGCGAAGGCCACCACCGTCAGGCCAATCAACAGGGGTGAAATCCCCGTCCGTAAGGCAATGGCACTGCTGCCGGCCACTAGACGGTCAGCACCCAGGGTGAGCAAGGCCACGCCCAACAACAGCATGAGAAGCGCAAGCAGCATGATGGAAATCGTCCGGATCAGAATGGAGAGTGGCGAAGTATCGCACAGCGCATCGGCTGTTGGAGGTCAGGGCTCCTGTTCAACCCGGTTACGACCGGCCTCCTTGGCGCGAAACAGGGCAATGTCGGCGCGCTTGAGGATATCGTTGGGATCCTCACCCACGTGCAAACAGGTATATCCAAAGCTGGCGGAAAGGGTCAGCGGCTCACCCTCCCCCACGGTGACCTGACCCACCTCCTGGCGCACCCGGTCAATCACCGCACCCGCCTCGCTGAGGCCGGTCTGCGGCAGGACCAGCAGGAACTCCTCCCCCCCCCAGCGACCATACAGATCATAGCGGCGCAACCCCTGGCGCACCGCGCCGGCAATCTCGCACAGGGCCGTGTCACCCACCTCATGGCCGAACCGGTCATTGATGCGCTTGAAGTGATCCACATCCATCAGACACAGGGCGAGGCGCGTGTCCTTGCGCTCGGCTCGCTGAATCTCATCCTTGAGCCGTTCCATGAGAAACCGGCGATTGGCCAGCCCGGTGAGCGGATCCTGATTGGCAGCCTCCCGCAGACTCTCGGTGACCTCCCAGAGGGTCTTCTGGTACTGGTCCGAGATGCGTGCCATCTTTTCCATGCGCCGTAACTGCCTGTCACATCGCACAGCCAGGCTCTGGGTGTGATTGCGTTCCAGCAGATGATAGCCATCGCTGATGCGCATCAGCCTCTCCAGGCGCTGATCCTGAGCCAGGGCGTATTCCCGAAGCCCCTCCAGGGCCTCATAGAGGGGGTTATCCTGATGATCGGGGTCCTCCAGCAAGGCTTGAACCCGCTCCAGGATCTCCCGGCCCGCCTGCGATGCGCGTGTTTTAGTCATCCTCGTCCGGGGTAGGCACGATATGGAATGGAAAGGTGTAATCCTCGCGAAACTCCTCGGCCATTTCCATCACACGCTCGTTGCGCGGGTCATACAGCCAGTTGACCTCCACGGCCCGACCCTGCTCATGGGCTTCCTCCAACAGATCCAGGATATCCATCATGGCCTTCACACTACTGGTATTCATGTAGATCAGCGTCAGCCGCAGGGTCAGGGGACCGTTATCCCCGGCCAGATAGGCCTCGATCCAGGTGAACACCTGGCCGAAGAATTCGAAGGAATTCTCCGGGTAGGAATTGCCCTTCATGTGCAACTCGCCCGTCTCCCAATGGCTGGAGATGAACGGTGTGGACTGGGTTCCCGGTACATCCAGATCGCTGATGGCTGTGTGCATGGCTGCCTGGTCTTGTGGTTGCTCTAGGGTCATATCACCGCCCGCAGACTGAAGAACACCCGTTGATCCCCTTCCATGGAAGACAGTCGAGCACTCAAGGGCTCCACCGATTTGCGAGCCACGTCAGTCAAACCCAGTCCGGCACCCGACAATGCCCCCTCTTCGCGCGGTTTGCGCAACTGGGCCTTGTAGGCGGCCTTGAGCTCAGCCTTGTCCATGGCCGCCAGCGACTCCACCCGCTCCAGCAGGGTCTGGCCATCCTCCGGCTCCACCAGGTTGCCGGCCATGATCACGTAATGCCCCCGATCATCACGGGCCACCACAACCGTGGCCGTCCCGTCCCGGTCGCTGTACCCCATGCGGCTCACATAATGGCGGATGTTCTGGGTGAGTTCGATATAGATGGCAAACACATCCATGGCGGCCCCGGGGCCAGCACGGTCTGCTTCCAGGTAGTTCCTCAGCGCGTTGCCGATCTCCTCGATCAGGCTGCGGGAGATGGGGCCATTAAAGCACAACAGGATCTGGTCCCGGTTGAAATGGCTACGCAGACCATACAGGTCAATGCTGGACATGGGCAGTGTGGATCCTCAAGGGTTCATGGCGACGATGATATGACGGTTTCGTGGGCGGGCGCATCCCCCGCCCCCAGTCTGAAGGCCAGCACGGTCACATCATCACGCTGTTCGTACTCACCCCGGTAGTCCTCCAGGGCCTGCTCCAGAGCGGTGGCCTGGGCCGCCATGGGTCGCCGGGCGTTGGCCAGGATCAGGGTCTTGAACTGGGTCTGCCCCAGGCCATAACCGGACTCGCCGCCAGCCTGATCCAGATATCCGTCGGTGACCAGATAGTAGGTGGTGGCGGGATCCAGGGCCAGCGTGGTGTCCTGGTATTGCCCCATGCGGCGATCCCCCAGGGCCCGTTTCCCCCCCTTGACCGTTTCCACTCGGGTGCCGTCGCTGTAATACAGGCTGATCCGGGCACCCGCGTAGCGCAGCACCCTTTGCCCAAGATCCACGAAGGCCAGTCCCACATCCATATGGGTGGTCACTTCCCGTTGGGAATCGGCATCCAGCATCATTTCACGCAATGTGTTGTCAGCATAGGACAGCACAGCAGCGGGTGAATCCATACCCAGTTGATTCACTGCCTGATCCAGGGCGGCCCGGGCCAGCATGGTCATCAGGGCGCCGGGCACCCCGTGACCCGCACAGTCCACCACCCCCACCAGGTAACGATCCCCCTGGTCATGATGAAACACGTAGAAATCCCCGCCCACCACATCCCGTGGACGCCAAAGCACGAAGTGATGCGCCCCGAACCGATCCCGTAGACGGGCATCGGGAAGGATGGCGCGCTGAATCAGGCTGGCCGAATCAATGGACTCACGAATCTGGCGCTGGGCCGCGGTCATCTCCAGGTTGGCCTGCCGCAGACGTGCCGTGCGTTCCTCCACCCGGGCTTCCAGTTGCTGGGTATGGTCCCGCACCCGCTGTGCCATGATGGCAAAGGCACGACTCAAATCCCCCAGTTCATCCCGACCGGCTGCTGGCAGGGACACCTGGTAATCCCCCTGGGCAATGGCGCTGGCGGATTGCTGCAACTCCCGGATAGGTCGGAGCAGCAGACGATCCACCGCCAGGCCAAACCCCACCAGCAAAATCACCAGGATGAGGGCAACCGCCAGCAGGCCCCCGCGTACCCAAGCGCCTTCCACCACCGGTGCCAACCCCAGGTCCACGGCGGTCACCACATGCCACTCCAGCTCGGGGATATAGGCCAGGGCCAGGAGTTGTTCGCGGCCCTCCAGGTTCACGGACACCAGGGGAACCTGATCCGGCGAGTCTTCCGCCCGCCCCATGGCCCGTTTCAGCCGGGCACGGCCTTCAGCGTCGGACAATTGCCCCATCAGGGTCGTGATCGCCTGGCCCTCCTCGGGCGAACCGGTGGTGGAACCAAAGCTGATCAGATCTGGATTCGGGTGGGCCTGAATGGCGCCATTGCGGTCCAGGATCATGGGCGTCACGCCCTGGGGGCGATCGTGGATGAACTCCGCGAGGAAACCACTCAGGTCCAGGCCCGTGCCGGCCAGACCGATGCGTCGTCCCCCCTCTTCCACCAGCACGTTGATCCATACCCGGGTGGTGCCCAGTTGCACATCCGGATTCACGTTGATGTTGTAATCCGCTTGCTGGGCCAGGGTATTGAAGAACCAGGCATCGTCCGGGTTGTCCGGCTCAAGGGTGTAGCGGGGCTTGTCACTGGACGTTTCGCTGGCGTCGTTGAAATAGTAGTGACCCGTCTCCGCGCTGACCACGAAATAGGACTGATCCCGAAAGTCCCGCCGGTAACCCTCCGCCTCGGCAAAAAAGAGATCCCGCTTGTCCGGATCCTCGGGATCCAGCAGCCACCGCCGGGTCACCTGCGAGTTGGCCAGACGGACGGAAAGCGCGAGGTCACGGGTAATGGGCGCAACAATCCGCTCGCGTTTGAGTCGCGTGAAGTTCTCGGCAAATGCCTCGCCGAAGTGCTGACGTGCCCCCTCCAGGACACTCCAGCCAATGAGGGCCGCTGGCACCAGGGCAACGACACAAGCGAGCGCCAGAGCCAACATGGATTTGGCCCTCAGTCCCAGACTGTTGATGCGCATTGACGTGGTGCCCCGCTGTATCCCCTATCAGCGGCCATCATACCGCCCGGCAGCCGGGCCGAACCAGTCAACTCAACCCGCAACCATGCACGGATCAACGGCCATCGCTTGAGCACATACCCGGCGCACGCACGAATTGTGGAGACATGCATGCATAATGGGGGAATGAGCGATGCTTTCACCAACCGTTTGACCAAGAACCTGCGTCACTGGGGCAAATGGGCCCGCCGACGCGGTATCGAGTGTTTCCGTGTCTATGACCGGGACATCCCCGAGTTTCCTGTGGCCATCGACGTCTATGCCGGGGTGCCCCACGTTCACGTCTACGAAACCCGCTGGGAGGCGGACGATGCCGAGTACGGCGCCTGGCTCAGGCAAGTGCGCGATCAGGTGGCCAGGGTGTTCGAGGTGGATCCGGTGCACCTGGCCATGAAGGTGCGACGACGTCAGAAGGGGCTGGCCCAGTACGAGAAGACCGGGCTGGAGGGCAAGGAGATGATCGTCCACGAGGACGGCCTGGCCTTCTCGGTGAACCTGCATGCCTACCTGGACACCGGTCTGTTTCTGGATCATCGTCAGACCCGGACCATGGTGCGTGAACGCGGCCAGGGCAAGCGCTTCTTGAACCTGTTCGCCTACACCGGCAGCTTTACGGTTCATGCCGCCGCGGGTGGCGCCAGCGACAGCCTGACCCTGGATATGTCCCGCACCTATCAGGACTGGTCACTGCGCAACTTCCAGCTCAACGCGATGGACCCAAGCCGCCATCGCCTGGAGCAGGTGGACGTGATGCAGTGGATGGAGGCCGCACCCGCCCTGGGCGAGCGCTACGATCTGATCGTGCTGGACCCGCCGTCGTTCTCCAACTCCAAGCGCATGGACGCCACCCTGGATGTGCAGCGGGATCACCCCTGGATGATCAACCGCTGCCTGGGCCTGCTCAGCCCGGGCGGCGAACTGTTCTTCTCCAACAACCGCAAGGGTTTCCGGCTTTACGAAGACGAACTGGCCCCCTGCCAGGCGCGGGAGATCACCTTGCAGACCGTGCCGGAGGACTTTCGGCGCAGCCGCCCCCATCGGTGCTGGCTGATCACACGCCAGGCAACCTGAAGGCTGGACCTATCGGCGGCGACCGGTGAGGGAGCCCAGCAGGCCCCGGACGATCTGACGCCCGATCTGGGTGCCGATGGCTCGGGCGGTGCTCTTGGCGGTGGCGACCATCAGGCTGTCACCGCGCCGGGCTGGAGCTCGGCCCTGGCGTCGCGTGCGGGCGGCCTGCTGGGTACTGGCCTCCACGGCCTGCTCACTCAACGCCGCCTCGGCCTGACGCTCCAGGATCTGATAGGCCGATTCCCGATCCACGGGTGTGTCATAGGCCCCGGCCAGCGGTGACTGCTGGATCAGGCTGCGGCGCTCCGCATCCGTCAGCGGCCCCATGCGGCTGGCGGGTGGGCGGATCAGGGTGCGTTCCACCGGTGTGGGCTGACCCCGCTCATCCAGCACCGACACCAGGGCCGAGCCGGTGCTCAACTCCGTGATCACCTGCTCGGTATCCAGCGCGGGATTGGGCCGGAAGGTCTGCGCGGCACTGCGCACCGCCCGCTGATCCCGGGGCGTGAAGGCCCGCAGGGCATGCTGGATGCGATTGCCCAACTGGCCCAGCACCGGCTCGGGCAGATCCAGTGGGTTCTGGGTCACGAAGTACACCCCCACGCCCTTGGAGCGGATCAGACGCACCACCTGCTCGATGCGATCGGTGAGTGAGCGCGGTGCATCCTTGAACAGCAGGTGCGCCTCGTCGAAGAAGATCACAAAACGGGGCTTGTCCACATCCCCCACCTCGGGCAATTGCTCGAACAGCTCCGACAGCAGCCAGAGCAACAGGGTGGAATACACCAGGGGGCTGCTGCGGTACAAACGCTCGGCGTGCAGGATGTTCACCACCCCGCGCCCCTGGTCATCCGTTTGCAGAAAATCTTCCAGGGTCACCGCCGGCTCACCGAAGAAAGCCTCCGCCCCCTGGGAGTCCAGGTTCAGCAAGGATCGCTGGATGGCGCCGATGCTGGCCGGGGCAATATTGCCATAGTCCCGGGAGAGGGTCTGGCGCTGATCGCCCACCCAGCTCACCATGGCCCGCAGGTCCTTCAGATCCAGCAGCAGCCAGCCCTTGTCGTCGGCCACCCGGAACACCAGTTGCATCAGGCCGCTCTGGGTCTCGTTCAGGTTCATCAGCCGGGACAGCAGGGTCGGCCCCAGGTCGGCCACGGTCAGGCGCAGGGGGTGGCCGTGCTCGCCGAACACATCCCAGAAGACCGTCGGCGCGCCATGCATCTCCAGCCCCTCCAGACCCACCTGGACGGCCCGCTCCCGCACGCGCTCGCTGAGTTCCCCCGGGACCGCGATGCCCGAGAAGTCCCCCTTGATGTCCGGCACGAACACCGGCACGCCCAGGTCCGAGAAGGATTGGGCCAGGGTCTGCAGGGTGATGGTCTTGCCGGTGCCGGTGGCCCCGGCGATCAGTCCATGACGGTTGGCCATGCGGGGGGTGATGGCCACGGGGCGGCCATCGGCCGCGCCAATCAACAGGGGCTCAACAGTCACACATCGTCTCCTTGATCATGTTGCACGTAGATGAGTTCATCCACATCAAAACCCAGTTCACGGGCCTGCTCCACCAGCGAGGCCAGCACTGCCTCGTCCAGGTCCGGCGAGCGGGCCAGGATCCACAGGTAGGAACGGGTCGGACCGCTCACCATGGCGTAATGGTAGTTCTCGTCGTCCAGGGCGATGAGGTTGTATCCCCCGTAGAACGGCCCGAAGAACGACACCTTCAAGCGGCCCACATTGGGCGATTCAATGAACCTGGCCACGCCACGGGCCTCGCGCCATTCTTCCTTGCCGGGATGATAACCCCGGTTGATCACGCGGATGGAGCCATCGTCCCGTAACTCGTAATGGGCAGTCACATTGGTGAGATCCCGTTCAAACGAGTGATCCAGGCGAGCAATGGAGTACCAGGTGCCCAGATAGCGCTCCGGCTCCAGATTCTGGACGGGTTTCACGCCATCGGGGATGCCGGTGCAGCCAGCCAGTGCCAAGAATAGGGCCAAGGCGGGTACCAGCCAATAGGGCGAACGCATGGAAAGTCTGCTCATTAATCCGTCTCCTGACCAAAGCCCCTCTCCCGCTGGCGGGAGAGGGGTTGGGGTGAGGGTGGAAGGTCAACCCGAAGCATCAAACAGCAACCGATAGGGATGGGCATCGAACAAGGCCTCGATCCGATCGATGCAGCCCGCGCCCACATCCACATGGACCCACTGAACCAGATCCACGGCCATCTTCTCCGACAGCTGCACATGAAAGACCAGAAACTGACACACATCCGGCCCATCCACGAAGGTCCGGCGCACTTCAATGCGCTGAAGGATGCTGCCACTGAGCGACATATGACCGACGAAGGCATCGGCATCGGAAAACTGCGAGATCGGACTCTTGTAGAAAAAACCGCGATCCGACAGCAGGCTGCGAGCGGCATCATAGTCGTGAACTTCAATGGCCCGAAGATACTGCCAGGCCAGGGTCTGGGGATCACTCATGCGCGTGTCCTTTCAGCCTCACGGCCGGGCAAGCACCCGCCGCTCAGGCCACCTGCCGGAACATGGGTTCAGGGGCTGGCTGGTCCACGGCGGCGAACAACTCCGCCAGTCGATCCCGAGCCCGCTCCCGGTCGGGAGCCTGCGATGCCTCATCATCATCCTGACTGGATGCCTCACGGGTCTGGGCCATCTCCTCCTGACGTTCGGAGGCCAACTCCTGGCGGGCCTCCGCCTCCATCACCCGCGCCTGAGAAGCCACGCGGTAATCCTGAGGTGAGGGGTCTGCCGGGGCCATGGCAGCACTGAATACCACCCGCGCCTTGGCAATGGCCTCCCTGGGATCGGAGGGGCGCGAGGTGTCGATGGAGACCTCCCCACCCACCGCATAACGACGCCCGTCGGGCCCGGATTCGTAGTCGTAGCTGGGGGCCGCCGTCACATACTTTCCCCCGGCCGCCACGTGGGCCTGCTCATGGGCGCGAACGGTCTGGTCCCGCTGCTGCAATTCACGCACCACCCGCTCCTCCTCGGGCGTGAGTTCCAGCAGACTGCGGTCAGCCTCGGGATCGGCCGGCGCATCCTCCTCCACTTCATCCACTGGAGCAAAGGCGCCCGTCTCCTCCAGTTCGCTATCTGGAGGAGACGACTGACGCTGCGCATCAGGCCGGATCATGGGCCCAAGGGCCGCCATGGGAGCGGCACTGCCATCGATCAACATGACCTGTCCGGGAAGGCCTCCTGGTGTCACTCCAACACACGTTTGAAGCGGGTTCGCTTTAAACTTTTTCTGGTTTCACCTGACGCTAGCCCCACCCACTCAGGGTGTCAAGGCGAGATGACAAAGGGCAGATCTGGGGGATTGTCCGGCCCATCACCGCGGGTTCGTGGTGGAGACGCCCCCCTTCGATGCGTTATAAATACGGTTTGATCGCGCCTGTTAACACGCCTACGCAGCCAAGGAGCCCAGGTTGAATCTCACCCGCCAGATGCTTGCCCGTATCCTGCTGTTCCTGGTAACAGCCGCGCTCCTCCTGCCCACTTCGGTCCTCGCCGAGGCCGCCCCGGGAGACAGTCGTCTCGCTGATCTTCTCGAGGATGAGCAGGCGCGTACAGCACTGATTGAAGAATTGCGGCGCGGGGCAGCAGAGACAGAAGCGGCGCAAGCGGAGGAGGCGAAACCCGCGGCATCGTTCCCCGGACGGGTGGCGCAGCTCACACAGTCGCTGGCGGAGGGCGCCGTCACGGAAGTGGAAGCCGCCGTGCAATCCGGTCGCGTGGCCTGGCATCAACTCAAGGCGGCGGATCTCATGGATCTGACCCTGCAAATGGGCCTGCTCGCCGGGCTCATTGCGGCCACACTGGTGACCCTGTGGCTGCTCTCCTGGGTGGCCCGGTTCGCCTACCGGCGCTTGAATGGTTACGCTTTTTCCCGCACCGGCACGGTGGGGGTCATTCGTCGTGGCGTGGCCATTGTCTCCTCCCTGATCATCGATGTGATCACCGTGCTGCTGGCCTGGCTGGCCGGCTATGCCATCGCCCTGTTCGTGCTGGGGGCTTCGGGCCAGATGACCACCCAGACGACGTTGTTCCTCAATGCCTTCCTCATTGTGGAACTGCTCCGTGCCGCCATCCGCCTGATCTTCTCCAAGCGCTGGTCCGGCCTGCGGCCCGTGCCCCTCACCGATGAGGAAGCCGCCTACTGGACTGCCTGGACCACGCGCATGGCTGTCTTCCTGGGGTACGGCCTGCTGTTCGTGGTGCCGGTCGTCAACCAGAGCGTGGCCCCGGAACTGGGCCGCACCACGGCCCTGATCATCGTCTTCATGGCCTTCCTGAAAGGGGTGGCATTGATCATGCAGAACCGCAAACGGGTCAAACAGCGGCTGACCACGTTAGCGGAACGCATGGAAACGGGCTTTGCCCAGATCAGCCTGAACCTGATCGCCAAGACCTGGCATCTCGTCGCCCTGATTTATCTGGCCGCCATCCTGGGCACCACGGTGCTGTTCCCGGCACAGGCCCTGCCTTTCATGCTGACGGCCACCGTCCAGACCCTGATCGCGGGAATGATCGGGATCGCCCTGTCCGCCTTTCTCACACGGGTGATCCTGCGCCGCATCCATCTGCCCGAAGACACTCGGGACAGGTTTCCGCAGCTGGAAGAGCGGTTGAATGCCTATATCCCGACCACCCTGAAGATCACTCGATTCACCATCCTGGCCATCGTCGCCGGGGTGATTCTGGACGCCTGGACCCCCTTCAGCCTGACCGCCTGGGTGGTCTCGGACAGCGGCAGCCTGATCATCAGCAAGATCGTCGCCGTGACTCTGATCATCGGCTTTACCCTGGTGCTGTGGCTGGTCATCGCCAGCTGGATCGAATTCAAACTGAACCCGGCCACCGGCAACGGAGAACCCAACCCCCGCGCACGCACCCTGCTGACCATCTTCCGCAATGCCATTGCCATCGCGCTGATCGTGATGACGGTGATGGTGGTCCTGGCGGAAATCGGCATCAACATCGGCCCCCTGATCGCCGGTGCTGGCGTCCTGGGTCTGGCCATCGGCTTTGGGGCTCAGAAACTGGTCCAGGATGTGATCACCGGCGTGTTCATCCAGTTGGAGAACGCGGTGAACGTGGGGGATGTGGTCACGGCTGGCGGCATGACCGGCACCGTGGAACGCCTCACCATTCGCTCCATGGGGCTGCGAGACCTGTCCGGCACTTATCACCTCATGCCCTTCTCCTCAGTGGATGTGGTATCCAACTACATGCGTGAATTTGCCTATCACGTGGGTGAATACGGCGTGGCCTACCGGGAAGACACGGACCAGGTCATCGCGCGCCTGCGTGACGCCTTCGCGGAACTGCGCAGCATGCCGGAGATTGCCCCCAATATCCTGGGCGATCTGGAGGTGCACGGTGTCACGGCCCTGGCCGATAGCTCGGTCAACGTGCGTGTACGCATCAAGACCGCACCGGGCATGCAGTGGGCCGTGGGTCGCGAGTACAACCGTCTGGTCAAGCGTCATTTCGATGCCGCCGGCATCGAGATCCCGTTCCCGCACATGACCCTGTACTTTGGCGAGGACAAGGCCGGCCAGGCCCCGCCGGCGCATGTGCTGCTGGAGGCGCATGACCCCGACCACGAGGACTCCGACTCCACGGCTCAACCGAGAATCTCCCGGTTCAGGGCACGCTCCAACCCCAAGTTCAAGGGGGATTTCGACGAAGGAGAGGAATAGCTTCAGGGCGGCGCACCCATTCATGCCCCGTTCAGGGAACAAGGCGAATAATGGCCCCGAAGCCTGGAGACAGGATCCGGGCCAAACGATGAAGCCATTCGCCTTGATGCGAAAAGGAGCACACCATGAAGACCCTGAACAACAACGTGAGCCGTCGCCGTTTCCTGCAGTTCGGTGCCTATGGCCTGATGGCCGTGCCCCTGGCCGGTCTGGGCTGGACCACCGCCGCGCAGGCCAGCATGGAACAACTGGACCCGGAGTCCGATACCGCTCAGGCCCTGGCCTATACCCACGATGCTGAAAGCACCGAGCATGACCAGCATCAGGAAGGCAGTCATTGCCTGAACTGCATGCTCTACTCTGATCCCAGTGCTCAGGAATGGGGTCCCTGTGCGGTGTTCCCGGGCAAGCAGGTGTCCGCCAACGGCTGGTGCACCGCCTGGGTGGCCCGCTGATCCAGAGGTCCTGCCCTCCGCCCACCCCTCATCCCCGACCCTTCTCCCCAGGGGGAGAAGGGAGCCATACCTGAATGGAAGCCCCTCTCCCCTCGGGGGAGAGGGGCAGGAATTCCTCCCCCATTCAGGAATCATGTAGACTTGCGGGCTGTCGCCCGCGTTGCCGCGCCGTCGGTCGCCGGGCTCCGTCGTCCCACAGACAGATTGAGCAGCAGAACATGGCATCGACCGAACGTCTTCTTCTGAGCGGCAACGAAGCGGTGGCCCTGGCCGCCCTGCATGCCGGTGTCACCCTGGGAACCGGCTATCCCGGCACCCCTTCCACTGAAATCCTCGAGGCCTTCGATCACATCGGTGGCCCCGCACAGTGGGCCCCCAACGAGAAGGTTGCCCTGGAAGTCGCACTGGGCGTGTCCTTTGCCGGTGCACGCAGTCTCACCACCATGAAGCACGTGGGCGTCAACGTGGCCGCCGACCCCCTGTTCACCGCCGCCTACATCGACATGACCGGTGGCCTGGTGCTGGTCTCTGCCGACGACCCGGGCATGGCCTCCAGCCAGAATGAGCAGGACAACCGGCACTACGCCCGGGCCGCCATCGTTCCCATGCTGGAGCCGGCCGATGCCCAGCAGGCCTATGATTTCACCCTGGCCGCCTTTGAACTGTCCGAGCGCTGGAAGGTGCCGGTGATCCTGCGCATGACCACCCGCATCTGCCACGCCAAGACCGAGGTCCGTCCCGGGCCCGAGCGTCCCTCCAGCATCGAACCCGGCTACCAACGCGACATCCCCGGGCGCGTGATGATCCCCGCCTATGCCCGGCCCGCCCACCACAAGGTGCGCGCCAAGATGGACGAGATCGCCCAGTGGAACGAGCAAAGCGACCTCAACCGGATCCACCCAGGGGATCGCTCCCTGGGCATCATTGCCTCGGGCGTAGCCGTCATGCATGCCCGCGAGGCAGCACCCGAGGCCACCGTGCTGGCCCTGGGGCTCACCTGGCCGCTGCCCATGAAGCGCATCAAGGAATTCGTCGAGAGCGTGGATCGCTGCGTGGTGATCGAGGAAGGCGATCACCTGCTGTACGAGGCCCTGAAGGTGGCGGGCCTGGATGTGGAAGGCAAGCCGGAGATGTACCGCTTCAGTGAACTGAACGTCCCCCGGGTGCGCCGCATCCTGGCCGGCGACACCACGCCCGAGGCCAAGCCACCGCGGGGCAAGCCGCCGGAACTGTGCAAGGGCTGCTCCCACCGTGAGGTCTTCGAGGCCCTGAGCCGCATGGATTGCATCGTTGCCGGGGACATCGGCTGCTACACCCTGGGCGTGCTGCCCCCCTTCGAGGCCATGGACACCTGTGTATGCATGGGGGCGGCCATCGGCGTGGGCCTGGGCCTGCGTCACGTACTGCCCGAGGAACAGGCCCGACGCGTGGTCAGTGTGATCGGCGATTCCACCTTCGTCCATTCCGGCCTGACGGGCATTGCCGAGATGGTGTACAACCCGCCGCCGACGGGGCACGTGGTGCTCATCGTGGACAACAGCACCACGGCCATGACCGGCCGCCAGGAACACCCCGGCACCGGGCGCAGCCTCAATCACGAACCCGCCAACAAGATGGATTTTGGTGCCGTCTGCCGCGCCATGGGCGTGAAGAACGTGGAGGTGGTGGATCCGCAAAAGCCCGGCGAGGACTTCGAGGGCCGACTGCGGGCCCTGCTGGAAAAGGACGAGCTCTCCGTGATGATCGCCGAGCGTCCTTGCATCCTGGCAGCCCCGCTGATCCGCAAATTTGAGAAGGCCCAGGAAGACAAGCAGGCCCAGTGCGCTGCGGCGATGACGGACTGATCCGCCCCGGCCTTCCCTACTTATCGAAACGAATTCAGAGGATCAGCAATGGCTGTCACCAATATCGTACTTGCCGGCCTGGGCGGACAGGGCGTGGTCAAGGCATCGGATCTGCTTTCCACCACGGCCTTCAACGCCGGGTGCGAGGTCAAGAAGAGTGAAGTGCATGGCATGAGTCAGCGGGGCGGCTCCGTGACCAGCGACGTGCGCTTTGGCGACCAGGTCATGAGCCCCATGGTGCCCATGGGTGAGGCGGATTTCCTGCTGGTGTTCGAGGCCAGCCAGGTGGACATCAATCGCGGCTGGCTCAAGCCCGGCGGTGTGCTCATCACCCCGGATGCCATCCCCGAAGGGGCCCTGCGCAATCGCAAGAGCCTGAATGTGGCCATCCTGGGTGCCCTGTCGGTGATGCTGGACTTCGACGAAGCCCAGTGGATCCGCTCCATCCATACCTGTCTTGCCGAAAAACTGCACACGGTCAACGAGCAGGCCTTTGCCCTGGGGCGTGAGGTGGGGCAACAGCTGGGCCACGTTAAAGAAACCGAGGGGGTTTGAATGCTCAAAGAACGCTGGAATGACGTGGAGGGGGGCTTCCACCCGGCCAGTGCGCCGGACTACCTGCCCGAGGACAAGCTGCGCGAGGTGCAGCTCAGACGCCTGCGGGCCGTGGTGAAACGCGCCTACGACAACGTGGAACTGATCCGCACCCGGATGCAGGACAAGGACATGGCGCCCGAGGACATCAAGCAGTTGTCCGACATCGCCCACCTGCCCTTCACCACCAAACTGGATCTGCGCGACACCTACCCCTTCGGTCTGTTTGCCAGCCCCATGAGCGACATCGTGCGCCTGCATGCCTCCTCCGGCACCACCGGCAAGCCCATCGTGGTGGCCTACACCCGGGAGGATCTGGAGGTCTGGGCCGAGGTGATGACCCGCACCTTCGCCTCCTGTGGGCTGCACCGGGGCGATGTGGTGCAGAATGCCTTCGGTTATGGCTTGTTCACCGGGGGCCTTGGGGCCCACTATGGGGCCGAGTCCCTGGGGGCCACGGTGATCCCCGTCTCCGGTGGCAACACCGAACGCCAGCTGATGGTGATGAAGGATTTCTCCGTCACCGCCATGTGTGCCACCCCCAGCTATTTCACCCACATCATCGAGCGTGCCCTCGACATGGGCATGGACATGCGCGACCTGCCGCTGCACACCGGCATCTTCGGGGCCGAGCCCTGGAGTGATGCCATGCGCAGCCACATCGAGCAAGGCGCCGGCATCAAGGCCTACGATATCTACGGCCTGTCCGAGATCATCGGGCCCGGGGTGGCCAGTGAGTGCTCCGAGCAGAATGGCCTGCATGTCTTCGAGGACCACTTCTATCCGGAGGTCATCGACCCGGAAACCGGGGAGCCGCTGCCCGATGGAGAGGAAGGCGAGTTGGTGCTCACCACCCTGAGCAAGCAGGCCATGCCCATCATCCGCTACCGCACCCGGGATATCACCCGCATCATCCCCGAGACCTGCGCCTGCGGACGCACCACCCGGCGCTTCCGCCGCGTGGGTCGCCGCTCCGACGACATGTTCATCATCCGCGGTGTCAATGTCTTCCCCTCCCAGGTGGAAGCCGCCCTGCTGCAGGTGGAAGGCACCCTGCCCCATTACCAGATCATCCTCACCCGCGAGAACGGGCTGGATCAGATGGCCGTGGAGGTCGAGGTCACGCCGGAGGTATTCAGCGACAAGGTTCGGGCCCTGGAAGACGTGCGGGCCGCCCTGGCCAAGGCCATCGAGCACATCGTGGGCATCCGTGTTGGCCTGCGCCTGGTGGAACCGCGTACCATTGCCCGCAGCGAGGGCAAGGCCAAGCGGGTGATCGACAACCGTTCGCTGTAAGTCGTCACAGGAGCATCGCATCCCATGAAGCTGCAACAGCTTTCCATCTTTCTGGAAAATCGTCCGGGGCACCTGGCTAAGCCCCTGGAACTGCTGTCCGAGCAAGGCATTAACCTGCTCAATCTATCGCTGGCCGATACCGCCGAATTCGGTATCCTGCGCATCATCGTGCGCGACTGGCAAAAGGCCGAACAGGTCCTCAAGGACGCGGGCTGGGTGGTCAAGCTCACCGAGGTGGTCGCCGTGGATGTGGAAGACCGCCCGGGGGGGCTCGCCGAGGTCCTGCAGGTGGCCGGCCGGGCGGATCTGAAGATCGAATACATGTACGCCTTCCCGCTGCGCCGCAGCGATCGCGCCGCCCTGATCTTCCGCTTTGAGCAGCCGGACCGGGCCATCGAGCAACTGCAGGCCGCTGGCGGGCATCTGATCGATGCGGAAGAACTCTTTGCCGCCGCAGAATGAACCCAGGACCATGACGCTGCCCTTCAAGGAACACGCCCTCCGCCGTGCCCTCAATAACGAGTTGCACGCCCGCACCTTCGAGCCCACCCAGGCACCGGCGCGGGTATCGCATCTGGCCTTTCTGTGCGGCGAACGGGGCAGCGGCATCAATACCCGCCACCTGCATCGCCTGCTGGAACACTTCGGGGTGCCCATTCCGGAACAGGTGGGTCAGTATTACGTGGCAACCCTGGGGGATATCCGGCTGCACTGGGAACGGCATACGGAGTTTGTCACCTACACCTTCACCCATTGCGGCCCCTTCACACACCCATTCGAGCATCCGGTCATCGAGCGCCTGCCAGGCAACTGGCTGGAGAATTCTCCCGGGGAGTTGATTTCCGCCGTCTCCCTGGCGCTGGAGTCTTCGGATATGCCTGAGCGCAGCCTTGATGAACTCTCGGCGTTGTTTGGCGACAACATCATCATCGGTTCCGAGGTGGTGGGCGGCAAGGGGCGCGCCTGGTCGGACCTGCGTATCCATGAGGATGGTTTTGCCCGCGTCCTGCTGCGCAACGACAATCTCACCGAGGCCCAGGCCGGTCGACTGATCAAGCGCATCCTCGAGGTGAACGCCTATCGGGCCATGTCATTGATGGGTCTGCCCATGGCCCGCAAGGCCAGCCGCTCCCTGGGCACGGCAGACCGTCGGCTCGCGGAACTGGCGGCCCGCATGACCGAGCAGGGCAGTCACCACTCCGGCGAGACCCAGGGGCAACTGCTGGCCGACCTCACCCATCTGGCCTCCCAGATTGAGGCCGTGGCAGCCCAGACCACCTACCGCTTCGATGCCTCCCGGGCCTATTATCATGTGGTCCAGCAACGCTTGGAACAATTGCGGCAGCGACGTATCGAGGGCCTGCAGACCTTCACCGAGTTTCTCGAAGCCCGCCTGGCACCAGCCGTGGCCACCTGCGACTCCGTGGGAGAGCGGCAACGCGGGCTGGCCGAGAGGGCAGCGCGCTTGACCGCCTTGCTCAGGGCTCGGGTAGAGGTCAATCTGCAAGGCCAGAACCGCAACCTGCTGGAATCCATGGACCGCCGCGCCAGACTGCAACTACGACTGCAGGATACCGTGGAAGGGCTTTCTGTCATCGCCATCAGCTATTACGGCGTGGGTTTGGTGGGTTACGCGCTCAAAGGGCTGGAGAGCCAGGGCATCCCCATCAGCACCACCCTGGGCATGGGCCTCGCCACCCCCGTGGTGGCCCTCAGCGCCTGGCTGTTCCTGCAACGCGTCAAGCGGCGCATCCTCGCGGACGAAAAGGGCGCGCACTGATCTCTTCTCCCCTCTCCCTCTCACCCGAAGGGGGAGGGGCCTGGAACGTATCTTTCATCATCGGAAGTGCCTCACCATCAAGATGCAGGGGAGTTAGGGGCGCGTTCGCTGGACGCATGGCATAATGCCTCGGCAAGTACAGCACACCCTCAGCACAAGGAACCCCTTGTCGGCCCAAACCGCCGGCGCATCCGCCAAGGATGGATGACGGTCAAGTTAACGCGGTTTCTGCCGATATAATCTGGCGGACACGAAAGAAATCCTGCCAAGGGCCTGGCAGCCAACGGGGAATCGCAATGCGACGTATTTCAGACCTGCCGATCTGGGTCCGCCTGGTGGGCGCCATGTGGTTGATACTCGTGCCTGCCTGGGCGGGGATGATCCTCTGGGCCATCCACGAGCAGCGCGGCACGGCCATCGAGCAGGCGGAGGGTTTCTCCTCCACCATCCATGAAATGACCATGGCTGGCCTGACCACCATGATGATTACTGGCACCACCCATCGGCGGGATGAATTCCTCGAACAGATCGTCGAACTCCAGAGTGTCTCGGATCTTCGCGTGCTGCGCGGACAGCCGGTGGCCCAGCAATACGGCCCTGGCACCGAACATGAGCAACCCCAGGATGCCACGGAGCGAGCGGTCCTGGAGACGGGTGAGCCCTATCTGGCCCTGTCGGAGGACAGAAGCTTGCTCCGAGCGGTGTTGCCGGTCATCAACCAAACGGACTATCTGGGCAAGAACTGCACCTCCTGCCATGCCATGGCGGCCGAGGGTGACATCCTGGGCGCCGTCAGCATGCAGGTTCGGCTGGACGAGGTGAATGCCGCCGTTCAGCGCTTTGGCTGGAGCATCACCCTGCTGGCCATTGCAGTCAGCGTTCCGATACTGCTCTTGCTGTACTTTTTCGTGCGGCGCTTCGTCACCACGCCTCTCAACCACATGGCGCAGGGGCTCAAGGGGATTGCAGAGGGGGACGGTGATCTGGCCCATCGGCTGAAAGTCGAGGGCAAGGATGAGATCGGTGAGGCCGCCCGGGCCTTCAACGCCATGATGGACAACTTCCGCGACCTCATCAGTCGGGTGCTGGATTCCACGTCCCACCTGGCCCGGGCCGCAACCGACCTGGCCGCCATTACGGAGCGCACCGATGCCGGCGTGAGCCGCCAGCGTTCCGAGGTGGACCAGCTGGCCACGGCCATGAACGAAATGAACGCCACGGCCCAGGAGGTGGCGCGCAGCGCCCAGCAGGGCGCCGATGCCACCCGTGATGCTCAGGGCGCAGCGCTGAGTGGCAAGGATGTGGTGACCGGCACCCTGGACCGCATCGAGAAACTGGCCGAGGAGGTGCAGCGGGCCGCCGATGTCATCCGCGACCTGGACAAGGACAGCGAGCAGATCGGCAAGGTGCTGGACGTGATCCGGGGCATTGCCGAGCAGACCAACCTGCTGGCCCTGAACGCCGCCATCGAGGCCGCCCGTGCCGGAGAGGCCGGACGCGGATTCGCGGTGGTGGCCGACGAGGTGCGCTCCCTGGCCACCCGTACCCAGAGTTCCACTCAGGAAATCCAGGAGATGATCGAGCGCCTGCAGCAAACCAGCCAGCGCGCGGTGGTGGTGATGGAGGAAAGTCAGCAGTATGCCCAGTCCAGCCGCGACAGTGCCGCGGAGGCGGGGCACTCTCTGGATTCCATCACCCAGGCGGTGAGCACCATCAACGATGTGAATACGCAGGTGGCCAGTTCAGCCGAGGAGCAAAGCGCCGTGGCCGAGGAGATGAACCGGAACGTGACCAGCATCTCCGATGCCGCCGAGGAAAATGCCCAGGGCGCCCGGGAAACCACCCAGGCATCGGAGCAACTCTCCAGGCTGGCCAACGAGCTTCAGGATCTGGTGGGCCGCTTCAAGGTCTGAACACTCAGGGCCCGCGGGGGTATCCAGGGGGCGACGATCCCGTTGCCCCCCTGGCATTGATCAACTTTCCGACATCTCCACGATGGCCGAGACAATGTCGTTCATGGTGATCAGACCCACCATATCGTTATTGTTCAACACCACGATGCGGCGAATGCGCTGCAGCACCATCAACCGCGCCACATGCTTCACCTCCATCTCCGCCGGCACGGTGATCACGGGCTTTGAACACACGTCATAGACATTGACGAGATCAATATCCCCCTCTTCTGCAACGATGGTCCGCAATATGGTGGTATAGGTGATGATGCCGTAGGCATCATGGGGTTGTCGTTTATCCACCACCAGGGACTTCACCCGGTGGCGCTTCATCTCCAGCATGGCTTCGCGGATGGTTGCGAGTGGAGAAATGGTCGCCACATTCTTGACCATAAGATCTTTAACCAGCATGAGTCACCTCTGGGTAGTGTGAAAAGACGGCCTGGGGCGACCAGTCAGGCCTAGATGTCGTCCTTGATACGCTCCTCGAAGCGCTCCACCTGACTCAGGTCGATCCCCGCGATATGCTCCAGGGGCACCGTGAAAACCACACCATGGGAGTGGGATTTCAGGTCCAGTTCATCGCGCAGGGCCTTCATCACGGCCAGGGAGAGTTTTTTTTCCAGCACGAAGACAAGCGCCGACTGGCTGCCTTCATAGGTCAGCCCAAAAAATGTCTTCTTTTCCTTGCCACCAATACCGCGGGCATCGAGGATGGTCACGCCACCTGCCCCGGCCTTGCGCGCCACGTCAATGGCCTTTTCTTCCAGGTTTTCGGCCAGAATGGCCACCAGCACGGCAAACTTCATGACGGTTGCTGCCTCCAGCGATTGGCAAGTTCGACGGCGATAGCATAGAGCATCACGCTGATGATCGGGAAGATCGACGCAAAGGCAATCAGACCAAAACCATCAATGAGCACATTGCGATCCTCAATGTGCGTCGCCAGGCCAATGCCCAGGGCGGTGACCAAGGGCACGGTCACCTCCGAGGTGGTCACCCCGCCCAGATCATAGGCCAGGGCAACGATGTAGCGGGGCGCCAACCAGGTGAGCAGGATCACCACTGCATAGCCCCCCATGATGTAGTAATGAATGGGATCGCCGACGATGATCCGGTGCACCCCCAGCGTGATCCCCACGGCCACCCCCATGGCCACCAGCAGGCGGATGGTATTGCCATTGAGCTTCCCCCTGCCCGCCTCCTGTGCCTTCTGACCAATGGCGATCAGGGCCGGCTCGGCCATGGTGGTGGCAAACCCGATACTGAAGGCAAAGAGATACACGAACAGGAAACCATCCAGGGTGATCAACTGTTCCGCCATGCTCCTGCCGATGGGAAACAAACCCAGCTTAAGGCCCAGCACAAAGGCATACAGGCCGAAGATGACCAGGATGAAACCGGCCATCACCTTGTGCACATGAGCGATGCCCTTGCGGATCACCAGGTACTGGAAAACCAGGATCACGGCAATGATGGGCAACACATCACGAAACATCACCAGCAGATCCGTGAGCATGCCCAGCAACACGCTGCCACCCACCTGACTGACCAGCTCATCGTCCACCGCCTCGGCCAGCGGAGCGACCCCGCGCACCATCTCCGGGTCCCCCAGGGAATACACCAGGATGCCGTAGAGTTGCACAGCGATCATGGGCACCATCACGGCCAGCCCCACCAGCCCGAAACCATGGGTCAGTGCATTGCGCCCCCGAATGGACACCGCAAGTCCAATGCCCAGGGCGGCAATCAGGGGCACGGTGACGATATTGGTCGTCACCCCCCCGGAGTCGTAGGCCAGACCGACAATCTCTTCGGGAGCAAAGAACGTGATGATGACCACCAGCAAATATCCGATGATCATGTACCAGTGCAGGCTATGCCCCAGGATGATCCGCACGATCCCCAGGGCCACCACGCCCCCCACCGACAAGGCCACAAGCACACGCAGCACCAGGGCGCTGATATGTCCGCCACTGATCATCTCCGCCTGACTGGCCACCGCAATCAGGGCCGGCTCGGCAATCACCGCCGAAAAGCCCAGGCAGAACCCAAAGACCATCAACCAGGTCAGCGAGCCCTTCTTGGCAAATTCGTTGGAGAGGTTCTTGCCGATGGGGAAGATCCCCATCTCCAACCCCTGGAGGAACAGGGCCACGCCCACCACCACCACCAGCAGCCCCACCCCCATGGGCAGCCAGCCTTCAGGCACCTGCTGCATGACGGCAAACTGGAAGACGGCCACCACGACGATGATGGGCAGCAGGTTCCGGAAGGAGTGCTTGAGAAGCTCGTAGAATTCCCTGATCTGGTTCAAGAGGCTGCGCTTTGGATACGTGGACGATCGTGGGTTGTTGTGCCGCGACGGGTTGACCCTTCAGAGCATACTGTAATTGCATGGCCCGACTCCATGGCGCGCCCGCTTTGCGTTATCCTCATACCCCGTCCTTGCATGACTGCCTGAGCCATGACCCTGCCTGTATCCAACCGCGCCATCCGCGAATCCGTCCGCATTGCCCTCGCCGAAGATATCGGCCCTGGGGATCTGACCGCGCAGCTCATCCCGGAGAATGCCACCTGCCGCGCCCATGTGATCTGCAAGGAGGCGGCCGTCCTCTGTGGCCAGGCATGGTTCGACGCCACCTTTGCGGCGCTTGATGGCGATGTAAAGGTTCACTGGCAGGTGGCGGATGGTGACACCATCCCCGCAGGCACTCGCCTTTGCGCCCTCTCCGGTCCGTCCCGAGCCATCCTCACCGGCGAGCGCACGGCCCTGAACTTCCTGCAAACCCTCTCGGCCACAGCGACCCGCACCCGAGAGTATGTGGAGGCCGTGGCCGGCACCGGGGCCCATATCCTGGACACCCGCAAGACCCTGCCGGGACTGCGCCTGGCCCAGAAGTATGCCGTCACCTGTGGCGGCGGTCACAACCATCGCCTGGGGCTCTATGACGCGGTACTGATCAAGGAGAACCACATCATGGCCGCTGGCTCCATCGCCGCGGCTGTGGCGTGTGCCCGGAGCCTGGGGGAACAGGTTCCGGTGGAGGTGGAAACCGAGAGTCTGGATGAAGTGCGCCAGGCCCTGGAGGCCGGCGCCGATATCATCATGCTGGATGATTTCCCCCTGGAGGGCATGCACGAGGCCGTGGCCCTGGTGGCCGGGCGCTGCCTGCTGGAGGCCTCCGGCGGCGTGGACCTGGACAGCCTCCGTGCCATTGCGGCCACGGGGGTGGACCGGATCTCCGTTGGCGGGTTGACCAAGCACATCCAGGCGGTGGATCTTTCATTGCGGCTGGAAGTGGACTACGCCTCCCGCTTCGCCTGATCCCACAACGCATCCAGGACCTCCAGCGGCTCATCCTCCACCGCACGCCCCTCGCGGGCCAGCGCCTGCTCGATGAAACGGAATCGGCGCTCGAACTTGCGATTGGTGCGCCTCAGGGCCGCCTCGGGGTCCACCTTCAGATGGCGGGCCAGGTTGGTCACGGCAAAGAGCAGGTCCCCCACTTCGTCCTCCAGACGATCGTGCCCTGCCTTGGCGGCCATCTCCTGGCATACCTCGTCCAGTTCCTCGCGGATCTTGTCCACCACCGGCGCCGGGGCGTCCCAGTCAAATCCCACGCGGGCGGCACGCTTCTGGATCTTGGCCGCCCGACTCAGACCCGGCAAGGTGCGGGCAATGCCATCCATCTGGCTGGGCGGAATCTCCTCACCATTGCCATCAGCAGGCGCACCCTGCCCTGCGGCGCGCTCCCGGGCCTTTTCCGCCTCCCAGGCAGCATGCTGGGCCTCCTCGGATTCAAAACGGGTGTTTCCAAAGACATGGGGATGGCGGCGCACCAGCTTCTCCGCCAGCGTGGCCGCCACGTCGTGAAAATCGAAACGCCCCTCTTCCTGGGCCATGCGTGAATGGAACACGACCTGCAGCAGCAGGTCCCCGAGTTCACTGCGAAGTTCCTCGAAATCCCGACGTTCGACGGCGTCGGCCACCTCGTAGGCCTCCTCCAGGGTATGGGGGATGATGGAATCAAAGGTTTGCTTGAGATCCCAGGCACACCCGTGCTCGGGATCCCTCAGCCTGGCCATGATGGACAGCACGTCATCCATGGCATCCGGGCGATCCTGCATGGCCGATCACTCCATCTCAGAAGTTGAAACGCACCCCGAAATGCACGTGGTCGTCCATCTTGTAGTCACGACGCTTGTCCATGTCGGCCTCCAGATGACGGTAGCCAATGAAGCCGCGAGCACCGGGAGTGACTTCAACCTCGTAACGTACCGCCAGGTCCAGCAGATCACGGGCATCACTGAAGGTGGTCACGCGGGGCCCGTAATAGCCTTCGGCAGCGATGTACATGGGGGTGTTGGAGGGGATGGTGTAACGCACCTCCCCTCCCAGGGCCAGCGACTGAAAGTTATCATCAGGGTCATCGATGAGACCAAGATAGGCCTTGCCGCCCAGACCGAAGGTGAGCGGCTGATCCCCGGCGGGGACGCCTGCCACACTGAGCCCGGTACTGAGCATCATGTCACTGTCATCGTTGAAAAAGAAACCGAAGGACAGGTCAGCCCCACCCAGGCCGATCCGACTGGAATCGGTCAGATAGGTCAATTGCGCCGATTCCTGACTCAGGTAGGCGTCCAGAGTATCCGCCCCCGCCGGGGACATCAGCACCGTGGCCAAAAAGCCACCCACCAAGACACGCTTGAACATCTTATCTCCTGCGGTTTGATTCAGCGGCCCCAGTGCCTGGGACCCGATGGAATAAGGTTTCATCACTGGGGAGGTCAATCGATCCAGCCCGAAGTACGTCGGCGGAATCGGACCCGAGTCAGCAGGATCCCGAGAATCAGACAGCCAATCGACACGCCGGCACCATACAAGAACCAGTCCTTGCGATCATCGTCGCGCAACCGACGATTCTCCTCCAGCAGGGCGCCCACGCGTTCTTGTTCACCCGCCAACTGTTCTCGCAACGCTTCGTTCTGCCTGGCCTTCTCCAGAGGCTCCGCGGCAATATCACGCAACGCTTCCAGCTCCTCTTCCAGCTCCACCACCCGGGCGGAAAGGGTATCGGCGCGTTCGCTCTCCCGGGCCTTGTCTGCTTCTAACGACCGCACCTGCTCGGCCAATGCGTCACGCTGCTCTTCCAATGACGCCGTCTGAGCGCGCAGGGCGGCCACCCGTTCGCGTGCATGCGGCTGCTCCGAAAGATTGCGTGTCTGCACCCAGCCTTCCGTGCCTCCCTCTGTACGGATACGCGTATAACCCTCGCCGTCATCCTCCAGCACGGTGACCCGATCACCGCTGTCCAGAAACAGCAAGATGCGATGCTGGAAGGTCTTACCCCTTCGCACCGCGATTTCCAGTTCGTCACTGACATAGGCCGTGCTTTGACCATGGGCGGGCATGGACCAGCTGGATAGCAGCAGACCCGGCCCCAGTAGCAGACCGAAAAAAATGACTAGCGCGCGTTCCACAAGTATTGTCCTTTCGCAATTTTCGCCCAGATCAGCGAGAATCCGGGGCACCCGCCCAGGCGGTGTCACCGGAGCGCGTGCGACTCACATTCGGGCAGATGACGCCCGTGTGTCTCATCAGGGGCCGCCGCGCGGCCACACTTTACCAGAACTCATCCCTTTGCGAGGAAGCACGGCACCCATGTCCAAGAATGATCCCATCAACCTCTCCCCCAGGGAAGCCTACGAGATGCTCCAGTCTGATGCCAAGACCCTGCTGGTGGATATCCGCTCGAGCATGGAATACCTTTTTGTGGGCCACCCCAAAGGCGCCCTTCACATCCCCTGGATGGACGAGCCGGACTGGACCCGCAATCCGCGTTTTGTGCCAGAGGTGCGCAAACTCCTGTTGGGTGGCGCCGCCGCCAGTGAGGCTGACAACGGGGCCTCGGTGATCCTGATCTGCCGCAGCGGGAAGCGCTCCCTGGAGGCCGGGCGGGCACTGGTGGACGAGGGCATCCCCCGGGTGTATCACATTGCCGAGGGATTCGAGGGCGAACTGGACGAAAATCACCACCGCTCCAGCATGGACGGTTGGCGATATCACGGCTTGCCCTGGGAGCAATGCTGATCAGGGCTTGTCATGATTGCTTGCACCTGGGCCCTTCCGCCCGCTCGGAACCTCCGGAAGCGTCAGCAATTCGGCAGGCATGCGTGCCGACGAGGATTCACGCGGGTCCGTGGAGCGCTTGCGACACCAGGCCCGGTATCCTCGCTCCATGAGAAGTGGCGGGAAGATCAGAAGTTCGTACAGGGCCTTCAACAACCTTTCTGAAAGCCGTGCGCCCAAAGCGAACCCTCCAAGCAGGGTTTCCATCAGGCTCAGGCACAGCAGGACAAAGCCCACCCCCACAACAGCGACCGACTGCATGAAGGCCTGGAGAGGAAGTGCAATCAGCATGAGCGGCAAGGGCAGCAATCCCCCCAGAGCCAATCGGGTCAAGGTGGAGAGCCAGTCCACCCCGGGCCAGAGTAACTCGGGCTCCCCCTCCAGCAGCATGTGCAGGGCGTCGCCCTGAGCCACATAGAAGTCCCGGCTGGCCGCCAGGGTCGCGCACAGTAGCACGGTCAGCACCACCAGCATCAAACCCACTGTAAACGCCCACTGCCGCCCACGTGGATCCATGGCGCCAAAAGCCGGAATGATACGACTGACCTGTCGCGCCTCCGTCATCATGCCGCCACCGAGCAGGAGAAGGAGCACCAATGAAGCCACGGCCCACGGTGCAACGCTGCTGCCGGGCGCGCCTCCCAGCACCTGCTCCATGGGGGGAACCACCAGGAAAAAAAGCACCGCCGCGCACAACCCGAGAAGGACCAGAACAAGGCCACTCACGGCCAGCGTCCCAAAGGATGCCAGGGTCAGTGTTCGCGCTGGCACACCGCCTTGGGCCAGGCGACGATATTGCCCCACCATCCTGTCCAGATTTTTGGTCTGATCGCTCACGCCTCTGACGACACGTTCCATCTGCTGGATGTGATCTCCCACCTCACGCCAGGCGGGCAGCAGTCCCTTGAGGATCTCCATCCGGGACTGGCTGGCACGCCGGTACTCCTCCAGGGCCTCACGGCCGGATCGCGCGAGGGAGTCATGAATCTCTTCCAGTACCTGCCCAACCCGGGGATCCGCCTTGGGCGGCGCTGCGGCCAGCGCATTGGCCGTGCGCATCCAGCCAGGTTCTTCGGGCACCTGATCATGGGCTGAATGGTAGTCGTGTTCCAGGGCATCGATATGCCGGTGGATGCGTTGCTGCAGGGCCGGGAAGCCCCCCAAATCACGATTGACCCGTCCATGAATGTCACGGTACACGCGCTCCACGCGTCCCTCGAGACGTCTCGCCTCCACACCCCGCAGATAACGTAAATACCAGCGCCGCAGACGCACGGTTGCCCTTCGCACCGCACGGGCCATATATCGGGCCAGCAGACTCGTGAACCGCGCAGTCTCATGGATCAGTCGATGTGCCCAGGCACGCGCCCCGTAAGCCAGGGTCATCAGAATCACCACCCAGATTCCGATGGACAGACTCAAGCTGTCGGCCCAGAAGCCGATCAGACCTTCAAAGGGCATAGGATCTCCCAAGGCCCACGTGCAACACGCAGGCGTGATTAAGCGGGTCCCGATTATGACCCAACCGACGACCTTTCTGGCAATGCCCTCAAGTTCTTCCACCCCATGCCGCTAGCCTGATAAAGACAATCTGCACTCTGGAAGATCAAGGTCACATCCCATGAACAGAAGCCAACTTGAACGGCCAGCCGGCATGCAATGGGCCGCGTATCGTGAATTTCCGGACATGAAGGCCGCCAATGCGGTATTGGGCTTCCTTCCCGCCTTCATGGATACGCACACCCACGAGACCCATCTCTCCATCAATGACGACGGTTCCCTGGCCCTGATCCATCTGCTGGATGGGTTACCGGACCACTGGGTGCTGGAACGCGACGAATACGGCCGGATCACTGCACTCAAGGACGGGATCGTGGCCGGCTTCATGCGACAGGGACATTTTTTCACGCGCTCCCAGCTGGCTCAGTTGCGCTGGGATGCCTAGGCAGCAGGAGACAACCGCTCACTCGTGAGGGCTGTCCTGCTGCTCGTCCGCCCGAGGGGACCGAGACGCCACGTAGGTACTCCAGCCTTGTTGCGGCTCGGGCAGGACAGGGAGCGTTTTACGCTCCTCGGGGTACAGATGCAGGTAGGTCTTGGCGATGAAATGGGCGGTAACCGGTGCTGTCAGGAACAAAAAGCCGGTGACCAGCAGTTCATGGACCGACAGCGTACGTTCCCCACCCAGAAAAAACGCCACGGACGCCAGCAAGGCCCCTCCCACTCCCAGGGTCGTGGCCTTGGTGGGGGCATGCAGTCGCGTCATCAGGGTCGGTAACTTCAGCAGGCCCAGGGAGCCCACCAGGATGAAGATCCCGCTCACCACAATCAGCAGGGAAATCAGGAATTCCAGCCACATCGCCATCGTCAGGTCTCCCGGTCACTCAATCACGTCGCCGCGCAACAAAAATCGGCAGTAGGCCACGGTGGAGACGAACCCGAACATGGCCAGTAGCAGGGCGGCCTCAAAATACAGGGTGGTGCGCTGATACATCCCCTGAAGAATGATCAAGGCAATCACATTGATGACCATGGTGTCCACGGCCAGCAGACGATCCACCACCGTGGGCCCCTGAATCAGGCGCCATAGATTCATCAGCAGCGCCACCGAGACGGCAAAGAAGCCAAAAATCAAAGCATATTCAATCATGGGAAGATCTCCATGAGTCTCGCCTCGTAACGCGATTTCATATCCCGCACTGCCACCTCCGCATCGGGTGCGTCCAGACAATGCACCAGCAACGTCCGGCCATCGGCGGAAAGATCGCTGCTCACGGTGCCTGGCGTGAGGGAGATCGTCCCTGCCAGCAATGTGATTGCCTCAGGGGAACGCAACTCCAGTGGCATGGCGACCCAGCGCGTGGCCAGACTCTCCGGCCTTCTGAACAGGATCAGACGGGCCACCATCACGTTTGCCACCAATACGTCCCAGAGCGCGATACCCAGGAAAGCCATCATCTTTCCATAAGCCCGCAAAAGGGGGCGCCCCGGCCAGAAATGGCTGGTTGCAATGGGAATCAACACCCCAAGAACGGTGCCCAGGAGAAATCCGCCCAACGTGAAGCTGTTGAGCAGCAGCATCCAGACCACCACCAGCGTCAACGTCAGCAGGGGGTGGGGCAACCAGCGCTGGCGGAAGTTCTGGCTTTGTTTTTCAGGCACCATCAATCCTCTCCCCTTCAACCATCCGGCTCAATTCAACACCGCATCAATATAGCGCTGTCGGTCAAGCAATTGTGTCGCGGTAGCGTCCAGGTAATGCGTGGCCGGCCCAGCGAGGACCGTCCACATCACCAGGCCGGCCAGGAGTATGCCGACCGCCACGAAGGGCACGGCCCCCCCGGCCGGTTCATGGACGCCATCAAACTCACGTTCCATGGCGGACGGTTTCCAGAACAGCGTACTGCCCCCCCGCGCAAAACCCACAATGGCCAGAAAAGACGATGCCAGAATCGCAGTCCAGATCCAGACATTGGCATCCACATCCCGCGCCGCGTCCAGTATGAGGAGCTTGCCCAAAAACCCTGACAAGGGAGGCAAGCCGGCCATGGCCACTGCAGCCATGAAAAACCCCGCGGCAAGCAGCCCCGACTGAGCGAACACCGGCCCCACCACCAGCCGATCCTGCAGGCTTCCCCGACGCTCTGCCACCAGGCCCACGATCAAGAACAAGGCCCCTGCGGCCAGGGTCGAATGGACCAGGTAGTAAAGGGCCGCGGACAGGGCCTCGTGGGTATACAGGGCCACAGGCACCATGATCATGCCCATGGAGCCAATGACGGCAAAACTCGTCATCTGCCCCAATCGGCGAGAGGCCAGTACACCGGTCATGCCGACCACGAGGGTGATCAGGGCCGCCGGCAAGAGCCAGTCGTGAATCAGATGAGCGGCTTCGCCTGCCCCCTCACCAAACACCAGACCATGCACCCGTATGATGCAATAGGCACCCACCTTGGTCATGATGGCAAACAGGGCCGCTACAGGCGCGGGGGCCAGGGCATAGGTCCCCGGCAGCCAGAACTGTACCGGTACCATGGCCGCCTTGATGGCGAACACAAGCAACAACAACAGTCCCCCGGTCTGCAGCAATGCCTGATCACCCGCCTCCATCGTGGCCACCTTCACGGCCAGGTCAGCCATGTTCAGGGTGCCGGTCACGCCGTAGATCAGCCCCACCGCGATCAGGAACAGGGAGGAGCCCACCAGATTGACCACCACATACTGCACACCAGCCCGCAGGCGCTGACTCCCTCCGCCATGCACCATCAATCCGTAGGAGGCAATCAGGAGGACCTCGAAGAAGACGAACAGGTTGAAAAGATCTCCGGTCAAAAAGGCCCCATTCACGCCCATGAGTTGCAGCTGGAACAGGGCATGGAAGTGGCGACCACGCTTATCCGCTCCTCCCACGGCGAAAAGCAGGGCGCCCACCGCCAGGAAGGAAGTCAACAGAAGCATCAGCGCCGACAGGCGATCCAGCACGAGGACAATGCCGAAGGGTGGGGCCCAGTTGCCCAGGGCGTATATGTGGGGGCCCCCATTCACCGCCAGGCCCAAAAGGATACCGGCCACCAGCACCAGCAACACGGCGGATGCCAGTGAGAAGACACGTGCCAGCACCACATCGTGGCGCACCGCGAGCACCAGCATCGGCGCCACGATCGCCGGCAACAGAATCGGCAGGATGATCCAGTGATTCATGAGCGATCCCCCTCGTCCCCAGAGTCCGGATCGGCCAGATCCACGTGATCGGTATCCCCCTCAAGGTAGGCCCGCAAGGCCATGACCACCACCACAGCCGTCATGCCGAACGAGATCACGATGGCCGTCAGCACCAGGGCCTGTGGCAAGGGATCGGCATAGCCGGCCGCATCGTCACTGATCACCGCGGGCAGGTTGACCGCCAGGCGACCCATGGTAAAGAGAAAGACATTCACCGCGTAGGTGATCAGGGCAAGCCCCAACACCACAGGAAAGGTGCGCGCACGAAGCACCAGGTACACACCGGCACCCGTCATCAGCCCGACCGCACTGGCCACGAGAAACTCCATTGATCACGCTCTCTCAATCTCAGCTTTTCGGTTACCCGGGGTCAGACCCAGGGCAGAATCTCAGCGAGTGCCCCGCTGATCCTGGGTTGATGTGGAGGGATCCACATCCATGGGGCTGATGTTGGCCGGCTCATGCCCTGCCACCAGCCCGAGTCGTGACACCTGCGCCAAGGCCAGCATCACGGCCCCCACCACGGTCAGGAATACCCCCACGTCAAAGGCCATGGCACTGGCCAGTTCCACTTTCCCGATCAGAGGCGGGTAAACGTAGTCGTGGGCAGAAGTCAGGAACGGATGGTCCGTGACCATGGCCGCAATGCCCGTGGCACCCGCCAGCAGAATGCCCAGCCCGATCAGCGCGTCGTAATCGACCCGCATCTTGGATGCGGCCCACTGAAAACCACTGGCCATGTACTGCATGATCAAGGCGATGGACACCACCAGACCGGCGATGAAGCCGCCCCCGGGCATGTTGTGGCCGCGCAAGAGGATATACACGCCGACCATCAGGGCCAAGGGCAACATCACCCGTGTGGCCACCACCATCATCATCGGATGTCGGTCCGCCGCGCGAGGCATATCCGGTTGCCAGGCCTCCAGGCGTGCCCCGGCAGACCCCCGCAAGGCGCCATCGAGCAGTGCATAGATTGCCAGGGCGGCAATCCCGAGCACGATGATCTCGCCGAAGGTATCAAAACCACGGAAATCCACCAGGATGACGTTGACCACATTGGTACCGCCCCCACCTGGCACTGATTGTTCCAGGTAATAACCGGAGAGCGTGGAGAAGTCCCGGGTCAGGACAGCCCAACACAAGCCGCCCACCCCCAGACCAGCCAACGCAGCCAGCACCCCATCCCGGCCCCTTCGCACCGGAGAACTCTCCACGGGTGTGCGTTTGGGCAGGAAGTACAAGGCCAGCAGCATCAGAACCGTGGTGACCACCTCCACGGAGATCTGGGTGAGAGCCAGGTCAGGCGCGGAAAAATAGAGAAACCCGACGGAGACGATCAGCCCCACCACACTCACCGCCACCACCGCAAGCAGGCGTTGCCGATGCCGGGTCACCAGGAGCCAGCAGGCGCCGGCCAAGAGCACCCACAGCACCAGGGCCAAGGGAGAAAACACCAGGGTCTCGCGTTGCCCTGCAACATGCTCCGCCGATGTGAAGCCCACGTAACCCAGCACAATGGACGCGATGACCATGAGGGCCAGATAGCGCTGTAACGAGCCATTGTGCGCTGAGTGAATCCCGAACTGGGTCAGTTTGACCACCCGGGCCAGTACCGCATCGTACATGGACTTGGCCTCGGGGTGGGGACCGGCCCGCCAGCGGGCCCATACCTCTGGGTATCGAAGGATCACGACCAGGCCACCCGCCAGCGCCAGCATGGACATCACCAGCGCGCTATTCACGCCATGCCAGATGGCAAGATGCAACTCAGGGAGGGCCCCCGCCGTGACGGCTGCCCCCGCAGCCCGAACCAGCGGACCTGCCATCGCCTCGGGAAAGAGCCCGATAAGAACCACCAGCAGCACCAGAATGGCTGGCGGCAGCCAGAAACCCGGCCTCGGATCATGAGGTTTGGCAGGATAGTCCGTCCGCTTGGGCCCCATGAAGACATGCACCACGTAACGCAGCGAGTAGGCCACGGAAAGTAACGCGCCCAACGTCGCCGCAAACGGGATCAGCCAGGGCAGACCGGCCCATTGGGCATGCGTCGTCTGTTCCAGCATCATTTCCTTTGACAGGAAACCATTCAGCAAGGGCACACCCGCCATGGAGGCCGCCGCCAGCATCGCCAGGGTGGCTGTAATGGGCATCAAGTGCATCAGGCCACCCAAGCGGGGAATATGCCGCGTCCCCGCCTCATGATCGACAATGCCCGCACTCATGAAGAGCGCAGCCTTGAAGGTGGCGTGATTGATGATGTGAAAAACACCGGCCGCCGCGGCCATGGGGGTACCCAGCCCGAAGAGCATGGTCACCAGCCCCAGATGACTCACCGTGGAATAGGCCAGCAGGCCCTTGAGATCATCCTTGAACAGGGCAATCCCCGCCGCGAGAACCATGGTGAACAAGCCGGTGGTGGTGACCAGATAGAACCATGCATCGGTACCTGCCAGGACCGGCCAAAGACGGGCCAGCAGGAAGACCCCCGCCTTGACCATGGTGGCCGAATGCAGATAGGCAGACACCGGTGTGGGCGCCGCCATGGCATGGGGCAGCCAGAAATGAAATGGGAACTGCGCGCTTTTGGAAAAGCACCCGATCAGAATCAGCACCAGAGCGGGTAGATAGAGGGGTGAGGCCTGGATCTTTTCCACCTCGCCGAGAATGACGGAAAGCTCGTAGGAGCCGGCAATATTCCCCAGGATCAGCATCCCCGCGATCATGGCCAGACCGCCGCCCCCCGTGACCGCCAGCGCCATTCTTGCTCCCTGACGCCCCTCGGGCAGATGCTTCCAATAACCGATCAGCAGAAATGACGAGAGACTGGTCAGCTCCCAGAAGATGAGAAGCAGCAGGATATTGTCTGACAGCACCACCCCCACCATGGCGCCCTGAAAGAGCAGCAGGTAGGTGTAGAACAGGCCCATGGGGTCCTTTTCGGACAGGTAGAAACGGGCGTAAATGATGATCAGCAAGCCGATGCCCAGGATCAGCCCCGCAAACAGCAAGCCCAGACCATCCAGGAAGAAATTGACATTGAGGCCCAGCCCCGGCAGCCAGTCCCAACCGGCCTTGATCGTCTCGCCCTGCAGCACGGCCGGGGCATGCACCAGCAGCAGCCCCAGGGCGAGCACGGTCACCGACGCCGTGGCGGTTGCACAGGCATTACGGCCCGACCGGATCATCAGACCCGGCAGGAGTGCTCCGAGAAACGGCAGCATCACGATCAACGCAAGATTCATGACTTCCCCTGAACCCCTGAACATAAACCTTCCCCGCCCGTCGGGATCCAGGGATCCGGTCAGCGGGGGCGCAGGCCGCCTGCCCCTCGGGGGGCAGGCATACTCAACCCCGGCCGGGTCGTCTCTTGACGGGCCGGGCGTTCATTCTTGAATAGCACCGGCTGAATCCTAATGGAACGGGCTTTCCGTCGCCACCCTGATCCCATCAGGTTGCCGCGTGTCCTTTTGTTCGCTGCCGGCTCGGGGCTTGTGCCACCCCACCGAATCCGGTCCAATAGGCGGCTCCTTACTGGACCGACCAATCCCACATGCGAAAAAACAGCTACGAGCGCGACGAACTCCTCCAATGCGGCCACGGCGAGATGTTCGGCCCGGGCAACGCCCAACTGCCTGTGCCCAACATGCTCATGATGGATCGGGTAACCCATATCAGCGACGAAGGCGGGGCCTATGGCAAGGGAGAGATGCGCGCCGAGCTGGATATCAATCCGGATCTGTGGTTCTTCGGCTGCCACTTCCCGGGCGACCCGGTGATGCCGGGCTGCCTGGGGCTGGATGCCATGTGGCAGTTGGTGGGCTTTTATCTGGCCTGGATCGGCAACCCGGGCCGCGGCCGGGCTCTGGGCGTGGGCGAAGTGAAATTCACGGGTCAGGTGCTGCCCTCAGCCGGCAAGGTGGACTACCAGGTGGACGTCAAGCGTGTAATCACCCGTAAGCTGGTGCTGGGCATTGCGGATGGCCAGGTCTTTGTGGATGGCCGCCTGATCTACACCGCCAAGGATCTGCGCGTGGGCCTGTTCACCTCCACCGACGGCTTCTAGGCGCCGTTTTGGACCCCCGCATCGTCGAAGCCTCGTTCGAGTTCGACCCGGCCACGGTCAAGCACCTGCGTGCCCAGTGGCTGGCCCTGATGGAGACCAGCCTCTGGGGGGATCTCAAGACCTCGAAGATCGGCACCCTGCCCCGCCTGCGCAAGCGCTGGCTGGAGCTGGGTGAGCATCTGGCCTCCCTCACCCGCGACCGTCGCTGGATCCCCCAGCCCCGGGAGCGGGTGAAGGGGGCCATGGCTGCAAGCCTGAACCTGCGTGACACCCTGCTGCATGTGGAACGCAGCCTGCAGGTTCTGGGCGGTGGCGAGGACTTCGCCGCCTTCGAGAAGGACATCCTGCAATTTCGCCATGAACTGCTGCAATTCATGGAACATCATGAAAAGGCATGGTGCGATTTACTGGAATCCCAGTACGACCCGCCCGACAACTGAATACGCCCCATCCAGGCTGGATTGACCTGGCCCCGCCCTTCAAGCACGATCGGGAAGTCTCCCGTCCGGTAATGCCCGTGGGCCAGGAAATCGACAACACGCGCTTCACCCCCCGTGATACCGAGCGCTTCCGGAAACGCGTGGCCGAGGAGACGCGCCTGGCCCGGGAGATGGCTGCCCGGGGTGACTTCGGCAGCGGCCATCCCATGGCCGGGTTCGAAATCGAGGCCTGGCTCGTGAATGCTGACGAATCCCCCGCCAGCCTCAATGAGCGCTTCCTGGCCCGTTTCGACGACCCCATGGCCACCCCGGAACTGGCCAGCTTCAATGTGGAACTCAATACCCAGGCCCACCCACTCCGCCATCGGGTGCTGACCACTCTGCACCAGGAGATCCGTACCACCTGGGAACGCGCCTGCGACACTGCCGAATCCCTGGACGCCCATTTCCTCATGATCGGCATCCTGCCCACCCTGATGCCCCAGGATTTGTGCCTGAAGAACATGTCCGCCATGAAACGCTACCGGGCCCTGAATCGACAGGTCTTCCGGTCCCGCGAGGACAGGCCGGTACACCTGGACATCAATGGCCGGGAACATCTGAAGCATGATCACAAGGACGTGATGCTCGAGGCCGCCACCACCTCGTTTCAGATCCACCTGCAAACCCCTCTGGAAGCGGCCCACCGAGTGTACAACGCCGCCATCGCCATCTCGGCCCCCATGGTGGCGTTGAGCGCCAATGCTCCCTACCTGTTCGGCAAGGATTTATGGGAAGAGACCCGCATCCCGGTATTTGAACAGGCGGTGGAGGTCGGGGGCTATCAGGATGCCGCGCGCGGCCCCATGCGCCGGGTAAGCTTTGGCTCAGACTATGCCCGGGAGTCCATCATGGAGTGCTTCCAGGAAAACCTGGACCACTTCCCCCCGCTGCTGCCCATGTGCGGCGATACGCCACCGGAAACCTTTGCCCACCTGCGCCTGCACAATGGCACCATCTGGCGCTGGAACCGACCATTGATCGGTTTTGGCCCCAGCGGTAGACCCCATATCCGTATCGAACACCGGGTCGTGCCCGCCGGCCCCACACTCACGGACAGCATCGCCAACGCGGCCTTCTTTTACGGGCTGGTGGAGGATCTGGTGAGTACCGCCGGGGGCGCCGAGGGCCTGATCGACTTTGCCACTGCCAAGGACAACTTCTACCTGGCTGCCCGGCACGGCCTGGAGTCACAGCTGCATTGGGATTCCGAGGAGCGCATCAGCGCCCGGGAACTGATCCTGCAGGACCTGCTGCCCCGGGCGCGCCGCGGCCTGCAGCACCTGGGCGTGACCCAGGCAGACGCTCACCACTATCTGGAAGTGGTCGCGGAGCGGGTTCAGGCCCGCACCACCGGCAGCCACTGGCAAAGGGCCTGGGTCAAGACCCATGGTCCGGACATGGCGGGCCTGACCCGGGCCTACCGCCTCCAGCAGATGACCGATGAACCGATCCACCAATGGCCCCTGCCGTAACGGCAATCTCATGCTCAGGTACCGCAACACACTCCCCGAAGGCTTCACGCAGACCCCACCCGGGCGAATCCATGAACTGCTGCCAGAACCCACCCTGATTCACCTCAAGGGTCGACGTGAGCCGCCGCTGTTCATTTCCGTTCTGTTGCACGGTAATGAACCCGTGGGCCTGCAGGCCGTTCAAGCCCTGTTGCGGGACCTGCCCCCATCCGGACTGCCCCGCTCCCTCTACCTCTTCGTGGGCAATGTGCAGGCAGCCGCCGAAGGCGCACGCCACCTGCCGGATCAACCGGACTTCAACCGGGTCTGGCCGGGTACGGACCACCCGGACTGCCCGGAGACCGCCTTGATGCGTCAGGTGGTGGAGACCCTCACCCAAGGGCCGCTGTTCGCCAGCATTGATGTACACAACAATACCGGACTGAACCCTCATTACGCCTGCGTCAATCGGCTAGACCACCGCTTTCTGCAACTGGCCACGCTGTTTAGCCGGACCGTGGTCTACTTCATCCGCCCCCGGGGGGTGCAGTCCATGGCTTTGGCCGCCCATTGTCCGGCGGTCACTCTGGAGTGCGGCAAGCCGGAGGACACCCATGGCATCGAGCACGCCCGCGATTACCTCCGCGCCTGTCTGAACCTGGCGGAGATCCCCGACTCTCCAGTGGCCCATCATGACCTGGATCTGTTCCACACCGTGGCACAGGTGAAGGTTCGCGACTCGGTGAGCATCAGTTTCACGCAAGGCGATGCGGACCTGAACTTTGCCCCGGATCTGGATCACATGAACTTCCGGGAACTGCCCTCGGGCACCGTGCTGGCCAAGGTCAATTCAGCCCACCTTGCGCACCTGGTGGCCCGAGATGAGCAAGGCGCGGACGTCACCTCCCGATACTTCGATACCGTCCGCGACCGCCTGGTGCTCACGCGCCGGGTCATGCCCTCCATGCTCACCCTGGATGAAAACATCATCCGCCAGGACTGCCTGTGTTACCTGATGGAACGCATTTCACCGCCGGCTACCCGATAGCATCCAGGACCAGGGGAGGCACGGTTCCTTGGCATGGCGCCAACAGAACCTGATATGCCTACCCCAACGACAGGTCGATGGCGATCAGGGCGATGAAGCCGATCAGCACCCCAAGCGTCGCCTTGGCCTCGTGACCCTTGCGGTGGGATTCGGGGATGATCTCGTGGCTGATCACGAAGAGCATGGCGCCCGCCGCGAACGCCAGCCCCCAGGGCAGCAGGAACTCCATCACCGACACCGCCACCGCCCCCATCAGCCCACCGACCGGCTGCACCAGTCCGGTCAACAGGGTGACTCCAAAGGCCGTGATCTTGCTATACCCTAGCGACAACAGGGCAATGGCCACCACCAGACCCTCGGGCATGTTCTGCAGGCCGATGGCCACGGCCAGGGTCATGCCATCACTCACATCACCACCAAAACCGACCCCCACCGCCAGCCCTTCGGGCAGGTTATGCAGGGCAATGGCAAAGATGAACAGGTAAACACGGCGAATCTTCATGGGATCCGCGCCGCTCTGGGGACCGATCATGAAGTGCTCATGGGGCACCAGCCGATGCAGCAGCAGCAAGAAGCCACCGCCCAGCCCCATGCCCACCGCCAGCACCAGGATCGCCATGCCCACGACACCATACTGAGCCTCGGCGCCCTCCACGGCGGGCAGCACCAGCTCAAAGGCGGTGGCCGCCAGCATCACCCCGGCGCCGAAGCCCATCATGGCATCCTCCACCGACTGGGGGATGCGGCGCAGGAAGAAGATGGGGATGGCCCCCACGGCGGTGAATAGCCCGGCCACCAGACTGGCAAGAAGGCCGATCTGGATGGTCCCCATACCTGAAATCCAGTACTCGATCCGGGGCCAGGTCACCGAGACCATGAGAATGAACAACACCAGGACCCCCAGCGAGGTGGTCACGCCCGGCCAGGAGACCCGGGCGCCATCCTGAATCACTTCGACCTTGGATTGGTTCATGCGGGGTTCCATCAATGGGATCAGAAAAACCCCATCATGATAACGTGATCAGGCCAATGCCTCATCCACCGCATTCCCCTCAGTCGATCAGATCAAGACGCAACCTGCCCTCGGTCTCCCATTGCCGCACCGGCGTATGCCCCCTCCCTCGTAGGGGCCGTTCGCGAACGGCCCGGGCGGGGTGTCCGGGGTCGATGGCCTGGCGGGTGGGTATCGCGGTATCCCGTGGGAGCCGGCCTGCCGGCGAATGTCGCAGCCGGGTACTTTCAGGCCAGGGCTTTCGCGGCCGAGGGCCGCTCCCACAGGGACCTGCCCGCTTCAAATCAGAAGTCGTAGGTGGCGGACAGCCACAGACTCCGCCGGTCCAGATACACCCCATCGGTGGCCCGGCCGGTCTGGGTATAGCGATAGGCATGAAAGGTCTGACCCAGAAACCTCAGGCGGTTGCTCACATAGTGGAACCCATCGGCCATGCCCCCTCCCGAACAGGATCTACCAGAACATGAAGATCAGGAATGCCCCCAGCAGCAACCGATAAACGACGAAGGGCAGGAAGCTCATCCGGGCCAGCAGCTTGAGGAACAGGTGAATGCACAGATAGGCGCTGATGCCGGCCACCAGGGCACCGATCAGGATCATCGACCAGGCGACGTTGTCCTCCGGGGCCTGGATGAGTCCCCAGGTCTCATAGCCACCCGCCAGGGCGATGATGGGGATGGAGAGCAGGAAGGAGTAGCGGGCCGCCGCCTGACGGTTGAAGCCCATGAACAGGGCGGCGGTCATGGTGACACCGGAGCGGGACACCCCGGGGATCAGCGCCAGGGCCTGGGCCAGACCGATGACCAGTACATCCACCCAGCCAATCTGATATTCATCCCGGAGGCGGCGCCCGCGCCAGTCCGCGAGCCCCAGCAGCAGGCCGAAGGCGATGGTCGTGAAGATGATCACTTCCACCGATCGCAGGTGGGTGGCGATCACATCATGGAACAGGAGTCCGGCCAGCCCCGCCGGGATGGTGCCCAACCCCACGGCCCAGGCCAGCTTGGCATCCGGGGTGAACCCCCGACCCACCAGCGACCCAGCCCAGTGGCTTGCCATGCGGCGCAATTCCACCCGGAAGTAGAGGATCACGGCCGTCAGGCTACCCACATGGGTGGCCACATCGAAGGTCAGCCCCTGGTCCTCCCAGGCAGTGAGTTCGGGCACCAGGATCAGGTGGGCCGCACTGGAGATGGGTAAAAATTCCGTCAGGCCCTGTACCAGGGCGAGGATCAAGGTCTGGAAAAGATCCAAGGTGAGGCTCCATTGATGTATTCCGGGCGCACATTATCCGTTACACCGCCCGTTTTCACACCCTTCCTATTGCCTCATCCAGAGGAGGAGGCCGATACCTCCCTCCAGACCAGGGGAACGGAGTCGCAGCCCACTGACACGGGGTTAAACCGGCGGCGAATGTCTGTAGTATTGAGGCCCGAGATCACAATGCAAACACCGGAGCAAAGGCATGGCGAACGAAGGCTATCACGAGCCCATTGACGAACTCAGCGACGAGACCCGCGACATGCACAGGGCCATCGTGTCGCTAATGGAAGAGCTGGAAGCCGTGGACTGGTACAACCAGCGCGTCGATGCCTGCAAGGATACCGAGCTCCGTTCCATCCTTCAGCACAATGCCGATGAGGAAAAAGAGCACGCCGCCATGGTCCTGGAATGGATTCGTCGACGCGACCCGACATTCGACAAGGAATTGCGCGAGTGGCTATTTACCGACAAGAAGCTGGATCACTGAGTTAAAGCGAAAAAAGAAAAAAGGGGACAGATTTATTTTCCCGCCGGGAAGGCGGGAAAATAAATCTGTCCCCTTTTTTCTTTTCAATGTGGTGGGTCGTGTAGGATTCGAACCTACGACCAATGGATTAAAAGTCCACTGCTCTACCAGCTGAGCTAACGACCCATGAACTGATGTTCCGGGAAAGGGATCATGCACTCCGGCAGGGGGCCGGAAAGGGCACGTATTGTACTGAAGTTTTTGGGCATTGCAAGGGCTTGGAGGGTGTCGGAGGTCACATGGCTTCCAGCTTCCTCAATTTCCCCGGGAGCAGGCGCATGTCCACCAGACTGGTGACGAAGGCCTTACCAAAGCTGGCTTCATCTTCATGGAGCATCTTGTAATACTGGATCTTCATGGTCAGGGCGGCGCCGAAGACGATGCTGGCAAAGGTGAGAAAACCGCCCAGGGCCAAGGCGGAGATGCCGGTGATACCCTGGCCGATGGTGCACCCCATGGCCAGCACCCCGCCAAAGGCCATCAGAATGGCACCGACGAAGTGATTGAGGAAATCCCTCACCGAGGCAAACCACTCAATACGGAATGCCTTGGTGACCAACGCCCAGAACAGGGAACCCACGATGACTCCAACCAGCGCCATGACGCCGATATAGAGTACCGCCGAATCAAAACCGCTGCCCACATAGCGCAGACTCTGACCCATGGGGTTGATGAAGGTGAAGGACTGAGCCGACCAGGGGGCGGCCTCGGCGGGTCGGGCATCCGGATCATCTGCCAGGAAATCCCAATCCTGAACATACGCACTCAGGGTGTTCTGGCCACCAAAGCCATCGTCGATCATGGCCTGACTGGTCACGTACCAGGCCCCCACCACCATCAGGCCAATCACCGCGCCGCCAAGAATGTTATCGAAACTCCGGCGAAAATCACGGCTCTTGAAGATGAAGAACAGGAGGCCTGCGGCCAGGATGAGACCAATGATCAGGCGGGCGATGGCGCCGTGCTCGGTCCCTGCCACCAGGGAACCCAGATCCTGCTGGTTACCCAGGTTGATGGCCAGGGGGTTCATCCATGGGTAGAACAGGGTGGAATACAGGGTATGAGAGGTGCCCGGGAAGGGATTGACCATGAAGTAGGCGATCACGGCGATGACCAGAAGCACCATGATGGACTTGATATTGCCGCCGCCCACCCGCACCAGGATCTTGTTGCCACAGCCACTGGCCAGGCTCATGCCAATGCCGAACATCAGGCCGCCCAGCAGGTGCTCGATCCAGCGGAACTGAGGTGATCGGTAGGGGGGGAAGGCCCCATCGGCATTCACCATGCCGAAAATCTCGAAGAGGATCACCCCCAGCATCGCCACGGCAATGGCCAGCAGCCAGGCCCGCATGCGGCCCAGGTCACCCATGTTGACCCAGTCGGAGACGGCACCCATGGTGCAGAAGTTGGTCTTGTTGGCGACCGCACCGAAGATGAAGGCGAGCACAAAAATGGATGTCAGCACCACAGCCGCGGCCGTGGTAAAGCTCTCGAATACCATGTTATCTCCTCCTGCAGGTGGCGTCGGACGTCTGTGCGCCCATGTCCTTGGGCCTCAAAGCCCGGACTCTTCTTATCATGGTTTGACATTTTGCAACAGCGAAGCCGATCGTACCCATTCAGTGTTTTGAATGGGCGGATCAATGGGGCTTGGGGAGGCTGATCAGGGGCGGTAGCGGGTGGTGTCGGGCAGGCCGGCCTCGGCAAAGCCCCGGGCCCGGAGGCGACAGGCATCGCATACGCCACAGGCCCGGCCTTGATCGTCAGCGCTGTAGCAGGAAACGGTTCGGGCGAAGTCCACACCGGCCTCAACGCCCTGACGGATGATCTCGGCCTTGGTCAGGTCAATCAGCGGCGTGCGTATATGGCACTGATCGCCGCCCACCCCGGCCTTGGTGGCCAGGTTGGCCATGATCTCGAAGGCTTGAATGAACTCGGGGCGACAGTCGGGGTAACCGGAATAGTCCACGGCATTGACGCCGATGAAGATGTCCCGGGCATCGAGCACCTCGGCCCAGGCCAGGGCAATGGACAGAAAGACGGTGTTCCGGGCGGGCACATAGGTGACGGGAATGCCATCGGAGGGGGCATCGGGCACCTGTATGGCCTGATCGGTGAGGGCTGAGCCACCGAAGAGCCCCAGATTAAGGTCCACGACCCGATGGTCGGCGGCACCCAGGGATTGCGCCAGCTCGGCAGCGGCCACCAGTTCGGCGTGATGACGCTGACCATAGCGAAAGCTCAGACAATGGCAGTCAAAGCCCTTGGCGCGGGCCAGGGCCAGAACAGTGGCAGAGTCCATACCTCCGGAGAGGAGGACGACGGCGTTTTTCATGGTGATTCCCTCGATCTTTTTTTGCTGCCGGCGGTAGAGGGGCTTTGTGTCATCTGCCGCGGGCATCGTCCCAGAGGACCTTGTGGAGCTGCAACTGGAAACGCACTGGCAGGCGGTCTTGCACGATCCAGTCCGCCAGGGTGCCCGGGGCCAGATCCCCGAAGGCGACGGAGAACAGGACTTCTACCCGGTCGGTGAGACCATCACGGGCGAGCACCTCACACGCCCAATCGTAATCCGCCCGATCGCAGATCACGAACTTGACCTGATCCTTGCTCGACAGGTGGACGAGGTTGTCCCAGCGGTTGCGGGCGGCCTCGCCAGAACCCGGGGTCTTGAGGTCCATCACCTTGATGACCCGGGGGTCCACGGCGGAAACATCCAGGGCACCGCTGGTCTCCAGGGAGACTTCATGACCGGCATCGCACAGGGCACTCAGCAGCTGGAGGCAGGCGGGCTGGGCCAGAGGCTCGCCGCCGGTCACGCAGACATGGCGAACCCCGTAGGCCTGCACCTTCTTGAGGATGTCCGCCAGCGGCAGGACTTCTCCCCCGGTGAAGGCATAGGCAGTGTCGCAGTAGTCGCAGCGCAGCGGGCAGCCGGTGAGCCTGACGAACACGGTGGGCCAGCCCACACTGCGGGACTCCCCCTGAAGTGAGAGGAAGATCTCGGTGATCCTCAAGCCGGGGAGGGCTGGGTTCGCGGATGGGGAGGTGGGTGTGTCCATTTTAGAAGTCGGTGGCACTGGAGATACTGAAGCCACCGGCGACGCCAAAGGCGCCGGTGACTCCGCTGTTCGCGGCCGAGGGCCGCTCCCACAGGGTGGGGTGCGGCCTTGGGGGCCATCCGGGCTTAGTCGGAGCGCTCAGCCAGGCGAGCCAGGCGCTGTTCCGCCAAGCGTGCCACGGTGGTGCCGGGGTGCTCATCCCTCACCTGGGTGAGCTGTTCGCGAGCAGCCTCCCATTGCTGTAGTTCAAAATGCGTGAACCCCTTCTTCAACTGGGCATCGGCCCCCTTATTACTGTCGGGATACTCTTCAAGCACCCTGGAAAATTCCTGGAGGGCCTGTTCAAAGTCCCGGGTTACGTAAAAGGCTTCGGCCAGCCAGTATTGCGCATTGGCAGCCAAGGGGCTGTCGGGATAACGCTCCAGAAACGACTGAAAGGCTTCAATGGAGCGACGATGCCGCCCCTCCCGCAGGAGGTTGAAGGCATCCTGATAGGCCTGACGATCATCGCCGGCATCCTGAGGGTCTACCAACCTCTGCTGCCCTGATCGTGCTTCGGATTCCGGCGATGCCTCGCTGTCCTGCCGGCTGGAGCTGGCCTGCTCCAGCTGCTCCAGCCGCTGGTCCACATCCAGGTAGAGATCCCGTTGGCGCGTCTTCACTGTTTCCAGTTCATGGCGCAGGGCGTCCGACTCGCCCCGCAACTCGCGCAGGTCCCGATCCATGCTGTCCACGCGATTGAGCATCTCCATGAGCGCCTGATTTTCCAGGATGCGCTCCAGACGCTCCAGGCGCTCTTCCAGTTGCGCCAACCGGTCCTGGGCATGCGCGGGGCCCGACACACCTCCCACCAGCAGGGCACCGAACACAAGAAAAGGAAAGAGGCGACCCGACATCACCGGCCACCCTCATGGACAATCTCCACGCGGCGGTTTTGCTCCCAGGCCTCTTCATTGTCGCCCAGTTCCGCCGGCATTTCCTCTCCATAGCTGACCACCTGAATCTGCTCATCACGCGCCCCCTGCAGCATGAGCATGCGGCGCACGGACTGGGCCCGGCGCTCGCCCAGGCCCAGGTTGTACTCCCGGGTACCACGTTCGTCGGTATGTCCCTCCAGGCGCACGCGGGCCTCACTGTGACGAGACAGGTAGTCGCCGTGGGCAGCAATTACATCCACGAACTCGGAACGCACCGTATCGCGGTCGAACTCGAAATAGATCACGCGAGTAGAGAGGGGGCTATCCGGGTCGTCCAGGGCTTGCGCCAGGGGGCGATCATCCCGGCCCAGGGGACGTGCTTCCACATCCGGGTCCAGGCTGCCGGGTGCGCGGGCGTCCTGATCCGTCCCGCCCGGCCACTCATCGGCGGGAGTGCCCGCGGGATGCCGGTCGGCAGTGGCGCAAGCGCCCAGGGTGCCCACCACCACCAGCACCAAAAGAATCTTCACGGCCTGAAGCCTGACAAGGGTATTCAGCATGGGGTATGACCTCGGTAAACGATGCGTAAAACGTGAGTTCAATCAAGAAAGGGTGACCAGGCGGGTTCGCGGACCTCGCCTTCTTCCAGCACCAGACGCTGATGTACGCGACCGTCATCACTGACCGCCGCCAGCACCCCGCGACCGCCCTCCGAGGTGGCGTAGATGATCATGCTGCCATTGGGGGCGAAACTGGGGGACTCATCCATGCCGCTGTCGGTCAGCGTGCGGAACAGCCGCGATTCGCGGTCCAGCAGGCCAATGCGGAAACGGCTACCGGCACCATGCACCATGGCCAGGCGACGACCGTCCGGCGAGATGTCGGCCCCGCCATTGTAGCGCCCTTCGAAGGTAAGGCGCCGGGCCTCTCCTCCCCGGACAGACACCTCGTAGAGCTGGGGCTGACCGGCCCGGTCGGAAGTGAAGACGATGGAACGGCCATCGGGCATCCAGGTGGGTTCAGTATCGATAGCGCGATGCTGAGTCACCCGGGTCAGAGACTGGTCAGCCAGGTTCAATACATGGATATCCGGCTGACCTTCCCTGGACAGCGTCAGCGCCAGACGGCGGCCGTCCGGCGACCAGGCCGGCGCACTGTTGATGCCCTCATGGCTGGCCACACGGGTTCGGTCGCCGCCGTCCAGATCCTGGATGTAGATCTCGGAGCGTCGGTTCTCGAATGAGACATAGGCAATGCGGCGGCCATCCGGCGACCAGGCTGGAGACAGAATCGGCTCGCTGGAACTAAAGACCGTTTTGGGATTGTGGCCGTCGGCATCGGCCACCTGCAGGGCGTAGCGCAAATCCCCGTCCTGCCGGGTGAGGCTCACATAGGCCACCTGGGTATCAAAGGCACCACGATCGCCGGTCAGGCGTTCATAAATGATGTCGCTGACCATATGTGCGGCGCGGCGCAGATGACTGCGCTCCACGGGGATGCTGTAGCCGGTGAGCTGGCGCCCTGAGGCCACATCGAAGAGCTGGAAGCGCACGGCGTAGCGGTCGCCGTCGGCCTCCTGAACGCGACCAATCACCAGGTATTCACTGCCCTGATCACGCCAGGTGGCAAAGCTCACCTCGTCGGCCGCGCGGGGGCGCTGGGGCATCTCTTCCTGGTCGAGGGGACTGAAGCGGCCAGTGCGGTTGAGATTGGCGGCAATGATGCCGGCCACATCTTCTGGAGGGCGCGAGGCCCCCCCATCCCAAGCGAAGGGCACGATGGCCACGGGCATGGCACCCTCCACCCCCTGGGTGATACGGATCTCCAGGGCGCCCTGGGCGGCCAGGGGGAGGGTGAGCAGGAGCAGCAGGAAGAGTGTTTTAAGTGGTTTCATCGGGTTGACACGGGAAATGAGAGTGATGCCCCCTTCTCCCCGCCGGGGAAAGGGCTGGGGATGAAGGTGCCGGAGCATGGCCTTGAGGATGAATTCAAAAGATGCACCATGATACCCAGGGTACTGTTCAACTCGGTTCAAAGGTGAAACGGATCTCCCGGACAAACAGATCCGGGTCCGGTGGCGACGGCAGCGGCTCGGCCAGACGCACGGCGCGCTCCACCGATTCACAGAACATGGCGTTTCCCGTGCATTGTTCCACCCTCACCTGCTGGATGAAACCACCGGGCGACTGACGGACGAACACCACTGCGCTCTGCCCGGAGCGATGCCCGTCAGGGCGTCGCCAGTGGCGTTGCACGGCAGAGCGGATCGCTGCTGCATATTCACTCTGTTGTCGGTCCAGCTCCCGTTGCCGGGCAGCACGCTGGCGTTCGGCCTCGGCCTGCTCCAGGCGCCGTTGCTCCGCTTCCATCCGCTCCCGGAGGCGCGCTTCCTCGGCCTGGCGCTCCTGCTCGCGGCGCTCCGCCTCGGCCTGCCGGCGTGCTTCCTCGGCGCGGCGTTCCGCCTCTTCACGTTCACGCTGCGCCTGGGCACGGCGCTCTGCCTCTTCACGCTCCCGTTGTTCACGGGCCTGCCGTTCCGCCTCCTCACGCTGGCGCTGCTCCCTGGCCTGCCGTTCGGCCTCGGCACGTTCCCGTTCCGCCTGGGCACGTTGTTCTGCCTCGCGTCGCGCCTGTTCGGCCTGGGCACGACGCTCCGCCTCCTGGCGCCGTGCTTCCTCCTCACGACGGCGCTCGGCCTCGATCTGCTCCCTGGCCTGTCGCAGCGCTTCCTCCCGTGCCTCTTCCCGAGCCTGCCGGGCACGGTCGAAAGTCTCACCATCCATCGCCACCGCTTCCACCACCTCCACCTGAGCCTGTTCGCCACGGGCGGTGGGGTCGGCACTGGCCTTGAAGTGCAGGTTCACCCCCAGCACCAGAAACAACAGTACATGGATGGACAGCACCCACACGAACAGGCGGCGATGCCCCGTCAGCAATGACCACATGCCATCAACCGTCCTGTTCGGCTGGATCGGTGATCAGCCCCACACGCCCGGCCCCCGCGGCCTGAACGCTGATCATGGCATCCACGACCCGACCATAATCCACGAAACGGTCGCCGCGCACAAAAACATCCGTGCCCGGCTGCTGGCTGAGCAGGTCACCAACAATGCCTCGCAACTCATCCCGCTCCAGCGCCTCACCCACCCGGGGCCCCTGATTCAGGGTCATCCGGCCGTCCCGGGACACGGTCACGACGATGGGCTCGCCCTGCTCGGGGGTCGGATCCAGGTTCTCGGCATCGGCCTGGGGCAGATCCACCTCCACCCCCTGTTGCAACAGGGGCGCGGTGACCATGAAGATGATGAGCAGCACCAGCATCACGTCGATGAAGGGCACGACGTTGATCTGGGACATGGAGCGGCGGCGCCGCCGCGGCGAGACCCTCTCGGCCATCAGGCGGGCGCCTCCCCCGTCTCCTGCGTGCCGGCTCCCAACTGGCGCTGCAATAGGGCTGAGAGCTCCTCCGAAAAGTTCTCATAGCGGGCCATGAGACGGTCGATGTCCGCGGAGTAGCTGTTATAGGCAATCACCGCCGGGATGGCGGCGAACAAACCCAGAGCGGTGGCGATCAAGGCCTCGGCAATCCCCGGGGCCACCATGGCCAGAGTGGCCTGCTGTACACCCGACAGACCAATAAAGGCATGCATGATGCCCCACACGGTGCCGAACAGCCCGATGTACGGGCTGGTGGATCCCACCGTCGCCAGGAAGGTGAGATAGCTCTCCAGATTGTCGACTTCACGGGAAACGGCCACCCGCATGGAACGCTGGGTGCTGGCCGCCACCAGAGCGCCACCGGCGGCATCCCGTGCCAGGCGACGCCCCCGCAGGAACTCCTTGAACCCCACGGCAAACACATGCTCCAACCCGGCCACTGCCTCCTTGCGACGCAAATCCTCATAAAGCCGGGACAGGTCCGCTCCAGACCAGAAACGCTCCTCGAACACGTCCGCCTCCCGACGCGCCTCCCGCAACACTCGCCACTTGAGGGCAATGATCATCCAGGAAAAAACCGAGGCCAGCACAAGGATGAGCATCACCACCTGGACAATCAGGCTGGCCTCCAGGATCAGGCGATAAAGGGACAGATCAAGGCTCACTGCGGGTCTCCGGCATGCATGAGGGCGGCAAGGTTGTCGGGGATCGGGCGGGGGGTGAACTGCCTGGCATCCAGACAGGCAATCTTGACCTCGCCGCGGCATAACAGTTCCGGTGCGTCGCCCTCACTACCCCGCCAGACCTCATGATGGATCCGAAGGCTGGCCCGGCGCTGGTCGACCACCTGGGAGGTGATGGTCAGGGCGTCATCCAGTATGGCCGGACGCAGGTAATCCAGCTGGGCACTGCGCACGGCAAACATCACGCCTTGCGCCTCCATCAGCCGTTGCTGCTCGAACCCCAACTCACGCAGCCACTCGGTGCGGGCCCGTTCCATGAATTTGAGGTAGTTGGCGTAGAACACCACGCCGCCCGCGTCGGTGTCTTCATAATAGACGCGCAAGGGCCACCGAAAGGCCGGGGATATTGTGCTGTTTTGAGAGGATCGGGACACGAGAGCAGTTCACATTTTGAGGTGGAAAATCGATTTCAGGAGGCGTTCGGCTCACCATCGGCGGGGGCCTCGAACGTATCGAGCAGATCAGGCTGGGCGCTGCGTGCCTCCAGGGCCACGGGCACGCGCAGGCCAAAATGACGATAGGCATGACTGGTGGCCATGCGTCCCCGGGTGGTGCGCATCAAAAAACCCTGCTGGATCAGATAGGGCTCGAGCACATCCTCTATGGTGCCCCGCTCCTCACCGATGGCGGCCGACAGACTATCCACGCCCACCGGCCCGCCGTCGAATTTTTCGATCACCGCCATCAGCAGGCGCCGGTCCTGGGCATCGAAGCCGTTGGCGTCCACATTGAGCATCTTGAGGGCCTGATCAGCCACCGTTGCGGTGATCACGCCATCCGCCTTGATCTGGGCGTAGTCACGCACCCGGCGCAACAGCCGATTGGCGATGCGCGGTGTACCCCGGGCGCGGCGGGCGATCTCCAGGGCCCCGGTGGCATCCAGTTGCGCACCCAGGATGCCAGCGGCGCGGGTCACGATGCGCGCCAGGTCCTCGGTGGCATAGAACTCCAGGCGCTGCACGATCCCGAAACGGTCACGCAGGGGGGAGGTCAGCAGCCCCGCTCGGGTGGTGGCCCCCACCAGGGTGAACGGCGGCAGGTCGATCTTGATGGACCGGGCTGCCGGCCCCTCGCCGATGACGATATCCAGCTGGAAGTCCTCCATGGCCGGATAGAGCACCTCCTCCACCACCGGGGAGAGGCGGTGAACCTCGTCAACGAACAGTACATCCCGCGGTTCCAGGTTGGTGAGCAGTGCGGCCAGGTCACCGGGGCGTTCCAGCACGGGGCCGGAGGTCTGGCGCAGGTTCACCCCCAGTTCCTGGGCGATGATATGGGACAGGGTGGTCTTGCCCAGCCCCGGCGGACCGAAGATGAGCACATGGTCCAGAGCCTCCTGCCGGGCTCGGGTGGCCGAGATGAAGATCTCCATCTGCTCCCGCGCCACGGGCTGGCCTTCATAATCGGCGAGCCGCTGGGGGCGAATGGACCGCTCCAGTGCCTCGTCGTCGGTGGGGGTGGCTGCGGGGGTGACGATGCGATCCGTCATGGGGTGGGTGCCGGTTAAAGGGTGTGAGGATAACATTTGGGCTCCAGGCCCGCCGCCTCCCCCTCATCCCCAGCCCTTCTCCCCCAGGGGAGAAGGGAGCTGAAGCCCCTCTCCCGCTGGCGGGAGAGGGGTTGGGGTGAGGGCCGGACCGTCAGTTCTTCAGCGTGGCCTTCAGTGCCCGCCGGATCATGTCTTCACTGCTGTCAGACTCCCCTTCCACCTTGCTGACCAGACGGCTGGCTTCCTGGGGCTTGTAGCCCAGGGAGACCAGGGCGGCAACGGCATCGCCGGTCGGATCAGTCGGGCCGGTGGCGATGGTCCCGCCCCCCCCCAGGGTTCCCTGAGCCTGAATCTGCGCCGTCACCTTGTCCCGCATCTCGATGATCAGGCGCTCGGCGGTCTTGCGCCCGATTCCCGGCAGGCGGGTGAGCGTGGTGATGTCGTTGTCCATGACGCAGCGGTGAAAGGCCTCGGCACTCATGCCCGACAGGATCGCCAGGGCCATCTTGGCGCCCACGCCGCTCACGCGAATCAGGCTGCGGAACAACGCCCGCTCGTCGGGGCTGGCGAAGGCAAACAGGACATGGGCATCCTCGCGCACATGCAGATGCGTGTGCAGGATCACCTCCTCACCGGTCTGAGGCAGCTCATAGAAGGTGGACAGGGGCGCCTCCAGTTCATACCCCACGCCATTCACCTCCACCATGAGTTGGGGCGGCTGTTTGAGCACCAGCACACCACGCAAACGTCCGATCATCGACCTCTCCTGGCAAACCCTGCCGGCAAACGGGACAGGGTGGCATGGGTATGGGCATGGCACAGGGCCACGGCCAGTGCGTCAGCGGCATCCGTGGCAGGCGTTGCCTGCAACTCCAGGATCATCGTCACCATATGCTGCATCTGCTCCTTGGCCGCCGCCCCGGTACCCACCACCGCCTGCTTGATTGACCGGGGCGCGTACTCGGCGACGGTGAGCCCGCCCTCCACGCCGGCACAGATGGCGGCGCCACGCGCCTGACCCAGCTTCAGGGCCGAGGACGGGTTACGGGAGACGAAGACCTGTTCCACCGCCATGGTGTCGGGCCGGTGCCGGGCAATGATCGCCTGCACCTGTCTGAAGATGAAACCCAGACGCTCGGGCAGTTCCTCGCCCTTGACGCGAATGCAGCCGCTGTCCACATAGGTGCTGCGACGCCCGTCGGTGTCCAGCACCCCGTATCCCGTCACCACGGAGCCGGGGTCAATACCGATGACCCGCATCAGGACATGCCCTGCATGACCTCGTCCGGGAAGTCGGCGTTGGTATAGATATTCTGCACGTCGTCCAGGTCATCCAGCATGTCCAGGAGCTTGAGTACCTGCTGAGCGCTGTCCACGTCCAGACTGCTGGCCGTGGCGGCGCGCATGGTCACCTCGCCTCGCTCCGGTTTGAACCCAGCCTCGGTCATGGCCTCACGCACAGTCTCGTATTCATCCGGGGAGGTGAGCACCTCCATGGAACCATCATCGTTGACCACCACGTCTTCGGCACCCGCCTCCAGGGCAGCCTCCATGATGCGCTCCTCATCGAGCCCTTCCGGGTAGCTGAGCACGCCCTTTTTATCGAACAGATAAGCCACGGAGCCATCGGTCCCCAGGTTGCCGCCACACTTGCTGAAGGCATGGCGCACTTCGGCAACCGTGCGGTTGCGATTATCGGTCATGCAGTCCACCATCAGGGCGGCACCGCCGGGGCCGTAACCCTCGTAGCGAATCTCCTCGTAGGTGACCCCTTCCAGTTCCCCGGCGCCACGCTTGATGGCCCGCTCCACCGTGTCCTTGGTCATGTTGGCATCCAGCGCCTTGTCCACGGCCAGGCGCAGACGGGGGTTGGAATCGGGATCCGAGCCACCCATGCGGGAGGCCACCGTGATCTCCTTGATAAGCTTGGTGAACAGCTTGCCGCGCTTGGCATCCTGAGCATTCTTGCGGTGCTGGATATTAGCCCATTTACTATGTCCGGCCATGTGATCTCTTCTGTTGGTTGCTCTTGGATACTATGCCTCGGAGGCATCATGAATGGGTGGTCCGACCCGCAAAATCCCCTGTGCGCAGAAAGGCACAGACTGCCTGGGCCACCGGCCGGGCCGTGAGCAGGGTGAAATGGGTGTAGGGCACGGTGAGATGCGCGGTCACTGCCTCGCACCGGGTCTCGTCCAGGTCGACCGTGCCGTCGCCCTCACCCGGCGGCGCGGCTCCCAGGGCACGCCCGACGCCCAGGCCACGCGCGCCGGCGATCATGCCCAGTTCGCGCCCGCCTTTCCAGCGGGGCGCATCCCCCAACAGCCCCCGCTGGACACTGCACCCCAGGGTCCAGCGGGTCAGGGACCAGCGCGCCAGCGCGGCGGCCACGCCACTGCCGGAAACCGGCGTGCCCAGCATGACCACCCGACCCGGTCGCTGCAGAGGAAACTGATGGAACAGGTGCATGATCACCAGCCCACCCAGGCTATGCCCCACCAGGTGAATCACATCGGCATCGAGGGTACGCAGATAGGCATCCAGGCGGGCCGCGTTGGTTTCGGGCGTGGCAAGGATACTGGAATAGCGAAAACGGTGCACGGCAAAGCCCTGCCGACTCAGTCGATGGGCCAGCAGCCCCATCTCCAGACCGGTCATCCACAGGCCATGTACGTAGACTACGGCCTCACGCATCCTGGGAATCCAGGCCTTTGGGCACGCAGTTCAAGATCGCCTCGGCATTGGTCCAGGAGGCCACCTGACGGGCCGCCTCATCCCTGGGCAGCCAGCAATATTCGCCATGTTCGTGGAGGCTGAGCCGAATGGCTGTCCCCGCCGGTACGCGCAGGGTGAAGTGATGTTCCAGGTTCTCATCGGCATCGGGGGGATACCGTTCCCGCCAGGGAGATACGATGGGAAAGCGAACCTGTCGATGCAGATTCACCAGGCCATCGGCACACAGACCCGTCTCTTCCTCCAGTTCACGACGGGCAGCCTGGACAGGGGACTCCCCCCATTCCAGGCTGCCGGTCACCGATTGCCAGAAATCCGCCGGTATGCGACGGCGCAGCAACAGCACCCGACCAGCCTCATCGTGGACCACCACCAGAACGGATTCAGGACGTTTGAAGACCATGTTATCAATACTTTACAGGGGACCACCCGACAGTAAAAGCGCTCGCCCCAATGCCGCAAATGCTGCCAAAGCGCCTAGAACGCGTGATTGGTGCCGGCATACACCCGGGAGTCGTTGGCGCTGACCCCATAGGCGTAGTCCAGCCGGAGATCGGTACGCACGAACCAGCGCAGGTTGATACGCAAGCCCAGCCCAGCGCCCAGATGAACGTCGGACAAGTCTATATCCCGTCGCGGCCAGACACCCCCCACATCCACAAATCCCACCCCCCGCACATCGGCGCGCCCGAACAAGGGTCGCAGATATTCGGTATTAAGCAACAGGAGCAGATCTCCCTCCCGGTAATCCCGGGGATACCCCCGCAGATTGCTGCCGCCCCCCAGGGAATAGGCCTCATCGCCAAAAGCGGTACGACCAGCGACGGCGAAGCGGGCCTGATAATTCAGGTTGGCGGCCAGTTCATGATCATCCAGGGGCCGGTATGCCCGGTAGTACAGGCTCAGATCCTGGTGGCTGGTATCCGATCCGATGGCCCGCCCACCAAAAGATACGGAGACCCCGTATTCCACCCCCTCCCGACGCCTGCCCAGGTCAGCGACATCGGTAAAGCCAAGCCCCCCACTCCAGCTCAGCACCCGGGCATCCTCGGGTACCGCCCCGCCAGGTGCATGGGCTTCATGGCGTCGCTCCTCCCGGTTCACGCCCAGGCTTGCCCGCCAGCCGGTGCTGGGTCCCTGTCGATCCAGCCAGCGGGTGATGGAAGCACCCCACTGCTGTGTCATCTTGTCGTGCTTGCCATGACCGTCCTCTGCCGAGGCAGACTCCACCACCGAGTCGTCCTCAAAAGACAGACTCAGGCCCCAGGCGGTACGCGGAATGCGGGGGATACTGTAGCTGACCGAGAAGGTACGGGACGCCTCCTCGGAGGTATCGCTGCCAGCATCCTCCCATTGCAGACGCATTCTCAGCACCTGGTTGTAACCGAGAAAATTATCGAAACGCAGATCGCCGCCGTAACGGATATCGCCATCAGAGGTGCGACTCAGCCTCGGCAAGGGAAAGATATAGTACTTCTCACTGACGGAGAAAATCACCTCGGCCTCGCCGTCGGTGACTTCCACCCGTGATGCCACCGACCGGAACAGGCCCATGTTCATCAGGGCCTGGCGACTGTGCTCGAGGGCCTGGGCATCCAGGGGGTCTCCGCCACGGATGGTCAGCTCCTGGCGCATGACCGATTCGCGGGTCACCCGATTGCCTTCGAAGCGGATCTCACTGATGACAGGGACATCGGGGGACGGCTCAGTCAGGGCCGGCATGGCCCCCAGGCACAGGACGACAAGAAATCCCGACAGCATCCAGAACCTCGATGACGCCACCGACCGCCCCTCTTTCCGAATTCTTGTCACGTACGGTGTTGCCCCATCGCTCTCACTGCCCCTTGATGCCCTGCTCCAGCAGACGGCGTATCACGAAGATCCCCAACACCAACAGCACGATGGCCATCATCAGGGCCCCATAGACGCCCAAGTAGGGTTTCAGGGCACTCCAGTGTGCACCCAGGGCATATCCCGCCCCTCCCAGGAAGCTGTTCCAGGCAAAGGTTCCCAGAAAGGTCAGACCAAGGAAACGCCCCCAGGGCATGGGCAGCAGCCCGGCCGGGATGGACACCAGACTGCGCACCGTGGGGATCATCCGCCCCCCGGCCACGATCCAGTCTCCTCTTCGCGCATACACGCCCAGCACCCGGTCCAGATCGGACTCGCGCACCAGTACCCAGCGACCATGGCGCCGAACCAGATCCCGCATGCGCCCCTCGCCGGCCCGTCGGGCCAGCAGATAGATCAGCGCGGAACCCAGCGTGCCCCCAAGGGAACCTGCCAGGATGGACAGCCACAGGTTCAGCAACCCCTCGTGGGCCAGAAACCCGGCAAAGGGCATCAATGCCTCGGGGGCCAGGATGACCAGAGAGACCCCCAGGGCCCAGTAGCCGTAATCACTGATCGCATCCATCGCCAGTTCGACCATATCCATGGGTGTCAGGGCTCTCTCAACGCAGGGTGAGGGTCTTGGTGTTCACGAAGGCCAGGATACCGGCCCGGGCCAGTTCCCGACCGTAACCGGAGTCTTTCACACCACCGAAGGGCAGTCGCGGATCGCTCTTGACCATGGAATTCACGAAGGTACTGCCGCAGGCCAGCTGCCGGGCCACGGCCGCCCCCCGTTCGGGATCGCGGGTCCATACACTGCCACCCAGGCCAAAGCGGGTATCATTGGCGATGCGCACGGCGTCGGCATCGTCCTTGGCACGCAGGATGCTGGCCACGGGCCCGAACAGCTCCTCCTGGTAGGCCCGGGTGCCGGGCACCACCCGATCCAGGATCGACGGGGCATACCAGGCCCCCTTGCCCTGCAGTGGCTCACACCCGAGCACCGGCACGGCACCCTCGGCGATGGAGTCCTGCACCTGCTGGTGAAGCTCATCGCGCAGATCCATGCGGGCCATGGGGGCCAGACTGGTGTCCTCCCGTGTGGGATCTCCCGGCTTGAGGGCCTTGACCGCCGCCTTGAAACGCTCCATGAAACCCTCGGCGGCGCCAGGCAGGAGGATGAAGCGCTTGGCGGCGATGCAGCTCTGGCCGGCGTTCTGATACCGGGACACCACCGCCTGCTCCACGGCACGGTCCAGATCCGCATCGTCCAGGACAATGAAAGGGTCCGACCCACCCAGTTCCAGCACCGAGGGTTTGAGGGTCTCGCCCGCAACCGCAGCCACGGCCCGCCCCGCTGGCTCGCTGCCCGTGAGGGTGACACCATGAACCCGCGGGTCACGGATGACGTCGGATACCGCATCGGAGGGAATCATCAGCGTCTGGAAGACCCCGGCAGGGAAACCCGCGTCACGGAAGATTTCCTCCACCGCCAAGGCGCAGCGGGGCACATTGGAGGCATGCTTGAGCAGCGCGGTATTGCCTGCCAGCAACGTGGGCGCGGCAAAGCGGAACACCTGCCAGAAGGGAAAGTTCCAGGGCATGACGGCCAGGATCGTTCCCAGGGGCTGAAACACCACTCGCGCATCCCCCTCCACCTCGGGCACGACCTCATCGGCGAGAAATTCTGCCGCATGATCGGCATAGTAGTCACAAACAGTGGCACAACGATCGATCTCGCCCCGGGACTCACGCAGCAGTTTGCCCATCTCCTGGGTGATCATGCTGGCAAAGTGATCTCGTCGGTGGCGCAGGACGTGGGCCGCCTGACGCATTAAATCAGCCTTCTGGGCCAGCGCCAGCCCCCGCCAGGCGGGGGCGACACGCTCGGCCTGACTGAGGGCCTTGTCAATACGCGGCCGGTCCCAGGTCTCAAATACATTGAGCACGGAGCCGTTGGCGGGATTGACAGAACTCATGGGCACAGGTGAACTCCTTGGGATGCTGGGGGCCATACCTTAGTATATGCGGCCGGTTGACAGTGTTTAGGGAAAGCCGCCGCCACTTCGTTCAAGACGAGGAACGCGGCCGATGGGGGCCAGGACGCCGGTTTGCCGATCCTTTTCAATGTACTTCAAGACGGGACTAACAAAAGCATGAACATCCGGACGGTGTGTGTGTTGGGGGGCACGGGTTTCGTCGGGAGCCACCTGGTCACCCGACTGGTGGACCAGGGATACCGTGTCAAGGTTCTAACCCGGAGAGCCTATCGCTCCCGGCACCTGATGGTGCTCCCCGGCGTCAGGCTGGTGGAAGCGGACTGCCACGAGGCCTCGGTACTCCGGACGCAGTTCCAGAATTGCGAAGCCGTGATCAACCTGGTGGGTATTCTAAACGAGCATGGCCATGATGGCAGCGGTTTCCGTCACACCCATGTGGATCTGGCCCACACCGTGATCGAGTCGGCCCGCGAAGCCGGCGTGAGACGACTGTTGCACATGAGCGCCCTGAACGCCGACCCGGCCAGCGGCCCCAGCCATTACCTGCGCACCAAGGGCGAGGCAGAGAATATCGTGCACACCCTGGCAGGCGAGGTGGCGGTCACCAGCTTCCGCCCCTCGGTGATCTTCGGCCGGGGCGACAGCTTCTTCAACCGCTTTGCCAACCTGCTGCGCATCACCCCGGTGCTGCCCCTGGCCTGCCCCGACGCCCGCTTTGCGCCCGTGTTCGTGGGCGATGTGGTCGAAGCCTTCGTGACCGCCATGAGGGATCCGGCCACCGACGGCGAGCGCATGGATCTGTGCGGCCCCCAGGTTTACACCCTGAAGGCGCTGGTGGAATACACGGCAAGGCTCCTGGAAAAGCCACGACTGATCATTGGTCTGTCCGACAGGTTATCCCTGCTGCAGGCCCGGGTCATGGAATACGTGCCCGGCAAGCCGCTGAGCCTGGACAACTATCATTCGCTCCAGCGTGACAGCATCTGCCCCTCGGGCGGGCATTGCCCCACCGCCCTGGAATCGGTGGTGCCTCGATACCTGGGCGGACACACCCGGCACAACCGGCTGCAGCAGTTGCGCAGCACGCCGCGCTGACCATGCAGACCTATCTGGTGGGTGGCGCGGTGCGCGACGAACTCCTGGGGCTGCCCGTCGGGGAGCGGGACTGGGTGGTGGTGGGGGCCACCGTCCAGGCGATGCTCGACCAGGGGTTCACCCAGGTGGGCAGGGATTTCCCGGTCTTTCTGCACCCACGCACCCACGAAGAGCACGCCCTGGCGCGCACCGAACGTAACACCGGGCCCGGTTACCATGGGTTCGAAGTGCATGCCTCACCCGAGGTGACCCTGGAGGAGGACCTGGCCCGGCGTGACCTCACCATCAACGCCATGGCCCGGGATGAACAGCACCGGCTGATCGATCCCTTCAACGGTCAGGCAGACCTGCGGGATCGCTGGCTTCGTCATGTTTCCCCCGCCTTTACCGAGGACCCGGTGCGAGTGCTGCGTGTGGCCCGCTTCGCCGCCCGCCTGGCCCCCCTGGGTTTTCAGGTGGCCGACGAGACCCGCCGGATGATGCAACACATGGTGAACACGGGTGAACTGGATGCCCTGGTGCCCGAGCGGGTCTGGCAGGAGACGGAAAAGGCCCTCAAGGCCCCGGCGCCAACGGCCTTCTTCCAGGTGCTGCGTGACTGTGGGGCCCTGGCGGTGCTGTTCCCCGAACTGGAGGCCCTGTACGGCGTGCCTCAACCCCCCCGCTACCATCCCGAGATCGACACCGGTGTGCATGTGTTCATGGTGCTGGATCAGGCCACCCGTCTGAGCGACGATCCGCTGGTCCGCTTTGCCGCCCTCACCCACGACCTGGGCAAGGGCAACACCCCTCGGGAGATCCTGCCCAGCCACCGAGGGCACGAGGAACGCGGCGTGGTGCTGATCGAGTCCTTGTGTGATCGACTCAGGATCCCCAACCGCTACCGGGAGCTGGCCCGACTGGTCGCCCGCTATCACGGGCTTGTGCACCGGGTATTTGAACTGCGTCCCCAGACCCTGGCGCGCACCCTGGAGGGGCTGGATGTATATCGTCGCCCCGAGCGCCTGGAATCCGTGTTGCTGGCCTGCCAAGCGGATTATCGAGGGCGCACAGGCTTTGAGGCCAGACCGTATCCCCAGGCCGATTACGTGCGCCGCGCCCATGCCCGCTGCGCCGCCCTGCAGGCCCGGGAACTGGTGGCGCAGGGACTGAAGGGGCCGGCCATTGCCGAGGCCTTGCAACAGCAACGCGTTCAGGCCCTCAAGGCGCTAAAGGCCGAAGAGACTACAGACGAGGAATAAGGTCTCGCCCCGAAAACCCCATCAGCGGCACCGGTACACCCCGCCCCAGGGCCATGACCTGGAAGCGCTCGCCCATCTCCCCGGGCAGGGTGAGCATGCGGACCTGGGCCGCCAAGTCCATCTGCTCGCGCAGGCCCTCGGCCTGACACGCCTGAAAGACCGACTCCAGGCCGGCGCCCATGAGGAACCAGGCCTGCGTGGTATAACCCAGCAACGACAACCCCGCGGCCTCTCCGGCCTCGGCCACAGCGGTGAAATCCACATGGGCGGTGATGTCCACGATTCCCGGCCAGACCAGGGGTTCGTCCAACGCCCGGTGACGGTAGTGGGCCATCAGGGTGCCCCGATAACGTTCCGGGCTGTAATACTCCTGACGCGGATACCCGTAATCCACCAGCAGAATCACGCCGGCCGCCAGGCACTCGGCGGCTGCCCGCAGCCACCCGGACAACCCGGGATTGATCTCCGAGACATACCCCGATGGCCAGGCGCCGCCCGTGGTGTCATGCAGGACGTGCACCGTGTCCGCCAGCGTTTCCCCTGCCGGACGATCGGCCCATTCCAGGCGCTCACCGAGTGCCACGCCCCGCTCCCGCACCGCCCCATCATGCCAATGGAACACCTGCACGGGCATGGCATCCAGCACCTCGTTACCCAGCATGACGCCCCGCAGGCTCCCGGGTTCCGGCAGGGCATCCAGCCACTGCACGCGGTTGCGCAGGGCCTCGGGCAATAACGCCACGGCCGCCCGCTGGCGCTGACGCAGATCCGGACTGAGCTCCAGGATCAGGTAACGATCCGGCAGGGATTCCAGTCCCTCCAGGGCAGTGAGGATCTCTACCGCCAGAACACCCGTTCCCGCCCCAAACTCGAGGATATCGCCGCCCCCCAGAGACTCCAGCACCTGGGCACACTGACGGGCGACACAACGACCGAACAGGGGCGATACCTCCGGGGCCGTGATGAAATCGCCCCCCCGCCCCAGCTTGTGGCTGCCCGCCGTGTAATAGCCCAACGCGGGGGCATACAGGGCCAACTCCATGTAACGATGGAAAGACATCCAGCCGTCGCCTGCGTTAATCTCCTGTCTGACCCGTTCCAGCAGGTGCTGGCTGACCTGCAGGGCTTCGGGTTCAGGCGTGGGTAAGGGGGAATCCGCGTGCATGCATGCAGTCCAAGATGATCGGCGCCATGGGGAGGGGCATTGTCGCCCCACCCGCCCCGCGCCTCAAGCCGTCGGCCCACCGCTTCGCGAGCAGCACAAGGAAACCGCATGGAACAGCCCAAGCACCCCGACCTGAACGGCAAGACCGCCTTCATCACCGGCGGCGCCCGCCGCATTGGTGCCGAGATGGCGCGCACCCTGCACAAGCAGGGCATGAACCTGGTGATCCACTATCGAAGTTCCGGGCACGAAGCCCGGACCTTGCAGGAAGAACTGCATCGCCAGCGCGCCGATTCGGTGCATCTGGTGGGAGGAGAGCTGCTGGAACCCGGGGCACTCAGCCGCCTGGCTAACGAGGCAAAGGCGGCCTTCGGCCGAATGGATGTTCTGGTGAACAACGCCTCCACCTTCTACCCCACGGCCCTGGGGGAAATCACCGAGGCCCACTGGGATGACCTGATGGGCACCAATCTCAAAGCCCCCCTGTTCCTGTCCCAGGCACTGGCGCCAGCGCTGAGGCAGAGCGAGGGCTGCATCCTCAACATCGTGGATATCCACGCACTGCGCCCCCTGAAGGGTTACCCGGTGTATTGCACGGCCAAGGCAGGATTATGGATGCTCACCCAGTCCCTGGCCCGTGAACTGGGGCCCCGCGTCAGGGTGAACGGCATTGCGCCCGGCGCGATCCTGTGGCCGGAAGCGGAGGAGAATGCCGGCACCCATGAGGAAATGATTCAGCGCACGGCACTCAAACGGGAGGGCTCACCCGAGGATATCGCCACCACGGCCCTGTTCCTGATCCGCGATGCCCGCTATATCACGGGCCAGGTGATCCCGGTGGACGGGGGGCGCACCACGGTGCAGTGAGCACAGGCGCCCTCGTGCCCCCCGGTCAGGCACTCATTCGAGGACTAGACCGCCACGCGGCGCAACCATTGCCCACCGGGATCAAAGGTCTCCCACAAGCGGCCAATGGAGGTATTGAGCACTGGATGGATCACGTCGGCGGCAATATCCGCCAGGGGGCCGAGCACGAAGGCGTGGCGGGTGATCTCGTCACGCGGCAACTGCACTCCCGGCGCCTCCAGAACAAGATCGCCCAGTAACAGCAGATCCAGATCCAGGGTGCGATCGGCAAAGCGTCCACCACCCCGCTTGCGACCATGACGCGCCTCCATCGCCTTGAACCGGGCCACCAGGGCATCGGGCGATTGCTCCGTATCGAACCCCGCCGCCAGGTTGTAAAAGGGACTGCCATCAAAACCCACGGCCCCGGTCTCATAGACGGGAGAAAAGGTGACTTCTCCGAAGGCCTCCAGGAGCTCCCGGCGGGCGACTTCCACGTACCACTCGCGGTTCACGTTGGTGCCAATGCTCACAAAGGCACGGCGCAACTGGGATCCCGGCTGAGTCATCCACGCTCCCCACGCTCGATACTCACACCCACCTCCCGCGCCCCGCGGACCGCGCCCGGCTTGCCCAGGGTGAGACGCAACCAGGGCACGGAGAACTCCGCCATCACCATGCGGGCGATATCCTCGGCCATGGCCTCCACCAGTTCCCGTTCATTGCTTTCCACCAAGGCAATGACACGCTTGGCCACGGCCTTGTAGTTCAGCGTATGGTCGATACAGTCAGAATCGGCCGCGGGGCGGATATCGGTGCCCATCTCCAGGTCAATGCGCACCTCCTGGCGGATACTACGCTCCCAGTCGAAGATGCCGACAGTGGTTTTCACCTTCAAATCACGTATGTAGACGATGTCCATGGGCTCGGACTATATACGCCACCCCGAGCGGGCACCAGCCCCTTACCGGCCCGGCACGGTGCGCTGTACTTGCTCCCACCCTACCCTTCTGCTAAGGTTCCCGGCTTTCCTCAAATCAGCCTGGTTTTTCCGGAGAACACCAATGGCCCGAGTCTGCCAAATCACGGGTAAGCGCCCGATGACCGGGAACAACGTATCCCACGCGAATAACAAGACGCGTCGTCGCTTCCTGCCCAACCTGCACGAACACCGTTTCTGGGTGGAGAGCGAGAACCGTTTCGTGAAGCTGCGCATCAGCCACAAGGGCATGCGCATCATCGACAAGAAGGGTATCGACGTGGTCCTGACGGATCTGCGCGCCCGTGGCGAAAAGGTCTAAGGAGACGCACCCATGGCAAAAGGCATTCGTGAAAAGATCCGCCTGGTGTCCAGTGCCGGCACCGGCCACTTCTACACCACCACCAAGAACAAGCGGAACATGCCCGACAAGATGGAGATCAAGAAGTTTGATCCCGTCGTGCGTCAGCATGTGATGTACAAGGAAGCCAAGATCAAGTAAGACCGGCCGAGTTGCCGGCAACACCTGGCTGATGAGCCCACCGCACGGCGGTGGGCCGCCAGTTCAAGGATCATTCCCTACCCTGTTCGGCCTCCAGCCGTTCCACCGTCTCCCGAGCCCAGACCTGCATGAGCCCGCCCCAGCGGCTCGCAGTGGCCGGGTCCAGATCCAGATAAGTGTAGCGCCCGCCGTCCCGTATCAACACACGCAGCAACGGCATACCGCTCTCGTGCATCACCTGCCGCACCTCGATCTCTTCCCCCATGGGGGCCTGAATCTGCTCCATGCCACACCCTCCGCCGGATGGTGACGGGCTCAGCCCGCCTCCACAGTGATGCGCCGTTGCGCGTGCGCGTTGCTCAACCGCGGCATCTCCACACGAAGCACGCCATGCTCGTAGGTGGCCCGAGCGCCCTCGGTATCCACCGGCCCCGGTAGCGGGATCGCTCGCTCGAAGCGCCCGTAAGCGCACTCAGCGATATGGTAGCGGCCCCTGCTGTGCTCCCGCTGGACCCCTTTCTCACCCTGGATCACCAGATGATCATCAATCACCTGGATATCAAAACTTCCCCGATCCATACCCGGCGCCTCCAGGCGCACCACCAGGCGATCCGTGTCATCGAAGACCTCGGCCGCCATCACGCCCCAGCCGATACTGCGGGTCTCCAGCTCATGCTCATCCCGTTCACCCCCGTCGGCGGACCGCCCCCCTGGACTGAATCGGGTAATGGCCCCCGAGGCGCGGGCATACAGACGCTGCCAACCGCCCAGAATGCTCTCCCAGGCATCACTCACGCCCTGACGCAGATGCTGCAGGTTCGACATCTTCATCCTCTCCTTTACACTGTGGTGATCCCACCATCATGAATGAGCGAGTGTATCCTCGCTTTCCAGTCAAGTATCACGTCGTCCCGACATATTTCAAGCCTGGCAGAACACCACGAGCAGCTTAGCGTTTCCAGCACCCCCCTCTTTTCATCCAATGATGATACGACGATCGCCCATGATCCGGTAACATTAGCCCCATGGCGAATATCCCCGAATCGACAACACTGACCGTCCGACTGCTGGCCGAGAGCGAACTTGCCACGCGCGACCCCCACCGCCTGGCCGTCATCCGCTTCGGCCAGCAGAATTGTCTGGATCCGGCCCGCCCCACGGAACTCACCCTGGCCCTGCCCCCCCTGGTGACCGACACCCCCGTGGAGGTCTGGGAGACCAGCGAACCCGTGGCGGCCGGATGCGACCAGGACATGGGTTACGCCCACACCCGGGATGTACTGTTTGGCTGGATCCTCGTGGACGAGGCCCGCTTCGACCACGACATGGACCAGGCCGCGGAGTACGCCTATGACCGGGTACTGGCCTTCCACCGGGCCATGGGATTCCCCTGCCTGCTGCGAATCTGGAACTACTTCCCGCACCTGCATGATGAGGTCGACGGCCTGGACCGCTACCAGGCCTTCTGCCTGGGACGACACCGAGCCCTCGACCGCGTCCCCCTCACCGAGGGAGAACTGCCCGCCGCCACCGCCATCGGCACCACCTCACCCGGCCTGGTGATCTACTTCCTTGCAGGACGGGAACCGGGCGTGCAGATTGAAAACCCCCGCCAGGTCAGCGCCTTCCACTACCCGCGGCGCTACGGACCCAAAAGCCCGTCCTTCTCCCGCGCCACCCTCAAACCCTGGCCGGGCAAACCGCACCTGTACATCTCCGGCACCGCCAGCATTGTCGGGCATGAAACCCTGCATACCGACGTCATCACACAACTGGATGAGATCCTGGAGAATCTGCGCGCCCTGATCGGCTCTGCCGGCGCTCCCATGGCCACACTGAACGGCAACCCCGGCGCGCTCTCCCTGCTCAAGGTCTACGTGCGCCACGCCCAGGACGTGGACGCCGTACGAGACCGCCTGCAGGCAGCGCTGGGGCCCCAGGCACCGGCCGTTTACCTGCGAGGTGACATCTGCCGGGACGACCTGCTGGTGGAGATCGAAGGTCTGCATGCCTGAACTACCCGAGGTGGAAACCACCCGACGCGGCATCGAACCCCACCTCACCGGACGCCGCATCCAGCAGGTCTGCGTCCGGGAACCGCGCCTGCGCTGGCCGATACCCGACGACCTGCCCCAGCGCATACAGGGTGGCGAGATCACCGGCGTGGACAGAAGGGGCAAATACCTGCTCATCCAATGCCCCCCAGGCACCATCCTGATCCACCTGGGCATGTCCGGCAGCCTGCGCCTTGTCCCCCCCGGCACCCCGCCCCGACCCCATGACCACGCGGACCTTACCCTGAACTCCGGCCTCACCCTGCGCCTGCACGACCCCCGCCGCTTCGGCGCCCTGCTCTGGTTTAACCCCGAAACCGGCAACCACCCCCTGCTCGCGCACCTGGGACCGGAACCCCTGGGAGAAAGCTTTGACGGAAACTACCTCTTCCGCGTCAGCCGCGGCCGCCGGGTGAGCATCAAAGCCTTGATCATGAACAGCCAGATTGTGGTGGGTGTCGGCAACATCTACGCCTCCGAATCCCTCTTCCTGGCCGGCATCCGCCCCCGCCGCGCCGCCGGCCGACTCACCCGCGCCGAAGCCGCGCGTCTCGTCACCGCCATCCGCCAGGTCCTGGAAGCCTCCATCGCCCAGGGCGGCACCACCCTCAGAGACTTCGTCCACGAAGACGGCGCCCACGGCTACTTCAGCCAGTCCCTCAGAGTGTACGGACGCCCCCAAGCCCCCTGCCCCGTCTGCCACGCCCCCATCAAACACATCACCCAGAGCGGCCGCTCCAGCTACTACTGCCCAACCTGTCAGAAGTAACCACCAAACGGTGGGCACACAAGCCAGAAGCATCCGGGCGGGTGAAGCCCTCCGGGGGTGTTCACCGCATGGATGCGGTGGCCAAGCCTACAAGGATGTATTCACGGCGTCCCCCGGTGGGCTTTACCCACCCGGATGCCTACCCGAAAGGTACAGACGCCCCCAAGAGCGGCGGGCGCACAAACAAAAAGGGCCGGGTACAAAGCCCCGGCCCCACATAACGGAACAACGATTGCCTCAGGAAGCCCCAGCAGTAATCCGCTCAAACTTCGCCATCAACGCCTCATGGCTCTCTTCGTGATCTGGATCCTTCGGAATGCAATCCACAGGGCACACCTCCACACACTGAGGCGCATCAAAATGACCCACACACTCCGTGCACAGGCTCGGCTCGATCACATAAATCTCGTCTCCCGGAGAGATCGCACCATTCGGGCATTCCGGCTCGCACACGTCACAATTGATGCACTCGTCGGTAATCATCAGGGCCATAACACACTTTCCTCTTCAAAAACAATAAGATGTAATCACTTGTCCGTGGCCATGCACTCGCCTGCTCACCCCCTTTGGGGCCAACCGACAGACCTCATGTCACAGCTTCTTATGATCCCGCCCACAGCGGATGACCGCGCATCTTAGCCCAAGCGGGCGCGTAGCGCAGCCTCCACACTGTCCGCCACGAAGTGTGAAACATCCCCACCCAACGCAGCCACTTCCCGCACCAGACTTGAGGAAACATACGAATACTCCTCGGCAGGCGTGAGAAACACCGTCTCAAGATCCGGCGCCAAATGCCGATTCATGCTGGCCAATTGGAACTCATGCTCAAAATCGGACACCGCCCTGAGACCACGCAACAACACCCGCGACCCATGCGCAGCCGCAAAGTCCGCCAGCAACCCATCAAATCCACAGACCTCCACCCGCTCAAACCCCTGCAGCGCCTGACAAGCCATATCCACCCGCTCATCCAGGGTGAAAGTAGGCCGCTTCGTCGGGTTTGCGGCCACAGCCACCAACACCCGATCAAATAACCGATGCGCCCGACGGACGATATCCATATGGCCATTGGTGATGGGATCAAAGGTCCCAGGGTAAACGACAGTCACTGGCATGTTTTGCATCCCGATCGGAGTCAGTCACAACAAATTCACACGGCGAGGGCACTCGCGCTCTTCCGCCACACGCCGCCCCCGAGCCTCATCAAGGCCGAGCGCCCCCACCAGGGCCAGCGCGAACAACAGACTGCAGAACAGGATGGACACGTGCAGACCCACCAGCATCTGCAACAGCCCCAACCCCATCAAGCCCACGATGGCGGCCATTTTACTGGCCAGGCCCCAGAAACCAAAGAACTCCGCCGCCCGCGGACGCGGCGCCAACACACCCACCAGGGCCCGCCCCGCGGACTGCGTGGAACCCAGGCACAAACCCGCCACGCTGCCCACCATCAGGAACACATGCTGGGCCTCCAGCGGCAGCACCTGCCCCAACCAGGGCGTCGCAAAGATTAAGGTAACTGCCACAATCCACAACATCAGAGTGGCCAGATAAATGGTGCGAGCACCCATCCTGTCCTGAAGAAAGCCAAACCCCAAGGCGCCGGCGGCCGCCGTCAACTGGACGGTCACGAACATGATGATCCTCACCTGTTCGTCCCATTGAATGACCTGGGCACCGTAGATGAAAGTGAAGGATATAATGATATAGATCCCTGCCATCGCAAAAAAGACCGAGACCAGCAGTATCGCCAAATCACGGTAATGCCTGAGATCCTTGAACGTGGCTCGTACCCGCCGAAAACCGATCCCCAGATAACTGCGAAACCCACCCTTGAGCCGCCGGGAGCGCCCCCGCTCGCCCACCCAAAGGAATGTGGGAATGGCCGCCACCAGGAAGAACACCGCCGCAAACGGCCCTACCCAACGGATGCGATCAAAATTCTCCTGGCTGACCTCCCCAAGCATGACCAAGGCAAAGGCCGTCGCCACCAGCCCACCCACATAACCCAGGGCCCAACCAAACCCCGAGATCCACCCCAACTCCTCGCGGGGCCCCAGCTCGGGCAGGAAACTGGCGATGAACGACTCGCCGATGGCGTAGGCAAAATTCGAGCAGATGATCAGCAACATGCCCAACCACACATACCCCGGGGCCACGAAGTACAACAGCCCGGTGGTGATCACCGTCAGCACGTAGCTGGCAAACAGAAAGCGCTTGCGAACACCAGAAAAATCCATGATTGCGCCTGCCACTGGCCCCACCACCACGACCAACAGGTAACTCACTGCCAGGGCAATGCTCCACAGCAAATTACCCAGACGATAGTCCGTCTCGACATCGCCAACGATGACCCGCGTGAACAGATCACCGAAGATCACCGTGATGATCAGCAAGGTATAGGCCTGGTTGGCGAAATCGAACATCGCCCAACCAAAGATTTCCTTGAAAGAGGCCCGCTTCATGGCAGTCACCGCATGGGTTGCCGGGTCAGGTTAGGTGCACACCTGCCCCGACGCAACTGTTCGCCCAATTCGTTGAAACGCCGCCGGCCGATGCCGCCTGCAAGCGCCACAGGCCATTCCCGAACAGACCCCACTCATCCAGCAACACGCCATGACAGCCCGGATAATGACATTTGACCAAAGCCACAGCGCGGCTGAGAATGCATGGACACTTCACCCACGCTTGAGGATCATCATGAAAAGAAATCCCCTTGTGCAACGCCTGATCACCCTGGTCTGCATCATCGCCCTGCTGGCGGCCGGCACTGCGCCCCTGCACGCCTCCATGGTGGGAACGGATCAACTCATCCTGTCCGAACAGGCCCAGGTAGACCGGGAACAACTACTGGCCACCCTGGAGCGGGATGATGTGCGCGAACAACTGTCCGCCCTGGGCGTGGACCCCAGCGAGGCCGCCCAGCGGGTGGCACGGATGACCGACCAGGAAGTCCGCGAACTGAACGAGCGCATCGAAGACATGCCCGTGGGCTCCGCCAGTGTACTGGGCGTCGTGGTACTGATCTTCATCGTCTTCATCATCACCGACGCCATCGGCGCCACCGACATCTTCCCCTTCGTGCGCCCGGTGAACTGATCCCCCCGGTCATGACACATGACCCGAGACGATGGCCGCGGGGGTGGGCCACCCCCGCGGGACTCATGTGCCTGGTGCTGGCGGTGCTGCTACTCAACGGCTGCGCCACCCCGCTGCAAACCCGCGACCTGCTGCGTGACCCACCCGACGAAATGCCTCGTCAGGTGGAACTGGATCAGACCCCCTTCCACCCCCAGGAACGCTATCAATGCGGCCCGGCGGCCCTGGCCACCGTGCTGGGGGCCCGCGGCCTGATGGTTCACCCCGACGACCTGGTGGATGAAGTCTACCTACCCGAACGCCAAGGCAGCCTGCAGACCGAAATGCTGGCCTCAGCAAGGGCCCGCGGATTCGTGGCCTACGTCATCGAAGCCCACATGGAAACACTCCTCAAGGAAGTGGCCGCGGGCCAGCCAGTGCTGGTCTTCCAGAACCTGGGCCTCAACGCCTTCCCCTACTGGCATTATGCCGTGGTGATCGGATTCGATCTGGACGCAGAAGAGATCATCCTGCGATCAGGCACCATCCGCCGCCATGTCACCCCCATGCCCGTCTTCGAGCGCACCTGGCGTCGCGGCAACTACTGGGCCTTCGTGGTACAGCCCCCCGGCCAACTGCCCGCTACCGCCCGGCCCCTCCCCTGGCTGCGCGCCGCCAATGCCCTGGAGGCCACCGGCCAGCTCGACACCGCCGCCACGGCCTACAAGACCGCCGCCCGCCACTGGCCGGAACACCCCGTGGCCTGGATCGGCCTGGGCAATACCCTGTACGCCCTCGAGGACCACACCGGCGCTGAACAGGCCTTCCGGCAACTCATCCAGACAGACCCCGAGGCCCATGCCGCCTGGAACAACCTGGCCCACGTCCTCCATGCCCGCGGCTGCGGCACCCAGGCCCTCGAGGCCGTCACCTGCGCCCTGCGCATGGCCCCGGACGAACCCCATTACCAACGCACCCGGGAGACCGTAAAGGCATCCCCCAACACCCCAACCGGGAACGACACCTGTCTCCCCGCACTTTGCCCTATCGACCACCCCCATAGTGGCCGATACCCGGACTGAAGCATCCAGGCGGCGCTGCGGATGCCACCGGGCATCCCCACGACCCATGAACATCACATACACCGCCCGGGCCGTTCGCGAACGGCCCCTACGGGGTCCGGGGTGAAATCACGCGTTCTTGGATCCCCGGCGCATCGTAGGGGCGCTTCGAGAAGCGCCCGGGCGGCGTCGCGGATGCCACCGGGGCATACCCACAGCCCGTCAACATCACATACACCGCCCGGGCCGTTCGCGAACGGCCCCTACGGGGTCCGGGGTGAAATCACGCGTTCTCGAATTCCCGGCGCATCGTAGGGGCGCTTCGAGAAGCGCCCGGGCGGCGTCGCGGATGCCACCGGGGCATACCCACAGCCCCTCAACATCACATACACCGCCCGGGCCGTTCGCGAACGGCCCCTACGGGGTCCGGGGTGAAATCACGCGTTCTTGGATCCCCGGCGCATCGTAGGGGCGCTTCGAGAAGCACCCGGGCGGGATCCGAACCCACCGGCATTTAGGCCCCATACCAGAGAATCGCAAAATAATGACAAACCGTCCCCGCGATCACGAACAGATGCCAGATGAAATGGGCATAAGGCACCCGCTGATCCAGCGCATAGAAAACCACGCCACCGGTATAAGCCAATCCACCAGCCACCAGCCAGATCAAACCGGGCGTGGGCATCAGCTTGAAAAGGGGCACAATGGCGATCACCACCAACCAGCCCATGAGCAAATACAGCCCTGTGGACAGAATGGGGTGAGACAGACCATTGAACACCTTCAGCAACACCCCCAGCCCCGCCAGCCCCCAGACCAGGCCGAACAATGTCCAACCCCAGGGCCCACCCAGAACGCCGAGCGTCAAGGGCGTATAGGTGCCGGCAATCATCAAAAAGATCACCGAGTGATCCACTACCCGAAAGGCCCGCTTCACCCGACCATGAGGCATGGCGTGGTAAAGAGTGGAAGACAGATAGAGAATCACCATGGTGGCCGAGAACACACTCGCCCCGACCACAAAACCTGCACTCCCCGAACGCACCGCCTCCAGAATCAGGAACGGAATGCCCACAATCACCGCCACCAGGGCAAGCCCATGGCTAATGCTGTTGGCGAGTTCCTCACCCGTTGTCTGATGACGCCGGTGCAGGGTTGTCGAGGCAGCACTCATGGATGTCACCCTCATTCATTGACGGCAAACGCAGAAACGGTTCCAAGCCAACTTTGACGATACCGCCACTGGACCCGATTCGCAATTGAGAGCCAACACCACTATCATGGGCGGCTGACAACATCTCTCTCGCCTGTCCACGATCCTGCGTGGGCTCCCCACGGAGCCACGCCACCCCGGCCTCCCGCCGGACCTCACGGACAGGCCACGGCGCTCGCCCGGAGCACCGGGCCGACCCCACGGTCGGTCACCCATTCAACCAAGCCAGGAGATCCGATGTCTGCTCTTATCTGCGGTTCATACGCCTACGACACCATCATGGTCTTTCCCGACCGTTTCAAGAACCACATCCTTCCCGAAAAGGTCCACATGATCAACGTGTCCTTCCTGGTACCCGGGATGCGTCGGGAATTCGGCGGCTGCGCCGGCAACATCGCCTACAACCTGAAGCTCCTGGGCGGCGACCCCTTGCCCATGGCCACCGTTGGCGCTGACTTTGATCCCTATGCCGAATGGATGGACAAGTGCGGTATTACCCAGAAACACATCACCGTCGTCCCTGAGCACTACACCGGGCAGGCCTTCATCACCACGGACCAGGACGACAACCAGATCACCGCCTTCCACCCAGGCGCCATGGGTGAATCTCATCGCAACAAGGTGAGCGACGCCAGCGGCGTGAAGATCGGCATCGTCTCCCCCGATGGCCGCGACGGCATGATCCAGCATGCCGAACAGTTCGTGGAAGCCGGCATCCCGTTCATCTTCGATCCGGGCCAGGGCATGCCCATGTTCGACGGCAACGACCTGCGCCGCTTCGTGGAACAGGCCACCTACGTCACCCTGAACGACTACGAGGCCCAGTTGATGAGCGAGCGTACTGGCTGGAGCCATGAGGAACTGGCCACCCACGTGGACACCCTCATCATCACCCGCGGCGGCGAAGGGTCCGACATCTACACCCAGAACGGCAAGATCCACGTGCCGGCAGCCCCCATCAAGGGCATTGAAGACCCGACCGGCTGCGGCGACGCCTATCGCGCCGGCCTGCTGTGGGGTCTGACGAACGACCTGGACTGGGAAACCACCGGTCGCATCGCATCCCTGATGGGCGCCATCAAGATCGAACAGGTGGGCCCGCAGAACCATGCACCCAGCCGCGCTGACATCGAGGCCCGCTTCAAGGAAGCCTTCGGTCGGGAGATGTGAACCAACCTCCCTCCCCTCTCCCGCCAGCGGGAGAGGGGCTATTGTCCACCCTTGGCCCCTCACCCAAAGGGCTATGCGCTGAGTTGCAGCACCAGCGTCGCCACCCCGAAATAGACCAGGATGCCCCCCACGTCCGCGATGGACGTGACCAGCGGTGCGCTGGCAGTGGCCGGATCCATGTTGAGTCGAGTCAGCAGCAGGGGCAGCATGAGCCCCAGCATGCTACCGACGATCACCACCAGCACCATCGCGATCGCCACCGCCAGGCCCACCTGGGGCCCACCGAGCCAGATGCCCGCCCCCCAGACCGCCAGGCCCAGGGTGCCCCCCAACGCAATGGAGACGAACAACTCCTTGCCCCACAGCTTCAGGCCATCCCTGAGTTGCACGTCCCCGGTGGCCAGCGAACGCACCATCAGTGTTGATGCCTGAGTGCCCGCATTCCCCCCTGTGGCAATGACCAGCGGGAGGAAGAAGACCAGCGCCACCACCGTCTCGATGGCCTGTTCAAAGAGTGAGATCGCCGCGCCACTGACCATATTCACAAAGATCAGGATCAGCAGCCAGCCAACCCGCTTGCGATAAAGCACCCCCAGCGCCACGTCCCTGAGGCTGGTGACCGTGGACCCCACGCCCACACTCCCCATGCGCAGAAAGTCCTCCGTGGTCTCCTCGGTCGCCACATCCATGACATCGTCCACGGTGATGATGCCGACGAGGATGTCCCGTTCGTCCACGACCGGCAAAACCTCCAGGTCATAATGACGAATCAGACTGGCGGCCTTCTCCTGGTCCATGCGGGTCTGGGCGCGCACCACATCCTCGCGCAGCAGTGTATCCACTCGACGCCGCGGAGAACCCACCAGCAACTCCTTGAGTTTCACGGCCCCCAGCAACCGCCCTTCCCCATCGGTGACGAACACCACATTGACGGTCTCGCTCGCCTCGAACTCACGGCGCAAGTGATCCAGGGCCTGCTCCAGGGTCCAATGGGGGCGAACCGCAAGAAACCCCGGCGTCATGCGCCGCCCGGCACTTTCCTCCGGATAGGCCAGCAGGCTCTTGATCACCCACTGATGCCGATCCGGCAACAGATCCATCACCTCCCGGGCACGATCATCCGGAAGGCTGTCGATCAACGCAGCCGTATCGTCATAGGAAGAGCGCCTGAGCAGCTGCGACGTCTCCTCGTCAGTCAGATCCTGAAGAATGCGCTGCTGCTGCTCCTGAGTCAGATAGGAAAAAACGTCCGGGGCACGGTCATCCGGCAACAGCCGGATCAGCACACCCCAGGCCTCCGGTTCCAGATGCGCCGTCAACGCCGCCAGGTCCTGATCCTGCAACGCGTCCAGCATCGTGCCCAGGGCCTCCGGATCCGGATTTTCCAGGTGCGCCTTGAAGACATCCGGGCTGATGGTTTCTATCATGTCCACGTACCTGCTCCTCAACTAGCGCGGCAGTCCCAGCATCGCCGCCGCCAAACCGAAATAAATCGTGATACCGGCCACATCAGCGATGGACGTGACCAGCGGAGCACTGGCGGTGGCAGGATCCAGTCGCAGGCGAGACAGGATGAACGGCAGGATCATCCCGACCATGCTGCCCACCATGACAATCAAGAGCATGGCCAACGAGAGCATCAGAGCGATCTCCGGCCCACCGCGCCAGAGCCCCAGCAGGGAGACGGTGGCGCCCATGGTCAGACCCAGTGCCCCGGCCACGGCCAACTCCCGCCCCCAGAGACGCAGCCAATCGCCTGGCCTGGCATCTCCGGTTGCCAGGGAACGCACCATCAGGGTGGAGGACTGTGCCCCGGCGTTACCCCCACCTGCAATCACCAAAGGCAGGAAGAACACCAGCAATACCAACGATTCAATGGACTGCTCATACCCGGCGATGATGTAACCCCCCAGAATGTTCAGGCCCACGAGGATGAGCAGCCAGCCCACCCGCTTGCGGTACAACAACCATGGTCGGGCATCGCGCAGACTGAGGTTCAGGGCCCCGACGCTTCCCATCTTCTGGAAATCCTCGGTGGTTTCCTCTTCCTCCACGTCCAGCACATCATCCACGGTGATGATACCCAGCAACTCGCCATCCTCATCCACCACCGGCAGGGCCGGCAGGTCGTAGTGACGCATGATGTGCAGGGCCTCTTCCTGAGGCTGTTGGGCGTCGATGGAGATGACGTTGCGGGTCATCAAGCCAGAGACCAGAGTCTCTGTCTGCTGCTTGAGAAAATGCTTCAGGGCCAGCACGCCCTGCAGCACCCCCTCGTCATCGGTCACGTACACCAGGTTGACCGTCTCGCCCCGCCCGGCCTGCACACGCAGATGATCCAGGGCCCGGGCCATGGTCCATTCAGGGCGCACGCTGACCACGGCCGTGGTCATCAGACGTCCGCAACTGTCCTCGGGATAGCCGAGCAGGCTGAGCGCCCGACGGATGGAACGAAAGGGCAGCAAACGCAATAACTTGCGCACCTGGTCCCGGTCCAGATCCTCCAGCAAGGCCGTCAAATCGTCCGGTAGCATCTCCGAGAGCAGATAGCGCCCCTCGTCCACGGACACCTGCTTGATCAACTGCAGCTGATGATGGGGGTCCAGATAGGAAAACACATCCACCCGACGACCGGGCGGCAGCAGGCGAAACACCTCCCGGCGGGGGTCGGGCTCCAGTTCCATGAGCACATGGGCAATATCCTGTATGCGCATCTCGTCCAGGCGCTCGCGCACACCGGCAAGATCCCCCTCCTCCAGGCATTCCTGGAGTTGTTCCAGGTCTCGTTCGTGCAGAAATTCCATAAGGCGGCCCCAGGATCAAAGGCGCATGACACGCATCACGCGCATGCCATTATGTCACTTGATTTTTTCGATGGAATGGCACCGGCGGCAGACAATCAACCGCCTTGCAGACAGGCCAGCAAGTCTGCCATATCCCGCGGCAGGGGTGCTTCCCAGGAGACCGTGTCGCCGTGGCCGGGATGCACCAGGGTCAGCCGGGTGGCGTGCAGGGCCTGACGACGGAAGCCCTGAATCGTCTCGATGGCGCCGTCAGGCAGTCCGGCAGGCAGCCGGAGTCGTCCACCATAAACCGGGTCTCCCACGATGGGGTGGCGCAGGTGGGCCATGTGTACGCGGATCTGGTGGGTACGGCCGGTTTCCAGGCTCACACGCAACAGAGTGAAGCCCTCCAGCCGCTCTTCCACTCGATAATGGGTGACTGCAGGTCGCCCCCCACTCACCACGGCCATGCGCTTGCGATCCACCGGGTGACGGCCGATGGGTTCATCCACCGTGCCACCGGCCACCATTTCACCCTGAACCAGCGCCAGATATTCCCGACCCACCGTGCGTGCCTGCAACTGGCGCACCAGGTCAGTATGGGCCTCCAGGGTGCGGGCCACCACCAGCAGACCCGAGGTGTCCTTGTCCAGGCGATGAACAATGCCGGCCCGGGGCAGATGCGTCAGCTCCGGCGCATGATGCAACAGGGCATTCACCAGGGTGCCCCTTGGATGGCCGGCCGCAGGATGTACCACCAACCCTACGGGCTTGTGGATCACGATCAGGCAATCGTCCTCATGAACGATCTCCAAAGGCAGATCCTGAGGGGCGTCCTCTCCCGGCGCGTCCAGACAGGCGCGCACCTCCACCACGGCGCCTTCGGCGGCCTTATCACGGATACGCGGTGCCACACCATTCACACGCACCCAACCCGCTTCGATCCACTGCTGGATGCGACTGCGGGAATAGTCGGTAAATAGGCGCGCCAGGACCGCATCCAGGCGTTTCCCCGCCAGATCCGGCGGGATGGTGGCGTCCAGGTGAATGGTGGTCTGGGGCATGGATTCACACATCTGTCTGGTGGGTGTCGAAGGACCCGGGACGCACGCCACTTCGATGGCTTTACCGCCCGGGTCCTTAGTATACTCTGGGGCTGATGCTTGATTCGCCGTGGCCCCCATGTCCGCTCTTCGTAATACCCTGATCCTGATCCTCCTTGCCGCCCTGATCTCCGGCTGCGGCGCCATGCGCCAGGACCCGACGCGGGACTGGTCCGCCAGCCAGCTTTACGAAGAGGCCAAGGCCGCGCTTGAGCGGGGCAATTATGACCAGGCCGTGGAACACTACGAAACCCTGGAGGCCCGGTTCCCCTTTGGTCGACACGCCCAGCAGGGGCAGCTGGAGATTGCCTACGCCTATTACAAGGCCCAGGAACCGGAAATGGCCATCGCCGCCATCGACCGATTCCTGCAGATGAACCCCCGTCACCCCCATGCGGACTACGCCTATTATCTGCGGGGCCTGACCAACTATGAACGTGACCAGAGTTTCCTGAATCGCTGGGTGCCGCAGGATCAGGCCCGCCGTGACCCGGTGCCGCTGCGCACTGCCTTCGAGGATTTTGGCACTCTACTGCAATATTTCCCCGACAGCCGCTATGCGCAGGATTCACGCGAGCGCATGGTGCGGCTGCGCAACATGCTGGCAGCCCACGAGATGCATGTGGCCGACTTCTACATGCGCCGCGGGGCTTGGCTGGCGGCCGCTCAGCGGGGTCGATATGTGTTGGAGCATTACGACGGCTCGGGGGCCGTGCCCGACGCCCTGGAGATCATGGTTCGGGCGTACCGGGAGTTGGACATGGACGATCTGGCCGAGGATGCCCTGCGGGTGCTGAGGCAGAATTTCCCGAACAGGGCCGACGAACTGGCAGCCCTGCCACATGGGACCAGCGCACCCGTTTGACGTCGGGCGCCCGATCATCGCACAGGCACGAGGAGACAACCGGGATGTGGGATTTCTTTCAGACCGTCAGGCACCGTCATTCCATCCGCAGTTACCAGCCCGACATGCCCGTGGAGCCGGAAAAGCTGCATGCCATTCTGGAGACTGCCGTCACTGCACCTTCGGCGGGGGATCTGCAGTCCTATCGGATCATCTGCATCACGGATGCCGCACTGCGCCAGTCCCTGGTGAGCGCCGCCCATGATCAGGCCTTCATCGCCCAGGCGCCGGTGTGCCTGGTGTTCTGCACGGACGCGGCACGGGCCGAGCAACAATATGGTGAGCGTGGGCGGGAGCTGTACGCGCTGCAGGATGCCACCATCGCTGCCGCCTATGCGCAACTGGCCGTAGTGGCTGCCGGGATGGGGTCCACGTGGGTGGGTTTCTTCGACGAGGACGCGGTGATCAACGCGCTCGGGCTCGAGTCCGGCCTGCGTCCGGTGGCACTGTTGTGTGTAGGATATCCGGCGGAGATCCCGGAGGCTTCCCATCGGCGCCGCCTGGATGAGGTCGTGACCTACCGATAGATAGCGGGGCCGACTGGCGGGGCATCCCCCAAAATGGGGACAGACCCCTTTTCGGCTCGTTCGGGGCGGGTTTGCGGGGTCTCGTTGACGGGGGGCGGTGACTGGAGGCTTCGACCGGTGTGCACCGGGGGCGAGGTGTTGTCCGCGGGACGCCGTGAATACGTCCCTGTAGGCTTGGCCACCGCATCCATGCGGTGAACACCCGCTGACAACACCTCGCCCCCGGTGCACACCTGCATCCGTAATGGGGACAGACCCCTTTTATCGACCCCTTTTATCGGGGTGGGGGCCGTTCCATCCGTAATGGGGACAGCCCCCTTTAATCCCTGACCCTGTAGGGGTCGTTCGCGAACGACCCGGGCGGTGTACCCGAAGTCGACGACGCCAGAGGTGACCCGGATGGCATCCAAAGGCCGCCCTCTGGCCCAGGGGGCTTACAACGCGTCGGTGTTTTCCTCGCCGGTACGGATGCGAATGGCCCGCTCCATGTCGGTGACGAAGATCTTGCCGTCGCCGATCTTGCCGGTGCGGGCGGCCTTGATGATGGCGTCCACACAGGCGTCCACCAGGCTGTCATCGACGCCAATCTCCAGTTTGACCTTGGGGATGAAGTCCACCACATATTCGGCACCACGGTAGAGTTCGGTATGACCCTTCTGGCGCCCGAAACCCTTCACTTCCGTGGCGGTCAGCCCGGTGACGCCGATTTCCATGAGGGCTTCGCGCACGTCTTCGAGTTTGAAAGGCTTGATGATGGCTTCGATCTTTTTCATGGGTTCCGGATTCCGTTTGAGCCGCAGGATGCGCGGCGCGGTCAGGATGAAATGACAGGGGTGTTATCTTAACAGCCTGCCATAGCCGGATGTAATGGGATAGCGCCGATCCTTGCCGAAGGCCCGCGGCGTGACCCGCACACCCGGGGGGGCTTGGCGGCGTTTGTACTCATTGCGCAGGACGAGGCCGATCACCCGCCTGACCACTGCCTCGTCGTAGCCGGCATCGACAATGCGAGAGAAGGATTCATCCCGCTCCACAAAACGCTCCAGGATGGCGTCCAGGATCTCGTATGGTGGGAGGCTGTCCTCATCGCACTGATCAGGGGCCAGTTCCGCCGAGGGGGGACGTTCAATCACCCGCTCCGGGATGGCAGGTCCACGCTGGTTGCGGTAGCGTGCCAAGCGATACACCCATAGCTTGGCAAGATCCTTCAAAGGCGCGAAGCCCCCGGCCATGTCCCCGTAGAGGGTGGCATAGCCCACGGCCATTTCACTCTTGTTGCCGGTGGTGAGCAGCATGCGGCCGGTCTTGTTGGAGAAAGCCATCAGGATGGTCCCTCGACAACGGGCCTGAATGTTCTCCTCGGTGGTATCGGCGGCCAGGCCAGCAAACGCCTCCGACAGACCGCCCATGAAGGCTTCCACCATGGGCGCGATGGGGATCTCCCGAAAGCGCACGCCCAGCAGCTTTGCCTGGGCCGCGGCATCCTCCCGGCTCATGCCGGCGGTATAGTGATAGGGCATCATGATGGCTTCCACTGCGTCCGGCCCCAGGGCATCCACGGCAATACATAGCGTCAGGGCCGAGTCGATCCCGCCGGACAGGCCCAGCACGGCCCCCTTGAAACCATTCTTGTTCACGTAGTCACGCACCCCCAGCACCAGGGCGTCGTAGAGGCTGGCTTCAGGCGGCTGGGGAGGCGCCACGATCCCACTGGAAAATCTGATATTTCCGGCATCGTGCTGCACCTCCAGCAGGTACACGCCCTCTTGCCAGGGAGGGGCGCACAAGCGCAAGCTGCCCTCGGCATCCACCGCCATGGAATGGCCGTCGAACACCAGTTCGTCCTGCCCGCCCACCAGGTTCAGATAGGCGATGGGCAGCCCGGTCTCGGCCACCCGCGTACGCAGCACCTCCAGGCGCTCCTGGTGTTTATCCCGATGGAAGGGCGAGGCATTGATGTTGAGGATGAGCCGCGCGCCAGCCTGCCGGGCCCGCTGGGCTGGCTCCGGCTGCCAGATATCCTCGCAGACGGTGACGCCCATGGGCAGTCCACCCACTTCCACCACGCAGGCTTCATCACCGGGACGGAAATAACGTTTTTCATCGAAGACGCTGTAGTTGGGGAGGACCTGCTTGTCGTAACGGGCCAGCACCTGACCATCCCGCAGCCATACTGCCGCATTGCATAGGCCGCCGCGGTCGCGAAGCGGTGCCCCCAACAGGACATCGATACCCCGTACCTGGGCGGCCACCTCATCAAGGGCCTGCACAACTCGGTCCAGCAGGCTGCCGCGCATGAGCAGGTCTTCCGGTGGGTAGCCGGTCAGGGCCAACTCGGGGAACAGAACCAACTGAGCCTCATGGCGGTCGCGGGCCTGGCAAGCGGCCTGGATGATTCGCTCGGCGTTGCCTTCAACGTCGCCCACCATGAGGTTCATCTGGGCCAAGGCGATCTTCACGGTCTGAGTCATGGAATCAATGCGGTCTCTATACAGAAAAGGGCCCGGGACCGGCGACGGCAAACGTCGCCCGGACCCGGGCCCGGGTCATGTCGGGATGCGACGCCCTCAGCCCAGCAATTCCTTGAGGCGCTGGCCCATGTCGGCGGGAGAATGGACCACGGCCACGCCAGCCGCCTCCAGGGCCGCAAATTTCTGGTCTGCCGTACCCTGCCCCCCGGAGATAATGGCCCCGGCATGGCCCATGCGCCGCCCCGGCGGGGCCGTCACGCCGGCAATGTAGGCGACCACGGGCTTGCTGACGTGTTTCTGGATATAGGCGGCGGCCTCTTCCTCGGCGGTGCCACCGATCTCGCCCACCATGATGATGCCTTCGGTCTGCGGGTCCTGCTCGAACAGTTCCAGACAGTCCACGAAGTTCATGCCATGGATGGGGTCGCCGCCAATGCCCACGCAGGTACTCTGCCCCAGGCCAGCGTCGGTGGTCTGTTTCACGGCCTCGTAGGTCAGGGTACCGGAGCGAGAGACGATACCCACCCGGCCGGGCTCGTGAATATGCCCCGGCATGATGCCGATCTTGCAGGCCCCCGGGGTGATCACGCCCGGACAATTGGGGCCGATGAGGCGCGCCGAACTGCCCGCCAGGGCTGCCCGAACGCGAAGCATGTCCAGCACCGGAATGCCTTCGGTGATGCAGACGATGACCTGAATGCCCGCATCCGCTGCTTCCAGGATGGCGTCTGCCGCGAAGGCAGCCGGCACGTAGATCATGGTGGCCTGGGCGCCCGCCTCTGTGACCGCATCATGCACGGTGTCAAAAACGGGCAGTTCCAGGTGAGTCTGCCCCCCCTTACCCGGGGTGACCCCTCCCACCATGCAGGTCCCATAGGCGATGGCCTGCTCCGAATGGAAAGTGCCCTGCTTGCCGGTAAAGCCCTGGCAGATGACGCGGGTGTTCTTGTCGATCAGGATGCTCATGAAAAGTCCGTGTCCGCCCTTGTGAGTCTGGCTGATTCGTCGGGATGGGAGTGATCCGGTCAGGCCTCGGAGGCCGCCTTGACCACCTGCTGGGCGCCCTCGGTCAGGCTGGGTGCGGTGATGATGTTGAAGCCACTGTCCGCCAGGAGTTGGCGCCCCTGTTCCACGTTGGTGCCTTCCAGCCGCACCACCACCGGGACGGTGATATGCACTTCCTTGACCGCCGCGATGATCCCCTCGGCAATCAGATCGCAGCGCACGATACCGCCGAAGATGTTCACGAACACCGCCTTCACCGCATCATCGGAGAGGATCAGCTTGAAGGCCTCGGCCACCCGCGCCGCAGTGGTACCGCCTCCCACGTCCAGGAAATTGGCAGGCTCGCCCCCATGGAGCTTGATCAGGTCCATGGTGGCCATGGCCAGGCCGGCGCCGTTGACCATGCAACCGATGTTGCCATCCAGTCGCACGTAGTTCAGTTCGTGTTCCCGTGCCTGGGCCTCGCGTGCCTCCTCCTGGGAGATGTCGCGCATGCCTGCCAGAGCCGGGCGACGGTACAGGGCGTTGTCGTCGATGTTCACCTTGGCGTCCAGGGCGATGAGCTCGCCGTTGCCGGTGACCACCAGGGGGTTGATCTCCACCAGACTGGCGTCACTATCGACGAAGAGTTGATACAGCCGGGTGAGCAGCTTCACGAAGGCTCCCACCTGCTTGCCTTCCAGGCCCAGGGCGAAGGCTGCCCGACGCCCCTGGTAGGGCATGATGCCGGCGGCCGGATCGACAAACTGGGTGAGCAGTCTTTCAGGGGTCTTGGCGGCCACCTCCTCGATATCCATGCCCCCGGCGGCGGAGACCATCACCGCCACCCTGCGGGTGCCACGATCCACCAGCAGGCTCACGTAGAGCTCCCGCTGGATATCGGTAAGGGACTCCATCAACAAGGTATTGACCGGCAGACCCTCGGGGCCGGTCTGGTGGGTCACCAGGGTGGTCCCCAGCAGATCCGACACGGCCGCCAGCAACTCGCCGCGCCCCCGCACCCGCTTGACCCCACCGGCCTTGCCCCGGCCACCCGCATGAACCTGGGCCTTGACCACCCAGGCATCACCGCCCAGTTGCTCCATGGCCTCGTCCACATCCTCGGGACGCTGAATGGGGACCCCCTCGGGCACGGGGATCTGGTGTTCTCTGAACAGGGTCTTGGCCTGAAATTCGTGAAGGTTCATGGATCCTGAGTATCAAAGGGGTGAATTTCGCCGGCGGGTCGCCCGATGCATCAAGGGTCAGACCCGGAATGGCTGATCACATACTCACTGCCGACGCCTTTTATGTAGTACCTTTTTATACACCACTCAAACCCGAATCACCGTACCCATGAACATCCTGTTCCTGATTGCCGCCTTCGTACTGGTCTTCATGGTGGTCCGACTGCTGCTTAAAACACCGGACGTGAAACGCCCCAAACACCCACAGCAGGTGAGTTCCGGTCACATGCTGCGTTGTGAGTACTGTGGCCTGCACGTACCGGAGAATGAAGCGGTGAAGGAAGGCCCGCGGGCCTTCTGCTCCAACGATCACCGGGATCTGGCACTCGCTCAAGAGTCTACACGAGAATAACACGCGTCGCGGCATGACTCCCCTCGCCCTGCCGCCCCCGCCTGACGGGGCATGAAGCTCTTCGGCCTGTCCCGTCCTGGCTGGACACGGCGCCCCATGGACGATGTCTGGCGGGCGCTCCGACTGTTCAGCCTGTATCGGTTCTTTGTTGCCGGGATGCTGGTGGCCCTGGTGGTGCTGGGCACCGGCCCGGAAACCCTGGGGCAGTCCCACCCGCGCCTGTTTTTGCTGTGCGCGTCCCTATACCTGGTGCTGAGCTTCGGATTCGGCACGGCGGCGCGATTGTACACGCCCTCGGCGGAGATCCAGGTCTACACCCAGGCCATCACCGATACCCTGTGCATCACCCTGCTCATGTACGCCAGCGGCGGCGTGAGCAGCGGCCTGGGCATGCTCACCATTCCGGCCATGGTCGGACTGAGTGTGCTGGCCCCGGGACGCCCGGCGCTGTTCTTTGCGGCGCTGGGCTCCATCGCTCTGCTGCTGGCGCAGATACACGGCTATCTGGTCGACCCCACCCGGGACGCGGCGCTGACCCAGACGGGGCTGCTGGGTGCTGCCCTGTTCGCCACGGCCCTGCTGGGGCTGGTGCTGTCCCGCCGGGTGCGGGAGAGCGAGGCGCGGGCGGAGCGTCACAGTGTGGACCTGGCCAACATGGCCGAACTCAATGCCCACATCATCGAGCGCATGCAATCAGGTGTCATCGTCGTGAATGACACCGGCCATGTGCATCTGATCAACGAAGCGGCCTGGGGGTTGCTGGGCAATCCCAGCCCCGACAACCCCAGCGACCTTGAAAAGATATCCCCACAGATCGAGGCTGCCCTGCAAGACTGGCTGGCAAAGCCAGGTACCCAAAGCCATCAGACCCTGGAGGCAGGGGCTTACGGGCCGGAGTTGCGGGTACGATTTACCCGACTGGGGGTGGATCGTGCCGTGGGGACCCTGATTTTTCTGGAGGATACCGCCGAGCTGCATCGGCAGATGCAGGCCATCAAGCTGGCCTCACTGGGCCGCCTGACCGCCAGTATTGCCCACGAGATCCGCAACCCCCTGGGGGCCATCAGCCATGCGGCCCAACTACTGGGAGAATCGGAATCCCTGGACCCGGCGGATCGCCGCCTGGCAGGGATCATCCAGGATCAGAGCCAGCGCATGAACGCGCTGATCCAGAACATCCTCGGCCTCTCCCGACAGGCTTCGCCTCGGGGGGAGTCCCTGTACCTCAAGCCCTGGCTGGAACGGTTTACGGAGGAGTTCCGGCGGCATTACCATCTGGAACCGGTCCAACTGCAGGTGGCCATCCGGCCCGATGATGCCCGCGGGCGTTTCGATCCGGAACAACTCCACCAGGTTCTGTGGAATCTGTGCGTGAATGCCCTACGCTATGGCACCCGCGCTGGCGAGCCGCCGCGCATCCGCATTCAGGGCGGCACCCAGGACATCTCCCGGCAACCCGTGGTGGATGTGATCGACGAAGGCCACGGGGTCAAGCCCGGCATCGCGCGTCAACTCTTCGAACCCTTCGTGACGTCCGGCAACCAGGGCACCGGGCTCGGGCTATACATTGCACGGGAACTGTGCGAGAACAATGGAGGTGGACTGGAATACCTGCCCCTGCCCACCGGCGGCAGTTGTTTTCGCATCCGGTTCCCCATGCCCGAACACACCGCAACCGAACCGGCCCCTTGAGCCGCTGCCGATAAAGACGCCATGGGCATCCAGCACGTACTGATCATCGACGATGAACCGGACATCCGGGAACTCCTGGAGATCACCCTGGGCCGCATGAAACTGCATACCCGCTCTGTCGGATCGGTGCGCGACGCCAAGGCCCTGCTGGGCAGTGAGGCCTTTGATCTGTGCCTCACCGACATGCGTCTGCCCGACGGTGACGGCATCGAACTGGTGGAACACATCCAGGCCCATCACCCCTGCCTGCCGGTGGCGGTGATCACGGCCTATGGCAGCATGGATACGGCCGTACAGGCACTCAAGTCCGGTGCCTTCGACTTCGTTTCCAAACCCGTCGACCTCACCACCCTGCGGGACCTGGTGAGCAGTGCCCTCAAACTCTCGGCGCCAACGTCCACTGCCCGCATCGATCGGGCCCACGAGGCCAGCCAGGAGAACGACAACCTGCTGGGCAACGCCCCGGCCATGCTCAGGCTCAAGGCCACCATCGCCAAGCTGGCCCGCAGTCAGGCCCCCGTGTACATCCTGGGCGAGTCGGGCAGCGGCAAGGAGCGTGTGGCCCAGGAGATCCACCGGCTGGGCCCGCGGGCCGAACGCCCCCTGGTGCCCGTCAACTGTGGCGCCATCCCCGCCGAGCTCATGGAGAGTGAATTCTTCGGGCATATCAAGGGCAGCTTCACCGGAGCCGTCACCGACAAGCAGGGCCTGTTCCAGGCCGCACAGGGAGGCACCCTGTTTCTGGACGAGGTCGCGGAACTGCCCCTGCACATGCAGGTGAAACTGCTGCGCGCCATCCAGGAACGGGCCATCAAGCCGGTAGGCGCGGCCCGCGAGATCGCCGTGGATGTACGCATCCTCTCGGCCTCCCACAAGGATCTGGCCACCGAGGTGGAAAACGGCCGCTTTCGCCAGGACCTGTATTACCGCCTCAATGTCATCGAACTCAAGGTACCCAGCCTGCGCGAGCGGCTTGAAGATCTGCCCCGGCTGGCCGACTACATCCTTGGGCGGTTGGCCGAGCGCTGGGGGGAATCCCCCAGGCGCCTGAGTGGGGCGGCCATGACCCAGTTGGCCGGTTATCACTATCCGGGCAATGTGCGGGAGCTGGAAAATATCCTGGAGCGAGCCGCCACGCTGTGTGACGGGGATCTCATCGAGGCAGAAGACCTGCAACTCCCCCGGGCCGCGGAACCGCCCGCCCCGGCGGCGGACACCGGCCGGGAGCCACTGGAGGAACGCCTGGCCCATGAGGAAAAGCGGGTGATCCTGGAGGCCCTGGAGGCGGTCGGCGGCGATCGGGAGAAAACAGCGCAAAGGCTTGGGCTGAGCATGCGCCAACTGGGTTTTCGATTATACCGACTGGGCCTGGAGGGCCCCTGACACCACGGTGAGCGGTATCGCGAAATGACGTCAACGGGGAATGCCCATATACTCATAACGGATCAAGACAGATCCACAGGCGGCGCGGGGCTTGAGCCTGGCGTCCTTTACCCCGAGACTACCCCCTTGCAACCCTCTGCCTGAACGGTCGCCCATGTCCACACCAGCCAGTTCCATCCCCCTGAGCGGCCTTGCCCGCAGGCTTGTCCAGGATGGCCAGCTCAACGAGGCAGACGCCAACCGGGCTCTGGAGCAGTCGCGCAAGAAGCGTGTGCCGCTGGTGGCTTACCTGGTGGACGAGAACCTGGTCCAGGCCCGCGGCCTGGCACAGTCTGCCTGCGAGGAGTTTGGCACCCCGCTATTCGACCTGGACACCCTGGATCGGGATCATCTGCCCAAGAACCTCATGGATGAAAAGCTGGTCCGCCAGCATCAGGCCCTGCCCCTGTACAAGCGCGGCAACCGCCTGTTCGTCGGCCTGGCCGACCCCATGAACCTCACGGCCCTGGATGAGATCAAGTTCAATACCGGCATTGCCACCGAGCCGGTGCTGGTGGAGCAGGACAAGCTGGTCAAACTGATCGAGGATGCCCTCAACGACTCCGGGGCCATGATGGAAGGCCTCATGGACGACGATCTGGACGATCTGCAAATCAAGGGTGACGAGGACGATCGGGGGCAGGATGTCTCGGAAAGCGACATCGACGACACGCCGGTGGTGCGCTTCGTCAACAAGGTATTGCTGGATGCCATCAACAAGAAGGCCTCGGACGTCCATTTCGAGCCCTATGAAAAGAATTTTCGGGTGCGCTTTCGCCTGGACGGAGTGCTCTCGGAGGTGGCCCATCCGCCCGCCAACCTGGCACCCCGCATCACTGCCCGCATCAAGGTCATGTCCCGCATGGACATCTCCGAGCGCCGCATCCCCCAGGACGGGCGCATCAAGATGCAACTCTCCAAGAACCGCGCCATCGACTTTCGCGTGAACACCTGCCCCACGCTGTATGGCGAGAAGGTGGTACTGCGTATCCTGGATCCGACCAGTGCCTTCCTGGGTATTGACGAGCTGGGCTATGAGCCGCATCAGAAGGAACTCTATCTGAATGCCCTGAGCAAGCCCTATGGCATGATCCTGGTCACCGGCCCCACCGGCTCCGGCAAGACGGTCTCCCTGTATACGGGCCTGGGCATCCTCAACACGGCGGACCGCAACATTTCCACCGCCGAGGATCCGGCCGAGATCAACATGCCCGGCGTCAATCAGGTAAACGTCAACCCCAAGGTGGGCCTCACCTTCGCCAGCGCCCTGCGGGCCTTTCTGCGTCAGGATCCGGACATCATCATGGTAGGGGAGATACGCGACCTGGAAACCGCCGAGATTGCCATCAAGGCGGCTCAAACAGGCCATCTGGTGCTGTCCACCCTGCACACCAACGATGCTCCCCAGACCCTCACCCGACTGGCCAATATGGGTGTCCCCTCCTACAACATCGCCTCATCCATCCTGCTGATCATTGCCCAACGGCTGGGACGACGCCTGTGCAATCATTGCAAAACGCCCCACGATGTACCCGACGATGTGCTGCTGGAAGAGGGATTTACCGAACAGGAGGTCAAGGAGGGCATCAAGCTGTTCAAGCCAGTGGGATGCGATCGCTGCACTCTGGGTTACAAGGGTCGCGTCGGGATCTACCAGGTGCTGCCCATCTCCGAAGGCATGCAGCGACTGATCCTGGAAGGGGGGAATGCCATGCAGCTGGCCGAACAGGCTGACAAGGAAGGCGTCCCGGACCTGCGCCGCTCGGGACTGCTCAAGGTCAAGGCCGGCATCACCAGCCTTGAAGAAATCAACCGCATCACCAAGGACTAAGCCATGGCCGAGACAATGACCGTGTTTGTCTGGGAAGGCGTGGACAAGAAGGGAGCCCGGGTCAAGGGAGAGACCACGGCCGCCAATGAGAACCTGGCCAAGGCAGATCTGCGCCGCCAGGGCATCAATCCCCTCAAGGTCCGCAAGAAGCCCAAGCCCCTGTTCGGGGGCAAGAAGAAAATCACGCCCAAGGACATTGCCGTGTTTCTGCGACAGATGTCCACCATGATGAGCGCCGGCGTGCCGCTGGTGCAGGCCTTCGAGATCGTGGGCCGGGGCCACGAAAACCCCTCCATGCAGGAACTCATCCTGCGCATCAAGGCAGACGTGGAGGGGGGCTCCACCTTCGCCAGCGCCCTGGCCAAGCATCCGCTCCAGTTCGACAACCTGGTGGTCAACCTGGTGGGGGCCGGTGAACAATCGGGCGCCCTGGAGACGCTGCTGGATCGCATCGCCACCTACAAGGAGAAGACCGAGTCGCTCAAGGCCAAGATCAAGAAGGCCATGTTCTACCCGGCAGCGGTCATCGTGGTGGCTTTCATCGTCACGGCCATTCTGCTGATCTTCGTGGTACCTCAGTTCCAGGATCTCTTCCAGGGTTTCGGCGCCGACCTCCCCGTGTTCACCCAGTTCGTGATCGGCATTTCCGATTTCTTCCAGAATTACTGGTGGGGAATTTTCGGAGGGATTGCCCTGGCGGTATTCGCCTTCGTCCAGGGTAAGCGACGATCTCCCGGCTTCAGGCGCCAACTGGACCTGTGGTCCCTGAAGATTCCAGTGGTTGGGGAACTGCTGCGCAAGGCCTCCATTGCCCGCTTTGCCCGCACCCTGTCCACCATGTTCTCTGCCGGCGTGCCGCTGGTGGAGGCCATGCAATCGGTGGCGGGGGCCACGGGCAATGCCCTCTATTACGAGGCCACGATGCGCATGCGCGACGAAACGGCCGGGGGTACCCAACTGCAACAGGCCATGCGCAACACCGGGGTCTTCCCCAACATGGTGGTGCAGATGGTGGCCATCGGCGAGGAATCAGGCTCCCTGGATGAGATGCTCGGCAAGGTGGCCGACTTCTACGAGGAGGAAGTGGACAACATGGTCGACGGCCTTTCCAGCCTCATGGAGCCCATGATCATGGCCTTCCTGGGTGTCGTGGTGGGCGGTCTCGTGATCGCCATGTATCTGCCCATCTTCCAGTTGGGGGCCGTGGTGTGATTGAACTCATGGCGAACACCCCCTGGCTGCTGCTCACCGTGACCGGGCTGTTCAGCCTGCTCATCGGCAGCTTCCTCAACGTGGTGATCCATCGGTTGCCCATCATGATGGAACGTCAGTGGCAGAGTGAGGCCCGGGCCTGGCTGCAGGCCCAGGGGCAAGGCGGAGACGGTGGCGAGGTGGCCGGCCCTTACAATCTGGTCGTCCCTCGCTCCGGCTGCCCCCATTGTGGACACCACATCAAGGCCGTGGAAAACGTTCCGGTGCTGAGCTACCTGCTCCTGCGGGGACGTTGCTCGTCCTGTGGCGCCCGCATCTCACCCCAGTACCCGCTGGTGGAGGCGGCCACGGCGTTGCTGTCCATGCTGGTGGTCTGGCACTTCGGGTTCACCTGGGCCGCTGGCGCCGCCCTGCTGTTCACCTGGTCTCTCATTGCCCTGGCGGTGATCGACCTGCGCACCACCCTGCTGCCGGACATGATCACCCTGCCCATGCTATGGCTGGGTCTGATCGTCAATCTGCCCGGCCTGTTCACTGATGCCACCAGCAGCGTCATCGGCGCCATTGCCGGCTATCTCAGCCTGTGGCTGGTGTACCATGCCTTCCGGCTGCTCACGGGCAAGGAGGGCATGGGCTATGGGGACTTCAAGCTCTTCGCCCTGATCGGGGCCTGGCTGGGCTGGCAGGTGCTGCCGCTGGTCATCCTGCTGTCCTCCCTGGTCGGCGCAGTGGTGGGCATCGCCCTGATCGTGACCCGGGGACGGGACCGTGATATCCCCATCCCCTTCGGCCCCTACCTGGCCGCCGCCGGTTTCATCGCCCTGCTATGGGGAGATGCCATCATCAGGGTGTATCTGCAGGCCGTGGTCTGATGCGGACCCGCCTCTCGTCCATGGAACACCGTCCCCCATGCTGACCGTCGGTCTGACCGGAGGCATCGGCAGCGGCAAGTCCACGGTCGGACGCCTGTTCCAGGCGCGTGGCGCCGGGCTGATTGACTCGGACGTGGTGGCCCGGCAGGTGGTGGAACCGGGCAGCAAGGGGCTGAAGTGCCTTGGCGAGGCCTTCGGCGACACCATTCTGGATGCCCACGGCCACCTGGACCGGGCTGCCCTGCGGGAATTGGTCTTCCAGAACAGCCAAGCGCGTCACAGATTGGAATCCCTGTTACACCCTATGATCTGGGCCGAGATGGACCGCCAACAATCAGAAACTCACGCCCCTTACTGCATGTTGGTGATCCCCTTGCTGGTGGAATCGGGCGTGCAGGGACGGGTGGACCGGGTGCTCGTGGTGGACTGCCCCGAGGATCTGCAGCGCTCCCGGGCCAGTGCGCGTGACAGGGTCTCCCCGCAGCAGATTCAGGCGATCCTTGATGCGCAGGCAACCCGCGCCCAGCGCCTGGCCGCCGCCGACGACATCATCGACAACAGCAGCGCACCCGATGTCCTTGAAAGCCAGGTTGAGGCGCTGCACCGGCGGTATCTGGACCTGTCTGCCGGCCGCTGAAACAGCGCGGACCCGCCACGGCCCCGGGGCCGGCCCCCTACTTCAGAGGTGATAACATGTTTGTGAATTTCGGCCGCAAAGCGGAAAATAACGAGTATGTGGTCCACAACCCGCCTTCGGTCGCACCCGTGAAGGGATCCATCATCTACGAACAGCCTCTCCACGAGCGCATGCGCCTGTTCATGCGCTTGGAGGTATTGATGCACCGATTCTGGCATAGCCTGCAGCACGATGGCGGCCCTGATACCCACAACGCCCTGCTCACCCTGATCGAGTTACTCAACCTGACCAACCGGGTGGATCTTAAACGCGAACTCATGAAGGAACTGGAGCGTCAGACCACCAATCTGAGCCGGCTCAAGGAAGATCCTGGTGTGGATCAGCGGCGCCTGCAGGCGGTGATTGATCAACAACGCAAACTGATCGAAAACATTCACACCATCAACGGCCAGTTGGACCAGCAGGTCAAGGGCAACGACTTTTTCAACAGTGTGCGCCAGCGGGTGGCCATTCCCGGAGGCACCTGTGACTTTGACCTGCCCGCCTACCATTTCTGGCTGATGCGACCGGTCTCCGAACGCCGCAAGCTACTGGAGGAATGGGCTCGCCCCTTCGATGACATCCACGAGGCAGTGGGTCTCATCCTGGAACTCATTCGCAACGCCGGGGCCCCGCAGAATCTCACCGCCAGCAAGGGCTTCTACGAACAGACCCTGGACACCAGTCAGCCCTGGCAGATCATCCGCATCGCGCTGCCCCAGAACGCCCCCTTCTACCCCGAGATCAGCGCCGGGCGACAACGCTTCAATGTGCGTTTCCTGCAGCCAGGCGACATGCGCGAAAGGGCCCCGCAGTGCCAGGGGGATATCTCGTTCTCGCTGACGTGCTGCGCCCTGTAGCAACGGCGCGCAGGGGACAGCGCGGCTTCAGTCCTGCGTGCCACGTGCCGGGCGACTGAGCAGCACCGGAATCCGCACCTCATACTCCCGCCCCTCGTAGGCAAACCGCACCTGGGCCAGCCAGTCCAGGCGCCCTGACATGCATACGGGCAGGGCCGATGGGGCACGCCATATGCCTTCATCGCCCGCCCCGAACGCGAATCGGTTCACGCCCATGTCCATGCCCGGCATGACATAGGACACTTCCAGGGGCTCCACCGGCCCTTGGGCTTCCAGAATCAGATCAAAGTCCTCCAGGGGCGGGATGGTGTCCGGACCGCGAAGCATCAGGCGCATTCCATCCAGCGCCACGGTGCAGCCTGCACGATTCAATTCGCAGTCTTCAGCCACTGCCAGCACCACCCGGTCACCGGCCCCAGGATCCAGCATGGGGCGCAACCAGGATTCACCAGCCCAGATGCTCAGCCCCAGAACCAGCAGGATCACCGGCAGGACCTGCCACGGAGGAGGATTTCGAAGGTTCATGAAGAGACACTCCTAGTCGGATGAACAAGCGGGCCAGACCCCACGGATACCGGCCACACCCTGCCCCCCATGGGCCCGGGCACGAGGGATGTCCTCGGGGGTCATCCCGCCCAGGGCATAAACCGGACAGGCGGCCTGGTCAGCCAATGACGCGAAGCGGGTCCAGCCCAGCGGTGCGGCCCCGGGATGCGTCCTGGTAGGCGCCACGGGGGAAACCACGACGAAATCGCAACCCGCCTGTCGGGCCTGCGTCATGGAGACCTCATCATGCACCGAGGCTGCCACCAGAAAATCGGAGGCCAGCCCGGACGGTCGCCCGCGCCAATCGCAAAGCCGCTGATGATTCAGATGAACGCCATCCGCTCCCAGGTCCCGGGCCAGCGCGGGATCGGCATTGAGCATGAGCCGAACCCCTTGGCGCCGACACAGGGCCAGAGCATCCTCGGCCAGAGCGGCATAGGCCCCAGCGTCCAGTTGCGGGGCACGCAGTTGCACCAGGCTCACGGCGGGGTCCCCAAGACTGCACTCCAGATGCACCCGCAACTGCTCCGGATCCCAGTGATCCGGGGTGATGAGATAGCGGTCCGGCAGGGACAGGGCCCGGATAATGGGGCGATTGGCCTTTGGGAAATTGCGGGCATCCAGGGCCTGAACAGGCACCCATTTCAGGGGTTGACCTTCCAGGCCCTGGGGGGTGCCCTGAAAGTCAGTCACCCGGACCACATCCAGGTGGACCTGCAGGTCCGGGTAATCATGGGTCAGGCAGATCAGGGGTTCATGACTCAGGGGGGTGATGCCCAGTTCCTCGGCAAGCTCGCGGGTCAGGGCCTGGTCGCGGGACTCCCCAGGCTCTCGCTTCCCTCCTGGAAACTCCCAGCGCCCCCCCTGGTGGACATCCTGAGGGCGACGGGTGATCAGACACCGCCCCTGGTCATCCATGATCACGGCCACCACCACGGGCAGGGGCGAGCGGTCGTCACAGGTGGCCATGCGCCCTCTCCCGAGGTTCAGGAACGGTATTCGGCGTTAATGCGCACGTAGTCGTAAGAGAAGTCACAGGTGTATACCTCGGCCTGTCCATGCCCTCGCCCCCCCAGGTCGATGGTGATCATGATGTCCGCCTGATCCATGACCCGTTGACCGGCCTGCTCAGTGTACTCCGGCGCCCGCCCACCGTCGGCAACGATTCGCACGTCACCCAGATGGATGGTCACTGCATCCACATCCAGCGCCGGCAGGCCGGCGCGCCCCACGGCGGCCAGGATACGGCCCCAGTTGGGATCAGAGGCAAACAGGGCCGTCTTCACCAATGGCGATTGAGCCACGGTCATGCCAACAGTGCGCGCCTCCCGGGCATCCCGGGCATGGGTTACCCGCACGGTGACGAACTTGGTGGCCCCCTCCCCGTCCCTGACGATGGCCTGAGCCAGGCTGCGGCAGATGCGCAGCAGGGCTGCCTCGAAAAGGCCGCGATCCTCGGCGCTCTCCACTGCCACACCGGAGGCCCCGGTGGCAGCCAGGACGCAGGCATCGTTGGTGGAGGTATCGCCGTCCACGGTGATGGCATTGAAACTCTGATCGGCACATCGCTCCAGCATGGCCTGCAGCTGATCGGATTCCACCCGCGCATCAGTGGCCACATAGGCCAGCATCGTGGCCATGTCCGGATGGACCATGCCGGAGCCCTTGGCAATCCCGGTGAGGGTGACCGTACCGCCGGAGAGTTCCACCCGCTCACTGATCCCCTTGCCCACCGTGTCAGTGGTCATGATAGCGCGCATGGCGGCCTTCCACCCTTCTGCGTTCAGTCCCTCCATCGCCGCTGGCAGGACATCGACGATACGCTCCACGGGCAGGGGTTCCCCGATGACGCCAGTGGAGAAGGGCAGCACACGCTCCGGTTGGGTATCACCCGCCTCGGCCACTGCGGCGCAGCAGGCCTGCGCCGCCTGCATGCCTGGCGCGCCGGTTCCTGCGTTGGCATTGCCGGCATTGATCAGCAGATAGCGCGGCGCCTCCTGGGCCAGGTGGTCCCGCGCCACATGCACCGGCGCAGCACAGAAGGCGTTACGCGTGAAGACAGCAGCACAGCGACTACCGGGCGCCAACTCCATCAAGACCAGGTCATCGCGGCCCTTGTAGCGGATACCTGCTGCCACGGCGCACAGGCGCACTCCAGCGATGGGCAGCAGGCACTCGGGTTCAAAGAGATGAACGGCCATGGCTCAATCCAGCTTGCCGTGGCAATGCTTGTACTTCTTGCCGGAACCGCACCAGCAGGGGTCGTTGCGTCCCAGCTTGGGTTCTTCCCGACGGTAGGGCTGTTCCTGCTCATCCTCTGACTGACCGGCATCGCCGCCCCGGGGAGCACCCTGACCGATCGGCTGAGGGACGCTGCCGCCCTGGGCACCACGCGCCGGTTCTTCCTCGCCCAAGGGGCTACCTGGCTGCGCATGCTGGAACTGCATCTTCGAGGGCCTGGTGGTGGTGCGCGTCTGTTCCTCCAGGGCCGCCACATCCTCGGCGGAACGCACCTGCAACCGCATCAGCATGGACACCACGTCATGTTTGACGCGCTCCAGCAGGGATTCAAACATGGCAAAGGCTTCTTTCTTGTACTCCTGCTTGGGATTACGCTGGGCGTAGCCACGCAGGCCAATGCTCTGGCGCATGTAGTCCATGGCGGCCAGATGCTCCTTCCAGTGGCTGTCCAGCACCTGAAGCATGACGTCCTTCTCGATGCGGCGCATCATTTCTGGTCCCACCACGTCAGCCTTGGCCTTGAGTGCCGTGTGGAATGCCTCCTTCAGGCGCTCTCGCAGGGTCTCCTCGTGGAGGTCATCGTCCTTCTCCAGCCAGTCGGCAATATCCAGCTTCATACCGAACTCGCTCTCCAGGGCCTGGGCAAGGCCGGGAACGTCCCACTGCTCTTCAATGGAACCGGGGGGGATGTACTGGCTCACCGTCTGGTCGAGTACATCTTGGAGCACGGGCTCGATGGTGTCGGAAATATCCTCCGAGTCCAGCAACTCCCGGCGCTGTTCGTAGATCACCCGGCGCTGGTCATTGGCCACATCATCGTATTCCAGCAGGCTCTTGCGAATATCGAAGTTATGTCCCTCCACCTTGCGCTGGGCATTCTCGATGGCCTTGGTGACCCAGGCATTCTCGATGGCCTCGCCCTCCTTCATACCCAGGCGCTGCATCACCGCCTTGACCCGGTCGGAGGCAAAGATGCGCATCAGGTTGTCTTCCAGAGACAGGAAGAAGCGGCTTGAGCCGGGATCCCCCTGACGGCCCGCGCGACCACGTAACTGGTTGTCGATACGCCGGGACTCGTGGCGCTCGGATCCGATGATATGCAGGCCACCGGCCTCCAGGACTGCCTCGTGGCGCTTTTCCCAATCGGCCCGGATCTTCTTCACCTGCTCTGGATCCGGCGTCTCCCCCAGGCCCTCCAGCTCCGCATCCAGGCTGCCTCCCAGAACAATGTCGGTCCCGCGACCGGCCATGTTGGTGGCGATGGTCAGCGCACCGGGACGACCTGCCTGAGCAATGATATGGGCCTCGCGCTCATGCTGTTTGGCGTTGAGCACCTCGTGATGGATCTTTTCCTTGTTGAGCAGCTTGGCCAGGGTCTCCGAGGCCTCCACTGAGGCGGTACCCACCAGCACGGGCTGTTTGCGTTCCCTGCAGTCCTTGATCTCCTCGATGATGGCCTTGTACTTCTCCTGCTGGGTCATGTAGACAAGATCCTGCATGTCATTGCGCACCATGGGGCGGTTGGTGGGGATCACCACCACCTCCAGGGCGTAGATATGCTGGAACTCGTAGGCCTCGGTATCGGCCGTGCCGGTCATGCCGGACAGCTTGTCGTAGAGGCGGAAGAAGTTCTGGAAGGTGATGGATGCCAGCGTCTGGTTCTCGTTCTGGATCGGCACCCCCTCCTTGGCCTCCACAGCCTGGTGCAGACCATCGGACCAGCGCCGCCCCGTCATCACCCGCCCGGTGAATTCATCAATGATGAGGACCTTGTTGTCCCGCACCAGATACTGCACATCCCGTTGGAACAGGGCATGAGCCCGCAAGGCCGCATTCAGGTGATGCAGCACGGGGATGCTGGCGGCATCGAACAGACCCTGGCCTTCCTTGAGCAAACCGGCTTCCAGCAGCAGTTGCTCGGCCTTTTCCTGACCCTCCTCGGACAGGAAGACCTGCTTCGCCTTCTCGTCCAACACATAATCACCCTCGGACTCCTCGTCCTCCTGAGGGATGAATTGAGGGACAATATCCTTCATCCGGGTGTAGAGGTCGGAGTTTTCGCTGGTGGGGCCGGAGATGATCAGTGGCGTGCGGGCCTCGTCAATGAGGATGGAGTCCACCTCGTCGACGATGGCATAGGCCAGATCCCGCTGTACCCGATCCTCGGCGCGGAACGCCATGTTATCGCGCAGATAATCGAAACCATATTCGTTGTTGGTGCCATAGGTGATGTCAGCCGCATAGGCCTCCCGACGGGTCACCGGGCGCAGGTGCAGCGGCGCCTCGTCGTTACCAGGGAAATCGGGATCGAAAAGATAGGAGGCGCTGTCCACACCCTTGCCACCAGAGGCATTGATCACCCCCACGGACAGCCCCAGCGCATGATAGACACGCCCCATCCAGGCCGCATCCCGGCGGGCCAGGTAGTCGTTCACCGTGATCACGTGCACGCCCCTGGCGGGCAGGGCATTGAGGTAGGCCGCCAGGGTGGCCACCAGGGTCTTGCCCTCACCGGTGCGCATCTCGGCGATGCGACCGTCATTGAGCACCATGCCACCGATGAGCTGCACATCGAAATGGCGCATCTCCATGAACCGCCGACCGGCTTCGCGCACCACGGCGAAGGCCTCGGGCATGAGATCTTCCAGGGTCTCATCCTTGGCCAGACGATCACGGAATTCCCGGGTCTTGGCCTTGAGAGCCTCTTCGGAGAGGGCCTTGACCTCTTCCTCCCGTTCGTTGACGCGCTCCACCACTTTGGCATAGCGCTTGACGAGGCGGTCGTTACGACTGCCGAAGATCTTTCTTACGAGGGTTGTGACCATGAAGGTTTCGCGCTGCGTGACTGGGTTTTTGTTCGGCCATGATAACTGATCGTCCACCGGGGCGCAGGAGGCCGGGGACCGCGCCCGATGAGCCCACCCGGGCTGTCTAGCCGGAGGACTGGATGAAGCGATGAGGATTGGTATGACGACCATCCTTGAGCACTTCGAAATGCACATGGGTGCCGGTGGCCCGGCCGGTGGCGCCCATGGTTGCGATCACGTCGCCCTTGCGCACCGCATCGCCCACCGAGACCCGCATATCCCGATTGTGGGCATAGCGCGTGACATAGCCGTTACCGTGATCGATCTCCACCAGTTTGCCAAAGGCATCGTTATCGTCGGCAAACACCACGATACCGCCGGCCACCGCAATGATTTCGGTGCCAGGCCGGGCGGCAAAGTCCACCCCCCGATGAAAGGCCTGGCGGCCGGTGAAGGGGTCGGTGCGGGTGCCATAGCCGGAGGACATCCAGCCCGTCTTCACCGGGCGACCCGCGGGGGTGACCTCCTCCTGCAACTGCCCGGAGAGGATCAACCGATCCAGCAGCCGCAACTGGGACTCCCGATCGTCCAGAACCTGGGCCAGGGCGTCCAGTTCCCGCATCAGATCCGACCGCCGGGTGTCCTGCAGGACATCCTCGGGACCGCCAATACCGGGCAAGCCGGCAAAGTCGAATTCGCCATCCTCCAGGCCGGCCATGCTCACCAGCTTGCTCCCCAGGGCGTCCACGCGGGCGGCCTGAGCCTGAAGCCGGGCCACCCTGATGGTGAGGGCGTCGAGACTGGCCTCGGTGGTATCCCGGGCCTGGGCGAGTTGCTGGCGCTGCTCGACCAACGCCTGTTCCCACTGAATGACGATGGCATCCGAAGGAGCCTGACGGCTTCCCCACTGGTATCCGGCCCACAGCAGCAGGCCGCCGACCACCATCAAGGCGGCCAGGGGCACAGCAAACTGTTGCCAACGGGCACATTGGATACGACGCGGACCGTTCTGGCCCTGACCTGCGAGTAGAATGATCTGCATGACGACCTGAGTTTGTGAGTGACACCACCCGACCAAACCGCGAGCCGGAATAAGGCGGGGATGTGCCTGGCACAATCCCGTACAAAACGACAAACTTTGAGATAATAACGAAGCAGCCCGTTCAAGGGAAACCATTCACGCCCACACCCGCTTCGGAGCATTCACCATGCGTGCCCCTCGAACCTATCTCGATCCCACGATGCTGGAGCAGGCACGACGGCTGGAGGCCATGACTCAGAGTGTGCGCACTCTGCTGCCGCCGGGGCTACGGGACCATTGCTGGGTGGGAAACATCAAGGAAGGCGTATTGATCCTGGTGACGGACTCCGGCACCTGGGCGCATCAGCTACGCTACATGCAGCGGGAAATCCTCAAGCAGATGAAGGCCTATCACGGCATCAGCGCCCGGTCGGTGAAGATCCGCGTGCGACCGGTGATGCAAGCCTTTACACCGCGCCCCGGCAAGCCGTTACCCCCGCTCAACGAAGAGGCTCGCGAGGCCCTGTCCCGAGCCGCGGACTCAGTGGGGGATCCTGAACTCAGGCAGACCCTGCGTCGCTTTTCAACGCAGGGTTGATGCAGCAGTCGTCAGGCGGTGGCCGCCTGAGCGTAAGAGATGGGCAGGCGCTCGGATTCGTCCTCGAAGGTCACGATCTCGTAGGCATCCGGCTGGTGAATCAGCTGGCGGATCAGGCGATTGTTCAAGGCATGACCTGACTTGTAGCCCTCAAACGCGCCGATCAGGCTGTAGCCCAACTGGTACAGATCACCGATGGCATCCAGGATCTTGTGCTTCACGAATTCATCCTCATAACGCAGGCCGTCTTCGTTGAGCACACGGAAGTCGTCGAGTACCACGGCATTATCCAGACTGCCCCCCAGGGCCAGCTGCTTGCTGCGCAGGGCCTCGATATCCCGCATGAAACCGAAGGTGCGGGCCCGACTCACTTCCTTGACAAAGGACGTGGTGGAAAAATCCAGCTCGGCACTCTGGATACCTCCACTGAAGATCGGGTGATCAAAGCCGATGGAGAAGGCGACCTTGAAGCCATCGAAGGGTTCGAAGCGGGCCCACTTGTCATCCTCACGCACTTCCACCGGCTTCTTGATCCGAATGAAGCGTTTGGGCGCGTTCTGTTCGACGATCCCCGCTGACTGGATCAGAAAGACGAAGGGCCCCGCACTGCCATCCATGATGGGCACCTCGGCGGCGCTGACCTCGACATAAAGGTTGTCGATACCCAGACCTGCCACCGCAGAGAGCAGATGCTCCACCGTGGACACCCGCACGGGACCATCCACCATGGTGGTGGAGAGGCAGGTATCTCCGACATTCTCGGGGTGCGCCTTGATCTCCACCACTGGATCCAGATCCACGCGACGGAAGACCACGCCGGTATCCGCCGGGGCCGGGCGCAACATCAGGTAGATCTTCTCCCCGGTGTGAAGCCCCACCCCGGTGGCCCGGATGGTGTTCTTGAGTGTGCGTTGTCTGATCACAGTGATGTCCTCGAAGCGTCGGACAGCCCCCGCAGGGCGCCCTGCCGTTCCCGCCAGGGCCGGACCGGCGTCGATAAAAGTTGTCAACTATAGCACAGCATCATCTAATGTGCAGTGCAGCATAAACGGCCGATCAGCGGCCCGACCTCCCCGCTGGGCGCCCGCGCGGGGGACCCCGCCGGGTGGGGGACCCCGCCACGCGGGGCACCCCCCCGTCCTCCACAGACCATGATCAGTCAGCCTGCTTGCGCAGGAAGGCCGGGATATCCAGGTAGTCCATATTGGTGTTACCGGAAGAATCGTACCCCCCATTGCCTTGCTGCTTGCGCATGACTGCGGGGCGATCCAGCTTCTCGTAATCGACCACTTCCAGCTCCGACTGCCCCTGCTGCACAGCCGCGGCTGCCGCACCGCCGCCAGCGGCGGCCACCTGGTGGGTCTCCACCAGTTTGACGGCAGGCTTTTCCCGGGTGGGACGAGTGGCCTGCCCGGGGGTGCCCAGACCGGTGGCCACCAGGGTCACGCGCAATTCGTCGCTCATGTCCGGATCGATCACCGTACCCACCACCACGGTGGCGTCTTCGGAGGCAAATTCCTTGACGGCGGCGCCCACTTCCTCGAACTCACCGATGGACATGTCCATGCCAGCGGTCACATTCACCAGAATGCCGCGGGCCCCGGAAAGGTTCACATCCTCCAGCAGCGGACTGGAGATGGCAGCCTCAGCAGCCACCCGGGCACGATCACCACCGGAGGCGGTCCCCGTCCCCATCATGGCCATGCCCATCTCCGACATCACCGTGCGCACGTCGGCGAAGTCCACGTTGATCAGGCCCGGACGCGTGATCAATTCAGCGATCCCCTGAACCGCCCCCAGCAGCACGTCATTGGCCGCCTTGAAGGCATCCAGCAGGGTGACGTTCTTGCCCAGCACCGAGAGCAGCTTGTCGTTGGGAATGGTGATCAGGGAATCCACATACTTGGCCAGATTCTCCATGCCCGACTGAGCGACCTGCATGCGCTTCTTGCCCTCGAAGGGGAAGGGCTTGGTGACCACCGCCACGGTCAGCACCCCCATCTCCTTGGCGATCTGCGCCACCACCGGCGCCGCGCCGGTCCCCGTGCCACCGCCCATGCCGGCGGTGATGAAGACCATGTCGGCCCCATCGATCATCTCCTGGATACGCTCACGGTCTTCCAGGGCGGCCTCGCGACCCACGGTGGGATCGGCACCAGCCCCCAGACCCTTGGTGATATGGGCGCCCATCTGCAGCAGGGTTTTGGCGTCCACCCGCTTCAGGGCCTGGGCATCCGTATTCGCGCAGACGAAGTCCACGCCCTCAATGGAAGCGTTGACCATATGCTGTACCGCATTACCACCGCCGCCACCGACGCCGATGACCTTGATCACCGCGTTTTGCGGATAGGTATCCATCAGTTCAAACATTTCTGTTACCTCCTAGAACCCATTGGTTCATTCAACCTGATTGATTTTGCGAATCCCGACCACACCCAGCCAGTCGCCGCATTCCCGTGTGTTCTTTGCCATTCCCTTACCAGCCCCGCATCACAGGTTCCCCTGGAACCAGCTGCGCATGCGTGCCCAAACCGATTTCATGCCACCGCCACGCACCCCTTCGCCGGTACGTTCCTGGCGGCTTTCATGACCAAACAACAGCAGACCCACCCCGGTGGAATGCACTGGATTGCGAACCGCATCCACCAGCCCGGTCACGTAATGTGGCAATCCCAGTCGCACTGGCATATGGAACACCTCTTCGGCCAGTTCCGCGACGCCCTCCATCTTTGAGGACCCCCCGGTCAACACCACGCCCGCGGCCACCATCTCCTCGCAACCGGAGCGCCGCAGTTCCGACTGCACCAGAGACATCAATTCCTCATAGCGGGGCTCCACCACCCCGGCCAGGGTCTGACGCGAGAGCCGGCGCGGCGGGCGGTCCCCCACGCCGGGCACCTCTATGGTCTCCTCCGGATCCGCCAGCTGCCGCAGGGCGCAGGCATACTTGATCTTCAAATCCTCGGCATACTGGGTGGGCGTGCGCAGGGCCACGGCGATGTCGTTGGTCACCTGGTCCCCGGCAATGGGGATCACCGCCGTGTGACGGATGGCCCCATCGGTGAACACGGCGATATCGGTGGTGCCACCACCGATATCCACCAGGCACACCCCCAGCTCCTTCTCGTCCTCGGTGAGCACGGCGTAACTGGACGCCAGTTGCTCGAGGATGATGTCATCCACCTCCAGACCACAGCGGCGGACACACTTGATGATGTTCTGGGCTGCAGACACGGCGCCCGTCACCAGATGCACCTTGGCCTCCAGGCGCACCCCGGACATGCCCACCGGCTCGCGAATCCCCTCCTGTTCATCGATGATGAATTCCTGGGGCAGCACATGCAGGATGCGCTGGTCCGCCGGTATGGCCACTGCCCGTGCGGCATCAATCACCCGCTCCACGTCCGCCGGCGTGACTTCCTGGTCCTTGATGGCCACCACACCGGTGGAGTTGAGGCTCTTCACGTGACTCCCGGCAATGCCGGTGAACACCGAGTGGATCTGACAGCCCGCCATCAACTCGGCCTCCTCGATGGCCCGCTGAATGGACTGTACGGTGGACTCGATATTGACCACCACACCCTTCTTGAGGCCCCGGGAGGGATGCGAACCGATGCCAACGATCTCGATCTCACCCTCATCGGTGATCTCGCCAACGATGGCCTCCACCTTGGAGGTGCCGATATCCAGGCCGACGATCATTCCCTTATCCGATCGCTTCGACATAAGTATTCTTCTCCCATACCCGGACGGTCGCTGTCTGTCGCTGTTGCCTGTTGGTCATGCATGTCTTCAATTCATTCATTCCGATACCTCCGCCGGCTCTTCCCAGGCGACGGCAATGCCGTTGGTGTAACGCATGTCGATACGCTTGATGGGCTCATCCCGATGCTCCGTCAATCGCGGATACATGCGCACCAGACGATCCAGACGATCCGTATCCATGCCACGCCCCATGACCACCTGACTGCCATCCTGCAGCCGGATCACCCAGGAGCGACGCGCATCCTCCCTGAGTCCCGCCACTTCCAGACCCACATCCGCGAGACGGGCCTGAACGGCAAGATAACGTTCCATCAGCGGCCGCTCGCGGCCTTCACGCCCCCTCAGGGTGGGCAACCCCTCCGGGTGAGTCTCCACCGGAGGGTGAAAAAGTTCACCATACTGATTGAGCAGTGCGGCCTCGCCCCAAACCGCCACCGGCACCTGCTCATCCACCCGAACCTTCAGGCGATCCGGCCATTCACGGCGCACCGAGACGCCGTACACCCAGGGCATTGCCTCCACCGCTTGCTCCACCGGCCGCAGGTCGAGGCTGAAGAAGCCGCCGCCCACATAAGGCGCCAGGGTCTGCGATATCTCCTGGCGATCCAGGTACTGAAACGCCCCCTCGATCACCACGCTGCGCACTGGCAGGGTCTCTGGATGCAGCAGACGCTCCACGCCCTGGGTCACAAGCGCCATCAGCAGCACAACCAGCCCTCCCAGCCATGCCAGGCGCAGGCCGCGGCGCAGCAACGGCCGGCGCCACCAGGGAGGTTGCGGTTGATGCCGCCGGGCCATGGTGCGTTTGCGCATGCGCACTGCATTACCGCCCTCCCGGCGTCAGGGTCGTGGCCAGAATGCGGACGACCAGCGCCTGGAAATCCAGCCCCGCCGCCCGTGCGGCCATGGGGACCAGACTGTGATCCGTCATGCCCGGCACGGTGTTCACCTCGATGAGCCAGGCGCCACCCTGTCCATCCAGCATCAGATCCACCCGGCCCCAGCCCTCACCGGATACCGCCTTGAAGGCATCCAGCGCCAGCCGCCGCAGCCGCTCTTCCTCCTCGGCGGGCAGCCCGCAGGGACAGTGGTAGCGGGTGTCTTCCGATTGATATTTGGCCTCGTAGTCGTAGAACGCCCGGGGGGTCTCCAGCCGGATCAGCGGCAGTGCCTGTCCGTCCAGGATGGCAACGGTGTACTCGGCACCACGCACCCAGCGCTCGGCGAAGACGGGACCGCCACACCGGGCAGCCGTCTTCTGGGCCTGAGCCAGCGCCTCAAGCCGCACCACCTTGGACATGCCAATGCTGGAGCCTTCCAGGGCCGGTTTGACGATCAGGGGCAGGCCCAGGGCGTCAACGATCGCCTGGGGGTCCGAGCCCTGCTCCAGCACCCGGAAGTCCGGCGTGGGCAGACCGGTGCCACGCCACAGACGCTTGGTCAGCAGTTTGTCCATGCCCAAGGCCGAGCCAGCCACGCCGCTGCCGGTGTAGGGCAGGCCCAGCACCTCCAATGCCCCCTGGATGACGCCATCCTCCCCGCCCCGGCCATGCAGGACGATAAAGGCCCGGTCGTAGCGGTCCCGCGCCAGCACATCCAGGATGTCCCGACCGACATCCACTCCATGGGCGTCCACATCGGCCGACCGCAGGGCCTTGAGCACCTCGGCACCGCTGCGCAGTGAGACCTCCCGCTCCGCGGACCAGCCGCCCATGAGCACCGCCACCTTGCCAAAATCCGCCACGTTCGAATGATTCATGCCCGAGCCTCCCGATGCGGTTCACCGACGATGCGCACCTCCGACTCCAGTGCCACACCGTCATGCGCCTGGACTGCCTGGCGCACATGGTTCATCAGGTCTTCGATGTCCTGGGCCCGGGCACCACCGGTATTAATGATGAAATTGGCATGCTTCTCGGATACCTGGGCACCACCGATGGCAAAACCCTTGAGCCCGCAGGCCTCGATCAGTCGCGCCGCATGATCTCCGGGAGGATTGCGGAACACCGAGCCACAGGAGGGTTGGCCGATGGGTTGGGTCTTGCCGCGCCGGGCCAGCAACTCCTTGATGTGCTGGCGGCTGCGGGCACCCTCGCCGGCCTGGAACTGGAGCACAGCCTCCACAAACCCCGCCTCTCCCGGGCCACGCACCGAGCGGTAACCCACCTGGTATTCCGAGGCGTGACGCCGCGTCATCCGCCCCTGGCGATCGATGGTCACCACCTCCCGTACATGGGACCAGGTGTCATCCCCCCAAGCCCCGGCATTCATGGCCAGGGCACCCCCCAAGGCGCCGGGGATCCCGGCGAAGAACTCACCACCCACCCGGTCATGCTCGGCGCAGAACCGGGCCAGCTTGGCGCAGGTCACCCCGGCCCCGGCCCGGACCCGATCATCTTCCAGTATCTCCAGGTCATCCATGATGCCACTGCAGGCGATCACCGTGCCGCGCACGCCCCCATCACGCACCAGCAGATTACTGCCCAGCCCAACCCACAGCAGGGGCTCCCCAGCACGCAGCCCGGAGAGGAAGCGGCCCAGGTCCTCCACATCGGCAGGGCGATACCAGCGATCCGCCGGCCCCCCCACCCGCCACGAGGTGTGGCGCGCCATCCATTCATTGATGCGCAGTTCGCCTCGCAGATGGCCCGCAGTCATTCCAGGCCTCCTGTCGTCCCGAGGGCCCGCGGCAGGCTGGCAGACAGCGCGCCCACATTGCCGGCCCCCTGGGTCAGCAGCACGTCACCATCCTCGAGGACACCCTTGAGGGCCTCCACAAGGCGCTCCGGGGCATCCACAAAGACCGGATCCACCCGTCCGCGCATGCGGATCGCCCGGGCCAGGGTGCGGCCGTCGGCCCCCTGAATCGGCTCCTCGCCCGCCGGATAGACCTCCAGCAAGACCAGCGCATCGGGCTCGGACAGGGTTTCGGTGAAATCCTCGAACAGGTCCCGGGTACGGGTATAACGATGAGGCTGAAACGCCAGCACCAGGCGGCGATCCGGCCAGGCAGCGCGGGCGGCGGCCAGGGTCGCGGCCACCTCGGTGGGATGATGACCATAGTCATCCACCAACAGCACTTGGCCGCTCGCGGTCTGCAATTCGCCGTACACCTGAAAGCGGCGCCCGATCCCCTGAAACCCCTGCAGCGCCCGCTGGATGGCCTCGTCGCCCACCCCCAACTCATGGGCCACGGCCACGGCGGCCAGGGCATTGAGCACGTTATGACGCCCGGGCAGGTTGAGGGTGACCGGGAAGCCGGCATCCCGACCCGGCAGGTGCAGAAGGAAATGGGTGCGGGTGCCATTGGCCCGCAGCTGTGTGGCCCGCACATCCGCCGGCTGCTCCACCCCGTAGGTGAGCATGGGGCGACCGATACGGTCCATCAACTGGCGAATATGGCCATCATCCACGCACAGCACCGCCAGACCATAGAAGGGCAGGTGATGCAGGAACTCCAGAAAGGCATCCCGCAGCCGGCCAAAATCCCCCTCATAAGCTGCCAGATGATCGGCATCAATGTTGGTGACCACGGAAATCATCGGTTGCAGACACAGGAAAGAGGCATCGCTTTCGTCCGCTTCCGCCACCAGGTAACTGCCCTGCCCCAGGCGGGAATGGCTGGCGGTGCTGTTGAGGCGTCCGCCGATGACGAAGGTGGGGTCCAGCCCCCCCTCGGCCAGCAGGCTCGCCACCAGGCTGGTGGTGGTGGTCTTCCCATGGGTGCCGGCCACGGCAATGCCATAACGAAAACGCATCAACTCGGCCAGCATCTCGGCACGGGCCACCACCGGGATGCGCCGCTCACGGGCTGCACATAGCTCCGGATTGTCCGGACGGATGGCACTGGAGATCACCAGCACATCGGCATGGGCCACGTGGGCGGCATCATGACCCTGATGCACATCCACCCCAAGCCCTTCCAGGCGCCGGGTGACCGCGTTCTCCGCCATATCCGAGCCGCTGACCTGATAGCCCAGGTTGGCCAGCACCTCGGCGATACCGCCCATGCCAGAGCCACCAATGCCCACAAAGTGAATCCGGCGGATGCGACGCATGCCGATCATGGCAGTGGGTGCATTCATTGCCCCTCTCCTCCCTGCGCCAGGGCCTGACAGGCCTCGGCCACCCGCCGGGTCGCTTCGGGATGGGCCAGGGCGCGTGCCTTCTCGGCCATCTCCAGCAACTGCGGGCGAGTCATGGCCTGCAGCCTCGCTGCCAGATCCTCGGCATTGAATTGCGTTTGCGGGATCAACCAGGCCGCCCCGGGATCGGCCAGATAGCATCCATTGGTGCGCTGATGGTCATCCACCGCATGCGGATAGGGGACCAGCATCGAGGCCACGCCGGCAGCGGCCAACTCGGAAACGGTCAGCGCACCGGAGCGACAGATCACCACGTCGGCCCAGGCGTAGGCCTCGGCCATATCCTCGATGAACGCATCCACACGGGCCTCCACGTCGGCAGCCTGATAGGCTGCCCGGGCCTGCTCCACGGTGCGCTCACCCGCCTGATGACGGATCAATGGGCGTGCCTCCCGGGGCAACCGCGCTACCGCCTGGGGCACACAGGTATTCAGGGCCAGGGCACCCAGACTACCGCCCACCACCAGCAGGCGCAGCGGCCCCTCCCGACCCGCCATGCGTTCGGCGGGTGCCGGCAGATGCAGGATCTGCTCGCGCACGGGATTTCCCACGGTCATGGCCTCGTGGCGGGTCGCAAAGGTGTGAGGAAAGGCCTCAAGCACCAGGTCGGCGCGACCCGCCAGCCAGCGATTGGTCAGACCCGCGATGGCATTCTGTTCATGAATGACCAGGGGCCGGCCCAGGGCCGCGGCCATCAGGCCGCCCGGGCCGGAGGCAAAACCACCCAGACCCAGTACGGCGCGAGGTTTGAGGCGCATGAGCAGGGCAAGGGCGGCCCAGAGGGCCACACCGACCCGCCAGGGTGCCAGCAGCCAGGTACCCAGCCCTTTGCCACGCAGACCGCTCACCGGCAGGGTGTGGAAGGGAATGCCGGCCTCGGGCACCAATCGGGCCTCCAGACCGTGCGCGGTGCCCAACCAACAGACCACTTCACCCCGAGCCTGCAGATGGGCCGCCACCGCCAGCCCCGGGAAGACATGTCCGCCGGTGCCACCAGCCATGATCAGGATGGGACGCCGACTCATGCGAGCCCCTCCGGTCGGATCTTGCGCCGAGGGCTTCGGCGACGCCAGCCTCCGCTTTCCACGGTTTCCCGATGGACTCGCGCCAACAATCCCATGGCGGCACAGGTCACCAGCATCGAGCTACCGCCATAACTCATCAGCGGCAGAGTCAAACCCTTGGTGGGCAGCAATCCCATGTTCACTCCCATATTGATGAAGGCCTGCAGCCCGATCCAGATGCCGATGCCGTAGGCCAGATAGGCGCCGAACCGGTGGCCCGCCGCCTCGGCCGCCTGACCGATGGCGAAACTACGCCAGATCAGAAAGACGAACAGACCCACCACCACGCAGATACCCACCAGTCCCAGCTCCTCGGCCATCACCGCAAACAGGAAGTCGTTGTGGGCCTCGGGCAGATAGAACAGCTTCTGTACACTGCCTCCCAGCCCCACACCAAACCAGGAGCCACTGCCGATGGCAATCAGTGACTGGGTGAGCTGAAAACCGGTGTTGAAAGGATCGGTCCAGGGGTCCATGAAACCGGTGAGGCGGGCAATACGATACGGGGTCTGCACTGCCAGGTAGGCCATGGCACCACTCACCACACCGAGCAGCAGGATGAACTGCCACAGACGGGCACCCCCCAGAAAGAGCATGCCCAGGCCAATGGCCATGAGCACCACCGCAGCCCCGAAGTCCGGCTGCATCAACAGCGGTATGGTGACCAGCGCCAGCAGCAGCATGGGTTTGACAAAGCCCATCAGGCTCTCGCGCACCTGGCGTCCATGTCGCACCAGGTAACCCGCCAGATACAGTGTGACCAGCAGCTTGACCACCTCGGATACCTGCAGGTTGAACAGACCCAACGAGATCCAGCGGGTGGATCCATTCACTGTCTTGCCCACACCCGGCACCAGCACCAGCACCAGCAGCACATAGACCAGAATCAGTAACAGCAGACCCGCCTGCTCCCAGTAGGCCAGGCGCAGGGAATACAGGACCCAGGCGGCGGTCATCCCCAGGGCCACGAAGATCGCCTGCCGTTGGAAAAAATAGAAGGGCTCGGCCATGCCAACGGAGGCTGATGCCACCATGACCAGCCCCAGCGACAGCAGGGCCAGCACCACCAGGGCCAGGCCCACGTCAATGCGCTGGTGAATCTCCACCGTCAGACGGGTGCCCACATCGCGACTTGCCTGGAGATCCAGCATCTTCATGACACCAGCCTCCGCACCGCCGCCTCGAACACCTCGCCGCGGTGCTCGTAGCCCCGGAACATGTCAAAGCTGGCGCAAGCCGGGGAGAGCAGCACGCTGTCCTTGCGGCGCGCCAGGCGGGCCGCCTCATCCACGGCCTGATCCAGGTCGCGGGCCCGCACCACCGGCACGACGCCGTCCAGGGCCTGTTCGATGACACCGGCATCCTGCCCCAGGAGCACCACCGCCCGGGCCTTCTCCTGAGCCACCTGGCGCAGCGGGGTGAAATCCTGCCCCTTGCCCTGACCACCAGCAATCAGCACCACGCGACCGGGCAAACCGGTCAGGGCCGCCAGCGTGGAACCCAGGTTGGTGCCCTTGGAATCGTTGTACCAGTTCACGCCCCGGAAGGTGGTCAGCCACTGGCAGCGATGGGGCAGACCCGTGAAGCGCCCCAGCACCACGATACTGGTCTCCAGGGGCAGACCAACGGCATCGGCCAGGGCCAGGGCCGCCAGGGCATTGGCAATATTATGACTTCCCGCCACCCGCAGGGTGGATTCGGCCACCAGGGTCTGTTCCCCTCGCGACAGCCATTGCACGCCGCTGCGCATATGCAGGCCGAACTGCCCCGTTTCGGGGACATCCAGACCAAAGCTCACCGGGGAGACCTCCGGCTGCATGGCACTGACCACCGGGTCGTCCCGGTTGATCACCGCGGCCCGGGCCCGGCGGTAGATCCGCGACTTGGCTTCGGCATAGTCGGACAAGTCACGATAACGGTCCAGATGATCTGCGGAAACATTGAGCACCACCGCTGCGGCACAGGCCAACGAGTCGGTGGTCTCCAATTGAAAACTGGATAACTCCAGGACATACAGATCTGGCTCCGGGTTGCTCAGCAGGTCCAGGGCCGGGGGACCCAGGTTACCGCCCACCGCCACCCGACGCCCCGTGGCACGCGCCATCTCGCCCAGCAAGGTGGTCACGGTGCTCTTGCCGTTGGAGCCCGTGATGGCCACCACGGGAGCCGTGGCGGCCTGAGCGAACAGTTCGATGTCCCCCTCCACCCGGGCACCCGCCGCCACGGCCGCCCGCACCGCGGGTTCCCGCACACTGACACCGGGGCTCACCACCAGCCGCTCGAAACCGGCGAACAGGTCCGGATCGAAGGGCCCGCGGTACAGGGAAACCTCCGGAGCCAGGGCCCTGAGCGCCTCGGCACCGGGCGGGTTCTCGCGGGAGTCGGCCACGCAGAAGGGTTCGCCGCGGGCGGTCAGATACCGCGCCACGGATAACCCTGTGCTGCCCAGTCCCACGATCAAGGTCTTCATTGCCTTCGTCACGTCCACACCGCCATCAGCGGATCTTGAGGGTGGCCAGACCGATGAGCACCAGCACCACGGTGATGATCCAGAAACGGACAATCACCCGGGGCTCAGGCCAACCCTTGAGTTCAAAATGATGATGCAGCGGCGCCATGCGAAAGATGCGCCGCCCTGTGAGCTTGTAGGAGACCACCTGGAGGATCACCGACAGGGTCTCCACCACGAAGACGCCGCCCATGATCACCAGCACGACCTCCTGACGGGTGGTCACCGCCAGCACCCCCAGGGCCGCCCCCAGGGCCAGGGCACCCACATCGCCCATGAAGACCTGCGCTGGATAGGCGTTGAACCACAGAAAGCCCATGCCAGCCCCCACCAGGGCGGCCGAAAAGACGACAAGATCCCCCACGCCAGGCACGTAAGGAATACCCAGGTAGTCGGCGAAGACGACATGGCCGGAGACGTAGGCAAATACGCCCAGGGCTCCCGCCACCAGCACGCAGGGCATGATGGCCAGGCCATCGAGACCGTCGGTGAGGTTCACCGCGTTGCTTGAGCCCACGATCACCAGCCAGGCCAGGGGGATGAACCACAGCCCCAGATCGATGGCCACATCCTTGAAGACAGGCATGATCAGGGTGGTCTCGATGGGGTTTTGCGCCGTGTAGAAAAGCAGGATCGCCGTGGCAAAGGCCACCACCGACTGCCACAGCAACTTCTTGCGGGCCGACAGCCCCTGGCTGTTGCCGTAACGCAGCTTCAAGTAATCGTCGATGCCGCCGATTAACCCAAACAGGAGGGTGACGATGAGCACGATCCAGACAAAACGGTTTCCCAGATCGCTCCACAGCAGGGTACTGACGGCCACGGCCACCAGGATCAGCGCCCCGCCCATGGTGGGCGTACCCGCCTTGCCCAGGTGGGTCTGGGGGCCATCGTCACGAATATGCTGGCCCACCTTGTACAGGGTCAGGCGCTTGATCATGGTGGGCCCGACCCAAAGGGCGATCAGCAGCGCCGTGAGCACGCCCAGGATGGCACGCAGGGTCAGGTACTGGAAAACGCTCAGTGCGGTGTAGTACTGGCTCAGATACTCAAACAGAATGAGCAGCATGCTCTTGGCTCCCCGATGGTTCTTCTTGCCGCTCATCCGGCGTGATCAATGCTTCCACGATGCGCTCCATGCGTTGCCCCCGCGATCCCTTGACCAGGATTGTCCCGGCCTCACCCGAGGTTGCTTGCAGGGTATGGATCAGGGCCTCCCGATCCTTGAAATGGGTAGCGCCTGCCCCGAAACCTTCCACCGCGTGGCGGCACAGCGGGCCCACCGCCAGCAGTCGATCAATCCCCCGGGCGGCGGCGTATTCACCGGTCTGGCGATGCAAGGTGGGACCGTCCCCCCCCAACTCACCCATGTCGCCGAGGACCAGGATCCGGGGCGCGGGCTCGTCCAGCAGCATGTCCACGGCGGCACGGGTGGAGGCCGGATTGGCGTTGTAACTGTCATCAATGATGTTGATGCCATGCGGTCCGGTGCGCCGCATGAGTCGCCCGGGCACCGGGGCCAGCGAGGCCAGCCCGGCGGCGATGGTGTCAAGATCCAGACCCAGCGCCAGGGCCGCCGCGGCGGCGGCGGCGGCATTGAGGCGGTTATGAGCCCCCGGCAGGGCCAGGTCCAGGCACACACTCGCACCTTCATGACGAATCCATGCCTTGCCATCGGCGCCCTGCCCCACCCGCACCTGTGCCTGTTCACTGCTGCCGAACAGCAGCGTGCGACGCCCCGCATTCAGGCCCATCCAGAACTGCGCATAGGCATCATCGGCGTTGATCACTGCCACCCCGTCGGTGCCCAGCCCCTGGAAGATCTCGCCCTTGGCGCGGGCCACGCCTTCCAGACTGCCAAAGCCCTCCAGATGGGCCGGACCGGCATTGGTGATCAGCGCCACCCGAGGGCCTGCCAGGGCGGTGAGGCCAGCGATCTCCCCCGCGTGGTTGGCCCCCATCTCAATCACCGCGAACCGGTGCTCCATGGAGAGACGCAACAGGGTCAGGGGCACGCCGATCTCGTTGTTCAGGTTACCCTGGGTCGCCAGGGTATCTCCCGCCTGCTGCAGGATGGCGGCCAGCATCTCCTTGACCGTGGTCTTGCCATTGCTGCCGGTGAGGGCCACCACCTCGGCCGGGCAACGACGGCGCCACCCCGCGGCAAGCGCCCCCAGAGCCAGACGGGTATCCTTCACCCGGATCCGGGGGTGCCCGGACACCACGGGACGATTCACCATGACGGCGGCGGCCGGCAGGGAGGCGTCAATGAATTCATGGGCATCGAAGCGCGGCCCCTGCAAGGCCACGAACAGCGATCCCCCGGATACCTGGCGGCTATCCGTCGACACCCCTGTCACGATGACATTCCCGCCGCTCGGGCTGCCGTCACACAGGGCCGCCACTTCCTGAAGCGAGAGCCGCATCATGCGCCACCCCCGGTCAGGGCCAGGGCCAGATCCCGGTCGCTGTAGGGTCGCACCTCGCTGCCCACCACCTGTCCGGTTTCGTGGCCCTTACCGGCCACCAGCACCATATCCCGGGATCCGGCCTGCATGAAGGCATGACGGATCGCTGCGTCCCTTTCCACCTCGATGTGCACCGCATCGGGGCGAGCAAAGCCACGACTCACTTCCTCAATGATCGTGAGGGGATCCTCCCATCGCGGATTGTCACTGGTGAGGATCACGTGATCCGCATACCGCTCGGCGGCCCTGGCCATGAGGGGGCGCTTGCCCCGGTCCCGGTTGCCCCCGCAGCCGAACACGCACCACAAATGCCCGCTGCAATGGTCCCGCGCCGCCTGCAGAGCCTGAGTCAGAGCCTCCGGGGTATGGGCATAATCCACCACGAGCGTGGGCCCATGGCTGCCACGGAAACACTCCATACGCCCGGGGATGACCGGACTGCGCGACAGGCGCTCCAGGGCATCGGAGAGGGTGACGTCCAGAGTGAGCAACGCGCCCAGGGCGGCCAGAAGGTTCAACACGTTGAACCGGCCCAGCAGCCGGGTTTCCAGTTCGCCGTCGCCCCAGGGGGTATGCACCCGACAACGCACACCCTCGGGCCCGAGGTGCAGATCCGAGGCCTGCAGATGATCCCGCCCTGCCGGATCGGGCCGCAGGCCATAGCCGAGAATCGGCACGTGACCTTCAATGCGACCGACCAGCATCTGGCCGAAGGGGTCATCCAGATTGAGCACCGCCGTTTTCAGGCCCGGCCATTCGAACAGCCTGGCCTTGGCCTCGCCATAGGCGGCAGCGGTCACATGATAATCCAGGTGATCGTGGCCCAGGTTGGTCAGGATGGCCAGGTCGAAGTCCACGCCTGCCACCCGGTGCTGGGCCAGGGCATGGGAGGAGACCTCCATCACCACCTGGCGAATGCCCTGAGCGCTCAACTCGGCCAGCCACCGATGCAGGGTGACCGGGTCAGGCGTGGTCAACCCCGGGTCACGCAACGCACCCCAGCGACCACAGCCCAGGGTTCCCACCACTCCGCAGGGTGCGCTTTCGCTATCCAGGGCAGCCGCCAGAATCTGCGACACCGAGGTCTTTCCATCGGTACCCGTGACGCCCACCACCTTCATGGATCGGCTCGGATGCCCATGAAAGCGTGCCGCCACCTGGCCCAGGTAGCGGCGAAGGTCCGGTGCCTGAATAAAGGGAACATCATCCCCCAGGTGGGGCGCGCTGACCCCCTTGAGAGGCTCCCAGACCACCGCTGCCACGCCCTGGCGAATGGCTTCAGCGGCATGGGTCAGCCCATGATGGTCGTGACCGGCCAGGGCAAAAAAGACTTCGCCGGGTTGAGCCCGGCGACTGTCCAGACACAGGCCGGTGATCTCTCGATCCCATTCCGCGGGCACACTCACATGCGGACTCAGAAGCTCCGACAGGCGCCAGGCAGGGTGGGAAGCGCCGCGCAGGGTCATGCCGGGTGCCCCTGGCCGGGGCCGGACACGGAACGCAATTCGGGCAGGTCGTCCGGCGGGATGTCCATCAGGCGCAGGGCGCCCCGCATCACATTGGAAAACACGGGTGCTGCCACCTGTCCACCGTAGTATTGATCACCACTGGGCTCGTCCACCATCACCACCATCACGAGTCGGGGGTTGCTGGCTGGCGCCATGCCGGCGAACAGGGACAGGTAACGCCCCTCGCTGTAACCGCCAGCGCTGGATTTACGCACCGTGCCGGTCTTGCCCGCCACCCGGTAACCCTCCACGCGCGCCCGCACGCCGGTGCCCTCGGGGGACACCGCGGCCTCCAGCATGTCCACCAGGGCGCGGGCCGTGCTGGCATGCATGACCCGTTGCCCCGGACGGGAGTCCTGGGACTGCACGAAACGAGGCTCGGGCATCATCCCTTCATTGGCGATGGCGGCATAGGATCGGGCCAGTTGCAGCACGGATACGGACACCCCGTAACCAAAGGCCAGAGTGGCCCGATCCACTTCGCGCCAATAGAGAAAATCGCGCAGGGTGCCACCGGCCTCCCCGGGGAAACCGCTGCCGGTGGCCCGACCGAAGCCCACCTGGTAGAGAGTCTCCCACAACTGCTGGGGCTCGATGGCCATGGCCAGCTTGCTGGCGCCCACATTGGAAGACTTGACCAGCAGGGTGGACAGGTCGATCAGGCCATAATTGCGAATGTCACGAATGGTGTGTCGCCCCACACGCAGGGTGCCGGGGCTGGTTTCCAGCAGGGTTTCTGGCTGAAACTGCCCCGACTCGAGGGCAGCGGCCACGGTAAAGGGCTTGATGGTGGACCCTGGCTCGATCAGGTCCGTGACGGCACGGTTGCGAAACCGGTCCCCCTGCAGGGTGTCACGGTTGTTAGGGTTATAGGAGGGCTGGTTGACCATGGCCAGTACATCGCCACTATGAGCGTCGAGGATGACGGCTGATCCTGCCCGCGCACCGTGGGCATGCACCGCCGCCTTGAGCTCCCGATAAGCCAGGTATTGCAGCCGCTGATCGATGGTCAGGCGCAGATCCTGCCCGGGGTTCGCCGGCCGGATGTTTTCCACGTCACGGATCACCCGTCCATAGCGATCACGCAACACCCGCTTGGCCCCCGGCTCACCGGTCAGCCATGCGTTGTAGCCCAGCTCGATACCCTCCTGCCCCTGGTCGTCGATATTGGTGAAACCCAGCACATGGGAAGCCACCTCTCCCATGGGGTAATAGCGACGGTACTCACGCTGCAGCGCCACGCCCGGCACGTTCAACTCGGATACCTGCATCCCCACATCGGGCGTCACGTGGCGACGCAGGTAGACGAATTCACGATCGGCCCGATCGGACACCCGCCGATGAAGAGCGGCCGGCTCCAAACCCAGCACCCGGGCCACCTCCGTCAGGCGCTGCGGCTCTTCCAGAACCTCCTGGGGGTTGGCCCAGACCGTATCCACGGGCGTACTGACCGCCAGGGGTTCACCCTCGCGATCCATGATCATGCCCCGGTGGGCCGGGAGGGAAACCACGCGCAGGTGTCGGGCATCCCCTTCGCCGCGCAGGAAATCCTGCTGCACCACCTGCAGATCCACGCCGCGGGCGAGCACGGCGGAAAAGCCGAGCACAAGCGCACCCAGCACCACCAGGCGCCGCCAGCGGGATACCCCTGTGGTTTCCTCTTTCATCGTCACTCCAGCAGGATCACGGTCGTGCGGCTATCGGGCAGACGCATGTCCAGCCGCTGACTCGCCGCCTCCTCGATCCGACCATGGGTGGCCCAGGTACTCTGTTCCAACTGCAACTGCCCCCACTCAACATTCAATTCATCCCTCAGATTGACTTCCCTTTGCCATTCCATGAACAACACCCGGCTTTGATGCTTGCTGTGAATCACGGCCAGGGCGCTGGCCATGACTGCCACGAACAGGATCGCCAGGCCGGTGAGTTGCCAGTTCATGACAGGCGCTCGGCAACACGCAGCACGGCACTGCGAGCCCTTGGGTTCACAGCCAGTTCAGCCTCGCCGGATCGCTGCGCCTTACCCACGTGACGCAGCGTACGGCCGGGTGGCAGGTCGCGGACCGGCAAGCCCCTGGGGACGGGCTCACCTTCCACCTGACGACGGATGAAACGTTTGACACGACGATCCTCCAGGGAATGAAAACTGATGACCGCCAGGCGCCCACCCGGGGCCAGCACCTGGGGAATCTGCGCAAGGCAGGCATCCAGGGATTCCAGTTCCCGATTCACATGCAGCCGAATGGCCTGGAAGCTGCGTGTGGCCGGATGCTTGTGGCGCTCGTGCCGTGGCACGGCCTCGCTGATCAATTCCGCCAAGTGCCCGGTCCTCTCCACGGGGGCCTCCTCACGGGCCTGCACCAGACGCCGGGCAATACGCCGGGCGAAACGCTCCTCACCCAGATCCCGCAAGACCTTGACGATGTCTCCTTCTTCGGCACGGGCCAGCCACTGGGCTGCGGATTCACCCCGTTCCGGATCCATGCGCATGTCCAACGGGCCATCCTTCATGAAACTGAACCCCCGTGAGGCATCGTCGAGCTGGGGCGAAGAAACCCCCAGGTCCAGAAGCAACCCCTGCACCCGCCCCAGGACGCCGCACCCTTCCAGCAGATCGGACAGATTGGCGAATGACCCCCGCAGAAACTGGAAGCGTGGTTCGGCACCCAAACGCTGGCTGGCCACGGCCTGCGCCTGTGGATCCTGGTCCAGCGCGATCAAACGCCCCGCCGGCCCCAGACACTCGAGGATGGCCGCACTGTGTCCCCCGCGCCCGAAGGTGGCATCCACATAAATGCCGTCCTCCCGCACCGCAAGCCCTGCCAGGGCCTCTTCCAGCAAAACGGGTCGATGACTGTCGGGGGCGGACGCGCCCCCATTAAAGGACGAGGGATTCAAGGGCCGAACTGGGATCACCATCTTCATCTTCTTCCTGCAACCAGGCATTCCGGCAACGTGTCCAGGCATCCTCGTCCCATAATTCGAATTTCTTGCCTTGGCCCACGAGCACGGCACGTTTTTCCAGGCCGGCGTAGTCGCGCAAGGGCGTTGGAAGCAGGATGCGCCCCTGCCCGTCCAGCTCGCATTCAGTCGCATGACCGACGAGCAGACGCTGCATACGGCGCGTCTTGCGATCCATGTTGGGGCGGGAGACAAGGGCTTCCTCGATCCGCTCCCACTCGGGCAGCGGATACACCAGCAGACAGCCATCGCGATCAATGGTGATCACCAAACGCCCCTGACAGGATTCCATCAGACGGTCACGATACCTTGCCGGCATCGCCATACGCCCCTTGGCATCCAGATTCAGGTTGGTGATCCCTCGAAACACGACAGCCCCGGGCCCATTGAATCGCCACCGGCAGGGGTGGCGACGGAGTCACGGGAACATACGGGCCTGTGCCTGGAAGCACGCACCCATACCACCGGTCCCCACGTTTCCCCACTTTTTTACACTATAGGTAGGGCCTCGCGGGGGTGTCAAGGGAAAAGCCCGGCGCGGACATGAAGATTTATACTTGCGTCACAAATACTTACAAAAACCTTCACAGGTGGAATGAGGGAACCCGGGGCTTGCATGAAGGGTTTCAATATTTGTCAGTTGGTTGCAGGATACTTCTGAAAACAGGATACGAAAAAGGCTCCATGAGCTTGGCTCATCGAGCTTTTTTTAGACAAGGGGCGGTGGGGAAAAGTGGGGGCCGGGAGGCCCCCGGAGGGAAAATGAGGGGAGTCGGCCGGTAAGCCGGGTTCTGTCGTGGACAATCATTCCTCTGGGGCGCGCGTCACCACACGCCTCTAGCAGCCTACCCGGGTGCAATGCGGGCCACACCAATGCACCCCTATTTGGCCTTGCTCCGGACGGGGTTTACCTTGCCACGGCGTGTTACCACCCGCGCGGTGCGCTCTTACCGCACCTTTTCAACCTTACCTGTGCCCCTGCCCGGAGGCGGGGACCATCGGCGGTATGTTTTCTGTGGCACTTTCCGTCGGCTCGCGCCGCCCAGGCGTTACCTGGCGCCCTGCCCTGTGGAGCCCGGACTTTCCTCTGCGACGTGGGGTCCGCAGCGACTGTCTGGCCAACTCCAGGTCCCATCATACTGTAAATTTGGATAGTTTCAAGAGGCATGAACATCCATCATCAGCCATTGCCGGAGGCAAGGGATGAGGAGTCGACATCATGCCTTCCCTTTGAGCGCCAGGGCCTGCTGATAGAGATCATTCTTGGGGGCGCCCGTGATCTGAGACGCCAGCTTCGCCGCCTGCTTCACCGGCATCTGCGCCAGACACAGTGCCAGCACCCGCCGTGCCTCAGCCGTCAAGGCCTCGCCGGGTGCATCCGGGGCCCCCGTGACCAGCACAACGAATTCACCCCGGGTGTGGTTGGGGTCGCTGGACAGCCAGACGCACAGGTCGTCCAGGCGCCCCCCCTGAATCTGCTCGAAGGTCTTGGTCAACTCCCGGGCCACCACCGCCCGACGCTCCCCGCCCAGAGTCTGAGCCATATCCTCCAGACTGCCCTGGATGCGATGACTGGACTCATAAAGGATGAGCGTGCCGGAAACCGCGGCCAGGGCCTCCAGGCGATGGCGACGGGCCTGAGCGCGGGCGGGTAGAAACCCCTCGAACCAGAAACGGTCGGAGGGCAGACCACTGGCCGACAGGGCCGCGATCAGGGCGGCGGGACCGGGGATGGGCACTACCCGAATGCCGGCGGCACGGGCAGCCGCCACCAGCCGAAAACCCGGGTCGCTGATCAACGGGGTGCCGGCATCACTGACCAGGGCCAGGGATTCTCCCTGGATGAGCCGCTGGATCAGGGCCGGTACCTGTCGGTCTTCGTTGTGCTCATGCAGGCTCACACGGGGCGTCTGGACCCCGCAGTGGGCGAGCAGCCCGGCCGTGTGGCGGGTATCCTCGGCTGCGATCAGGTCGACACCGGCGAGCACCTGCACGGCGCGCGGGGACAGATCCCCCAGATTTCCGATGGGCGTGGCCACCACATGGAGCACCCCACCCTCAATTGACACACTGGACCTCGGCCAAGATACTGACATTCCCATGAAAACAATACGTCAGTCTAACCCGGCACAAGCGCGCCGGGAAGGCTCGGCCACCCGCCCAATGCGACCCTGTGGATCACTGATGGACAGACAACCCCACCCCGGCCAGGCCCTCCACGGAAACACCCTCCGGGCAAGTGCCCTCTGGCGTGGGGCACGAACCGGGACCATGCTGCTGGTCATCATGCTGCTGATCTCCGCTTGCGCTGGCATCCCTCGCTCCATGGACGACGCCGAGGACCGCCTGGCCCAGGCGCAAGCCCTTGAAGAGGCCCAGGAGTACCAGCAAGCAGCGGATCTTTACCTGGAGATCGCACAGGGCCTGAGAGCCACACCCCGTGCGCGCGTTCAATTGGAGGCACTGGAGATTCTCACCCGGGAGGACGCCCCCCCCGCCCAGCGGGACCGGGCCGGGCAGTTACTGGAAGAGATCGACGCACGCCGTCTGGAAGGTGACGAGCCCGCGCGCCTGGACATCCTGGCGGCACGACTGGCATGGCTGGAGGAGGATCCCGATACCGCCCTCCAGAGGCTACCGGAAAATCCCGGTGCCCTGCCGGATCACCTGGCCCGCCAGGCCCTGGAAGTGGAGGCCCGTGCCCATGCCGCCCGGGCGGACTGGATACAGGCAGTGAACACCTGGGACACCCTGGGAGCACGCCAGCCGGATGAGGACCATCAGCAACAAATATACGAACGACTTTGGGCGCTCATCCAGGAACGGGACCGGGATACCCTCGAGGCCCTGAGGGAGCAGGCGCGCTCGCCTGCCACTCGGGGCTGGCTGGACCTGGGGCATGTGGCGCAGACCACGCCCCCCAGTCCACGCGCCCTGGAAAGGGCCCTGGATGCGTGGCGTGAACGCCACCAGGACCATCCGGCCGACCCGCTCTTCCTGGAGCGCCTGCGAGAGCAATGGGCCGCCTACTCACGGCACCCGGATCACGTGGCGGTGCTGTTGCCGCTGACCGGACGATTCGGATCCTCGGCCAACGCCATCCTTGAGGGCATCGTGGCCGCCTACTACGACACCCCGCGGGAGGAACGCACAACGCTGCGGGTATACGACACAGGTGACCAGCCGGAAGCAAACTGGACACAGTACGAAAAGGCCGTGGAAGCCGGCGCCAGCCTGGTCATCGGCCCTCTGGAGCGCTCCGCGGTGAACCGCTTTGCCCGGGAATCTTCACTACCGGTGCCCGTGCTGGCGCTGAATCGGGCCGAGACTCGCGACAGTTACCCGGACACCCTCTATCAATTCGGGCTCAACCCTGAGGATGAAGCCATCCAGGCGGCGGAACGGGCGGTGCTGGATGGTCATCAGGATGCGGTGGTCATGGTACCCCGCACCGAACTGGGCGACCGTCTGCATCGTGCCTTTGAAGCGCGTTACGAGGCACTGGGCGGCCTGGTGCGTGATGTGCAGTTTTATGCCCCCGAGGCCACGGATTACAGCGACACCATCATCCAGGGACTACAGATCCGCGACACCCGCCCCACACATCGACGCCGCCCATCGCAGGACGGAGAGGCGGACCGGGAGGAACCCCGCTACCGCAGCGACGTGGATGTCATCTTCCTCTCCGGGGGCCCCCGCCAGGCTCGCCTGATTCGACCGCAATTGCGCTACTATCAGGCGGGTGACCTGCCGGTGATCGCCACATCACACATCTACTCCGGTCACGCCGATGCCCGCGCCGATGCCGACCTGAACGGGATCGTCTTCGCCGACATCCCCTGGCTGCTGGACCACGCCAATCCTCGCCCGGAACTGCGCGAAACCCTGGATGACCAACTCTCGAACATCTCTCGGCAATTGCCGAGACTGGTTGCCCTGGGCTTCGATGCCCTGCAGGTCAGCTCGTTGGTAGAACACCTGGCCCACCGCCCGGGCGAATACCACCAGGGACTGACCGGCCGGCTGCACCTGGACGAGCAACGGCGTATCATCCGCGAACTGAACTGGGCCCGCTTCATCGAGGGGGAACCGCGGGTGATAGGTGTCGGCAACGCGCTGATCAACCCGTTGGGCGACGCAGCATGGTGAACCGACGGGCCCAGGGTGATGTGGCCGAGGCCCGTGCACGGGCCTATCTGGAATCACAGGGGTTGCGGTTCCTCCGCGCCCAGTTCCGTTGCAAGGTGGGCGAGATCGACCTGGTCATGGAGGATCGGGACAGCCTGGTCTTCGTGGAGGTACGCCAGCGCCGATCCACCCGCTACGGGGGGGCCGCCGCCAGCATCAATCACCGCAAACAGCGGCGCATCCTGGCCGCTGCGGCGTATTATCTGCAAATCCATGGTTGCCAGCGCCCGGCCCGTCTCGATGTCATCGCCATCGAGGCTGATGACCGCATCCAGTGGATCCCCAATGCCTTCCAGGCACACGCCTGACTCAACCGAGCCCGTTCAATGAATCTGCAAGACATCATCCGCCAGACCTTTGCCGAAACCCTGGAGACCCAGCAGGCCGCGGCCGATGCGCTACCACCGGCAATCGAACTGGCTGCCAACAACATGCTGCGGGCACTGCTGGGCGGACACAAGGTGCTCATCTGTGGCAACGGGGGCTCGGCGGCGGATGCCCAGCATTTTGCCTCGGAGATGGTCAACCGGTTCGAACATGACCGACCGGGCCTCCCGGCCATTGCACTGACCACCGATACCTCCACCCTCACCTCCATCGCCAATGACGACGCCTTCGAGCAGATCTTTGCCCGTCAGGTCCGCGTGCTGGGTCAGGGGGGCGATGTCCTCGTGGCCATCTCCACCTCTGGCCGCTCACCCAATATTCTGGAGGCCATCCATGCCGCGCGTGAGCGTGACCTGCAAGTCATCGCCCTGACCGGACGGGATGGGGGTCCGCTGGCAGAGTTACTGACGGAGCGCGACGTGGAAATCCGTGTCCCCGCGGAGCGCACGGCACGGATCCAGGAGACCCACCTGGTGGTCATCCACTCCCTGTGCGACCTGATCGACCGGCAACTCCTGGGCATCCGCACATGACCGCTTCCGCCCCGGACAAGCCGCTGCCCAAGGCGGCCATCAAGGCCCTCAGGGATTCGGTTGGTGCAGCCAATCTGCTCACTGAAGCAGCCGATCGCTGGCCCTACGGGGGCGACAACTCACGCCTGCATGCCCCCCCGCAGGCGGTGGCCTTTGCCACCGAGGCCGACCAGGTCCAGGCCCTGGTGGATGCCTGCCGTAGCCATCTGATCCCCTTGGTGACCCGCGGGCGTGGTACAGGCACCACAGGTGCCACCGTGCCCGACCAGGGTGGCGTGGTCCTGTCCCTGGAGCGCATGAACCGCATTCTGGAAGTGGACCCCGACAACCGGATGATGGTGGTGGAGCCAGGCGTGACCAACCAGGCCGTACAGGACGCCGCCGCCGAACACGGCTTTTTCTGGCCACCGGACCCCACCAGTGCGGCTTACTGTACCGTGGGGGGCAACCTTGCCTACAACTCGGCGGGCCCGCGAGCCGTGAAATACGGTACCCCTCGGGAAAACACCCTGGGCCTGACCGCCGTGACCGGCAGCGGGCGCCTGCTGCGCACAGGTGTTTACACCACCAAGGGCGTGGTGGGCTACGACCTCACCCGCCTGCTGATCGGTTCGGAAGGCACCTTAGGGATCATCACCCAGGCCACCCTGCGCCTCACCCCCCTGGCGGAGGCCAAGCGCACCCTGCAGGCGGTGTATGGCTCCATGGACGCTGCCGCCCAGGCCGTCTCCCGCATCATGGCGCAACCGGTCGTGCCTTGTGCCCTGGAGTTCATGGATGGCCGGGCCATTGAGATGATCCGGGACTATTCCCAGGCACGCCTGCCCGAGGGGGCCGGGGCCCTGCTGATGATCGAAGTGGATGGCCCGCTGGCAGGACTGGATGAGGCCGCCAGGCGGGTGGCCGATGCGGCACGCGGAGAAGGCTGTCTGAAAGTGGAACTGGCCCGCTCCGAGGATGAGGTCAAGGCCCTCTGGGCCACCCGTAAGGCTCTCTCCCCCGCCCTGCGTCGCGTTGCGCCCAAGAAGATCAACGAGGATGTGGTCGTGCCGGTCTCCCGGATCCCCGATTTGATCCGGGGTCTGGAGTCCCTGGGTCGCAAGCACGACATCACCATCGTCTGCTTCGGTCACGCGGGCAACGGCAATATCCACGTCAATCTGCTGATCGACCCCGACGACCCCCGCCAGATGAAGGCCGCCGGGGCCTGCCTGGATCAGGTGTTCACCCTGGTACTGGACCTGCGCGGCAGCATCTCCGGCGAACATGGCGTGGGGCTGGCCAAGCGGAATGTCGTGGGCCGGGAGCTTGGAACAGAGGTGCTCAGCCTGATGGAGGGCATCAAGGCCACCTTCGATCCGGCGGGGATCCTGAACCCGGGCAAGGGCGTGCCCCCCTCCCCGCAGTAGCACCGCCACCAGAAGGGCACCCCGATGTGCCGTTTGTGTGTGTGGAAGCGGCCCTCGGCCGCGAAGGGTCACCCCGCGCACCATCCCCTTCGGTTGGCACTGGGGTGAACCACGGCGGGGTGGTATGCCTGTCCGCGGGACGCCGTGAATACTTCCCTGTAGGCTTGACCGCCGCATCCCTGCGGCGAACACCCGCTCCCAGGCACACCACCCCGCCGTGGTTCGGATGCTGTCGTGGCTTCGTTGTGAATAGACCCTTCGCGGCCGAGGGCCGCTCCCACACAGACACCCGCACAGGGCGGTGGGCGGGAGTTACTTGACTACCCGGAGGCTGGGGCCCTTCTTCTGAGGTCCGGATTCTCCCGTGCTCGGGCCACCGTCCTCACCACCGCCCTCCGGCGGCGGTTCCTCCCCATCCCCCGACTCGGCGAACATCATGCCCTGGCCATTCTCGCGCGTGTAGATGGCCAGCACGCGATCCACCGGGATGATGACGTTCATGGGGCGCCCACCGAAACGGGCACTGAAGGTGACCTCATCGTTGCCGATATTCAGGGCACTGACCGCCATGGGCGCCACATTGAGCACGATGCGTCCTGCCTCCACGTACTCGCGCGGCACCACCACTTCCGGGGCCGCGTCCACCAGCAGGTGGGGGGTCATGTCATTATCGGCGATCCATTCGTAAATGGCTCGAATCAGGTAGGGACGGCTGGAAGTCATGGTAGGGCTCAAACTCGGCTGCTCTTGCTGACATGGGTCGCAGGGCATCCTCGCACCGACGAGTGACGAAAAGCCACCCCCCGCGTACGGCCCTGTTGATCAGTGCATTTCCTTTTCCGCCTCGGTCAGGCTGTGCTGGAAGGCCTCCCGGGCAAAAACGCGCCGGGCGTAATCCCGCATCGGCTTGGGCAACTTGTCCATGGGGATGCCCAGAGAAGGCAGACGCCACAGCACCGGCGCCACTGCCGCATCAACAAGACTGAATTCATCACTGAGGAAATAGGGCTTGATGGCAAAGATCTCGCTGGAAGACACGAGGCTCTCAAGCAGAATCTTGCGTGCTCGATTGGCTGACGCCTTGTCCGAGGCCGCCTCCAGATTCTCCACCCCCCGATACCAGTCCTGTTCGATACGATACAGGGCCAGACGGGCCGTGGCGCGGGAAACGGGGTCCACCGGCATCAGCGGTGGATGAGGAAATCGCTCATCCAGGTATTCCTGTATGACCTGCGTACCGTACAAAACCAGATCCCGGTCCACAAGCGTGGGCACGGAATTATAAGGATTGAGATGGGACAGGTCTTCGGGTCTGGATTCCGTGTCGATATGGGTGATATCGACGGTGATGTCCTTTTCAGCCAGCACGATCCTCACCGCGTGACAACGCGGGCAAGCGGGTGCTGAAAAGAGCGTCATGACGGATCTACGGTTGGCGACTAACGCCATGGAAGCTCTCCATCAGGCGGACCGCGCCATGCGCGGTCGCCAAACACGGGGGGCATCCCTGCCCCGGGCCAGCAATGACGATCAATGAACGTCGCGCCAGTATTCCTTCTTCAGCAGGTAGGCCAGGATGGTGAACAGGATCAGGAACCCGATCACGTACATCCCCATGGCTTCACGCTCCATCCGGATCGGCTCGGCCACGTAGGTCATGAAGGCGGTGATGTCACGGACCACTTCATCATACTCTTCGGTCGACATCTTGCCTTCTTCAACCAGTTCCAGCTCGATGTGGCCATCTTCACCCACATTCTTCTGCCAACCCTGGAGTTCCCAGAGGGCGTGGGGCATGCCCATGGCCTCGAAGGTGGCATTGTTCACGCCCAGGGGACGAGAATCATCCAGGTAGAAGTTACGCAGCACGGTGTAGATCCAGTCCGGCCCCCGATGGCGAGCCGTCAGGGTCAAGTCCGGCGCTGGCTGAGCAAACCATTCCTCAGCATCATCCGGACGCATCGCGATCTCGATCAACTGCCCCACGCCAGTGGGATCACCGGCAGCATCACGGGTGTGGACAAACTTCTCCGCCACCTGCTCTTCGGTAAGCCCCAGATCCTGGCCGATACGGTTATAGCGCGCATGCTCCAGGGAGTGGCAACCGATGCAGTACTGGAAGAAGTACTCCGCGCCCCGCTGTAGTGAGGTGGTGTCTTCCAGGTTGATGTTGGCGTCATCCACGGGAACCGACGGACCCGCAGCCAACGCAGCCCCTCCCGGCACCGCAAAGGCAATTACAAATGCACATGTCAAAAGCTTTTTCATCACGAAGTCACCCTCGCCGGAACCGGCTTTTCCTCGTTGAAACTGGTGTACAGGGGCCCCAGCAGGCAGATCGCCAGATAGGCCGTGGGCAGCAACCACCAGGTCATGGTCATGGTTGGATCCGCGCCAGCTTCAACACGCAGGAAATCCCAGTAGGTATAGCCGGCCGCGAGCACCAGGAAAGACCCCCAGCTGAACGCGAAGGATCTAGGCTTGCTGTGGAACCACAGCACGAAGAAGAACGCGCAGTAGATGGTCGTGAAACGCAGGCCCAGTTCCGCATAGAAGGGCTCGACCGCCTTCATGCCCAGCCAGCCCAGAATGACGAACGTAATACCAAAGGTCACCAGGTTGAGCTTGTGGATGGCGCTACGATAACGGATGGAGTTGATGGGGTTCCGGTCCAACCAGGGCAGGAAGAACAGGATCAATACTGCACCAAACATCAACAGCACGCCCAGGAACGGATCCGGTATCACACGCAGGATCGTGTAGAAAGTGCCGAAGTACCACACCGGGTGGATCAGGTCAGGTGTCACCATCGGATCGGCCTGAATGAAGTTGGACTTCTCGATGAAGTAACCACCCATATCCGGAGCGAAAAACACCACGGCGAAGAACAGGATCAGGAAAACCCCGAAGCCGATCATGTCCTTGACGGTGTAGTAGGGATGGAAGGGGATGCCATCCAGGGGAATGCCATCGTCACCGGTAAACTTCTTGATTTCCACACCATCCGGATTATTGGAACCCACAGCGTGCAATGCCACGATGTGAGCGAACACCAGCATGATCAGCACCAGCGGCAGGGCTGCCACGTGCAGGGCGAAGAATCGGTTCAGTGTTGCATCGGAGATCAGGAAGTCCCCGCGGATCCAGGTCACCAGCTCACCGCCGATGAAGGGGATGGTGTTGAACAGGTTGACGATCACCTGAGCCCCCCAATAGGACATCTGCCCCCAGGGCAGCATGTACCCGGCAAAGGCCTCGGCCATGAGCACCAGATAGATGGCCACACCAATCACCCAGATCAGTTCGCGCGGCTTCTTGTAGGAGCCATAGAGCAGGGCCCGGAACATGTGGAGATACACCACGATAAAGAAGGCTGAAGCGCCCGTGGTATGCATGTAACGAACCAGCCAGCCCCATTCCACGTCGCGCATGATGTATTCGACGGAGGCAAAGGCCAGATTGGCATCCGGCTTGTAAAACATGGTCAGGAAGATACCCGACACGATCTGGATGGCCAGCACCAGCACGGCCAGGGAACCGAAGTAATACCAGAAATTGAAGTTTTTCGGCGCGTAATATTGCGCCAGGTGCTCATTCCAGGTCTTGGTAAGCGGATACCTGGCGTCGACCCATTCAAGAAGACCTCTCATAATGCGACTCCTTCCTCGTCCTCGCCGACGACGAGCAGCGTGTCGGACACATACATATGCACGGGCACCACCAGATTGGTGGGGGCGGGCACGTTCCGCCATACTCGACCGGCCAGGTCAAAGCGCGAGCCGTGACAGGCACAGAAATAACCACCCTTCCAGTTCTCTCCCAGATCCGAAGGGGCGATTTCTGGGCGATAGCTCGGCGAGCAGCCCAGGTGCGTGCAGATGCCGATGAGAACGGAGTATTCCGGCTTTCTGGACCGGGTTTCATTTTGCGCGTAGGCAGGCTGCTGCGTCTCCACCTCGGAATCGGGATCCACCAACCGGGGACGGTTTTCAGGCAGCATGTCCAGCATTTCAGGGGTTCTGTGAGTCACCCATACCGGCTTGCCGCGCCATTCCACCACGATCAATTGACCTGGCTCGACCTGACTGACGTCGAATTCCACTGGAGCGCCAGCTGCCTGGGCGCGGGCACTGGGCGCCCACGTTGACAGGTACGGATACGCTAACCCGACGACCCCGGCCCCGCCGACCACGCTGGTCGCCGCCACCAGGAATCGCCGTCGATTCTGGTTCACGTCTTCATAAGACATTAATTAAGATCTCCCGTTGAGTTCCAACAAAAAGCCGCTGGCCGCTGGGCGCCCGGCATTGGCCGAACGCGTAGACACACGCTCGCCTACCACTAAAACCCCTCGACCCACCGGGGCACTCAAAACGCGGTAGCATTCCCGAAGACGCTCTCGAGGTCAAGAGAAAACTCGAAGCGAATCTGTAACACATTGTTTCAAACAGGGTTATCAATGTCTATAAATTCATGCGAAAGTGCTAATATTCGCGCAAGATGATCGCCCACGGCCTTGGGTCCATAGCGTTCGGTGGCATGGTGCCCCGCCGCAAAAAAGTGAATGCCCTCCTCGCGTGCCACGTGCACGGTCTGCTCCGAGACCTCCCCGGTGATGAAGGCATCCAACCCCAGGTTCACGGCTTGCTCGATCATCCCCTGGGCGCCCCCGGTACACCAACCCACGCGTCGGATGGACTCAGGACCTGATGGGATCCACAAGGGTTCACGCTGCAAACGCCGGGCAATGCGATCCTTCAGTTCGGCCCCGGAGAGGGCTTGTTGCGGGCGACCAAAGTTGCCCACGCCGTCAGGGCGCATGGAGCCTTCCACCTGGAACTCCAGCAATCGCGCCAGCTGGGCGTTGTTACCCCATTCCGGATGGGCATCCAGCGGCAGATGATAGGCCAGCAGATTGATGTCATGAGCCAGGAGCAGGCGCAGACGCTCGCGTTTCATGCCAGTGACACAGGCATCCTCACCTTTCCAGAAGTAGCCATGGTGCACCAACAGGGCATCGCCCCCCCGCTGGATCGCCGCCTCAATCAGGGCACGACTGGCGGTCACGCCCGTCACCAGCCTGCCCACATGGGGCCGACCCTGCACCTGCAGCCCGTTGGGACTATAGTCGGCGAAGGCGCTCACGTTGAGCAGATCATCGACGTGACGCACCAGATCCTGAATGGCAACCATGGAGACCTCCGTAATGGGCAGCGCTTCAAACTGCGTATATAAGCATTGTGTTATTGTAGCCCCATGACGCGAATCAGTCCCTTTCTGATGCAGGTGGTCGGTGTCGGCGTGGCCGTGGCTGTCCTCATGCTGGTGTTCTTCCCCGGCCTGTTGCGGGATCCCCAGCCGCGCGTGGAAGTACTCCAGAGCGACCGGGCCACCCCGCTCGCATTGGGTGAGGGCCCTGTGTCCTATGCCGATGCGGTTGACCAGGCCACCCCGGCGGTGGTGAACATCAGCACCCGCAAGACGGTGGTACAACGCAGCCACCCCTTCCTGGATGACCCGGTCTTCCGCCAGTTCTTTGGTGATCGTTTCGACGCCCCGCAACGTCGCACCCAGACGAGCCTGGGCTCGGGTGTGATCATCAGCCCGCAAGGGTACATCCTGACCAATAACCATGTCATCGAGGGCGCCGACGAGATCGAGGCCATGCTCGCTGATGGTCGCAATCTGCCCGCCCAGGTGGTGGGCACAGACCCGGAGACGGACCTGGCGGTACTGCGGATCGACTCCGGCGAAGGCCCGCTGCCCAGCATTGTGGTCGGAGACTCACGACACCTGCGCGTGGGGGACGTGGTGCTGGCCATTGGCAACCCCTTTGGCGTGGGGCAAACCGTCACCCAGGGGATCGTCAGTGCCACCGGCCGCAACCGCCTGGGCATCAATACCTATGAAGACTTCATCCAGACCGACGCCGCCATCAATCCCGGCAACTCAGGGGGCGCCCTGGTGAATGCCCATGGGGAACTGGTAGGCGTGAATACCGCCATCTTCACCCGCTCGGGCGGCTCACAGGGGATTGGCTTCGCCATCCCCGTGGATCTGGCTCGGGATGTCATGACCCAGATCATCGAGCAGGGCGCGGTGGTGCGAGGCTGGCTGGGCATCGAGGTGCAGGAGATCACGCCGCAATTGGCCCGATCCTTCGGCCTGGAGAACAATCGGGGCATTCTGATCGCCGGCGTGCTGGGCACGGGCCCGGCAGCCCGAGCCGGCATCCGTCCCGGGGATGTGTTCACTCACATTGACGGTGACCGCATCAACGATGCCCAGGACGCCCTGAACTTCATCGCCCGCAAGGAGCCCGGCGAAACCCTGCGCATCAGGGGGCTTCGCGATGGGGAGCCCTTCGAGAGCCGGGCCGAGGTGGGGAAGAGACCGACGGCAAGGCGTTGATTCCGCTGCTGGCGGACCCAAGCCACCAGCGCCCCCTTTCGCGGCCGAGGGCCGCTCCCACACGGTCCTTTGGCAGCCCGGGGCCGCCGCTCACACTTCAGGTGGCGCTCGCGAGGGAGCCTTCCAGGGCCTTCAGGAAGTGCTGATTCTCCTCGGGGGTGCCCACCGTCACCCGCAGGCAGTCGGCGAGCAGGCCACCCTGGCCGGAGAGGTCCTTGATGAGCACGCCGCGATCCCGAATGCCCTCGAACACCTGACGGCCCTTGCCTTGCGGAACCCGGAAGAGGATGAAATTGGCCTCACTGGGGAACGGCGTCACCCCCGGCATCCCCTCCAGGGCCTGGCTCAGGGGCTCACGATCCCGGCGGATGGCGGCAGCCTGCTGATCCAGCACTTCGTGATGATCCAGGGCAAACTCTGCCGCCACCTGCGTGAGCACGTTCACGTTATAGGGCAACCGCACCTTTTCCAGTTCATCCATCCAGGAGGGCGGACCGCACAAATAGCCCAGGCGCAGCCCGGCCAGACCCAGCTTGGAGACGGTCCGCATCACCAGCAGACGCTCAAACCGCCCCACATCGGGCAGGAAGCTGTCATCGGCAAAGGGCCCGTAGGCCTCATCCAGCACCACCAGACCCGGCGCCCGGTCAAGCAGCGCCTCCACATCCCGCCGCGACCAGCGGTTACCGGTGGGATTGTTGGGGTAAGCCAGGAAAAGCACCGCTGGCTGATGGGTATCCAGGGCACGCTCCATGGCAGGCCGATCCAGGGAGAAGTCTTCGTTAAGGGGCACACCGACAAATTCCAGGCCCAGCCAGAGGGCAATCATGCGATACATGACGAAACCCGGCTCCGGGGCCATGATCACCCGACCGGGGGACGCCACGGCCATGAGCAGGATCTGGATCAGTTCATCCGAACCATTGCCCAGCATCACTCTGGCCGACTCGGGCACCTGCATCACCCGGCGCAGCGCCAGGGCCAGGCGCGTGCCCTGAGGATCGGGGTAGCGGTTCATGGCCACCGTGGAAAGACGCTCTGCCCAGGCCGTTTGCAGTGATGCGGGCCATTCGTAGGGATTTTCCATGGCATCCAGCTTGACCAGTCCCTGAGAAGAAGGCACGGGATAGGCGGACAGGGCCCGGATCTGGGGACGAATGAGATCTGCTGGCATGGTGGCGGTCATGGCCTGTCGTCCGGGTCCTGGCGGTATTCCGCAGAGCGGGCGTGGGCAATGAGGCCCTCGCCCCGGGCAAGCACCGACGCTGTACGGCCCAGATCAGCCGCGCCCGCCGCCGAGCACTGGATCAGGCTGGAGCGCTTCTGGAAGTCATATACCCCCAGCGGCGAGGAGAAACGGGCCGTGCGCGAAGTGGGCAGCACATGATTGGGCCCGGCACAGTAATCACCCACGGCCTCGGCCGTGTGCCGCCCCATGAAGATCGCCCCCGCATGCCGAATGCGCGGTAACAGGGCATCGGGATCGGCCACCGACAGCTCCAGGTGTTCCGGAGCAATATGGTTGGCCACCTGCACGGCCTCGTCCATGTCTTGCACCTGGATCAGCGCCCCTCGATCCGCCAGGGAGGTCCGGATAATCTCCGCCCGGGGCATCTCGGTGAGCAACTCATCCATGGCGGCCGCCACCATCTCGAGAAACGGGCCATCCGGGCTGACCAGCATGGCCTGGGCATCCTCGTCGTGCTCGGCCTGAGAAAACAGGTCCGCGGCGATCCAGTGGGGATCGGTCTTGCCGTCACAGACCACCAGGATCTCGGAGGGGCCGGCCACCATGTCGATGCCCACGGCGCCAAAGACCATGCGCTTGGCCGTGGCCACGAAGATGTTGCCAGGGCCGACGATCTTGTCCACTGGCGGCACCGTCTCGGTGCCATAGGCCAGCGCGGCCACCGCCTGGGCACCACCGATGGCAAACACCCGATCCACCCCCGCCACGGCCGCCGCTGCCAGCACCAGATCATTCACCACGCCATCCGGCGTGGGGACCACCATGATCACTTCGGGCACGCCGGCCACCTTGGCGGGGACAGCGTTCATGATCACCGATGAGGGATAGGCGGCCTTGCCGCCGGGCACATACAGGCCCACCCGGTCCAGGGGGGTGATCTGCTGACCCAGCACGGTGCCATCGGGCTCGGTGTAGCGCCAATCAGACATTTTCTGATGTTCGGCGTAGGCACGCACGCGCCCGGCAGCACGTTCCAGTGCCTCGCGCTGCTCGCCCGGGATGGCCTCCAGTGCCCGGGCAAGCCGCGCCTGGGGGATCTCCAGTTCATGCAGATCGCGGCACTCCAGACGATCGAAACGGGCGGTGTACTCCAACACCGCCGCATCGCCGCGGCGACGCACGTCCGCCAGGATGTCGGTGACAATACGGGTTACCGACTCATCGGAGACCCCTTCCCAGGCCAGCAGTTCGTCGAGCCGGGCCATGAAGTCGGCTTGCGTGGAATCCAGTCGATTGATCTTTGGCATGACAATATCTCCGGCTACGACGCCTTGGAACGGCGTTCCCGCACACCTGCCGCCAGATCGCGCAGCACGGGAATGGTGTCGTCCCAGTTCATGCAGGCGTCGGTGATGCTCTGCCCGTATACCAGGGGCTTGTCGGCGACCAGATCCTGCCGCCCAGCCACCAGATGACTCTCCAGCATAACACCCATGATGCGCCGATCGCCGCTGCTCACCTGCCGTGCCACCGAACCGGCCACCTCCACCTGCCGGGCCGGATCCTTGCGGCTATTGCCATGACTGCAGTCGATCATCATATGGGCGGGCAAGCCGGCATCCTGAAGGGCCTCGGCCGCCTCGTCCAGGCTCCTGGCATCGTAGTTGGGCTTGCGCCCACCGCGCAGGATGATATGACAGTCCGGATTGCCGGCGGTGGAGAAAATGGCCGAGTGCCCCTCCTTGGTCACAGACAGGAAGTGATGCGGCTTGGACGCCGAGCGAATGGCGTCAATGGCCACCTGCAGGCTGCCGTCGGTACTGTTCTTGAACCCCACCGGGCAGGACAGGCCCGACGCCAGCTCCCGGTGCACCTGGCTCTCGGTGGTGCGGGCACCGATGGCGCCCCAGGCCACCAGGTCGGAGACATACTGGGGGCTGATCAGATCAAGGTATTCCGTGGCCGCTGGCATGCCCTCCCGGGCCAGATCCAGCAGCAACCCCCGGGCCAGGCGCAGCCCCTTGTTGATCTCGAAACTGCCATCCAGGTTGGGATCGTTGATCAACCCCTTCCAGCCCACCACGGTGCGCGGCTTCTCGAAATACACCCGCATGATGATCACCAGATCCCGGGCCAATTCATCCCGCAGGGCCTTCAACTGACGGGCATAGTCCTTTCCGGCCTCCACATCGTGAATGGAGCAGGGGCCGGCGATCACCAGGAGTCGGTCATCGGTGCCCCGCAGGATACCCTGAATGGCCTGGCGGGCCTCGTGAACCGTCGTCGCGGCGGCCTCGGTGATGGGCAGTTCCTCGTGCACCTGCCGTGGCGGCGATGCCTCGCGGATATTGATGATCTTCAGGTCGTCGGTCAGGTGCTGCATGGGTACCTTGGACAATACGTGTCGAGTATGGGCAGGGACTTCCCTGGCTGAGGCCGGAGCCGTGGCTTCACCCCGGCGCGGGCTCATGCCGCCTGAGACACCGCCGTCTCCAGCGACTGGATCAGCGCCTTGACGCGAGCGGATTTCATCTTCATCGACGCCTTGTTGACGATCAAACGGGAACTGATGTCGGCGATGTGCTCCAGGGGTTCCAGGCCATTGGCGCGCAGCGTATTGCCGGTGTCCACCAGGTCGACGATGCAATCGGCCAGCCCCACCAGGGGCGCCAGTTCCATGGAACCATAGAGCTTGATGATCTCCACCTGCCGGCCCTGTTCAGCATAATAGTGGCGTGTGGTGTTCACGAACTTGGTGGCCACCCGCAGGCGCCCGGCCCGTTGTGTCGCACCGGGATGCCCGGCCACCATCAGACGGCAACGGGCAATGCGCAGGTCCAGGGGTTCGTAGATGCCCTCGCCACCGTGCTCCATCAGCACATCCTTGCCGGATACGCCCACATCGGCCGCCCCGTATTGCACATAGGTCGGCACGTCGGTGGCGCGGATCACCACCACTTTCACCTCTGGATGATTGGTGTCCAGGATGAGTTTGCGGCTGGTTTCCGGGTCGTCCACCGGCTCGATGCCCGCCTGGGCCAGCAACGGCAAGGTGTCCTTGTAAATGCGCCCCTTGGACAGGGCAATGGTCAACGTCTGTTCAGGCATGGAATCATCCGGGCACGCGGCGAATGATGGCACCCAGCTGGGACAGCTTCTCCTCGATGCACTCATAGCCGCGATCAATGTGATAAATGCGATCCACCAGGGTGTCGCCGTCGCCCACCAGGCCCGCCAGGATAAGGCTGGCCGAGGCACGCAGGTCCGTGGCCATGACCGGCGCCCCCTTGAGGCGTGGTACGCCACGAATGACGGCGGTATTGCCCTCGATGCGAATATCGGCCCCCATGCGCTGCATCTCCAGGGCATGCATGAACCGGTTCTCGAACACCGTCTCGGTGATGGTGGCCGTGCCTTCCGCCACGGCGTTCAGGGCCACGAACTGGGCCTGCATGTCGGTGGGAAAGGCCGGATAGGGCGCCGTGCGCAGATTCACGGCCCGTGGCCGACGACCCTTCATGTCCAGGCGGATCCAGTCCTGTCCCACATCCAGTTCCGCGCCGGCCTCTTCCAGCTTCACCAGCACCGCATCCAGGGTCTTGGGCTCGGTGTTACGGGTCCGCACCCGACCGCCGGTGATGGCCCCCGCCACCAGAAATGTACCGGTCTCAATGCGGTCCGGCAGCACGTCATAGGCGCAACCTTTGAGTGATGTGACGCCCTCGATGGTGAGGGTATCCGTACCGGCACCACTCACCTGGGCGCCCATGGCATTCAGGCAATTGGCCAGATCGATGATCTCTGGCTCCCGGGCGGCATTTTCGATGACGGTGGTACCCTCGGCCAGGGTGGCCGCCATGAGGAGGTTTTCGGTGCCGGTCACGGTGACTGTATCCAGCACCAGCCTGGCTCCCTTCAGGCGACGCGCCCGGGCACGTATATAGCCTCCCTCCACCTGAATATCGGCGCCCATCGCCGCCAGCCCCTCCAGATGGATATTCACCGGACGCGTGCCAATGGCGCAACCGCCAGGCAAGGAGACCTCCGCCTGCCCATGGCGGGCCAACAGGGGCCCCAGCACCAGAATGGAGGCCCGCATGGTGCGCACCAGCTCGTAAGGTGCCACACATTCGCGCAGGGTGTTGGGATCCACCTCGATGCGCATGCGCTCGTCCACGGTCAGCGTGACGCCCATCCGCCCGAGCAGTTCCATGGTGGTGGTCACATCCTGCAGATGCGGCACGTTACCGATGGTCATGGGCCCGTCAGCCAGAAGCGTGGCCGCCAGAATGGGCAGCACTGCGTTCTTGGCGCCGGAAATGCGCACGTCGCCCTGGAGCGGGCCGCCACCACTGATGATGAGTTTATCCATGGGGGTGGGATGATAGCGGAAATCCGGCCGTCAGTCGTCCCGCTCCAGGGGCATCACCCCATCCAGGTCGCTGAGTCGGATCAGATCCCACATCCGGTCCGGCACGCTCACGAACCGCAAGCCACCGTGCGGACCGCCACACAGGCGCATCCATTCCAGCAGCAGGGCGACCCCTGCTGAATCGGTGCGGGTCACACCAGACAAATCCACCCGGCAGCCACCCTGCCCTGCCTTGAAACGCTTCACGGAGTCGGCCCAGAGGCTGGGTACCGTCTCCTGCGTCAGTTCGCCCACCAGACGCAGGCCCTGCTCAGCAGACTCCAGGCGGGCCTCGCTCACTGGCTCTGCCCCGCTTCGACAGCGTCCTCGATCAGCGACTCATCCCCCTCCTCGAGGCGCGTGATGAGGGCATCCAGGCCATGGCGATCCACCTCGGCACCGAAATTGGTACGGAAGTTGGTCACAAAGCTCAGGCCCTCGACAGTGAGATCGAAGACCTTCCACTCCCCGTCCACCGGACGCAGACTGTAGTTCACGCTGATGTTGGACTGCCCCTGCCCCATGACGATCTCACTGGCCACCGAGGCCATGCGCTCATCCGTGAAACTGCGGTGGGGCAGTACGCGAATGTCCTTGTCCATGTGCTCGGCCATCTGCTGGGTGTAAGTGCGCACCAGCATGCCGCGAAAGGCCTTCACGAAACGCTCACGCTGCTCGGGTTCGGCTGTACGCCAGTGCCGGGCCAGAATCAATCGCGACATGCCCTGCCAGTCGATCAGCGGCAGAATGATGTCGTCCACCAGCTCGAACAGGAACTCGGGGTCTTCACGGGTCCGCTCCGGATCCTCCCGCAATTTCTCCAGGACTTCGTCAGCCGTACGGGTCACCAGATCCACCGGATCCTGCTCGGGCAGGGATGCGTTGGCAACGGAGACGGATGTGGCCAGGGCCACAACGGTGGCCAGCACGAGATGGATGAATGACTTCATGACGGACTCCGGGTCAATGATGCTGCAATCCTGCGCCGCGGGGTGTGAACCCGGGCTGAACGGTGTGGGTGAAGGGTCGAGGACTAATCGCTGGTCATGTTGACCATCATGCGGCCAATCAATTCCTCAAGCACCACCGCCGACTGCGTGAACAGGAGGCTATCGCCATCCGCCAGCACCGCTTCCTCGCCACCAGGTTCCAGGGCGATGTATTGTTCCCCCAGCAGGCCGGCCGTGTAGATGCTGGCCTGGGTATCGGTGGGCAGGTAATCATGGGCGTTGGAGATATTCATGGTGACCCGCGCCTGATAGCGTTCCGGGTCATAACGGATATCCGTGACCCGACCGATACGCACCCCGGACATGGTGACCGGGGCACGCACCTTGAGCCCGCCGATATTATTGAAATGCGCATGCACCTCGTAACCCTCGTCGCCGCGGTATTCCCCCAGGTTGCTCACCTGCAGGGCCAGCATGAAAAGGCCCGCCAGGCCCAGGGCCACGAAGATGCCCACGGTGATCTCGATCCTGCGCGTCGTCATCTTGCCGTCCCGTTGTCAAAGGTCACCGAACATCAGCCCGGTGAGAATAAAGTCCAGGGCCAGTACGGCCAGTGCGGTATGCACCACGGTGCGCGTGGTGGCCCGGCTCACGCCTTCGGAGGTGGGCGGGGCATCATAGCCTTCAAAGACCGCGATCCAGGCGGCCACCAGGCCAAACACCATGCTCTTGATGACTCCGTTCATCACATCCTCGAACAGATCCACATTGGCCTGCATCTGTGACCAGTAAGACCCGGCATCCACCCCCAGCACGCCCACGCCGATGCCGTATCCCCCCATCACCCCGACGGCGCTGAAGATGGCCGCCAGCAGTGGCAGGGAGATCACCCCGGCCAGAAAACGCGGGGCGATCACCCGTTTGAAGGGATCCACCGCCATCATTTCCATGCTGGAAAGCTGTTCGGTGGCCTTCATCAGGCCGATCTCGGCGGTGAGGGCCGAACCGGCACGACCGGCGAACAGCAACGCGGTGACCACCGGCCCCAGTTCCCGCACCAGGGACAGGGCCACCACCGTGCCCAGGGCCTCCGCCGCACCAAAGTCCACCAAGGTGATATAACCCTGGTAGCCCAGCACCATCCCCACAAAGAATCCCGAAACCACGATGATGAGCAGGGAAAGCACGCCCACCGAGTAGAGTTCGCGAATCAGCAGTCGGGGTCGCAGCGCCAGAGGGCCCAGGGCCATCAGGGTGCGAAACAGGAACACATGCCCGCGACCCAGCCGCTCCAGCACGCTCAGACTCCATTGACCCAGCCGTTGGAATGCGCCCATCAGGATTGCCCGCCTCCCATCAGATCGTCCAGATAGTCCGGGGCCGGATAGTGGAATGGCACCGGCCCGTCGGGCAGTCCCTCCAGGAACTGGCGGGACCAGGCCGAGGCATCCTGCTGCAATTGTGACGGAGAGCCTTGGTCCACCACCCGACCATCGGAGATGAGGTACACCCAGTCGGCAATGGAATTGGCTTCCGCCACGTCGTGGGAGACCACGATACTGGTCATGGCCAGGGCATCGTTGAGGCGACGGATCAGCGAGACGATCACGGCCTTGGTGATGGGGTCCAGCCCCGTGAAGGGCTCGTCATACATCATCAGCAGCGGATCCAGAGCAATGGCCCGGGCCAGTGCCACGCGCCGGGCCATGCCCCCGGAGAGTTCGCTGGGCTGCAGCGACCAGGCCCCCCGCAGTCCCACGGACTCCAGTTTCATCAACACCAGATGACGCAACACCGACTCAGGCAGGCGAGTGTTCTCGCGGATGGGGAAGGCCACGTTATCGAAGACATTGAGGTCGGTGAGCAGCGCCCCGCTCTGGAACAGCATGCCCATGCGTCGGCGCAGGCGATAGAGTTCTCGCAAGGAGAGGCGATGCACATCCTGCCCCTCCACGAGCACCTGCCCCCGATCCGGCTTGAGTTGACCGCCGATCAGCCGCAGCAACGTGGTCTTGCCCGTACCGCTCGGCCCCATGATGGCCGTCACCTGCCCCTGGGGAATGGTGATATCCACCCCATCAAAGATCTTTCGATCTCCGCGGGCAAAATGCACGTCGCGGATCTCGATCCACGGCTTTTTATCGGCTACGGGGGAGATAACGACTTTCCTTGTGAAGGGTGACGATCATGGCATACCCATCGAACACGCAACATCTTCAGTCGCGGCGCGGGGGCTGTCAAGTGAACCCCAGCAAGCGCGCCACCGTGATGGTTTGACCCATGACGGCGGGTGGGGCATCCAGGAACAAGACGCCCGACCGGCCCTCCGCGCATCGAGCAAAGGCCTCCAGGTTTTCACGCAGCATCCGCGGGTGCGCGCCGGCAGGCAAGCCCATCCACCCCACCGGCGCACAGGGAGGCTCCGTCGCTGGCCCCATCCACAGACGAGTCCGGGCCGCCGGGGCATCCACCGAGTAGCACGGAAGGCGACCCTGCCCGGGCCTCATGAACACCGCCTCTTGAAACGTCTCATGCGACGCACCCGGCAGCACCAGACCACCCAGTTGCGGCCCCAGGGTCGCCGTCATGCGCCTGAGGTGCTCGACGTCCTCCAGTGCGCCCCCCCCGACTTCCAGAAAAAAGCGAAAATCCTCCCGCACTTCGCCAAGCCAGCCCTGCCAGTCGGCCGGACTGGTGCCTTGCCAGCGTTGCGGAGGAAGCAGCACAGTGGAAAACTCGTTGGCGTAAAAGCACAAACGCCAGGACGCTGGCATGTCCTGGGGATAGAATTGCGCCACCCACGCCGGATGCTCCCAGTCGCGGGCACCCAGGGTGAGGTGGAAAGGCTTGCCGTATCCCATTGTTTAATCCTCTCCCGCCTTGAGGTAGTGTTCCGCCGATGAAGCTCAATCCCGACAAGACGCTGGCCATGGCCCGGGCCGTCCTGGAGACCGAAGCCCAGGGGATCCGCGACCTCATCATCCGCCTGGATGACCGCTTCGTGCGCGCCTGCGAGCACATGCTGGCCTGCACCGGGCGGGTGGTCGTCACGGGCATGGGGAAATCCGGCCACGTGGGCGGCAAGATTGCCGCCACCCTCGCCAGCACCGGCACACCCGCCTTTTTTGTCCACCCGGGCGAAGCCAGTCATGGCGACCTGGGCATGATCACCGCCGGGGATACGGTGCTGGCCTTGTCCAACTCCGGCGAGACCGATGAACTTCTCACCATCCTGCCATTGATCCGTCGCCTGGGCGCCCCCCTGATTGCCCTCACCGGGAATCCTCACTCCACCCTGGCCCGGGAGGCCAACGTGCACCTGGATGTGAGCGTGGCCGCGGAGGCCTGCCCTCTGGGCCTGGCCCCCACCTCCAGCACCACCGCCACCCTGGCCATGGGAGATGCCCTGGCCGTGGCACTGCTGGAAGCCCGGGGCTTCACCGCCGATGACTTTGCACGCTCTCACCCCGGCGGTCGACTGGGACGAAGGCTGCTGCTGCACGTGGGCGACATCATGCACACCGGCGAGCGCATCCCCCTGGTACGTGCCGACGCCCCGCTGGCCGATGCCCTCCTGGAAATCACCCGCCAGGGCCTGGGGATGACCGCCGTGGTGGACGCGCACCGCAACCTGATCGGCGTCTACACCGACGGCGACCTGCGCCGCACCCTGGACCGAGGGATCGACATTCGTACGGCGCGCATTGGTGATGTCATGACCCGTCAATGCAAGGCAGCGCAGCCCGGGATGCTGGCAGCGGAGGCCCTCAAGGTGATGGAGGATCACAAGATCAGCGCCCTGCCCGTCGTGGATGGGGGCCAGCACTTGGTGGGGGCCCTGAACATGCATGACCTGCTGCGTGCCGGCGTGGTCTGAAGTTGCCCACCCGCCCCATGGTATCCTTGCCCCATGAACGATGCCCCAAGACAACGCGCCCGTGACGTGCGCTTCCTGATCCTCGATGTGGACGGTGTGCTCACCGACGGCAGCCTCTATCTGGGGGACGATGGCCAGCAGTACAAGGCCTTCAACAGCCGGGATGGTCACGGCATCCGCATGCTGGCCGACAGCGGCGTGCAGATCGGCATCCTCACCGGACGACGGTCCCAGGTGGTGGAACACCGCTGCCGCGACCTGGGCATCCAGCATATCGTCCAGGGCCGCCGCGACAAACTGGATGCGCTGGGCGGATTACTCGAGGCGGCCGGGGTGGGCATCGAGCACACTGCCTACATGGGTGACGATGTGGTGGATCTGCCCGTGATGCGTCGCGCCGTGCTGGCCATCGCCGTGGCCGACGCGCATCCCCTGGTACGGGAGCATGCCCACTACATCACTCGGGCAGGTGGCGGTCGCGGGGCCGCACGCGAGGCCTGCGAATTCATACTGGAGGCCCAGAACAACCTTCAGGCCGCCCTGGCGCCGTACCTGGAATGAGTCGACGTTTCTCGGGACTATTGCTGATTCTGGTGCTCGCCCTGGTGGTCGCCCTGGGTTTCTGGCTCTCCAAGAGCGCCCAGGAACAACGCGTGGTGCCGACTGCCCAGGTGGACCCTGAAGCCAATCAGTTCTTTGCCGAGGATTTCGTGGTCTGGAGCATGGATGCCTCCGGCCAGCTCAAATACCGGCTCTCCGGCACCCGCCTGGAACAACGCCAGGGAGATCAATCCAGCCACGTGGAATCCCCGGTACTGATCATGGAACATCCCCCCGCTCCCGACTGGACCCTGCGTTCCGAACGTGGCTGGGTCTCATCCGGCGGCGATGAAGTGCAACTGCTGGGTCACGTGCAACTGGACCGCCCGGGGGCACCGGACCACCCTCCCATGACCATCACCAGCCGGGATGTGACCGTATGGACCCTGCCCCGCCAGGCACACACCAATGCCCGGGCCCGCATGGTGACCACCCACCGCGAGGCAGAGGGCGTGGGCATGACTTTGGACCTGACCCGGGATACCCTGGAACTTGAGAGCCAGGTGAGAGGCACCTATGTTCCGCACTGACATCTCCAAGAGGCTGCTGCTGACCCTCTTGCTGGCCTGGATGCCCGCCGCACACGGCCAGCACAACCCTGACCTGCCCATCCGCATCGAGGCGGATCGCGCCAACCTGGATGACCAACGGGGGGTGAGCGTATACCAGGGCAACGTCACCATCACCCAGGGCGACACCGTCATTACGGGTGACGAAGTGACCGTGCATGCCCCTGATCGACAACTGGAGCGCATGGTCTCCGAGGGACGCCTGGCCACCCTGACCACGCGGGACGAGTCGAACCGGGAGGTTCGCGCCGAGGCACGACGCATGGAATTCTTCCCGGATGGGCCGCGTGTGGCACTCACCGGCGAGGCCCGGGTATGGCAGGGGGATGACGAATTCCGCGGCAGCCGCATCGTCTACAACCTGGAAGCCGCCACGCTGGAAGCCAGCACCGGTGACACGGGCCGCGTGGAGGCCATCTTCGCGCCCCGCGACCGCTCGGAGGACGGCGACACCCCATGAGCCGGCTGGAGACCGACAAACTGGTCAAGCGTTACCGGGCAATCAAGCCCGTGGACGGTGCCTCCATCGAGATCAACAGCGGTGAGGTGGTGGGCCTGCTGGGCCCCAATGGGGCCGGCAAGACCACCTGCTTCTACATGATCGTGGGCCTGGTGCCCTGCGACGAAGGGCAGATCCGCCTGGATGGCCGGGACATCACCCAGTTACCCATGCACGCTCGGGCCCGCATGGGCGTGGGCTATCTGCCCCAGGAACCTTCGGTGTTCCGCAAGCTTTCCGTGGCCGACAACATCATGGCCGTACTGGAGGTGCGCCGCGACCTCGACAAGGTCCAGCGCCAGGAAAAAATGGAATCCCTGCTTGAGGAGTTTCAGATCCAGCACATCCGTGACAATGCCGGCGTCAGTCTCTCCGGCGGTGAGCGGCGGCGCGTGGAGATCGCCCGGGCCCTGGCCACTGAACCGGCCTTCATCCTCCTGGACGAGCCTTTCGCTGGCGTCGACCCCATCTCCGTGATCGAGATCCAGCGGATCATCACCCATCTCACGTCACGGAACATCGGCGTGCTGATCACCGACCATAACGTGCGCGAGACCCTGGGCATCTGCAACCGGGCCTATATTCTCAGCGGCGGGCATATCATCAGCCAGGGTGCGCCGGAGGATGTATTGGCCGACCCGCAGGTGCGCCGCGTTTACCTGGGGGAGAACTTCCGCCTGTGAAACCCCATGCACTCACCGCAGGCAGGGTTTTCCGGGCACGGGTCCAATTTTTGCCGGCACACCGTATAATCTCCCGTGACAGCAATATTAACGTCGGGGGCCTGCCCCCGCCTCCATCATCAGGCATCACAGACTCGGGCTCCGGCCCGATGGCGCGCATCGTGCTATGTTGAAACCTTCCGTCCAGCTCCGGCTGGGTCAAAACCTGACCATGACCCCTCAGTTGCAGCAGGCCATCCGCCTGCTGCAACTGTCGACCCTGGAGTTGCAGGCACAGATCCAGGAAACCCTGGAAACCAACCCCATGCTCGAGGCCATGGAAGGTACGGAGGCGGATCAGGACACCGCCTCCGAGGAAACGCGCGAGCAGGACCCGGCCGACACCCGCGAGACTTCAGAGGCGGCCGAGGCCGCCGCCGAGACAGAAGGCAACGCCGAAGGCAGTCAGGAACAGATCCCCGATGAACTGCCGGTGGACAGCAACTGGGACGACATCTACGATGTGCCCCCTTCAAGCGCCGGGCAGTCGGATCACGACGGGCGCGACGTGTTCGAAAACCAGACCGGGCCCTCGGAAAGCCTGCATGAACATCTCATGTGGCAGGTGCATCTGTCGTCCATGAGTGAGCGTGACCGGGCCATCGCCTTGACCATCATTGACTCCATCAACGAAGACGGTTACCTGGCCGAACCCATCGAGCAGATCCATGCCGCCCTGGCCGAAGACCGGGAAATGGATCTGGAACTGGATGAGGTGGAGGCCGTACTGAACATGGTTCAGCACCTGGACCCGGTTGGCGTGGGCGCGCGGGATCTGGCCGAGTGCCTGAGCCTGCAGCTGGCACAGTTTCCGGATGAGACGCCCTGGCTGGCCCAGGCCCGAATCCTGGCCCGTGAACACCTGGATGCCCTGGGTGCCCGCGATTATAAGGGCGTGCAGCGGCGCCTGGGGCTGGATGATGGCGAACTGCAGCAGGTGATCGCCCTGATTCAGACACTGAACCCGCGCCCGGGCGGGCTCATCAGCAGCAGTTCGCCCGAATACATCATCCCCGATGTCTTCGTACGCAAGCGAGAGGGCCGCTGGCAGGTGGAGCTCAACCCGGAAATTGCGCCGCGGTTGCGGGTGAACCCCCTCTATGCCAGCTTTGTGCGCCGCGCCGATTCCAGTCAGGACAACACCTACATGCGCAACAGCCTCCAGGAGGCCCGCTGGTTCATCAAGAGCCTGCAAAGCCGCAACGAGACCCTGCTGCGGGTGGGCACCGCCATCGTCGAGCACCAGCGCGCCTTTCTGGAATATGGCGACGAGGCCATGAAACCCCTGGTGCTGCGCGATATCGCCGAACAACTGGAGATGCATGAGTCAACCATCTCCCGGGTGACCACCCAGAAATTCATGCATACCCCCCGGGGCATCTACGAATTCAAGTATTTCTTTTCCAGCCATGTGGGCACGGCAGACGGCGGCGAGTGTTCAGCCACCGCGATCCGCGCCATGATCCGCAAGCTGGTTGCCGAAGAGCCTCAGGGCAAGCCCATGAGTGACAGCAAGATTGCCCAGGTTCTGGTGGATCGTGGCATTCATGTGGCACGACGCACCGTGGCCAAGTACCGTGAGGCCATGGCCATTCCGCCATCCAACGAACGCAAGCGGCTCGTCTGACATCAACCGCGAAGCTGTCTTGATCATTACCCATCCCTAAGGAGTCATCTTATGCAGATCAACCTCACCGGTCATCACGTCGACCTGACCGAAGCCCTGCGCAACTACGTCAACGAGAAGTTCGAGCGCCTGGAGCGGCATTTTGACAACGTCATCGACGTGCACGTGATCCTGACCGTGGAGAAGCTGCAGCAAAAGGCCGAAGCCAACCTGTTGCTCAGCGGTAACAGCATCCATGCCGAGGCCACCCACACGGACATGTACGCCGCCATCGACGCCCTGGTGGACAAACTGGATCGCCAGGTGGTGAAGCATAAGGAAAAGCTCAAGGACCACCACCGGGCGGAAGGCTCCCACCGCAACCATATCGAGTGAATGATTCATGAACATCGGTGATCTTCTCGCCCCCGAGCGGGTGCACTGCCAGACGGACGTGAGCAGTAAGAAACGTGCGCTGGAGATGCTGGGCGAGATGCTCTCCAATCATCTGCCCAAACTCACCCAGGGTGAAATCTTTGACAGCCTGCTGGCCCGGGAGCGCCTGGGCAGCACGGGATTGGGGCATGGCGTGGCCATCCCCCATGGTCGCCTGGCGGGTGCCAGCGAGGCCTGTGCTGCCCTGCTCAAGCTGGAGAAGGGCGTGGACTACGACGCCCCCGACAGCGAACCGGTGGACATCCTCTTCGCGCTGGTGGTGCCGGCGGACTGTACCGACGAGCACCTGCAGATCCTCGCGCTGCTGGCGCGGATGTTCTCCGATCCGGAGACCCTGGCCCGGTTGCGTAGCGCCTCCGGCACAGCGGAACTGCTGACCCTGGTGCGTGACTGGGACACCGAAGACACCGGATGACCCCATGACTGACTCGCTCACCGTCAGCAACATCATGGAAGTCATGGAGGAACGCCTGGGCCTCACCTGGGTTGCCGGCACCCTGGGGGGCGAACGGAGCATTTCGCACCGATCCACGCCCCAGGGCAGCCCGTCGCTGGTGGGTCACCTGAACATCATCCATCCCAACCAGATCCAGGTGCTGGGAAATGATGAGATGCGTTACCTGTGGTCGCTGCGCAAAAACTCCCAGCGGGACATCCTGGAGCAATTGTGCAGCGGCGCATCCTCCATGCTGATCGTGACCGACAGCCTGGAACCCCTCCCCGAACTGCGCACCCTGTCGGAGCGTCAGTCAGTACCGCTGCTGCGCACCGCCCTGCCCAGCCATGAATTGATCAACATCCTGCGTTACTTTTTCAGCAACAAGCTGGCGGAGACCACCACCCTGCACGGGGTGTTCATGGAGGTTCTGGGGATCGGGGTGCTGCTCACCGGGGAAAGCGCCGTGGGCAAGAGCGAACTGGCCCTGGAACTCATCAGCCGTGGCCACCGCCTGGTGGCGGACGATGCGCCCGAATTCGCCCGCATCGCCCCGGACATCCTGCGCGGCACCTGCCCGCCGGTGCTGGAGAACTTTCTGGAGGTCAGAGGCCTGGGGGTGCTCAACGTACGCGCCATGTATGGCGACAGCGCCATCAAGAACAGCAAGTACCTGCGCCTGATCATCGATCTCAAGGACCAGACCAAGGTGCAGGCAGGTGACATTGACCGCCTGCATGGCGTGCGTTACACCCGGGTGGTGCTGGGGCTGGAGATTCCGGTGATCACCCTGCCCGTGGCACCGGGGCGCAACCTGGCCGTCATGGTGGAAGCTGCCATCCGCAACCACCTGCTGCGTCTGCGCGGCTATTATGCCGGCGACGACCTGGCCACCCGACAACGCAAGCAGATGCAGATCGAAACACCATGAAGCTGATCATCGTCAGCGGCCTGTCCGGTTCCGGCAAGACCGTGGCCCTGCATGCCCTGGAGGATGCGGGCTATTACTGCATCGACAACCTGCACCTGGGCCTGCTCACGGCAGTGGTCGCGCAGCTCCGGAGCCCACGTCTCACCCTCTACGACGAAGCCGCCGTGGGCATTGATGCCCGCAGTGGCATTGAAGAACTGGATCGCTTCGACAGCATCGTGGATGAAATCCGCGCCATGGGCGTGGATCTACAGGTCATCTTTCTCCAGGCGGAGGAAGAAACCCTGCTGCGGCGCTTCAGCGAGACCCGCCGGCGTCATCCGCTGACCCGCGATGGCGTGCCCCTGTGGGAGGCGATCCGCCTGGAACGCAAACTGCTCTCCAATATCGCCAATCACGCAGATCTGGCCATCGATACCACCCGCACCAACGTGCACCAGTTAAGCCAGACGATCCGCGAACGGGTCGAACAGGCCGCCGACCGAGGAATTTCGCTGCTGATCCAGTCCTTCGGCTTCAAGCATGGCGCGCCAGTGGACTCGGATTTCGTCTTCGATGTACGCTGTCTGCCCAACCCCCACTGGGAGCCACTGCTGCGTGGTCTCACCGGCCGGGACGAAGAAGTGGCCCAATTCCTGGATAATCACCCGATGGTGGAGGAAATGTTTGCCTCATTGCGCGATTTCCTGACCACCTGGATCCCGCGGTTTGAAGGCGAGAACCGCTCATACCTGACCGTCTCCATTGGTTGCACCGGCGGGCAGCATCGCTCAGTCTATCTCGCCGAGAGACTGGCGGAACACTTCCGCGGCCTCAGGGGCGAGGCGGTGAGCACTCGTCACCGTGAACTTTCCTGATCCTTGAAACGGTATGCCAGCATGTCCGTCGGACTCATGATCATTACCCATAATCACATCGGGGAAGACCTGCTCAGCACGGCGCGTTCCATGATGGGCACCATTCCTCTGGACACCTACTGTCTGGCGGTCTCCCAGTCCGGGGATCCGGATGTGCTGCTGGGCAAGGCCATCGATGCCTATCACCGCCTCAATCAGGGGGATGGCGTGCTGGTGCTCACCGACATGTATGGCTCCACCCCCAGCAATATTGCCAACCGCCTCACCCAGCACCCCAAGGTCCAGGTGATTGCGGGGCTGAACCTGCCCATGCTGGTGCGCGTCCTCAACTACCCCACCCTGCGTCTGCACGAACTGGTCAACAAGGCCATCAGTGGTGGCCATGACGGTATCCTGCTCTGCGAGACCCACAGCTAAATGCCCACCCGGGAAGTCGAGATCATCAACAAGCTGGGCATGCATGCGCGGGCCGCGGCCAAATTCGTGAATCTGGCCAGCAGTTACGCGGCTGAACTGGAGGTGGAAAAGGGCAGCCGCCGCGTGAACGGCAAGAGCATCATGGGCATCATGATGCTGGCTGCCAGTCGCGGCACCACCGTGCGCCTGATCGCCGAAGGCGAGGACGCCGATGACGCCCTGGATGCCCTGGAGGGGCTGATCGGGGATCGGTTCGGGGAGCCGGAGTAGTTGCAGGATTCGGGGGCGGCCCCCGCCCCTCATCCCCAGCCCTTCTCCCCAGAGGGGAGAAGGGAGTTTTTAGCACTAAGCCCCTCGCCCGCTGGTGGGAGAGAAGGGCGTTTCCAGCACTGAGCCCCTCTCCCGCTGGCGGGAGAGGGGTTGGGGTGAGGGTGGAGGACCCTACACCTCCCGGTACACCTTCCCCCCCTTCTCCACGAATTCCACCGCCTTGTCCTGCATCCCCTTCTCCAGGGCCTCCTGAGCCGATACACCCTGTTGGGCCGCATAGTCCCGCACATCCTGAGTGATCTTCATGGAACAGAAATGCGGCCCGCACATGGAGCAGAAGTGGGCCACCTTGTGGGACTCCTTGGGCAGCGTCTCGTCGTGGAACACCCGGGCCCGCTCCGGATCCAGTGACAGGTTGAACTGATCCTGCCAGCGGAACTCGAAACGCGCCTTGGAGAGGGCATTATCCCGCACCTGCGCCCCAGGAAACCCCTTGGCCAGATCGGCCGCATGGGCGGCAATGCGGTAGGTGATGATGCCATCACGCACATCTTCCTTGTCAGGCAGCCCCAGATGCTCCTTGGGCGTCACATAACAGAGCATGGCTGTGCCATACCAGCCGATATTGGCAGCACCGATCCCCGAGGTAATGTGATCATAGGCCGGGGCCACGTCGGTCACCAGCGGCCCCAAGGTATAGAACGGGGCCTCGAAACAATCGGCCAACTCCTTTTCCACATTTTCCTTCACCCGATGCAGGGGCACATGCCCCGGGCCCTCGATCATCACCTGTACATCATGTTCCCAGGCGATGCGGGTGAGTTCGCCCAGGGTTTCCAGTTCGGCAAACTGGGCGGCATCATTGGCGTCGGCCAGGCTGCCGGGACGCAGCCCATCGCCCAGCGAGAAGGCCACGTCATAGGCCTTCATGATCTCGCAGATGTCCTCGAAGTGGGTGTAAAGGAAGTTCTCCTCATGGTGGGCCAGGCACCACTTGGCCATGATGGAGCCGCCCCGGGAGACGATCCCGGTCAGACGCTGGGCCGTCAGCGGCACATAGCGCAGCAGCACACCGGCATGGATGGTGAAATAGTCCACGCCCTGCTCCGCCTGCTCGATGAGCGTGTCGCGGAAGAGTTCCCAGGTGAGATCCTCGGCCTTGCCGGCCACCTTTTCCAGGGCCTGATAGATGGGCACGGTGCCGATGGGCACCGGGCTGTTGCGCAGCACCCATTCCCGGGTCTCATGGATGTTCTTGCCGGTGGACAGATCCATCAGGGTGTCGCCGCCCCAGCGGCAGGACCACACCAGTTTCTCCACCTCCTCGCTGATGCTGGAGGTGAGGGAGGAGTTGCCGATATTGGTGTTGATCTTCACCCGGAAGTTGCGCCCGATGATCATGGGCTCCAGTTCCGGGTGGTTGATGTTGGCGGGAATGACCGCCCGGCCAGCGGCCACCTCGTCGCGCACGAATTCCGGAGTGATGACTTCGGGGATGTGGGCGCCGAAGGATTCACCGGGGTGCTGACGCAGCAGGGCCGCATAACGCGGGTCGGCGCGCATCTCCTGCAGACGACAGTTCTCGCGGATGGCCACAAACTCCATCTCCGGCGTCACGATCCCCTGGCGGGCATAGTGCATCTGGGTGATGTTGTGGCCCGGTCGCGCCCGGCGTGGTGCACGGATATGCTCAAACCGCAGGGAGGCCAATTCGGGATCATCGGCCCGCGCCCGACCAAACTCGGAACTGGGACCCTCCAGTTGCTCGGTATTGTCCCGCTCCTGTATCCAGACCTCGCGCAATGCGGGCAGACCCTTCATCAGATCAATCGACGCCTCCGGGTCGGTATAGGGGCCCGAGGTGTCATACAGGGTGATGGGCGGGTTGTCTTCCGTGCCAGCGGAGGTCTGGGTGGACGCCAGGGTCACCTCGCGCATGGGCACCTGGATGTCGGTGCGGGAACCGGGCACATGGATCTTGCGGGAGCCCGGAAAGGGCTGGGTGATCTCGTCGGAGAGACGGGCGGTTTGCTTGACAAAATCCTGGGGAATGGCGCTCATGCGGTGACCTCGAAGAAGGCGGTGGTCACCACGGGGCGCGAATGCGCATCTCCGAAGCTTCCCTCCGCCGGTATGATCCGGTTCAGGTTCCAAGGGACTGTCTCAGCCCCCTTCGGGGGCACCCCTAGCCTCAAGCGTTCAAGCTAGCCCAGATGCCGCGGCTTGGCAAGCCCGTCGGCTCTCGGGGCCCTTCAGGTGATCGCCGCCTCCAGGCGGTCGCACACCGTTTCCAGCACCGTCACCCGCGCAAAACGCTTGTCATTGGCCGGCACCAGTGTCCAGGGGGCGTATTCCGTGCTGGTGCGCACCACCATCTCGTTCACCGCGGCATTGTAGCCCGCTCGCTGCTGGCGGTTACGCCAGTCCTCATCGGTGATCTTGTGCTGCTTGTAGGCCACTTTCTCACGCTCCCGGAAACGCTCCAGTTGCTCTTCTTCCGTGATGTGCAGCCAGAACTTCACCAGCACCACATCGTGCTCCACCAACTGCTCCTCGAAGTCGTTGATCTCGTGGTAGGCCCGGCGCCAGCGATCCTCGGCGGCAAAGCCCTCCACCCGCTCCACCAGTACGCGCCCGTACCAGGAGCGATCGAATACCGTCATGCGCCCGCGACGTGGTACGTAGCGCCAGAAACGCCAGAGATAATGGTGCGCCCGTTCCTCGTCAGTGGGTGCCGCCACGGCCACCACCCGGTACAAGCGGGCATCAATACCGGAAGTGAGGCGACGGATGGCGCCACCCTTGCCGGCGGCATCCCAGCCCTCGAAGACAATGACCGTGGCCACGCCCTTGTCCTTGGCGCGCCAGCATAGATCCCGCAGCCGTGCCTGGGCGGTGGCCAGGCGTTTCTTGTAGTTCGCCTTTTCCAGGACCTGAACCATGTCCAGATGGTCCAGCACCGTCACTCGGGCGGAAGGCTCGGGCGGCAGACTGGGCGCATGGGAGAGTGTGACGCCCTCATCGGGAGGCCCGCCCACCTGCAGGCGCTCGTTGATGGCATCGAGCAGGGTCCGCCCCACGGTCAGATCCCGGTAGCGCGGGTCGGTGGCCTCGATCAGATACCAGGGGGCCAGACCGCTGTCGGTCTCGCGGATCACCCGCTCACCCGTCTCCACCAGACGTTGATAACGAATCGCCTGATCCTTGCCTTTGGGCAAGCGATACCAGCGACTGGCCGGATCCTTGAGACGCTGCTTGAGGCGGGCCTTTTGTTCCGAGCGGGTCAGATGAAACCAGAACTTGATGATCAGGGCCCCGTCCACCACCAGCATGCTCTCGAAATCGCGGATGCGGGTGAGGGACTCGTGCAGACTGGCCTCGTCCCATTCATCACGGATATGCTGACGGATCGGCCGGGAATACCAGCCCCCAAAGAAGATGCCGATGCTGCCCCGACGCGGCATCGACTGCCAGTAACGCCACAGGGGCGGGCGCTCCAGTTGCTCGGAACTCTGCTCCCAGAAGGCGTGGGTCTCCACGCCCCGGGTATCCAGCCAGGTATTGAGACGGTTCACCACCTCACCGCGTCCCACGCCGTCCACGCCCTCGACGATGATGATCACCGCCGCATCCGTCTCCCGTAGACGCCTTTGCGCCTCCAGCAAATCGGCCCGCAGTAGCGGCACCGTTTCCTTGTAAGTCTGTTTCGATACCTTCCTGCCCAGTTCCGCTGCTTCGAACATGCCTGCCCCCATCACCGTGAGATGCCCGCACCTCATGGGCGCGGGTCTTGCCCCGCCTTGCCCAAGACCTTAACCTTCCGATCACGACTCATCACCGGGCGGCGCCTCATCATGGCCACCCGGCATAACAACCACAAGATGCAGAGACCACCACCATGAACCTCGAACAAGCCCGATTCAACATGGTTGAACAGCAGGTCCGTCCCTGGGAGGTACTGGATCCGCGCGTGTTGTCCGTGATGGAACACACCCCCAGGGAACAGTTTGTCCCGGACAACCACAAGCAACTGGCCTACGCCGACCTGGAGATCCCCCTGGGCCATGACGAATCCATGATGCGCCCCACCGTGGAAGGACGTCTGCTGCAGGCACTGGACATTCAGCCCCGTGACGTCATCCTGGAGGTGGGTACCGGCTCCGGTTATCTCACGGCCTGCCTTGCCCAGCTGGGGGGGCATGTGGAGAGCGTGGATATTCACGAGGACTTCACCCGAGCCGCCCAGCGCCCCCTCAGGGACCTGAACCTGAGCCATGTCAATCTGGCAACAGGTAACGCTGCGGAAGGCTGGTCTGGCCGCCATGGTCAATATGATGTGATCGCTGTGACGGCCTCCATGGCACGCTACCGCGAGGATTTCGAGCGCCAGTTGAGCCCGGGTGGGCGTCTGTTCGTGGTGGTGGGGGAACCGCCGGCCATGCAGGCCATGCTGGTCATCCGTGTGGGCGAGAACGATTTCTCCCGACATGCACTCTTCGAGACGCGCCTGAAGCCCCTGGTGGGTTTCGAGCCGGCTCCCCGCTTCGTTTTCTGAATCCGCCCCATGCAGCGACTGACGGCCAATCAGCTGTACGATCATCTGCACTCGACCCAAGAGCCACCACGCCTCATCGACGTGCGCGAGCACTGGGAGTACGAGATTGTGCACCTGGAGGGGACTCAGTTGTTCCCCCTGGGGCAGATTCACGAGCTGGAAGAGGCGCTGGATCCCGACGAGGAAGTGGTGCTGATCTGTCATCACGGCATTCGCTCCCTGCAGGTGGCCCATTATCTGGAGCACCAGGGCTTCACCCGGGTGATCAATCTGGAGGGTGGCATCGACGCCTGGGCCCGCCAGGTGGATCCCACGCTGCCCACGTACTGACAAGGCCTGTCAAGGTTCCCAATTCAGGCCCGATGACGATACGATATCAGAATACGCTGATGTTCCCCGATCACCCCGCCCCCCGCGGCTGGAGACACCCATGATCCGCTTTCGCAAACCGCTGCTGGCCAGCCTGTTCGTTTCACTGACCACGGCGGCGGCGCCCTTGTATGCCACTGACCTGCTGGAGGTCTACCGCACGGCACAGGAACGAGACGCCGAGTTGCGCACTGCCGAAGCGGAGTTCCGGGCTGCCCTGGAGGCCCGACCACAGGCCCGCTCCGCGCTGCTGCCTCAGATCGAGGGCACTCTGGGCTATGCCTACACGGACAGTGATCAGGAAGGGCGGCCCTCCTTCGACTATCAGACCCGCACCTTTGAGTTGTCCCTCAATCAAACTCTCTACGATCACACCAACTATGTGGCCTTGCGCCAGGCGGACCTGGGCGTTGCCCAGGCCACAGCAGTGCGCGACGCTGCCCGTCAGGAATTGATCCTGCGAGTGGCCGAGGCCTACTTCGGGGTGTTGTCAGCCAAGGATAATCTCTCCTTCGCCGAGGCGGAAAAGGAGGCCATCGGTCGACAACTGGAGCAGGCAGATCAACGCTTTGAGGTCGGTCTGATCGCCATCACCGACGTCAAGGAGGCCCAGGCCCAATTCGACCTGGCTGTTGCCGAGGAGATTGCCGCCCAGAATCGCCTGGATCAGGCCCAGGAAGACCTGGCTGTCATCACCGGTCAGTTCTACGAGAACCTGCCCGAGTTGTCCGACCGCATGCCTCTGGTGCTTCCCGACCCGGCGGACAAGAGCCAGTGGGTGGAAACCGCCCGGGAGGCCAACCTGAATCTGGTGGCCCAGCGACTGAGCACCGAGGTGGCCGCCCAGGATATCAAGCGCCAGCGCTCCGGCCATTACCCCACCCTGGGCTTGTCCGCCAGCTACAACGACCAGGCGTTCAACGACCTCCCGGACTTTGGGGGCCAAACAAGTGGCGCCACCAGCCAACAGTTTCTGGATCGTCAGGATGCCCAGGTTGGCGTGCAGTTACGGGTTCCCATTTACACTGGCGGCCGCGTGAGTTCCCTGACCCGCGAGGCCCGCGAGAATTTTGACGCTGCGCGAGAGCAGCAGGAGCTGGCGGAACGCCAGACCGTGCAGCAGACCCGCAGTGCCTTCCTGTCGGTGAACGCTGGCATCTCTCGAGTTCGGGCCCTGGAACAGGCCCTGGAATCCACTCGCGCCTCCTTCGAGGCCGCCGAGGCAGGCTTCGAGGTGGGCACCCGCACGGCCGTGGACGTGCTCCTGGAACTGCGTCAGGTGTTCCGGGCTGAGCGGGACTTTGCCGAGGCCCGCTATGATTACCTGCTCAACACCCTGCGTCTGAAGCAGGCCGCCGGCACCCTCTCGCAGGAAGACCTCATCAGCGTGAACACATGGCTGGATTGAGTGGATGATGGATCTGCTTTGCGATCGTGACCGCAGCCACCTGCTCGTGGTGGATATCCAGGAGAAACTGGCCGTCGCCATGGACGAGGCCGAGCGTGCCCAGGTGTATCGCAACGCAGGACGCCTGGCCCAGGCCGCCGGGATCCTGAATATCCCGGTCACCGTGACCGAGCAATACCCCCAGGGAATCGGCCACACGGCTCATGCCGTGCTGGAGCAGGCGCCCCAAGCGGCTCGTGTGCTGGACAAGACCACGTTCTCCTGTTGTGGTGCCCCGGGCATCATGGATGCCCTGAAGAGCGCTCGCCGTCCCCAGGTGATCCTGTGCGGGATGGAGGCGCATGTGTGTGTGCTGCAAACGGCCCTGGGACTCACTCAGGAGGGGTTCCAGGTCTTCGTGGTGGAGGATGGCGTCTGCTCGCGCAACCCCCGCAACCGGGACAACGCCCTGGCCCGCATGGCCCAAGCCGGCGTCACCGTGACCAACGCCGAGTCGGTGATGTTCGAATGGCTGGGCGAATGCACCCACCCGCGCTTCAAGGACTTGCTTAAGCTGATCCGCTAGCACTGGATTCCGTCGATCGCAGCCCGTGGGAGCGGCCCCCCATTCACTATCGAGACCTCAGTGCCATTGCCTCGGCCCAGTCAAGTACTCGGGCCACCGCTCCGCGATTGGACTCCAGTACCTGTTTGGCCGCGGCGCTGAGGGCGTCGCGATCCTTCCCCGAATCAAGCAATCGCACAACGACCTGCCCCAGTGCATCGGCATCTTCCACCTGGCACACCCCGCCCGCGCCGGACAGCGCCGCAAAGACCTCGCTGAAATTGAACACCTCAGGCCCCGTCACCACAGGTACGCCATGGGCGGCAGGCTCCAGGGGGTTGTGCCCCCCCGTGGGCACCAGGCTGCCCCCCACAAAGGCCACATCCGCCACGCCGTAGAGCATGAGCAACTCCCCCATGCTGTCGCCCAGCCATACCGCCTGTGAGCCATCAGGCACCACGCCCCGGCTGCGGCGTGCCGGGTCCCCTCCCGCTTCACGGCACAGGCGCGCCACGGTCTCGAAGCGCTCCGGATGCCGGGGCACCAGGATGAGCAAGGCATCGGGCAGCGCCTGGCGCACGAGGGCGTGGGCCTTGAGCACCTGTTCATCCTCCCCGGGATGGGTGCTGGCGGCGATCCACACCGGGCGCGCACCCAGGGCATCGCGCAGGGCGCGGGCCTGCTCACGCAAAGGGGCGGAGAGCGTCAGGTCGTACTTGATATTGCCCGTCACCCGCACCCGGTCCGGCGATGCCCCCAGCGCCACAAAGCGGTCCGCGTCCTCCTGCCCACGGGCCGCCACGCCCTCCAGCCAGCCCAGGGTGCGCTGCACCAGCGGGCGCAATCGCTGATAGCCGCGAAAGGAACGGGGAGAGAGGCGTGCATTCACCAGCAGGATCGGGATGCCACGCGCGTGACAGGCCCGGTAGAGGTTGGGCCAGAGTTCGGTTTCCATGACCAGCAGCCGATCCACGGGCATTCGCTCGATGAACCGCCCCACGGCGCCGGGCAGGTCGAACGGCAGGTAGCGATGGATCACTTCATTCCCCAGACGCCGCACCACCTCGTCCGCCCCCGTGGGCGTCGTCGTGGTCACCAGAATCGGCTGCTCCGGATGTCGTTGCCGCCAGGCCCGGATCAACTGCGCAGCCGCCACCACCTCTCCCACGGAGACGGCATGCACCCACAAATGGCGGCGCTTGTCCCGAAGCGGCTCAGGAAATCCCAGCCTCTCTCCCCAGCGCTGCCGATAAGCCGGATTGCGACGACTGCGCCAGAGCAGGCGCAACAGGAAGATGGGCAAGAGCAGGTGGATCAGGAGATTGTAGAGTGCATGCATGTCAGGCGTTCCAGTGCTAATGGGGACGGATTCAAATCCGTCCCCTGGGTTCCGACGATCTATCCCCCTGACCGAATCCGATCGATCACCCCGGTGGTCGACACCCCATCCACAAAGGGCAACACCTCCACCGAGCCACCCGCCTCCCGCACGCAGCCGGCCCCGGCAATCTCATCGGGCCGATAATCCCCGCCCTTGACCAGCACATCCGGCTGCACCGCGCAGATCAGGCGCTCCGGGGTGTCCTCAGCAAAGGGGACCACCCAGTCCACCGAGGCCAGGCCCGCCAGCACGGCCATGCGGCGCTCCAGGGGGTTCACCGGTCGCTCCGGACCCTTGAGACGTGCCACCGAGGCATCATCATTCACCGCCACAATCAGCCGGTCGCCACGCTTGCGGGCCTGCTCCAGGTAGGCCACATGCCCGGCATGAAGGATGTCGAAACAGCCATTGGTCATGACAACGCGCTCCCCCTGGGCCTTCGCCTCCTCCACGGCCAGCATGAGATCCGCCTCCGACAGCAGGCTGCTCCAACCCCCGTGATGCCCACGCAATGCGGCCCGAAGCTCGGCGGGCTTCACATAGCCCGTGCCCAGCTTGCCCACCACGATTCCGGCACCCAGGTTGGCCAGGGCGGCAGCGGCGGCCATGTCCTGCCCCGTGGCCAGGGCGGCGGCCACCAGGGAGATCACGGTATCCCCCGCCCCGGTCACATCGAAGACCTCCCGGGCCCGGGTGGGCAGGTGCACGGGATCATGCCCCTCGCGCACCAGCAGCATGCCCCGCTCACTCAGGGTGATCAAAAGCCCCGTCAACCCCAGGTCGGCCCGGAGCCGTTCCCCACGCTCCACCAGCAGATCATCCCGAGGGCACGGACCCACCACGGCCTCGAACTCGGCCAGGTTGGGGGTGAGCAGCGTGGCCCCGCGATATCGCTCGAAGTCCCGTCCCTTGGGGTCCACCAGCACGGCCACCCCCGCCTCACGTGCCCGAGCGATCAACTGGGGCGCTGCCGCCAGGGTGCCCTTGCCGTAATCGGACAGCACGAGCACGGACACCGAGGCCAAGGCGGCCGGCAGGGTATCCAGCAAGACCTGAGTGTTCACGTGATCCAGCGGCTGCTCAAAATCCAGCCGCAGCAGTTGCTGATGCCGGCTCATCACTCGAAGCTTGGTGATGGTGGGGACCGTCGGATCCCGAACAAACTCGCAGGTCACCCCCGCATCCGCCAGCAGTCGATCCAGCGAGGCAGCCGCCTCGTCCTGCCCCACCACGCCCGCCAGGTGTGTCTGCACACCCAGTCGGGCCAGGTTCAGGGCCACGTTGGCGGCACCGCCGGGACGCTCCTCCACGTCGTTCACATGCACCACGGGCACCGGGGCCTCCGGCGAGATCCGCGCCGTGGCGCCAGACCAGTAGCGATCCAGCATCAGGTCACCCACCACCATGACCCGGGCCTGTTCGAAGGGGGGCAAACTCGGATTCACAAGCCAATCACCTCATCAAAAACTCCCGCGCATGATACAAGACCGGTGGCGGCCATGTGGGCACCCTGGCCGAGCCTGCCCCCCTGTGGGAGCGGCCCTGGCCGCGAATCATCCCAAAAGCCGCCGGACTCCCGGGGCTTGAGCATTCGCGGCCAGGGCCGCTCCCACACAGGTGGAATCCGTCAGGGCGAAGAGGCATGTTAACATCCGTGCCTTTGCTCCCCTTCTCCCTTTTCGATGCCCAAGCGCAAACCCTCATCCTCGCTCTACCATCCCCATCACTGGCCCATGTGGGTCGGTGTGGCGCTGCTCTGGGCACTGGTGCGCCTGCTGCCGTGGCGATGGCTGGTGCGCCTCGGGGAGGGTGTTGGCAGGTTGCTCCATCCACTGGCGCGGGAAAGGCGCCGCATCGCCGAGACCAACATCCGCCTGTGCTTTCCGGAACTGGACGAGAAGGCTCGGCAACGACTGGTCAAGGACCATTTCCGGGCCATGGGGGCGGCACTGTTCGAGACACCCTTTGGCTGGTGGGCCACGGATGAGCAACTCGCATCGCTGGAACACGTGGAGGGACTGGAGCATCTTCAAGAGGCCCTGGCTCAAGGCAAGGGCGTGCTCCTGCTCTCGGCCCATTTCACCTCACTGGAGATATGCGGTCGACTGATACTTCGACATCAGCCCCTGGCGGCCATGTACCGCGCCAACCAGAACCCGGTGGTGGAATACTTCTTTCGCCGCAACCGGGAACGGCATTGCACCCGAGCCATCCGCCGCGACCAGGCCAAGGAGGTCATCCGCACCCTGCGCCAGGGCGAAGTGGTGTGGTATGCGCCCGACCAGGCGTTCAAGACACGCGCCAGCGTCATGGTCCCCTTCTTCGGACAGCTGGCCGCCACCAATCCGGCCACCTCCCGCCTCGCCAGGATCACCGGCGCGCCTGTAATGCCCTTCTTCGGCTACCGGCTACCGGGCAACCAGGGTTACCGCCTGGTGATCCACCCCCCCCTGGAAGACTTCCCCGGCGAAACGCCAGAGGCGGATGCTACGCGCATCAATCAGGTGATCGAGCAAGCCATACGCGAGGCCCCGGAGCAGTACTTCTGGACCCACCGACGTTTCAAGTACAAGAAGTGCTGGGGCCTGCCGGATCCCTATCGCTCTCACCTCGACTGACACCCACCCCGACCCCTCTCGCGCCAGCGACTGCTCCCTTCGCCACTCAGGGAATCGTGAGAAAGGCCAGGGATGAGGGGCAGCGGCGGGCACCGTGCAGCAACTGCCCTCACCGTGGGAGCGGCCCTGGCCGCGAAGGCAGCGCTGGATTGCCCCCTATGCTTTCACCTTTCAGCCAGGGCCCAGCGCCGCACGGAAGCTGAACTCGCTCAGCTAACTGGGCGACCCACTCTACATGCCCCATCCAGGGCCCCGGGCCAGAGCACCACGGCAAAATCGAATCGCTCACCGCTCCAGGATTCAAGCGAGATCACCTGAATATCCCTTTGCATGTCGCTGGCCGAGGGCCCCAGATGGTGCTCCACCCAGGCCCCAAGGCGCTGACCCAGAACCGCTTCTTGACTGACCTCCCATGCCACCAGGACATCGCCACCCGCCTCGCACCGCAGACGGCCCGGGGCCACGCTGGGGGACAACACCTGACTGTCCGGAAAATGCATCCTCAGATTGCCGGCCACGAACGTACCATCAGAGACGATGATCCCGCGCTCAAAGCCCCGGTCCGCCAACGCCTCGGCCAAGGCGTCGAAGGGATGCACATGCCGTTGCCGGTCCTCCAGTACCGCCCAGTCGTTCACCCGCCAGGCCATCACCAGTAGCACCAGCGCCGGCATCACCACACAGGTGGCGATATAACCCCGCACGCGTCCTGGGGTGAGGGCCGAGCTGCCCATCATGGCGAACACATACAGCGGGAACACCCATAACATGGGCAACATCCAGCGGTCCTTGAAATGGGCTGCCCCCAACAGCACCAGAATCACCAGCAGAGCAAGAACAGCCAGCAGGTATCGCTGTAAAGAGAACTGCCCCGCAGGCGATTGCCAACGCAAGAACACACGACTGAAGTCTCCCCGGAACGTCATCCACATCACCAGCCAAAGCGGAGTCAGGAAGGCCAGCACAGCCAGCGTCATCTCCCCCAGCCCGGACAAAGGCCAAATTCCCTGGCCAAAATCCATCTTTTCCAGGCCACTGCTGGCCATATCCTGGCTGGACAACACCCAATGTAGATGCGGTCCCGTCACAGCCAGCGCGGCCGCAGCACTGATCAGGATACGCACATCCAGCAACAGCGCCCGCCCACGCGGCAGGGTCAACAAGGTCAACCCTGCGGCTGCCGCAAAGACCAGATAGTTATACTTTGAAAGTACGCCCAGACCGAATACGACGCCCACCAGCAGGTAATGGCCCAGCGTGGGCCGATCCAGCCAGCGCAACATCACATACACACTGGCAGCCGCCATACAGGTAACCATCACCGAGTGGGAAAGATCTCTCTGCGACTCCCAGACCACCTGCGGGATCAGCAACAGCGAAAGCGTGGCCAGAACAGCCAGGCGCATATCCCCCTGCAAACGCCGGGCTGAGAGATAGACAAACATATAGGTAAGAAACAGCAGTCCGTTTTTTACCAGGGCCAAAGACCAAAGGTCCGCCCCCAGCAAACGGAACACCACAGCCTGTATCCAGGCATACAGGGGCGGCTGCCCCGAATAGCCGGCCGCCCACCACTGGGTGACCACCATTTTCTCGGCTTCGTCCAACTCCAGCGTCGGCGATCCGGTCGCCCGGATAAGCACGTGCAAGAAGAAATAGGCGGCCAGCCCCAGCAACAGCCAGGCACCCCATGGTCGGTGAACATCGTTGCTCATGATATATTCGGATCGATTGGGTCAGGTGGGCGGGCAGGGACTTGCCGGAGTATGTTACCGGATCAACTCCCGATATACCGCCAGATTCCCCTCCACCATGGCATCCAGTGAAAACAGTCGGCCCACCCGGTCGCGGGCAGCCTGCCCCATGCGCTCGCGCCCGACCGGGTCATCCAGCAACTGGATCACCGCATCAGCCAGGGCCGTGGGATCAGCAGGCGGTACCAACAGCCCCGCCTCATCGCCGATGATCTCCGGCACCCCGCCCGCCCGGGCGCCCACCAACGGCACACCGGCGGCAGCGGCCTGCAACAAGGAGACTCCCAGCCCCTCCATCTCCGCCGGATGCACCACCAGGTTCAGGCAGGGCAGGATGCTTGGGAGGTCATCACGAAAGCCCGCCAGCAACACCTGCGATTCCAGCCCCCCGTCCCTCACTTGGGCGCGAATGTCGTCCTCCAGGGGCCCCTGACCCAAAAACACGAAACGCACCTGCGGATGCCTGGCAAGAATCCATGGCGCCGCCTCCAGCAGATGCCGATGCCCCTTGCGGGGGATCAACTGGGCAATCACGCCCACCACAATTTCGTTACCGGAAAAGCCGAAGGCCTCCTTGAGAACCGAGCCATCGCAGCCACCGGTGTATGCGGCCATATCCACCGCGCTGGGCACACAGATGACCTTGCCCGCCGGCACCCCCTCGGACAGCAACACCTCCCGGATGGCCTGGGAGATGGTAATCACGCGATCAAACAGGCGGTACTTCAGGCGCGCCGCCCAGGGCCGCTCGGGGTTATCCACCCGCCGGGAGAGCACCACCGGCACCCGGCACCAGCGGGCTGCCAGCCCGCCCAGCACATCGGCACCGCGCCGGCTGTGAAGATGCACCACATCGGGCCGGGTCTGACGGATCACGCCGCGCAAACGCCCCACGAACCCCAGGTCCAGGTCGCCCCCCATGGGCAGTTCATGCACCTGCTGGCAAAAAGGCCCGGCCGCCCCGGCAATCGCCGCACCTTGAGGACAGACCAGCACATTGGACATCCCCCTCTGGGCCAGCCCCTCGACGAGATAGCGCACCTGCAGGGCCCCACCGTAAAGATGGCGCCCCGCTTCCACGTGCAAGATAGTGAGACTCAAGCGGATGTCTCCCGGTGAGGCAGGAGTGCGTCCACCTTGCCCAAAACCTCGTCCACGGTGATGCCCGTCATGCAATCAAACCGGCCCTGGCAGGTGGGATTGCGTTTGCAGGGTGCGCAGGGCAGATCGTGGTAGATGACCACCGTATTGTCCCGGCCCGTATACAGGTACGGACAGGTCGACCCGAACAGGGCCACCGTGGGCACATTGAAGGCGGGGCCCATGTGCGTGAGGCCGGTGTCCACCCCCACCAGGAGACGGGCACGGGAAATGACGGCGGCGGCCTCGGTGAGCGAGGTCTCCCCTACCCGGTTGTCCACCGCATCACCCGCCTGGGCGGCGATGCGTTCAGCGGCCTCGCGATCGCCGGGGCCGCCGAGCAGGACCAACCTCGTCCCGAATTGCTCCTGCAGCCGCACGGCAAGACGGCCCCAGGCGGACTCCACCCAGTGTTTCTGGGGGCGGGTCGTGAAGGGACAAGCAACCAGATACCCCTGCGGATGCGCGCGGGCTAGGCCCGAGGCCACTTGGCGATCATCATCGCTCAACCCCACCTGCATCCAGAAATCCCCCACGTCGAGGCCAAGGGCCTCTGCCAGATGCCGGTATTCGGAGCCAATGCGGCGTATGTCGCCCCCCCTTGGCACCACCCGGGTCATGAGCAGATGGCTACCCTCTCGGGAGCCCAGCCCCACCCGTTCGCGAGCCCCGGACAACCAGGCGAAGACACCACTTTTGAGTAGACCCTGCAGATCCAGCGCCAGGTCATGGCGCTCACTGCGCAGTTCGCGACGCAAGCGGACCACATCCCGCCCCAACCGAATCCAGCGAAACCCCCTTAGCCACGAGCGCCATTGGGCCTTGGGCCAAACCACCACCCGATCCACCCCAGGGTGCCGAGCCACGAGCGAGGCGGCCTGCGGCTCCACCAACCAGGTGATTCGCACTTGGGGCCAGCGCGCACGCAGCACGGCGGGCAGCGGCGAGGCCATGACGACGTCACCGATGGCGGAAAGACGGATGATCAGGATGGAGGAGTGCATCTAAGGATATCGGAGGGTCGGGGGAACGAGCGGGGGGCTAGGCAAGCTTGTTGTGGTGACGATACATTGTAAACGCGATCCGTTTTCGGTCCATCGTTTAACCATTGCCTGAATCCGTGACGAAATCTCGCCAAATTTCATGATTAGCCTTCAAAAACAACAAGATAAATGAGAAAATCGGGGCTTCCCGTTGCACCAGTTGGGTGAACCCAGATGCCCCTCAAAAAACCTCGCCTTGAGCAGTCGCCGCGCCGGATTCTCACCGCCCATGCGGGGCTGGCACTGATTGGCGAGGCGATTGCGGCATCCCGCCTGGATCAGGCGGTGAAGTCGATGGGATCTTACCGGGGCGCCGACCATGGCCAGGTGCTCAGCACCTACCTGGGGCTGCTTACCCTGGGCAAGAGCGACTTTGAAGCCGCCGAGGGGGTGCGCAAGGATCCGTTCTTTCTGTCTTGCATGGGCTTGAAGCGCGGGCTGTCGGCAGCGCGATTGCGTCAGCGCATGGATGCCTCCGCCATGGATTATGCCCGCGCCCTGGATCAGGCCAACCTGACCTTCCTTCAGCAGGCTAAGATCCCAGTGACGCCGTTGTCCTGCGGCCACGTGGCGCTGGATCTGGACCTGTTTGCACAGGACAACTCGGGCACTCACAAGGAAGGCGTGTGCTACACCTATCGGGGCTTTGACGGCTATGGCGTGATGCCGGCCTATCTGGGTGAAGAGGGTTGGTGTTTGGCCACCGAGCTCAAGCCGGGATCCGAGAACAGCCAGAACGGCTTCGGGTTTGTGCTGGATCGCGTGCTGCCAGCGGCACGCAGCCTCACTGAACGCCCCATTCTGATGCGTCTGGACAGTGCCCATGATGCCCGGGAAAACCGCGTGCGCGCGCAGGCCGAAGGCATCGACTTCATCATCAAGTGGAACCCCCGACAGGCGTCGGCCGCGGACTGGATGGCGCATGCGGATGGCCTGGAGGCGAGCAAGGTCAAGTGGGAAACGCCCCGCGAGGGTAAGCGGATCGCCACCTTCAGCGTCAACGAAACCCGGAGTTGGCAAGGGCAGGAGTACACCTTCCGACGCATCATGCGCGTGGTGGAGCGCACAATCGACCGCAAGGGCCAGACGCTGGTGTTCCCCGACTTGGAGGTCGAGGGCTGGTGGACCTCCCTGGAACTGTCCGATGACGACATCATCGCCCTGTATCGCGGCCATGCCACCTGTGAGCAGTTCCACTCCGAGTTCAAGACCGACATGGACCTGGAGCGCCTGCCCTCCGGCAAGTTTGACACCAACACCTTGGTCATGGCAGCGGGCACTTTCGTGTACAACGTCCTGCGCTGGATTGGCCTGCAGGGGCTGATCGGCGATGACTCGCCCGTGCGCCATCCCGCTAAGCGCCGCCGCATCCGCACTGTGTTCCAGGAGTTGATCAGCCTGCCTGCTCAGCTGGTTCACCACGCCCGTCAGGTCTGGTTGCGCATTGGCGCTCACTGCCCCGGCTTTGCGGCCTTCAAGCGAGTGTTCACACAGCTCCAGGCTTGCGCTTCCGGATAGCGGGAAACGCCGGCTCACATCCTGAACCCTCACGCACGGCCTGGAGCACAGGCGGTGCGGATACCCATGGCTCTGGCCCCGGGAATCACCCCCAACTGCTGTTTGGAAAGGCTCGAATTTCATGGATGAACGCCTTCAGGTAACCTGAACGCTGGTTGGCCACCGGTCACAGCATCGCTCGCGGGGTCGCTCCCCTGCCAAGGCCGATTTCCGGTCGGGCGGGCGAGGTTGGCCACGGATTCAGGCATTGTCCCGGACCAGCAAACTCTCGTCCAGCCGGATCAAGGCAAGGCATACCTCGGCGCTTCAACCAATTCAAGATCCCGCCGCGGATCCACCCCAAAAAGGACAGGCGGGTCGGCCCTTACCACATTTCGCAAAGCGCTCGCTGGTGACCGCAGAGGTTGTAATTCCGTTAAAACCACTCCACCAACCGATCACGGAAACAGAATAGCCACATCAACCTAGGAAAAGTTGCCATCTACGCGCTGAGTACACGGATATATTGCTTGGTCACGGCATTAACGGCATACTTCATCGCTGCTTGGCGAAGCACCGACGAATCTGTCGGCGACTCGATGCACCTCTCAAAAGCATTCGCTAATGCTGGAACGTCCCCGACCGGCACAATTGGCCCCAATCTCCCGTACTCAAGGATCTCCGCGGGACCACTGGGGCAATTGGTCGCAACAACCGGCGTACCCAAGGCCATCGCTTCAACCAGAACGTTCCCAAATCCCTCCCAGCGAGAACTCAAGGCTAGAAGGGACGCCATCTTCATAAAGGGAAAAGGATTTGCTTGATATCCAAGAAACGTGATGCCCCCGGAGTAGTTACTGCCCTTCGACTTACTCTTAATCTTCTCTGAGTCTGCCCCATCTCCAATAAGGGCTAGTCGACATCCCAGTCGCCCACGCAGCGTCAAAAACGACTCCAGGAGCGTATTAAGATCCTTTTGGGGTTCCATCCTCCCCACCCAGACGATGACTGGAACCACCTGATCCTTAAACCAAGGGTGATCCACGGGGCAACGGCCCGCATCCTCAAGATCTTGCGTAACCACTGGATTATTAATAACAGAAAGCCGAGACTCCTGAATGCCACTCAAGTTCGAAAATGAACGTGCAGCGCCCTGAGAAACAGGAACTACAGCATCGCATCTCGGATAGTATCTTTGGATTGTTCGTATGCGCCGCTGTCGCTTCTTAAATTGCAGATGCTTGAATGACTCAATATAGTCATTATGCACGTTCACCACCAAACGAAATTGATGACCACTCACGCTACGCGCCCGACACATCCATACTGCGTGCCGCGGCACGGCAGTTAGTACGGCAAGCGGCCTTCGGTTTATCAGATACCAGGCCAGCCAGGGCACATCGAAAATCGGATGCGATCCTCGTGGAGTCCAAAACCGCACTCCATCCGGAAACTGATCGATATACCTTCCGCCAAAGTGATCCACTATAATATCTACACGGTAACCTTCATCGATAAATCCAATACACAGATTTAATAGATTTCGACCACCCCCCCCTTCAAGGCATGGCGCAGTCATTGTAATAAACCTATTTGATGTCTTATCGTTCATCTTGGCCCAATCCCGAAAACATATCCTTACTCCTCCATGGATTGGCAAGCGTATGTAATACGCCAGCTACCACGATATGCAGAACGGCACTACTAGGATAGTTGACGTACGACTCAAATAAAGGGAACCTTGATCAATCGTGTTTTCTACCTCTCCTCCCCGGGCCAGCAGGCCGAGTTAGCCCACACGACAGCATACGTATCGTTGTCGTCCAGAAAGACATCGATCACCTGGCTGTTATGGACGGACGCTGATGACCTCAAAGTACCGGACCAGGTTCTGCCTGCGGTCGGTCCCCACGTTCTCCTTGTAATCAAAAAAACGCTCTTACCCTGCGTCTTCGCACAGCGGTCTTCACGGTCCTTCTGCGGTACCTTGTTGGGCTGCCCTTCCGAGCCGTCGGGCACACCCTGCTTAATCGCCTTGCACTCCTGACATCTGCACCCGGGCAACGGCTCATCCGCCTTCTCCTGCAGGGCATAACCCTCTTCCCGGCCAAGGAATCCAGACTTCATAAGGGGCGTCCATCAGAACGGGCGACGTGGGGACATGATGCCCCGGCAGCGGCCATTTTTCGAGGCCTCCTTAAGGAGTATTCTGCGAGGCGATTGACCCCCCAGTTTGCCTGGATCAAAACCCTGGTATATCCTTTGCGGCTGGACGTCGAGTTTTCGGCTCCAACGCCCTGTAACAAAATGACCTGACCGGCATAATACGCCCCCCCTTGCGACTAACCCACACGTCAAATCGACACGACTGTGCCGTTACGGTGCCCGACCACGATCGAAATACGCCTTAATCTGATTGGTAGCGGCCCGTGGCCGGCCAAACTGGACGATTTTCACTTAGCATCCTTTGTCAGAACTCACCGGAAATCCCATGAAATCCCCTGATCACGCAGATACTGGAGGTCATTGTCAGCACTCGGCTTTTTGCACCTTCACAGCCTTCTCCGGCTGGTATGTCTTTGTATTCTTTTCACCCTACTCCGTCTCTGGCTCCTACTTAGGGCTGGCGCTCGTCCTAGCCGCATCAGCATGCGCAGCAAAACACTTGTGGCCTGACCTCAGAAAAGAACCGATCTTCTGGGTTAGCCTATTACTCGGCGGCTATATCCTGCTACGATCCATAATGGCTATTAGTCAGTTCCCAGAACTTGATGAGATGAGGAACCCACACTGGCGGCACTTCGTTATTATAAGCCTGCCCATCCCGTTAGTTATGGGGTGGTGGCTGTTCCGATACCCGCACCATATCAAGCCTTTACTGATAGTTTCCGTGATCGGTTTTTTAGTTGGAGTCATATACGAGGCTCCAACTGTCACCTTACGCGAGATAGATCTTTCATCTCGCTTTGCTTGGGGATATCACCCCAATTTTCTCGGACTGACTGCCGGCGCCGGCATGCTCGCATGCTTCTCATACCTACTGATGGGAAGCAAAAAGAACGTTATCGAAATTCTCTCATTGACAACACTAATAATTCTCTTCGGATTAATGGTAGTCACATCGCAATCCAGATCAATCTGGCTAGCACTCCCTATCGCCCTGGCAGTATTAATCTATAGCGCATTAATTAACAGACAACAATCACGAAAGGTGATTTTTTCCGCTACATCTGGATTACTCCTACTCCCCATACTCGCCATGATTGTGGACCACATGTCAGGGGATCAATCAATCATCATCAGTCGTATATTATCTGAAGACCACACGCTCTCTTTATTATTTAGCGGCGAACTCGAAGCCGCTGCTAGCCAAGGCCAATCAATCGGCGCAAGAATACAGATGTGGATGATAGCAGCGGAAGCCATATGGGAACGACCATTGACGGGGTGGGGCGGCGGGAGCGGCGAGATCTTACTCACCGAGCTACCATACCGGCATTTCCATAATTTCTATATTGAGCTCCTAACTAGTTACGGAGTTCTGGGGGTGGGTGGATTCTTGACACTTATAACACTAATGCTAAGAGCCCTATTCGCTGCCGGCCGAACAGGCGTCATCACACCCACAATGCGCTTGAGTATTTTTTGCATAACATTATTTGCCGCCATAGTTCTAAATTTTGAAATCCGCATTGGCCAAGCGGAAGGACGTGCACTACTGCTCTTATTGCTGTCATTCTATGCATTCGTGATATTTTCTAACAACACTCCACAGAAGGCAAAAGTACCAGAACCTCCGAAACGGAGCACTCAACCATGATGCATGCTTTTAGATGGCTCACCCCGCTGACCTCGCCTCGTCACATGAAGCTCACACCTGGGTAAACCCATACAGAATTATTTATGCCAGAAAAAGCGCAGAGTGGCCCTTTTATATCAAATATTGGCCCTTACTCACATGCCCCGGGGGCTGGGATCTCTATAATGCACCCAAGACTGCTTTCAGAGAAAACGAATTACGCGAACTCCTGCTCGAGAACTGCGATTACCGCGACACCCCCAGTTATCGGCGTTTACTCAATGAGCTAAAACATAACAGGCGAACTCGCTTTCCACGCTGTGAGTCGACAGATGATCGAGTATTTCTCCGGGGTCAAGGCACTGTTTTTAAGCATGAAACAACATGGCTATTTAGCGGCCGACCATAGCAACGCAGGTAGCGACATCGTGATCCGGATCGGACGTGATGGATCCTTAATTAAATGCGGTGAAGGGACTCACAGACTTGCAATAGCAAGGATTCTAGATACTAGCCACGGTCAAGGTGCAGGTAGATCTTCTGCATTCACAGTGGGCGAGGCATTGCATTTCCCGATATGATTTACCCATGAGAGCGGCCATTAGCAACTGGATAAAGGAGATTTCACTGCCTCCAGCAGCCGCTTCAGAAAGGCCCTCACATTATTAGTGGCGGCGTGTTTTCATGCGGTCACCCACATAATTGGACACCCCCCGTGGAAACGCCATCAGCCAGAGCAAACGATTGGGAACCTCGCACCACTGCTCACGCAGCCCAAAATCAGCATGCAGGCCATACCGAACAAACTCCGCATAATGCCTGATTCGACGGGATACCCGCAAACAGCCTTGATGATGATGGATGTCATCCCGCCAGTAGGCGAACAATCCGCGTACATTCCGGAGGCGACGCCTTGAAGCAGTGGCGGTCAACCCATCAGTAGCAAAATCGACCACCTGCAGAGGCTGATTAATACAGCGGAGGCCATAGCGATGGGCGATCTGTTTCCAGATGTAACTGGGGCGAACATGTGTCTCGTTGGCAAAGACTGGATAAGGATAGTGCTTCAGGACATCCACCCGCAGAGCGCTGCGCTTTTCTCCACAAACCCCGAGTTCGCCACGCAACACCAGGTAATTGCCATCCCAAGGGTCACAGGGATAAGGGGTGCCATGGAGTATCCCGGCACTGGTGATGCACAGACCTTCCACCCCCGCGCTGCCGGCCCGAGCCTCGGGGGACAGATCCAGCCAGGCGGCCGCCACCTTGCCCAGGGCATCAGGAAGCAGGATGTCATCGGAATCCAGCACCATGAAAAGCTCGCCCCGGGCCAGTGAAACACCGTGGTTGTGGGCCACATGCTTGCCCCTATTGGCCTGGTAAGCGTAGTGCACGGGGATATCATGATGGCTGGACCAACGGGCCACTACATCTCCGGTGTCGTCGGTGGAGCCATCATCCACCACGATGACCTCCCAGGAACGGAAGCCCTGGGCTGATATACTGTCTAGAGCCCGAGTGATGACATGCCCCCGGTTATAGGCCGGAATGAATATGGAGAACAAAGGACTTGCCATTTACCAACCCTACGGTCACCGGCTGCCGACGGTTAAAGTCTCTGCAACCATGAACAATGATACCCATACCGCGCCCAAGGGCAGGACCAGCCTGGGCGCGTGGACAATGTGCCAGACCTGGCGGCATCTCCCCGTCGGTGCCGCAAGAAGACTGGAGCCGCTACTGGAGTGCAGCGCCGTAACCCGAGTATTTCCACAGGCCACGTGGATGACGGTGAACCCGCGCAGCGTCAGGCGCCGCCTGATCAAGCCCGAAGCCTGCAGCCGGGCACGGAGAAGAAAGTTCTTCCTGAAGGAACCAAAAGGCTGGCGGAAAGCGGATTTTCGGGAATCATACCAATACCGGTTGATCCAGGACATATGGGAACATCAGGTTGATCTGGCGGGCAGCAGCGTCTACCAGGAACTGCTGGGGGGCATTCGTCGGGGCAAGGCCTTTCACCACCGCACCGGCAGACGTCATTTCGTGGTTGATACCGAAGAAGGACTGTTCGATGACATGTCCGGCTATCTGAAGATCATGCAAGGCATGCAGGCGGATGGATACAGGATAGATGCCGCACCAAATGAACTGACCGTTACCGTGGCCGCCAACGGGGAATTGCTCGCGACTTCCGGCGGCAAGCGCAGGCTAGCCATGGCCCAGGTACTGGGCCTCACCCGCACACCGACAAGGATCAGTCATATGAGAAGCGCATGGGCGCGCAACCACGCCCGGGATGCCCGGGAGCCGGCGTGCGAAGCCTTGATGCGCGTCATGCAAACCTTCCCCGGAGGAAGCCTGGCATGACTGACTGGTTCAAGACTCTACGTATCCGTTCACGCCCCTTCTACCGGCGCTTCAAAGGAACGCCCCTGCATGTGCTTCCGCAGGTGGATCAGCGCATTGCCGTAGACCGGGGGCGGGGCTTCATCTATTTCCGCATCCCCAAAGCGGCCAACTCGACCGTTATACGCCTACTGACCCGCGAAGGTGACGGTGAATATTGTTTCTTCGCAAGCAAGCGCTCATTTGCCCGCCCGAGCGACCTTTCAGTGAAAGAGGTCGAAGAGCTGGATAGACGATTTTTTCTATTCACCATCACGCGCGACCCCTACTCACGAATACTGTCTGCCTATCTGGACAAGATTGTCACCGGCAAACGCAAGGAAAAGGCACGCCGAGCCCTCAATAAGTCCGCGGACGAAGACATTAGTTTCGAGGAGTTCTGTCGATACTTGGCTCAGGGCGGGTTTACCCAAGACCCCCACTGGTACCCCCAGGACTGGTACATCCCCTGTGATACCGCACTATTGGATCACGTGGGCAAGATGGAAACTCTGACGAAGGAACTGGAGACCATCATGGCGCGAATTGATCCGGCCAGGAAGCTGGCGGATACCGGTTCGCAACGCGGGCATCGGACCGATGCCCGCCAGAAGCTGACAGCCTATTACAGCCAGAACACAGCTCAGATTATTGCACGGATTTACCAGCAGGATTTCGAGCGCTTCAACTACCCCTTGCAGCCTGAGTGGCTGAAGGACATCCGGTGAGCCTGCCCCCCCACTTGGCTGTACTCGTCTCCCTCTCGGGCGAAGGTGGCGTGGAACGCATGGTGCTGAACCTGGTCCGAGAGTGGGCCGACATGGGCCTGCAGATCGACCTGGTACTGATCCGCGAGGAAAGTCAACATTTGCGTGATCTGCCGGAGACCGTCAACGTCACCCGACTGGGCACCCGCCACAGCGCCCTTGGCGTTGCTCCCCTTGCACGTTATCTGCGGGAGCGCCGCCCCGACCTGCTATTAGCCGCCAAGGATCGGGCGGGACGGGCAGCGCTCAAGGCTCGCCGCAGGGTAAAGGTGAACACCCGCATCTTCATCCGCCTGGGCACCACGCTGTCCGAGGCCATGGAAGGGCGTTCGAGGCTGAGGAAATGGCTGCGGTACCGGCCCATGCGGCGGCTTTATCCCTTGGTGAACGGGATCATCGCAGTGTCACAGGGGGTGGCGGATGATGTGCGCCAGATTACCGACCTGCCTGAAAACCGGGTGCATGTGGTGCGCAATCCCGTGATCACCCCGGGACTTGAGGCATTGGCTGCCGAACCTGCTCCGCACCCCTGGCTGGAAGATGGGGGTGATCCGGTCATCATCGGCATGGGGCGACTGACCCGACAGAAGGACTTTCCCACCTTGCTGAGGGCCTTTGCCAGTATCCAGCTCCACCGACCTGCGCGTTTGATCATCCTGGGAGAGGGCGGCGACCGCGAAGCCCTCGCCGCCCTTAGCCGGTCGCTGGGTGTGGAGGACCGGGGCGTCATGCCCGGTTTTGCGGCCAACCCCTATGCGTGGCTGAGACGAGCACATCTTTTCGTACTCTCCTCTGCCTGGGAAGGCTCTCCCAATGCACTCACCGAAGCCATGGCACTGGGGGTGCCAGTGGTTTCCACGGACTGTCGCAGTGGCCCGCGCGAGATCCTTCAGGGTGGGCGATACGGCCCACTCGTGCCAGTGGGCGATGTCACAGCACTGGGTGAGTCCATGCTCGGAACACTGGATGCGCCCTTACCAGCCGACGACATCCGAGCAGCGGTGGAGGAGTATAGGGCCGAAATCAGCGCCCGTCGCTACCTGGAAGTCATGGGCCTGGAGCCCCCGAAATGAACGCCTCCACCCGTTCCACGTACCCCTCGTAATCCCGCAGGCAACTGCCGACGGAACGGTGGCGGATGCTCCGCCGCAGCCAGCCGGAAAGGCCTGTCAGTCGAGGCTATCGGTGGACACCCACGCCGCTGGGTTGGATACTTTGCCGCTCCCCAACCCACTTCGCAGTCCGCTGATCCCCCATGCTACTCTCCCTCAAGCACAACTTCCTTTTTGTCCACATCGCCAAGACCGGTGGCACCAGCGTGCGGGCGGCGCTGTCGCGTTACCGCTACCAGGGACCCTGGGGCGTGCCCCTGTTCCTGGCCGACAAGCTGGATCAGCTGAGCGGGCACCGGATCGGTGCCAAGTTTCCCCGCCATGCCAAGGCCATTGCCGCCCGGGAGATGCTGCCGGCAGAGCTGTACGACAACCTCTTCAAGTTCGTGTTCGTGCGCAATCCCTGGGATCTTCAGGTGAGTTCGTTCTTTCACATCCGCAAGGAGCGCCCCCATGTGCTGGAGGGGGTGGAGACCTTCGAGCAGTTCGTGAAGCTCAAGTTCGACCCGCAGCGGGAATGGAACTACATGCTGGATACGTCGAAGGAGTTGCAGCGGGACTATGTGACCGACATGGGAGGACGATGCATCGTCGACTTCATTGGTCACTACGAGAGCCTGCAGGAGGACTTCGATACCGCCTGCGATCACATCGGCATTCCCCGAGTGGCACTACCCCATCGGCGCAAGGCCGAGGGGCGGGATGATTACCGGCGCTACTACACGGACGAGACAGCCCGCATCGTCGAGGCCCATTACCGGCCGGATATCGAGATGTTTGGCTACCGATTCGACGCCCCTGCCCCTCCGGAGAGGCAGGGGTCAGCCGAATGAACGTCAGCCGCTAATCCTCCAGCGTAAACTCCGTGCTGCAGTAAGGGCACAGGATCCGGCCATCCTTGCTGTCCTCAATGGGCAGAAACACCCTCGGATGCGATGCCCATAGCGCCGTGCCCGGCATGGGGCAATGCAGGGGCAGGTCCTTGCGGGTCACCCGGATGGCCGTCTGCTGGTTGGCCACCTGATACTGATCCTGATGCAGTGCGGTCTGCGGATTGGGCATGACATCTCACTCCTTGGGGCACGTCAGATATAGGTGAGCCACTCATCATGCTTGGGATGGCGGCCCTTGACCACATCAAAATACAACGTCTGAAGCTTCTCTGTGATGGCACCGCGACCGCCGTTGCCAATGCTGCGGCCATCCAGTTCGCGGATGGGGGTCACCTCGGCGGCGGTGCCGGTGAAGAAGGCCTCGTCGGCCACATAGACCTCGTCCCGGGTGATGCGCTTCTCGCGCACCTCGATGCCGCACTCATGGGCCAGAGTGATGATGGTGCGCCGGGTGATGCCATCCAGGGCCGAGGTGAGCTCAGGGGTGTAGATCACGCCGTCATACACCATGAAGAAGTTCTCGCCACTGCCCTCGGCCACGTAGCCCTCGGTATCCAGCAGCAGAGCCTCGTCGCAGCCACAACCCTGAGCTTCCTGGAGGGCCAGCATGGAGTTCATGTAGTTGCCGTTGGCCTTGGCCTTGCACATGGTCACGTTCACATGGTGCCGACTGAAGGATGAGGTCTTCACGCGGATGCCGCGCTCCAGGCTCTCGGTGCCCAGGTAGGCCCCCCACTCCCAGGCAGCCACGATGGCATGCACCTCCAGGTTGTCGGCCCGCAGACCCATCCCCTCGGCCCCGAAGAAGCACATGGGGCGCAAGTAGGCGCTGGTGAGCTTGTTGTCACGCACGGCGGCCACCTGGGCGGCGTTGAGCTCATCCGGGGTGTAGGGGATGGTCATGCCCAGGATATGGGCGGAACGGAACAGGCGACGGGTGTGGTCGCCCAGTCTGAAAATGGCCGGACCGCGGTCGGTCAGATAGGCGCGTACGCCCTCGAACACCCCCATGCCATAGTGCAGGGTGTGGGTGAGCACATGGGTCTTGGCCTCGCGCCAGGGCACCATCTCACCGTCGTACCAGATCAGACCATCGCGATCGGCCATGATGGACATGCAATGCTTCCTCTTGAATATTCGATCATCAGTGCCCCCACCGGGGGATGGAACACCGCCGGGAGGGGCGATGGGTCAGGTCATCAACTGCTGCCAGTAAGCGCGCACCCGGTCCCGCTCCCGGGACCACCGAGCCGCATCCACACGCGTCGTCTGATCCTGAAGCGTCAGTTCGTGGATACGGTCCCTGAAGGCCCGGTAGGTATCCATCAGGAACACGGCAGCGTCCCTGGACATCAGATCGGTCTCGATCAGTGATTCCAGGATACGGATATTGTCCGGATAGGTGGACAACTCCGGATACTCTCTGGCATGTGCCAAAACCAGGTATTGCACCATAAATTCGATATCCGCGATACCGCCAGGGTCTCTCTTCAGATCAAAGCGCGCGGGATCACGACTGGCGTGCTCTTTCCACATCTTCTCGCGCATCTCGCGCACCTGGCGCTTGAGTTCATCAGGATCCCGTTCGCGCCCAAGCACACGCTGACGCATGGCCTGGAAGGCCTCGGCAATCCGGGCATCACCGGCCACGGGGCGGGCCCGCACCAGGGCCTGGTGTTCCCAGGTCCAGGCAGAGTTCATCTGGTAGTCCTCGAAGGCCTCCAGACCAATCACCAACAGCCCGGCGGCACCGCTGGGGCGCAGGCGCGTGTCCACCTCGTAGAGTCGTCCGGCGCCGGTGAACACCCCCAGAAAATGCAGGATGCGCTGCCCCACCCGGGCAAAGAACTCACTGTTATCCAGGGAGCGATCCCCATCGGTCATGGCCTGATCACCCCGGCTGTCGTGCAGGAACACAATATCCAGGTCCGAACCATAACCCAGCTCCAGCCCTCCCATCTTGCCATATCCCACCACGGCGAAGCCCGGCTCATAGGGCTCACCATCGATCAGGCAGCGGGGTCGGCCGTGCTTGGCGATGAGCTGTTCCAGCACCAGCGACAGCACCTTTTCCAGCACCACCTCGGCGATCCAGGTGAGGTGATCGCTCACCTTCATCACCGGCAACACATCCATGATGTCGGCTGCCGCCACCTTGAGCACCTGCACCTGCTTGAACATGCGCAGGCGATCCATCACCTGCTCCAGGTCATCCAGAGGCACCTGTACCAACTCGTCCTCCACTGCCTCGCGCAGCCCCTGGCGATCTGGTGGAGCATACAGGCTGCGGGGATCCAGCAATTCATCCAACAGCAGGGGATAGCGGGTGAGGTGGTCAGCGATCCAGGGGCTGGCCTCGCACAGGCGCGCCAGTTGCGACAAGGCCAGAGGGTTTTCCACCAGCAGGGAGAGGTACACTGAACGCCGGGCGATGGTCTGCACCAGCCGAAGCAGACGACTGAGTGTCGCATCGGCTTCCTCCAGGCCGTTCAAAACGCCCAACATCAATGGCATCAGGCGATCCAGGCGCTCCCTTCCGGTGGCGGTCAACGAGCGACAGGCGCTGCTTTCACGCAAATGCTCCACGGCCGAGAGGGCCGTCTCGGGATCCTTCAACCCCAGCCCAACCAGCACCTCCAGGGCGCGTTCATGCCCCAGGCTGCCTGCCCACAGGGCCGCCAGATCGCGCTGCACCTCGGACTGGGCAGCCGCCTCGCCCTCCTCGTCCGCGCGCTGGGGCGCCGCGAACACCTGCTCGAAGTGCCCATGGATGCGACGCATATGGCGGCCCAAGGCAGTCTCAAACCCCTCCCAGTCGGCAAAGCCCATGGACAGGGCGAGACGCAACTGACCGGCCTGATCGGAGGGCAGACAATGGGTCTGCTGATCCGCCACCATCTGCAAGCGATTCTCCGTGCGCCGCAGGAAGGCATAGGCCTCCTTGAGTTGTTCCACGGCATAGTCCGGCATGACCTCCTGACGGGCCAGTTGATCCAGCACCGGGCGGATGCCACGCAACTGCAGCGAGGGATCGCGGCCGGCACGGATGAGCTGGAAGGCCTGCCCGACGAACTCCACCTCGCGGATACCGCCCTCACCCAACTTCACATCCCGCTCCTTGCCCTTGCGCGCCGCCTCGCGGTTGATCATGGCCTTCATGTCCCGCAGCGACGCAAAGGCCCCGTAGTCCAGATAGCGGCGATAGACAAAGGGCCTGAGCAGGGTATGCAGTTGCTCGGCGCCTTCCCGGTCCCCGGCCACGGCACGGGCCTTGATCAGGGCATAGCGCTCCCATTCCCGGCCATGGCTCTCGTAATAATCCTCCAGGGCATCAAAACTCATCACCAGCGGACCGGCATCGCCAAAGGGCCGCAGTCGCATGTCCACGCGGAACACGAAACCATCAGCAGTCTTCTCATGGAGCACCTTGATCAGGCGCTGGCCCAGGCGGATGAAGAACTGCTGGTTCTCCAGGCAACGCTCCCCATCGGTCTGCCCGGGCTGGGGGTAGGCGAAGATCAGGTCGATATCCGAGGAGAAGTTCAGCTCCCGCCCCCCCAGCTTGCCCATGCCCAGCACCACCAGTCGCTGGGCATGGCCCTGGGCATCCCGGGGTTCACCGTGTCGCCGTGCCAGTTCCCGATGCTGCCAGGTGAGGGCCTCGTCGATCAGATGCTCGGCCAGGCAGGTCAGATCCTCCAGGGCCTCATTCAGGTCGGAAAGGCCCGCCAGGTCACGCCAGGCAATGCGCACCATCTCCCGGTTGCGCACCCGGCGCAGGGCACGCATCAGAGCCGGCTCATCGGTGGCATTTTCCAGGGCCTCGGCCACATGACGGGCCATCTCCCCATCCTCATACGACCGTTCCAGATCCCCCGACGTCACCAGATCCACGAACAAGGCCGGTCGTCGCACGCAGGTCCGGGCCACAAAATCGCTGTAATACCAGACCATCCCGATAAGGTCCGGCCACGCATTCAGGGACACGCCCTCACGCTCACAGGCCTTCAGGAAGTCATCACCAAGATGGTTCACGCTGGCGCGGGCGGCGTTGGGCACGGCATCAAGCGGCAGGTCTTCAGGAGCAGGCAATGTCATCGGGGCAACTCAAGAGCAACGGGTTGGGGGTTCAAGGCGGGCCACCGCCAAATTCAGACTTGTTGACCGCGTGATGCCGGGCCTCCTCGGGGGTGGCCTGGCCTGCGTCCACCAATCGCCGCAAGGCGGCATCCATGGTCTGCATGCCCACCAAGGCGCCGGATTGCATGGTGCCGGGCAGCTGGTCCGTCTTGCCCTCGCGCACCAGATTGGCCACAGCGGGGGTGTTCACCAGGATCTCCACCGCCGCGACCCGACCGCTCCCATCGGCCCGCCGCACCAATTGCTGGGACACCACCCCGCGCAGGGAGGTGGAGAGCATGGTGCGGATCTGGGCCTGCTTCATGGCTGGAAAGGCATTGATGATCCGATCCACCGTGGCTGCGGCCCCGTTGGTATGCAGCGTACCCAGTACCAGGATACCCGTCTCGGCCGCGGTCACCGCCAGGGAGATGGTCTCCAGGTCGCGCATTTCCCCCACCAGGATGGCGTCGGGATCCTCGCGCAGCGCCGAGCGCAGGGCGGCAGCGAAACTGGGGGTGTGCAAACCCAGTTGACGCTGGCTGATCAGGCAGCGCTTGCGTTCGTGGATGAACTCGATGGGGTCCTCGATGGTGATGATATGACCACGACGGCGCTCGTTGATGTCGTTCACCAGGGCCGCCAGGGTGGTCGATTTGCCCGATCCCGTCTTGCCCGTCACCAGGATCAAACCATGGCGCTGCATCCCCAGGCTGGCGATCACCGGGGGCATGTTCAACTCACCCAACGACAGGGCACGGGCGGGAATGGCACGAAAGACCACCGCCAGGCCGTTGAGATGCCGGGAGAGGTTCACACGAAAACGCGCCAGATCCGGGATGGCATAGGCGAAATCGGCCCCATCCTCCCGCTCGAAGGTCTGGCGTGCCGCATTGGGCAGGATCTCCGCGGTGAGATCATTCACCGTCTGGGAGGTGAGGGCCTCATCGGAGAGATTCTCCAACTCGCCGTTGATGCGCAAGCGCGGCGGGTCACCACCGATCAGATGCAGATCCGAGCCGCCCCGCGCAATCAATTCCCGCAGAAAACCGTCTACCTGGTGCATCAATCATCCCCCCGCCAGATTGATCCGGGGCAACAGGCTGGAATCGGTGACAAACCGCTGAAAGGCCTGCTTATCGGTGGCGTACTGATAGGCATCGTCCGGGTCCACTTCATTGCGCTGTATGGCCTCCAGCAGGGCCTGATCCAGGAGTTGCATGCCCTGGTCACGACCTGTCTGCATCTGGGAAGGGATCTGGTGCACCTTGTCGGACATGATCATGCGGGCAATGGCCCGGTTCATCACCAGGCACTCGACAATGGCCCGGCGGCCTCGCCCATCGGCGGACTTGACCAGATTCTGGGTGACCACCCCATGCAGGTTCTGGGAGAGAAAGGTCTTGCCCTGCTCGCGCTGCTCCAGTGGCAGGGCATCCAGGATACGGTCGATGGTCTTCACCGCCGAGGTGGTGTGCAGGGTGCCCAGGACCAGGTGACCCGTCTCGGCGGCCACCATGGACATGATGATGGAATCCACATCCCTGAGCTCCCCTACCAGGATCACATCCGGATCCTGGCGCAGGGCGGCCCGCAGACCCTTGGCAAAGCTGGGCACGTGGGTGCCCACCTCCCGCTGGATCACCTGGGCCCGCTTGCAGCGGTGCACGAACTCCACCGGATCCTCCAGGCTGATGATATTCACTGAACGACGGGTATTGATGTGATCAATGATGGCCGCCAGCGTGGTGGATTTGCCGGTGCCGGTGGAGCCGGTCACCAGCACCATGCCCTGATGATGATCCACCATCCGGGTCACCACCGGCGGTAGTCCCAGGCTGTCCAGCGCTGGCGCCTGGGCAGGGATGTACCGGAAGGTGGCGCCCACCCCGGTGGCCTTGCGGAAGAGATTGGCCCGGAACCGGCCCACATCGTCATTCACATAGGAAAAATCCAGATCATCCCCGCCTCGAAACCGATCCTTCTGCGCCGGGGTGAGGATCTCCATCACGTAGGCCTCCAACTCCCGATCGCCCAGGTCGCGAAACCGGATGGGCATCAACTCGCCATTCATGCGCAGCATGGGGGGCACCCCCACCGCCAGGTGCAGATCGGAGCACCCCTGTTCCCTGGCCAGTTTGAGAAAGGCGTCGATTCTGGGCATGGCAAGGTCTCGTTCAGGCAGCCAATCCAGCCGTGCAGGCCATCAGGCCCACCGCTCTTGCTGGAACTCTAACAGCGTCTTGCGCACATCCCGCATGGTGGGATAGCGATCCTCCGGGTTCACCGCCATCATGGTCATCACGATGGCGCTGAGCTCGCGGTCAATCCCAGGGCTGATCTCATGGGGCGGCGTCGCCTGCCCCTGCACGTGCTGATACATGATGGCCATCTGGTCTTCACCGCTATAAGGCACCTGCCCAGTGATCATCTCGTACAACATCACCCCGAGTGCATAGATGTCGGCACTGTGGGTGATCTTGCGGCCCGTCACCTGCTCCGGGGCCATGTACTTGGGAGTGCCGATGAGGATGCCGGTACGGGTCAGGCGGGTGTCCGCCGAACCGGTCACCGAGGCGATGCCGAAGTCCACGATCTTGAGTTGTTCCCGGTTGTTGATCAGCACATTGCCCGGCTTGAGATCCCGGTGGATGACACCCACCTGGTGAGCGGCACCGATGCCGGCGGCAATGCAGGCGGCAAAGCCCACCGCCCTGTCCTGAGGCATGGGACGCTCCTGCTTGAGGACGACGCCCAGGGTGGAAGACGGGAAATACTCCATGGAGATGGCCAGCACCCCCTGCACCGTCAGGAAGTCGTAGATGCGGATCACGTTCTCGTGAGTGATCTTGCGCGACAGACGCAGCTCCTGAACGAAGCGCTTGATCATCTCCTCGTCGGCAGCCAACTGCGGGTTCATCACCTTGAGGATGATGGTCTCGGAGATCATCACATCCTCCATGAGCAGTACGGTGCCAAAGGCGCCTTTGCCCACACGACGGATGAAACGGTAGCGTTCCCCCAGTGTCTCGCCGGGTTTGAGGGCCTCCAGGTCCAGGCCCGCGCCGTGAAAGCTCAGGCGACGGGTACCCGCGGCAGTCTCATCCGCGCCGGTCCGTGTGACGGCGATCTGCCCGGTATCACTATCCAGCATGGAGGTGGCTTCGGGCAGGGCTTGACCCGAGACGCCTTGCCCGAGCGAAGACACGGCAAACCTGGCCTCCAGCCGGGCACTGGCATCCCGCGCCATATCCTGCAGTTCGCTATCGCCGGCAGCGGACACACGGCGAACGGCCGTCAGAATATCGCCGGCAGTTCGGGCATCGGCCAGGTCCACCAGGGCATTCATCGCCTCCAGACACACGGCGCGATCACCATCGGCCAGGCGCTGTATCAGGGGTTCCACTGCACGGTCATCCTGCAGGCGGGCCAGGGCGCGCACCACCACCGGAGCGGCATCGGCATCCCGGTCCAGCATCTTCAGCAGGGCCGGCACCGCAGCGGTATTGCCAATGCTGCCCAGGGCATCCACAGCGCGCTCGCGCACCCACCAGTCCGAGTCCTCCAGGGCATCAATCAGGTAGGTCAACGCCGTCTCGTCACGGGTGGAGTTGAGGATCTCCACCGCCGAGCGGCGCACGAACTCGTCTTCATCACGAATCAGTTCCACCACCGCCCGTACCACCCGGGGCCCGCCAATCTGTGCCAGCGCGTCGGCGGAACGGGCTCGCACCCACCAGTCCTCGTCCTTGATGGACACCAGCAACTCCTTGATGTTGCTGGCATTGCCCACCCCATTGAGCACCTCCACAGCGGCCCGGCGCACATACTCCGACTCATCCTGCAGCACCGGCAACAGAGGGCGCATGATATGCGGGTCATCGAGCTTGATGATGGCGTCGATGGCCTTTTGCTGCACGTTGATGTCCGGGTCATGCAGCAAGGCGCACAGGGAGGCGGCGTCCATATCCACCGCGCCCAGTGCCATCAGGGCCTCCAGTGCGGCGCCACGCACCCCCCTGTCCTCGTCACTGAGTCGCTCCTGCAGGATGGCACGCACGGCGGGGGTATCAAAGCGACGCAGCACCCTCACCACCATGCGCCGGATCACCGGATCCTTCCCCGAGGCGCGGCTCATCAGATCCGGTAGCACCACCTCGTCGGCCACCTCGTCAACCACCCGGAACAGGGCATTGCGATCCAGCGGTGGCAGTTCATAGGCCTCGCGCAACAGCAGGCTGGCGTTGAGTCGAGCCCGATGGGCGTGCAACACTCGCACCAGGGCCGACTTGGACACATGGGGATCACGAAAGGCCCGCGCCAGAGGGTTGGGGTCGAATCCCCGGGCCTCCTCAAGGATCTGAGTCACTCGGTCCACCTGGGTCGGGTTGGTGTCAGACAGCGCCTGCAGAAAAACCGGTAGCGTCTTGTCGCACACCAGGCATCGCAGCAGCTCCATGGTGCGGGACAGGCCCTCACCCGAGGCATCTCCCAGCCCGTGCAGCAGACGACGTACACCGGCATCCCCCAGGGACCTCAGTTTCTCAAGACGCTTTTGGGCCTGCGCTTCACCCAGATCCCCGGCATCCAGCAGACGCTGGATCTGACGGTCGGCTCGAAAATCGCTGAACACACTCACGACGGATCGCCCTCATCGGGACATCCTGCGGTCGAGGGCGCACCGGCACGAGCCCCGTTCCGGAGATGCCGCGGAACGCGGCCACGATCAATCCCGGGGGGCATCATCATCGGGCGAGACACGCACGATGTAGGCCTTGTTCACCAGCGTGACCTCCGTATCCGACAGGAACAGGCGCACAAAGCGCTGATCATGGATATTGATGTAATCGTAGAGACGGGCATTCTGCGGGTCCAGCAACTCCCGGATGGTCCCCACCAGATTGGAGCCGTCCATGAGATGCAGTCGGGCTCCCAGGCAGACCGCGTTGTCCTCGGATCCGGGTGCATCCACCGCGTGCTCCAGTCGCACCACCGAATGCTTGTTGTAGAATCGCGTTTCGTCTTCGCCGCACTGAATCACGAAGAAGGGCTCGGGCCCGTTGAGGATCTCCGCTGGCGACTCTTCCCCCAGGTAGCGAGCGCTTTGCAGATGAACGAACAGGGACCCCAGAACCAGACCATCAGGATGCACCCAGGCCTTGACCGGTTTGAGCTTCTTGGGAATCTTCAGTGCTTCTTTATCCACGGGTGCCCCCTATGGAGAATCTCTAGGCCAACGACAGGTGACTTCACAGTATGCCGCAAACATCCGGCGCTGACTAAGGTCGGCAAACAGATCCTGTTGACATGGACGCAAAACAAAATGACAATCGTTCTTGTTTATCCCGGTATCCGCCGGGCATTGAACCTTCACGATAGGGAGTGACTCCTTCCATGATCCAACGCCCCATCACCGCACTGGCGAGCCTCACCGTCGCCGCCGTGACCGCCCTTACCCTGCCCCTGCCCCTTTTTGCCAACGATGAAGTGAACGTCTACTCGGCCCGGCAGGAAGCGCTGATCAAACCCCTGATGGATGAGTTCACCGAGGAGACCGGCATTCGCGTCAACATCGTCAGTGCCCGGGCCGATACTCTGCTGCAGCGTTTGCGCAGCGAAGGCCGGAACACCCCCGCTGATGTCCTGATCACCGTGGACGCTGGCAATCTGCACAACGCCAAGGAGGCCGGTGTACTGCGCCCGGTTGACTCCGAAGTGCTCAAGGAGGCCATCCCGGAAAGTCTGCGGGATCCAGAGGGTTACTGGTACGGGCTGTCCATGCGCGCGCGCCCCATCATGTATGTCACGGGCGAGGTGGATCCGGAACAACTGTCCACCTACGAGGCCCTGGCGGACGAGCAATGGCAACAGCGCATCTGCATCCGTTCCTCCAGCAACGTGTACAACCAGTCCCTGGTGGCCTCCATGATCATCGCCAACGGTGAGGAGGAAACGGAAGAGTGGGCGCGTGGGCTCGTGGCCAACATGGCTCAACCGCCCCGGGGCGGCGACCGTGATCAAATCCGTGCCGCCGTGGCCGGTGTCTGCGACATCGCCATCGCCAACACCTATTATCTGGGGCAGATGCTCAACTCCGACGACGACACCGAGCGAGCCACTGCGGAGGCCATCAGCGTGTTCTGGCCCAATCAGGAAGGTCGGGGGGCCCATGTCAACGTCAGTGGTGCCGGCCTGATCACCCATACTGAGAATGTCGATAACGCCGTGAAGCTCCTGGAATTCATGGCCAGCGACCGGGCACAGCAGTGGTATGCCGAGGCCAACCAGGAGTACCCCGTGAAGCCAGGTGTTGAATGGAGCGACACCCTGTCCGAGCTGGGTGACTTCAAACCCGACGCCGTCAACCTGGGCCAACTGGGTGAATACAATGCCGAGGCCGTGCGCCTGATGGACCGGGCGAACTGGCGGTAAGTGTCTTGGTGAGACCTTCCCCCAGCCCCTCTCCCCGATGGGGAGAGGGGCTGACAGGCTGTCTTCCGGGCTGCGACGCGTTACTATGTCAGGCTTTGAGCGTCCTCATGCCCATGAACCATTACCCAAGCACTTCATGAGATCGGCCCTGGCTACCCTGGGGGGCACGCTGCCGCGTCCCCGCTGGCGCAGACCGGAAGGCTGGACCATCGTCACGCTGCTGATCGCGGGCGTGTTGTCATTGCCTATCCTGGTCATCTTTGCCCATGTCTTCGTGCCCGCCTCGGAAGTGTGGCTGCACCTGCGCCAGACCGTGCTGCAGGATTACGTGGTCAACTCGCTGATCCTGATGCTGGGCGTCGGCGTCGGGGTGCTGCTCATCGGCGTCTCCACCGCCTGGCTGGTGAGCATGTGCGACTTCCCGGGCAGGCGCGCCTTTGAATGGGCCCTGCTCCTGCCTCTGGCCATGCCAGGTTACATCATCGCCTATACCTACACGGGCATGCTGGATTTTGCCGGCCCGGTGCAGACACAGATCCGCGATCTCACCGGCTGGGGCTACGGCGATTACTGGTTCCCCGAGATCCGCTCCCTGTCCGGGGCCATCGCCATGCTCACGCTGGTGCTCTATCCCTATGTGTATCTGCTCAGCCGGGCCGCCTTCCTGGAACAGTCCATCTGCGTGCTGGAGGTCTCCCGCACCCTGGGGTCCAGTCCCTGGGCGGGTTTTCGGCGTGTGGCCCTGCCCCTGGCCCGGCCAGCCATCATCACCGGCCTCAGCCTGGCCCTGATGGAAACCCTGGCCGACTACGGTACGGTGCAGTATTTCGGCATCCCCACCTTCACCACCGGCATCTTCCGCACCTGGTTCGGTATGGCCGATCCGGGGGCCGCGGCACAACTGGCCGCCCTGATGATGACCTTTGTGCTGGTACTGATCGTGCTGGAGCGCTACTCCCGGCGCCGCGCCCGATTCCATCACACCAGTGCCCGCTATTCCCGTCTCCCCCGCTATCGTCTCAAGGGCTGGGCTCGCACCGGCGCCCTCGTCGCCTGCCTGCTGCCCATTGTCCTGGGGTTTGTGGTGCCCTCCAGTCAGCTGACTCAGTGGGCCATGAAGACCACCCACATGTGGCTGCAGCCGCAGTTCCTGGGGCTGGTGTGGAACAGCGTCTCCCTGGCGGCCATCGCCGCGGTGCTGGCGGTGTTCCTGTCCCTGATCATGGCTTATGGCAAACGCCTGGAATCCTCCCGAACCACCAACGCCGCCGTGCGCATCGCCGGCATGGGCTACGCCATCCCGGGCACTGTCATTGCCGTGGGGATCATGCTGCCGTTTGCCTGGGTCGATAACACCATCGACAGTTTCATGCGTGATACCTTCGGCATCTCCACCGGGCTTCTCCTCTCGGGCACCCTGGTAGCCCTGGTGTTTGCCTATTGCGTGCGCTTTCTGGCCGTCTCGCTGAATACGGTCGAGGCGGGTCTGGGCAAGATCAAACCCTCCATGGACGATGCCGCTCGCTCCCTGGGCTCTGCACCCCGCACCGTGCTCTGGCATGTGCACATGCCCATCATGCGTGGCAGCATTCTCACGGCGCTGCTGCTGGTATTCGTGGACATCTTGAAAGAACTGCCCGCCACCCTGATACTGCGCCCCTTCAACTTCAACACCCTGGCGGTGCGCGCCTTCGAGCTGGCCTCGGACGAGCGCCTGGCGGATTCCGCCAGTGCCGCCATGGCCATCGTCCTGGCCGGGATCATCCCCGTGATCCTGATCAGCCGCACCATCAGCCGCTCAAGACCCGGACATGACACGCCTGCTTGAGATCGACCACGTGAGCGTGGGCTACGACGGTACCGACGTCGTCCACGAAGTCACCCTGACCCTGAACACCGGCGTCATCGGCTGCCTGCTGGGCCCCAGTGGCTGCGGCAAGACCACGCTGCTGCGCTCCATTGCCGGGTTTGAGCCCATCAGTGACGGGCGGATCCGGCTCGAGGGCCAGGAGGTCAGCCGCCCTGGGCGCACTCAACCACCGGAACGCCGCCAGGTGGGCATGGTCTTTCAGGATTTCGCCCTGTTCCCGCATCTGACCGTGGCGGAAAACATCGCCTTTGGCATCCGCGGCCAGTCCGCCAGGCAGCGCCGCCGACGGGTCACGGAACTGCTCAGCCTGATCTCCATGGACGGCTATGGGGAAGCCTATCCCCATGCCCTCTCCGGGGGCCAGCAACAGCGCATCGCCGTGGCCCGGGCCATGGCCCCGCGCCCCCGGGTACTGCTCCTGGACGAACCCTTCTCCAACATGGACGTGGAACTGCGCGAAGGCCTGGCACGGGAGGTGCGGGCCATCCTCAAGCAGGAGGAGATCACCGCCATGCTGGTCACCCATGACCAGAACGAGGCCTTCGCCTTTGCCGACCGCATTGCCGTGATCCACGCCGGGCGGGTATTGCAGTGGGACACCGCGTACAACCTCTATCACAGGCCCCGGGATCGTTTCGTGGCCGACTTCATCGGCCAGGGCCGCATGCTGCCCGGCCAGGTGCTCAGCGAGCATGAGGTGGAAACGGAACTGGGCACCATCACCGGCAGCGTACCCCAGAACTGCAGTCCGGGTGCCCCGGTGGATGTGCTGGTGCGGCCCGATGACATCCTGCCCGATGATGACAGCGAGATCTTCGGCGAGGTCATGGACAAGGCCTTTCGTGGTGCCAGCTTCCTCTATAACCTGCAACTGGGCAGCGGCACCCGGGTGCTGTGTCTGACACCCTCCCATTACAACTTCGCCCTGGGAGAGCGCATCCCGCTCAAACTGGGCTTCAACCACCTGGTCATCTTCCCCCGTTGAGGTGATGCTCCACCCGACCCCGCAGATTCACGGCGGGGGCTGCCAGATGGATGGCCCGGCCATGAAGGATCACCACACCACGCGCCGGCAGCAGGGTGATCCCCGCTTCGGGCGTGCCGATGACAATAGGACGCCCACCCCGGGACTGGATATGAAGATCCTGGTCCGCCCACCAGTCAAGATCCCCTTCCACCCGCCATTGGCCCTCTCCCGCCATCACCTCAAGGCCCAAGCCGGCGCCGGCGGAGAGGGTCAACCGCCGGGTCGCCATGGCTCGCAGATCCGCCTCGGCGTCCATGATCACGTGATGACGGACACGCGCCCGCCAGTCGCCCGCGGCCCGATGGATACACTGCCCGGATGCCTGAAGCGAGGCTTCGCCTGCCACACGCTCATGCCGATTCCCCCCTGCCCATGAATCCAGGTGGGCGCCGCACCGTATGTGCAAACAACCACCGGTGGTGGCAATGAGCGCGCCCTGGCGACAGATCAGGGACAAGGCGGCGGCATCCATGCGGGCATCCAGGGCCAGCAGGTGCTGCTCGTCACGGGTGAACAGCTTCAGCAGTGCGCGCCCCTCCCGATCATCCATCAGCAGGGTGTGACCGCCAGCACTGCGGTAGAGATGCCGACGGTCATCCCGGGCATCGACCGGATTGGCGTGGGCCCCATCGAAACCGGCCCCGGCAATCACCGCAAAACCATCCGGATCCCCGCCCAGGATCATCAGGCTCACGGGTTGCCCCGGCTGCAACGGGGTGTGCCAGCCACTGGCCCGCCCGTCCTGCCCCGGTGGGGCGGCATAGGGGGTCAGACGCGGCCAGTGTGGCTCCGCCTCGGGCGCCATCAGGCCCACATCCATGAACAGGCCACGGGCCCGCTGACACCCGGCGTCATCCATGTGGGGATCGGAAAGACCCTGAATCCGGGCCTGCAGCATATCCGGCACCGGCCCCCCGTACCGACGCGGCTCCGCGGGCTGGTAGGGGATGTCCCCGGGGCACAACCGCACACGATTGCGGTATCCCCAGCCACCCGACTCATCCGCCTGCGCTCCGTGCAGAATGGATTCCACACGCCACACCCCTCGCGGGACCGCGGGGTGACCCGGGGCCGCTATCTGGATCCGGTCTCCGGGATGCAGATCCTGCACGGTGGTCTCCAGCAACAAGCCATGGGCTCGACAGGCCTCACGCTGAGCCAGAATCCAGGCCCGCCATTCCAGGCTTCGGCTATCATGCAACCCCCAACCGGGATGGTCTTGCACGCCTTCGCCATGACCGCTGTCCGCGGTGGCCACACAGGGCCTTCCGTCGGCCAGCCGCCCCTGAACACGGATCTGCCGGCAGACCGCGCGATGATGTCCCCGGGCGCTGAGCACGCCCGCGGGTCGATCCCCCCACCCCCCAGGCGATCCCAGCCAGTTCAGCACCCGGTGCCCGGGCATGCCCGCGCCATCTTCCAGTCGCAATGTTTCCATGCCCTCGGCCACGGTCAACCGGGTATGGATCCCGGCACGAGCCAGCACCCGGAACAGCAGATCGGCGTCGCGCTCATCCGCTTGCAGGATGGCTCCACGGCGGGGGTGATCCCGGGTAAGGTGCCGGGCATCCACCGCCAGCCCCAGCGGATCCAGCAATTCCCGGGTGAGCCCCACGGCATCCAGACCAATGAACAGGCGCGTGTCCCGATGCAGGGTCAACCCCGCCAGCCGGCTACGCAGGGTAAGGCGCCAGCGCCGCCCCACATCCTCAGCCTTGCAACTCGGGCGACAGGCGGTCAGAACGCCCAGCCATTCACGCGCGGGGCTCAAACAGGAGGAGAGCGTCAAACGGGCCGGGGCCCCCAGGCATGCCAGACACTCCGGCCCGGCGTGGACCACGTCCACCTCCATGCGGGTGATCCGGGAGAGACCCTCACGCAGTCGCAGGGCGACAACGGGCAGCTCGAGATCACCGAGGGTGAGGCTCAGGGCAACCCCGGCTGAAAGGGAGTGAGGAGGCTGTTTCACAGGCACATCCATGGGCATCGAAGCACTTCCCTGATCCGTGGGAGAAGGCATGAACATATCACCCCCGGGCATGGCTTTGAAGGGCAGACCAGTGGCATGAAAAAAGGCCTGAAAAGCTCTTCAAAAATACCTCCCGAAGCGTTATGGTGGCGCCCGTTCCCGGGGGGGATGCGAATGGCGGCCCATTGGCGCCTCACTTGCCTCCCCATGCAGGCGACAAGCCCTGACCGGGGGCCTTTGTGAGGCAATAGAGGATCCACCTCTCGTATGGACAGTTGCAGTACAAACGGCACACGCGCGGCGGCCCTTCCGGCCTGTCCCAGGATGATGTGCAGCGTCCATCGGGACGAGCGCCCCGCAACGGTCATCTGACCTTCCCGGGCTCTCCCCCTGGCGCCGCCCTCCGGAACGCACGGGAGAACCCGACCCCGACTTCACCACCCATGCCCGGTTTCCCCGGTGCCGTGGGAGAGGTGTATTGATATCGGGATCATCTCTCCACGGCCCCGCCTGTTGCCACACCCGCCACACCGCGCAGCACGCCCCCCGGCAAGAAGGAAACAATGAGATGACCGAGATGATGACCAAGGCCAACGACCGCTTCGAAGCCAACCACTACCAGGCCATTCACTGGATTGACGAGCGTCAGGACCCGGCACTGCAGACCGTGGACCGGGCTGTCAGGCAAGGGCATTACCAGACGGCCCGCACGCGGTTCCTGAAGCTGGCCGAGTCATCCCAGATCGGTGTTCTTCAGCACATCCCCCAGCAGGATGCGGTGCGTCTGGCCGGGGGGCTGCCCACCTATACCGTCGCCCGCCTTTTCGAGCACCTGCCCCGCCCACTGGGCCGCGCCATCGTGCAGTCCCTGCCGGAGGGCAAGCGGGAGGGCGTGGTGGTCATCCTCAACCATCGCCGTCAGACCCCCCGCAGCCTGCGGGGCCGACCGCTTCAGGGTTGATCAGGCCCACACCCCGCGGGGCCAGTGTGGCAGATGCCGATGGGTACGGTGCGCCGCCCGCGGGGCTTGAGCAGACTCAAGGCCTATGGGTTATCCTTGGCATCACCCCCAAGGACCCGGTCCCGCTCACTCCCGTGAACCAGGCGACCCATCCGGTGTCCGACGGCAAAGGATCATTCATCGGCCCATGACACCAGCCCACCCCCCACCATCGCTCACCTGCACCTCCCCTCCCCACATCCGATGGGTGGTGTATGGGGTGGGCGTCCTGTTGCTCATCGCCACGTCGACTGCCTGGGGCAACCCTCAGGCGGAGATCTCCGGTGGCAACAGCGAGATCCAGGACAATGTGCGTGCCCATCTGGGCCTTTCCTCGGCGCGCTGCGACCTGCCCGCCTGGCGTGAGCGCCCCCTGGTGAGGGCAGCCCGCGAAGACACCCGCAAGGCCCTTCGGGCCCTGGGCTACTACAGTCCGGAGATCGAGGTTGATCTTCAGCGCCTCGACGAGTGCTGGCAACTGAACGTACGGCTGGATCCGGGGCCGCCCGTGCGCATCCGTACCATTGACGTCACCTTGAGTGGGGGCGCCACCGAGGATTCAGCCTTCCAGGCATACCTGCGCGATCTCCCCCTGCGCGAAGGCCAGCGCCTTCGCCACAACCAATATGAACAAATCAAGAGCGGCCTGAACCGGCTGGCATCCTCCCGTGGCTATTTCGATGCCCGCTTCACCACCACCCAGATCCGCGTTCAACTCAGCGAGCAGGCCGCCGATATCGTGGTGCACATGGACAGTGGCCCGCGTTACCGCTTCGGACCGGTCACCCTGAACCAGGACATCCTTCATGATGAACTGGGTCAGAAATTCGTTCCCTTTGAGCAAGGACAGACCTTCGAGAGCCAACGCCTGATCCAGTTGCAGCAGGCCCTCATCGACAGCGGCTACTTCGCCAACGTGCGCGTGGACACCCAACCGGAGGAAGCCCAGGATCTGGAAGTGCCCATCACCGCCACCCTGGATGCCCGCAACCAGTGGTCCTATCTGGCCGGCGTGGGCCTGAGCACGGATATCGGCCCCCGATTGCGCCTGGGCCTGGAAAACCACCGTGCCAATCGCTCGGGGCATCGCTACAGCGCGGACCTGGAACTGGCACCGGTGCGCTCCAGCATCGGCCTCAACTATCAGATCCCCCTGGGCGATCCGGCCCGGGAACGGGTGGATCTCACCACCGGGTTCCAGACCGAAAGCACCGACAACGCCGATGGCGACCTGTTCACTCTGGGCATCGCCCACATCCGGCAGAAGCCCTCGGGCTGGACCCACACCCGCTTCCTCCGCTACGAACACGAGGATTATGAGATCTCTGATACCCGGGGCACCTCACGTCTGCTGACCCCCGGGCTGGAGTGGTCCCGTATCCAGTCAGATCACCCCATCTTCCCGCGCCAGGGTTGGCGCCTGAGCGCCAACGTACGTGGTGCCTCCGAGGACCTGCTCTCCACCGTCACCTTCGGCCAGGCCACGGGTCGGGCCAAGCTGATCATCCCCCTGGGCCGGGGTCGGCTGCTCACCCGGGCTGACGCCGGCATCACGGCAGTCGACGAATTCGTGGAGCTGCCCAGTTCCGTGCGCTTCTTCGCCGGTGGCGACAACAGCGTGCGCGGCTATGGCTATCGTGAACTGGGCCCCACCGATAACGACGGCGAGGTGATTGGTGGGCAGCACTTCTTCACCGCCAGCCTGGAGGCCGAGTACCCCATCGTCGGCAAATGGAGTGCCGCTGTCTTCGTGGACGGCGGTAACGCCTTCGACGACCTGGACGACTACAAGGCCAAGTACGGCGTCGGCGCTGGTGTGCGCTGGCGTTCACCCATCGGCCCGATCCGTGTGGATATCGCCCATCCGACCGACGGCGACGACAATTTCCGGCTGCACCTGACCATGGGGATGGACCTGTGATACGCCGCGCCCTGATCAGCCTCGCCGTGGTGCTGTTGCTGCTGGTGGCCCTGGTCACCGGTCTGGTGACCGCCCTGGTGGCCACTGAACCCGGTGCGCGCCTGCTGGTGAAGCAGGGCGTGGGCTTCGTGCCGGGGGAGCTGTACATCGAGCAGGTGAGCGGCACCCTGCTCAGCGGCCTACGGGCCGAAGGGGTCGCGTACACCCACGAGGCCCTCACCGCGTCCCTGGAAAGCCTGGACCTGCGCATGGAGTTGTTACCCCTGACCGGGCTGGCGGTCCACATCAATGCACTGGACGCCCAGGGCCTGGATCTCACCCTCACGCCGGACCCGAATGCCCCGCCCCCCGATCCGGATGAGCCCTTCACCCTGCCCGAGGCCATCCCCATGCCGGTCACGGTGGATCTGATCCAAGGGGTGATTCAGAACATCCGCTTTCGCACCCAGGAGCAGGCGGAACCGATCCTCGTGGATGAGGTGCGCCTGAGCCTGCACCTGGATGCCGAGCGTGCCCTCATCCGTGATCTGAACGTCCAGACGCCCGACGTCCAGGCCAGGGCCTCCGGCCGTGCGGCTCTGGCCCAACCTTACCCCCTTGCCTTGTCGCTGGACTGGCAACTGGATCTGCCCGAGGCCACCCGGGAGCTCTTGCCGAACGAACCCGCCCGCGGGCGACTGGCCCTGGAGGGAGATCTGGACAGCCTGACAATCCATCATCGGTTGCTGGGTCCGTTGTCCCTGGTCAGCGCGGGTCGCATCGATCAACCGATCACCGATCTCAATCTTGACCTGACCCACCAGTGGGAACCCTTCGAGCTGGAACTGGCACCCGAACAGCGCCTGTCCGTGGCCTCGGGCACCCTCACCACGCGAGGTGGTCTGGAGGCTTATGAACTGGGCCTGAGCGCGGCCCTGCAGGTCACCGACCTGCCCGCTGTAAACCTGGCCCTCGCCGCCGATGGGAACCTGGAATCCCTGAATCTGGCTCCCCTGTCCGTGACCAGTCCGGCCGGCAACCTGGAAGTGGCCGGTCGCCTGGGCTGGGTCGATGACCCGGACTGGGCACTACAAGTCCGTGGACGGGACCTGAATCCCGCTGAGTTCATGGCGGACCTGACCGGTCGCCTCAACCTGGATCTGCACACCCAGGGGCGTCTGGATCCGGAACAGGGGGTGGTGGCACAGGTGGACCTGCAGCGTCTGGCGGGGCAACTGCGTGACTATCCTGTGACTGGCCAGGGGCAGGTAGTCATCGACGGCACCACCCTCAACACCCCCGGCTTGAGACTGGGCGTGGGCGACAACCGCCTGAGCACCCGTGGTCGGGTGAGCGATACCCTGGCACTGGACTTTGATCTCAATGCCCCGGACCTGCCAGCCCTTTGGCCGGGCCTGGAAGGTCGGGGCACCGCCAGTGGACAGGTGAGCGGCCCCCTGGAGGCCCCGGTGGTCTCCACCCGGGCAGACATCCGCGACCTGGGCCTGGGGGGGCTCTCCCTGGCTCGACTGGATCTGGACCTGGAGGCCGGGGTGAGCCCCGACAGCCCCCTGCGCCTGGACCTGGAAGCCCGTGGCCTGCAACTGGGCGAGGGCCTGGAGTTGCGCACCCTGAGCCTTCAGGGTCGTGGCACCGCGCAGGCTCATGAGATGACCCTGGACCTGGAGTCCGATCAGGGCCAACTGGGACTCACCCTGGCCGGCGCCCTGGACGAAGGGCCCACCTGGGCGGGCCGACTGACCCGCCTGACCGTGGAGCAGCCCCAGGCCGGCGCCTGGCAGCTGGAAACCGACGTGGGGCTCAATGCCTCCCCCAGCAGCGCGCGTCTGGAAGACCGCCTCTGCCTCGCACAGGACACGGCCCGGTTGTGCCTGAACGGTGACTGGTCCGCTGAGGCAGGCACCACGGCCGACCTGCAACTGAACGATCTCTCCCTGGCGGTGCTAAAACCGTTCCTGCCCCCCAACCTACGGGTGGATGGCTCAGTTGGGGCCACCGCCAGCCTGCGCCTGGACGATCAACTGTGGCTTGAGGCACGGGTGGAGCCCAGTGCCGGCGAGATCCGTCTGCGGGACCTGGACGACGAGGAACACATCATTCCCTACCAGGACGGCCACGTGGATCTGCAAGTGGATGACCGGGACATCACTGCCCGCCTGGCGCTGGGCTTTCTGGAGGGCGGACGCATCAATGGCCGACTGGACGCCCGTCAGCGGGACGACAGCGACCTGAATCTGGACGGTGAGCTCCAGGTGGCCCTGGACGAATTCCGCTGGCTGATACCACTGGTCCCCCAGGTGACTGACCCCGGAGGTCGCCTGCGGGTGGACCTGGCCGTGAACGGCACCACCGCCGACCCTCGCATCGAAGGCCAGCTGAACCTCACCGAGGGCACGGCCTTCATCTCCGAGGCAGGCATTACCGTAGAGGCCCTGAACCTGAACCTGCGCAACGACGGCCTGGAACGTCTGGTTTTCGAAGGGGACATGCGCTCCGGTCCCGGCACCCTGGCGGTGGATGGCGAGGTGCAATTGGGCGATGAGGATGACATGCCCATCATCATCAACATCCGTGGGGACCACTTCCAGGCAGTCCGCCGCCCCGATATCCAGGCCCAGGTCACCCCGGACTTGCGCATCACGATCATTGGCCAGCGGGTCATCGTCACCGGCCAGGTGGAGATCCCCAAAGCACGGGTGGAACTGGTGGAATTGCCGCCCCAGGCCGTCTCCGTCTCCGGGGACGAGTTCATCGTGGACAAGGGAGACGAGGAGCAGGAAGGCATGATGGTGATCGCCCGGGTGCGTGTCATCCTGGGTGACGATGTGCGCATCAGTGGCTACGGCCTGGATGCCCGTCTGACCGGCGACATTGCCGTACAGGACTCACCGGGCATGCCCACGCGCCTGGTCGGCGAGGTGCGTGTGGCCGAAGGCCGCTACAAGGCCTATGGGCAGGACCTCACGGTGGAGCGGGGCATCATCCTGTTCCAGGGTCCACCGGAGAATCCGGGCCTGAACGTGCGTGCCTCCCGGCGCGTGCCTGCCCACGACGTGGTCGTGGGGCTGGAGATCGGTGGCACCCTGGAGGAACCCCGTTCCCGGGTCTTCTCGGAGCCCCCCATGGAAGACAGCGAGGCCCTGGCCTTCCTGGTGACGGGTCGCCCCCTCTCCGGGGCAGGCGAAGGTGACGGCAATGCCATCGTCTCCGCGGTGGCTCTGTACGGGATCGAACAGGGCGGCTTCATCACCGATCGAGTGGGTCAGGAACTGGGTCTGGACGAGTTTACCGTAGACACGGATACCGGACTGGAAGAGTCGGCCCTGATGATGGGCAAATATCTCTCACCGCGCCTGTTCCTGCGCTACAGCGTGGGCCTGTTCGATCGAGTCAACACTGTCATGCTGCGCTACGAGCTCTCCCGCAACCTGAGCCTGGAGACACGCTCAAGCAGCGAGGCCCAGAGCATGGACCTGCTTTATCGGCTAGAGCGTTGAGTCAACCCAACAAAAAGGCTGACCCCATGGCCCGTCTCACCTTTCTCAGCGCTTGAGCTTCAACTGGGACAGGTCACGCACGGCCCCCTTTGAGGCCGAGGTGGCCATCAGGGCGTAGGCCTGCAGGGCCTGGCTCACCACCCGCTGGCGGCTCACCGGCTGCCAGGCCCGCGCCTCGCCCCGGGCCTCCATGGCCTGGCGGCGTCGATCCAGTTCCGCATCCTCCACGGCGATACGGATGCTGCGACCGGGGATATCGATCTCGATGGTATCCCCCTCTTCCACCAGACCGATTGCGCCCCCCTCGGCCGCCTCCGGAGACACATGGCCGATGGACAGCCCCGAGGTCCCCCCGGAGAAGCGCCCGTCGGTGATCAGGGCGCAGTCCTTGCCCAGTCCCTTGGACTTGAGATAGCTGGTGGGATAGAGCATCTCCTGCATGCCCGGGCCGCCCTTGGGGCCCTCGTAGCGGATGAGGACCACATCTCCTGCCTTGACCTGATCCGCCAGGATGGCCTCGACCGCCGCATCCTGACTCTCGAACACCCGCGCCGGGCCAGAGAACTTCAGGATGCTCTCGTCCACGCCCGCCGTCTTGACGATACAGCCATCGGCGGCCAGATTGCCCGCCAGAACGGCCAGCCCCCCGTCACGGGAATAGGCGTGGGCCACATTCCGGATGCAGCCCTGCTCGCGATCCAGATCCAGGTCGTCCCAGCGTTGCGACTGGGAGAAGGCCTCCTGGGTGGGCACCCCGCCGGGTGCCGCCAGATAACGCTCCCGCGCCTCTTCCGAGCGGGTGGGGCGCGCCACATCCCATTCATCCAGGGCCTTCCCCAGGCTGGGGCTGTGCACCGTGGGCACATCCGAGTGGATCAGGCCACCCCGATCCAGTTCACCCAGGATGGCCATGACCCCACCGGCCCGATGCACGTCCTCCATGTGGTATTTCTGGGTGGCCGGGGCCACCTTGCAGACATTGGGCACCTTGCGGGAGAGCCGGTCGATGTCCTCCATGGTGAAGGGCACTTCCCCTTCCCGGGCCGCCGCCAGCAGATGCAGCACCGTATTGGTGGAGCCACCCATGGCAATATCCAGGCTCATGGCATTCTCAAAGGCCTTCATGCTGGCGATGGAGCGGGGCAGCACGGCGTCATCGTCACCTTCGTAGTAGCGCCTCGCCAGTTCCACCACCTGCCGACCTGCCTGCAGGAACAGTTCGCGACGGCCGGAATGGGTGGCCAGCAAGGAGCCATTGCCGGGCAGTGACAGGCCCAGGGCCTCGGTCAGGCAATTCATGGAGTTGGCGGTGAACATGCCCGAACAGGAACCGCAGGTGGGGCAGGCGGAACGCTCATATTCCATCACGCTCTCATCGCTCTCCCCAGGCGTGGCCGCTGCCACCATGGCGTCCACCAGGTCCAGGCTGATCACCTGCTCGCCGCGGCGCACCTTGCCCGCCTCCATGGGGCCGCCGGAGACGAACACGGTGGGGATGTTCAGGCGCATGGCGGCATTGAGCATCCCGGGGGTGATCTTGTCGCAGTTGGAGATGCACACCAGGGCATCGGCGCAGTGGGCATTCACCATGTATTCCACCGCGTCGGCAATCACCTCCCGTGAAGGCAGGGAATAAAGCATGCCGCTGTGGCCCATGGCGATGCCATCGTCCACTGCAATGGTGTTGAATTCCTTGGCCACGCCGCCGGCCTTCTCGATCTCCCGCGCCACCAGTTGTCCCAGGTCCTTGAGATGCACGTGCCCGGGTACGAACTGGGTAAAGGAATTGGCGATGGCGATGATCGGCTTGTCGAAGTCCCCGTCCTTCATGCCGGTAGCACGCCACAGGGCGCGGGCCCCGGCCATGTTGCGTCCGTGGGTGGTGGTGCGAGATCTGTACTGGGGCATGGAGTGATTCCGAAGATTGTTGCTGATGGCACACAGTCTACACCGGCACCCGATCCGTTCCGAGTGCCCTCACCGCAAATCATGCGGCGAACACCCGCTCCCGCGGGGTACCACGGGTGAATTGTCATGCTTCTTTACAATACCAGGCGATAAGCAGCCCCCAAAAAAACACCATCCCATTGATTGACAAAAAGAATTCAGCATGGGCACAAACCCTGCAGGAAGTTCCTCAAGATAAGCCAAAGACAGGCCGTTAAGCATGGACTCTGGTGCCGTGAACGCACACAGGTTGCTCTGGGTGGACCTTTTGGACACGCCAGGTGAGCCGCCCTTTTTGACTCCTGACTGGGAAATCCTGGTCGCCTCCTCACTGGGTGAAGCAGAAACCCTACTCAGGGACCCCAGCATCATGGTCGGGGTCTTTTCGCTGAGGCCCGACTCACTGGAACACCTGCCGGCGCTGGGGCGCTTTCTTCAGCATCACGGCACCCGGGAATGGCTTGCCCTGGTGGAACCCGACCTCCTTTGGGATCCTCGAGTACGCGAGATCCTGCGCCATTGGTGTTACGACTTTCATTCCTTCCCGTTGGATACTCCCCGGCTGGAAGTGGTGCTGGGACATGCCTTCGGCATGGCGGCACTGCTTGCTCAATCGAGCATCCCCTCCTGCGGCTCGGGAGAAGAGGATCCCCTGACTGGTGAGAGTCCTTCCATGGAACAGGTACGCCGCACCATCTGCAAGGTCGCGCGCGTGGCCGCCCCGGTGTTGATCACCGGCGAGAGCGGCACCGGCAAGGAACTGGCGGCTCGCGCCGTACACGAGGCCTCCCCCAGGGCCGGCAAACCCTTTGAAGCCATCAATTGCGCTGCTGTGCCCGCTTCTCTCATTCAATCGGAACTCTTCGGTCACGAGCGCGGGGCCTTCACCGGTGCCCATCGCACCCGAGGTGGTCGGGTGCAGGCCGCCCATGGCGGCACCCTGTTCCTGGACGAAATTGGTGACCTGCCCCTGGAGGTCCAGGCCTCGTTGCTGCGGTTCCTGCAGAACCAGACGGTGCAGAGGGTGGGCAGCGACCATGAAGACAAGGTGGATGTGCGTGTCGTGGCCGCCACCCACGTCAACCTCACCGACGCGGTGAAGGAGGGGCGTTTCCGGGAGGATCTGTTCTACCGCCTGGATGTCCTGAACTTCGAGATGCCACCGCTGCGGGAGCGGGATGGGGACGGCGTGCTACTGGCACACCATTTCTTTCAGGCCTTCGCCCGGGATCGCAGTGCCCGGGTAAAGGGGTTCAGTGCATCCGCCCTGGAGGCCATTCGCCGACACCCCTGGCCCGGTAACGTCCGGGAACTGATCAACCGCGTGCGGCGGGCCATGGTGTTGTGCGAGAACCGTTTCATCCAGCCAGAGGACCTGGGGCTTGAGGACGCCCTGGAAAACACCCTGCCCCAGGCCTCACTGGAAGCGGTGCGGGCAGAAGCGGAACGCAAGGCCATCACCCGAGCCCTCAGAACCTGCGAGGGCAATGTATCCGCCGCGGCTCGCCGCTTGAATGTCTCGCGCATCACCTTGTATCGGCTCGCCCGACGCCATGACATCCCCTTACAGGGACAAACGACCGTCAAGAGCTAACCCATGACATGGCGCGCGGGCAAGGCGGCATCGCCCAACATGCCTGCTGGATGCCTGCCTACCCGGACACCGCTTGCAAAGGAGCCCCAAGGACATGAGATTCACCCGCACACACCTGGTACTCGCCTGCTCCATATTGCCATGGGTCATTCCCCAAACGGCCTGGGCCCAGGAGGCACCGCCCCGAGAGGTTGGCGAACGCCCTCCCCAGGAAGAAGCCCAACCCGACGTGGCGGCGGTTTTCCAGGAGCGCGGGCTGCTGACCCCCAAAGGAGGGTGGGTGGTGGAGCCCTCACTGCAGTATGTGCACAGTTCATCAACCACGGTGGCCATCGACGGATTCACTATTCTGCCGGCCATTGCCATCGGACTGATCGACCTGACCGAAGTGCAGCGGGATACCCTCACCGCCGCACTGTCCTTCCGGTACGGTCTGTCCAACCGCATGGAGGTGGGCATCCGCATACCGTATGTCTGGCGGGATGAGTCACTGCGGCGCCGGGAGATCCTCGTGGGCACCCCTGCCGAGCAGGTGACGGGCTCGGACGGGCAGGGTCTTGGGGACGTGGAACTGGCCCTGCACTATCAATTCAACCGGGCCGTGACGGGCAAGCCCTTCTTCATCGGCAACCTGCGCGTCAAGGCGCCCACGGGAGACTCCCCGTTCGACGTGGAGCGTGAGCTCATCGAGGATGATGACGGACGCCCGATCACGGAGATCTTTGTTGAACAGCCCACGGGCTCGGGCTTCTGGGCCGTCCAGCCCAGTCTGACCATGACCTACCCCACCGATCCGGCCGTGATCTACGGCAACCTCAGCTACCTGTGGAACATCGAGCGGGACGTGGGTGACGGGATCGGCAGGATCGATCCGGGCGATGCCCTGGGTATCAGTGTGGGCGCAGGCATTGCCCTGAACAACCAGACCTCCATCAGTCTGGGCTACGACCACAGCATGGTCTTCAAAACCAAGTACGATAATGCCCCCCCCCTGGACCCCTCATTCGACCGCATCCAGGTGGGCACCTTCCTTTGGGGCCTGTCACACCGCTTTTCACCGCGAACCAGCATGAACCTGTCCGTGGGGATCGGAGCCACCTCGGCCGCCCCGGACACCCAGGTCACACTGCGCATTCCCATGCGGTTCTGACATGTCCTCGCGAGGCGACTCAGTAGCCCCGCAAACCCTGAATCATCTGCGCATCCAGCATGCGACGCATGTCCATGCGGTTCAGGTTCATTCCCGCCAGGTCCACATTCAGGGTGGTCTGATTGCTGATGATCTGATTGCTGAGTTGGTTCTGGACAACGGATGCCCAGTTGGGGCCGGACAGGGCCTGAACCGTCAGGCCATCCAGGGCATTGCGGATATGCATCCCGCCACTGGCCACTTTGACATTCACGCCGGAGCGATCCATGAGCACCGTATGGGCCACCACTTCCCCATTGATGGCCGTGGTGCGCTCGATGCCCAGGGCCAATTCAAACCCATCACGACGGATCAGGCCTCCCCGCTGCTCAGCCAACTCCTCATCGGGCACCACGGCCCACCTCATCGCGGCAAGGGGGTCGCCGGCAGCGCCGTCGAGGGTCGCAGGCCAATCACCGTGGGCGGGCAGGACAAACCCCACGACACAGGTCAACAGCAAAGCCTTGGGCGGGCGACACAGCAGCCGTCCCATCGTCGTTCGCAGACCCGAAAACCATTGCATGTTTGCCTGCACCTCGGCTGCTACCAGTCAGAATGGCGTGGCAGAGCCAGAAGAAAATCTGCCAGCCCATCACGCGCCAGGGCCGTGCCATAGGGGGGCGTGGTCAGGGCCTCCCAGGACACAGGGGCGTTGAAATGTTCGCGCCCCAAGTCCAGGCGGTCACGAATCAGGAAAAGAATATCGTTACTGCGAATCGCCTCAAACTCCGTGCGACCGTAGTCTTTCACTCCCAAGGCGGGATCCCCCACCAGCACGCGGTCACGCCGAATACCCTTGACCACAACGAAATGGCGATACCCTTCAATATCCACCAAGGCAATGGCGGGAATGCCCAGTTCTTCCAACTTTTCCAGGGGGATTCGGAAACCATCCGACGCGATGCCCTGAGTACCCAGATAACGCTTCATATCCAGCATTGAAAAACCCTGCTCCCGGATGCGCGCCTGATCCCCCATCTCGTACATGGTGTCAAAGGTCTCGCGTTCCCCGGTGGATCGATCGTAGTGATAAGTCAGCAGGGTCGCCAGAGCCGCCGACCCGCAACTGAAGTCATATCGCTGGCGCACCACCGTTTTGAAACGCATACCCTGCAGACTGGTCACCGACATCTCGTGAGTACCCATGGCTCCCGGAATATGGACCATCCCCGAGCCCTGCCCTATCTGCGGCATGACCAGAGCCAATGCACCCCAAGTGATCGCTACGGTAAACACTCGACTCCACTGGCTGACACTCGCCATGAAATTATGGCGCCACATTGACATTGAGAATCAGGGATTCCTGGATGATCACATTGTGACCGGAGTTCTGGATCACCGTGCTAATCCCCTGGGCATGATCAAAAGCCCCCGTACCCAGCACGTTGTCGCCGCTGGCAAAGGCCCCCTGCATTTGAGTATTGGACAACTGAGCATTGGATGTCATGTGACCCAGTTGTACGGAAGAAATGTTATACATGGCGCGCTGATTCCCCAGCGTCTCCGCGCCCACGGCCGCCGGCAAGTGCAGTGATTCAGTCTGCGCCAACACGGGGGCCGTCACCAACAACATCAACACCAGGGGAAAACCGTTTCTCCCCCATGCACTACCTCGCTTGGCGCCCATCACCCTTCACCTCCTGGGTCCTGGAGTTGGCCGGGACCAGAGGCGGTGGTCGTCCGCCCACCGCCTCTGGTCACCTCTCAACAGACGTCAGGCGCGGGGGTTACTGACCCAGGCCCAGGTGTGCCTGCACGGACACCTGCTGCTGGGTGAGACTGTTGGTGCCGCTGTTCTGGGACACCTGGGTAATACCCGCGGAGTTGCTCAACCCACCCTCACCGATGGTGTTATAGGCCGAATAAGAAGATTCGGACTCAATGTGGAGCGAGGTATTGGTCACCGCACCACCAAGATCATTCTCGCTCACCACCATGGCACCAATGTTGAACGAATCGGTGACACTATTATCGGTGGAGATGCTATTGTCGTTATTACTGTCCACGACGTTATTACTGTTATTCACGCTGCTGTTCGAGTTATCGTTGTTACTGTTCGCGACATTGTTGCTGTCGTTCATGCTGTTATCGGAGTTATCCGACGAGTCATTCCCGGAGTCCGCAATATTGGTGTTCCCGGAATCAGCGATGTTCGTGCTGTTATCGTTCTGAGAATTGTCGTTTCCAGAATCGGCCACATTGGTGCTGGCATCCGTATTGAATGAATCGCTGACGTTACCAGAATCGCTGGTATTGCCGCTATCGTTCGTGCTGTTATTGCTGTTGTCGTTGTTGGAGTCCGTCCAGGCCATATTGTTACTGTTATCGGAATTATCGCTATTATCCGAGTTATTGCTGTTATCGGAGTTATCGTTCAGCGAGTCCGTCCAGGCCATGCTGTTATCGGAGTTGTTGCTGTTGTCCGAATTGTTGCTGTTATCGGAGTTATTGCTATTGTCCGAGTTATCGTTCAGCGAGTCCGTCCAGGCCATGCTGTTGTCGGAATTATTGCTGTTATCCGAGTTGTTGCTGTTATCGGAATTGTCGTTCAGCGAATCGGCCCAGGACTGGTTATTGCTGTTATTGGAAGCGTCATTGCCGGAGTCGGCAACATTGGTACTGGCATCAGTTTGGGAATTATCATTCCCGGAATCCGAAATACCAAGGCTGGTGCTGGCATCGTTCTGAGAATTGTCATTACCGGAGTCGGCAATATTGGTGTTGCCAGAGTCCGCAACGTTGGTGCTGGCATCCGCCTGGGAGTTATCATTCCCGGAGTCTGCGATATTGGTACTGGCATCCGTTTGGGAATTATCGTTCCCGGAATCGGCGACATTCGTGTTACCCGAGTCCGCCAAATTGGTGCTGGCATCACTCTGGGAGTTATCATTCCCGGAGTCGGCCACATTGGTGTTGGCCGAGTCACTCACACTATTGTCCGAGCTGTCATTGGCAGAGTCAGTCAGGCTGGTGTTGCCTGAGTCAGCAATCGGAGTATTGAAGGATTCGCTGGCATTGTAGGAATTCTGATCCCCAAACTCACCTTCGCCGGTGTTGGCAGCATCCGCCCAAGCTGGGGCAGACATACCGAAGGCCAGGGCAATGGCTGCGGAGATTGCGGTCTTCTTGAACGTCGTCATGAAATCATTCCTCCTCACTTGAGCTGTCGTCCGGCCGGCGGGCGAAGGGCCTTACCAGTCCGTAAACCCACCTCTGCAACAAGCAGACCAAAACAAAAAAATCACTCCAAAACAACACCTTGAAACGCATCAGGCGCAGCAATGTCCATAAGTGCACATTTTGGGGGTCGAAACCTGTTCAGATGCTGTTACACCTCAAGGCATAAGCACATAGCCCAACATCAGGAAACCCCTTTCAGGCCTGGCCTGCGGGGAGACAGGCACACCTGTCACGCTCGCGATACACCGCCTCATATTCCGACCGGGTTCGCATTGTTGCCCTGGGCCAGGCAGCGTATCTTGGAGAAAACTCACCTGGAGCCCTGTCATGCACCAGCCTGACCTCATGCACATGCTCAAGCGGCTCATCGAAATCCCCTCGGTGAGCAGCGTCTCGCCGGCTTACGACATGGGAAACCAACCACTGATCGACGCACTGGCAGGATGGTGCGAGGCAGGAGGCTTTCGGGTGGAGATCAAGCCCCTGCAGGGCGTGGCGGACAAGGCCAACCTGGTGGCCTGCCTGGGCCAAGGGCCAGGGGGGTTGGTACTGGCCGGGCACACCGACACCGTACCCTGCGACCCGCACCTGTGGTCCCAGGACCCCTTCCAGGGCGTCGTCCGGGATGACCGTCTCTACGGCCTGGGCAGCTGTGACATGAAGAGTTTCCTTGCCCTGGCCCTGGAGGCGGCAGCTGGTTTTGACCCAAAGGATTTCCGACACCCGCTGGTGATCCTGGCCACGGCGGACGAGGAGAGTTCCATGCGCGGTGCCCGGGCCATTGCCGAGGCCGGGCAGCCCCTGGGACGACAGGCCCTGATCGGCGAGCCCACCAACCTGCGTCCCGTGCGCATGCACAAAGGCATCCTCATGGAGGGCATCAGAGTGAATGGCCGGGCCGGGCATTCCAGCGACCCCAGCCTGGGGAACAGCGCCCTGGAGGGCATGCACCGGGTGATCAACGAGATCCTGGCCTGGCGGGACGAACTCCAGGCCGCCCACCGGAACCCGCAATTTCAGGTGGCTGTCCCCACGCTGAACCTGGGTCACATCCACGGCGGCGACAACCCCAACCGGATCTGTGGCCAGTGCGAGCTCCATATCGACCTGCGCCCCCTCCCCGGCATGAACCCGGACGCGCTGCGCCGGACCCTGAGCGAACGGGTGAGGAAAGCGCTGAAGGGCACGGGCCTGGATCATGAAGTCTTTCGCCTGATCCCGGGCATCCCCCCCATGGAGACACCCGCCGACAGTGAACTGGTGCGGGCGACCGAGGCCCTCACCGGCCATACCGCCGAGGCGGTGGCCTTTGGCACGGAAGGCCCCTTCCTGCGCCAGATGGACATGGACGTGGTGATCCTGGGTCCCGGGGACATCCGCCAGGCCCATCAACCGGATGAATACCTGGCCCTGGACCGCATCGACCCGATGCTGAAGATCCTGCGCGGACTGATCCACCGGTTCTGTATCGATCCGTAACGTCCGCGGAACAAGATCGGTGCCACCCCCGGCCCGTGCAGGGGCAGCGCACTGGCATTTGGCAGCGGGGCGCGCAATTGCTTATCATCGTGCCGCAAACGCCCGTACCGCCTAAGGACCTGATGGCCTTGAAGAAAACCCCCACCTCCCCCCATGTCGCCTGGTTTCGGGACGCCGCCCCCTACATCAATGCCCACCGGGAACGTACCTTCGTCATCTGCTTCGGTGGCGAGGCAGCCCTGCAACCGGGCTTTGCCACCCTGCTGCACGATATCGCCATCCTTCAGACCCTGGGTGTGCGACTGGTCCTGGTGCACGGGGCGCGTCCACAGATCGAGGAGCGGCTGCGTGCCCGAGGGGCACAGATACAGTACGTGAACGGCCTGCGGCTCACTGACGATTCCGCGCTGCAGGCGGTCAAGGAGGCCGCGGGTTCGCTGCGCGCCGAGATCGAGGCCCTGCTGTCCATGGGGCTGGCCAACACCCCCATGTCCGGGGTGCGGGTTCGGGTCTCATCCGGCAACTTCGTCACCGCCCGCCCCCTCGGGGTGCGCGGTGGCGTGGACTATCAGCACACGGGCGAGGTCCGGCGGGTGGACACCGAGGGCATGAAACACCACCTGCGAGCCGGCGACATGGTCCTGCTGCCGCCCATGGGCTACTCCCCCACAGGGGAGATCTTCAACCTCACCGCCGAGGACGTGGCCACCGCCGCCGCCACGGCCCTGGGGGCGGATAAACTGATTTTCTTCAGCGATACCCCCGCCTTGCGCGATACCCGCCGACGCCCCATCACGCAGATGACCGCGGATCAGGCCCAGGCGCTCCTGAACGGTCGTCGCCGCCTGCCCGAGGAGCTGGCCGCGCACCTGAAATGTGCCATCAGCGCCTCGCGCCAATCCGTGGAGCGCGTACACCTGGTGGACCGTCACCGTGACGGCGCCCTGCTCATGGAGCTCTACACCCGCGAGGGGGCCGGCACCCTGATCACCGGGGAGAACTACGAACGCCTGCGTCAGGCCACCATCGAGGATGTGGGTGGCATCCTGGAACTCATCCAGCCCCTGGAGGTGGAGGGTATCCTGGTGCGGCGCTCCCGCGAGCAACTGGAACTGGAGATCGAGCGGTTCTATGTCATCGAGCGCGACGGCATGATCCTCGCCTGTGCCGCCCTGTACCCCTCAACCGAGGAGGCCGTGGCGGAAGTGGCCTGTGTGGCGGTGCACCCGGATCACCGCGGCGGTGGCCGGGCCGACATGCTGGTGGAACACCTGGAGGCCCAGGCCCGCGACCTGGGCATCACCCGGCTGTTCGTGCTCACCACCCGCACCGCGCACTGGTTCCGGGAGCGGGGGTTCGAACCCGGGGAGATCCAGTCCCTGCCCATCAGCCGGCAGCAGATGTACAACATCCAGCGAAATTCCAAGATCTTCATCAAGCCGCTCCAGCCCCGGTACAAGCGCCGTCAGCTCGCCTGAGAGGCCTCAGCGCTTGCGCGCCAGGGTGAGACCATCCCCGATGGGCAGCAGGCTCAGGGTCACGTTCGGGTCCTCGTGGGCCAGGGCATTGAAGGCGCGGATGGACTCTGTATCGGGTTCGTGGTCGTTGGGGTCGGCCACCCGGCCACCCCATAGGGTATTGTCCAGACAGACCACCCCGCCCGGGCGCATCAAACGCAGGCAACGCCGATAGTAATTCACGTAATTGGCCTTGTCGGCATCGATGAAGGCCAGATCAAAGTGGCCCGCCTGGCCGTCTGCCAGAAGGCCATCCAGGGTGTCCAGAGCCGGCGCCAGGCGCAGATCAATGCGATCGGCCAGTCCGGCCTCGGCCCAGTAACGACGGGCGATGGCCGTCCACTCCTCGCTGATGTCGCAGCACACCAGCTCCCCGTCTTCAGGCATGGCCCCCGCCATCCAAAGGGCGCTATAGCCTGTGAAGGTACCGATCTCCAGGATGCGACGTGCTCCCAGCAATTCCACCAGCAGCCCCAGAAACTGACCCTGCTCGGGCGCCACCTGCAGGTTGTGCTCGGGCATATGGGCGGTTTCCTCCCGCAGGCACCGATACAGGGCGGGCTCGCGCAAGGTGACCGAGCGCATATACGCCTGCAGACGCTCATCCATTGGCGTAGTCAGGTTGGACATCAGGGGACTCCTTGGCGTGCTGTGTCGCCGGGCCGTGACGGTTCCGTCAAAGCATTGTCAAAGATTTCGGTTATAATCCGCCCATCCGGAGACAGAGCGGTGTCTTTTTATACACCTTTTGTCTGGAAATTGCCTTACCCCTGCTCACGGAGGTAGTCATCATGAGCTACACGGGCGCGCAAGTCAGACCACTGCGAATCCTTCAGATCACCGATCTCCACCTCTGCCCGCAGCCGGGCGATGTCATGGATTCGGGCATCAACACCGATGATAGCCTCCAGCGTGTGCTCGCCCAGGTCAAGCAGCAGGAGCCGCACCTGGATCGAGTGCTCGTGACCGGAGACCTGGTCCACGAGCCGGTACCCGAGGCCTACCAGCGGGTCAGCAGACAACTCAGCCCCCTGCCCTGCCCAGTGCATTGCCTGCCCGGCAACCATGACGATGCCGATCTCATGGAGGACACCCTCGCGGCCAGCAACCTGCATTGCGGCAAGATCCTCAGCCTCGGCGACTGGCTCATTGTACTGCTGAACAGCACGGTGCCCGGAGCAAGCCACGGCAAGCTGGACGAGGCCGAGCTGGAACTGCTGGAAGAGAGTCTCTCCCGCCACCCATCAAGCCATGCACTGATCTGTCTGCATCACCCGGTGATCCCCGTCGGCAGCCCCTGGATGGACCGCATCGGGCTGTGCAATGCCGATGACTTCCTGGGCGTCATCGATGAGCACGACAAGGTGCGCGGCGTGCTCTTCGGCCACGCCCATCAGGCGGTGGACAGGACTCGCAACGGCGTGCGTCTGCTGTGCGCGCCCTCCACCGGTGCCCAGTTTGCCCCCAGGAGCCAGACCCCGCGCCTGGACGACCTGCCCCCCGGTTACCGGCGTCTGGACCTTTTCCCGGACGGGCGCATCGACACCTGGGTGAATTACCTGCCGCAGGTACCCGAATGGCGGCTGTGCGGCACGTAAGGCACAGCCCTTACTCGATCCCGTTGCTGGTGCGCGGCACGGGGCGGCTGGCATTCACCATCAGTACCAGGGAGCGCCCCTGCAACGGATAGACCTCGTGGCTGTGGAACTTGCGATGGTCCGGACGGGGCCCGCGGGGGTAGACCGTATCCAGGAGCACATCCCAGCGGGTGCGCTCCGGCTTGGCCGGCAGTCGAAAGGAAATGGCTTCGTGATCCGAATTCATTAACAGCAGCATATCGGTATCCCGCACCCGCCGACCGCGCTCGTCATACTCCTCGAACAGATCCCCCGCGATGAACATGCCCAGACTGCGAGCAAAACCCTGCTGCCAGTCCTCGTCGTCCATCTCCTCGCCATCGGGGCGGATCCAGGCCAGGTCCTTCACCCCGGCCCCCATGATGGGACGCCCCTGGAAGAAATGCCGCCGCCTCAGTGCCGGGTGTTCGCGCCGCAGGGTGATCAGGTATTGCACGAACGGCAGCAGGTCGCGCCCATACTCATCCAGGGCCCAGTCCATCCAGGAGATTTCGTTGTCCTGACAATAGGCATTGTTATTGCCCTGCTGACTGCGCCCGCGCTCATCCCCGGCCAACAGCATGGGAATGCCCTGGGAGAGAAACAGGGTGGAAAGAAAATTGCGCTTCTGCCGCGCCCGAAGATCCAGGATGTGCTTGTTGCGGGTGGCCCCCTCCTCGCCACAGTTCCAGGAGAGATTGTGGCTCTCGCCATCCCGGTTTTCTTCGCCATTGGCTTCGTTGCGCTTGTCGTTGAAGCTCACCAGGTCATCCAGGGTGAAGCCATCGTGACAGGTCACGAAGTTGATGCTGGCGTAGGGCCTCCGGCCACTGGACTCGTACAGATCCGATGAACCGGTAAGACGATAGGCCATGTCGCCGATCAGACCATCCTCGCCCTTCCAGTAGGCACGCACCGTATCCCGGTAACGCCCGTTCCATTCGGTCCAGCCTACCGGGAAGTTACCCACCTGATATCCTCCCTCACCCAGATCCCAGGGTTCGGCAATCAGCTTCACCTGGGAGAGCACCGGATCCTGGTGAATGATGTCGAAGAAGGCGCCCAGACGATCCACCTCGTGCAGTTCACGCGCCAGCGCCGAGGCCAGGTCGAAGCGGAAACCATCCACGTGCATCTCCTGCACCCAGTAGCGCAGCGACTCCATGATCAGCTGCAGCACCCGCGGGTGCTGCATGTTCAGGGTATTGCCGCAACCGGTGTAGTCCATGTAATAGCGCGGCTCGTCGTGCACCAGCCGGTAGTAGGCCCTGTTGTCGATGCCACGAAATGACAGTGTGGGGCCCAGGTGACTGCCCTCGGCCGTGTGGTTGTACACCACATCCAGGATGACCTCGATCCCCGCCGAGTGCAGGGTCTTGACCATGGTCTTGAACTCGTTCACGTGCCCCGAGGCGCTATAGCGCATGTCCGGCGCGAAGAAGGACATGGAATTGTAGCCCCAGTAATTGCGCAGCCCTTTCTCCACCAGGTGCCGGTCATCCAGAAAGGCATGCACTGGCATCAATTCAACCGCGGTCACGCCCAGGCGCTGCAGATAGGACACCACCGGGGCCGTGGCCAGCCCGGCATAGGTACCACGCAGCTCCGGGTGCACCTTGGGATGCTGGGCCGTGAAGCCCTTGACGTGGAGTTCGTAGATGACCGTCTCGTGCCAGGGGGTCTTGGGAGGCTTGTCGTCCCCCCAGGTGAAAGCGGTATCAATGACCTGGCACTTGGGCATGCCGGGAGCGGAATCCCGGGGGTCCATGACCAGATCCGCCTCGTCGGCGCCGATGCGATAACCAAACAGCGCATCATTCCATTTCACATGCCCATACAGGGCCTTGGCATAGGGATCGATGAGCAGTTTATTGGGATTGAACCGATGCCCGGCGGCTGGCTCCTGAGGGCCATGCACCCGGTAGCCATAGAGCAGCCCCGGACGCGCCTCCGGCAGATAGCAGTGAAAGACCTGATCGGTCTGCCACCGCATTTCAATGCGTTCCAGCTCCCGCCGACCACTCTCGCTGAACAAGCACAGCTCCACCCGCTCAGCGTGCTCGGAAAACAGCGCGAAATTCACCCCTTCACCATCCCAGGTGGAACCCAGGGGATAGGGACTGCCGGGCCAGATGGCCCAGTTCGGTTGGTTCATGCGGATAACCTTTTGCGCCTGTGGGCGCCCATGGAAAACACGCGGCCGCAGGGACCGACGCTATTATGATCACCCGAGCATCACCCCGTCGGTCAATGGGCAGGGGGCATTGGCTCAGGCCGCGGGCATGTAATAATGACACGGCGCAAGAACCACCGCTCTGGAGATCCCTGCCCCCCATGACAGTCGCCACCATCGAAGCAGACCCGCGCCTGGAGGCCATTCAAGAATGGCTCCAGGCGCTGTTGGGGCCCGACACGCCCCCGCCCACCCTGCTTTCGGCCGATGCCAGCTTTCGCCGCTATTTCCGCCTACGGGACCACAATGCCTCCCGGGTGATCATGGATGCCCCGCCCGACAGGGAATCCGCCGAAGACTTCGTGCATATCGCCGAAATCCTGCAGGAACTGGGCCTCAGCGCGCCGCGCATCCATGCCTTTGACCGGAGCCAGGGATTTCTTCTGCTGGAAGACCTGGGCGATCACACCTTCAGTCGCGCCCTGGGTGAGGGCGCCGACGAGGCGGGTCTATACCGACTGGCCACCGACACACTCGTGGAACTGCATCGCAACTGGTCACGCCACCATACCCGTCGCATCCCCCCCTACGACGAGACTGCGCTGCTGCGCGAAGCCGATCTATTCACCCAATGGTACTGGCCCGAGGCCTTTCACGCAGGATGTGACACCCACGTACAGGAAAGATTCCAGCAGGCCTGGCGCCAGGCACTGGAGCCGGTGTATCGACTTCCCCCCACCCTGGTGCTGCGAGACTATCACGTGGATAACCTGATGGTGCTGGCGGGCCGCCAGGGTGTCGCCGCCTGCGGCCTGCTGGACTTCCAGGATGCCCTGATCGGCTCACCCGCCTATGACCTGGTCTCCCTGCTGAGGGACGCCCGCCGGGACGTGGATCCCACCGTGGCCGAGACCATGGTGGCCCGCTACCGGGATGCCTTCCCGGGCCTGGACGCCAACACCCTGGACGACAGTTTCTGGATCCTGGGGGCGCAACGCACCACCAAGATCATTGGCATCTTCACCCGCCTGTGGCGACGTGATAACAAACCCTCGTATCTGCGCCACCTGCCGCGGCTGTGGCGCCTGCTGGAACAGGAACTGGCCCATCCGGCGCTCACGCCGGTACGTCAGTGGTTCGACACCTACCTGCCGCCCGAGCACCGCCTGGCCCTCCAGGCCGGGGTATTGGCACGCTCCGATCAGCCCCCTCTCCAAACCCAGATTCGACCGGAGACCTGAGCATGCATGCCATGATCCTGGCCGCCGGTCGTGGCGAGCGCATGCGCCCGCTCACCGATCACACCCCCAAACCCCTGCTCTGCGCCGGCGGCCGCCCGCTGATCGTGCATCACCTTGAGCGACTGGCGGCTGCCGGCTATCGGCACGTGGTCATCAACCTGGCCTGGCGGGGCGAACAGATCCGCGAGCACCTGGGTGATGGCCGGACATGGGGCCTGAACATCGAGTATTCTCCCGAGCCCGAGGCCCTGGAGACCGGCGGCGGCATTCGTCAGGCCCTGCCCCTGCTGGCATCCGACCCCTTCCTGGTCATCAATGGAGATGTCTGGAGCGACCACCCGCTCACCCCGCCTGCGCTGTCCCGCGATACCCTGGCCCACCTGATCCTGGTGGACAACCCATCGCATCATCCCGAGGGAGACTTTCGGCTTTGCGGGGAACGGGTGCTGAACGAAGGAGAGGTCATGGTCCCCTGCCTGACCTTTTCCGGCATGGGCTGGTACCGTCCTGCCCTGTTTGCGAACACGCCCACCGGGGCCTTCCCCCTGGCTCCACTGCTACGCCAGGCCATGGACCGTGGCCAGGTCACCGGTGAACATCACCCCGGGCAATGGCTGGACATCGGCACCCCGGAGCGCCTGGCGGCCCTGGATCAATGGTTGACCTGATCCCCCCGCTTGGGACACAACCCAATCCCCGCTAGAATTGTGCCAAGGATTCAAGGCCACACCGCCCTTCTCGATAGGTACCCGACACCATGCAACTGCCCACCCCCCCCGTTCTACTCCCCCTTGGCGTCGCCCTGCGACTGCTGCCCGACGCCGTTCACACCCGGCTCTTCTCGACCCTGGTCAACCACCTGCTCAAGGGGCAACCGGCGGCGGAGGAACTGGGCCCACTGGAAGGCAAGCGCATCTGCCTCTCGGTCACGGACCACCCGGGCGGGATCTGCTTTCTGGTGAAGGAAGGCGGCGTCAGCCCCTGGGACTGCAAGGCGGATGACGACTGGGACGTGCGCATCCGCGGCCGCCTGGAAGACTTCTGGCGCCTGGCCGCCCGGGCCGAGGACCCGGACACCCTGTTCTTCAGCCGCCGCCTGGACCTGGAGGGCGAGACCGAGGCCGGCCTGTACCTGAAGAACCTCCTGGACACCGCCGAACCCGACTGGGAGAGTCATATCCACGCCGTCCTGGGAGAGCGTGCCGGTGCCAAGGCCGTGTGCATGCTCAATCAGCTGGGCCTGGGCAAGCTGCTGCCGGGTGGGCTGCACCCGAGCCAGTAGACATACTCCCCGCATCAGAGGCCCCTCTCCCGCCTGCGGGAGAGGGGTTGGGGTGAGGGCCGTCGTCCGCACCGTACCCACCGCCCCCCTCTTCCCCAGCTCTTCTCCCCCAAGGGGATAAGAGAGATTCAGGTGCGCCTGCCAAACAGATCATGCTCGGAGGCCTCTTCCACCTCCACCTCCACAAACTCCCCAACAGCCAGCCCCTGGCCCTCCTCCACGAACACCAGACCATCCACCTCCGGCGCGTCCGCCGCCGAACGGGCAATCGCCGTGCCCTCGGCATCGATCTCATCCACCAGTACCGTCAGGCGCTGCCCCACATGGCGGGCCAGCCGCGCCTGACTGATCCCCGCCTGCACCTCCATGAAGCGCGCCAGGCGCTCCTCCTTCACCGGCTCGGGCACGGCGTCGGGCAGTGCGTTGGCCGGCGCGCCCTCCACCGCCGAATAGGCAAAGCATCCCACCCGATCCAGTTGCGCCTCCTGAATAAACTCCAGCAGTTGCTCGAAATCGGACTCCGTCTCCCCAGGGAAGCCGACGATGAAGGTGCTGCGCAGGGTCAGATCCGGACAGATCTCGCGCCAGCGATGAATCCGCTCCAGCACCCGCTCCGTGGCCGCCGGCCGACGCATCGCCTTGAGCACCCGCGTGCTGCCATGCTGCAGGGGCACATCCAGGTAGGGCAGGATGCGGCCCTCGGCCATCAGCGGGATCAGGTCATCCACGTGGGGATAGGGATAGACATAATGCAGGCGCACCCACACCCCGAGGCTACCCAGGGCCTGGGCCAGGTCCTGCACGTGGGTGCGCAGCGGGCGACCGCCCCAGAAACCGGTGCGATATTTCACATCCACCCCGTAGGCACTGGTGTCCTGGGAGATCACCAGCAACTCACGCACCCCGGCCTCCACCAGCCGCTCGGCCTCCGCCATCACCTCGCCCACCGGGCGGCTCACCAGATCCCCGCGAAAATGCGGGATCACGCAGAAACTGCACCGATGATTGCAGCCTTCGGAGATCTTCAGGTAGGCGTAGTGGCGAGGCGTGAGTCGCACCCCCTGTGGCGGCACCAAGCTCTGGTAGGGGTCGTGCGGGGCGGGCAGATGCTCGTGCACTGCCCCCATCACTGCCTCGAAGGCGTGGGGTCCGGAGACCGCCAGCACTCCTGGATGAGCGGCACGCACCTTATCCGCGTCCGCCCCCAGGCACCCGGTGACGATCACACGCCCGTTCTCCGCCATGGCCTCGCCAATGGCCTCCAGCGACTCGGTGACTGCCGCGTCGATGAATCCACAGGTGTTCACCACCACCAGATCGGCGTCCTGGTAGGCACCGGTGATGCCATAGCCCTCCGCCCGCAGACGCGTCAGGATGTGCTCGGAATCCGACAATGCCTTGGGGCAGCCCAGGCTGACAAAACCCACCTGGGGCACAATCGCCTGCGGGCTGCTCACGATGCCCCCTCAGCGCGGATACCCGCCGGTAAACACGGATATTTATACACACTGGCCACCGTGGGCACCGCGGTGCATACACGCTTCTCTTCCAGACCGCAACAGGTCACGCTGAACAAATTAAACTCCAATAAAAACAAAAAGTTAGAAACATGTACAAAAAATGACCGATCTGACTCAAGCCTTGACGGCACGCGCCCTGGAGGCACTTTACCCCAATTCATCCACATACTTATCCACAGCTTTTGTGGAAAAGAGAAGAAAATGAAGCGTTGGGGAGGATTTAGCTGCAAAGGCTCAAGCGTCGTTTGGAAAATGGCGGCTAAACCGAGCGGCAGATCTTTCGGACCCATCGGTCCGCCTGGGCGGGCCTTGCCACCCGGAGCGAGGTCCAGTATATTACTCGTCTTTTTTCAGCGCTACAGGCTTTCGAGGGTGCTTGCATGAAGCCGGAAATTCATCCTGATTACCATGAAGTGAACGTGACCTGCAGTTGTGGGAACGCGTTCCAGACCCGCTCGACTCACAAAGGCGACGCCCTGAACGTGGAAGTCTGCTCTGCATGCCACCCGTTCTACACGGGCAAGCAGAAGATGCTCGACACGGCTGGGCAGGTGGACAAGTTCCGTCGCCGCTACGGCATGTAACACCCGGGGCTCGCCCCATGGCAGGAAAGATGAGATGGAGCACAAGGGCGCCATGGGTCGGCGCCCTTGTTGCGTTGTGTCTGGGCACAGCCCACGCAGCCGACCTGCCCGACAGCTGCGGAGGCCCTCAGGGCCGCATCAACCAGGGGCAGGTGAATCACGTCTATGACGGCGACAGCGTGCGCCTGACCAACGGCACCCGGGTGCGGCTCATCGGCCTGGATACGCCGGAGATCTTCTGGCACGAGCAAACGGCCGAACCCTACGCTCACGAGGCCCGCGACACGCTCATGGAGCTGCTGCGGGACCACGACCATCGGGTGCTGCTGGTGCATGACGCGGAACGCAAGGACCGCTATCAACGCACCCTGGCCCACCTGTTCACACCTGACGGCCAGTCCATCACCGCCCTGCTGCTGCGCCAGGGGCTGGCCACCGCCATGACCATCCCCCCCAACGACTGGCACCTGGACTGCTACCGCGACGCCGAGGCCCTGGCCCGCGCCGAGGCCCTGAAGGTCTGGTCACTGGAGCACCTGGAGGCCTTCGAGGCAGAGGAACTGCCCCGCGACGCCGAGGGTTTTCGCATCGTGACAGGAGAGGTGGTCCGCCTGGGGCAGAGCCAACGCGCCCACTGGATCAATCTGGAAGGGGATGTAGCCTTTCGCATCGACCGGGAAGACATGCAGTACTTCCCCGACCTGGACATCGACGCCCTACGAGGCGAGCGAGTGGAAGGCCGCGGCTTCGTCTACACCCACCGAGGCCAACCCCGAATCCGCATCCGCCACCCGGCGGATCTGCGCATCCTGGAGTAGCAAAAAGGGGACAGACACCTTTTCCGTGCGCGCCGCTGGCGCGCGGAAAAGGTGTCTGTCCCCTTTTTGCTTCCGAAGCTCCCTTCTCCCCCATGGGGGAAAAGGGCTGGGGATGAGGGGGTGGGGGAGGCACTGTGCCGGCCCTCGCCCCTCACCCCTCAGGGGAGAGGGGCTCAATATGGGGGAAAGAGGGGCGGGTCTGCCCCCCGCTTCTGATCAGGGCAGCAGGTGCGCCACCCCGTCGCGCTCCTCGCGCAACTCCTGCTCCGTGACCTGCATGCGCTCGCGACTGAAGTCATCAATCTCCAGCCCTTGCACGATGCTGTAATCGCCATCCTTGCAGGTCACCGGGAAGGAATAGATCAGGCCCTTCTCAATGCCATAGCTGCCATCGGAAGGCACGGCCATGCTCACCCAGTCGCCGTCCGGCGTCCCCATCACCCAGTCGCGGATGTGATCCACAGCGGAGCTGCCGGCCGAGGCGGCGCTGGAGGCACCACGCGCCTTGATGATGGCGGCGCCACGTTGCTGCACCGTGGGGATGAAGTCCGATTCGTACCAGTCACGCGGCACCAGACCAGAGGCGGCATCACCCTTCACGACGGCCTGACTGATATCCGGGTACTGGGTGGCGGAGTGATTGCCCCAGATGATCATCTTCTGGATGTCGGTGGTGGAAGCGCCGGTCTTGCCTGCCAGCTGCGCCATGGCACGGTTATGGTCCAGACGCGTCATGGCAGTGAAATTGCGCGGGTTCAGATCCGGGGCATTACGCTGGGCGATCAGGGAATTGGTATTGGCCGGGTTACCCACCACCAACACCTTCACATCACGACTGGCCACGGCATTGAGCGCCTTGCCCTGCTCGGAGAAGATGGCGGCATTGGCCTCCAGCAGATCCTTGCGCTCCATCCCCGGGCCGCGCGGACGGGCGCCTACCAGCAGGGCCACATCCGCCTTGTCAAAGGCCACTTCCGGCTTGTCGGAGGTGGTGATCCCCGCCACCAGCGGGAACGCGCAGTCTTCCAGTTCCATGACCACACCGCGCAGCGCGTCCATGGCCGGAGTGATTTCCAGCAACTGCAGGATCACCGGCTGGTCCTTGCCCAGCATATCGCCCGAGGCGATGCGGAACAGCAGGCTGTAGGAGATCTGGCCAGCAGCGCCGGTAACGGCGACGCGCATGGGGTTCTTCATGAAGCTACCTCCAGTAAGGTCTTTAATTTGGTGTAAATGCTCGGCCCCGAGCAGCAGCACTTGTGGTCCCGCTGCTCGAAGACGGACAAAGGATACACCCCCACCCCTTGGTTTTCCGCATGGCCCACACTGTTGGGCCAACGCATGACCTGTCAATCAGGCCTATTTATTGTTGTCATCCTTGTTGCCACTCTGAGTAAAGGCCTGCCAGAACAGCTTCTGCATGGCATCCATATTGGCCACGCCACTCTGCATCAGCGGCTGCATCATCGCCAGGGATTCATAACCCTGCTGTCCCTCGCGCATGCGCTTGGACAGATCTTCCATCATCTCCTGCTGCAGGGGCGCCACATCGGGCAAGCCAAGAAAGGCACGGATTTCTTCGGGGGTGGCATCCACCTCCACATTGATCTTCATGGGAACTCCTCCGCCTGTCTGATGATTGCAATGCTGTGACCGGGACGGACAAAAGTAAAGCCGCATCGCGGTTTATCACGCCCCCTGCATACACGTTAACAAAACCCACCCCATCACGCAGGTACGACCTCGCCCCCGTGGGAGCGGCCCTGGCCGCGAAGGCTTTTCCCATGAAGAGGCCACCGATGTACCCGAACCCCGGTGGGGCCGTGTCTCCGGGAGCGGGTGTTCGCCGCATGGATGCGGCGGTCAAGCCTACAAGGATGTATTCACGGCGTCCCGCGGACAGAGATACGGCCCCACCGGGGTTCTGCCCCGGACATCAAGCTCAGGCAACCGGGGCTTCGACAGAGTATTCGCGGCCAGGGCCGCTCCCACGGGCAACCACCGCTGGCAGGAGGGGCACCGGCTGGCACCCTGGCACCCTGACACCCTGACACCCTGACACCCTGACACCCTGGCACCCTGGCACCGGGGGCACCGGGGGGCACCGCCAGGATGGCCCTGCTGCATCGCGGCGGGTAGACTCCCACCGGTGAACACACCCACCTATCTGATCGACTCCAGCATCTTCGTCTTTCGCGCCTGGTTCGCCCTGCCCGAGACCATCACCTGCCGCGATGGCCACCCGGCCAACGCGGTCCATGGCTTCGTGCGCTTCGTGCACACCCTGCTGCAGAGCGAACGCCCCGCCCGCGTGGCGTTCGCCTTCGACCAAAGCCGAGGCACCTCCTATCGCCATGCCCTCTACCCCGCCTACAAGGCCAACCGGCCCCCGGCCCCGGAAGAGCTCAAGCGCCAGTTCGCCTGGTGCCGGGAATTCGTGAGCGCCCTGGGCCTGGCCCACCTCTCCAGCCCCACCTTTGAAGCCGACGATCTCATTGGCACCCTGGCCGCAAGGGAACGCCAGGCGGGTCGCGCGGTCGTACTGGTCACCGGCGACAAAGACCTCTCCCAACTCGTCCACGAAGGGGATGTGTGGTGGGATCCGCATCGCAGTCAGCGGCTCGACCCCCGGGGCATTGAAAAACGCCTGGGGGTACGCCCCGACCAGGTGGCGGATCAGCTGGCCCTGGCCGGAGACAAGGTGGACAATATCCCCGGCATCCCCGGCGTGGGCATGGCCACGGCGGCCCGCCTGCTGCGCCGCACCGACACCCTGGAGGCCCTGCTGGCGGACATCCCGGCCATTGCCCACATGCCCCTCCGCGGCGCCCGGCGCCTGATGGGGCTGGTGGATACCCACCGCGACACAGTGCGTCTGGCCCGCCAACTCACGGGCATCCACCTTCAGGCAGATCTGCCGACAGGGCTGGATCTGGAGCGCGGAGGTCCGGATGGGGCCCGCCTGGAAGCGCTGATGGACCAACTGGCCCTGCCACCCTCCCGGCGGTTTGACTGGGAAAGCATCTGACAGGACAACGTGCCCACGCCCCCACGGCGCCCACCCGTACGGGTCGTTCGCGAACGACCCCAAACGGAGCACCGGAAATCACCAGGCCATCGGGATACGCCGATGACAAGTTACACGCCGTCGGGGCGCTTCCCGAAGCGCCCGTACAGAGAGACACGAACACAAGACCTGCACCTCATCCGTTCGCGCCCATCGGGAACGGCCCCAGGCCTTTCAGCCACCCATCGCCTTGTCGGTATGTCGAGACCATGAACATGAACAGCCGCCCAGCCAGCCCCGGAGATTGCCCACGCCCTGCCCATCGCCTTCGCCAGGCAGTCGTGGGCGGACTCTTGCTCACCCTGCTCTGGGCGGCCCCGGCCCACAGCCACCCCCATGCCTGGATCGACCTGCAGGTCACCGCCGTCTTCAATGCGGATGGCCACATCACCCAACTACGCCAGGCCTGGCTGATGGACCCCTTCTACAGCACCTTCCTGCTGGACGACATGGCCCAGGATGCCAGCGGAGACACCCAGGAAGAGCGTCTCGACAGCATCGCCCGCAAGATCATCGAGAACCTGGATGATTATCATCACTTCACCGAGATTCACCATGGGGACACCGCCATCCAGGACGCCAGGGCAGAAGACCCCCAACTGGTGCAGAAACAGCGTCGCCTGGAGTTGAGCTTCACGCTCAGCTTCCAGCACCCCCTGGATCCCACCGATGCGCCCCTGAAGTATGCGGTGTTCGATCCCACCTACTTCATCGAGATCCTGCATGCCGAGAGTGGCGGCGTCCATCTGGAGGGCGGCTCCGAGCGCTGCGACATGGACCTGCGCATCCCGCGCCCCGACCCCGCCTTGGTGGCCCGGGCCGCCGTGCTCGACTACGACCAACAGGGCGACCCTGACATGGGTAAACACTTTGCCGAACGGGTGACCATCGAATGTTCCCGCTGAGTGCCCGCCGCGCCCCTCATCCCCGGCCCTTCTCCCCAGAGGGGAGAAGGGAGTCAAGCTACTGTCCCACCGAAGGCAGAAGGGGGTCGTCGAGCCCCTCTTCCGCCGAATGCAGAAGGGAGGTGAGCCCCTCTCCCGCTGGCGGGAGAGGGGTTGGGGTGAGGGTGGAAGGAACGAAGGCTTGGGGTACGGGCCGCCCCTGGAGCCTCCTCACCTTGTTCATCCTCCTCATCGCCACCCTGCTCCCACTCGGGCATGCCACCGCCTCCCCACTCACCGGCGGCGCCCCGGCCCAGGAAAGCGCACAGGCGCAGGATGCCCCGGCAGAGGCCATGGAAGCCGACAGCCTCCTGGACCGCTTCGTCGCCTGGACCATCACCCAGCAACGGGCCCTGCATCGCCAGCTGGCCGATGGCATGGAGGCCCTGCAGACCGCCCCCACCGCGGCCAATGCCGGCGCGCTGATCCTCATCAGCTTCCTCTACGGCATCTTTCACGCCGCGGGCCCCGGGCATGGCAAGGCGGTGATCACCACCTACCTGCTCACCCACCGACAACACCTCAGGCGCGCCCTCACCCTGTCCTTCGCCGCCGCCCTGATGCAGGGGCTCACTGCCGTTATCGCCGTGGCCGCCGTGCTCTTCATCGTCGGGCGCACGGCCCGGGACGCCATGGCTCAGGCGCCCATGCTGGAGCAGGCCAGCTTTGCCCTGGTGGCCCTGCTGGGGGCCTGGCTCGTGCTGCGGGCACTGCGGCAGTTGATCCGCATGATCCGGGAGCGGCGCCGCAAGCCTGCGCCCTCGCCCTCCCCCGCAGCCGGTGCCGCCCCGGTGTTCATGGCGCCACCCTCACCGTCGGGGGCACCCGCACCCCTGGCGCCATCCATCACCCCTCATGCAGCCCATCACGAGCAAGGCCCCGATTGCGGCTGCGCCCATCACGTGGACCCGGGCCAGGCCGCCCGTGCCGATAGCCTCTGGGCCATGCTGGCCACGGTCGCGGCAGTGGGCATCCGTCCCTGCACCGGGGCCATCCTGGTCCTGGTGGTGGCCCATATCATGGGGCTGTGGGCCGCAGGCATCGCCGCCGTGATGGCCATGTCCGTGGGCACGGCCATCACCGTATCCATGCTGGCCATCATGGCGGTGCAGGCCCGCGCCCTGGCTACGCGGCTCTCCGGCGGACCGGGCCTCAAGGCGCAGATCGTCGGCCATGGGGTCGGGCTGCTGGGCGGGCTGCTCATCCTGGGCATGGGGCTGATCCTGTTCATGGGCAGCCTCACCAGCCGCGCACCCCATCCCATGGGCCTTTGAACCATGACCCCTTCCCGCAAACCCCTTTCCCGCAAATCCCAGGCTTCAGGCAGGGAGTCCGCCCGCGTCATCCTGTTCAACAAGCCCTTCGACGTGCTCACCCAGTTCACCGACAAGGAGGGTCGCAAGACCCTGGCCGACTTCATCCCGGTCCCCGGGGTGTATGCCGCCGGCCGCCTGGACAGGGACAGCGAGGGCCTGGTGGTACTCACCGACAACGGCCAGCTGCAGGCACGCATCAGCCACCCGGACCACGCCATGAGCAAGACCTACTGGGCGCAGGTGGAGGGCATCCCGGACGAGGCCGCCCTGCAGGCCCTGTGCAAGGGGGTGGAACTGCGCGACGGGCCCACCCAACCGGCCCGCGCCCGCCTGATGGACGCACCTGTGCAGCTCTGGCCCCGCGACCCGCCCATCCGCGAGCGTCGTCACATCCCCACCGCCTGGGTGGAACTCACCCTCTCCGAGGGCCGCAACCGCCAGGTGCGACGCATGACTGCCGCCGTTGGCCACCCCACCCTGCGGCTGATCCGTTACCGCGTGGGCTCATGGACGCTGGATGGTCTGGGACCAGGGGAGTGGTATACAGTGCAGTCCTAACCCCCCCTGTACACCTACCCGCCCCGGGTATCCGGCTCCCTTGGAAACCTCGAGAGCACCGCACCCCGTACGGGCGCTTCGGGAAGCGCCCCGCGGAGGCATCCGATGCCCCCATGCCAACCCGCCAGGCCCCATCAACCCCGGACACACCGCCGGGTCGTTCGCGAACGACCCCTACAGGCATTCGTATCCGTCCGGTAGCCCCCATATTCCATAGTCCCCGCTAATCCCACATCATCACCGGCACGATCTCAAGCAATAGAGGGGTGTGCCGGTATGAACAGAGGCATCCGACAGCGCAAGCGCGCTTTCTGGAAGGATCTGGTTCAACAGTGGGCGGCCTCGGGCCAGAGTAAGGGGGCCTTCGCCCGTCAGCACGGGGTAACGTCTCAGCAGTTATCGCAATGGGCGGCGCGCTACCCGGAGTGGGTGGTGGCCGAGGCTGAGCCAGAGTGCGCGCATTCGAAGCCGACGGCCGGGATGCAGCACTTCTTGACGGTCCGCACAGTGGAGGACGAGCCCGCTCCCGTGGCCCCGTCACCGCAGCCCGGCGTTGGACCGGTGGTAGTGGTCCTGGGCAATGGCCATCGCCTGGAACTGTATCCGGGTTTTTGTGCCCAGACCCTGCAGCGAGCCATGGAGGTCCTGGAGGCATGATCGCCTGGCCTACGGGTGTGGCCATCCATCTGGCGGTGGCGCCGGTGGATTTCCGCAAGGCCTTCGATGGTTTGTGTACCGAGATTGTTGAGGCCCTGGAGCGGGATCCGCTCAGTGGTGAGCTGTTCGTCTTCCGCAACCGGGCCGGGGACAAGCTCAAGGCCCTGTACTGGGACGGCCAGGGCTTTGTGATGATCTACAAGCGCCTGGAGAAGGGG
>NZ_FOAA01000020.1 GCF_900109495.1 Ectothiorhodospira marina | reverse complement strand
CAGCCGCGCCGATGCTCATAGTTGTTGCCGGTGACTGAATCCTGGCCACAGAGAAACGCCCGCCGCACGCAGCGGGACACCACGTGATACCAGGGTGTGTCATCAAGGCAGATCTGGGAGGCGCGGGGTTGGGTCATGGAACGATCTTAGTGGGGCGGTGCACTTGAGTCAATAACAAAGTGGGTGTCCTAAGGTAAGAAGGCCAACGACCAACTGGCTGCCTAGCGGCCCATCCAGCTACTTTTCAGTCTACGCATCGTAATCACGAAGCCATGTTCGCCGCCAAGCGCAACCGAGTAGCGTCTGGCAAACGTGATCGTCGTCTAGGCGCAAGAGGCGGAACAAGACCGCGCTGACATCTGGGACTACATCGCGGCTGAAGACCCCGGAGCGGCCGTCCGCATGGATGGGCTTTTCAGTGATGCAGCCAACTGGCTGGCCACGCATCCAAAAATGGGCAAGACGGGCAGGATTCCAGGCACCTGCACTGATACCGCACGAAAGGTATCGCCTCGTGTATGAGATCGATGGCGAAACGGTGTGGGTGTTGGCCCTGGTGCATACCTCGCGCCAGTGGCCGCCATATCGGGAATAGGGCACGCATCCCGAATCATAAAAAGTGGCGGGGTAGGGTTAACCCTACCCCGCCGTGCTGCCGCTACCGAGGGAGAGGAGAGCGGCTTACTGCAACAACTGCAGGACGTTCTGCGGCAGCTGGTTTGCCTGGGCCAGTACCGAAGTGCCCGCCTGCTGCAGGATCTGGCCTCGGGTGAGCGCCGCCGTCTCGGCTGCGAAGTCCGCGTCCAGGATGCGGGAGCGGGAGGCGCTTAGATTTTCCGAACCTACCTGCAGATTGGCGATATTGCTGTCGAAGCGATTCTGGATGGCACCCAGCTGCGCCCGGAAGCCACTCACCTGCTGGATGGCATAGTCCACCGCCAGCAGGGTGTTGTTGGCGTTTTCGAGGGTATCCACCGCGAAGTTGTCGACGCGGAAGGTGTTGTCCTCTTCCGTGGCATTCACGGTGATGGGCGGAGTCCCAAGATCCGTCTCGATCGTGACATCGAAGGGTTGCCCGAAGTCCGAGGTGAAGTTGATCTCCTTGCCATCGGGTGACAGATTGGCCGATACACCCGTCTCTGTGGCTCGAGCGTTGATCTGGCTGATCACGTCGGAGAAGGACCGGGCTCCTTCGATATCGATGCTAATGGGATCTTCGTTGGTGCCGTTGACCTGGACGGTGAAGTTGGCGGTGTTGCTATCGCTTAGGTATTGGTCGAGGGTGAGAGTGTCCTGAGTGATGGCAGGAACGGTGCCACTTAGGGAGTATTCATCGGTTCCATCGTTAAGCGAAAACTTAATATCGACCTTTTCCCCGGATTCATTAATAAAGATCAGGTTGTTGCCCGCTGAGGTTGCACGAATGCCATCAGGTAAGCCTGCGTTATCATTGATATCATTCACTAGTGCACCAATGTCAGCAGGGGTGTCAGTGACCGTGTAATCGGTGTCATTAATAGCTAAAGTGGTAGCCGAGGCGGGAAAAGTGGCACCACTTAAGTCAATGGTTTGTTGGCCTGAAAAACTCTGACTCATACCCGAGTATTCATCGGTTCCATCGTTAAGCGAAAACTTAATATCGACCTTTTCCCCGGATTCATTAATAAAGATCAGGTTGTTGCCCGCTGAGGTTGCACGAATGCCATCAGGTAAGCCTGCGTTATCATTGATATCATTCACTAGTGCACCAATGTCAGCAGGGGTGTCAGTGACCGTGTAATCGGTGTCATTAATAGCTAAAGTGGTAGCCGAGGCGGGAAAAGTGGCACCATCTAAATCAATCTCATAAACCTGAGCCCCAGCCCACATCTCCGAAGTCCCATCCAGTACCGCTCCCAACACACTCCCCCGGGAATCAATCCCACCAGCCGCGATGGTCTGCCCAGAGTTCGCTCCCACCTGAAAGATCAGGTTTTCCAGCGTACCATCGAGGATGTTCTGACCATTGAACTGGGTGGTGGATGCAATGCGGTTGATCTCTTCCACCGCCTGCTGAACCTCCTGATTCAGGGCGGCGCGGTCCGAGGCGGAGTTGGTGGCGTTGGCCGATTGCACAGACAGCTGTCGAACCCGCTGCATCAGGTTGGCCACTTCACCCAGCGCGCCCTCGGCGGTCTGGGCGTAGCTCACGCCATCGTTGGCATTACGCACGCCCTGGTTCAGGCCGTTGATCTGAGAAGTGAAGCGTTCCGCAATGGCCAGACCGGCGGCGTCGTCCTTGGCGCTATTGATGCGCAGCCCGGATGACAGCCGTTCCAGGGCCACGTTGAGCTGACTCTGGCTGGAGTTGAGATTACGCTGAGCATTCAGCGAGGCAATGTTGGTATTGATGACCTGAGACATGATGTGTGCTCCCTCAGTATTTTGTAGCGGCAGATATCAAAGTGCGCAGCCGCGGTGGCCAATGGCGTGGCCCGATGGACACCGGGCACTCGCACTGCGCTCAATCTGCCTGAAGCACTAGTCATGCCAAATTGTTCAAGCGCCAGCATCCTGCCGGCTCAGTTCACATTAAAAGTTCAATAAAACAATAAGATGGGTGTGTCTTAAATCCACGCTCAGACTTGCCATCCCCGCACAATCGCTCCCATGATCAAAACTAAAAGAGGGAGCCAAGCGGGAAAACCATGCCGCCGAACCGGCAACCCCTTGCCCTCTTGGTGTGGCAATCTGCGGATAGGGTGCGACCCAAACCCACGCTATACACGCCGCCGCAGCAAATGGAACTCGCGATAATTCACGGCGTCGTCGCACAAGTCGCCCTGGCGAATGGTTTCAAAAGGGGCTGTATGGCTTAAGGTTGACAGACAGGGTGGCCGCCCATTACCACTTGCGTTATGTCGCTTTAAGGAGATTGTATGAACCGAGTTATGGATGAGAAAGTTAGTGCTCTTTTTTATAGAGCTATAGAGGAGATAGCTCTAGATGAAAAATCAGGTAGCTATCAATCTTTAAAGAGTATTATTGGAGTTGCTACAGGCTTGCATAATCTTAAGGTTGCAATAATATCATGCCACAAAGAGAATAATATTTACTCAAGCAATGTTCTATTTCGATCATTGATTGAGCATTACGCAAAATTTTTAATTTTAATGTACAGATATTCAAGCGAGAACAATAATGACGTTGGTAAAGATAACCTAATATTTGCCAGAGCCCATGAACTGAAGAGCTATGGCAATGCTCTGAAACTCTACAAGGATCTAGTGGGGAAAGATTCTTCAATGGTGCGTTATAAAAAAGCAATCGAAAAATTGAGCGACGAAGCTGCAAGCAAAACATCAGCGGAACTAAAGGATGCATTTGATCAATTCGGCTACCGCAACGTAGCGAAGTATTTTGAGGCAAACGAAAATTACTTTTTCAAAAATAAATTAGAAGTTTTCGCTCCTATGATGCTTGAATACTCCGAGTTGTCTACCTTTGTACATGCTGGGCCGGAAGCAAATGATTCGGGGGCTGACATCAGTGATGCTTATGTAAATAGGCAGCTTGAAAATGCATTTGGATTGGCTGCAGCTGTATATTCTATGACGCTTCTAGCTCTTTCAAGAAAACATCCTGAAACATTCGATATCCATAGGAAAATAGATGAAATCGTCAATTCGCAGACATAATCGGGTAAGGGCCAATGTCGTCAACTTAGGTAACTTCTCAATAAGTCATGGCAACCTTGGGGCGATGATTCGCTACCATGGCATCAGATGCCTTCCTTTGGCCCTTGTCCTGAGTGATCCGGAAAAGACCTGCGATGATCAAGCTGCCCGACATTCCCGACGCGGAGCGCACGGCACTGGTTGATGTGTTGATGAGCCTGATCGAATACAGAAGATCTGGCTCTCTATGACCGGGGTTTCCCATCGTTTGCCCTGTTCGCCGCGCACCGCCATGCCAAAGTGGATTTCTGTGGCCGGCTCCCCCTGAGCTTCAATGCGCAGGTCGCCCCCAGCTTCCCGCATCCGTTCACCTTCCAGGAATCTTCCACCCGAGGGCATAATCCGGGAAAATCTCCGGCCTGCAGCCAGGATCTGCGTGGGAAAAGAGGCGGGAAATAATCTGGGAAACAACAGTGAGTCGGGAGATCTCGGCACGCACCAGGCGGAAGGCACTGGCGCGGTTACGTTCGGCGGGCAGTCCCAGTTCCCAGGCGATGGACTTGTACATGTCCATGTACGTTGCCGGTGGTGAGGGGGATAGAAGGTGCGGTACAGTCCCGGGTGCAGGCTGCTGGTGATGCGTCGGCAGGCGGTGGTCTTGCCGTTGCCGGCCTCGCCGGTGAGCAGGCTGATGCCGCGCAGCTGCAGCAGGTGCCTGAGCCGGGCCTGGGCCTCGCGCAGGGTCTGGGACTCGAACAGATCCTCACTGGCCACGGTCGGTTCGAAGGGATAGGCGGTCAGGCCGAAGTGCTTGCAGTACATGGCCTCAGTCCTCCGATGACTCGGCATCGAAGTCCCGCCAGTGCATCCCCGAGGGCGTGGGCTGCGGGGCCTGATCCTCGCTGCGGGCCTCGCGCGAGGGCTGGTTGCGTTTGACGAAGCAGTTGGCATACACATCCACGGGCTTGGCCGTTTCCAGGAACCGCCCCTGGTGGTGGACCTGGACCCCACGCCGTGCCGCGCCAGGGTCGTAGCGCAGGGTGACACGCTCGCCGATCAGGGCGGCATCCACCTCATAGAGGACGCCGTCGAGGCTGACGGTGCGATCCTTGTGGACCTTGCACATCGCCTCGAACAGGCACTTCGCACCACCAGGCCAGCCTGGCCTGGCAGCCTCTCCCGTTGCACCTTACTGCCGCCCGGAGGCTCAATGCGGCCGCCTATCACCACAGGGCGGCAATCGTATGCCTCTTTGGAGCCACCTCACCGGCTGGTTTATACTGGCGGCGGCAATAGAGGGGAAATTTTTTGCCGCCCAAGGCTAAAGATTGCCGCTTGGGGGTCGATAACGGGTTTGAAGGGAGATTAAACACCCCACACGGGGGCTCCCCGGACCTTCAAGACCCAGGGGTTCGCTACGAACCCGACCAATGGCAAGGAGAACGACCATGTCACAGGTAATCAACACCAACATCGCCTCGCTGAACGCGCAGCGCAACCTCAACGCCACTCAGGGCCAGTTGCAGACCTCGCTCGAGCGCCTCTCATCCGGTCTGCGTATCAATAGCGCCAAGGACGATGCGGCTGGGTTGGCGATTTCCGAGCGGTTTACGGCCCAGATCAATGGACTGAACCAAGCTGCCCGCAATGCCAATGACGGTATCTCTTTCGCCCAAACAGCCGAGGGTGGTCTGGACGAAATTGGCAACTTGTTGCAGCGTGTGCGGCAGCTTTCCGTGCAGTCGGCCAACGACACTAATTCCGCCAGCGATCGGAAGACCATTCAGGGAGAGGTTCGTCAAGCTATTGCTGAAATTGGTCGTATTGCGGATTCGACCGAATTTAACGATTCCGGGGTACTCAACGGATCACTGGAAAACTTGGTGTTCCAGGTTGGTGCCAATCAGGGTCAAACAATTACAGTGGGTGGGGTTGATGCACGCACAGATAGCCTGGGGGTCAATAAAGTTAGCGGCACTGGTTCAACTGCCAGTGCCGCTGATGAGTTGGGCAGTGCCGTAGGTGCCGTTTTATTTAGCGGTGGTACTAATGGTCTTGCAGCTGACGACAGTTTTACTGTAAATGGTAAAGAGTTTATATTTAAAGCATCTACCTCATTAACGGACGATCAACGCAGTTTTGATACGATGGACGGTCTGATTAATGCCATCAATGAAACTTCTGGTGACACCAATGTCAGCGCTATCAAAAAAGATGTCACGGAAGTCAATCTCGGTGCCTATACGGCTGGAGCGGGGAGTATCAATATTAATGGTACTGCAGTCGCATTGACTGCTGGGGACACAGCATCCAACGCGATCGATAAAGTAAATAGCGTGTCAACTACAACTGGCGTGCGGGCGGAAGATGTCAATGGCGATATTGTGCTTAAAGATCTTAGCGGTGGAGCAATAGAGCTAGGGGCACCTGCAGCGAATTTTGGTAACTTAGCCAATGATGCGAGTGGCGTTCGTTTCGAGGCGGGTTTCAGCTTGGTTGCGGATATCGGTCAATCAATTGATATTGCTGACGTAACTAATACCCCTGCTGCGGATGTGTTCGGTATTACAGGAGCAGCAACGGAGTCCACCTTGACCGCAGTTGACGTGTCTACACGTTCGGGCGCTGCTGAGGCTATTACAACCTTAGACTCAGTGTTGGGGCAAGTGAACAACCTTCGTGCTGACCTCGGTGCAGTCCAAAATCGCTTCGAGTCCACTGTATCCAACCTCCAGGTGAGTTCCGAAAATCTCTCGGCCTCCCGGTCGCGCATCCTGGATGCCGACTTCGCCTCGGAAACCGCGGCCCTCACCCGGTCGCAGATCCTGCAGCAGGCCGGTACCTCGGTCCTGGCGCAGGCCAACCAGGCCCCCAACAACGTGCTGGCTCTGCTCCAGTAACGCCCGGGGGTTGATGTGAACACGACGGCCCGGGGGGCATGGCCTTCCCGGGCCTTCGTTCTCCCCGCCATCGGGGGAGGAGAAGGCAGATGGATACATTAATCAACATCCCGCCCATGAACCCGGGGTCGGGTTCCCAGCGATCTTCGGTCTCACCGGAGAGCGGGGGAGGTTTGCCGGCCAAACCGGCTGGTCAGGGTCAAGTCTTGCCGCCTGCTGCCGATAAACCCATAGAAGGCGCAGCACCTGAAAGACCGGCGGACTTGAATAACTCTGCCGTACTGGCCGATCAGATCGAGGATGCGGTGCAACGCATCAACGAGTTTTTTCAGGTGGTGCAGCGGGATCTGCAATTCACGGTGGATGATTCCACCGGTCGCACGGTGGTGAAGGTCTTTGATTCCCAAAGCGAGGAACTGATCCGCCAGCTTCCACCCGATGAACTGCTGGCGGTGGCGGAGTACATGGACGAGGTGCGGGGCATGCTGGTCAAGGACAAGGCCTGAATCGCCCAGGTATTAATGGCGCAATTTTTGCATTACAGGCGGATGGATGTGCAATGAACCGAGCGGGGCCTGAAGATCAGTGGTCCCGTTGAGGGCTGTACACCGCATCCAGTCCACCCGATTCAGGAGGTTATCATGGCCACGATCAGTTCAATGGGTGTCGGTTCCGGCATCGACGTACGCGGGCTTGTGGACGAGCTCGTGGCTGCTGAGCGTAAGCCCTCCGAACAGCGCATCGAACGGCGTGAGCAGCGCCTGGAGGCGGAGATCTCCGGTTTGGGCAAGTTGCAGGGGGCCCTGGAAGAGTTCGGTGCTGCCCTCGATGGCCTGAACCAAGCCGCCGATTTCCGCCAGGTGGATGCCCAGGTGGGTGATGAGACGTTGCTCTCCGCCAGCGCCAATCGCAATGCGCCGCCGGGCAGCTATGACGTCAACGTGGTCCAACTGGCCCAGTCCCAGCGCATGGCCACCAATGCGGATTTGTTCGGCGAAGGGTTTTCCGCCGGCAGTGATTCGCTGGGGGTCGGCAGCATCACGCTCCGCTTCGGGGCAGGGGATGCCCAGACCAGCGAGACCTTTTCCCTGGAGGAGGGTGCCGACACCCTGCAGGATCTGCGGGCTGCCATCAATGCCCAATCCACCAATGTGCGGGCTACGGTGGTGGACGATGGAGAGGGGCCGCGCTTGGTACTCACCTCCACGCAGCCGGGTGAGCAGAATGCCATCACTGGCATTGATGTGGATATCGACGATGAGAACGCCTTGTTGAATAACCTGCGGACGGACGTTTCTGCCCTAGCGCAGGGTCAGGCAAATGATCAGTTCACCCTATTGCGACAGTCACAGAATGCCAAGCTGGAAGTGGACGGACTGACCATCACCCGCCCCACCAACGACATCAGCGGGGTGATTGATGGGGTTGACCTTACCCTAAGCGGCATTGGCGATACCCGCGTGAATGTTTCCGAAAAAACGGGCATTGCGCGAGAGGCTGTGGATGGGTTTGTTGAGGCCTACAATGCCTTGCGCTCCCAAATGAACGAACTCAATGCATTCGATCCGGAAAGCGGTGAGAGTGGTCTGCTCAATGGCGATGCCACCTTGCGCGGTGTGCAAAGCCGCTTGTCTCAAATGCTGGGTAACACGGTGGAAGGGATGGAAGGTGGCGTGCGCGCCCTGGCAGATATTGGTATTACCACGGACCGGGATGGCACCTTGCAGGTGAACGACTTTCAGCTGGATACAGCCCTCTCCGAGAACCGCGATGCCGTGATTCGATTATTCACTCAGGAGGAGGGTGGCATCGCCAGCCGGATGGATGGCCTGGTGAAGGAATTTACCGATCGCGACAGCATCATTCGCAGCCGTACCGAGACCTTGCAGCAAAGCCTTTCGGGGCTGACGGAGGACCGTGAACGGCTGGATCGGCGCATGGATCGGGTGGAGGCCCGATATGTTTCCCAGTTCTCTGCCATGGACGCCATGGTGGCGCAGATGAACCAGACCAGCGAGTTTTTGGATAATCAGCTGGCGGCATTGAACTCGAATAACAAGTGATGGATCCAAGCGGAATGAGGCAGGATGTCGCACTCAAGTTTTCCCGCTGCTGGTCGATGTAAAGGGTATGGAAAGACACCGTAACCGGGAGCACCGACCATGAGCTTCGCAGCCATGCATAAAGGCATCAACCAGTATCAACAGGTGGGCGCGGCCGGCGCGGCGTTTGCCGACCCTCATCGATTGATCGAGATGCTGCTGGACGGCGGCGTCGATCGCTTGGCCCAAGCCCGTGGTGCCGTGCACCGGGGCGATCGGCAGGCCAAGATCAAACTGATCGGCAAGGCTTTCGACATTATCGGTGGCCTGCGCGGCGGGCTGGACTTGAACAAGGGCGGCGAGGTGGCCGCGAATCTGGATAACCTTTACGATTACATGCAGCGGCGGCTGGTCACGGCCAATGCCCGGGATGATGCCTCGATTATTGATGAGGTTCTGAGCCTGCTCACCGAGATTCGCGAGGCCTGGAAGGCAATCCCGCCGGAGGTGCGCAAGGATCCATCGGCGCATGTGGGGTCGTCTGAGGCGGCTGTTAATGTGGTTGAGTAGGGTTCTCCATTCGGTCTGATGGGTTGAGGGGGCTTCTTTTGCTTGCCCTGCCCGGGTGACTTATTGATTGCTTGGGTGCGTATTTCAGAAGATCGAGTTCCAGAGAGGCTCTTGGATATCAGGCGCCCGGAGTGCATTGGTACTCCGGGCGTTTTTGCGTTTTGGAGGGGAGGGTGTGATGGGTGAGGGTGTGGAGGATGTACTGGCCGCCGCGGCGGAGCTTGAGCGCCTGGCGCGGCAGCGGATCACCTGGGCACGTCAGGGTGAGTGGGATGCCCTGGTGGAGAGCGAGGCCCGGCGGGGTGAGTTGGCCGAGCGTATCCGGGTGGATGTGTTTGCCGATCATGAGGCCCTGGGCCGCTCACTGGCCGAGCGGCTGATACGGATACGGGATCTGGACAAGGCCTTGGTGCCGTTGCTGGAACAGGCCCGGGATGAGCTGGCGGTGGAGTTGCAGAAGGTGCAGAAGAAGGCGGCGGGGGCGCGGGCTTATGATCGGACGTCGCGGGGGGAGAAGGGGTAGGGGGTCATTTTGGCATGGGCGGCCCTCACCCCCGGCCCCTCTCCCGCAGGCGGGAGAGGGGAGTGAAATGACGCCTTCACCCCCTCCACCCGCGCGCTTCAAGATCCTTGAGGATGTTGTCGGTCACCTGAACCAGGGTGGGCACGTATTCGTGGCCGCTTTGCAGGGCGTTGGCCAGGATGTTGGGATCGTCGATATATTCGTGGATCATTTGGTTGCGCAGTTTGCGCATGGCCAGCCATTGGTCAGTTGAGGGGACCCATCCCAGGCGCTCGGCCTTGTCCAGGTTATCGATGGCGGCGCCGGTCTTTTCGCCCAGGGCTTCCAGGTGGCGGGGGATCAGTTTGTCGCCCAGAGTGTCTTGCAGACGGCCAAATCGTGCCACGAAGGCATCGGCGCGTTCGGCCAGGTCAATGTCCTGGGCCAGGGATTGGGCACGTGCCTCGGTGAACGGTTGAGCAAACAGGCGTGCATCGGTAAGGGCCAGGTGCCGGGCTTCCTTTTGTGCCAGGTCCGCGAGGAACCGCAGACGCTCGTGAGATGTGGGCGGGTGGGGCATGGTTACAGGAGCACCCCTTCCCGACGCGCCACCTCATGGATGGGCAAGGGGCGCAGGTTGGGAGCGCTCAGGACCACGTCCACCCTGCGGCCCTGCAGGTGGCGACTGATCCTGGCGGAGAGGGTGGCCGAGAGCCGGGCGGGTTGCTCCACCGGTTCATCCAGTTCCACCATGAGGTCCACATCCCCCCCGCGGGCGGTATCGTCCAGGCGAGAACCGAACAGCCGAACCCGTGCGGCCTCGCCGGCTTGATCGGCGACGATGCGGCGGATGGTGGTTTGTTGTTGTGGGGTGAGGCGCATGGGGTGAGTGTACTACGGTCGGCCGAATCCACCTATGCCTTGACAATAGGTTAAAACCGATATAGCTTTTTTCCTATAGTCGGAAGATCACTCCATGTGGCAGATAGAGCAGACCAGGACGTTTGAAGAGTGGTACTTTGCGCTGGACGACGCCGACCGTGAGAACGTGCTGGCAGCACTCTTGATGCTGAGGGAAAGAGGGCCGATGTTGCCGCGCCCCTACGCTGACACGGTTAATGGCTCGCAGTATCGCAACATGAAAGAGCTGAGGATCCAGAGCCAAGGGCGGCCGCTTAGAGCCTTCTTTGCCTTCGATCCTCAGCGGACGGGCATCATCTTGTGTGCCGGAGATAAGACCGGTAACAAGCGTTTCTACGATGATTTGATCCCAGTGGCTGATCGGGAATATGCGGCCCACCTGGAATCATTGAAGTGAGGTGAAAGCTATATGGCCCGCACCCTGGAACAACTGATTGCCAGCGAGAACCCTGATGTTGTCAATCGCGCCAAGGAGAAGGCTGACGCGATGCTGCTGGAACTCCGCTTGTCGGAGGTTCGCCGTCTGGTGGAAATGACTCAGGCGGAAATGGCCGAGGCGCTAGGCGTCAAGCAGCCAACGATTGCGGGCATGGAGAAGAGCGGTCAGGATCTCCGCTTGAGTTCCCTTAAACGCTACGTTGAAGCCATCGGCGGGAAGGTTCGTGTGGATATCCAGCTTCCCGACGGCACTCATCACGGATTCTCCTTGTAATTGTTTTGCTCAAGGGCATGGAGCCATTGGCCTCCTATCTTGCCAATCGGGCCAGATGCCGTTGATAGCGCCGCATCACCAGCAGGTGCCCCACGGCCTGTGTCCATAGGTAGATGTACCAGGGCAGGGCGGGGGCGAAGTCGTGGATGGCGGCTAGGGTGTAGCGGTCGTCCAGCACGGTGTGAAACTCGAATCGTCCCTTGTCTTCAACATTTCTTGCCAGCAGGCCGCCGGTGATGCGGTAGACCTGTCGCCGTGCGTGGCTGGCGGCGGGGTCGTGAGTGAGTTCCAGGATTTTCAGGCGGGGCCAGCGCAGGTGGATGCGGTAGCCGGCATCGGGTTGGGTGGTGCTCGGTTGGTCATTTTGCCGGGTGGGGGCGATGACCTCGGTGACCACCAGGGGCCAACAGCATTGGGTGAGCCAGCGGAAGTAGTTGCCGGCCACCCAGGCGGCATTCTGCCCCGGGGGGAGGATGATGCGCTGGATGGAGCGCACCCGGCTGTCGCGGCGTAGCTGGGCCCGGGTGCGTTTCTGGATGGGCTGGCGGGGGCTGGGTTTGAGGCGTTGCCGGGGGTGGTCCAGGGCCTCGTTGAGGGCCTGTTCGAAGGGGATGGCGCCGGGGTTGATGTGCCGCTGCAGGGGGTTGTCGCGGATGATGGTGTCCCGGGGCAGGCTGTCGATCACCGGGGCGACCAGGTCGGTGGGTGTGCCGGTCACCCAGCGGGCGCCCAGGGCGGCGATGCGGGCGGGCAGCCAGGGCAGGATGATGAAGCGGCGTTTGAGGTTCAGGAGTCGGGCCGTGGTGCGCAGGGCCTCCACGTAGCTGATGTCCTGGGGGCCGCCGATGTCGTGGGGGCCGCTGAATTGTTCCGGCTGCCCCACGGCATGTTGAATGGCGCGGTTCAGGTCCTGCAGTGCAATGGGGCGGGTCACGGAGCGGGCCGAAGGCGGCATGAACAGCACGCCCATGCGCCGCACCAGTTCCACCATGAGTCGGCTGGCCGATCCACCGGGGCCCACCACCAGGCCGGCGCGCAGTACGGTGATGGGCACGCCATGGGCGCCCAGGACCATTTCCACTTCTCGTCGGCTCCACAGCAGGGTGGAGATGCGGAAGCTGTCGGGGATGTAGCCGCCGACGAAGAGAATCTGTTTCACGCCATTGGCGGCGGCGGCGCGGGCGAAGTTGTCGGCCAGGATCAGGTCCATGTCCCGGGGCGCGGCCTGGGTGAGCCGGGAGGAGGGGGCCAGGGAGTGCACCAGGTAGATGGCGTAGTCACACCCTTGCAGTGCTCGGGTGACGTCGTCCTGGGAGAAGAGGTCGCAATGCTGCCACTGGATGCAGGCCTCGGGGTCGGGTGTCTCGGCCCGAGCGGGGGAGCGGGTCAGGGCGGTCACCGGGTATTCCTTCGCCAGTTCCCGGCACAGGGTGGTGCCGATAAAACCGCTGGCACCGGCCACGGTGATGCGGGGGGTGTTGAGGGGGCAGGAGGGGGTTGGCATTTAAACGAACAATTTTGGTTTCAGATCACTTCCAGCTGTAGATGCTTTCCACAGGCCTTCAGGTAGCGCCTCACGGTGCTGATGGACGGGGAATGCTGGCCTGATGCCAATGAGCGCTCCAAGCGAGCAATGGCCGGTGCCTTGGTACCCATGCGGGCAGCAACATCAGCCTGCGTCAGCCCAGCCTCACGGCGAGCCTGTAGCAGCATGTCCAGCAAGGCGAACTCTTCACGGTTGACCCGCTCGTACTCCTCGCGGACCTCGCGGTTTTCCAGCGCTTTTGCCTTTAGTTGCTCATGAGTCAGCATCCTTTACCTCCTTGAGTCGCTTTTCGGCCAGTGTTTTGTGTCTTTCCGGCGTCTTTTGGTCTTTCTTTACGAAGCAGTGAAGTATCACGATCCGCTGACCGATGCGGGTACAGAAGAACACCCGGGCGATACCCTCAGCGCCTTTCAACCGGAGCTCGAACAGCCCCTTGCCGAATGCCTTGGTATGCGGCTCCCCCAGGTTCGGTCCGGCATCAAGCATGCGATCGGTCAGGCTGATGTACCTGGCCAGCAGCGTCGGCGGCAACTCGAGAATCTCTCGCTGGAGATTTTCGTTGTAGTACTCGATAGTATAGGGCATGGGTAAGAATATTAACAAATTCGTTAATGCCGGGGGCACACCTCGGCCATCCGGGCTCGGCAGCGCCACGCAGCAGCCGCCCTGTATGATGGCGCCGAGTCAGGTCGAAACATCGGGTGGTTCAAGCGTGATTACGGACCGTGGGGAACCTACTGTTGAGGTGCGCCGCTACCGATCGGATCAGCGATCACCGTTGGAGAAGTTGAAAGGCAGTGTGGTGGAGTACAGGGCACCCACTGAACCAGTGGCAGAAGATGATGGGGAAGCAGAGTCTTGATCATACTGGATGCTCAATACAGCGCACTTACAATGGCTGCCACCCCCGCCACCGCAGAGAGCCACAGCACCGCTGGTCTGAGCCAGCAGCGGTCCAGGTAGTCCACCAGGTAGCCGGAGATCCAGAACCCCATCACGATGCCCGGAAGCAGGGCCAGGCCCAGCAGCAGTTCTGTGGTGCCGAATCGGTCCAGGAAGGCCAGGGCGGTGAGGGCGACGATGCCCGCGGGCACGAAGATGGCCGACAGGGTGCCTCGCAGTCGGGGACCGGTCACGTTCTGGAAGGCCAGTGCCAGGGGCGGGCCGCCGATGGAGGTGATGGTGGCCATGAAACTGGATAGTCCGGCGGCTCCCAGTAGATGGTGAGGGCGGGGGTCGGGCATGTGGCGGATGAGGCTCAGGCCTACCCCGAGCAGCACCAGGATGCCCAGCAGCATGCCCAAGACCTGTTCGGCCACCACGCCCAGCACCAGGGCGGCCATGGCGGTGCCGGCAAAGCTGCCGGGCAGGGCCCAGGCCACGTCCCGTGGATGAACGGCCCGCCATTCCCGCAGGAGGATCAGGAGCGGCAAGGCCATGCCGACGATGAGCATGGGGGCGGGGATGAGTTGGGGGTGGATGAGGTAGAGTAGCGGCGCGCCCAGCAGCGCCACGCCGTAGCCGATGCCACCTTGTATGATGGCGCCGATGATGAGGACGAGGGTGGCCAGGAGCCATTGGGTGAGGGTGAGGGGGAAGTCCATTCCTCATTGTCCCCTTTTCCAGGCAGCTTGCGTAGGGGCGCTTCGGGAAGCGCCCGGCCGGTGCATGGGATACCCTTGCAGCCACCCGATGGGCCGCCTGAGTCCTGTACACCGCGCGGGCCGTTCGCGAACGGCCCCTACGTGTGTATTGGTGAGCTGGGTTGTCTGCCGGCCTTGGATACCGCGCAGGCCGTTCGCAGGCAGTTTGTGTAGGGGCGCTTCGGGAAGCGCCCGGCTGGCGCATTGGATACCCTTGCAGCCATCCGATGGGCCGCCTGATTCCGGTACACCGCGCGGGCCGTTCGCGAACGGCCCCTACGTGTGTATTGGTGAGTTGGGGTTGTCTGCTGGCCTTGGATGATGTGAGTTTGTCTTTAAGAGATCTGTGAATGCCTGATTTTTCAAACTTTACTGCCCAGCACCGCTTCTGCGCCGCGCCGATGATCGAGCGGCGGGGAAGGTGCGGCGTTCTGAGATGCAAGGGCTCCAATCCAGTCCGATGAGATCATCGATTGCACTGAAATTGAAGCGATCGGCCATCCGGTAGGCGGTGGGTCGCTACCCTTCAGTCATGAACACGGACCGCATGGTGGCGACGAAGGTTTCAGCCTGCTCGACCATCTCCTTCGCTTCGCCAGGCTCAATGGAGTCCCCGTTGTAGTCAGCCACCAGTCGGATTTCGTGTGCGCGGTTCAGCTGGCGGCCTATCTCTCTTGATATCGGGCCATTCTTCACCAGAAAGTTACCAAAGGCTCCGATCAGGCCACTATGGCTGCGACCAATATCCGGTGTTACGAGTGCATCCGAAGCCAGCAGGGCGGCACGGGCTGCATCGAACATGGCATAGTAGGCCCGGTTGGCGGAGCCATCGACGTCGCCTAGCTCAAGCAAGACGCGGGCGGATGCGCAAGCAGTGTCAGCTTTAGCCATCAGCGCTTTGGGCGTTAATTGCTGATTGTTCATAGCCGAACCCCCTCCCGATCGATGTTGCGCAGCAAGATGGGGTTCGAGTAGTTTTCTGGATGCTCCCACTCGTCGAGCCAGATCGGCAGTGGCGAGATGAGGATGCCGGTTTCGAGCAGAACATCGAAGGCGATATCAGCCATATCCAGCTTGGTAGGTAGAAAGCGTTGATGCTCGCCGCGTAACAGCACGGCCACGTCTGCGTCACTGTCTGGGCGGTGTGTGCCACGAGCACGGCTGCCATAGACTATGGCTCGCGCTACGTCGTAGCGACTGGAGATCAAGGCGAGGAAGCGGCGGACGGCTTCCTCGGTGCGATGGTCGATGTGATTCATCGGGGAAAAAACAACAGGATGTGTTTTTATCATCGCTTCGGGCCAAGGAGAAAGCAACTTGGCGTCCTCCTCTCGTCAAGACCTACCAGAGAATGCTTCTCAGTTCCTCATTGTCCCCTTTTCCAGGCAGCTTGCGTAGGGGCGCTTCGGGAAGCGCCCGGCCGGTGCATGGGATACCCTTGCAGCCACCCGATGGGCCGCCTGAGTCCTGTACACCGCGCGGGCCGTTCGCGAACGGCCCCTACGTGTGTATTGGTGAGCTGGGTTGCCTGCCGGCCTTGGATACCGCGCAGGCCGTTCGCAGGCAGTTTGCGTAGGGGCGCTTCGGGAAGCGCCCGGCCGGTGCATGGGATGCCCCTGCAGCCACCCGATGGGCCGCTTGAGTCCGGTACACCGCGCGGGCCGTTCGCAGGCAGCTTGCGTAGGGGCGCTTCGGGAAGCGCCCGGCCGGTGCATGGGATACCCTTGCAGCCACCCGATGGGCCGCTTGAGTCCGGTACACCGCGCGGGCCGTTCGCGAACGGCCCCTACGTGTGTATTGGTGAGTTGGGTCGTCTGCCGGCCTTGGATGATGTGAGTTTGTCTTTAAGAGATCTGTGAATGCCTGATTTTTCAAGCTTTACTGCCCAGCACCGCTTCTGCGTGGCGCCGATGATGGAATGGACTGACCGCCATTGCCGGTACTTTCTGCGCCTGCTTAGTCAGCGGGCGTTTCTCTACACCGAGATGGTCACCACGGGCGCGCTGATTCATGGTGATCGGGATCGCTTCCTGGCCTTTGATCCGGCAGAGCATCCCGTGGCGCTGCAACTGGGCGGCTCCGAACCGGAGGACCTGGCCCGGTGTGCCGTCATGGCTCAGGAGGCTGGGTATGATGAGGTGAATCTGAACGTGGGCTGCCCTTCGGATCGGGTGAGTTCCGGGCGGTTTGGGGCGTCTTTGATGAGGGAGCCGGAGCGCGTGGCGGACTGTGTGCGGGCCATGAGCGAGGCGGTGGATATCCCGGTGACGGTGAAGCATCGCATCGGGATCGATGATCTGGATTCTTATGAGTTTCTGGCGGGCTTCGTGGACAAGGTGGCCTCGGCGGGTTGTCAGCTGTTCATCGTGCATGCCCGCAAGGCCTGGCTGCAGGGGCTGAGCCCGAAGCAGAACCGGGAGATCCCGCCCCTGTGCTACGAGCGTGTGCATCAGTTGAAGGCGGATTTTTCCCATCTCTCCATCATCATCAATGGGGGGCTGACCACCCTGGATGCCTGTCAGGCACAGCTGGAACATGTGGATGGGGTGATGCTGGGGCGGGAGGCCTATTACAATCCGGGCATCCTGGCGGGTGTGGATGGGTTGCTTTATGGCGAGCAGGGGCCGGCGCCGACGCCCCATGAGGTGGTGGAGCGCTTTGTGCCTTATGTGGAGGCGCGCCTGGCCGAGGGTGTGCCCCTGCAGGCCATGACGCGGCATATCCTGGGGCTGTTCCCGGGCATGCCGGGGGCGCGGGCCTGGCGGCGGCATATCAGTGAGAATGCCCACCGGGAAGGGGCGGGTGTGGAGGTGATTCTTGAGGCGGTGGGGAAGGTCAGACGTCCTGAGGCCATGAAGCATGGGTAGGGGCCGTTCGCGAACGGCCCGTGCGGGTGTATCCGACTTTCGTGGCCTGTCGGGGGGGGGGTGGCATCTGATGCGCCGGTCGGGCGCTTCTCGAAGCGCCCCTACAGGGCCTCGGTGTTTCTGGGAAGGTAGGACGTCCTGATGCCATGAAGAGTGGGTAGGGGCCGTTCGCGAACGGCCCGCGCGGGTGTATCCGACTTTCGTGGCCTGTCGGGGGGTGGAGTGGCATCTGATGCGCCGGTCGGGCGCTTCTCGAAGCGCCCCTACAGAGCCTCGGTGTTTCTGGGAGGTAGGACGTCCTGAGGCCATGAAGCATGGGTAGGGGCCGTTCGCGAACGGCCCGCGCGGGTGTATCCGAATTTCGTGGCCTGTCGGGGGGTGGAGTGGCATCTGATGCGCCGGCCGGGCGCTTCTCGAAGCGCCCCTACAGAGCCTCGGTGTTTCTGGGAATGGGCGCTTCTCGAAGCGCCCCTACAGAGCCCTCGGTGTTTCTGGGGATGGGCGCTTCTCGAAGCGCCCCTACAGAGCCCTCGGTGTTTCTGGGGATGGGGGCTTCTCGAAGCGTCCCGACGAGCCTCGGGGGTGTGTGGTTGGCCGTTAGATCCGCCGCGCCTGATCCCCTGCATTCCCCGTGTACCGCCCCGGGGTGAGTTCCCTGAGATTGGCCTTGGCTTCTTCGGGAATCTCCAGGCTGTCGATGAACATGCGCAGACTGGGGCCGTCGATGCGCTGGCCGCGGGTGAGTTCCTTGAGCTTTTCGTAGGGTTTTTCGATGCCGTAGCGGCGCATGACCGTCTGGATGGGTTCGGCCAGGACTTCCCAGTTGGCTTCCAGGTCGGCGTCCAGACGGGCGGTGTCGGCTTCCAGTTTGCCGAGGCCCTTGGCCAGGGCCTGGTAGGCGATCACCGACCACGCGAAACCCAGGCCGATGTTGCGCAGCACGGTGGAGTCGGTGAGGTCGCGCTGCCAGCGGGAGATGGGCAGCTTGCCGGCCAGGTGATCCAGCACGGCGTTGGCCAGGCCCAGATTGCCCTCGGCATTCTCGAAGTCGATGGGGTTCACCTTGTGGGGCATGGTGGATGAACCCACCTCGCCGGCCACCACCCGTTGCTTGAAATATCCCAGGGAGATATAGCCCCAGGTGTCCCGAGAGAAGTCGATCAACACCGTGTTGAAACGGGACAGGGCATGGAACATCTCCGCCATGTAGTCGTGAGGTTCGATCTGGATGGTATAGGGGTTCATCTCCAGGCCCAGGTTGTCGATGAAACCGCGGCTCAGGGTCTCCCAGTCCACCTCCGGGTAGGCGCTCAGGTGGGCATTGAAGTTGCCCACGGCGCCGTTCATCTTGCCCTTGAGGACCACATCGGCCACCTGGTTGCGGGCAATCTTGAGGCGGTGCACCACGTTGGCCATTTCCTTGCCCAGGGTGGTGGGGGAGGCGGGTTGGCCATGGGTGCGCGACAGCATGGGCTGATCGGCATGGCGATGGGCCAGATCCTTGATGGACTGGATCACCTCGTCCATCAGCGGCAGCATGGCCTGCCCGCGGGCATGCTTGAGCATCAGGGCATAGGCCAGGTTATTGATGTCCTCGGAGGTGCAGGCGAAGTGGAAGAACTCGCTGATGGCCTCCAGTTCTTTATTGCCCGCGATCTTCTCCTTGAGGAAATACTCCACCGCCTTCACGTCGTGATTGGTGGTGCTCTCGATGTTCTTCACCCGCCGGGCGTCGTCCTCGGAGAAGCCTTCCACGATGCCGTTGAGGATCTGCACCGCATGCTCACTCAGGGCCGGCACTTCGGCGATGCCGGGGTGATCGGCCAGGGCCTTGAGCCACTCCACCTCCACTTGCACTCGGTGGCGGATCAGGCCGAATTCGCTGAAGATGGGGCGCAGCATTTCGGTCTTGTTGCCATAGCGTCCATCCACCGGGGCGATGGCGGTGAGGGTTGAAAGATCCATGGGAGCTTCTCCGGAGGGGCTTGCGAAAAAGGCCGTGGATTATACTACAGGTCAGTTCAATGCAGGTGGCAGGAGCGTGATCATGTCGAAAGACCGGATCGAGCAAGACAGCATGGGTAAGGTGAACGTGCCTATGGATGCCCTCTATGGGGCACAGACCCAACGGGCCGTGGACAACTTTCACATGAGCGGGCGGCCCATGCCCCCCGCCTTTATCCAGGCCCTGGGGCAGGTCAAGGCCGCCTGCGCCCAGGTGAATGCCGAACTGGGACTGCTTCAACCCGGTATGGCCCAGGCCATCATCCAGGCGGCCGAAGAGGTGGCGGAGGGCCTGCACGGGGACCAGTTTCCTGTGGATGTCTTCCAGACCGGCAGTGGCACCAGTACCAATATGAATATCAACGAGGTGATCGCCCACCTGGCCACGCGGCAACTGGGTGAAGCGGTGCATCCCAATGATCATGTAAACCTGGGGCAGAGTTCCAATGATGTGATCCCCACCACGCTGCATGTGGCCGCCCGGGTGGCCCTGGAGCGGGATCTGATCCCGGCCCTGATCGATCTGGCCGATGGGCTGGACCGGCGGGCGGCCGAGTACAAGGATGTGGTCAAGACTGGCCGTACGCACCTGATGGATGCCATGCCGGTGCGCCTGGATCAGGAGATCGGCGGCTGGGTGCAGCAGTTGCGCTATGGGGTGGAGCGCCTGGAGGACGCCGCCGAGCGCCTGGAGGAGCTGGCCATCGGTGGCACGGCGGTGGGCACGGGGGTGAATGCCCATCCGGAATTCGGCGAGCGGGTGGCGACGGCCCTGTCGCGCCGCACTGGCGTGGCCTTCGTGCCCAAGCCGGATCGGTTCGAAGCCCTGGGGGCGCAGGATGCCGCCGTGGAGATGAGCGGCCAGCTCAAGACGGTGGCCGTGAGCCTGATGAAGATCTGCAATGACCTGCGCTGGATGAACTCCGGGCCCTTGTCCGGCCTGGGGGAGATCGCCCTGCCGGCGCTGCAGCCGGGGAGCAGCATCATGCCGGGGAAGGTGAACCCGGTGGCGCCGGAGGCGGTGGCCATGGGGTGTGCGCGGGTCATGGGGAATGATGTCACCATCACCGTGGCTGGGCAGTCCGGAAACTTTCAGCTGAACGTGATGTTACCGGTGATTGCTGATGCGTTGCTTGAGAGTATGCAGTTGCTGGGTGGCGGCGCGCATTTGCTGCTGAAGCGGGTGGTGGAGGGCTTTGTGGTGAATGAGGGGCATCTGGCGCAGGCCCTGTCGCGCAATCCGGTGCTGGTGACGGCGCTGAATCCGTTGATTGGATATGAGAAGGGGGCGGCGATTGCCAAGAAGGCCTATGCGGAGGGTCGTCCGGTGCTGGAGGTGGCGCTGGAGATGACGGATCTGGATGAGGCGGAGTTGAGGAAGTGGCTGGATCCTATTGGAATGACAGGGCAATAGGAGGGTCAAGTTTGTGATGGGTGGGTTGCTGGGGTCGTTCGCGAACGACCCGTACGGGATTCTGGGGGAGTAGGGGGTGTGATGTTGGCGGGGTGCTGTGTGGGGGTCGTTCGCGAACGACCCGTACGGGATTCTGAGGGGGTAGGGGGTGTGATGTTGGCGGGGTGCTTGTGTAGGGGTCGTTCGCGAACGACCCGTACGGGATTCTGGGGGAGTAGGGGGTGTGATGTTGGCTGGGTGCTGTGTAGGGGTCGTTCGCGAACGACCCGTACGGGTGTTGGGGGGGGTCAGGATGAGGCGGACTGTTTTTGTTGGTTCGTCGAACACGAATCCTGAAGATACTCACATAACTCGTCATACGGCAGCGGTCGGCTGAAGTAATAGCCTTGCACCGATTCGCACTCCAGGGCCTTGAGAAATTCCAGCTGATGCCGTGCTTCCACCCCCTCGGCCACCACCTCCAGCCCCAGCCCCTTGGCCATGGCCACGATGGCCGTGACGATGGCGGCGTCGTCACGGTCCTGGGGGATGCCCCGCACGAACGAGCGATCGATCTTCAGGGTGTGGATGGGGAAGTGCTTGAGCTGGTTCAGGGAGGAATAGCCCGTGCCGAAGTCATCCACTGCCAGACGGAACCCCAGGCGGTGCAGTGCCTCGAAGATCTCCACGGCCTTGTCGATGTCCTGCATGATGGTGCTCTCGGTGAGTTCCAGCTCGATCTGTGAGGCCTGGATACCGATTTCCTTGATGATGGCGGCGTACTGGCAGGCCAGATCCGTCTGGCGAAACTGGCGTGGGGAGAGGTTGATGGCCATGCGAGGCACGGGCAGGTCGGCGGCTTCTAGGCGCTTCATGTCCTCGCAGGCCCGGCGTACCACCCACAGGCCCAGTCTTTCGATCAGCCCGGTATCCTCGGCCACGGGGATGAAATGCCCAGGGCTGAGATAGCCCTTCTCCGGGTGTTCCCAGCGTACCAGTGCCTCCAGGCCCTCCACCTTGCCGGTGGCCAGTGAGATCTGCGGCTGATAGTGCAGTTGGAATTCGTCCCGTTCCAGCGCTTTGGAGAGTTCATTTTCCAGCATCAGATGCCGGTAGGTCTGGGCATTGATGTCCTGGGTGTAGAAGTGGTAGTGGTTCCGCCCACGCTGTTTTGCCTCGTACATGGCTGCATCGGCGTTCTTGATGAGGGTGTCCACGTCCCGACCGTCGAAGGGGTGGATGCTGATGCCGGCACTGCAGGTGAGAAACACCGGGTGGCCGTGGACCACGTACTCGCAACTCACGTTATCGATCAGGTGTTGCGCGAAACGGGCCAGCAGGTCCAGGGAATCCACCCGATTGAGGATGATGCCGAATTCGTCTCCACCCAAGCGTGACAGGGTGACATTGCTCTCGTCCAGGTGATGATGGCTGAGTAGATCGGCGTCGGCCAGGAGGGCGCGCAGGTTGTCGGCCAGGGTCTTGATGAGGCGGTCGCCGCAACCATGACCCAGGCTGTCATTCACTCGCTTGAAGTGATCCAGATCCATGAGGATGACGGCCACGTGGCTGCCGTCATCCTCATCATTTGGGTGGCCCTGCTGGATGAGTTGATGCAGGCGGTCGCTGAAGAGGATGCGGTTGGGCAAGCCAGTGAGGGCGTCGTGGCTGTACTGGTGGGCCAGTTCCAGGGATTGACGCTCGCTGATCTTCTTCAGTGTGCGGTGCTGGTGTTCCATCAGGGTGTACAGGGCGGCGCTCTCCAGGGCATAGGCCGCGTTGAAGAGGATGATGGAGAGCACCTTCATGCCGGGATCGCGGGGATGCAGCGGTTGCCCCCGGGTGCGGCCCACGAACATGCCGCGAATGCGGGTGCGGGAGGAAATGACGTGCAGCACCCAGTGGTCGCCACAGGCTGTATCGTCTTCGCCCTGGCCCCCGCCAGGGCAGGGCAGGCAAACCGGGTGGTTCTGGTTGAGTGCCCATGAAAATATGCCTGCCTCGATGAGTCGTTCCACCTCGGCCTCCAGGGCCGGGCCCTCGCACCCCGCCTGGCGGTAACTCAGGTGAAAGCTGGACTCGTCGTCCACGGTGTAGTAACCCGCGTCTTCCAGGGGAAGTATGCGCCCCACGCACTCATGGGTGCTTTCCAGGATGGCCGAGATATCCCGACTTTGACTGTGATCGCCGAAGATGGCGGTCATGGAGGTGAGCACATCCATGGCGTAGTGATGCCACTGGCTGGCTTGCTCCAGGTGTTGGACCCGTTCGCGCAGGTAGTCCATGTCCGGCAATGCGTCGTCTTCATTTCGGGTCATACGCATCCTGTCCCCCCGCCCTAGGCAAGAAAAACTTCGACTGCCTGAGCATAATGCTGCTCAGTATAGGCGCTGACTTGTTCAAGCAGGGTTTCAGACAGGGCGATTCGTGCCCAGGCCTGTTCATCGATGGGTGGCACCATTCGCTCGCCGCTGGAGCCCATGCGCAGGGCATTGGCCATGCTGTCGGCGGCGTGGACCACAGCTGTCTCCACGGGATAGCGTTGTGCCTCATTGGGATCGTGATGGCACCGCACCGGCTCATGCAGGGCCGCCGGTAACTGCCAGCGTTCCAGGAGTTCGCCACCGAGTTGCGCATGGTGGAAACCCAGTTCCCGTTGCTCCTCGCGGAACAGCAGATCCTGGCTGTGCTCGCGGGCCTCAAGGACTCGGGCCATGGCGTCCGGCATGTGCATGTACATGACCAGTCGGCCAATATCGTGAAGCAGACCGGCCACGTAGAACCGCTCCACATTGGCCTCGCGGCGAAAACTGGCCAACGAACGGGCCAGCAGGGCGCAGCCGATGCTGTGCCGCCAGAAGGATTCCAGGTCGATGCCGGTGATGGGCATGCCCTCAAAATGCCGGATCACCGTCGCGGCCAGGGTCAGATCCCGCAGTTGCTGGGTGCCGATGATGCTGATGGCGCGCTGGATGGAATGGATGCCGCCGGGCAGGGCATAGAGGCTGCTGTTGGCGATTCGCAGTACCTTGGCGGCCAGTGCCGTGTCCGACTCGATGACCGAGGCCATGGCTTCGAAGGAACTGTTGGGATCGTTGATGGCGCTCTCAATGCGGTGGTAGACGTCGGATAGCGTCCCCAGATTCGGATCCCGGGCCAGGATGTCGTCCAGGCGCGCGACGGTCATGACTGGGCCTTGAGCTGGATCATTGAGGCCAGGCGCCGCGTGGCCAGGTCGAACAGGGTGTGCATGACCGCCTTTTCGAGATCGCAGTGCCGAAAGGCATTTCGCATCACGGCCTCGGCCTGGTGATAGCTTTGTTCATCGATGGGGGGTGGGGGGGTCGTAGAGGGCAGACAATCGTCCGTCGCGCTTGGGGGGGCGTCTTGCCAGATGGCCACCTGGGTGACGCCCCAGGTCTTGAGCACGCGCAGGTGCTTGTCCTTGAGCGGGATGCCGGCGGAGAGCAGCAGGCGACCACTGCGGTCCCGCACATCTTCCGCCAAGACAGTGCCGGCGTCGGCTTGGTCGGCGGGGATCGTCCTTTTGGTGTCGATCATGCCTGCTCCGCTTGAAATGGGTTGCCAGAGGGCTGCCGGTCAGTTTAGCCGCTTTATGTTTATGGGAATTGTCAAAGTACCGGGACTTGCCATGTGGGGCAAGGGGGGAGGGGACGGGCGGATGCAAGGATCCGCCCGTCATACGCCAAGGGCTAGAGGTCAGGCAGCCGCCAGTTGGCGCAGCACATAATGCAGGATGCCGCCATGGCGGTAGTATTCCCATTCCTTGGGCGTGTCGATGCGCACCCGGGCCTGGAAATGGGTCTCCTGGCCGTCGTCGGTCCTGGCCGTCACGGTGACCTCGCCAGGCTCACCTTCCAGACCGCTGATATCGAAGCACTCCTGTCCGGTCAGTCCCAGGCTCTCGGCGCTATCACCCTCCTTGAACTGCAGGGGCAGCACGCCAAAGCCCACCAGGTTGGAGCGGTGGATGCGCTCAAAGCTCTGGGCGATGACGGCGCGGATGCCCAGCAACCGGGTGCCCTTGGCCGCCCAGTCCCGGGAGGAGCCGGTGCCGTACTCCTTGCCGGCCAGTACCACTAGGGGCACGTCTTCCTGGTGATAGCGCATGGCGGCATCATAGACGCTCATCTCCTCGCCGCTGGGTACGTGGGTGGTCCAGCCACCCTCGGTGCCCGGGGCCATGCGGTTGCGCAGGCGCACGTTGGCAAAGGTGCCGCGCATCATCACCTCATGATTGCCCCGGCGTGATCCATAGGAATTGAATTCCTTGGGCTCGATCCCATGGGACTGCAGGTATTGGCCTGCCGGGCTCTCCGGATGGATGCCGCCCGCCGGGGAGATGTGGTCGGTGGTGATGGAGTCGCCCACCATGACCAGGCAGCGGGCCCCGTTGATGTCTCCAGGGGCCTTGGGCTCCATGGTCATGCCTTCGAAGTACGGCGGGTTCTTCACGTAGGTGGAGTCGGCCCAGTCATAGAGTTCGGATTCGGTGACGCCGATCTTCTGCCAGTTGGCGTCCCCCTGGAAGACGTCGCCGTATTTCTCCTGGAACATGGCCGAGGAGATGCTGGCCTCCATCAGTTCGCTGATCTCCGCCTGGCTGGGCCAGATATCCTTGAGATACACCGGTTGCCCCTTCTTGTCGGTGCCCAGCGGTTCCTTGTAAAGGTCCACGGCCATGGAGCCCGCCAGGGCATAGGCGACCACCAGAGGGGGCGAGGCCAGATAGTTGGTGCGCACATCAGCATGGATGCGGCCCTCGAAATTGCGGTTGCCTGAGAGCACCGACGCCACCATCAGGTCGCCATTCTTGATGGCGTTGCCAATGGGTTCCGGCAGCGGGCCCGCGTTGCCGATGCAGGTGGTGCAGCCAAAGCCCACCACGGAGAAACCCAGGGCCTCCAGGGGTTTGAGCAGGCCGGCCTTTTCCAGGTAGGCAGGCACCACCTGGGAACCGGGGGCCAGGGAGGTTTTTACCCAGGGCTTGGGCATGAGGCCCTTCTCGTGGGCCTTTTTCGCCACCAGGCCAGCGGCCAGCAGCACGGCCGGGTTGGAGGTGTTGGTGCAGGAGGTGATGGCAGCGATCACCACGGCGCCGTGCTTGAGCAGATGTTTCTCACCGCCCATTTCGTATTCCACCGCCCCCTTTTCGTGGGTGTTATCCACCCCCGGGGCGGTGTGGCCGCCTTCGCCCGCGAAACGCTCTTCAGCGTCGCCTTCCGGAGCTGAATGATGTTCCCTGAAAAATTCATCCAGGGTGTCCATGAAATTGTTGCGGGCCTGATCCAGGGGGATGCGGTCCTGGGGTCGCTTGGGGCCGGCCAGGCTGGGGACGATGCTGCCCAGATCCAGTTCCACGATCTCGCTGTAATCCGCCTGGCGGGCACCGGTGTCGCGCCACAGGCCCTGAGCGCGGGCATAGGCCTCCACCAGGGCCACCTGTTCGTCGGTGCGGCCCGAGAGTCGCAGGTAATTCAGGGTTTCCTTGTCCACCGGGAAGATGCCGCAGGTGGCGCCATATTCCGGGGCCATGTTGGCAATGGTGGCGCGGTCAGCCAGGGGCAGGTGGTCCAGGCCATCGCCGAAGAACTCCACGAACTTGCCCACCACGCCCTGCTTGCGCAGGATCTGGGTGACGGTGAGCACCAGGTCGGTGGCCGTGGCCCCTTCCGGGAGCTTGCCGCTGAGCTTGAAGCCCACCACCTGGGGGATGAGCATGGAGATGGGCTGGCCCAGCATGGCCGCCTCGGCCTCGATGCCGCCCACGCCCCAGCCCAGTACGCCCAGGCCGTTGATCATGGTGGTGTGGGAATCGGTGCCTACCAGGGTGTCGGGGTAGGCGTGGTATTCACCGTTGTCCTCGCGCACGAACACGGTCTGGGCCAGGTACTCCAGGTTCACCTGATGCACGATGCCGGTGCCCGGGGGCACGACACGGAAGTTCTTGAAGGCCTTCTGGCCCCAGCGCAGGAACTGGTAGCGCTCCTTGTTGCGGTGGTATTCCAGCTTGATGTTCAGGTCCAGGGAATCGGCCTTGCCGAAGTGGTCCACCATCACCGAGTGGTCGATGACCAGGTCCACCGGGGCCAGGGGGTTGATGCGGTTGGGGTCCTTGCCCAGGGCCTTCATGGCATCGCGCATGGCCGCCAGGTCCACCACGGCGGGCACGCCGGTGAAGTCCTGCAGCACCACCCGGGCGGGAGTGAAGGCAATCTCCTCACTGGGCTCGGCCCTGGCCTCCCAGTTGAGCAGGGCCTTGACCTGGTCCTGGGTGATATTGTTGCCATCCTCGTTGCGCAGCAGGTTTTCCAGCAGCACCTTGAGGGAATAGGGGAGGCGGTCCACGTCGTGGTCTGCCTTCAGCGGCTCCAGGCTGCTGATGTGGTAGGTCTTGTCTTGTACCTGGAGGGTGGTGCGTGTGTTGAATGTGTCGGTCATCGTGCGTCCCTCTTGGTTTGTTTTTGTCGGGGCAAACTGTCGACAATCGTGACCTGCCGCCCCTGCTGGTTTAGAATGCTGCCGCGCAATAAAGATTGTTGTCAAAATAACCTAGTGACACAAAGGGATCATACATCCCTCCCCGCCCTGCGGGGCAGCCTAGCAGAGGGTTCTACTGTGCTCGAAGCCTATCGCCAACACGTTCAGGAACGCGAAGCCCAAGGGGTGCCGCCCAAACCGCTGGATGCCGGGATGACCGCGGATCTGGTGGAACTGCTGAAAAACCCGCCCCAGGGCGAGGAGCCGTTCCTGCTGGACCTGATCACCCATCGCGTGCCGCCGGGTGTGGATGAGGCCGCCTACGTGAAGGCCGGGTTCCTGTCCGCCGTGGCCAAGGGCGAGGCCAGCTCGCCACTGATCGACCGCAAGCATGCCGTGGAACTGCTGGGCACCATGCAGGGCGGCTATAACATCGCGACCCTGGTGGAGCTGCTGGACGACGCCGAACTGGCCGAGGCAGCCGCCGCCGAGCTCAAGCACACCCTGCTGATGTTCGATGCCTTCCATGATGTGGAAGAGCGGGCCAAGTCCGGCAACGCCCACGCCCAGGGCGTGATGCAGTCCTGGGCCGATGCGGAGTGGTTCCTGAACCGTCAGGCCCTGCCGGAAAAGCTCACCGTGACGATCTTCAAGGTGCCCGGCGAGACCAACACCGATGATCTTTCCCCGGCCCCGGATGCCTGGAGCCGCCCGGACATCCCCCTGCATGCCAAGGCCATGTACAAGAACCCGCGCGAGGGTGTGACCGACGCCGAGGCGCAGATCAAGGAGCTCAAGCAGAAGGGTCACCCCGTGGCCATGGTGGGCGACGTGGTGGGTACCGGCTCCTCCCGCAAGTCCGCCACCAACTCGGTGCTGTGGAACATCGGCGAAGACCTGCCCTACGTGCCCAACAAGCGCTTTGGCGGTGTGTGCATGGGCGGCAAGATCGCCCCGATCTTCTTCAACACCATGGAAGATGCCGGCGCCCTGCCCATCGAACTGGACGTGAACGCCCTGGAGATGGGTGATGTGGTGGACATCTACCCCTACGCGGGCAAGGTGTGCCGTCATGGCAGCGACGAGGTGATCACCACCTTTGAACTGCGCACGCCGGTGATGCTGGACGAGGTGCGTGCCGGTGGCCGTATCCCGCTGATCATCGGTCGCGGCCTCACCGATCGGGCCCGCGAGTCCCTGAGTCTGGTACCGTCGGATGTCTTCAAGCGCCCTGAGGTCCCCACCGACAGCGGCAAGGGCTTCACCCTGGCGCAGAAGATGGTGGGCAAGGCCTGTGGCGTGGAGGGCGTGCGCCCCGGCACTTACTGCGAGCCGCGCATGACCACCGTGGGTTCCCAGGACACCACCGGCCCCATGACCCGCGACGAACTCAAGGACCTGGCCTGCCTGGGCTTCCAGGCAGACCTGGTGATGCAGTCGTTCTGCCACACGGCGGCGTATCCCAAGCCGGTGGATGTGCAGACCCATCACACCCTGCCGGACTTCATCATGAACCGTGCCGGCGTGGCCCTGCGCCCCGGGGATGGCATCATCCATTCCTGGCTGAACCGCATGCTGCTGCCCGATACCGTGGGCACCGGTGGCGACTCCCACACCCGTTTCCCCATCGGCATCTCCTTCCCGGCCGGTTCGGGGCTGGTGGCCTTTGCCGCCGCCACGGGCGTGATGCCCCTGGACATGCCCGAGTCGGTCCTGGTGCGCTTCAAGGGTGAGCGCCAGCCGGGCATCACCCTGCGTGACCTGGTGCATGCCATCCCCCACGCGGCCATCCAGCAGGGTCTGCTCACGGTGGAGAAGAAGGGCAAGAAGAACGTCTTCTCCGGTCGGGTGCTGGAGATCGAAGGGCTGGACGACCTCACGGTCGAGCAGGCCTTTGAGCTCTCCGACGCCTCCGCCGAGCGTTCCGCCGGTGGCTGCACCATCAGCCTGTCCGAGGAACGGGTGGCCGAGTACCTGCGCTCCAACGTGACCATGCTGCGCTGGATGGTGGCCAATGGCTATGGTGATCCGCGCACCCTGGAGCGTCGCGCCAAGGCCATGGAAGACTGGCTGGCTGATCCGAAACTGATGCGTGCCGATAAGGATGCCGAATATGCAGCAGTGATCGAGATCGATCTGAACGCGATCAAGGAGCCCATCCTGTGTGCCCCGAACGATCCGGATGACGCCCGTCTGCTGTCCGAAGTGGCCGGTGGGAATATCGATGAGGTGTTCATCGGTTCCTGCATGACCAACATCGGTCACTTCCGTGCCGCCGGCAAGCTGCTGGAGAAGTTCCAGGGTGGTCAGTTGCCCACCCGCCTGTGGCTGTCACCGCCGACGCGGATGGATCAGCGCCAGCTCACCGAAGAGGGGTATTACGGCATCTACGGTCGTTCCGGTGCCCGCATGGAAATGCCGGGTTGCTCCCTGTGCATGGGCAACCAGGCCCGTGTGGCCCCGGGGGCGAAGGTGGTCTCCACCTCCACCCGCAACTTCCCCAACCGCCTGGGGGATGGTGCGGATGTGTTCCTGGCCTCGGCCGAGGTGGCCGCAGTGGCCGCGGTGCTGGGTCGTCTGCCCACGCCCCAGGAGTATCTGGAGTATGTGGCCGACCTGAACACCATGGCGGGCGAGGTCTACCGGTATCTGAACTTTGATCAGTTGCCGGAGTATGAGGAAGCGGCGCGCAAGGTGATTTCCATCGCCGCAGCGTAATCCGGCATCGCCCCTCTCCCCTCAGGGGAGCGGGGGTGCAAACCGTCATAGCCCCTCTCCCCCAAGAGGAGAGGGGGGTGTAAACCGTCATAGCCCCTCTCCCCCTGGGGAGAGGGGTTGGGGTGAGGGGGATGAGCTGGCAATATGCCCGCCGCTCCCCTCATCCCCGGCCCTTCTCCCCCGAGGGGAGAAGGGGGTTTTACTCCACGATCCGATCCAGGATTCACACTTCGGGCTTACCTTCGGATTTACCATTGGGAGAAGGGGAGTTTTACTCCACGATCCGGTCCAGAATCCCCTTGGCCTCGGCCACGATCGCATTTCGGCTGAAGATCAGCCGCCACCGCGATCCCCCCGCCTGTCTCCACAGCACCGCTGCCCGAATCCCCGCCAGCAGCAAGGTGCGAATACGCGCGGCATTGTTGCTGTTGCCCAGATGACTCTGGTCCCCCTGGACGATGATCCGTGGGCCCAGTTCGCTGATGGTGTTCTGGTAGGTCTCGCCCAGTCGCGCCATGATGTTCTCGTGGGTCATCCCAAAGGCTTCGCTCTGGTGACTCGCCGCATCCACTCCATCCCGTAGTGTCTTGATCATTTGGGGGTTCTTCATCAGCTTTCGCTCAAGATGAAGCACACTGATCACGTAGCGGGAGATCTCGGCATCCACCTGGTGGGAAGGCGATTGAATCTGCTCCAGCAGGGTGCGCAGGCCCCGCTCCAGGTGGTCCACACCGCCGTAGACGGATTCGATGGTGTTGGCTTCAAAGGCGAACAGGCTGCCCACCATGGTCTGCAGCTGGTCCAGGTCGCAGCGGCCATGCCAGGCGATGTCCTTGACCATGGCGGCGGATTGAAAGAGGGCCGCCAGGGCCAGGGCGCGATTATGGTGTGAGGATTCCACGGGAATATCTTGTTGCTGGGTGGGTTATGCCAGGAAAGATACCATAAAGCCGGCTTTGCACGTGCCAGCCTGTGTGGGTTACCCGTGCCCTTGTGGGAGCGGCCCTGGCCGCGAATAACAGGAACCACTGATGCATCCGGCCCTCGTCCGGGGTGGGTCCCTGGAGGCGGGTGTTCGCCGCATGGATGCGGCGGTCAAGCCTACAGGGAGGTATTCACGGCGTCCCGCCGCAAGGGACTCACTCCGGATGAGGGCCTGCCCCGAAACCCGAAACCGGCGCCGTAGTTTGGTTCGCCCATTCGCGGCCAGGGCCGCTCCCACAGGGACAGCAGTGCTTATGGCTGTATTGGATGCCGCCGGGCGATGATGCCGCCGCCTAGGCAGTGTTCCCCTGCGTAGAACACCACGGACTGACCCGGCGCCACGGCCCGCTGGGGGGCGTAGAAGCGTACCTGCAGGGCGCCCGGTTCCTCCGGTATCGCTTCCACCAGGCAGTCCTGGTGTGCCTGTCGGTAACGGATCTTGGCCTGGCAGCGCAGGGGCAGGGTAGGGGGGTGGTCGGCCACCCAGTGCAGGTCCACGGCGGTCAGTCCGGTGGACTGCAGGGACGGGTGATCATGGCCCTGGGCGACGATGAGCCGGTTGTGGTCCATGTCCTTGCCTACCACGTACCAGGGCACCTCGGGTGCGCCTTGCACGCCGCCGATGCCCAGGCCCTGGCGCTGGCCCGGGGTGTAGTACATCAGGCCTTGATGCGTCCCCAGCACTTGGTCGTCGGTGCTGACGATCTCGCCGGGCTGGGCGGGCAGGTAGCGCTGCAGGAAATCCCGGAAACGCCGCTCGCCGATGAAACAGATCCCGGTGCTGTCCTTCTTGGCGTGATTGACGAACCCAGCGCGCTCGGCAATCTCCCGTACACGGGGCTTTTCCAGTTCGCCCAGGGGGAAGAGGGTGCGCGAGAGGGCGCGTTGGCCCAGGGTGTAGAGGAAGTAGGACTGATCCTTGTTCGGGTCCTGGCCCTGCAGCAGCTGGTATTGACCGTCGTGACCCTGCCGAACCCTGGCGTAATGGCCGGTGGCGATCAGGTCGGCCCCCTTGTCCAGGGCATAATCCAGGAAGGCCCGGAACTTGATCTCCCGGTTGCAGAGGATGTCCGGGTTGGGGGTGCGTCCGGCGCGGTATTCCTCCAGGAAGTGGGCAAACACACGGTCCCAGTATTCCTTGGCGAAGTTCACCTTGTGCAGGGGGATCTCAAGCTCCTCGCACACGGCCCAGGCGTCTTCCAGGTCCTTGGCAGCTGAGCAGTAGCCGGGTTCGTCGTCGTCCTCCCAGTTCTTCATGAACAGGCCTTCGACGCGGTACCCCTGCTCCATGAGCAGGAGGGCAGACACGGAGGAATCCACACCGCCGGACAGGCCGACGATGACGCGTTTGGGGTGGGTGTGGGGCATGTGCCTCATTCTACCACTCAAACTTCCACCAGTAACTCCAACGGATACCGCCGCCCCGACAGATAATCCTCGATACACCTCAGCACCAGCGGACTGCGCTGACAGGCCGGATTATCGGCCAGCACCCGCGGTTCCAGCCAATGGGTGGCCAGGATGTCCGCATCCAGCGAATGATCAGGCAGGGGCTCGGACACGCTGCCCGTCACGGCCACCCGGATGAAGGTCAGCCCGCTGGCCGGATGCTGCCAGCGATAGACGCCCACCACCGCCTCTGGGGTGAGCCGACGCCCGGTTTCCTCCAACGTCTCACGGATGCAGGCTGCCAGCAGCGATTCCCCTTCCTCCAGATGCCCGGCGGGCTGATTGAAGACGCGGCGGCCATTGTCCTCCTCTTCCACCAGCAGGAAGCGACCCTCCCGTTCGATGACGCTTGCCACGGTAACGCGCGGTGTCCAGACCATGAATGTAAAAACTCCTGAGTTTGTGTGTGGGTTAACGTGAAAGCACCCAGGTTCAGCTACGGAAGCTCCCTTCTCCCCCTCGGGGGAGAAGGGCTGGGGATGAGGGGGGGGCACCGTGATGGTCCTTGCCCCTCACCCCCACCCCTCTCCCCACAGGGGAGAGGGGCTTGGAGTGTATCTTTCGTCATCTGATGTATCCGCACGAGGAACTGCCCGGATGCTCGACACCGGGGCTGCGGTAAGGTTCGCCATTCGCGGCCGAGGGCCGCTCCCACCGGCGAAATCAACCCACCCACCGACGCACCCGGACATCGCGTGTATAATCCCACCAAAATCCTTAACAACAGTCACATTCCACAAAGGGAGCTCCCATGGCTTATCAACATATCAAGATTCCCGAGCATGGCACCAAAATCACGGCTAATGAGGATTGTTCCCTGAATGTGCCCGACAACCCGATCATCCCCTACATCGAGGGTGACGGCATTGGCGTGGATATCTCGCCGGTGATGATGCGGGTGGTGGACGCCGCCGTGGAAAAGGCCTATGACGGCCAGCGCAAGATCGCCTGGATGGAGGTCTTCGCCGGCGAGAAGGCCACCCGGGTCTACGGTGGCGACACCTGGCTGCCCAAGGAGACCATGGAGGCCGTGCGTGACTACGTGGTGTCCATCAAGGGCCCTCTGACCACGCCCGTGGGTGGTGGCATCCGCTCCCTGAACGTGGCTCTGCGTCAGGAACTGGATCTGTACGTCTGTCAGCGCCCCGTGCGCTACTATCCGGGGACGCCCAGCCCGCTGAAGAATCCCGAGCAGACCGATATGGTGATCTTCCGGGAGAACTCCGAGGATATCTACGCCGGCATCGAATGGGCCGCTGGCTCCCCCGAGGCCAAGAAGCTCAGCGACTTCCTGATCAATCAGATGGGCGTGACCAAGATCCGCTTCCCCGAGACCAGCGGTCTGGGCATCAAGCCGATCTCCGAGGAAGGCACCAAACGCCTGGTGCGCAAGGCCATCTGGTACGCCATCGAGAACGACCGCAGCTCGGTAACCCTGGTGCACAAGGGCAATATCATGAAATACACCGAGGGTGCGTTCAAAAACTGGGGTTATGAACTGGCCAAGGAGGAGTTCGGCGCCGAAGAGATTGATGGTGGCCCTTGGTGCCGCTTGAAGAACCCCAACAATGGCCATGAAATCATCGTCAAGGACGTGATTGCTGACAACTTCCTGCAACAGATCCTGCTGCGCCCGGGTGACTACAGCGTGATTGCGACCATGAACCTCAATGGCGACTACATCTCCGATGCCCTGGCGGCTCAGGTGGGCGGCATCGGTATCGCCCCGGGCGCCAATATCTCCGATACCGTGGCCATGTTCGAGGCGACTCACGGCACGGCGCCCAAGTATGCCGGCCTGGATAAGGTGAACCCGGGCTCTCTGGTGCTGTCTGCTGAAATGATGTTGCGCCACTTGCGCTGGTTTGAAGCGGCGGATCGGGTGGTCAAGGGGCTGGGCGGCGCCATCAGCTCCGGTCGCGTCACCTATGATTTTGCCCGCGCCGTTGACGGGGCCACGGAACTGTCCTGCTCCGAGTTCGGTGAAAATATCGTCGAACACATGTGATTCAACAAGAGAAGGGAAACGTTTCGACTGCACATCGATCAAAGGCTATGGGAGAAGAACGCAAATCCGGCGAAGACAGTGGCCTGTTACTGGACGAGGCAAAGCCCCGACTCAAGCAGCCCCCCCAATTCAAGGTGGTGCTGCTGAACGATGACTACACGCCCATGGAGTTCGTGATCGAGGTTCTGGAGGTCTTCTTCGCGATGGATCGCGAGAAGGCCACCCGGGTCATGCTCCATGTGCATACGCGCGGCAAAGGCGTCTGTGGCATCTATACTCGGGATGTAGCTGAAACCAAGGTGGCCCAGGTCAACGACTATTCACGAGAGCATCAGCACCCGTTGCTGTGTGCGATGGAAGAGGCCTAGAGCGGTACGACCATGCTGAATAAAGAACTCGAGTTTTCCCTGAACATGGCCTTCAAGGCCGCACGCGAAAAACGTCACGAGTTCATGACGGTGGAGCATCTGCTGCTCGCCCTCACGGACAACCCCACCGCCGTGAATGTACTGCGAGCGTGCGGGGTCAACGTGGAAGGCCTGCGCAAGCAGCTCGAGGAATTCGTGGATACCAACACACCCAAGTTACCCCTGAAGGACCCGCGGGATACGCAGCCGACGCTGGGTTTCCAGCGGGTGCTGCAACGGGCTGTCTTCCATGTGCAGTCCTCCGGCAAGAAGGAAGTCACCGGTGCCAACGTGCTGGTGGCCATCTTTGGTGAGCAGGAGTCTCACGCCGTCTATCTGCTGGGGCAGCATGACCTGGCGCGGCTGGACGTGGTCAACTACATCTCCCACGGCATTTCCAAGGTGCCGGATGAACAGCCGGAGGAAGATGCCTCCAATTCCACCTCCAGCGAGGGGCAGGATGGCGAGGAAAGCAGCCGCAAGAACCCGCTGGAAAGTTATGCCACCAATCTCAATGAGCAGGCCCGCAAGGGCAAGATCGACCCCTTGATCGGTCGGGCCCATGAGTTGGAGCGCACCGTGCAGATCCTCTGCCGGCGCCGCAAGAACAACCCGCTGTTCGTGGGCGAGGCCGGTGTGGGCAAGACGGCCATTGCCGAGGGGCTGGCCAAGAAGATCATTGATGAGCAGGTGCCTGAGGTGTTGCGCGACAGCACCATCTATTCCCTCGATCTGGGAGCGTTGGTGGCGGGCACCAAATACCGGGGCGATTTCGAGAAACGTCTGAAGGGAGTGCTGGGCCAGTTACGGCGCCAGCCCGGCGCAGTGCTGTTCATCGACGAGATCCATACCATTATCGGAGCGGGTTCGGCTTCGGGCGGGGTGATGGATGCCTCCAACCTGATCAAACCCATGCTCGCTTCCGGTGAACTCAAATGCATCGGTTCCACCACCTACCAGGAATACCGCGGCATCTTCGAGAAGGACCGCGCCCTGGCAAGACGTTTTCAGAAGATCGATGTCAACGAGCCCACGGTGGATGAGACCGTCGAAATCCTCAAAGGGCTCAAATCCCGTTTCGAGTCCCATCACGACGTGCGCTATACCAGCAAGGCCCTGCGCGCTGCGGCAGAACTCTCCAGCCGCTACATCACCGATCGCCATCTGCCCGATAAGGCCATCGATGTGATTGATGAGGCCGGAGCAGGTCGGCGGCTGCAGCCGGCCAGTCAGCGCAAGAAGACCATCTCGGTGCAGGATGTGGAGAACATCGTCGCCAAGATTGCCCGCATCCCGCCCAAGAGCGTGTCCGCCTCGGACATGGACACCCTCAAGAATCTGGAGCGTAATCTCAAGATGGTGGTCTTTGGTCAGGATGAGCCCATCGAAAAGCTGGCCGCAGCCATCAAAATGTCCCGTTCCGGGCTGGGCGACACCGACAAGCCCATTGGTTCCTTCCTGTTCGCCGGCCCCACGGGCGTGGGCAAGACCGAGGTCACTCGCCAGCTGGCGCAGATCCTCGGGATCGAACTGGTGCGCTTTGACATGTCCGAGTACATGGAGCGTCACACGGTCTCCCGGCTCATCGGCGCCCCGCCCGGGTATGTGGGTTACGATGAAGGTGGTCTGCTTACCGACGCCATCCTGAAGCAGCCTCACTCAGTGCTGTTGCTGGACGAGGTGGAAAAGGCGCACCCGGATGTGTTCAACCTGCTGTTGCAGGTGATGGACCATGGCACCCTGACGGATACCAACGGGCGTAAGGTGGACTTTCGCAACGTGATTCTGGTGATGACCAGCAACGCCGGGGCCGAGGTGGCCAGCCGTCCATCGGTGGGCTTTACCCAGCAGGACCATTCCAGCGATGCCATGGAAGTGCTCAAGCGCACCTTCAGCCCGGAGTTCCGCAACCGCCTGGATTCCATCATCCAGTTCAAGGCCCTGGATGCGGTGACCATTGCCAACGTGGTGGACAAGTTCCTGATCCAGTTGCAGGCCCAGCTGGACGAGAAGAAGGTGGTTCTGGCGGTGGACGATGAGGCCCGCGCCTGGCTGGCCGAGCACGGCTACGATCCGAAGATGGGGGCTCGCCCCATGGCCCGCGTGATCCAGGATCAGATCAAGAAGCCGCTGGCGGAAGAAGTGCTGTTTGGTCGCCTGGTGGGCGGCGGCGAGGTGCATGTGGGCGTCAAGGACGGCAGTCTGTCCCTGGACTTTGCCGAAGAGCCAGTGCACTGAGCGGCCCCGGCCGGCCCTCACCCCCGGCCCCTCTCCCGCCAGCGGGAGAGGGGAGAACCTTCTCCCTGTAGGGCTTTAGCCCTTCTCCTTCAACGGGAGAGGGGAGAACCTTCTCCCTGTGGGGCTTTAGCCCTTCTCCCCCAAGGGGAGAAGGGTTGGGATGAGGGGAGGGAAGATTACTTGTTCCGGTAAACGATCCGGCCCTTGCTCAGATCGTAGGGGGTCATCTGCACGGTGACCCGGTCGCCCCGGAGGATACGGATGTAGTGCTTGCGCATGCGCCCCGAGATGTGGGCGGTGACCACGTGTCCGTTATCCAGCTCAACACGAAACATGGTGTTGGGCAGGTTGTCCAGCACCGTACCATCCAGCTCGATATGATCTTCTTTAGACATATGCCCGTACAGGGTTTGGCGATCCAGGGGGCTAATTATCAACACTGTGCGCCATAACACAAGAGCTATCTGCCCCTTGTGATGCGGTTTGTCAGTAGCATTGCCCCCACCCCCCCGGTTTGCCTACACTAGGCGGCTTTACCATGACCCTCGCAAGGACTTGTCTCATGAGAATCGCCTGTGTCTTTCCGGGCCAGGGCTCCCAGTCCCTGGGCATGCTCGGCGCCCTGGCGCAAGCCCATCCACAAGTGCGTGATACCTTCCAGGAGGCCTCCGACGTGTTGGGGCTGGATCTGTGGGCCCTGACCCAGGAAGGCCCTGAGGGAGATCTGAACCGCACCGAAAACACTCAGCCGGCGATGCTGGCGGCCGGTGTGGCCGCCTGGCGGGTCTGGAACGCCGAAGGCGGTCCGGAGCCACAGATCATGGCTGGCCACAGCCTGGGGGAGTACACGGCACTGGTCTGTGCCGATGCCCTGGACTTCGATGCCGCCGTGCGCCTGGTGGCCGAGCGGGGTCGATTGATGCAAGGGGCCGTGGCCGAGGGTGAGGGGGCCATGGCCGCCGTACTGGGTCTCAGTGATGAGCAGGTGCAGGCTGTCTGCCTGGAGGCCTCCGTCGAGGGCGTGGTGGAAGCCGTGAATTTCAATGCGCCAGGGCAGGTGGTGATTGCCGGGCAGACGGTCGCTGTGGAGCGCGCCACGGCACTGGCCAAGGAGGCCGGCGCCAAACGGGCCGTCCAGTTGCCAGTGAGCGTACCCTCCCATTGCCAACTGATGAAATCGGCCGCCCTGCAGATGCATGTGCGCCTGGAGTCTGTTCGCGTGGGCATTCCCCGCATTCCCGTGATCCATAATGTGGATGTGGATTGTCACGACGGTGCCGAGGTGATTCGCGGCGCCCTGGCGGCGCAGATTCACCGCCCGGTCCGCTGGGTGGAGACGATTCAGCGCATGACCGGGGATGGCATCACGCATGTGGTGGAACTGGGCCCGGGCAAGGTGCTCACGGGCTTGAACAAGCGCATCGACAAATCTTTGAAACTGGCCTGTGTGCAGGACCCTGAATCCCTGACTCAGGCCCTGGAGATGTGCCGGTCCTGACAGGACGGCGGCCCATTGCAGACTGCAGACGAGGAGTATGCATGACTCTTGAAGGTGAAGTGGCCCTGGTGACGGGCGCCAGTCGTGGTATTGGCAAGGCCATTGCCTTGACCCTGGCCAATCAGGGCGCGACCGTGGTAGGTACTGCCACCAGTGAAAAAGGTGCCGAAGGCATTACCGCTTATCTGACCGAGGCCGGTGCCAAGGGGCGGGGAATGGTCCTGGATGTGACCCGTCCGGAGGACGTGGATGGCCTGATCAAGCAGGTAACGGGTGAATTCGGTGCCGTGACCGTACTCGTGAACAATGCCGGCATCACCCGGGACAACCTGCTGATGCGGATGAAGGATGAGGAATGGGATGACATCATCCAGACCAACCTGACCGCTGTCTACCGAGTGAGCAAGGCGGTGTTGCGCGGCATGATGAAGGCGCGCAAGGGGCGTATCATCAATGTGGGGTCCGTGGTGGGCTCTTCCGGTAACGCGGGGCAAACCAACTACGCCGCTGCCAAGGCGGGCCTGCTGGGCTTCACGAAGTCCCTGGCGCGGGAGGTCGGCGCTCGGGGCGTGACCGTGAATACGGTGGCACCGGGCTTTATCGACACGGACATGACGCGGGGGCTGCCAGAAGAGCAGAAATCTGCCCTGTTGGGCCAGATCCCGCTGGGTCGGCTGGGTGACCCGGCCGAGGTGGCGGGAGTGGTCGCATTTCTGGCCTCGCCCACTGCCGCCTACGTGACAGGGGAGACCCTGCACGTGAATGGCGGCATGTTTATGGGCTGATCCACGGCTCAGGTCATGATCAGGGCGATGTTTTCGCTTGATTTTTTATCACACCCAGTAGAGTTTACAGCCCAGTGGACGCGGTCCATACTTCCGGGGGTGCGCTGCACCCCTTGGCGAACACGCACAGTGGATCGACCGAAGGGATTTCAATACAATAGCGGCCCAGCTTCGGCTGCTTTTCAAATCAAGGGGATAGGTTAACCATGAGCAATATCGAAGAACGCGTCAAGAAAATCGTCGTTGAGCAACTCGGCGTTAAAGAAGAAGACGTCACCAACAGTGCCTCTTTCGTGGACGATCTCGGCGCGGATTCATTGGACACCGTTGAACTGGTGATGGCACTGGAAGAGGAATTCGAAACCGAAATTCCTGACGAGCAGGCCGAGAAGATCACCACCGTTCAGCAGGCCATTGACTACATCAACGAGCACCTGCCGAACGCCTGATCGGGGATTGCCAACACCCGTGTTCAACGCCCGTGGCCGCGACCAGTCCCCTGATCGCGGCCACGAGTGCTCAAACCGCTGGTTGTACAGAGTTGAACTTCAAGATTTCACGCCCGGCGTGAAAAAGGGGCAGTAGATTGTCTAAACGGCGCGTAGTCATTACCGGTCTTGGCATCGTCTCGCCGGTCGGATCCACCCTCAATACCGCATGGGACAACATCACCGCGGGTCGTAGTGGCATCTCTCCCATTGACGTCTTTGACGCATCTGGCATGCCCGTGCGCATCTCGGGGGCCGTCAGGGATTTCAACGCTGACGATTACATCTCACCCAAGGAACAGCGGAAGATGGACACCTTTGTCCATTACGGCATGGCCGCCGGGATCCAGGCCATCCGTGACGCCGGGGTGGAAGTGACCGAGGACAACGCCGAGCGTATCGGTGTGGCCATCGGCTCGGGTATTGGTGGTCTGCCCTATATCGAGAAGAGCTACGGAGCCTTTCTCAAGGGCGGTGCCCGCAAGATCTCACCATTCTTCGTGCCCAGCGCCATCATCAACATGGTCGCGGGCAACCTCTCCATCATGTTCGGCCTCAAGGGACCGAACATCTCCATCGTTTCTGCCTGTGCCACCGGTACACACAATATCGGTGATGCGGCGCGCATGATCAAATACGGCGAAGTGGACATGATGGTCGCGGGTGGCGCCGAAATGGCCACCACGCCGCTGGGTATCGGTGGTTTTGCCGCGGCCCGGGCCCTGTCCACGCGCAATGATGACCCCACCCGCGCCAGCCGCCCCTGGGACAAGGACCGTGACGGTTTCGTATTGGGCGACGGCGCCGGTGTGGTGGTGCTGGAGGATTACGAGCATGCCAAGGCCCGAGGCGCCCGTATCTACTGCGAGCTGTCCGGTTTCGGCTGGAACTCCGACGCCTTCCACATGACCATGCCCTCCGAGGGTGGCGAGGGGGCCGCTGCCTGTATGCTGCAGGCCCTGAAGGATGCCGGCATCAATCCCGATGAGGTGGATTATGTGAACGCCCATGGCACGTCCACTCCGGCCGGTGACAAGGCTGAGACCATGGCGCTCAAGCGCGCCCTGGGTGACCATGCGTACAAGACTGCGGTGAGTTCCACCAAGTCCATGACCGGTCACCTGCTGGGCGCCGCCGGGGGCATTGAGGCCGTATTCTCGGCGCTGGCCCTGCATCATGGCGTGTTGCCGCCTACCATCAACCTGGATAACCCGGATCCCGAGTGCGATCTGGATTACGTGCCCAATACGGCGCGTGAAACCCAGGCGCGGGTGGCCGTTTCCAATTCCTTTGGTTTTGGTGGCACCAACGGCAGCCTGGTATTCACGAAGCTCTAAAGGGCTGTCAAATGGCAGGGCAGGGGGGGTGCCCGGTGATACTCGTCAACGGACAACCCTCGCAGTCCTTGCCGGTGGCGGACCGGGGGCTTCAATACGGCGATGGCCTGTTCGAGACCCTGCGGGTAGAGGCGGGCGAACCCCTTCACTGGTCACGACATTTGTCCCGTTTGCAAACGGGATGCGAGCGATTGGGGATTCCGCCGCCCGATGCGGCTGTCCTGCACCATGAGGCCCTCACTGTGCTTCAAGGGCAACCCCGCGGGGTTCTCAAGATCATGGTGACCCGGGGCAGTGGTCCCCGGGGCTATCGACCGCCGGCTGCACCCGCGCCGACCCGTATCCTTGCCTGGAATGCGCCTGCCGCCGCCCCGTCCCTCACGGTGTCCGAAGGAGTGGATGTGCGCTTGTGCCGGATGCGACTCTCCCGCAACCCGGCGCTGGCCGGCATCAAGCACCTGAATCGGCTGGAACAGGTGATGGCCCGGTCCGAATGGTCCGATGCTTTTCAGGAAGGTCTCATGCTGGACACCTCGGGACAGGTCGTGGAAGGCACCATGAGCAATCTCTTTCTGGTGCGGGATGATGCCCTCGTGACTCCTGATCTGTCACACTGCGGCGTGGCCGGCATCACGCGGGCGCGCGTGATGGAGAGGGCTCGGGCGTGGGGGGTGTCCTGCCAGGAGGATTCGGTCCGCGTGGAAGATCTGTGGCGGGCCGATGGCCTGTTCCTGACCAATACGCTCATCGGCCTGTGGCCCGTACGCTCCCTGGAAGGACATCCTGTGTCGGTGCCGCCACTCGTTGCCCGCCTGCAACAGGCCCTTTGACACCATTGAGACAGGCTGCCCATGCGAATCCTGATACTGCTGTTGTTGACGGTCCTGGCCGGGGCCGGAGCCTTGGCCTGGGACTATCAACGGTTTCTGGACACCCCGGCAAACCTGGCTGAAAAAGAGGTATTCGTCGTGCCCTCGGGGGCCTCGCTCCGACGAGTGGGGCAGAACCTGGCAGCGGCCGGCATCATTGAAAATGCCCACTATTGGGAACTGCATGGGCGCATGGAGGGCAAGGCCCAGGACCTGCGTGCTGGTGAATATTTGCTCACCCCGGATATGACGCCACCGGCGCTGTTGGCCCTGTTCATCCAGGGGCGCACCCTGCAGTACAGCCTGACCATTCCCGAGGGCTGGAACTTCCGTCAGATGATGCAAGCCGTCGCTGATCACGCGCACATCGAGAACACTCTGAATCCTGAAGATCATGAGGCCGTCATGGAGCGCCTGGGCAAGCCGGGCGCTCATCCTGAGGGCTGGTTCTTCCCGGATACCTATCTCTTTCCTCGTGGCACCACGGATCTGGATTTTCTGCGTCGTGCCCACGAGCGCATGGAACATGCGCTGAATGTCGCCTGGGAGGGCAGGCAGGAGGATCTGCCGCTGGAAACGCCGTATGAGGCCCTGATCCTGGCCTCCATTGTGGAGAAGGAGACCGGGCAGGCCGGGGAGCGCTCCAGGGTGGCGGCCGTCTTCGTGGAGCGCTTGCGTCGTGGGATGCGGTTGCAGACCGATCCCACGGTGATCTATGGCATTGAACAGTTTGATGGCCGCATCCGGCGCCGCGATCTGCGCCTGGATACCCCCTACAACACCTATACTCGGGATGGCCTGCCACCCACCCCCATCGCCCTGCCAGGGGCCGCTGCGCTGGAAGCCGTGGCTCATCCGGCGGAGTCCAAGGCCTTGTTCTTCGTGTCCCGGGGGGACGGCACCCATCATTTCTCGGAGACTTATCGAGAACATCGCCAGGCCGTGATCAAATACCAGCTGGATGGCGATGCCAGTCGGTATGGCCGCTGATTCAGCAGGATTCATTGCATTGACCACCCAGTTTGATGATTCGACGCAAGCCGTGCCCGCGCGCGGAAAATTCATTTGCCTGGAAGGGATCGAGGGCGTGGGCAAGTCCACCCAGGTGCAGGCACTGGCAGACCACCTGACCCAGCACGGGATCCCCGTGATGGCCACCCGCGAGCCCGGCGGGACGGAGATCAGCGAGGCAGTACGGGGATTGCTGTTGTCGCAGGATTACCCGCCCATGCATGAGGATACGGAGCTGTTGCTGGTGTTTGCTGCCCGGGCCGAGCACTTGCGGAAGCGCATCCTGCCTGCGCTTGAGACGGGCACTTGGGTGATCAGCGACCGCTTTACCGATGCCACCTATGCCTACCAGGGCGGGGGACGACGTATTGAAGTACAGCGTATTGCGGCGCTGGAGAGCTGGGTGCAGGGCGACTTCCGTCCGGACCTGACCTTGCTGCTGGATGCGGCAGTGGCCACCGGGCTGGCCCGGGCGGCCAAACGGGGGCAGGGGGACCGCTTTGAGCAGGAGACCCTGGCATTCTTCGAGCGGGTCCGTGGTATCTATCACGCGCGGGTGCGGATGCAGCCCGAGCGTTACGCCGTCATCGATGCCGAGCAGCCCCTGGAGCAGGTACGTGCCGATCTGATTGCCCGGGTGGACGCCCTGTTGGATGCCGGGTGGAACCGGGGGGGCGCATGACCGGGGCACCGTATCCCTGGCTGGCACCGGCCTGGCGGGCGCTCAGGGAGCAGGTCGAGGCCGGGCGCCTGGCCCATGGCCTGTTGTTCACGGGCCCTCAGGGCGTGGGTAAGCTGGAGATGGCCCGTCGCCTGGCTCAGGGGCTGTTGTGTACCACCCCGGATTCCGCGGGCGCCCCCTGTGGGCAATGCCATGGTTGTCACATGGTACGCGCCGCCTCTCATCCGGATCTCACCGAGTTGACCATCCCCGAGGGCAAGACCCAGATCCTGGTGGATCAGATTCGTGGCCTGGCCGGCTTCATGGGTCTGAGCCGCAGTCATGGGCGTTACCGGTTGGCCATCATTCATCCGGCCGATGCCATGAATGAAGCCTCGGCCAACAGTCTGCTCAAGACCCTGGAGGAGCCGCCGGGGGAGGGCATCCTGATGCTTGTCACGGCCCATCCGGCGCGCCTACCCGCCACCATTCTCAGTCGTTGCCAGCAGATCAAATTGCCCATGCCGGATGTTGCCCAGGCCCGGGAATGGCTCGCCGGATCCGTGCCTGAGGCATCGGTGGATACATTGTTGGCCCTGGGACAGGGCTCGCCCCTGCGGGCCCGAAGCCTGGCTGAGGGGGGGGCCGTCGAAGAATGGCAGGCACAGCGACGCGCCCTTCTGGATCTGCTGGCGGGCAGGCTGGCACTGGGGAGTCTGGTGGATCGACTCAAGGACGTGTCCATCAGCGAATGGGTGACCCGGCAGCAGATCCTGATCAGTGATGTGATCCGCTGGCACATGACGGGTGAGGCGGGCGCGCAAACCTCGGGCATTGCCCCCCGTGAGGATTTGCAGGCCCTGGCAAAGGCGTTAGACTTGCAGGCATCGTTCCAGCTTCAGCAGCAGCTGTTGATCTGGCGCCAGGGGCTGGACTCCAACGTGAACACGGTGATGTTCCTGGAGGACATGCTGATCACCTGGCGGGATCTGGCCCGCTCCTGAACCCTCACGCATTGCCTGCCAGCCAGGCCTGACCGGGGAGACCGTCGTGGCACCAGGGCAAGGTATCCTCTCGTTGTCCATCAAGGACAAGAACTCGTTGTACTCCGCTTATATGCCGTTCGTGAAGAATGGCGGCCTGTTCATCCCCACGCAAAAGCCCTACAAGCTGGGAGATGAGGTCTTCATGCTGCTCACCCTGATGGAGGAGCGTGAACGTCTGCCGGTGGCGGGCCGGATCATCTGGATCACGCCGCCGCGTGCCCAGGGCAACCGAACTCCCGGCATTGGCGTGCAGTTCAACGAACAGGACAACGGCGCCACCCGCAACAAGATCGAGGGTCTGCTGGGGGGCACCCTGCAGGCCGATCGTCCCACCCACACCATGTAGGATGCTGCACTTTGCTGATCGACTCCCATTGTCACCTGGACCGCATTGACCTCAAGCCCTTTGACGGCGACAGGGACCGCATGATGCAAGCGGCTGCCGAGGCAGGCGTGGATCACATGCTGTGCGTGTGCATCGATATGGACAATTATGCCCAGGTGAAGGAACTGGCCGCCCGTTATGAGCAGGTATCCTGCTCGGTGGGGGTGCATCCCAGTGCCCGGGAGGGGCATGAACCCAGCGAGGAGGAGTTGGTGACCATGGCTCATGACCCGGGTGTGGTGGCCATCGGCGAGACGGGGCTGGATTATCACTATAATGAAGGGGATCTGGAGTGGCAGCGGGAGCGTTTCCGTCGCCACATACGTGCTGCCCGGGTCGCCGGCAAGCCGGTGATCATCCATACCCGGGACGCACGTCGGGACACCCTGGACATCCTGCAAGCGGAGGGCGTCCAGGACGCGGGCGGCGTGCTGCACTGCTTCACTGAGGACTGGGGCATGGCCCGCGCTGGTCTGGATCTGGGCCTGTATGTGTCGTTTTCCGGCATCGTCACCTTTCGCAATGCCCAGTCCCTGCGCGATGTGGCCCGCCAGGTTCCCGATGATCGCTTGCTGGTGGAGACGGATGCGCCCTATCTGGCACCGGTCCCCTACCGGGGCAAGACCAATCACCCGGCCTGGGTGCGTCATGTGGCTGAGTGTGTGGCGGAGGTGCGGGGCGTCACCCTGGAGCGCGTGGCGGAACAGACCACAGCCAACTACCGGCGCCTGTTCGGCGAGCCGGAACATGGCGCCCCCCGGTCGCTGTCTGGCGCCGGTGGAGCCTGAGGGCTCAGATCCCGGTTGCGTGCTCCACGGCCCGCTCCAGGTCGCCGGTGCGGGTATGGAAATGCGGGGAGAACCGGATCCCGCCACCACGCAGTGCGCACAGGACACCTTCTTCCATCAGTTTCTGGTAGGTCTTCTGGGTATCCATGCCTTGGCGTCCGAAGGTGACAATGCCCGCCCGACGATCTGCCTGCACTGGTGAATACACGTCAAACTTGCTGGCTCGTAGCAGGTCGATGAGGTATTCCACGTTGCGTGACAGGGCATCGGCCACAAACTCCATACCCGTTTCCTCGAACAGTGACAGGCTGGCCTCCAGGGCATGGATGCCCAGCATGTTGGGGCTGCCGCATTCAAAACGCCGGGCGGAGCGGGCCGGCTCCCAGTCCAGGCGATCAAAATTGCCCATGTCTTCCACCATGTGCCAGCCGAACTGTTGTAGCGTGAGTTGATCCCGCAGGCGTTCGGCGCAATAGAACACGGCGATGCCTTCGGGCCCCAGGAGCCATTTATGGGCATCGGCGGCCAGAAAATCGGCCTGGCAGGCCTGTACATCCAGGGGCAGGGCGCCCAGCTGCTGGATGGCATCCACGCAGAACAGTACGCCCCGGTTGCGGCAGGCGCCGCCCAAACGGTTCAGGTCCATGCGCAGGCCGCTGGCATATTGCACGGCGCTCACGCTGAGCAGGCGCGTACGCCGGTCCATGGCACCCAGCAAGGCTGCCTCCGGGTCGGATACCCTTGACAGGTCCACCAGCCGGGTTTTCACCCCGAGTCGCTCCAGTGACTGCCAGACGATGCGGTTGGAGGGGAATTCCTGCAGCGGGCAGACCACGTTCTCCCCGGCTTGCCAGGGCAGGCCATGGGCCACCACGGACAGGGCCTCGGAGGTGTTCTTGAGCAGGCCGATGTCGTCCACGGACGGGGCATGGATCAGTCGCTGCAGCCGCTCCCGCAGGCGTTTTTCCACCTTGAGCCACTGCAGGTAATGGCGTGAACCCTGCTGCGTGTTCTCCACGGCAAAACTGGCCACGGCACGCTGGGTTCGCACAGGCCATGGGCCCACAGCGGCATGGTTCAGGTGCAGGATGTCGTTGGCCAGAGGGAATTCCGGGTGCATGTTCATCCTTATGACGAGGTAGGGGTTGCCAGGCTGTCGATCAGGCCCCGCAGGCTTTTCAGGTTGCCTTGAAGGGCGGTGATGGAACTGGAACTCTTTTGGGGTGGTTTGCGTTTTTGGATGAGTGTTTGTTATATTCGAAAAGCTTTGCCCCCTTAGAATTTTGCCATCTAGGCCGCCTTCATGCGCGGCCTCCTCGGAGAGCAGGGCTGGCACGCCTGCGGCGCCCGTTCTTCGTCACGCTGGATCCAAGATTCCCTTTTGCATCTTGATCTGATCACAGAATCGGAGGCGTCTATGAATTCTGTCCTCAACTTTTATCGACACGAAGAATTGCGGGAGATCGAAGCCCGAGCCTTCAAAGTCTTCACCGACCGTAATCTTGACCAGATTCCGGCCCTGGATCGTCTGTCCGACGAGTGCCGCTTCGAGATGAAAGTGGTGGCCAGTGTTCTGCCGTTTCGTGTCAATGAGTACATCATAGAGGAATTGATCGACTGGGATCAGGTCCCCAATGACCCGATCTACCAATTGACCTTCCCGCAGCGCGATATGCTGGAGCCTGAAGCCTTTGATCGCATGGCCGAGCTGCATCGTCGCGGCGCTGATCGCACCGAGATCGTGGCCTTGGCACGCCAGCTGCGCGATGAATTGAACCCGCATCCGGCGGGGCAGATGGAGATGAACCGCCCGGAACTGGACGGGGAACCGCTGCAGGGCCTGCAGCATAAGTACCGCGAGACGGTGCTGTTCTTCCCCAGCCAGGGGCAGACCTGCCATGCCTACTGCACCTTCTGCTTCCGCTGGGCACAGTTCGTGGGTGACAAGAGTCTGCGCATTGCCTCCAATCAGGCCAGCGACATGCTGGGATATCTGCGTGTCAACCCCGAGGTGAGCGATATCCTGATCACCGGTGGCGACCCGATGGTGATGAAGACCAAGCATCTGGCCCAGTATCTGGAACCGTTGATGGGGCCCGAGTTTGAGCATGTGCAGACTGTGCGCATTGGCACCAAGGCGCTGACTTTCTGGCCCCATCGCTTTGTGAGCGACGCCGATGCCGACGACCTGGTCATGTTGCTGGAACGCCTGGTAAAGGCGGGCAAGCATGTCGCCATCATGGCGCATTACAATCATTGGCGGGAAATGGAAACCCCCATGGCGCGCGAGGCCATCCGTCGTCTGCGTGCCACCGGCGCCGAAATCCGCAGCCAGGGGCCGCTGCTGGCGCATATCAATGACGACCCGGCTGTATGGGCGCGCATGTGGGAGAACCAGGTGCGCCTGGGCATCATTCCGTATTACATGTTTGCCGAGCGGGATACCGGAGCGCGTCGCTATTTCGAGGTGCCGTTGGCCCGTGCCTGGGAGATCTACCGGGATGCCATGAAGCAGGTGTCCGGCCTGGGTCGAACGGCCCGCGGACCTTCCATGAGTGCCGGCCCCGGTAAGGTGGAAATCCAGGGTGTGACCGAGATTCACGGCGAGAAGGTGTTCGTGCTGCGCTTCATCCAGGGCCGTAATCCGGAGTGGGTACAGCGCCCGTTCTTTGCCCGCTATGATGAAGAGGCCACCTGGCTGAATCATCTCAAGCCGGCCTTCGGCGAGGAGAAATTCTTCTTCGAAGATGAGTACGAGGCCATGCAGGCCGGGTAGGCCTGATGAGGACCGTCAGCTTTCCCGGACAGGAGCAGGTAAGGGCAGGGCCGCGAGCAATCGCGGCCCTTTCTGGTTTTGGCACCATGGTGAAATGATGAACAACGAAACCATCAAGCAACGCGATCTGGCAGTGGTCTGGCATCCGTGCACGCAGATGAAGGATCACGAGCATCTCCCGTTGACCCCCATTCGGCGTGGGGAGGGGGTCTGGCTGGAGGATTTTGACGGGAATCGTTACATCGATGCCGTCAGTTCCTGGTGGGTGAACCTGTTTGGCCACGCCAATCCAGTGATCAACCAGGCCATCCGGGACCAGCTGGATCAACTGGAGCATGTGATCCTGGCTGGTTTCAGTCATGAGCCGGTGGTGAAGCTCTCCGAGCGCCTGGTGGAGATCACGCCCCCGGGCCTGAGTCGCTGTTTTTATGCCGACAGCGGTTCGGCTGCGGTGGAGGTGGCCCTGAAGATGAGCTTTCATTACTGGCTCAACACAGGGCAGGGGGGCAAGACGCGATTCATCTGCCTGACCAACAGTTACCATGGTGAGACCCTGGGGGCCCTGGCGGTCGGCGATGTGCCGCTTTACAAGGCCACCTATGGTCCGTTGCTCATGGAACCCATCCCGGTGGCGGCGCCGGACTGCTATGAGCGGGAACCGGGTGAGACCTGCGAGCAGGTGGCCGAGCGTCGCTTTCAGGCCATGGAGGAGACCCTGGCGCGCCATGCCCATGAGACCTGTGCCGTGATCATCGAGCCGTTGGTGCAGTGTGCCGGCCATATGCGCATGTACCATCCCCGTTATCTGGAGCTGTTGCGTGAGGCCTGTGATCGGCATGGGGTGCATCTGATCGCCGATGAGATCGCCGTGGGTTTCGGGCGCACGGGGACGATGTTCGCCTGCGAGCAGGCGGACATCACGCCGGATTTCATGTGTTTGTCCAAGGGGCTGACCGGGGGCTATCTGCCGCTTTCGGTGGTGTTGACCAACGATACGGTGTACCAGGCCTTTTACGATGACTACACCAAGTTGAACGCTTTTTTGCATTCCCATTCCTACACGGCTAACCCGCTGGCTTGTACGGCGGCACTGGCGACGCTGGATCTGTTCGAGCGTGAGGATGTGCTGGGGAATAACCGGCGCCTGGCGCAGGTGATCCGGGAGTCTCTGGCGCCGCTGGCGGATCATCCCCATGTGGCGGATGTGCGTCAGCACGGCATGATCGCTGCCGTTGAGATGGTCAAGGACAAGACCACCCGGGAGCCGTATCCCTGGCAGGAGCGTCGCGGGCTGATTGCCTATCAGCATGCCCTGAAGCGTGGTGCCTTGCTGCGACCTTTGGGGAACGTGGCCTACATGATGCCGCCTTATGTGATCACGGAGGAGCAGATCCGGTTTCTGGCTGAGGTGATGGCTGAGGGAATTGATCTGGCGACCGCTGCTGGTTGAGTGATTTTTGCCTGGGTGCCTGGGTGGCCTCTGTGGGTGGCTTCGTTTTGGTTCGGGGTGGAGGTCAGTCTCCGGGGGTGGATTCCTGTAAGCGGGCTTCAGCCGCAGGAAGCGGCTGCAGAGCCTACATGGACGTATTCACGGCGTCCCGCTGTAAGGAATCCACCCCCGGAGACTGACCGGACACTGTGGGGGCGCTGTTTGCAGGATGCCTGGTGTGGGGGTCTGTGGGAGCGGGCCTGCCCGCGAATGGGTGGGCACCTTGGTCTGCCTTTGTGCCCGCCGTCTTTCGCGGCCGAGGGCCGCTCCCACAGGAGTTCTTCAGGATCTTGTCAGGTCGGACAGGACAGTGCCGCTTCGGAATATCTTGGTTCGCATAATGTATATTATGTTAAATAATGCCGTTGGCGGGCAATGCCCTGTGGGACTGCCTGTCCCCCGGCCAAGGGAAAATCTCAGCCCTTCACCAAAAGGCCCCTCTTACAGGCAGAAGCCGCGATATCAGCAAGTGCTGGGGGCGGTGTCCCTCATCAAACCCGCTATACCTGCCGCGTATCCTTCCAAAGCCGGGTCTGGGATTCGTTTTCGATATCCCATTCCTCTTGGGAGAATTGTTTGTCTCCCGTTTCCAGCAGGATCCAGCTCATGAAGTCGGCCACCCGCTCCGGTGGCTGGAGCTGACCTTCGGCCTTCAGGCGTCGGAACCGTTCCACACCCGGGAAACGTTGCGCGTCGGTCTCGCGGATCTGTGTCTGCATGGGGGTATCCACGACGCCCGGGCGAACGCTGCCCACGTGGATGCCCTGACTGACCCACTCCTCACGCAGGCATTGATACAGCATGTAGAGGGCCGCTTTTGAAACGCAGTAACCGCCCCAACCAGGCAGACTGCGGTGGGCGGCACCCGACGAGACCTGCAGGATTCGCCCATTCTTGGACAGGTATTGCAGCAGCGCTTGGGTGAGAAATAGCGGGCCTTCCACATTCACTGCCTGCTGGTAACGCCAATCGTCCAGGCTGACCTCATTCAAGGGGCCCACGGGATCCAGTACGGCGGCGTTATGAACCACCGCGTGAATGGTGCCTTGCGCGGCGGCTGCCAGGGCAACTGCGTCACGACCCGCCGGTGTGGCGACATCGGCCACGACCACTTCGATGGCCTCCGGTGCCTTGGCACGCGTTTCTTCCAGGGCCTCTGCCCGACGACCCACGGCGATCACTCGCCCCCCGCGACTCACCAGATCCCAGGTCAGGGCTCTGCCCATCCCGCTGCCCGCTCCGGTGATGACCGTCCAACCCTTTTTTCGTCCTGGCATGGCTGCCCCCTGTCGCAACTTGGATGCGGGAATGTCTGTAAATGCCCATAATACACTCCCCATTGATCCACGATCCAAGCCCCCGGAGACCAAAGGGAACCATGGATAAGACCTCGCTCGACCAGGCTGCACTCGATTACCACATCTACCCTACCCCCGGAAAGATCTCCGTGGTGCCCACCAAGGGGCTGACCAACCAACGGGATCTGGCCCTGGCCTACTCCCCCGGTGTGGCAGCGGCTTCCCGGGCCATTGCCGCTGATCCCAGCGAGGCCGGCAGACTGACCGCTCGGGCGAACCTGGTGGGCGTGGTCACCAATGGCACCGCAGTACTGGGTCTGGGGGCTGTGGGGCCCTTGGCTGCCAAGCCGGTCATGGAAGGCAAGGCGGTACTTTTCAAGAAATTTGCCAATATCGACGTGTTCGATATCGAGTTGAATGAGAACAACCCGGACAAGCTGGTGGACATCATTGCGGCCATGGAGCCCACCTTTGGGGGAATCAATCTGGAAGACATCAAGGCGCCGGAGTGTTTTTATATCGAAAGCCGTCTACGCGAGCGCATGAATATTCCGGTCTTCCACGACGATCAGCATGGCACCGCTATTGTTGTGGCAGCAGCGGTGATCAATGCCATGCAACTCTCGGGCAAGGATTTGAGCAACGTTAAACTGGTGACGTCCGGCGCCGGTGCCGCCGCCCTCGCCTGCCTGGATCTACTGGTCACCCTGGGGTTGCCTCTGAGCAACATCTGGGTCACTGACATTCATGGTGTGCTCTACAAGGGCCGCCCTGAAGAGATGGATACCATCAAGCAGCGTTATGCCCAGGCCACTGATGCCCGCGGCCTGGGTGAGGTGATGGAGGGTGCCGATATCTTTCTGGGGCTCTCCGCCGGAGGCGTCCTCAAAAAGGACATGGTGGCGCGGATGGCGCCCAACCCATTGATCATGGCCCTGGCCAACCCGGATCCCGAAATTCTTCCCGAGGAGGTTCTGGAGGTGCGCCAGGATGCCATGATGGCCACGGGCCGTTCTGATTATCCCAACCAGGTAAACAATGTCCTGTGTTTCCCCTTCATCTTCCGGGGGGCTCTGGATGTGGGGGCCCGCACCATCACGGATGAGATGAAGGTGGCGGCGGTCAAGGCCCTGGCGGAACTGGCTCGCGCCGAACCTTCCGAGGTGGTGGCCAAGGCTTACGGGGATGAAGGCCTGCGCTTCGGGCCCTCTTATCTGATCCCCAAACCCTTTGATCCCCGACTGATCGTCAAGATCGCCCCCATGGTGGCCAAAGCGGCCATGGATTCGGGGGTGGCCACGGCCCCCATCGAGGAGTTGTGGACCTATCGGGATCACCTGAATAATTTTGTTTATCAGTCCGGTTTTGTCATGAAGCCGGTGTTTGCAGCCGCCAAGGCCGCGCCGCGCCGGGTGATCTACCCGGAGGGCGAGGACGAGCGGGTGCTGCGGGCTGTGCAGACAGTGCTCGAGGAAGGACTGGCGCTGCCGGTGGTCATCGGTCGTCCCGAGGTGATTCAATCACGCATCGAGCGGATTGGCCTGCATTTGACGCCCGGGAAGGATTTCGAACTGATCAACCCCGATTCCGATCCCCGCTTCCGGGACTTCTGGTCGGATTATCACGGCATCATGGGGCGCCGTGGCGTGACACCCGATGTGGCCAAGCACCGCATCCGCAGCAACAACACCCTGATCGGCAGCATGCTGGTGCGCCACGGCGCGGCGGATGCCATGATCTGTGGTCTGGTGGGTCAGCATGCCTATCATCTCAAGCATGTCAGCGATGTCATTGGTCTGGCCCCGGAGGTGCGAAACTTCGCCACCATGAACCTGCTGATGCTGCCTCGTCGCACCCTGTTCATCTGTGATACCTATGTCAACGAGAATCCGGATGCCCAGACCCTGGCAGAGATTACCCTGATGGCTGCCGAAGAGGTGCGCAATTTCGGCCTGACCCCCAAGGTGGCTCTGGTTTCTCATTCCAATTTTGGCAGCGTGGAATCGGAAACCGCTCGCAAGATGAGCCGGGCCCGGGACATCCTGGAGCGCATGGACCCAAACCTGGAGGTGGACGGCGAGATGCATGCCGATGCTGCCCTCAAGGAGGAAATCCGCAGTCGCCTGTTCCAGCATTGTCGCCTCAAGGGCGAGGCCAACCTGCTGGTGATGCCCAATATGGATGCTGCCAACATTGCCTTCAATCTGCTCAAGGCCTCCAGTGGCGAGGGCGTCAGTGTGGGCCCGATCTTGCTCGGGGCTGCCCGTCCGGTGCATATCCTCACCGAAACGGCCTCGGTGCGCCGGCTGGTGAACATGACGGCCCTGGCGGTGGTGGATGCCAATCAGTACGAGAAGCGCGAGGGTGAGCGGCGCTACGACATCTCCCCCCAGAGACCAAGTTAGGATCACCGGGAGCCGAGGGCATTCGGAGGTGGTGCGTGCTTCAAAACCCTACGAGGGGACGTCCTGGGTCTGCTGCGACCGTTCAGCGGCATCCTTGATGTCCTGCACCATCCTGCGTCGACTGTTTTCCGGGAAAGGATATTCCATGTAACGGGCAGCGGCGCGGGCCACCTCCTGGCCGTGGAAACGTAGCACCAGTTGCAGGGCCATATCGATGCCCGCGGAGATGCCCGCCGAGGTGATCACCGAGCCGGCATCCACCACGAATTCATCCTCCACCACCATGACATCCGGGAAATATTCTCGCATCCATTCCAGTGAGCGCCAGTGAGTGGTGGCGCGAAGCCCTTCCAGCAGACCCGCCTGCCCCAGCAGCATGGATCCGGTGCATACGCCGGCCAGCAGGGACAACCCATCGGATTGCTCCCGTAACCACTCCATGAGACGAATGTTGCTGATTTCCCGGCGGGCTCCCCGCCCGCCAGGGACCACCAGGATATTCAGGTCCGGGCAATCGTCGAAATCATGATGGGGAACCACCATCATGCCCCCGGCCGTGGTGATCACCTGCTTGTGCTCCGCGATAAGGCGAATATCGAAGGGTGAGTCGGTTTCGGCCCGCCGGGCCTCGTCCAGGCGCGTGGTGGAGAACACCTCGAAAGGACCCGCAAAGTCCAGAACCTCTACCTGGTCATAGACCAGGATGCCGACAAGTGTGCTGGGTGTGCCTTTGTCGTTCATCAGCAGTTTCCTTGACTCTGCCCGTACCAGGATGGATCGAGGCCCGAGCATGACCGAAAAAATTTCGTTGAATCTACTACATTCAGGCAGGTTTTGGCTTCCATTCGATGCCCTGCCCACTTAATTCTAAGGTAAATCATGGGACTGCGGGTGTTGAGGGGGGCTCGAGTGAAAGCGTCGCCTCTGTTTCCCAGCGACTTGCCTTGTTGCGCTGCACAAAAATATGCGCTATGCTGCAACGCAACAAGGTCAGGAATTCACCTCACCTTAAACAAAGAACGACAGGAGATTTGCCATGTATAACGATATCTTTGTCAGTGCCCAAGAGCAGTTTGACAAGCTGGCGGCTCCGGCACGCAAGTTCAACAACGTCACCCTGGACCATATGGCCAAGTTGGTGGACTACCAGATCAGCATGTTCCGCAGCTATTCCGAAGTCGCCATCGAACAGATGCGCGCCATGCAGACCGTCAGCGACTCACAGAGTCTTCAGGCCTATGTGAACGCCCAGGGCGAAGCCGCCAAGTCTCTGAGCGAGAAGGTCGCCAAGGACACCACCGAGCTGGTTGAACTGCAGCGCGGTTATGCCGAAGAAGTGCAGAAGCTGGGTGAAGAGAGCGTTGCCACGGTCTCCAATCTGGATGTGACCAAGAAGGGCACCGCCAGCCGCAAGAGCGCCTGAGCCTCTGAAGGCTGACTGATCCGACGCCTGCCAGGCGTTGGCAGCAAAAAAAACGCCCCCACTCGGGCTTTCCGGGTGGGGGCTTTTTTTTTGCGTCATGACCGCTGGCTAACGTGCCGGCATCGGACTGCCACTGCTGCGATGCATCTGGAAAAACACGCCTTCCCAGAGAGTGATCAGCGTGTCCTCATCCTTGATGAAAAGAATGCTGCCCCGCTCCAGCGGGTTGTCGTGGCAGGTGATGTCGATGCGGGTGATATTGTCATCCAACAAACCCACCTGACCTGGTTCCATCCCGAAATCTTCCGTAAACCTCTCGACATCAAGTGATTGATGCTCGTAGCCGGGCTTCAGGCACTGCATGTCGTGGAAACGGGCGATGTGACGTGTGTAGACACCGCGGGCACCCAGCATGCGCTCAGCCTCTTCCGGGGACATTTCGGCGGTCTCCGGTGCGGAGAAGTTGTCCACGTCCCATACGCCATGGTGGCGGGTATCCCCATCGTGACGATCACAGGCCCCCAGGATCAGCAGCAGCCCCACCAATCCCAGGGATTTAAAACGTGGAAATAGTTTTTTTTCAGTAACCTGCACGCCCTTTTTTCTCCATTTTGTGAAGCCATTTCTGTCTTGCTGCATCGTTCATCCCCCAGTTCATTGACGGCAACCCCCGGACGGAAAGCCTGCTCAAGAAACCCCTTGAGTAATGCGGGCATGGTACCCATCCAGATCGGATAAATGAACACCAAGTGTTCGGCATTGGCGAGGACTGTCTGGGCCCGGGCAATGTCGTTGGGAACCGGGCTACCATGAAACTCTGCCCGACTGCGCAGCAAGGGGAACTCCAATTGTGCCACGTTGATGACCTCTACCGCATGTTCTGATGCTGCGGCGCCCTGAAGGTAGGCGTCGGCCAGCTGGTGGCAAAAATTCCCGCCCGCCGGGTCCGGATGCCCCTGGATCAACGTGATGTGTTTCACCTGAAGCAAGCCCCTGGTTGTCGTGTTGCTGAAGATTAGCAGACACGAGGTGTTCCACGTGGCACTCTTGCGATGGGCGGGCAATGGCAGCGCTAAGTCGATGAAAAATGGCCCTCAGGAGCGGTATCCTAGCTTTTGGTTGAGCGTTGGCCCCCAAGTCCCTTATCCTCCGTAAATTTGTTCTCAATCAATTTCTGGGTTTACGCCATAAGTTGCTTGTTTTCATGAAGGGATAAGTTTTCTTTTACGACTGACACGTTGATGAGTCGCACCGATGCCAGGGAACATTTGTCCCAGGCCGAGCGTCTCAAGCAACAACTGTCAGGGCGTCTTGGGGGGAAATGGGGGTGCTGCTTGCCGTCCTATCCGGATTCGTGATTGCTGCGGTTGCACCGTGGGTGCATCGAGGGCTGGGTCGCCACGGGGGCTGGGTGTTGGCCGCCTTGCCTGCGGCGTTGTTTATCTACTTCGCCTCTTTTCTCCCCGGCCTGGGAGAGGCCGAAGGCGGACGGTTCATCCTGGAATACGACTGGATTCCCAGTCTTGGCATCCAGCTTTCCTTTCTCGTCGACGGCCTCAGCCTGCTCTTTGCCCTACTGATTTCGGGGATCGGTTTCTTCGTCGTGGCCTACGCCGGGCGTTATCTGGAAGGCCATCGGGACCTGGGGCGCTTTTATGTCCTGATCCTTGCCTTCATGGCCTCCATGCTGGGGCTGGTGCTGTCCAGCAACCTGATCTCCCTGTTCGTGTTCTGGGAGCTCACCAGCATCACGTCCTATCTGCTCATCGGCTACAACCATGAGGACGCCAAGGCGCGCAAGTCGGCCCTGCAGGGTCTGTTCGTCACTGTGGCCGGCGGGCTGGCCCTACTCACCGGCCTGATCATGATGGCCCTGGTGGGGGGCAGCTATGAGCTGCACGAGCTCCTCACCTCCGGTGACATCTTCCGTGAGCACGACTGGTATATGGGCATCCTGCTGTTGGTGCTGCTGGGGTGCTTCACCAAGTCGGCTCAGTATCCCTTCCATTTCTGGCTACCCAATGCCATGGCGGCGCCGACGCCGGTCTCCGCCTACCTGCACTCCGCCACCATGGTCAAGGCCGGGGTGTATCTCATGGCCCGTCTGAACCCGTCCCTGGGCGGTACCGAGGCCTGGATGCTGCTGCTGGGACTGTTTGGAGCCGTCACCATGTTCGTCGGGGTATTCCTGTCGCTACGCTCCACCGGCATCAAGCAGCTCCTGGCCTACTCCACGGTCATGGCCCTGGGTACTCTCACCATGCTCATCGGTGTCGGTAGCGAGACCGCCATGCTGGCGGCGATGGCCTTCCTGCTGGCTCACTCTCTCTACAAGGGGGCGCTGTTCCTGGTGGCGGGCATCCTGGATCATGAGGCGGGCTGCAAAGACATCCTCCAGACCGGGGGGTTGCGCCGGGCGCTGCCGGTGACCACGGCCTTTGCCGGTCTGGCCGCCCTGTCCCTGGCGGGTGTGCTGCCTGCGTTGGGCTTCGTGGCCAAGGAATTGCTGTTCGAAGCGGTGCTGGAGGCACCGGCACTGGCCGGATTGCTCAGTATCCTGGCTGTGGTATCCGCCATGATGGTGGTGGCCGTGGCGGCCATCATCGGCATTCGGCCCTGGTATGGCCCCCGGGCCGATACGCCCAAAAGGCCGGCCCATGAGGCGCCGCCGGCCCTCTTGGCAGGGCCGGTGGTCCTGGCCTCCCTGGGACTCCTGTTCGGGTTGGGTGCCGGGTGGGTGGACCAGGGTCTGATCTCCTGGGCCGCGGCGGCAGTCTATGGCGCGCCGGTATCGCCCTATCTGTCGCTCTGGCACGGCTTCAACCTGCCTCTGCTGCTGAGTGGGGTGAGTCTGGCGCTGGGCCTGCTGCTGTATCTCAACTGGGAACGCTTCCGCCGGTTCACCGGGTTCATGGAGGTGGCCAATCGCTACGGACCGGAGGCTGCTTACGAGAAGTCCATGTCCGGCATGGTGTGGCTATCCGGGTGGCAGACCCGGGTGCTGCAGAACGGGTATCTGCGCTATTACCTGCTCACCATCCTGGTCTCCACCGTGGGCCTGGTCATGGTGACCCTGTTCACCCGTACCGATGTGAACATCGACCTGGATCTATCCGGCATCCTGGTGCACGAGGCCTTCATCGTCGCGGTACTGCTGATGGCGGCTCTGGTGTCGGTGACCACCCGCTCGCGCCTGGGTGCCGTGGCGTCTCTAGGCGCGGTGGGTTTCTGTGTCGCCCTGATCTACGTGCTGTTCAGCGCCGCCGACGTGGGGATTACCCAGGTGCTGGTGGAGACCCTGACCGTCATCATGCTGGTTCTGGTGCTGTTCCGCCTGCCCGGCTTCCTGGGGCTGACGCCAATGGCTTTGCGTATCCGGGATGCCCTCATCGCCCTGGCCGTGGGGACCATGATGGCCGTGCTCAAGCTGGCCGCCAGCACTACTCAATATGCCGACAGCATTTCCGACTATTTCATCCAGGAAAGCCAGCCATCCGGCTATGGTCGCAATATCGTCAACGTCATCCTGGTGGATTTCCGTGCCCTGGATACCCTGGGTGAGATCGTGGTGCTGGCCCTGGCTGCTGTCGGGGTCTACGCCATGATCAAGTTCCGTGCGGAGGACCGGAAATGAACTCACAGTTTGCCCTGCAGTCACTGATCCTGCGCACGGCGGCCCATTTTCTGCTGCCGCTGCTCCTGATCTTCTCCGTGTTTCTGCTCCTGCGCGGCCATAACGAGCCGGGCGGTGGGTTCATTGCCGGCTTGGTGGCGGCCTCCGCCGTGGCCCTGTACATGTTCGCTGTGGATGTCCGCAGTGCTAAGCGGGTATTGCGCTTTGAACCTCGAGATCTGATGGGCTGGGGCCTGCTGGTCGGGGTGATCTCCGGGGTGCCGGCCGTGTTTGTGGGTCAACCCTTCTTTACCTCCCAGTGGCTGGAATTGAAGCTGCCACTGCTAGGGGAGCTCAAGGTAGGCACTCCATTGCTGTTCGATGTCGGGGTGTACCTGGTGGTGATCGGCGCGGTCCTGCTGATCCTGCTGTCTCTGGCTGAAGCCGAGGGGAAGACTGATCACCACCACGGTGGTGGCTGACACTGAATACCCCTTCCAGGGACCTCACGCACTCAAAGCGAATTACATGTTCTTGAAACGTCGTACCCAAAAGACGCGTCCGGAGCCCTTGAGCCCGCGGTCCGCACTCAGGAGTGCGGCTGCGGGTGGGTGCTTCGCGGGAGATCGCCCATGGAAACATTGATGGCATTCACCGTGGGTGGCCTGTTCTCCGCCGCCATCTACATGATGCTGCGCCGCTCCATCGTCAAGCTGGTGATCGGTCTGGTGCTGCTATCCAATGCAGCCAACCTGTTGCTGTTCACCCAGGCTGGCTTGTTGCGCGGCGCCCCTCCTCTGGTGCCCAAAGGGGCCACGCAGCCAACGGGCGTGGTGGCAGACCCTCTGGCCCAGGCCCTGATTCTGACCGCCATCGTGATCGGTTTCGGGGTTCTGGCCTTTGCGGTGGTGCTGATTCACCGTGCCTACGAAGTGGTGAAGGCTGACGATATGGACCAGATGAAGGATACCGACACATGAGGCTAGAGGTGGCACTGCCTGTCATCATTCCCCTGTTCTTCGGCGCCCTGACGCTGACCCTGTGGCGTTGGCGGATGGCGCAGCGGGTGGCTACCGCAACCGGAACCGGACTCATGCTGTTGTCCGCACTGTGGTTACTGGCAGCCACCTGGCAGGATGGCATCCTGGTGATGCATATGGGGGATTGGCAGGCCCCCTTCGGTATCGTGATGGTATCGGATCTGCTCAGCGCCATCATGGTGGTCCTGGCGGGCATCAGTGGCTTTGCCACGGCAGTCTATTCCCTCACCTCCATGAGCAAGCGCCATGAGGCTTTCGGCTACTATCCGCTTCTGCACCTGCTGCTGGCGGGAGTGAACGGGGCCTTCCTCACCGGCGACATCTTCAACCTCTACGTGTGGTTCGAGGTGATGCTGGTGGCCTCCTTCGCCCTGCTGATCCTCGGAGGGGAACGGGCGCAGATGGAAGGCGCCATCAAGTACGTGACTTTGAACCTGGTCTCCTCCGCCATGCTCCTGTCCGCCATCGGTCTGCTCTATGGCCTGACCGGCACCCTGAACATGGCGGATATCGCTGAAAAACTCACTTACGCGGAAGATCCAGGCATCATTACCGTCATTGCCATGCTGTTCCTGGTGTCCTTCGGCATCAAGGCGGGGGCCTTTCCCTTCTTCTTCTGGCTGCCGGCCTCGTATCATACCCCGCAGGTGGCCGTCTCGGCCCTGTTTGCAGCCCTGCTGACCAAGGTGGGGGTCTATGCCCTGTTTCGGGTGTTCACCCTTATTTTCACTCAAGATGTGGCCTACACCCATGGCATCCTGCTGTGGGTGGCCGGTGCGACCATGCTCACCGGGGTGCTGGGGGCAGCGGCCCAGTACGAATTTCGGCGCATCCTGTCGTTCCACATCATCAGCCAGATCGGTTACATGATCATGGGGCTGGCGTTATTCACCCCCCTGGCCCTTGTTGGCGGGGTCTTCTACATCATGCATCACATCATCGTGAAGGCAAATCTCTTCCTGGTCAGTGGTCTGGTGTATCGACTCAAGGGCACCTACGAGCTCAAGGAACTGGGCGGCATGTACCGCTCCCATCCCATGCTGGCCCTCCTGTTCCTGGTGCCAGCGCTCTCACTGGCCGGGATGCCGCCCTTGTCGGGCTTCTTTGCCAAGTTCATCCTCATCCGTGCTGGCGTGGAAGCCGAGGCCTGGTGGATCGTGGGCGTGGCTCTGGTAGTGGGTTTGCTGACCCTGTACTCCATGATGAAGATCTGGGCCGAGGTGTTCTGGAAGGCCCAGCCGGAGGAGCATGCCAATCGCTCGGCCCATGGCAGTGCGGGTTCTGGCGTGCTCTATCTGACCATCGGCGGGATGGCGGCACTGACGGTGTTCATCGGTCTGGGGGCGGAGCCCATCTACCGGATGGCGGATGCAGCAGCCCACCAACTGCTGAATCCAAGTCTGTACATTGATGCAGTCCTGGGGGAACGGCAATGATCGGTCCGCTGGCCTCGAACATTCTGTTGGCCCTGGTCTGGATGGGGCTGACCGGCAGCTTCACGGGCACCAACCTGTTCATTGGTCTGGTGCTGGGTTATCTGATTCTGGGCTCAGCCCTGCGGGATCAGCCCGGTTTTGCCACCTATGCCAGCAAGATTCCCAAGGCAATTCGTTTCATCGGTTTTTTCATCAAGGAACTGATCCGCTCCAATCTCAAGGTGGCTTATGACGTGCTCACGCCGACGTATTACATGAAGCCGGGTGTGATCGCATTTCCGCTGGAGGCAAGGACGGATGGGGAAATCACCGTGGTCGCCAATCTGATTTCCCTGACCCCGGGCACCCTGAGCCTGGATGTATCCAGTGACCGTAAAGTGCTGTATATCCATGTGATGTATCTGGAGGACGAAGAATCGGTCATTGAGAGTATTCGCTACATGGAATATCGAGCCCTGGAGGTGCTGCGATGAGCTGCCCAGGGCCTGGCAAGCATTCAAGTATCCGCAGTGAGGACCATCATGCTGGAGTTCTCCATTTTTATTGCCTATACGGTGCTGGGAGTTTCCCTGGTACTGATCTTCTTTCGCCTGGTGCTGGGTCCCAGTCTGCCGGACCGGGTGGTGGCCCTGGAGATGCTGGCCACCCTGACAGTAGGCTTTATTGCGGTCTACACCCTGTCCAGCGGGGTCACAGCCTTCCTGGATGTGGCCATGGTGTTGGCCCTGACGGCGTTTCTGGCTGCCGTGGGGTTTGCCCGTCTGATTGCCAAGGGGGGTAGCCAGGATGGTGACTGAACTGCTCATGGAGATCCTGATCAGCTTCTTCCTGCTGGCTGGAGTCGGTTTCATTTTCGTGGCGGCGCTGGGATTGCTGCGCATGCCGGATCTGCCCATCCGACTGCATGCCACCACCAAGGCCGGCGCCCTGGGCGGTGGACTTTTAATGATCGCCGTGGGGCTGGAATCCTTCGGTGATGTGGCGGTGGCGGCCAAGGCGGCGGCCATCATCGTGTTTCTGGTGCTCACCGGCCCGGTGGCGGCCCATCTGATCGGGCGTGCCGGTTATTTTGTTGGTGTTCCCATGTGGTCAGGTACCATCAAGGATGAGCTCAAGGGACGGTACGACCACAAGACCCACACCCTGATGTCTCCACCGGGACTGAGCAGAACCCGGGATGAGCAAAGCGATTGAATCCTTTTCTGCCCCGGCAGTATTTAACGTAGGGGGCCTTGCTCGGACTACGGGCATTTCACATTAAAGCCATGATTCACTGGTCCGGCCCCCTCCCCCAGTCGCCGGGCCGAGCGCAGGGCCTCGAACAGGTACTTCCGCGCCTGCACCACGGCCTCGCGGACCGTGAGTTCGTGGGCCAGGCCAGCGGCCACGGCACTGGCCAGGGTGCAGCCCGTGCCATTGTTGCACCGGGTGTCCAGGCGGATGCTCGTGAAGACCTCCACACCATCGGCCGAGGCCAGGCAATCGCTGATCATCTCACCCTGCTGGTGTCCACCCTTGAGCAGTACATGCTCAGGCCCCAGTGCCCGCAATGCCATGGCCGCTTCCCGCATGGCCTCCAGTCCGCGAATCGGTTGCCCCAGTAACACCTCTGCCTCGGGCAGATTGGGGGTGAGGATCTTCGCCCGGGGCAGCAGCACGGATCGCAGATGGCTGACGGCATCATCACTGATCAACTGATCACCGCTCTTGGCTACCATGACCGGGTCCACGACCATATCCAGGCCTGGAGCCCGGGCCTTCAGCTCGGCCACTACGGCATCAATGACTGCCCGGTCCTGCAGCATTCCGGTCTTGACGCAGTCCGCGCCGATGTCCTCAAGCACCACTCGCATCTGCTCACGGACAAAGTCGACAGGAACGGGATGCACGCCCTGCACCCCCAGGGTGTTCTGGGCTGTCAAGGCGGTGATTGCGGTGCTGGCATGTCCGCCCAGCGCCATGATGGTCTTGAGGTCCGCCTGAATACCCGCCCCGCCCCCCGAGTCAGAGCCAGCCACAACCAGTACCCGTGCGTTGCCAAAACGATCCAAAGCGGTGCTCCTCAATGATCCCTGGGCTCGGAATGGGATCCAAACCGCGAATGGTGACCCCTACGATGACCCTGCCGAGGCCGACAGTATAGATTGTACCTGAGCGTTCTGGGAGGCAGCTTACATCTCCATCCTGATATTGATGTTTACACCTTAGGACACCCATTTTGTTATTGACTCAAGTGCACCGCCCCACTAAGATCGTTCCATGACCCAACCCCGCGCCTCCCAGATCTGCCTTGATGACACACCCTGGTATCACGTGGTGTCCCGCTGCGTGCGGCGGGCGTTCCTTTGTGGCCAGGATTCAGTCACCGGCAACGACTATGAGCATCGGCGCGGCTG
>NZ_FOAA01000013.1 GCF_900109495.1 Ectothiorhodospira marina | reverse complement strand
GACCTGCATGACCCGACACAAATCCATCACCGTAAAGTTGGCCTTCTCCACCTTGATGAACTCATACCTCAGTTCGACTCTTTGGCGAAGAAGGCCGCCGCCTTTTTTAATATTTCCTTTTCCATCCGTAACTTACGGTTCTCTTCCCTAAGTCGTTCCAACTCCTCGGCCTGGCCCTCCTGTTGGTCATGCTGGGGAGATTGCCGCTCACGTTCCTTGCGCATCCACCGATCCAACAGGCTGCGATTGATTCCCAGAGACCGGGCTGCTTCGGCCACCCCATATTCCTGGCGCTCAACCAATGCCACTGCCTCAGCCTTGAATTCCGCCGTGTATCGACGTCGTGCCTTCTTGCTCATGAACACCTCCGATGCATAGCCTACGAGGCTTAACGGGGTGTCCGCTACAATTGAACCACTTCAAAGCGCCCCTACGGGTGATGGGGTTGTGAGGCGTATCTGAGGCGCCCCTGTGGGTGACGGGGTTGTGAGGCGTGTCTGAGGCGCCCCTACGGGTGACGGGGTTGTGAGGCGTATCTGAGGCGCCCCTACGGGTGATGGGGTTGTGAGGCGTGCCTGAGGCGCCCCTGTGGGTGACGGGGTTGTGAGGCGTGTCTGAGGCGCCCCTGTGGGTGACGGGGTTGTGAGGCGTGTCTCGAAGCGTTAAGAATGACGGTGCCGCAAAGCGTGTTATGACGCCTTGATCAGGGCTTCGGTGGCCTCCCAGACACGCCGGTTCATCTCGGGGGCGCGGGCCTGTTCGGGTGCCTTTACGGGGCCCTTGCGGGAGACATACTGGCCATTGAGGTTGGCCATCTCGGGGGCCGTGGCATAGTGAATCACCGACTGAGCCGCCTGGTTTGCCGTGGGGATGGCCCAGCCCAGCCAGCGTGCCACCGCCCGCCAGAAGGCGTTCTGCGCGCCGTCGGTACCGCCCAGGTTCGACATGAACACCCCGGGGAAGACGCAGTTCACGGTGACGCCGGAGCCTTCCAGTTGCCGTGCCAGTTCGAAGGTTGAGTGCAGCATCCCCAGCTTGGACTGCCCGTAGGCCTGCATCATGCGATAGCGTCGCTTCTCCCAGTTGAGATCGTCCAGGTCCATGGCCGTGTTGAACCGGGTGCCCACGTTGATGATCCGGGCCGGGGCGCTGGACTTGAGACGGGGGAGCAGCAGGCGGGTGAGCAGGAAGGGGGCCACATGATTGATGGCCAGGGCCTTTTCAATGCCATCGTGGGTGAGGCGTCGTTCCGGGAAGGCGCTGCCGGCGTTGTTGATGAGCAGGTGCAGCGCCTTGAAGTCGCGATTGAACTGCGCCGCCACGCGACGAACGTCTGATTGTTCCGCAAGATCCCCGGTGATCAGGTGGATGTCTTCGTTGCCGGTCTCGGCACGGATCTCCCAGCGGGCCTGTTCGCCGCGGGTGAGGGAGCGGCAGACCAGTACCAGGGTCATGCCCCGGCGCGCCAGCTCCATGGCGATGGCCTTGCCCAGACCGGAGTTGGCACCGGTGATGAGAGCCGTGTGTTGGGTGGGGTCGGAGGAGGTGGTGTTCATCGGGCATGTCCTTGATGAAAACGGCCCTCATCCCAACCCCTCTACCGCCAGTGGGAGAGGGGCTCAATGATCGCAGCCAGTCTTTGGGATGAGGGGCTGGGGATGAGGGGCTCGGTGGGCACGGGCTTTACAGCAAGCGCTCAATATCCTGGGCGATGTCCTTCGGATCCGTATTGGGTGCGTACCGCCGAACCACCCGTCCCTCACGGTCCACCAGGAACTTGGTGAAGTTCCATTTCACCGCCTGAGTCCCCATCAGGCCCGGGGCCTGGGCCTTGAGGTGCTGGTAGAGTGGGTGCGCGTTGTCGCCGTTCACCTCCACCTTGGCGAACAGGGGGAAGTTTGCCTGAAAGCGCGTGCTGCAGAACTGGGCGATCTGGGATTCATCCCCCGGTTCCTGGTTGCCGAACTGGTTGCAGGGAAAACCCAGCACGTCGAAACCACGTTCATGAAAACGGTCCTGCAGGGCCTGCAGGCCGCTGTACTGGCCCGTAAAGCCGCATTGACTGGCCACGTTGGTGATCAGCAGCACCCGTCCGGCAAATTCCGACAGCGGGCGAGGATTGCCCTGGATGTCGGTGGCCTCGAAGTCATGTACGGAGGTGGTTGTCTCTGGCATGGGCTGTACTCCCTGGACCGATGATGAGTGCCATCCTGACAGGATGGATCACGATGCCTCGAGAGTGCCCGATGTGAGGGTGGGGGTAAAGCGGGGTGTATGTGCCCGCCGCTCCCCCTCATCCCCGGCCCTTCTCCCCCTGAGGGGGAGAAGGGTGCTGAAGGGGAGAAGGGTGCAATGAAGTCTTCTCCTTGGGATGGTGGACCCATGAGCCCCTCTCCCGCTGGCGGGAGAGGGGTTGGGGTGAGGGTGGAGGGGTTACCTGGGCAGGTCGGTACGCCCCATCAGCCACTGATCCACCGAGCGGGCGCACTGACGGCCCTCGCGGATGGCCCACACCACCAGGGACTGGCCCCGGCGCATGTCGCCGGCGGCGAACACGCCCTCGGCGCTGGTGTGATAGGCCTTGTCGCCCTCGGTGCTGCCCTTGACGTTGCCGCGGGCGTCCAGCTCCATGCCCGATTTTTCCGTCAGTTCAGCCAGCATGCCTTCCTGCACCGGATGCACAAAGCCCATGGCCAGCAGCACGAGATCGCAGCGGATCTCCTGCTCGGTGCCCGGTACCTCGCTCATCTGGAAGCGACCCTCGGCATCCTTCTCCCACTTCACCGTGACCACCTTGGCCGCCTTCACATTGCCATGGCCATCATCAATGAAGCCCTTGGTGGCGATATTCCACATCCGGTCGCAGCCTTCTTCCTGAGAGCTGGAGGTGCGCATGCGGTTGGGCCAGTCGGGCCAGGTGAGGCCCTTGTCTTCCTTTTGCGGCGGCTTGTCCAGGATCTCCACCTGGGTGACGTGGGCCGCGCCGTGGCGGTTGGAGGTGCCGATGCAGTCGGAACCGGTGTCGCCGCCGCCGATGACCAGCACGTGTTTGCCCTGGGCGCTGATGAAATCGTCGTCGGAGACGAACACACCCTGCACCCGCTTGCTGTTGCGGGTGAGGAAGTCCATGGCGAAGTGCACGCCCTGCAGTTCCCGGCCCGGTACGGGCAGGTCGCGGGGCTTCTCGGCGCCACCGGCCAGGACCAGGGCATCGTAATCGGCCTGCAGCCGGGACACGGGAATGTCCACGCCGATATGGGACAGGGTATGGAAGCGCACGCCTTCCGTGCGCATCTGGGCGATGCGCCGGTCGATGTGGGTCTTTTCCATCTTGAAATCCGGGATGCCATAGCGCAGCAGACCACCGATGCGGTCGGCCTTCTCGAACACGTCCACGTTGTGGCCGGCTCGGGCCAGTTGCTGGGCGCAGGCCAGGCCCGCGGGGCCGGAACCTACCACGGCCACGGTCTTGCCGGTGCGACGATGGGCCACCTGGGGCTTGATCCAGCCTTCTTCCCAGGCCCGGTCAACGATGGCGCACTCGATGGTCTTGATGGTCACCGGCGTGTCGTCGATGTTGAGCGTGCACGAGGTCTCGCAGGGCGCCGGGCAGATGCGTCCGGTGAACTCCGGGAAGTTGTTGGTGGAATGCAGCACCTTGATGGCTTCTTCCCAGTCGTTCCGATAGACCAGATCGTTCCAGTCTGGAATCAGGTTGTTCACCGGACAGCCCTGGTGGCAGAAGGGGATGCCGCAGTCCATGCAGCGTGCCCCCTGTTCCCGTACCTGGTCAGGCTTCAAGGGAATGACGAATTCCCGATAGTGCACGATGCGGTCAGCGGCCGGCTCGTAGTGCCGGTCACGACGGTCGTATTCCATGAATCCGGTTGGCTTACCCATGAGTGGCGCTCCCTTCAAGCGTCTGGCTGGCCTTTGGCGGTTTGTTGGGCTCGGGTGGACGGGCCTTCTGGGACTGGAGGTCTTCCAGGGCGCGGCGGTAATCCACCGGCATGACCTTGACGAAGCGGGGCAGCCAGGCCTCCCAATCGTCCAGAATGGTCTTGGCGCGGGTCGAGCCCGTGTAATCCAGATGACGCTGGATCAGGCTCTTGAGGCGCTGGGCGTCGAAGCGGGTCATGTCGTGACTCACATCCACGCGACCGTGGGTCTCCAGGTCGCCGCCTTGGTGATCCCAGGACTCCAGGGCATCGTCCTCGGCGGCGATGGGTTCCAGTTCCACCATGGCCTGGTTGCAGCGGTCGGCAAAGCTGCCGTCTTCGTCCAGCACATAGGCGATGCCACCGGACATGCCGGCAGCAAAGTTGCGGCCAGTGCTGCCCAGGCACACCATGATGCCGCCGGTCATGTATTCACAACCGTGGTCACCCACGCCCTCCACCACCGCGGTGGCGCCGGAGTTGCGCACGCAGAACCGCTCACCGGCCACACCACGGAAGAACACCTCACCGCTGATGGCGCCGTAGAGTACCGTGTTGCCCACGATGATGTTGTCCTCAGCCGGGTTGATGGCCGAGCGCGCTGGCGGATAAATGATGATGCGACCGCCGGAGAGGCCCTTGCCTACATAGTCGTTGGCCTCGCCTTCCATCTCGATGGTCACACCCTTGGCCAGCCACGCCCCGAAGGACTGCCCACCGGTGCCCGTGGCCTTGATGTGGATGGTGTCGTCCGGCAGCCCCCCATGGCCATAACGCTCGGCCACACGACCGGAGAGCATGGTGCCCACGGTGCGGTGGAAGTTGCGGATCTCCGTCTGGATGGTCACCGGCTTGCCCTGGCTCAGGGCCGGCTCGGCCTGCTGGATCAGTTGATGATCCAGGGCCTTGTCCAGGCCATGATCCTGGAGTTCGCAGTGACGAATGGCCACGTCCGGACCCACGTCCGGGCGGGTCAGGAGCTTGGTGTAGTCCAGACCCTCGGCCTTCCAGTGGTTGATGGCGCGACGCATTTCCAGGCGATCTGCCTGGCCGATCATCTCGTCCATGGTGCGGAAGCCCAGCTTGGCCATCAGGCGGCGGACCTCTTCGGCCACGAAGAAGAAGTAGTTGATCACATGCTCCGGTTTGCCAGTGAAGCGCTTGCGCAACTCCGGATCCTGGGTGGCCACGCCCACCGGGCAGGTGTTCAGATGGCATTTGCGCATCATGATGCAGCCTTCCACGATCAGCGGCGCGGTGGCAAAACCAAACTCATCGGCCCCCAGCAGGGCGCCGATGACCACATCACGGCCGGTGCGCAGACCGCCGTCCACCTGCAGGGAAACGCGCCCGCGCAGACGGTTCATCACCAGGGTCTGATGGGTCTCGGCCAGGCCGATCTCCCAGGAGCTGCCGGCATGCTTGATGGAGGTGAGCGGACTGGCGCCCGTGCCACCGTCATAGCCGGCAATGGTGATGTGATCCGCGTGGGCCTTGGAGACGCCCGCGGCCACGGTACCCACGCCCACCTCGGAGACCAGCTTCACGGAGACGCGGGCCTTGGGGTTGACGTTCTTCAGGTCGTGGATCAGCTGCGCCAGGTCCTCGATGGAATAGATGTCGTGGTGCGGCGGCGGCGAGATCAGGGCCACGCCGGGGGTGGAATGACGCACCCGGGCGATCTGGGCATTCACCTTATGACCGGGCAGCTGGCCCCCTTCGCCGGGCTTGGCGCCCTGGGCCACCTTGATCTGGATGTCGTCGGCGTTCACCAGGTATTCGGTGGTCACGCCAAAGCGCCCCGAGGCCACCTGCTTGATGGCAGAACGCTCCGGGTTTCTGGCGCCGTCTGCCAGGGGCAGGAAACGCTCCGGCTCCTCGCCGCCCTCACCGGTGTTGGACTTGCCACCGATGGCGTTCATGGCCTTGGCCAGGGTGGAGTGGGCCTCGTGGGAGATGGAGCCGAAGGACATGGCCCCGGTGGCAAAGCGTTTGACGATCTCCTTGGCCGGTTCCACCTCGTCCAGGGGGATCTCGCGGTCAGCGAATCGGAAGTCCATCAGGCCGCGGAAGGTGAGCAGGTTCTCGGTCTGCTCGTCGATCATGCGGGAGAACTCGGCAAAGGTGGCAGCATCGTTGGCACGGGTGGCGTGCTGCAGTTTGGCGATGGTGTCCGGGTTCCAGACATGGCTTTCGCCACGCAGACGGAACGCATAGTCACCGCCCACATCCAGCTGGTCGCGGTAGATCTCTGCATGGCCATAGGCCTGCTGGTGCCAGCGCACGGCCTCTTCGGCCACCTGGGCCAGGCCAATGCCTTCCACGCGGGTCTGGGTGCCGGAGAAGTATTGGTCCACGAAGGGCGTGTTCAGGCCCACGGCATCGAAGATCTGGGCGCCGCAATAGGACTCCAGGGTGGAGATGCCCATCTTGGACATCACCTTGAGCAGGCCCTTGCCCACGGCCTTGATGTAGCGTTTCTGGGCCTCTTCAAAGCTCAGCCGCTCGGGCAGACGGTCCAGCATGGACTGGATGGTGTCGAAGGCCAGATAGGGGTTGATGGCCTCGGCGCCATACCCCTCCAGGGTGGCGAAGTGATGCACCTCCAGGGCGGCGCCGGTCTCGACGACGATGCCGGAGCTGGTGCGCAGGCCCTTGTCGATCAGGTGATGATGCACGGCCGAGGTGGCCAGCAGCATGGGGATCGGCACGCGGTCCTGGTTGGTGTCACGGTCGGACAGGATGAGGATATTGAAGCCATCCAGTACCGCCTGTTCGGCCTTGGCGCACAGGGTCTCCAGGGCGGTTTCCATGCCCTCGGCCCCTTCGGAGGCCGCGTAGCACACGTCCAGGGTGCGGGTGCGGAAGGCGCCGCTGGAGTTGTATTCGATGTGACGGATGCGCTCCAGATCCTGATTGGTGAGCACCGGTTGCGGTGTCTCCAGGCGCCAGTGCTGGCCGGCCTCGTTGATGCCCAGCAGGTTGGGGCGCGGGCCGATCATGCACACCAGCGACATGACCAGTTCCTCGCGGATCGGGTCGATGGGCGGGTTGGTCACCTGGGCAAAGTTCTGCTTGAAGTAGTTGGACAGGTTCTTGGGCCGGGTCGAGAGCACCGAGGGGGGGTTGTCCGCACCCATGGAGCCCACGGCCTCCTGGCCGGTGAGCACCATGGGGGTGAGCAGGAACTTGAGATCCTCCTGGGTGTAGCCGAAGGCCTGCTGGTAGTCCAGCAGGGTGGCGTCATCGGGGGCCATGGGGCCGACGCCGGTGGGCAGGTCTTCCAGGCGAATCTGGGTCTTCTTGAGCCATTCCCCATAGGGGCGGGCCTCGGAAAGCTGGGCCTTGACCTCGTCGTCACTGATGATGCGGCCTTCTTCCAGGTCGATCAGCAGCATGCGACCGGGCTGCAGGCGCCATTTCTTGACGATGCGCTCCTCGGGGATGTCCAGCACACCCATTTCCGAGCCCAGGATCACCATGTCGTCATTGGTGACCAGGTAGCGGGCCGGGCGCAGGCCGTTGCGGTCCAGGGTGGCACCGATCTGACGGCCATCGGTGAAGCACATGGCGGCGGGGCCATCCCAGGGCTCCATCAGGGCCATGTGGTATTCGTAGAAGGCGCGGCGCTTCTCGTCCATCAGGGTGTTGCCCGACCAGGCCTCGGGGATGAGGATCATCATGGCGTGGGCCAGCGAGTAGCCTCCCATCACCAGCAGTTCCAGGGCGTTGTCAAAGCAGGCGGAGTCGGACTGGCCCTCGGGGATCAGCGGCCAGATGGTGTCCAGGTCATCCCCCAGCACCTCGGAGCGCATGGTGTGGCGGCGGGCCGCCATCCAGTTCACATTGCCCCGCAGGGTGTTGATCTCGCCATTGTGGCAGACCATGCGGAACGGCTGCGCCAGATCCCAGGTGGGGAAGGTGTTGGTGGAGAAACGCTGGTGCACCAGGGCCAGGGCGCTGACGAACGTCTCATCCTGCAGGTCCAGGTAGTAGTGGCCCACCTGGCCGGCCAGCAGCATGCCCTTGTAGTTGACCGTGCGGGAGGACATGGAACACACGTAGCAGGCATCCACGCCGTGCCCGGCATCGCGGATGTCGTTGTCCATGCGCTTGCGGATCACGAACAGTTTGCGTTCGAAGGCGTCCTGATCGGGGCAGTTATCCCCCTGACCGATGAATACCTGGCGCACCACCGGTTCGCTGGGCAGCACGCTCTCGCCCAGGTCGCTGTTGTCCACGGGGACGTCGCGCCAGCCCAGTACGCTCTGGCCGCCTTCCTGGATGTGCTTTTCGATGATGGTCTGCATCTGTTCGCGCAGGCCGGCATCCTGAGGCAGGAAGATCACCCCCACGCCATAGCGGCCGACCTCCGGCAGGTCGAACCCGACCTTGGAGCGGAAGAAGGCGTCCGGAATCTGCACCAGGATACCGGCCCCATCGCCGGCCTTGGGGTCGGCGCCGACGGCACCCCGGTGATTGATGCGTTCCAGGATTTCCAGGCCCTGAGCGACGATCCGATGACTCTTCTCGTTTCTGATGTGGCACACAAAGCCGACACCACAGGCATCGCGCTCCAGGGATGGATCATATAGGCCCTGTTCGGGCGGTAAGGCGTGAAAACTCATCGTTGACCTCGCTGATATCTGGTCGCTGGTCGGCATCCGCGGCAATCTGACGCAGGGGGCTGGCGTTGCAAGGGCTGGGGATCGCCCACTCTCACAGGCCCGCGCGGAAGGCCATCAACCGGCGGGCTTGGGAGAGTAAAGCGAAACTTTTCATTGTGCCAGTGTTTGTCACCTAAAAGGGCAAGGAATTGTGTGGTATGCACTATTTCAGTGCGCACTTGCGCCATTTTGGGGCGCTATTGACCTCCTTGCAGGCTGGCACCCGTGGCCGCCAGAGGCGTCATGTCCCGAATATGCAGGTCCATCTGAGGATAAGCAATTTCGATGCCCTCCTTACGAAAGCGCTTGATGATGGCGTGATGCAGTTCGCTGATGGTGAGCAGCCGCTCCCGCAGCTGGCACACATACACCCGCAATTCGAAGGTGAGCGCGCTGTCGCCGAAGTTGAGGAAGAACACCGTGGGTTCCGGATCATCCAGCACCTGGGGGTTCTCCTGGGCCACTTCCATCAGGATCTCCTGCACCTTGTCCACATCCGAGTCGTAGCTGACGCCCACCGGGATCACCAGGCGGGTCGTGGTGTCGGAGAGGGTCCAGTTGATCAGGCGTTCGGTGATGAAGTTCTTGTTGGGTACAACCACTTCCCGGTTGTCCCAGTCCACGAGGGTGGTGGCCCGGGTGCGTATGCGGGCCACGGTACCACTGTATTCACCAATGGTGATGGTGTCGCCCACACGGATGGGGCGCTCCAGCAGCACGATCAGGCCGGAGACGAAATTGGCCACCACCTCCTGAAGGCCAAAGCCCAGACCCAGGGTGAGCGCCGCCACCATCCACTGCAGTTCGCTCCAGCGCAGGCTCAGCAGGGAAAAGACAGTGATCACCGCCACCACAGCCAGCACATAGCGCAGCAGCATGGTGGTGGTATAGCGGCCGGCGGCGTCCAGTGTGGTGCTGCGGGCCAGCAGGATCTCCACCAGCCCGGGCAGATTGCGCGCCGCCAGGGTGAAGACGACCCCCAGGAATCCGGCCAGCAGGAAATCCTGCAGGCTCACCCGACTGAGTATTTCAGCATCGCCCACGACGATGGTGCGTGACCAGAGGGTGACGCCATCCAGCCAGGTCAGCGCCGGCAGCATGTCCGACCAGGCCCAGAACAGGGCCAGGATCATCCCCGCCCCGGCGGCGGTGCGCAGCAGGGTGCGGGTCTGCTGGTTCACGTCCTCCAGGCTCAGGTGGCGCTCGGGGATATCCAGGCCGCCCTCGGCGCCGGCGATGCCGCTGCCCTCCGCGGCAGCGGCCTTGGCCCGTTGCTCTCGCATGCGGCGGATGAGCAGGCGGGTTTCGCTGAGGATCAGTGCCCGGGCGGCCAGGCTGGAGGCCAGCCACACCAGCCCCAGGACAATGACCGTATCGATGATGCGTGCCATCAGTTCGCCGACGGTGAGCAGGTATCCGGCCAGGGTCAGGGTGGCCAGGATCAGGGTGGCGGTTGCCAGGGTCATGCGCAGCAGGCGCCGGCGTCGTTCCGGGATCGGGAAAGGTGTGCCCTCGGGGGGCTGCGCCAGCAGGTTCCAGCCCAGCAGGCCCGTGATGATGACGGAGGCGAGCAGGCCCAGCCGCCCGAAGATATCGAAGACCAGCTCGCTGGGATGGGCAAAGGCCAGTGCCAGGAAGAGGATCAGCGCCAGTTGCGTGGGCAGGTACCAGGTGAGATGGCGGCGCAGGCGTTGCAGGGTCAGTTCATTCCAGCCGAAATGGGCGCGTGCCACGCCATGGGTCGATGTGAACAGCAAGACCAGGTGACCCGCCATCCACCAGATGGAGGCACTGAAGAGCATGGTGGCCAGGACCTCGACGCCGAATTCCACCTCCGGCATCAGTTCCAGGCGCAGCGAGGTGATCATCAGCAGTAACGGGATGGGGGCGGCTCGTACCAGGCTCCACCCCAGGGCCAGCAGGGTCAGTTTGATGTGATCGGTAAAGCGGTGCCGAGTCTTTTCCGCCAGCGCCCTGAGTTGACTCGGCGTGCCCCGGCCCCAGGCGTAGAGCACGCTCACCACCAGTAGGGTAAGCAGCATCTCCACCGGGCTGCCAATGGTCACTTCCCGAAGTGCCCAGCGGATTTCCCGCCATGAAGCGGGGTCCGCCAGGCTGTTGACGGCGCTGGGGGCCGCCATGGCCCAGTCCAGGCTCACTGGCGTGTGGCTGGGCCACCACAACAGGGTTTCCCTGAGGATCTGTTGCAATTCGTCCACCAGTGCCACCACGGACCGGGCACGCAGGTCCGCCTGGCGTAGCTGGTCGGCCAGGACCTCCTCCGCCTGCAGATGAACCGCCAGCGCCTCCTGCTGGATGCGTGTCAGTCCCGCCCGGGCCCGGTCGTCGGCGGCAGTGATGACCGGGGTGGGAGAGGACCGCACGGTCTGTTCCCGCAGGCTGATGCTCTTCAGTCTGGCTTGAGCCAGTTCCTGCTCAATGTCAGCCAGGGCGTAACTGATTTCGTCCAGGTCGCGCAGGCGTCGCTGCTCTTCAAGGAACAGTCCGCCCAGGGCCTCATTGAGGCCGCTGACCTCCAGACGCTCGCGTACATTCGTCAGCGTTTGTGTCAGTTCCCGCTCCAGGCGGGTGTAGCGTTCCCGGTCCGCCTGCAGTTCCCGGATGCGGGTCTGGGTGCGGGCAATCTCCTGGAAGCGGGTATTCAGGGACTGAATTTCGCCAGCAAACCGTGTACGGGCATCCGGTTCCTGGTTTACCAGGCGCCGCAGGTCGGCGCGCAGGTTGCGCAGTTCCTCCGTGGAACGCTCATTCAGTTCTCGCTGTAATTGGGTGGTGCGCAGGACCAGCCAGCGGGACTCCAGCTCCAGGGCCAATGCCTCCAGGGACAGGGTTTCCATGCGCGGAGGCAAGGTCTGGGCATCCAGTTGCGCGGCGATGATGCGGGCATCCGCCTGGCGTATCAGGGCCTGGGAAGCGGCTTCCTGTGCCTCGTTCATCTCCGCGCCATTGATCGTCTGGCCCTGATCCATGGCCTGTTGACGCTCGCGGCTCAGACGTTCCAGGGTTTCGGCTTGGCTGCGGGATTGCTCCTCCAGACGCGTCAGGGTGATTCGCTTCTGGTCCAGCTCCAGCGCGGCCTGCTGGCGTCGACGCTCCAGGGTCGTGAAGTCCTGGTCGATATCCTCAATGGTCCGCTCGGCCTCGATGGGGGTCAGGGGGGCCACCGATTGCCGGATTCGGTCCATCACATCGTTCAGCCGCTGCGGTGTGGAGCGGGCCGTGTTGGCCCGTTCCAGTGCGCCACGCACGCGGTCGGCAGCCGCCTGCTCCCGCTCCAAGGCGCTCTGCCAGAGGGCTTGTTCAGTGCCTTCCAGGCTTTCGTCCCCGGCCCGTTGAGTCAGGTGTTGCTCGGGACTCTGCTCCAGCCAGTCTTCGGCTGGCCGGGTGTCAATGGAATCAATCAAGGGGCCCAGGCGGTCGCGGCCCGCCGCCATTTCGCCCAGCAGTGCCTCTATCTCCGCCTGGGTGACCTGGGACAGGGGGGCGGGGCCTTGCGGCTCCTGGGCATGCAGGGGGAATGACAACGGCAGGATCAGACACAGGATCAGCAGGCTGGACAGGATGCGGTACATGGTCTTCCGAGGGGTTGAAAAGAGGGCGTCGCGACCCGAAGGTATCCGCGATACCGCCCGTTACATTATCTTGTCAGTTTATACACATTGCCGGTGTCGCCCATCATGAATACAGCAGAATCCACGTCTCGATCTTCCACTGCCCGCACCGTCTCGCTGGTGCTCGGTTCCGGCGGTGCCCGCGGGCTGGCGCACATCGGCGTGATTCAGGAACTGGAGGCTCAGGGCTATGAGATCCGGGCCATCGCTGGCAGTTCCATGGGGGCGCTGGTGGGCGGGATTTATGCGCTGGGGGAGCTGGATACCTATGCAGAGTGGGTCAAGGGCCTGGAGCAGTCGGATGTGCTGGGTCTGCTGGACTGGAGCTTTTCCGGGGGAGGAATCATACGGGGTGAAAAGCTCATCAAAAAGCTCAAGGAGCTGGTGGGGGAGCGCGACATCGAGCATCTGCCCATCAGCTATACGGCGGTGGCCGTGGATATCGAGCGGGGCAAGGAGCTTTGGATTTCCGATGGTTCACTGTTCGATGCCATCCGCGCCTCGATTGCCATTCCCGGGGTGTTCACGCCGCATTGCTATCGGGGGCGCACCCTGGTGGATGGGGGGCTGCTCAATCCGGTGCCGGTGGCGCCGACCCTGCGCACCCTGACGGATCTGACCATTGTGGTGGATGTGAATGGTCCTGCCTCCGAGTCCAGTTCGGAGACGGACGAGGAAGGCGCACCGGCCAATGGCAAGCAAGGGCTGCTGAGGCGGATGCGTGGCTATGTGGAATCCTTGGGTAGTGATGGCAGTCCGGAGGCTCCCGAGGGGCTGGCGGTGTCCGAGGTGTTGATGCGCTCACTGGACACCATGCAGGCGGCGCTGACGCGACAACACCTGGCCGTGTTTCGCCCGGACCTGGTGATCAGTGTGCCCAAGAATGTCTGCATGATCCATGAGTTTCACCGCGCGGGGCCGGTGATTGACCTGGGCCGGGAATTGGCTCGGGAGGCCCTGGACAGCGCCCGGAGGGCGTCTTCAGGGCCGCCATGAGGGGAGGGCACGCAGAGTCTACTTTCCCCGTTCGCCTTCCTTCGGTTCCAGCCCGTAGGGCTCCACCAGGCGCCATACATGGTCCGGGATCATGTTGTGCATGCGCTTGGGCAAGGCCCGACGCAGGTGCAGGACCGTCTCCACCGCCTTCATTTCCACCCGGGCGCGGGCGAACTCCAGGCCGCGGGGGCCGATACGCGGCATCAGGAAGGCGGCGAGGGGGCGGGCCCAGTCGGGCATGCTGCGCAGCGGCAGGCCGCCGGCGGCCCGCTCGGTGTTCTTCATGAACCCGGTCACCGGCCCCTGGCGCTTGCCGGCACTGGTGGGCGCCTTGAGGGTGACCTCGTCCCCCAAAAGGTCCAGCATCTCCTGCCCCCGGTCATTGCGAACCACCAGCCACTGCTCCCCACGTCCGGCCATGTAGCCCACCGTGATGTCCGCCAGCACATTGGTGTAGTCCACGCAGGTCTGGCAGGTGAGGGGAAAGAAGTCCCTGGGCAGCTTGGAGATGGGCAGTTTGAGGAAGGGGATGGTGCGTACCCGACCGTCGGTGAAGCGCAACTCCACATGGTAGTCGGCGCGAAATTCCAGGTAGGTGACGGTTTCCGGTTGTTCCGAGAGCAGGGTCAGAAACTCGTGAAAGTGCTCTGTCGTGGTGTTGTCGGAGCACGGGGTGCCGATCACGTAAAGTGACTCGATATCCAGTTCCTGCTGCAGGGCGCGCAGGGGGTACACCTGGCAGGGTAGACCGATGATCGCCAGTCGCTTGTAGCCTTGTGCCAGTGCCGGTTCCAGGTGTGCCAGCAGCGGGGCATAGCCCATGCGCATGCCCCGGCAGCGGGCCATGTCCTCGGCGCGGGTGACGAGCACCGGTTCCGGGCGCCAGAAATCATCGGCGGCGGGTTGCATGGTGAGTACCGCATCCACACGGCTTGTCTCCAGCAGGCGTTCGGCCAGTCGGGTGGTGATGCCCGTCCATTGGGCGCCCTTCCGCGGCGGTTGCAGCGCAGCCTGGTGCATCGCCTGATAGGGGCCGAAGAAGCCTTCGTCCTCGTGCTCCGGGTTGCGGGCACGGCCGTGCACCTGGGCCTCCATCCGGGGGTAACGGGGATGGATGAACTGGCAGGCATGGCCGCAGCGGCGCGGATCGTGGGTGCGGGTGATGCCGCAATCGGTGCACAGGTCCCGGTGAGGGAGTGCCTTGTCGGTGGGCGCATTCTGCTGCGTGGGGGACTGCAGGGGCATGGAACAGGCTCCTGATCGGTGCCGGGCGGTAACTGGAGGGGGTGAGCTTACTGCATTTCATGGGGCTTATCCCAGTTGCCACCCGCCACGATGCTGAGATGCTTACGGCAGCACCCTGTCGATACGCAGATTGACCCGGCCCTCCGGGTCCGACGGATCCACCGGGTCGCTGATGCCCTCCAGGTCGCCGCTGCGGGCCTCGGCCATGCCGCTGCGGCTGACGCGGGCGACCACTTCAATCCACTGGTACTGAGTCATGGAGGTCTGTGTGGCCATCCCCATGCCACTGCCATCCTCCAGGCTGACCTGAAGTGGGAAACGGGCGTCGGTGCGGACCACGGCCAGGGGCATGCGTGGACCGTCCACCGGACGGGCGAAGACCATGACCTGCTCATCACCGGTGAGCCGCTCGGCCAGGGCGTTGTCCAGTTCGATGTTCACTTCCAGTACCGTGGTATCACCCTGCGGGTCAGTCCCGGCCGGGGCGCTATCGGTCTGCTCCTGCTGCATGGCTGCGCCCACCTCCCGCAGTGCATCCTGCACTGCGCGGGCCGATCCGGTGTCGGGGTCCAGCAGGGTCTGGAGGTGCTCCAGATGCTCCCGGGAGCGGGTCAGTTCACCTGCCTGGAAGGCGCCGATGGCCGCCAGCCAGAGGGCATTCTGGTTGTCCGGCTGTTGTTCCAGGGCGGTGTTCAGTAGCCGGGCAGCCTGGCTGGATACACGACCGTCCTGGGCGACCACCAGGGTCTCGGCATAATCCACGTTCAGCATGGGGTCATCGCCGATGATCCCATGGGCGCGCTCGTAAGCCTGGGCGGCGTCGTCGAAGCGTTCCAGGAACCGATAGGTGCGCGCCAGGACCACCCAGCCTTCGGCATCGTCGGGCTCCTGCTCCAGACGGGCCTTGAGTTGGTCAATCATGCGCTCCACTTCATCAGGATCGTGTTGAGCCGCATCCTGACCCATCTCCGGGTTGTTGGAGGGGGCCTGTCCCATGGCAATGGTCTGGCGTGGGTCCGGCCCGGCGGGAGCCAGTTGGAAGTGGATCAGCAGGGCCAGGATGGGGATCAGGATGGCGGAGACCAGCAGCACCATGCCGCCCTGATGCTGACCGGACCCGGTGCTGGGTACCACGGGAGCCTGGGGTGCATCTTCCTCGTCCGTGATCAGATTGTCTTCCAGTTCCAGGCGCGCGGCCTCGTACTGTTCCCGGTTCATGAGTCCCGAGGCCAGTTCCTGGTCCAGTTCCGCCATGCGCTGCCGGTAGATGGTGAGGTTCAGGCCCCGGGCCTCCACTTGTGGCCCGGGCCGACGGCGCAGGAACGGCCAGATGACCAACATCATGGCCGTGAGCATGAGCAGCGCGGCCGCGATCCAAAAACCCATTGTCATACGTCTTTTCCTTCACCCAGCAGGCGTCGAGCCCGTTGGCGTGCGGCGCTGTCCACGCCGGTGGTCCCGGTGCCCTGACGGCTGCCCCGGGAGGTCAGATACAGTGCCACGAATCCCAGCCCCAGGAGCACGAAGGGTCCGATCCAGAGCAGGTAGGTGGCAGGCGAGAAAGGGGGGCGGTAGAGCACGAAGTTGCCGTATCGCGACACCATGTAGTCGATGATCTCATCGTCGCTGGAGCCGGCATGGATCTGGGTACGCAATTCCCGGCGCAGGTCCTGCGCCAGGCCGGCATCCGAGTCCGCCAGGGATTGGTTCTGGCACACGGTACAGCGCAACTCATGGAGCAGGCCGCGGTAGCGTTCTTCCAGTTCGGGCTTCTCGAAGTTCGTCGGGTCCACCCCGGCGGCCTGGACCGTCGGCGAGAACGCCAGCAGGGCCAGCAGTGGGATCAGGGGTAACCAGGTGGTCATAGGGTTTCGCTCCGCAGGCGCTCCACCAGGGGCAGCACGTCGTTCTGTATCTTGTCCCAGGTGAGTGGGCCAACGTGCTTGTAGCGGATCCGGCCCTCCCCATCGATGACAAAGGTCTCTGGCGTGCCATACACGCCCCAGTCGATGCCGACACGACCTTCCAGGTCATGGGCATTCCATACGTAGGGATTACCGAATGCCCGCAGATAGTTGAGGCCGTCCTCACGCTCATCCTTGTAGTTCAGCCCATAAATGGGCACGCCATACCGATCGGTCATGCGTGCCAGCAGTTGGTGCTCCTGACGACAGGAGACGCACCAACTGGCCCAGATATTGAGGAGCACCACCTCGCCGTTGAAATCCGCCGAGCCCACCTTGCGTGCGGGGTCTTCCAGGGCCGGCAGTTCGAAGGCCGGGACCGGCTTGTCCACCAGAGGAGAGGGCACCAAGCGCGGGTTGAGGCCCAATCCGATCAGCAGGAACAGGCCCAGCAGGAGCAGGAGCCCCATGGGCAACAGGTACATGAGTCGTTTCATGCCGAGGGGCTCCGTTGGGTGGGCTGGGGGGCCGTTTCCCGGTCATTGGCCACGCGGGCGTCTTCAGTCCGCGGGCTGGCCGGCTCGCTGGCCCGGCGTCGGGAGAAGACCCGGTAACGTCGATCGGCGGCCGCCACGAATCCTCCGAGCACAATCATCGTAGCCCCGATCCAGAGCCACATCTGGAAGGGGTTGTGATAAATCCGCAGCGACCACGTTTGGCCCGACATGGGCTCCCCCAAGGCAACCAAGATGTCGCGGGTGAAGCGGGATTGATACGCCGCCTGGGCCATGGGTTGGGTCTGCACCCGGTAGATTCGGCGCTGAGGATACAGGTCCGTGACCGGTTCACCGTCACGGGTGACGTGCACATGGGCCTCCAGGGCATCCCAGTTGGGGCCGGCCACATCGTAGACGTCCCGCAACTCATAGGTATAGCCCCCCAGTTCATGGCTCTGCCCCAGGCCCATGCGAACGTCGCGTTCCTGTTCAAAGGCCATGAGCAGGGTGATGCCCATCACCAGCACGGCAAAGCCCAGGTGACCGATGGTCATGCCCCAGTAGCTGGCGGGCAGTTTGCGCAGGGTTGTCATGGGCGTACCGCGCTGGCGCAGCCGGCTATAGAGATCCCGACCGGATGCCAGCATGACCCAGACGGCCAGGCCCACACCCAGGGTGATCATCAGCGATGTGCTGCCCATCAGGGCCAGGGGGAAGACCACGCCCACGGCCAGGGCCGCGAGCAGGGTATGCCACAGGCGCAGGGTCACCTCCCGGGCAGAGGCGCTCTTCCAGCGCAGCAGCGGCCCCAAACCTACCAGAAAGACCAACGGGAGCATCAGCGGCGCGAACACGGCGTTGAAGTAGGGAGGCCCCACGGAGATCTTGCCCATGTTCAGGGCATCCAGCAGCAGGGGATACAGCGTCCCCAGCAGCACGGCTGCCAGGGCCACCACCAGAATGACGTTGTTGGCCAGCAGGGCGCCTTCGCGGGAGATGGGCTGGAATTCGGCGTGGCTGCGCACGTTGGGGGCCCGCCATGCATACAGGGCAAAGGAGGCCCCGGTCACCGCCAGCAGCAGCGCGAGGATGTACACGCCCCGGGCGGGGTCGGTGGCAAAGGCATGCACGGAAACCAGCACCCCGGAGCGCACCAGGAACGTGCCCAGCAGGCTCAGGCAGAAGGCCATGATGGCCAGCAGCACCGTCCAGGTGCGAAAGGCCCCCCGTTTTTCCGTTACGGCCAGGGAGTGGATCAGGGCCGTGGCGGCGAGCCAGGGCATGAAGGAGGCGTTTTCCACCGGGTCCCAGAACCACCAGCCACCCCAGCCCAGGGTGTAGTAGGCCCACCAGCTGCCCAGGGCGATGCCGGTCCCCAGGAAGGCCCAGGCCACCGTGGCCCAGGGCCGGGTCCAGCGGGCCCAGGCCGCATCCAGGCGTCCGCCGATCAGGGCGGCAATGGCAATGGCGAAGGGCACGGCCAGGCCCACATAACCCATATAGAGCATGGGCGGGTGGATCACCAGACCCGGATCCTGCAGCAGCGGATTGAGGTCGCGCCCGTCAGCCGGTACCGGGAAAAGGGTTTCAAAGGGGTTGGAGGTGAACAGGGTGAAGGAGAGGATGCCCACGCTCACCAGGCCCATGACGGCCACGGTGCGTGCTGCCATGTCCGTGGGCAGCCCCTTGCTGAGCCAGGACACGGCCAGCGACCAGCCGCCCAGCATCAACGCCCAGAGCAGCAATGACCCCTCATGGCCGCCCCAGACTCCGGAGATGCGATACATCAGCGGCAGTTCGGAGTTGGAGTGGTTGGCCACGTAGGCCACCGAGAAATCGTGCGTGATGAAGGCATGGGTGAGCGCGATATAGGCGATCACCAGGAAAAGAAACTGACCGCCCACGGCCGTGTGTGCGGTGGCCATCCAGGCCGGTGTGCCCCGATGGGCGCCGATGAGGGGGATGATGCCCTGTACGGTGGCCATCAACAGGGCGAGGATGAGGGCGAGTTGTCCGATCTCCGGGATCATGATCAGTAGACCCTGTCGCCGAGATGTTCTTCGTAGCCCACGGCTTTCAGGGCGTCCGCCACCTCGGGGGCCATGTAGTTCTCGTCGTGTCGTGCCAGCACACGCTCGGCGCGGAAGATGCCATCGTTGCCCATGCGGCCGTGAGTGACCACCCCCTGACCCTCGCGGAACAGGTCCGGGAGCAGGCCGACGTACTGCACCGGGATGCTGTGGGCCGTGTCGGTGATGCTGAACTGCACGGTCAGGTCGGTATCGTTGTGCTGGAGGGAGCCTTCTTCCACCAGCCCGCCCAGGCGGATGATGCGTTCGCCCGGTGCCTCTCCCTGGGCCAGCTGCGAGGGCCCGTAGAAGTACATGAGGTTCTCGCTAAAGGCGCTCAGGGCCAGGGCCGAGGCGGTGGAAACCGCCAGCACGACGAGTAGCACCCCGGCCATTCGTCTCTTCTGTCGAGGTGTCATCGTTTTCTCCTGCCTGGGTGTATCCAGCTGATTATCATGGTGTTGCCGCTCACGGGCCCGGCTGCCCCCGGAGTGCCGGCCATAGATAGCACCAACGCGGTCGGGGTCGCAAGCAAACGGGCGCTTGCCATTTCTATCCGTATTGAAGACAACCTGGATCGTGTCAGGTTCGATGGTGTGGAGTCATCCATGTGATCCAGATCAGAAACCCGGTGCCTGCGTGGCGGGACGGATGGACCGCGGCGGGCGTGTACGCTGCCGGGTCCGCTGGTAACATGGGCCTGTGGATCATCTGGAGCGCCGTCATGGCTGAGCATCACTGGGGGTCATCCCTGGAATCCAATCGGGTGGCTGGTAGCCGACTCGAGTTGCTGTTGTTTCAGCTTCAGGGCCAACAGCTCTACGGCATCAATATCTTCAAGGTGCAGGAAGTCATTCCCTACCAGCCACTCTCCCATCTGGCGGGTGCGCATCCTCTGGTGAAGGGGATTGCCACCCTCAGGGGCATTACCATGCCCGTCATGGATCTTTCGCTGGCCATTGGTGGCCCGCCCCTCAAGGCGCCGGAGGAGGGTTACATCATCATCACCGAGTACAACCGCTCGGTGCATGGCTTCCTGATCCGTCGCGTGGAACGCATCATGAATACCCAGTGGGGTCAGGTTCAGCCACCGCCTCGGGCCACGGGTCGCAATGCCTTCGTCACTGCCATCACCCTGCTGGACGATCGCATCGTGGAGATCCTGGACGTGGAAAAGGTGCTGGATCAGGTGGTGCACGCCAGCACCCAGGTGTCGGCGGATCTGAGTGATGGTTTTCGTGCCGAGGACTGTAAGGTCCTGGTGGTGGATGACTCCACGGTGGCCCGTAATCAGATCCGTGCCGCGCTGGAACAACTCGGCGTACAGTGCACCCTGGTGACCGATGGCAAGCACGCCATCGACCTGATCGAGCGCATGCAGGCCGAGGGGGTGGATGTGGCCCGGGAATTCATCATGATGGTGTCCGATATCGAGATGCCGGAAGTGGATGGTTATCAACTCACCACCCGGGTTCGCGAGGACGCCCGCCTCAAGGATCTCTACATCCTGTTGCATTCGTCCATCAGCGGGGTCTTCAACGTGGACATGGTGCGCCGAACCGGGGCGGACAAGTTCGTTCAGAAATACCACCCGGATGATCTGGCTGAAGCCGTGCGTGAGCGCATGCAACAATTGGGGCAGTGGCCATCATGAGTGATGCGGCTGCCGCGCCGGCCCACACGCCGGGCACGCTCACCCCGCATCCTTTTCCCGCCCATTGCCTGGAAGTGGACAGTTTGGTGCTGGAGCGTGGAGAGCGCCTGCTTTTCAACGGTCTGACGTTCTGCCTGGACGCCGGCGAACTGCTGCAGGTGGCTGGCCGCAACGGGGCCGGCAAGACCAGCCTGCTGCGGGTGCTGTGCGGGCTCACCCGCCCCATGGACGGGGACATGACCTGGGATGGCGTGCCGGTGCGGCGCCTGGATGATGGCCCCGGCGGCCACCTGGCCTACCTGGGGCATCACAACGCCCTCAAGGATGAACTCAGCGCCGAGGAAAACATCCAAAGCCAGTGCCGTCTGCATGGCTGTCCACAAACGCCCGAGGCGGTATTCTCCATGCTGGATGAACTGGGTCTGGGCGGGCATGCCGACCTGCCCGTGAAGCTGCTGTCCCAGGGGCAGAAGCGGCGCGTGGCTCTGGCCCGATTGCTGTTGCTGAGACGACCCCTGTGGATTCTTGATGAACCCTTTGCGGCGCTGGACGTTCAAGTGATCGAGGTGCTCAGACAGGCCCTGGAAGCCCATCTGGCAGCCCGGGGCATGATTATTCTCACGACCCATCAGGTTGTCCCCGTGCGCGGTCCCCAGCGCACCCTGACCCTGGGGGACGGTGCATGATGGCGCTGCTGCGAGCCCTGCTGGCCCTGTTGCAGCGGGACCTGCTGCTGGCGGTGCGTCGTCGCCAGGATGCGCTGGTGGTGCTGGGATTCTTTGTGGTGGTGGTGTCACTGTTTCCGCTGGGGGTGGGGCCGGATCCGCAATTGCTGCGCAGCATGGCCCCCGGGGTGCTCTGGGTATCCGCCCTGCTGGCCACCATGCTTTCTCTGGAGCGCCTGTTCGCCGATGACTTCCGCGATGGGTCCCTGGAACAGCTTTTGCTGACGCCGCAGCCCCTGCCGTTGCTGGTGCTGATGAAGATCCTTGCCCACTGGCTGGTCACCGGCCTGCCGCTGGTGCTGATCTCGCCCCTGCTGGGCATGCAGCTGAATCTGGATGGCGCCGAGATCGTCGTGCTGATGACGGCCCTGTTGCTGGGTACGCCCATTCTCAGCCTGGTGGGTGCCATCGGTGCGGGGCTCACCCTGGGTTTGCGGGGAGGCGGTGTGCTGATCTCGCTGCTGATCCTGCCCCTTTATGTACCGGCACTGATCATGGGGTCGGGGGCTGTGGATGCGGTCATGTATGGGTCGAGCCCCGAGGCTCACCTGTCGCTGTTGGCCGCCTTGCTTATTTTCACCCTGTTGTTGGCGCCCTGGGCCATTGCCGCGGCGCTGCGCATCATGCTGGATTGATTGGAGGAAGGCCGTGGCTCAACCGCGTGTGCAGTGGTTCAAGTTCTCCTCACCGCCAAACTTTTACGACCTGTCGGGGCGCCTGATCCCCTGGTTTGGGGGGCTGGCAGTGGTCCTGTTCATCACGGGTTTGTACACCGGTTTCGTGGTCGCTCCACCGGACTATCAGCAGGGGGACAGTTACCGCATCATGTTCATCCATGTGCCGGCGGCCTGGATGTCCATGTTCCTCTACGTGCTCATGGCGGTGTATGCGGCCATCGGCCTCATCTGGCGGGTGAAGACCGCCGAGGTGATGGCCAAGGCCATCGCCCCCACGGGGGCCCTGTTCACCTTTCTGGCCCTGTGGTCGGGGGCCCTGTGGGGCAAGCCCACCTGGGGAGCCTACTGGGTGTGGGACGCCCGCCTCACCTCGGAGTTGATCCTGCTGTTTCTGTATCTGGGGTATATGGCGCTGCATGGGGCCATCGAGGACCGGCAGCGGGCCGCCAATGCCAGCGCAGTGCTCGCCCTGGCCGGGGTGGTCAACGTCCCCATCATCTATTTCTCGGTGAAGTGGTGGAATACCTTGCACCAGGGGGCCTCCATTACCGTGACCAGTTCACCCACCATGGAAACCGTGATGTTGACGGCGCTCCTGCTGATGACGTTTGCCTGCTGGATGTATTCCATTGCGGTGGTGCTGTGGCGGGCCCGGCTGGAATTACTGGAACGTGAGCGTCGCACCAAATGGGTGCTGGAACGCATGGGGGGCAAGGCATGATGGAATTTCTCGCCATGGGGGGCCATGGGTTGTTCGTCTGGGGCTCCTACGGGGTCACCCTGCTGGTGCTGCTGGGAGAGATGATCTGGCTGCGCCGCCGGCGCCTTGCCCTGCGTCGCCAGTTGGCGCGCCTGGCAAGGCTCCAGGGGGATTCACCCTCGTAGGCCGCCCCGCCCGGGCGCGTCTACTCCTCCTGGGTGAAGCGCGGTGCCTCGAAGCGCAGGGCCTGCAATTCCGGATCATGCCCCGAATCATCATGGCAGGCCTGGCAGGTATCGAAGTTCTCCATCATGCCCGTATGCTGGGCAAAGAACTCGGGTTCATTGGCCTCCACTTCGCTGGTCATGTGGCAGTCGGTGCAGTTGTCGCTGGTCTTCTCCGGGTACAGCCGTGACGGTGGATCGTTGTGGGGGTTGTTCTGGCCGGTGAACATCAGATAGACCTTGCGCACCCCATGCAGCTTGTCGGTCACCAGGCCCTTTGTATGGCAATCCAGGCAGTCGTTGAAGAAGTGGTCACCGTGGTCCCAGGAGACCTTTTCATAGGCATGGCAGGTGATGCAGAACGCGTTTTGCTTGGATACATGGTGGCCCCCCACGCCTCCGCCGACCAGCAGCGCCAGAACGACGACCACGATGGTGATGATCCAGAACCTGCCCATGACGAACTCCTTGGTCTTCGATAAAGAGGTTAACCCATACGTGCTGATTCCCCTGAAGACTGTAGCAGAATGCGACGAAATTCGGGTTGCAGCACAGGGGAAGTCTCCTCAATATCCGCACATAGGGGCAGAATCACCCAGCTCATTTTCCTGGGAGGCGATAAGGGATGAACAATCTACTGGAGCGCTTATCGGTGTTGATAGTGGATGATTTCCACGCGATGCGCTCCAATCTTTCAGGGATGCTGGTATCCATGGGGGCGCGTCAGGAGCCGGATGTGGCGGCCAATGCCCAGGATGCCCTGAGCCAGTTGCGTGCTCACCACTACGACATCATCCTGTGCGACTACAACCTGGGCGGCGGCATGGATGGCCAGCAGTTGCTCGAAACGGCTCGCCGCGAGGGGCGCGTGGGTGTGGGCACGGCCTTTTTGATGATCACCGCCGAGAACACGGCGGAGATGGTCATGGCCGCACTGGAGAGCGGTCCCGATGCCTATCTGGCCAAGCCCATCACCAAGGATCTGCTGGCCGTCCGACTGCTCCGGGTGCTGCGCCGCCGCCTTCCCTTGAGGCCGGTGGCCGAGGCGCTTTCACGGCAGGATCAGTCCGGTGCTCGCCATCTCCTGCGGGACATGCTGGAGACGGGGCGCGGGCAGCGAGCCGATGTGCTGCGTCTGCAGGCGGTTCTGGCTCTGGAGGACGGCGATGCGGACAGCGTGGAGGAGGCGGCTCGCGCGGCCCTGGAGGAGCAGGAGGTGGCCTGGGCCCATGTGGCCTTGGGGCAGGCACAAGAGATCCGTGGTCACGACGACAGGGCGGAGGCCTGTTTTCGCAAGGCCCTGGAGGTGACGCCCCACTTCATGTCCGCTCACGATTGTCTGGCCGGCGCACTGGAACGCCAGGGGCACAGGCAGGAGGCCTTCAAGGTGCTGATCGGGGCCGTGGCGCGCTCTGCTCGTTCCCTCGCGCGTCAACGTCACCTGGGGCGTCTGTCCATGGAGCTTCAGCACTGGGATCAGGCTGCGTCCTCCTGGAAGCAGGCTGTGCAGCTGGGCCAGTCTCAGGGTATGGGGCATCCCTCCGACCCTGTCTGGCTGGCCCACGCGCTGGCCCAGCATGGCCAGGCACGCGCGGCGGCGACGTGTCTTAAACAGATGCGCATCGACTGGAGGGGGCATGATGAGTTTCCCTGGTGGGAGCGGGTGGGGCTGATTCTGGTATGCGGTGAACTGGAACTGGATCAGGCTGCCATCCTGGACGCCCTGGATGTCCAGCTTTCCCGTGGGCAGCCGTCCGCTGCGGTCCGGTCTGCATTGATCCAGGCCCTGTCCCATCTGGGAGAGGTGGAACGGGCCGAGATGCTGCATCAGGAGAACCTCTGATGGTCTTGCTCCCGTGGAAACGGTTAGGATGACGGCAAACGCAACAGGGGGGAGGATGTGAGTCGACTGGATTTCAGCGCGGTGCTGGCCATCAGCATCCATGACATGAAGAATTCGCTCAATATGGTGCTCAATTCCCTCGACGCCCTGTTGGAGGATCATTCGGGTGATTCCATCCAGTGCGATCCCGCCCGTCTCACCCAGCTCCGGTACGAGGCACGGCGGGTCAACGATGCCCTGATTCAGCTGCTCACCCTCTACCGGAACGACAAAGGGGGCTTCACGCCCCGTTTTGCCCCAGTGATGATCCAGGAACTGCTGGAAGACTACTGGTTGAGCAACAAACCCCTCATGGATCACCGGGGGGTGAGCTGCCAGCTCCATTGCGATCCGGATCTGATCTGGGTGATGGATCGCGGCCTGGTGAGTAGCCTGCTGGAAAATGTCATCAACAATACCATCCGCTACACTCAGGATAAGCTGTCCATCTCGGCGTGTCAGGAATGGGGTTGGCTGGTCCTGCAGGTGGATGACAACGGTCCTGGCTATCCCGAAGCCATGCTGGGGCGTCGGTCGCTGGAGGATCAGGGTGATTTTGACCCCACGGAGGGGCGCACCGGGCTGGGACTGTATTTCTGCGCCCTGGTGGCCGACATGCATGCCGACGAGACGCGCCGGGGCTATGTGGAGTTGTCCAACCGGGGTAACCTGGGCGGCGGCTGTTTCACCCTGCGTCTTCCGGAAGTGCTGACCTGAGAGCCCGTTATGTACGACGCCTCCTTCACTGATCGACTCACCGAACTGGCCCGTTTCGTGGAGACCACGAAATCACTTGAGGAGGGGCTGGATCAACTCAGCACATTGGTGGCCCATGCCATGACCTGCCACCACTGCTCCATCATGCTGGTCAGCAGGAATGAGGGCGAGGAGCGGCCGCATCTCAGGGTGGAGGCCCATTGCGGACGCCTCACCGAGGAGGCCCGTCAGCACACGCAGCCCCTGGGAGACGGCATCGCCGGACGGGTGGCCAGTTCCGGCGAGCCCCTGCTGATCCAGGATCTGCATCATTCTCCTTATGCGCCGCTGGCCCGTCGTGGCGAGTCAGGCACCGTGGATGTGATCTCGGTGCCGGTGATCCTGGAAGATCAGGTGATCGGCGTGATCAATGTGGACAGCCCCATCGGCCGAGAGCGTCTGGATGCCTCGGATCTGCGCCTGGCCAGCATTCTGGCCCTGGTGGTGTCCAAGTCGGTGCACATTCATCGTCTTCAGGGCCTGCTCAAGACCCATTTCATGCAACTGACCCTGGCTCGCGAGGCCCGCCGCACCGGACGCATGACCCATGATCCGGAGAAGGTGGCGCGTTTGATGGCCCACACCCTTTATGACGAGATGATCGACGCGGGTTTTGCCCGGGATCATGTGCTGATGGTGGCCACCGAGATCCTCTCACAGGTCCATGATGCCCTGAGCAAGACCTGACCCGGTGCGCAAGGCAGGGGCGTGGCGGGTATAATCCCTCGCCCCTTTCATCATCGGTCACTTCATGTTCAAGAACGCCAGACTCTTCCGCCTGCAGGAACCCCTGAGCCTTTCTGCCGCCGAACTCGAAGACAAGCTCGCCGAACACCGCTTCAAGCCCTGCGGCCCGCTCACCCTGTCCACCATGGGCTGGACCGAACCCCTGGGGAACGACACCCAGGCACTGGTGCACGGTGCGGCCGGCTGCTTGCTGATCTGCGCTCGGCGTCAGGAGCGCCTGCTGCCCTCTTCGGTGGTGGCTGAGATGCTGGAAGAGCGGGTGACCGAGATCGAGGCGGGCGAGGCGCGCACCGTGGGGCGTGCCGAACGCAAGCAGTTGCGCGAGGCCATCACTGCCGAACTGCTCCCCCAGGCCTTCACCCGGTCACGCCGCCTGATGGCCTACGTGGATACCGTTGCCGGCTGGCTGGTGGTGGATGCGGCCAGCGAGCGTCTGGCGGATGACCTGGTCAGCCTGCTGCGGGAGACCCTGGGCAGCCTGCCCGCGGCCCTGCCGCAACCCGCCAATCCCCCGGCCTCACTGATGACTCGCTGGGTCTCCCAGGGTCACGGCGATGAAGGCTTTGAACTGGGCGATGCCTGCGAGCTGCGCGACCCCAAGGATACCCAGTCGGTGGTCCGTTGCCGGGGGCAGGATCTCGCCGGTGAGGAGATCGCCAAGCATCTGGAGGCAGGCAAGCAGGTGGTTCAACTGGCTCTGGACTGGACTGAGCGCCTGAATTTTGTGCTGGCGGATGATTTGTCCATCAAGCGCCTGCGCATGGCGGACGAGTTGATCGAGGAGGGCGGCGTGGCCGAGGCAGAGGATGCCGTGGCCCGAATGGATGCCGAATTCACCCTGCTGGGTCACGAGATGCGGGGGCTGATCCAGCGGCTGGAGGTGGTTTTTGAGTTGCCTCAGCCGGTGTCTTCCGAGGCGGTGCCCTGGTAGGTGATTGAGGGGCGCGTCGCCCCGCGCCCCTCTCCCACAAGCGGGGGGCGGCTATGACTCCGAGCCCGTCGCCCCCGGCATTGGCATCTTTTCCCCCGACTCATCCAGATTCACGAATGTGACGCAGGTGGAGAAGATCGGCTCTTCCTGGCCGCTCTCCAGGTCATCGGCAAAGGCGCTTACTGCGTATTGCACCGAGGTTCTCCCCCGGCTGTGCTCATGGGAGTGGAAGCGCAGCACCGTCCCCTGATGCACCCCCTTGTGGAATTCCACGCTGTTCATGGCCACCGTCACGAACCGGCAACCCGGGTGGTCACGGCTGGCGGCAATCCAGGCGATCTCGTCCACCCACTTGAGCAGAAACCCACCGAAGAGATAACCGTAGTGGTTCAGGTGTTCCGGTCTGACCAGCTTGAACGTGTCCAAGGCGGACTCCTTTCATGTTCTTGAGTGAAAAGGGGACGGATGCCCCCGATTGATGCGGTTAACGTGAAAGAAACAAGGTTCAGCTATAGAAGCTCCCTTCTCCCCTCGGGGGAGAAGGGCCGGGGATGAGGGGGAGGCAGGCACCGTGCCAGCCCTTGTCCCTCACCCCAACCCCTCTCCCCGCAGGGGAGAGGGGCTTGGATTGTGTCTTTCATGATTGGGGGTGCCTCACCATCGCGATGCATGACAGTTAACCCAGGATACGCCAGCCGGCCCAGACCAGGGAGAAGGCGATCAGGAAGAACAGCCCCACCCAGGCCAGGCCCAGCAGCACGGGGCCGGGCCGCGCTGCCGCTGGCATGTGCGCATCGGTGACCACCCGCAGGGTCAGCCAGGCCAGAATCGGGGCCGACAGGAAGGAAATGGTGGTGGCCAGATCCACAAAGGTGGTGAAGCGCTCACCGGCCAGGTGGATCAGGGTCAGGGCGCCGCCGAGGACCACCACCAGGGAGAGCACATAGGGCCAGCGATGGTTGTCCGGCGGGCCCGGCACCACACCCCGCTCATCGGCCCGAGCCGCCTGGATCAGGGCGGTGATCACCCTGGGATAGGCATCGGTCACCGCCAGGGTGGTGCTGAACATGGTGGTCAGGGCGGCCACGGCAATGAGCGGTCGGCTCCATTCGCCCAGGGCGCCGGCATACAGGTCCACCAATTGAGCCGCAAAGCCCACCGCCGAGTCGGCAAGCCCCTGCCCGCTGCCGTGCAGGGTCAGGGCCCCCAGCAGCAGGAAGGCCAGGGCCAGCAGGGTGGCGGCCGTGAAGCCGATGCGAAAATCCGTCAGTGACTGCCCCAGGGAGGGGCGGGTGCCGGTCTCCCGGGAACGTTCCAGGGTCCACAAGGAATGCCAGACGGCAACATCCAGGGGAATGGGCATCCAGCCCAGCAGGGCCAGCAGGAAGGCCACGCCGGCGGCGCTCCAGACCTGCGGGGCCTGCGCGATGCCGGAGAGGGTGGACCAGTCCGGCGCCTCGCCGAAGGCCAGGGCCACGGTGGCCAGGGTGGAGAGGGTCAGGGCACCCATGATCACCTTCATGCCCAGATCGACGCCTCGGTAGTTGCCGATGCCAAGCAGTATCAGACAGCCCCCCATGATCCAGGCCGACAGGGTGGCTGGTGAGGCCTCCATCCCGAAGACCACGCCGAACAGCCCTGCTGTCACCACGGTGACCACTGCCTGGATGATGAACATCGTGCCCAGCGTGACCAGGGCAAACAATGCCAGGGCCCAGCGTCCGAGGCGCCGGTAGCCGATCAGCAGGTTTTCGCCGGTGGCGGCGGCGTAGCGGGGGCCGAACTCCAGGAAAGGGTATTTGAAGAGACAGGCCAGCAGCACCACCGGCAGCAACAGCAGGCCATACTCGGCGCCGGCGCGGGTGGATTGCACCAAGTGCGAGACGCCAATGGCGGCCCCGGCCATGAGCAGTCCCGGTCCGATGGCATGGCGCAACAGACCCGGGCGGAGTGTGTGGTTCATGGGGTGGCCTCCGGAGCGGGCCGGCCAGCGCGGTGATCTTGGGCGGCAATCAACATGGGCGCGGATTATACGAAGCCTGAGGTGCCGGATGCCATGCCGGTGTGCCCCGGTATCGCTCGATCAGGACCGCTTGAGACACTTGAGCACCGGGGCCGGAAAGGGGCGCTCCCGCATCCTTTCACAGGCTACACCCCGGCGCTCCCGCAGCCAGGCCTCGATGGCGGCGTGCTCTTCCTGGCCGCCAGGGTGGCCCCGATACATCATCACGCTGATCACGCCCTCCGGGTGCAGCCAGGCCAGCGAGGCCTCCAGGGCGGCGAGGGTGTCCTGTGGGCGTGTGACGATGCCATGGTCGCCGCCGGGCAGATAGCCCAGGTTGAACATCACCGCCTTGACCTCCCCGCGCAGATTGTCCGGCAGGGAGTGCTCCAGATGCTGATGCCCGGCGTGGATCAGCGTGACCCGCTGCGCCAGCCCCTGGGCCTCCAGGCGCGCCCGGGTGGCCTCCAGGGCCCGGGCCTGGATATCAAACGCCCAGACGTGCCCTGTGGCGCCCACCTGGCGTGCCAGGAACAGGGTGTCATGGCCGTTCCCGGCAGTGGCATCCACCACCTGATCCCCTTCGGTGAGGCAACTCTTCAGATGGTGATGCGCCTGCCGGGTCAATGGCAGGGCGTCCATGGCCGGGGTTGTCTCGGGCCTCATGGTTGGGTGTGCGCCTGACGCTCGCAGGCCTCCAGCATGGCCTGCAGGGGTTCCGGGTCGGCCAGGCGATGATCCCGTCCCACTTCAATGAGGCAACCCTCAGGCAGGCCACTGCGCGCCACCAGTTCCTGGGAATCGGCGAATGGGATGGTCTCGTCCCCGCGCGAATGCAGGATCAGTGTGCCCGGCTTGACGCGGTCGGCGTGGCCCCAATGCCGCCAGGCAGGACATAGCAGAACCAGGGGGATGTCCCCTGAATGCAGGTTCATGGCCACGGCTCCACCCCGGGAGGATCCCACGATCACGTTGGGTTGATGGGCATGTAGGGTGGCCTGAGCGGTCTCCAGCGCCGCCTCGAAATCGTCATCGTCCAGGGGAGGGTTGATCACCTCGTGACCGTGACGTGCCAGATGACTGGGCTTGAGGCCGCCGGGGCTGGATTGCCAGCCGTGCAGGAAAAGGATGCGGATCGGATGCATGGGGATAACAGCCCTTTGAGTGGGATCGGCGCCAGAGATGACCGTATTCTAATCACCCTGTCACGAATCAGGCCATCCTCAGCCGGATGCGCGTGGGTTTCATATGAAATGAAAACCCCTTCGAGTATTAAAAACATCAAGAGTGTTTCCAGGAAGTCTCCTTGATGTTTTATGAGGCACCGCAGCAAAAGGCCGCGTGAAACTCTCGGACTTGCTCAGAAGGGTTCTGTCAGCGAAAATGCAGCGCTCCAAAGTTGTGACCAGGCCACGGAATGCGCAATGTCAAGGTGCCCTGAGGTTCGATCATTGAGGCACCCAAGGTCGTTGCTGCGCGGGTCCCGCAACGTCAGATTTCCGGTTGCCGCGACTGTTGACTGTCGCCGAGAAAAACAAGAACACCGCCACAAGGTGTCGTCGCGGCCACCCTTGTTTTCATCGCTTTAAATCACTTGAGGAGAACTGCATGCCGTCTCGCAAAGAGCTAGCCAACGCCGTCCGCGCGCTTTCCATGGACGCGGTCCAGAAAGCCAAATCCGGTCACCCGGGTGCCCCCATGGGCATGGCCGATATTGCCGAAGTGTTGTGGAATGATTTTCTCACCCACAATCCGGGCAATCCCCACTGGGTGAATCGCGACCGTTTCGTCATGTCCAATGGTCACGGCTCCATGCTGGTGTATTCGTTGTTGCATCTCACCGGTTATGCGTTGCCCATGGACGAGTTGAAACAGTTCCGCCAGTTGCACTCCAAGACCCCGGGCCACCCGGAATACGGCTACACGGCGGGTGTGGAAACCACGACCGGTCCCCTGGGGCAGGGTCTGGCCAATGCCGTGGGCATGGCGATCGCCGAGAAGGCCATGGCGGGTCAGTTCAATCGTCCCGGTCATGAGATTGTCGATCACTACACCTATGTCTTCCTGGGCGACGGCTGCCTGATGGAAGGCATTTCCCACGAAGTCAGTTCCTTGGCAGGTACCCTGGGGCTGGGTAAGCTCATCGCCTTCTACGATGACAACGGCATCTCCATCGACGGCGAGGTGGAAGGCTGGTTCACCGACGATACGCCCGCCCGCTTCGAGGCCTATGGCTGGCACGTGGTGCGCAACGTGGATGGACACGACGCCGAGGCCGTGAAGAAGGCCACCGAGGAGGCGCGCGGCGTCACCGATCGTCCCACGCTCATCTGCTGCAAGACCATCATCGGCTGGGGCTCCCCCAACAAGCAGGGCAAGGAAGAATGCCACGGTGCGCCCCTGGGCGATGACGAGATCAAGCTGGTGCGCGAGACCCTGGGCTGGCAGCACGAGCCCTTCGTGATCCCCGAAGACATCTACGCCGGCTGGAACGCCAAGGACAAGGGTGAGCAGGCCGAGCAGGCCTGGCAGGCTCGCTTTAATGAGTACCAGAAGGCCCATCCGGAACTGGCGGCCGAGTTCACCCGCCGCATGCGTGGCGACCTGCCCGCCGATTGGCAGGAGAAGGCCGCCGCCTTCATCCAGAACACCGTGGACAAGGCCGAGAAGGTGGCCAGCCGCAAGGCCTCCCAGCAGGCCATCGGTGGTTATGCCCCCGCACTGCCGGAACTGATGGGCGGCTCCGCCGACCTGGCCGGCTCCAACCTCACCCTGTGGGGTGGTGCTCGCGGTGTGAGTCGTGAGAACGCCGATGGCAACTACATCTACTACGGCGTGCGTGAGTTCGGCATGGCGGCCATCATGAACGGCATCGCCCTGCATGGTGGCTTCATCCCCTATGGCGGGACCTTCCTGATCTTCAGCGACTATGCCCGCAACGGCCTGCGCATGTCGGCCCTGATGAAGCAGCGTGCCATCTATGTGCTCACCCACGACTCCATTGGCCTGGGCGAGGATGGCCCCACCCACCAGCCGGTGGAACAGGTGCCCAGCCTGCGCCTGATCCCCAACATGTCCCTGTGGCGCCCCTGCGATGCGGTGGAAACCGCGGTGGCCTGGAAGTGCGCCATCGAGCGTCAGGATGGCCCCACCGTCCTGAGTCTGTCCCGCCAAGGCTTGCCCCACCAGCAACGTGACTCGCAGCAACTGTCCAACGTGGCCCGTGGGGGTTACGTCCTCAAGGACACCGACGGCACCCCCGATGCCATCCTCATCGCCACCGGTTCCGAGGTGGGCCTGGCCATTGATGCCGCCGACAAACTGGCCGACAAGGGCCGCAAGGTCCGCGTGGTCTCCATGCCCTGCACGGATCTGTTCGACGCCCAGGATGCCAGCTACCGCGAGTCGGTGCTGCCCACGTCCGTGCGTGCCCGCGTGGCCGTGGAGGCTGCGGCCACCCAGGGCTGGTTCCGCTATGTGGGCCTGGACGGCAAGGTGGTGGGCATGGAAGGCTTTGGTGAATCCGCCCCGGGTGACGCCCTGATGGACTACTTCGGCTTCACGGTGGACAACGTGGTGCAGGCAGTGGAAGACGTCATGTGATCCACCGGCCGCTGCCGGATCCGGTGGCGGCCAACCATTACAAAAATGATGACCCGTAAGATGGAGACAGTAACGTTATGACGATCAAAGTCGGTATCAATGGTTTTGGCCGCATCGGCCGCATGGCCTTTCGCGCCATCGCCCAGGAATTCCCGGAACTCGAAGTGGTCGCCATCAATGACCTGCTTGAGCCCGAGTACCTGGCCTACATGCTGCGTTACGATTCCGTGCACGGCCGCTTCAATGGCGATGTGTCCGTGGAAGGCGCTCACATGGTGGTCAATGGCAAGAAGATCCGCCTGACCGCCGAGCGGGATCCGGCCAACCTCAAGTGGGGCGATGTGGGCGTGGACGTGGTGATCGAGTCCACCGGCTTCTTCCTCACCGAGGAGACCTGTCAGAAGCACATCGACGCGGGTGCCAAAAAGGTGGTGCAGAGCGCCCCCTCCAAGGACGCCACGCCCATGTTCGTGTATGGCGTGAACCACAAGGAATATGCCGATCAGGCCATCATTTCTGCCGCCTCCTGCACCACCAACGCCCTGGCCCCGGTGGCCAAGGTGCTGAACGATCAGTTCGGCATCAAGCGGGGCCTGATGACCACCGTGCACGCCGCCACTGCCACCCAGAAGACGGTGGACGGGCCCTCCCAGAAGGACTGGCGCGGCGGTCGCGGCATCCTGGAGAACATCATCCCGTCCTCCACCGGTGCCGCCAAGGCTGTGGGCAAGGTGCTGCCCAGCCTGAACGGCAAGCTCACCGGCATGGCCTTCCGCGTGCCCACCTCCGATGTCTCCGTGGTGGACCTGACGGTGGAACTGGACAAGGACGCCAGCTACGACGACATCTGCAAGGCGATGAAGTCTGCCTCCGAGGGTGAGCTCAAGGGCGTGCTGGGTTATACCAGTGACAAGGTGGTGGCCACGGATTTCCGGGGTGTGAACACCCCCTCCATCTTCGATGCCGAGGCTGGTATCCAGCTGGATCCCACCTTCGTGAAGGTGGTGGCCTGGTACGACAATGAGTATGGCTACACCTGCAACATGCTGCGTCTGGTGCAGCACGTGGGTTAATCGGCTCCGGCGCGGTTCCGGCGCCCTCACCCCAACCCCTCTCCCCGTCGGGGAGAGGGGCTTTGCCCCCCCTTCTCCCCTCAGGGGAAAAGGGTTGGGGAGAGGGGCTTTGCCCCCCCCCTTCTCCCCTCAGGGGAAAAGGGTTGGGGAGAGGGGCTTTGCCCCCCCTTCTCCCCTGAGGGGAGAAGGGCTGGGGATGAGGGGCCAGCGGAGGGTACCGGAAGAATCCTTTGCCAAGCCCTCACCGGGTTTGCCAAAGTGTTCTTAAAACAAAAAATGCCAAAACCATCAAAGGAGTCTTATCAATGCACGTCATCAAGATGACCGATCTGGATCTCAAGGGTAAACGGGTGCTGATCCGCGAGGATCTCAATGTGCCCGTCAAGGGCGGCAAGGTGACCTCCGACGCCCGCATCCGTGCCAGCCTGCCCACCATCCAGCACGCCATGCAGGCGGGCGCCAAGGTGATGCTCATGTCCCACCTGGGGCGGCCGGAAGAGGGCGTATTCTCCGAGGAGGACTCCCTGGCGCCGGTGGCTGAACACCTCTCCGGTCTGCTGGGCCAGAAGGTAAGACTGGTGCGCGACTACCTGGATGGGGTGGAGGCCCAGGACGGTGAAGTGGTACTGCTGGAGAACGTGCGCTTCAACAAGGGCGAGAAGAAGGACGACGAGGCCCTGTCCAGGCAATACGCCGCCTTGTGCGACATCTATGTGATGGACGCCTTCGGCACCGCCCACCGGGCACAGGCCTCTACCCACGGCGCCGGCAAGTTCGCCCCGGTGGCCTGTGCCGGCCCGCTGCTGGCCGCCGAACTGGAGGCCCTGGGCAAGGCCCTGGGCAATCCCAAGCGCCCGCTGGTGGCCATCGTGGGGGGCTCCAAGGTGTCCACCAAACTCACCGTGCTCGAATCCCTGTCCACCAAGGTGGATCAGCTCATCGTCGGTGGCGGCATCGCCAACACCTTTATCGCCGCCCAGGGTCACGGGGTGGGCAAATCCCTGTACGAGGCCGACCTGGTCCCCGAGGCCAAGCGTCTGATGGAGGCGGCCCGCGCCAAGGGCGGCGAGATCCCGGTGCCCACCGATGTGTGCGTCGGCAAGGAATTCTCCGAGTCCACCCAGGCCTCCAACCGCCCTGTGGATCAGGTGGCCGAGGATGACATGATCTTCGACGTGGGCCCCGAGACCGCCGCCACCTATGCGGAGTTGATGAAGAAGGCCGGCACCATCGTCTGGAACGGCCCGGTGGGTGTGTTCGAGTTCGATCAGTTCGCCGCGGGCACCCGGGCCATGGGCGAGGCCATTGCCGAGAGCGACGGCTTTTCCATTGCCGGGGGCGGTGACACCCTGGCGGCCATCGATAAATACGGCCTGTCCGAGCGCATTTCCTACATCTCCACCGGTGGTGGCGCCTTTCTGGAGTTTCTGGAAGGCAAGACCCTCCCGGCGGTGGCCATGCTGGAGGCCCGGGCCAAGGCCTGAGTTCCGTACTGCGCGGTTCGGCGACCGCGGCTGCTCCCTGTGGTGCTCCAGCCCCTGGTGGGAGCGGCCCCGGCCGCGAATGAACGATCCGGCAGGGGCCAATGGGCCCCCGCCCCGAACGAAGTGCCAGAACACAGGAACAGGCCCAACATGCGAAGAACCAAGATAGTAGCCACGCTGGGACCGGCCACGGACTCGCCCGCAGCCATGCGGGCGCTCGTGCGGGCCGGCGTGGACGTGGTACGCATCAACTTCTCCCACGGCGAGGCGGATGATCACCGCAAGCGGGTGAGCCTGCTGCGGGAGGCCGCCGCCGAGGCCTCCCGCATCATCGCCGTGCTGGGGGATCTGCAAGGCCCCAAGATCCGCATCGCGCGTTTTGCCAAGGGCCATGTCGAACTGAACGAAGGCGATCCTTTCGTGCTCGATGCCGAACTGGATCCGGGCCAGGGAGACGAGCAGCGTGTGGGCCTCACCTACACGGATCTGCCCGGAGATGTGAATGCGGGGGACATCCTCCTGCTGGACGATGGCCGTCTGGTGCTGGAGGTGGTGCGGGTGGATGGCCCGCGCATCCATACGCAGGTAGTGGTGGGCGGCACCCTCTCCAACAACAAGGGCATCAACCGCCAGGGAGGCGGCCTCTCTGCCTCGGCACTGACCGACAAGGACGTGAATGACATCCGCCTGGCCGCGGAACTGGACGTGGACTACCTGGCCATTTCCTTCCCTCGTTGCGCCGACGATATCCTTCAGGCCCGGCAACGTCTGCGTGATGCCGGAGGAAGCGGCGCCATCTGTGCCAAGATTGAACGGGCTGAGGCAGTCACGGCCAGTGACGAGATCCTGGACGCCACCGACGCCATCATGATCGCCCGCGGTGACCTGGGCGTGGAGATCGGTGACGCGGAACTGCCCGGGGTGCAGAAACGCCTGATCCATGATGCCCGCACCCGCAACAAGGTGGTGATCACCGCGACGCAAATGATGGAATCCATGATCACCAATCCCATTCCCACCCGGGCAGAGGTCTTCGACGTGGCCAATGCGGTGCTCGATGGCACCGATGCCGTCATGCTCTCGGGAGAAACGGCCACCGGGCGGTATCCTGACAAGGCGGTGGCGGCCATGGGGCGGATCTGCGAGGCTGCCGAGCGCCAGCGCAGTGCCCGCGTCTCCACCCATCGCATGGACAGTTACTTCTGCCGGGTGGACGAGGCCATCGCCATGGCCACCATGTACACGGCCAACCATCTGGATGTGCGCGCCATCGCCGCCATGACGGAATCCGGTTCCACGGCCCAGTGGATGTCCCGGATCAGTTCCGGTATCCCCATCTTCGGCATGACGCGTCACGAGCGCTGCTGCCGCAAGATGGCCCTCTACCGGGGTGTCTACCCGGTACTCTTCCTGAGCGATAACAGCAGTCATGCCGAGAACAACCGCCAGGTGGTGGATATTCTGCGGGAGGCCGGTGTGGTGCGGGACGAGGACCTGGTCATCATCACCAAGGGGGATCTGACCGGTGTGATGGGGGGAACCAATGCCATGAAGATTGTCCAGGTGGGCGCCCTCCAGGACGGCGCTACCTGAGTGCAGCAAACCGCCGCTGTCGGTCCGGGTAAGTGACCGCGGCGGTCAGGTCATGATAACGATAGCGAACCTGCGATAGATTGACTCTCAAGCAAACCAAAAGGAGGTCCCAATGGCCCTGATTTCTCTTCGACAACTGCTGGACCATGCCGCCGAACACGGCTATGGCATGCCGGCTTACAACGCCAACAACATGGAGCAGGTGCACTCCATCATGCAGGCCGCCGACGAGGTGGACTCGCCGGTGATCATCCAGGCCTCGGCCGGTGCCCGCAAATACGCCGGTGAGCCCTTCCTGCGTCACCTGATCGTGGCCGCGGTGGAACAGTATCCTCACATCCCCGTGGTGCTGCACCAGGACCATGGTAGCGAGCCGGCCGTGTGCCAGGGTTCCATCCAGTCCGGATTTACCTCCGTGATGATGGACGGCTCCCTGATGGCCGACATGAAAACCCCCTCCACCTATGACTACAACGTGGAGGTCACCCGTCAGGTGGCCGACATGGCCCACTGGGTGGGCGTCTCCGTGGAAGGCGAGCTGGGCTGCCTGGGCTCCCTGGAGACCGGTCAGGCCGGCGAAGAGGACGGTTCCGGTGCCGAGGGCACCCTGTCCCACGATCAGCTGCTCACCGATCCCGACGAGGCGGCCGATTTCGTGAAGAAGACCCATGTGGATGCCCTGGCCATCGCCATCGGCACCTCCCACGGCGCCTACAAGTTCACCCGTCCGCCGACAGGGGATATCCTGGCCATCCAGCGCATCAAGGAGATCCACGCCCGCATCCCCGATACCCACCTGGTGATGCATGGCTCCTCCTCGGTGCCCCAGGAGTGGTTGAAGATCATCAACCAGTACGGTGGCGACATGGGCGAGACCTATGGGGTGCCCGTGGAAGAGATCCAGGAAGGCATCAAGCACGGCGTGCGCAAGGTGAACATCGACACCGACCTGCGCATGGCCTCCACCGGTGCCGTGCGCAAGTTCCTGGCCGAGAACCCCAAGGAATTCGACCCGCGTAAATTCCTGAAGGCCTCCACTGCCGCCATGAAGGATGTCTGCAAGGCTCGGTACGAAGCCTTCGGTTGTGCCGGCATGGCGTCCAAGATTCGTCCCATGAATCTGGAGGCCATGGTTGCCCGCTACAAGTCCGGCGAGCTGGACCCCAAGGTGAAGTAAGCCTGGGGCCGGTGCCAGGCCGGCCCCTCACCCCAACCCCTCTCCCCCAAGGGGAGAGGGGCTCCCATCCATGAAGCTCCCTTCTCCCCTTGGGGGAGAAGGGTTGGGGATGAGGGGAGGGGGGGGGGCACCGTGCCATCAGTCATTTCCCCTGCTTCAAGCTGCTCGCTCCCCCCGCAACCGGGTCGGGCTGCCCGCTTGCACCCGATACACCGCCGCCTGCGAAGGCGCCAGCGCCTCACGGCCCCGGATGTGGTCGGCAATCTTCTCGGCCATCATGATGGTGGGCGCATTGAGGTTGCCCGTGACGATGCGCGGCATGATGGACGCATCCACCACCCGTAGTCCCTCCACACCATGCACCCGTCCCTGGTCGTCCACCACGGCCATTGCATCATCCTTCGTGCCCATGCGGCAGGAACCGCAGGGGTGATAGGCCGTCTCGGCATGGTTGCGCACGAACTCGTCCAGTTCCAGGTCCGACGTCGCCTGGGCCCCGGGGGCCAGCTCGCGGCCCCGGTAACGATCCAGCGCCGGCTGGGCCATGATCTCCCGGGTGAGTCGGATGGCGTCCCGGAACTCCCGCCAGTCCTGCTCGTGGCTCATGTAATTGAACCGAATGCGCGGCGCCTTGAGCGGATCCGGGCTGGCCAGACGCACATGGCCGCGGCTGGGGGAGCGCATGGAGCCTACATGGGCCTGGAATCCATGGGCCTCCACTGCCTGAGTGCCGTTGTAATTGATGGCGATGGGCAGGAAGTGATACTGCAGATTGGGCCAGTCGAAGCCCGTTTCACTGCGGATGAACCCCGCCGCCTCGAACTGATTACTGGTCCCGACGCCGCGTCCTCCCAGCAGCCACTGGGCGCCGATCCAGGGCTGATTCCACCATTTGAGTGCCGGATACAGACTGATGGGCTCCTTGCACTCGTACTGCACGTAGATCTCCAGATGGTCCTGCAGGTTCTCGCCCACGCCGGGCAGCGCATGGGTCAGCGGGATGCCCTGCTCGCTCAGTTCCTGCGCCGGGCCGATCCCCGAGCGCTTCAGGATGGCGGGGGAAAGGATGGCGCCGGCACAGATCAGTACCTCCCGTTCGGCCCGGGCCTCCTGGCGGCGACCCCGCTGGATGTAACTCACGCCCCGAGCGGTCTGGCCTTCCATGATGACGCGATCGGTGAGGGCGTGAACCTGGATGTCCAGGTTGGGCCGCTGCCGGGCCTGGTCCAGGTAGCCACGCGAGGTGCTGGCGCGGCGCCCTCGGGCCGTGGTGGTGCGGTCCATGGGGCCAAAGCCCTCCTGCTGGTAGCCATTCACGTCCTCGGTACGGGGGTAACCGGCCTGCTCACCCGCCTGGATGAAGGTCTGGAACAGGGGGTTGTTATCCGACTTCGGGGTGGTGACATACAATGGCCCCTGGTCTCCATGGTAGTCATTGGCACCGATATCCCGGGTTTCGGCCTTGCGGAAATAGGGCAGGCAGTGGGCGTATTCCCAGCCGGGCAGGTCGAAGTCACTGGCCCAGTGGTCATAGTCCAGGGCGTTGCCACGGATGTAGCACATACCGTTGATCAGGGAGGATCCGCCCAGCCCCTTGCCCCGGCCGCAGTCCATGCGTCGCCAGTTCATGTGGGGTTCCGGCTCGGTCTGGAAGGCCCAGTTGTATTGTCGCCCCTGCAGCGGGTAGGCCAGCGCAGCGGGCATCTGGGTACGAAAGTCCAGCCGCCAGTCGCGGCCACCGGCCTCCAGCAGCAGCACCCGGGTGTCCGGGTCTTCGGTGAGGCGTGCCGCCAGCACGGCCCCGGCGGAGCCGGCGCCGATGATGATGTAGTCGTATGTATTTGTTTTCATGGGGTAATGCCCCTTGGTTGAATGGGTTGGGGGTGCACAGATGGGGGCGTGCCCTCCGTTACCCCCTCATCCCCGACCCTTCTCCCCGAGGGGAGAAGGGAGGAGAGCCTGAGCCCCTCTCCCTTTTGGGGAGAGGGGGTGGGGTGAGGGGCGCGGAGCCCCCCTGTCAAAACACGCTCTCCACCTCTCCCAGTTCCACATACACCGACTTGCGCTGGGTGTAGTGCTCCAATGCCGCCAGCCCGTTCTCCCGCCCAAGCCCCGATTGTTTGTATCCCCCCACCGGCATCTCCACCGGCGAGAGGTTGTAGGTATTGATCCAGCAGATCCCAGCTTGCAGTTGATGGATCACCCGATGGGCCCGGGCCAGATCGCGGCTGAATACCCCCGCCGCCAGGCCGTAGCGGGTGTCATTGGCCCGCTGGATCACCTCTTGCTCGGAGTCGAAGGATTGCAGCACCATCACCGGCCCGAAGATCTCCTGGCGCACGATGGGGTGATCGTCGGGGCAATCGGCAAACACGGTGGGGGCTACGAAGGCGCCATCCGGGGCCGACGCGGGGCTGAGGGTCTCACCCCCGATGAGCAGCCTGAGGCCATCGGCACGGGCACGGTCGATATGGCTCATCACCTGATCCCGGTGGGCCTGGCTGACCAGCGGCCCCAGGTTGGTCTCGGGATTCATGGGATCCCCGGCACGGATCTTACCCATGCGTTCCAGCAAGCGCGCCTCGAACGCTTGGCGGACGGACGATTCCACGAACACCCGGGTGCCGTTGGTGCAGATCTGGCCGCTGCTGTAGAAATTGGCCATCAGGGCCGCGCTCACGGCCTGCGCAAGGTCCGCGTCGGCAAAGATGATCAGGGGCGATTTGCCTCCCAGTTCCATGGTGACCTGCTTGAGGTTGCTGCTTGCCGAATCGGCGGTGACCGCCTTGCCCGTTTCCACCTCCCCCGTGAACGAGATCTTGGCAATCTCCGGATGACCGGTCAGGGCGCGCCCCGTGTCCGCATCTCCTTGCACCACGTTGAACACCCCCTCCGGCAGCCCGGCCTCGGTGAGGATCTCCGCCAGCGCCAGGGCCGAGAGGGGTGTGACTTCACTGGGCTTGAACACCATGGCATTGCCGGCGGCCAGGGCAGGAGCCGCTTTCCAGCAGGCGATCTGCAAGGGGTAGTTCCAGGCGCCAATGCCCGCGCACACCCCCAGGGGCTCGCGGCGGGTGTAGATGAAGGCCTGCTCTCCCTGAGGGATCTGTTCGCCTTCCAGTGCCATGGCCACACCGGCAAAGTACTCCAGTGCGTCTGCCCCCGTCTGGATGTCCACGGCGGTGGTCTCGCTGAGGGGTTTGCCGGTGTCCAGGGTCTCCAGGGTTGCCAGCGCATCGTTCCGCTCGCGCAGCAGGTCCGCAGCCCGGCGCAGCACCCGGCTCCGTACCATGGGGCTCAGGGCGGCCCAGGCCCGCTGGCCCTCGCGGGCTGATTGCACGGCGGCATCCACCTGCTCCGGGGTGCTGCTTTGCACACGGGCCAGGGTCTGGCCCGTGGCCGGGTTGACCGTGTCGAAACACTGGCCATTGGGGTCGGTGACCCGGCGGCCATGAATGTAGTTGCCCTGCAGTGGGTCGATCTGAGGAATGGGCATGGGAGGCTCCGGAATGTCAGGTGGGTTTAAAGGCCCTGCGCGAGCCAGAATCGGGCAGTGTCCCGCGCCAGGCGGCGGCAGCCCTCGATGTCGATGCCGTCGGGGTGCAGCGCGCCGCGCAGCCACAGGCCGTCGATCAAGCCAGCCACCGAGCGGGCCGCATCCCGTGCCTGAGCGGGCGGCAGGCGTTTGCGGAACTGGTGGCACAAATTCGAGTATAGGCGCCGTTCGTTCACCCGCTGCAGTCGTTGCAGCGCAGGTTGGTGCATACTGGATGCCCAGAACTCCAGCCAGGTACGCATGGCGGCCCGGTTGGTCTGGGTGGAATCAAAATTGCCATCGATGATGGCGTCCACGTGACCCTCCACATCATCGACATCCAGGCCCTGGCGGCGCTCCGTGACGGCCTGACCCAGTTCAGTGAGCAGGTGGCGCATGGTGGCCTGCATCAGTCCGGACTTGCCGCCAAAGTAATGGCTGATGATGCCGGTGGACACTCCCGCCAGACGGGCAATGCGCGCAATGGTGGCATCTGCCAGTCCATACTGGTGAATGGCCGTCAGATTAGCCCGGATGAGTTGTTCGCGGCGTCCGTTAAGTGATTCGTTGTAAGGCATGATCCATCTCTAGCCGAGGAAACTGCATTCACTCTAACGAAAATTGAATGATCGTTCAATCTGTGTTTGAATGAACGTTCAATCAGTATTCGATTCACTGTATGGGAGAGAACCTTGATGGCTTCGTTACCCCGAATGCTTACCGCCGGTGCGGCGGTCTTCATGCTGGCCACCCCCCTCGCCACCCTGGCGAATGGCGAAGAACCTGCGGCCTGTGGCCAGGTGCGCTTTGCCGAAGTGGGCTGGACAGACATCACGGCCACCACCGCCACCGCCCGCGTGGTGCTGGAAACCCTGGGCTACGACACCACCAGCCTCACCGTGTCGGTGCCCATCGCCTACGGCGGCCTGGCCAATGACGATTTCGATGTGTTCCTGGGCAACTGGATGCCCAGCATGGCCAGCATCATCGAACCCTACGAGACCCGTGGCACGGTGGAGACGATCGCCACCAACCTAACGGGCGCCAAATACACGCTGGCGGTTCCCCGGTATGTGCACGATGCAGGTGTCACCCACTTTGCGGATCTGGCAGCGCATCGCGGGGAGTTCGATGGCCGGATCTACGGTCTGGAATCGGGTAATGACGGTAACGAGATCATCCATGACATGATCGACCAGGATGCCTACGACCTGGGTCGATTCCGGCTGATGGAGTCCAGTGAGGCGGGCATGCTGGGCGAGGTGCTTCGCAGCACGGGCAACGGGGATTGGATTGTGTTCCTGGCCTGGGAGCCTCATCCGATGAACACCCGTTTCGACATTGCCTATCTGGAGGGGGGCGAGGATTTCTTCGGTCCGGACTTCGGTGCGGCCACTGTGCACACCAATGTGCAAACGGGCTATGTGGACCGTTGCCCCAATGTGGGCCAATTCCTCAAGCAACTCAGCTTTACCCTGGAGATGGAAAACCACCTCATGGATCAGATCATGAACCAGGACGTGGACCCCAAACAGGCAGCCCGTGAGTGGCTGCAGGACAACCCCGAAGCGATGGCGCCCTGGCTAGAGGGTGTCACCGACCGCCAGGGTCGTCCGGCGCTGGAAGTGGCCAAGGACGCGATCGAGGGCTGATCATCGCACCGCCAAGGGGCCGCTACCCCCCAGTGGGAGCGGCCCTTGGCCGCGAAGGGCCAGCCCGGACACCCCGAGGTCCGGACAGTGCGGAGTCTTTTTGGAAGAGCCCTTCGCGGCCGAGGGCCGCTCCCACGGGGGCGGGGTTCGTGCCTGGGGTGGCTCTCTGCGGACCTGCCTTCCATCCGGGTAGCTTGCTGGCCTATGCTGTCGCCTGACCCCAGCCCAACATCCCCCATGCCCTCCAACCACTGCGCAAGGTGCCTGCCGATGCCCCGTGACTTCAGCAGGCTCTCCCCGCTGACACTCCTGTTGATGGCCTCCTGGTCGATGCCGGTCTTGGCCAGCACCTGGGAGGACTGTGCCCGGATCAACGCGGATGCCGAACGGCTGGCCTGTTATGACGCGCTGGCCGGGGAACGGTCGGATGCGGCCCCCGCCGCGGAGGCGCTTACCGCCATCGAATTACCCGAGCCGGAGTCGCCCGCCAGCGAGTCGAAGGAGGGGCGTGACGATTCCCGGCTCGCCAGCACCTGGGGTTTCTCGCCCGACTCCGATGCGCACATGCTGCGGGTGCATCAACCCAACTACTTCTTGCTGGCCCGGTACTCCGACCGAACCAATGACCGGCCCTTTGCCCCATTGGCAGACATCAATCCCGCCGCCGACCAGGATCTGGACTCGGTGGAGGCCAAGTTTCAGTTCAGCTTCAAGGCACGCCTGTGGACCACCCATGACCGTCGCTGGGGGGTATGGGCCGGGTACACCCAGCAGAGTCAGTGGCAGGTGTACAACGAGGACGTCTCGCGCCCGTTCCGGGAGACCAACTATGCGCCCGAGTTGATCCTGAGCTACCACCCCGGACTGCATCTGGGTGGCTTTGACTGGGAGGTGCTCAACCTGGGCTTTCTGCATCACTCCAACGGTCGTTCCGAGATCCTTTCCCGCAGTTGGAATCGGTTGTATGCCGGCGTGGGTCTGGAGCGGGATAACCTGGCGCTCATGGGGCGATTGTGGTATCGCCTGCCTGAAGGGGATCACCAGGACGATAACCCGGACATCACCGACTACTATGGCCACGGAGACCTCACCGTTTCGTATGGCCAGGGGGGCCATCGCTTCACCGGCACGGTGCGTGGCAATCCGTCCACCGGTCGGGGTGCGCTGTCAGCAAGCTGGACGTCGCCGCCTGTGCTCGGACCGCTGCGCGGCTATGTGCAGGTCTTCTCCGGCTACGGCGAGAGCCTGATCGATTACAACTGGTACCAGAACACACTGGGCCTGGGGGTCACCCTCAATGATGTGGTGGACTGATGCGTTGAAGCAGGCTCACTCCATGAGGTCCACCGACCCGATTTCCAGCACGAATGGCCCGGGGGCCTTGTCGGCCAGCATGAATCCCACTTGACGGATGCGGGCCGGGTCCAGCAGCGGGGCATCCGGCAATACACGGCCCCGGTATACCGGCTCAAAGCGGCTGAAGGGCAGTTGCACTTCCTGCCATTGTCGGTCCGTGGTGGCAAAGTGCTGGCGGTAGGCCATGGCGTTATCGTCGGTGTCGCTGCGCAGTCGTAACTGATACGTGCGCCCGTCGCCACGCACTTGCAGACGGATGCCGCGGGCCTGGCCCATTCCAAGGGCCTCTGGCGCACGGCGCACGGAGGCAAAGCCGCCGCTGTTGGCCAGGGAGATCTCGCCGGTGAAGACCGCCACCCCGTCCTCGCTGATGTCAAAACGGCTGCGTGACAGCCCCCCCATGACGCCATCATTGATGACGTGCCAGCGCGCCGTCTCATCGGGTGCATGCAGGTTGATCAGTGTCGTCATCATTCCCTCCTGGATCGAGAAGAGCAGTGGCTGGGGCGGGTCTTGAGTCACCCTATCATCGGAAACGGGTATCAAGCGATTCTCCGGCACCGTGCCGGTCATGATCCTCTCGGGCGGGCCCCACACGCCCTTCAGATAACCCGCCTTCTTCAACTGCGGCACCTGGTGTTCGATCCAGGCCTGACGCTCCAGTACATAGGACGAGGGTTGATTGGCCCGCAGGCGGACAGGGCCCGGCAGCACCGCCGCCAGGCGGGCCGCCTCCGACTGGGTGAGGGCACTGGCCGGTTTGTCGAAGTAGGCCTGGCTGGCAGCTTCCACCCCGTAGATATTCGGTCCGAACTGGGCGGCGTTGAGATACACCTCCAGGATGCGCTGCTTGGGCCAGAGCCACTCGATGAATACCGTGAGGTAGGCTTCCACGCCCTTGCGCAGTAGGCTGCGTTCTGGCCACAGGAACACGTTCTTGGCTGCCTGCTGGCTAATGGTGCTGGCGCCCCTGAGTCGCCCCCCCGCGCGATACTCCCGGATGGCTGCGCGGATGGAGCCGAAATCAAACCCACGATGGTTCATGAAGTTTTGATCCTCGGCGGCGATCACCGCATAAGCTGCCTCGGGGGCAATGTGTTCCCGTGACACCCACTCATGGCGCACCGGCACTTTGTACCCGGAGGTTGCGCTGGAATTCTCATGCCGCAAGATGAAGGCAGTGGTGGGCGGATCCATCCAGCGCAGCCCGCCGATCACAACGGTCGTGGAGACCAGCAGCACGAGTGCGATGCCAACCAGAAGGCGGGCCATCAGGCGCCGGAATGACCAGCGACGGTAGGGGGGGCGATTGCGTCTCACAGGGGCAATATCGCAAGTTCGCGGCAAATTTTCCATTATCCACAAAAGCTGTGGATAACTCTGTGGAGTATCTGTCCGAAACGTTGGCCAGGCCGCATGGCGTGGGGGGTTGTGTTTAAACTGGTTAATTTGTAATCAATTTGTTAACTATTTGTTTTTTATTGATTATTTTTAAAACGATTTAACCATGAAAAGTTGAGAGACCTCCTGGTGCATTTTTTACGCGCCCCCTCGGCCTTGTGCATAATGTCAAGCATCCAGGGGCCTTTCGGACTCGATTTACCCAGCCGGATGGCCCCGATGACCCTTTCCTGCATGGATTCCGCCCACCTTGCACCGTTTCATTCTTCCCGCACTGTTGCTGATGACCCTGCTGCTGGGAACGCCGGCCTGGGGGCAGACTGATTGGCAACTGGACATCGGTGATCTGCGAGGGGAGGGCTGGTCCATGACGGGGGTGACGCTGCGTCTGGGGCTGGCCGAGGAGGCGGACACCCTCCATCTTCAGGTGGCGCGCCTGCGTCTGCCCCATCCGGTGGGGGTGATCCAGGACCTGGAGGTGGCCTGCCCCGGCGGACATCTGCAGAACACCCGTTTGAGGTGTCCCTCCCTCCGGGTGTCCGGGCGGCATCCCTGGCTTGAATTGCGCCAGGTACCGGGGCGGCTGGATCTGGGTTTTGAGGGGCGTCTTGACCTGGAACTGGAAGGACTCCCCCTGGCGGATGGGCAAGTGGGCCTCTCCATCAACCATGATGCGGGTGCCTGGGCGTTAAAGGCCCGTGGGCGGGCCCTGGACTGGCGGGAGATCCAGGGCCTGGCGGAAAGGATCGGGCAGCCCCTGGAGGATCGCCTGCCTGATGGCTTCCAGATGGCAGGTCAGCTGGATTTGGACTTCCGGGCCCGGGGTGGGATGGATGGCATCCATTTTACCCAAGGCCGCGCCGTGTGGGATGAGGGCACCTTTGCCAGCGCGGTGGGCACCCTGGCAGGGGAAGGGCTCGGCATGGCCCTGCAGTGGGATGCACAACGGACGGGGGCGGCCTGGCAGGGGGATCTGGTGCTGGACTGGGAGACGGGTGCCGTGTATGTGGATCCGGTCTTCGTGGAGGCCGATGCCGCATGGCCGATGCAGTTCAGCACCCGGCTGAACTGGCGGGAGGGCAGGCTGTCCGCAAAGGATCTGACCCTCTCCTGGGGGGATGATCTGCGCCTGGCGGGGGAGGCGGGTCTGGATGTGGCCGATCCGTCCCATAGCTTGCAAGCCACCCTGAACGTGGACTGGGCCAGGCTGCCGGCGGTGTACGAGACCTTTGTGAAGCCCTTTGCGTACGGCACGGCCCTGGATGACCTGGACACCGGTGGCCTGATCTCCGCGCGCCTGAAAATCCGTGAGGGCACCTTGCGGCAAGTGGCCCTCACGTTGGCGCAGGTGGATGCGGACGATCGCAAGGGTCGCCTGGGGCTCTATGGTCTGGATGGACGATTGATCTGGAAGTCTGATGGAACGGCGCCGGTGAGTCACGTCTCCCTGGAAGGCGGCCACCTGTATCGTATTCCCGTGGGCATGACGCGCATGCCACTGCAACTGGAGCGGGACGGCATCCGGCTGATCCAGGAGGCGCGCATTCCGATACTCGATGGGGAGTTGCGGGTTCATGGCCTGGAGGCCCGGGGGCTACGCAGCGAAGATCCTTTGATGACCTTTGAGGCGAGTGTCATGCCCATCTCCATGGAGCGTCTGGCGGCCACCCTCGGGCGCCCCCTGTTCACCGGGACCCTGGCGGGCAGCATCCCCCGGGTGCGCTATCAGGACGGCGAACTCACCCTGGGGGGGCGCCTGGTGATCCAGGCCTTCGATGGCATGATCCGCGTCGGCAACCTGCGCCTGCGGGATCCCTTCGGTGTGGCACCCGTGCTCTGGGCGAATATCGAGATGGACACTCTGGATCTGGCCTCCATCACCAACACCTTCGAGTTTGGCCTGATCGAGGGGCGCCTCAAGGGCCATGTACGGGACATGATCCTGGTCAACTGGGAACCGGTGCGCTTCGATGCGGCCCTCTACACGCCTCTGGATCAGCGCTTTCGGCGCCGCATCAGTCAGCGGGCCCTGGACAACCTTGTGAGCCTCGGCGGCGGTGTCGGTGGCATGCTGGGCACAGGATTCCTGCGTTTCTTCGATTCCTTTGGCTACCGGCAGTTGGGGCTGTCGTGCCAATTGCGTGGGGAGGTGTGCCTGATGGATGGCGTGGCGCCCGCACCGGATGGTGACGGGTATTACATCATCCAGGGTGCTGGCCTGCCGCGCGTGGAGGTGATCGGTCACACGCGCCAGGTGGCCTGGCGAGACCTCATCCTGCGCCTGCAGGCAGCGGTGACTTCAGGGGAGGTGAGTATGGGGGATGAAGGCCCTTGATGGCCCGGTCCTGTGCTATCGTCCCGCCATGAACGCCCCGGAACTGCTCGCCCCCGCCGGCACCCTCAAGAATCTGCGCTACGCCCTGGCCTACGGCGCCGACGCCGTCTACGCCGGGATGCCCCGCTATTCCCTGCGGGTGCGCAATAATGACTTCGCCTCCCTGGAATCCCTGGCCGAAGGCATCCGTCTGACCCATGCGGCCGGACGGCGCTTCTTCCTCGCCGCCAATATCAGCGCCCATCAGGCCAAGCTGGCCACCTTTGCCCGGGACATGGCGCCTGTGGTGGAACTGGGGCCCGATGCGCTGATCATGTCCGATCCCGGGCTGATCATGCAGGTGCGCGAGCGCTGGCCCGACATCCCCGTGCATCTCTCCGTGCAGGCCAATACCGTGAATGCCGCCAGCGTGCGCTTCTGGCAGGGTCTGGGGCTTGGCCGGGTCATCCTCTCCCGGGAGTTGTCCCTGGGGGAGATCGAGTCCATCCGTCAGGCCTGCCCCGATATGGAACTGGAGGTGATGGTGCACGGGGCCATGTGCATCGCCTATTCCGGACGTTGTCTGCTGTCCGGCTATTTCAATCATCGCGACGCCAACCAGGGTGCCTGCACCAACGCCTGTCGCTGGCGGTATCGCCTGTACGCGGCCGACGAAGACGCTGGTGGCGATCTGATCCCTCGGGACGATGCCTCTTCGGCCGGTCGCCATCCCCTGGCGGGTGAGCCTTTCCTGCTGGAGGAAGGTGAGCGCCCCGGGCAACTCATGCCGGTGGAGGAGGATGAGCATGGCACCTATATCCTCAACTCCATGGATCTGCGGGCAGTGGAGCATGTGCAGCACCTGGTGGCGATCGGCGTGGATGCCCTGAAGATCGAGGGTCGCACCAAGTCTCATTTCTATGCCGCGCGCACGGCCCAGGTGTATCGCCGGGCCATCGACGATGCCACCACCGGTCGGACATTCGATCCTGCCCTGCTGGATGCCCTGGAAGGGCTGGCCAACCGGGGCTACACGGATGGCTTTCTCACCCGGCCCCGGGAGCGCACCGCCCAGAACTATGCACGCGGACACTCCGAGTCCGACCGGCGGCTGTTCGTGGGAGAAATCGAGGCCTATGACCCGGCCTCGGGATTGGCCCGCGTGGACGTGAAGAACCGCTTTTCGGTGGGTGATCGCCTGGAGATCATGACCCCCGCAGGGAGCCGCGAGGTGGTGCTCGATGCCATCACGGGTCGCGAGGGCCTGCCCGTTGAACAGGCACCTGGGGCCGGTCATCGGGTCTCCATTCCCTTGCCGCCAGGGGACTATCACATGGGCCTGATCCTCAGGCATGTGAACACACCGTCCTCCCCTTGATGCCGGCGTCGGGGTGGCCGAGACTATCCACCAGGAACCCTCATTGTACTGGAGATCAACCATGACCCCGATTGCCCGATATGCGCGCCCCTTGGCGTGGTTCGGTCTGACCTGCCTGTTAACCGCCTGCGTGACCATCAACATCTACTTTCCGGCGGCGGCGGCAGAGGATGCGGCCCGCATCATCGTGCGCGACGTGCTGGGCGAGACGGAGGAACAGTCGCCGCCAGCCCGGGAAGACTCCGGGGAATCCGGGGCACCGGATCAGGGAGCCCTGCGGGAGATGGGGGGACGGGTCATGGTGGCGCTGGTCAACGGGTTGATCTCCCCCGCACAGGCCCAGCAGCCGGATATCAATATCCGCTCCCCGGCCATCGATTCACTGCGGGCCTCCATGCGTCAGCGCACCTCGGCCCTGCGGCCCTATTTCCAGTCCGGGGCGGTGGGTTTCACCAGTGATGGCCGGGTGGCGGTGCGCGACCTGAATGCCGTGCCCCTGCGGGATCGTTCCTCCGTGCAGCGCCTGGTCGCCGAGGAGAACGCCGACCGCGACGCCCTGTATCGCGAGATCGCTCGGGCCAACGACCGGCCGGAATGGGAATCGGATATCCGCAAGACCTTCGCCCGGGTCTGGGTGGAGGAGGCTCCCTCCGGCTACTGGTACCAGGATGACCGCGGCCGCTGGCAGCAAAAATAGCCGTCGTTTTCAGGGGGAAGGGCTGGCACAGTGCCTATCCCCGGCCCCCGGGTTCGTCCTCAGGAGGCTCCGTTCGCCCCCAATGCCTTGAGTACCGCATCGGCCGAGCTTTCCACCACCTGCCGGGGTTTGTCCACGCCGAGCCACTGCAGCTCGCCATTGTCCACGATCATGGCGTAGCGCCGGGAGCGGATGCCCATGCCGCTGCCGGAGGCATCCACGTCCAGACCGACGGCGCGTGTGAAGTCGGCATTGCCATCGGCCACCATGAGGATGCGGTCACCCACCTCGTGGATCTCCCCCCAGGCATTCATGACGAAGACGTCATTCACGGCCACGCACATCACCCGCTCGATGCCGGCGGCCATGAGTTGCTCGTGGCGGGCAATGAAGCCGGGCAGGTGGATGCCCGAGCAGGCAGGGGTGAAGGCGCCGGGAACGGCGAACAGGGCCACCTTGAAGCCGGTGAACAGCTCGGATGTGGTCACGGGGTGATCCCCCGAAGGGGTCATGATCCGCAGCGTGACCTCGGGCATTTGATCACCGATCTGGATGGTCATGGCAGGATCCTCCTGGGGGTTGTGAGGGCGGGTATTTTAGAGGCAGCTTATGATGGCTGGCTAGGGGGCGTGCCGTGATGGTCCCATCGTGCCCTGGCTTGTATCCTGACAGGGTCACTCACCGAAAAGATACCGACCCATGAAGATCAAGGAACAGTCTCTGCAGATCAGACGCATGGTGGAACAGGGGGATATCCGACAGATGTCCCGCTCCCAGGCTTGGTCGGTGGGCGCCGTGCGGGCGTTGATGGGGATCGGCAAGGAGGTTTCCGGCGGTCAACTGAACCTGCACGCCATGAGCTTGGTGTATACCAGTTTGCTGTCCATGGTGCCCTTGCTGGCCCTGTCCTTTTCGGTGCTCAAGGCCTTTGGTGCCCATAACGCAGTGGAGCCATTCCTGCTCACCTTGCTGGAGCCCTTGGGGGCGCAGGGGGAGGAGGTCGTCGTCAACGTGGTGGAGTTCGTGGAGAACATGCGGGTGGGGGTACTGGGTTTTGTTGGCCTGGTGTTCCTGTTCTTCACGGTGGTGGGGTTGATCCAGAAGGTGGAGGCGGCCTTCAACTACATCTGGCACGTGGATACACCGCGCAACTTCGTGCAGAAGTTCTCCAGCTATCTGAGCGTGATCCTGGTGGGGCCGGTGCTGATCTTTTCCGCGTTGGGGATCACCGGTACGGTGATGGCCACGGACATCGTGCAACGGGCCATGGAATACGGCATCGTGGGTGGATCGCTGGAACTCCTGTCAAAGCTGGTGCCGTATCTCCTGATCACCCTGGCCTTCACCTTCATCTATGTCTTCGTGCCCAACACACGGGTGCGGCCGGTGCCCGCCCTGATGGGCGCACTGGTGGCGGCGATCCTGTGGCAGAGCCTGGGCTGGGGGTTTGCCTCCATGATGGCCGGCTCCACCCGTTACGACGCCATCTATTCCAGCTTTGCCATCATGATCATGCTGTTGTTCTGGCTCTACCTGAATTGGCTGATCCTGCTGGTGGGCTCGCAAGTATCCTTCTATCTGCAGAATCCCACTTATCTACTGATCACCGACGGTGCCAAGGCCAGCCTTTCGGGCAACCTGCAGGAGCGCCTGGCACTGCGCCTGATGCAGATCCTGGGGACGCGTTTCTATGAGGGCGGAGAGCCTGTCTCCCGACAGGATCTGGCCCGTTGCGTCGGTCTGCCCGAGGAGGCCCTGGAAAGGGTGCTGCAGGCCCTGGAGAAGAGTGGATTGGTGGTGTCCACATCCAGGTATCCCAGCCGCTACCTGCCGGGACGGGACCTGGGGCAGATCGCCCTGAAGGATATCCTGGACGCGGTTCGGGGTTACGGCAATTCCCTCCCCGGCGAGCAGGAATCCGACCTGGACGATCAGGTGGACCGGGTCTGCAAGGAGATGGAGCAGGCCATGAAGGGCGCCCTTGGCAGCCAATCGCTGCGTGACCTGGTGCAAAACGCCAGCAGGAAGGGAGGGAACGCCGAGTCAACCATGGTGCCTTGAACATTCTCCGTGGCCGACCTTCGTGGTCACCATCCGACGCGCGTTGGCAAAGAGGGGAATGAACGGTCTTTTCGGTCCGCCGGAATCAAACCTCTGTCACACTTCACCTCTAACATGACGTCTCTGATTCCCCAATGAACCATCCGTGGGGCCGTGCAGGCCCCACCCAAGAGACGTCATGACCAGCACGCTTCTCTCGCGGCCCGTCGAACCGGCCGTCCGTCGTGGTAACGCCATGGATCGCCGGGTTGCCCGGGATCTGCTCGTGCATGTGGAACCGGCCCATCCGGATCACACGAACGAAGATATCGCCGCGCGTTTTGCCGCCGATCGCTCCCTGCAAAACCTGCCCGTCACCTTCGGGCGGCGCCCCATGGGGCTGATCAACCGCAGCCTGTTTCACAACATGATGGCCAAGCCGTTCTATCCGGAGTTGTACAGTCGGCAGAGTTGTATCGCCTTCATGGACAAGAGTCCCCTTGTGGCGGATGCCGGACTGGCCATTCACCAACTCACCGCGCTGGCCATCCAGGCTGGCGAAAAGGTGTTCGCCGATGGTTTCATCCTGGTGGAAGACGGTGATTATGTCGGTGTGGGTCAGATGCTGGACCTGATGCAGGCCATGACCGAGCTGCAGGAGCGGCAGCATCGGCAACTGAGAGAGAGCATCGATTACGCCAGCATCCTGCAGGCCTCCCTGCTCAAGCCCTCCTGTCAGGCCCTGAAGGATGCCCTGCCGGAGCAGCATTGGTTGTGCTGGCGTCCCCGGGATGTGGTGGGCGGCGACTTCTATCATTTCCTGCCCCTGTCAGACGGGTTCCTGCTGGGGCTGTTCGACTGCACGGGCCATGGTGTACCCGGTGCCTTCATGACCCTGATTGCCGTGGCAGCCCTGGAGCGGGCACTTGCCGAACAGGGGACAGATGATCCCGCTGCGCTGCTCCAGGCCATGAATCGTCGCATCAAGCAAAGCCTGAATCAGCAGGGGGATTGTGATTGCAATACCCGACGGCTGGAGGATTCTGACGATGGTCTCGACGGGGCGATACTGCGGTTTTACGCCTCCAGCCACCAGGTATGCTATGCAGGTGCCCACATGCCCCTGTTCCGGGTGACGCCGGCTGCCGAGCCGTCATGCGAGCAGATCAAGGGTGACAGGGCGGGCGTGGGTTACACGGGCACGCACTGGGATCAGGAATGGCGGAACCAGACGCTGGAATGCCAGCCCGGGGAAAGGCTGTATCTGGTCAGTGATGGCGTGATCGACCAGATTGGTGGCGACAAGCGTATCGCCTTCGGCAAGAAGCGGCTGCGGCAATGCCTGCTGGAGACACGCCAGCTGACGCTGCCCGAGCAGGGCAGGGCCCTTGAGAAGGCACTGGATGATTATCGTGGCGAAGAGCCGCCCCGTGACGACATCACCTTGATCGCCCTGGCGTTGCCCGATGGCTCCCATTCCCTTTGAGGTTTCCTCCATGAATCAAGCACTGTGCATCTGCACCAACAAGCCCCAGGAGTGCGCGCGGCAAAATGGCGACCTGATTTTCTACTACGTGGGGGATTTTTCCCAGAACATCATCCACGCCATCGGCGATGCGGTGAAGCTTCGCCTGGAAGCCAGTGAAACGCCCGGCAGCACCCGGCGCAAGCTCTTCTCCATCTTTATCGAGATGGCGCAGAACATCATCCATTATTCCAGCGATCCACTGCAGGCGAACGATGCGTCGGCGGGGGAGATACGCGCCGGGTCGGTGTGTATCTGTCGTTCCGGCGAGCAGTTTCAGATCATTTGCAAGAATCCCGTCACCCGCGACTGGGCAGATCAATTGCAACAGACGCTGTCCGCCCTGCGGGAGATGTCGCGCGAGGAAATCAAACGTTCCTACCGGCAGCAGTTGCGCGCCGACGAGCCACCGGCCAACAGCAAGGGAGCCGGCCTGGGGCTGCTGACCATCGCCCGGGACAGCGCCGCGCCCATCGACTACGAGATCGGGGAACACCCCTTTGGGCACATGACGCTGACGCTGCGCGCCTACCTTTGAAGTTCAATCGGGAGAACACGTCCATGGACAATCGCCTTTACATCCCCGCCACACCAGACACCCCGGAAGTGGACTTCGATTTCGACGCCTGCCATCTGTGCCTGCGTGGGGAGTCCTATCCCGAGAGTGCCGTGAGTTTTTACCATGACATCCTGGAACGCACGCGGGAATTTCTCGATGCCTGCAAGGATACGGAGGTCCAGGTCACCATCGAGCTCAAGTACTTCAACAGTTCCAGCACCAAGATGCTGTTCAATCTGGTGGATTTGCTGAACTACTCCATTGTTCGCGGCAATCATGTCCGGTTGAACTGGGTCCATGACGAGGAAGACGAGACCATCCTGGAATTCGGCCAGGAACTGGCAGAGGACTTTCCCGATATTGATTTCCGCGCCATGCCCACACAGGCCCTCTGACATGGATGCCCCCGATCTCTTTGCCCCGGAGAAAGCGGCCCTGCGCCGAGCCAGGGAGGCACTTGAACAGGGGGATGGCGAGATTGCCCACCGGGCCCTGGCGGAATTGATTCAGGGCTTTGATCGCATGATTCGCGACACGGGTCGACTGATCAACCACGCGGATCGCACGGAGCGGGAACTCAATCGGGCCAATCAGAAGCTGCGGGAACTCACCGAAGAGCTCACCTTCAGAAGCCGACACGACGGGCTCACCGGCCTGCTCAATCGCGAAACCTTCATTGGCGAGACACTCCCGCTCATGGAGTCTGATCCGGTCATACTGCTGCTGCTGGACATCGATCACTTCAAGCAGGTCAACGACCGTTACGGGCATCCCGTGGGGGACAAGATCATTGTAGGTGTGGCCCGGGTGCTGCGCGAGTTGAGCCCGGAGCAGGCCCTGTGCGGTCGCCTGGGAGGCGAGGAATTCGCCATCCTCCTGGCGCGCGGGGATTGGGCAGGGGCGCTGCGGCTGGCCAATGGCATCTGCGCCGCGATCAGAGAGATCCGTGAGTCTCCGCACCCGGGCCTGCGGGTGACCGCCTCCATGAGTGCGGCCGCCAGTGTCCCCGGCACCCGTTTCGACACGCTGTATGTCTGTGCCGACGATGCCCTCTACCGGGCCAAATCTCTGGGACGGGATCGCATTGAGGAGGTGCCCGACTGGATTACCCCAGACGACTGATGGGCATCGGATCCGCTATGCACAGGCCCTGATCGCTGGCAAGGCGACGATCGACAAACAGGGCATTGCCCGCCTGTCGCTTGGCGCAGCGTTTCACCTCGCTGGCCCGCTGGGCGATATCCAGGTGAGAATCAAACGTACCCGGGTCAATGGGGACCACCCCGATGGACAGGCTGAGCAGGGGGAAGAAGTGTGGCTTTCCCTGTCGATCCGGCAACGCAACGCCCCCGGCTGCCCGGTCGCCGTCATCATAGAAATCTCCCACCTGCGCGGCAAAGGCGTCCAGTAACCACTCGCACTGGGCGCGCCAGTCTTCCTCTTCAGTGAAGACGAGTATGAAGTCATCGCCACCCACGTGTCCGACAAAGTCTCCAGGGCGCTTGGGTAGCCGGCGCATCAGGTCGCTGAGTGCGCGGATCACGCGATCACCCCGGGCGTAACCGTAGTGATCATTGAAGGGTTTGAAGTGGTCTACATCGCAGTAGGCCACCGTAAAGGGCTTTGCCTCCCGCAGCAGCAGGTCCAGGTGTTCGTTGATGGGCACGTTACCTGGCAGCTGAGTCAGTGGATTGGCGTAGCGCGCATAATGAAGCTGCAATTTGGTCAACTTTCGTAGCAGCTCGACCAGCCAGCCCATCCCCAGGTAATCCCCGGTCTGGGCATCGACGATCACGAACTCCTGATCCACCTGCCAATGCGCGGTGATGGTCTCGCTCAATTCTTCCAGCGGTTGGTCAGCCGGTACCAGGAGCGGATCCACCCGCATGAAATAGCGTAGCGGGCTGCGGTCGTGCAGTTCGCGGGTGAACCGCTGGGAGTAGAGCATGAGCAGTTCATGGCGTCGCACGATACCGACCGGCCTTCCTCCGTCCACCACGGGAAGACAATGCAGGTCTGGTGATGCCTGGAAACGCTCCACCGTTTCTGCCAGCGTCTGGTTCGGGGTGGCCACGGGATTGGGGCGGATCAATTCCTCTGCCCGACTGCGACGCGCCGGGAACCAGGCCTGTTCCTTTGCAGGTCGCTTGCTTCGGTGCCATTCCTGCGTCTGTGCGGGTTGGGCTGCGGGTCGCGCGATGTGGTAGCCCTGCCCCAAGGGGATGCCCAAATGTCGAATGACATCGTATTCCTCGGCGGTCTCGATCCCCTCGGCGATGATGCGCGTGCCCAGCCCGTGGGCAATCTCGTTGATGGAGCGCAGGAATTGTCGTTTGACGTCATCGCGATCGACGTTCTGCACGAAATGCATGTCGATCTTCACGTATTCCGGCTGCAATTCAGACCAGTGGCGCAGGCTGCTGTAACCGGCCCCCAGGTCATCCAGGGCAATGGAAAAACCCATGTCCCGGTAATGCCGCACGGCCTCGCGCATGATGGAATAGTCGACGATGGGTTCCTGCTCGGTGAGTTCGATCACCACCCGCTCGGGTGCGATTCCGGCCTCTTTGAGGAACCGCAGGGTGACGCCGTGTATTGCCTTGCGGTCCAGCAACACATCAGGGGTCACGTTCAGAAACAACTTGCCCTGAAGCTCCAGGTGGGCAAACTGCTGCAGGATCACCTCGCGACAAAGCACGTCCAGTTCAAATAATCGTCCTTGTCTCCGGGCCTCCGCCAGGAGTTTCTGAGGGGCGTGCCATGGGCTGTCGGAAGGCCCCCTGATCAAGCCTTCATAGCCTCTCACCGCCCCATCTCTCATGTCGACGATGGGCTGAAACAAGGCATGAAGATCCCCGCCCGCGATGATGTGGTCGAGCGTTTGACAACTGGACACTGGGTTTCCGATGTATAGGCTTTTGAACAGGTGCGAAGGGTAGCGCGGATGCGTGACATGTCTGTGACAGGGGTCACCTCCGCCCAGGGGCGCCTCGGTCCAGTCAGTTGACCCAGTATGAGTGTCATCAAAATGTCATCTATGCTTCACAAAGCTGACACCCCTGCTTTCCATACTCTCGGTCGTCAAAACCGGATTCCGCCCGGGTTCGCCTCGGGTGGGGGTCGGCTTGCCATCCATCCCGCAAGAGAGGCATTTCATGAAGCACCTCAAGAAAACTTTCGTTGCCGCTAGCGTATCGGCCGCGCTGCTCATCGCTGGCCCCGCGCAGGCGGATCGGGTTGATCCGGACCTGCCTGACTATGAGCGTGTCTCGGGCGTTTCGGGCAATCTGTCCTCCATCGGTTCAGACACCCTGAACAACCTCATGACCCTGTGGGCCGAGGAATTCAGCCGCTTCTACCCCAACGTGAACATCCAGATCCAGGGCGCCGGTTCCGGCACCGCCCCGCCGGCCCTTGCCGAGGGCACCGCCAACTTCGGTCCCATGAGCCGCCCCATGCGCTCCTCCGAAAAGCAGACCTTCGAGGAACGCCACGGCTATCCGCCCACGGAAGTGCCCGTGGCCATCGACCTGCTGGCGGTGTTTGTGAACAAGGACAACCCGATCGATGGTCTGACCATTCCCCAGGTGGATGCCATCTTCTCCGAGACCCGCCGTTGCGGGCATGACGAGAACATCACCCGCTGGGGCCAGGTGGGCCTGACCGGTGGCTGGGAAAACCGTGACATCGCCCTGTATGGCCGTAACTCCGTGTCCGGCACCTACGGATACTTCCGTCAGCACGCCATGTGCGGTGGCGATTTCAGCAACGATGTGAACGAGCAGCCTGGTTCTGCCTCCGTGGTGCAAGGTGTGACCGAGTCCATCAATGGCATCGGTTATTCCGGTATCGGGTATCAGACGGCTGGCGTCAAGGCCATTGCCCTGGGGCGTGAGGATGGCACTTTGTACGAGCCGAATGCTGAAAACGCCCTGAACGGCAATTACCCGCTGGCCCGTTCCCTGTTGGTGTACACCAACGCCAACCCCAACCGCGGTCTGCCCCCGCTGGAGCGCGAGTTCCTGAAGATGGTGCTCTCCAAGCAGGGCCAGGAAGTGACGGCGCGTGATGGCTTTGTGCCGCTGACCTCCGGTGTGGTGGAACGCGTACGAGCCGACCTGGAAATCGAATGATCGGGTAGACCCCGGATCCTCATTTCATGCCGATCTGACCAGGGCCCCCGACGGGGCCTTGGTTTTTCCATTGTGTCGACTTCATTGCGCCGTCATGGAAATGTCATTTTCCTGAGTTACCGTTGGCGCCAACACGGTGGGCCCCTGCCGGGGTCGCCAGCCTTTCTCCCTTGATAAGACGACGATCACCATGAGCACAACCAATGCGGCCATTGGCAAGGACGGTGGGAGCCCTCGGGGCGAGGCCCTCCTGCCCAGTGGCACCCAGCGTGCCCGGCTGAGAAAGTGGCGCTATTTCAAGGACGGCGTCTCCCGTTATGGCGTGGGCGCCGGGGGCCTCGGTGTTGTTTTTGCCCTTGGCCTGATCTTTGTCTACCTCTTCTATGAGGTGGCCCCCTTGCTCATGTCGGCGGATGTCACGCCCCATGAGAGCTACCAGATCCCCGGCGAGCCCGGGGCGCAAACACTGCACCTGGCCATGGAACGTTACGAGGAGCTTGGCGTGCGCTTCTCGGATGATGGTGTGGCCACGTTTTTCGAGACGCAGGATGGCACGGTACGCAAGTCCGTGGAGTTGCCCATTCCGCCGACGGCCCGCATCACCGGCTTCTCTGCGGCTGAATCGCGTCAGCGCCTGGTGGCCTACGGGCTGTCGGACGGTACGGCCGTGGTGGCACGGCACGACTATGATCTGACCTACCCGGATGACACACGCTACATTGAGCCCAAGCTCACCTTCCCCCTGGGCAAAGAACCGGTGGTGATGGACTCATCAGGGGAACCGCTCATCCAGGTGGCCATTCAAGAGGGTACGCGCGGATTCGCCATGGCTGCCCTGACCGCAAACAACCGGCTGGTGTTCAGCCTGTATCGTACCTCCACCAACTTGTTCACCGGCGACAGCGAGATCAGCCGCAGCGAGTATGAGCTGCCATCGCCCCCCGGTGTGGCCCGGCGCGTGCTGGTGGACTCCGATCATCGGGCGGTGTTTGTTGCCGACAACCAATCCCGTCTCCATTATTACGACGTATCCCAGCCGCGCAACCCACGGCTGGTGGAGAGCGTGCGCGTGGTGGACGAGGGCCATCAGGTGACCACCATGGAATTCCTGGTGGGCACCCAGTCCGTCATCATTGGCGGCTCGGACGGCTCCCTGACCCAATGGTTCCTGGTCCGGGACGATAACAACGAGCGGCACTTGCAAGAGGTGCGCAGCTTCGAGCCGCAGCCGGCGGCCATTGCCACCATCGCCCCGGAACTGGCCCGCAAGGGGTTTGTGGTGGGCGATGCCGCGGGTGGACTCAGCATTCACTACGCCACATCCCATCGCACCCTCCTGCAGGAAGACATCCTGGATGGGCCCATCCAGGCCATCGGCCTGTCGCCGGTGAATCAAGCCATGCTGATGCTGGGTCCGGACGGGCGCGTCACCCCCATGACGCTCAAGAATCCCCACCCGGAGTTTTCCCTGGGCGCGCTTTGGGGGAAGGTGTGGTACGAGGGTCGTGAAGAGCCCACCTACACTTGGCAATCTTCCGGGGCCACGGACGAATTCGAACCCAAGTTCAGTTTGATTCCCGTGACTCTGGGGACCATCAAGGCGGCCTTTTACGCCATGTTGTTCGCCACGCCCCTGGCCATCATGGGCGCCATCTACACCGCCTACTTCATGCAGCGCCATCTGCGGGGTTTTGTGAAACCCACGGTGGAGGTGATGGAGGCGATGCCCACGGTCATCCTGGGTTTTCTTGCCGGCCTGTGGCTTGCGCCTTTCATCGAGGCCCATCTGCCCGCAGTGTTCAGCATCTTTATCCTCTTGCCGTTGTTGATGCTCGTGGTGGGGTTTGCCTGGTCCCGCCTGCCTGGGGCGATTCGTCTGCGGTTCCCGGCGGGCCTGGAGATGCTCATTCTGGTGCCCGCCATCATCATCATGGTCTGGCTGTGCATCCAGGTGAGTCCGCTGATCGAGATCTGGTTCTTCGGTGGCAGCACCCGGCAGTGGCTGACGGACGTGGGTATCAGCTTTGACCAGCGCAATGCCCTGGTGGTGGGTATCGCCATGGGCTTTGCCGTGATCCCCACCATCTTCTCCATTGCCGAGGATGCCGTCTATACGGTCCCCAGGCATCTCACACAAGGCTCTCTGGCCTTGGGGGCCACGGCCTGGCAAACGGTGGTGGGGGTGGTCCTGCCCACGGCCAGTCCGGGCATCTTTGCCGCCGTGATGATGGGCTTTGGCCGTGCGGTGGGCGAGACCATGATCGTGCTCATGGCCACGGGCAACACGCCGGTCATCAACTTCAATATCTTTGAAGGCATGCGCACCCTGTCGGCCAATATCGCCGTGGAACTCACCGAGACGGCGGTGGGCGGTACCCACTACCGGATCCTGTTCCTCTCGGCACTGGTGCTGCTGGTGCTCACCTTCGTACTCAACACCGCCGCCGAGATCGTGCGCCAGCGTCTGCGCCAGCGTTACAGCAACCTGTAGGCCCGGAATCCTGACCAATGACAATCAAGAAATGGTTTAAAAGCGGCTCCCCCTGGATCTGGCTTAACGCGGGTGCCATTGCCATCAGCATGATCATGGTGGTGGGCCTGCTGTCGCTGATCCTGGTGCGAGGTTTCTCGCACTTCTGGCCAGCGCCCATCGTTGAGACCACATTGACACAGCCGGATGGCCGACAGGTCCAGCTGCTGGGTGAACTGTCCCGGTCACAGACGCTTCCTGCGCAGGTGATGCGCGAGGCTGGGGTGGACATCCCCAGTGACATCGACCTGGTCACGCGCCACCTGATCAAGCAGGGTAATCGGGACGTCTGGGGCCGCGACTTCGTCTGGTATCCGGAAACGGGCATGGACGAATGGCGTTACCCGAAGGAAGCGATGCGCCTTGAGCGACGTGAATGGGGTGATTTCTATGGCTATCCGGTGCGTCTGAAGGAGGAGGGACGTACGGTGGCCGAGGGTGAGAAACTCTGGCCGGAACTGCAACAGCGGGTTGATCGAGCCAATGAGCTCTTCGACGAGATCCGCGGGATTGAGCGCGGAGATATCGGCGCCGTCAATCACCGGATGGAGCGTGTGCGGCTGGAAGAGCGTCGTCTTGACATGGATCGCCGTGCCGGGCGCATTGATCGTGCCTCCATGGAAGAGGCCACGGTGGAACTCGAGGCCCGGCGAGCCGAACTGGCCGATGAGTACGCGGTGCTGCAGCAGCGCCTGGATCAGCTTTATCAGGACGTGCGTCGCGACACGCTGGTGGGTCGGGTGATGGATGGCCGGGAGGTGGAGATTCCGGTCGGCCAGATCATCCGGGCCGTCCAGCCCAACGACATGTCGGTGGTCTCCAAGGTGGGGCTGTACGTGGCGCAATTCTGGGACTTTCTCAGTGGTTATCCCCGCGAGGCCAACACCGAGGGCGGTATCCTGCCGGCCATTTTCGGCACGGTGACCATGGTGTTCGTCATGTCCATCATCGTCTCTCCATTCGGGGTACTGGCGGCCATCTACCTGCGGGAATACGCTCGACAGGGGCCCTTGCTACGAGTGATCCGTATCTCCGTCTATAACCTGGCGGGCGTGCCTTCCATCGTGTTTGGGGTCTTTGGTCTGGGCTTTTTCGTCTACTTCGTGGGGGGCGCCGTGGACCAGCAGTTCTTCCCGGCGGCACTGCCATCACCCACCTTCGGAACCCCGGGGCTGCTCTGGGCCGCGCTTACCCTGGCATTGCTGACATTGCCGGTGGTGATTGTGGCCACGGAGGAGGGGCTGGCCCGTATCCCCAGCACCATCCGTCACGGTAGCCTGGCGCTGGGTGCCACCAAGGCGGAGACCCTGTGGAAGGTGGTGGTGCCCCTGGCCACGCCGGCCATGATGACGGGGTTGATCCTGGCCATTGCCCGGGCGGCGGGCGAGGTGGCGCCACTGATGCTCGTGGGGGTGGTCAAGCTGGCCCCGACCCTGCCCATCGACGGCCACTTCCCCTTCATCCACCTGGAACGCAAGATCATGCACCTGGGCTTCCACATTTATGACGTGGGCTTCCAGAGCCCCAACGTGGAGGCGGCTCAGCCACTGGTCTATGCCACGGCCATGACTCTCGTGATACTCATCGTGATGCTGAACCTCACGGCCATCAGTATTCGCAACCGGCTGCGGGAGAAGTACCGCAGCGAATCCGATTGATCCACCGCCCCAGGTCCGATACATAAAGAGTGACTCCAATGGATGCCACAATGACCCAGACTGACAACAATGCCCCGGCCTCGAGCCATGGCATTGCCTCGAGCCTGTTCGAGAACCCGAACGCCAAGCGCCTCAGACTCTCGGATGAGCGTATTGCTCTGGAGGTGGAAAATCTCAACCTCTTTTACGGGGAAGAGCAGGCCCTCAAGAACATCTCCCTGAGACTGGCCGCCAACCGGGTGACCGCCTTCATTGGCCCTTCCGGCTGCGGCAAGTCCACCCTGCTGCGCTGCTTCAACCGCATGAATGATCTGGTGGACTCCTGCAGCATCGAGGGGGCCATTCGCCTGGAGGGCAAGGACATCTATGATCGCAAGGTGGATGTGGCCGAGTTGCGCCGCCGGGTGGGCATGGTGTTCCAGAAGCCTAACCCCTTCCCCAAGACGATCTATGAGAACGTGGCGTATGGTCTTCGCCTGCAGGGCGTGCGCAACCGCAAGGTACTCGACGAGGTGGTGGAACGTTCCCTGCGTGGGGCGGCCCTCTGGGACGAGGTCAAGGATCGTCTCAACCAGAATGCCTTCGGCCTCTCCGGTGGTCAGCAGCAGCGTCTGGTGATCGCCCGGGCCATCGCCATCGAGCCGGATGTGATCCTGTTGGACGAGCCGGCCTCGGCCCTGGACCCGATCTCCACGGCCAAGATCGAGGAGTTGATCTACGAGCTCAAGGAGGATTACACCATCTTGATCGTCACCCACAACATGCAGCAGGCCGCCCGCGTCTCCGATTACACGGCCTATATGTACCTGGGGGAAATGGTGGAATACGGCGATACCATGACCCTGTTCACCAATCCGAGCAAGAAGGCGACGGAAGATTACATCACCGGTCGCTACGGCTGATGACCCCGGTAGGGTCAACACATGACACAGCATTCTATTGAGGCATAAGGCGATGGATCAGAGCAGTCTGGGTGGTCACTACCTGGAAAAGTACAACGAAGAGTTGGAGACCCTGCGTCTTCGGGTGCTCAACATGGGGGCCTTGGTAGAGCAGCAGGTGGCCAACGCCGTGAAGGCCCTGGCCACGGCGGACACGGCCCTGGCTGACGAGGTGATCCAGGAAGATGTGCGGGTGAACAGCCTGGAGGTGGTGATCGACGAGCATTGCTCGGAGATCCTGGCGCGGCACCAGCCGGCGGCCAGTGACCTGAGGTTCATCCTGGCCATCATCAAGACCATCACTGACCTGGAGCGCATCGGCGACCAGGCCGAAAAGGTGGCTCGCATGGCATTGCACCTGGCGGAAAAGGATCGACCACGTAACCAGTACAATGATGTGAAGGCCCTGGGAGACAAGGTGACGCAGTTGGTGCACAACGCCGTGGATGCCTTTGCCCGCCTGGATGTGGACACCGCCGTGGCCACCGCACGGGAAGACATCAATGTGGACCGGGATTACGAGGCGGTGATGCGTCAGCACATCACCTTCATGATGGAAGACCCCCGCACCATTTCCCGCGCCCTGGATGTGGTCTGGGCCATCCGCGCCCTGGAGCGCGTCGGCGACCATGCCCGCAACATGTGCGAGTATGTGATCTACCTGGTCAAGGGCAAGGATGTCAGGCACATCAGTCTGGATGAGATGGAGCGCATCGCGCGGGGAGAGGATGTGAAGGACAAGAACGCGGAGTAGCTGAGACTTCTCTCTCCTGTGGGGAGAGGGGCGTTATTGCCCCTCTCCCGCAGGCGGGAGAGGGATTGGGGTGAGGGCGGTCATGGGCAGGGTGCCCGCGGTTCCCCTCATCCCCGCCCCTTCTCCCCCAAGGGGAGAAAGGAGTTCAGGAGAGAGGGGTTGGGGTGAGTGTGAGAGCGGGCGCCGGGTGCAGCGCCTCCTCCCGGCTATGGTTTGACCAGTGCAGTAGCCGGATATTGCCCTGAAAATCCTCTGTCAGTGCCGTGCAATGCTCCACCCAGTCGCCATCGTTGCAGTACAGCACCCCATCAATGCGCTCGATCCCCGCCTTGTGGATGTGGCCGCAGATATAGCCGTCATAGGCCCGCTCCGACGCCCGTCCGGCTGCTGCCTCCTCGAATCGCCGGATATACTCCCGAGCCTTGCCCACGCGGGTTTTGACGTGTCCGGACAATGACCAGTAGGGATGGCCCATGCGCATGCGCCAGGCGTTATAGGCCTGATTGATGCGCAGCAGCACCTGGTAGGCCCCGTCACCCAACGCCTTGGCCAATCGGTTGTGCTTCACCAGGGTGTCGAACTCGTCCCCATGGCTGACCAGGAAGCGACGACCATCGGCGGTGATATGTTCCGCCTGACGCTGCACGCTCACGCCCTGGAAAACGGTGCCCACAAAGGCCCGCAGGGCCTCATCATGGTTGCCGGGGATATAGATCACCTGCGTGCCTGCCTGAGCCTTGTCCAGGATGCTCTGGATCACGGCACTGTGATCGGCGCTCCAGTAGACGCTGCGTTTCATGCTCCACAGGTCAAAGATGTCCCCGACCAGGTAGAGGGATTCACACTCGGTGGACTCGAGAAAATCCAGCAGATAATCGGCGCGGGATTGACGTGTACCCAGGTGCACGTCGGAGAGGAAGATGCTGCGGCAGTGAATGCTACCCATGACAGGATGTCCCGTTTGAAACCTGCCCTGATTATCCTCGTGTCACATGACCACCGGATCAACGGCAGATGGCATCCGCGTGACGATCCAGGCGAGATGCGCTGACGGGTGATGCGCAGCCACTCCCAGGGGCCTGCTAAACCACCGGTCGGACGGTTGCAGTGGGGACGGCGCGCAGGAAATGGCGTTGATAGCGGGCGGGCAGGTCTTCCCGGTTCAGCAGGATGAAGACATCCGCCACCCGGAAGTCCGGATCCCAGCAGGGTTCACCGCCGATGCGGGCGCCCAGGCGCAGGTAGGCCTTGAGCAGGGGGGGCATGACGGTTTGACCGGGCCAGGTGGCCGTACCGGGCGGAAGCGGCAGTCGAGGCGCAACTCGCAGTGCTTCGGGAACCAGATGCTTTTCCCGCAACCGATCCATGATGGCACGGGCCTGGCGACCCCCGTCGTGCATGGGTATGCTGGCGCAGCCAATGAGATGATCCACGCGATGTCTCGACATGAACTGGGCCAGCCCTGACCAGAGCACGCCGATGGCGGCGCCGTTGCGATAATCGGGGTGGACGCAGGTGCGGCCGACTTCCATGACCCGGCCCTTCAGGTAAGCCACATCGCCCAGTTGAAACTCGTTCTCGGAATAGAAGCCACCAGCCAGACGAGCATGCTGATCCAGCAGGATTCGGGTACTGGCCACAGCCGCCCCCGTTTGGGTATCCCGGACCAGCAGATGGTGGCAGTAGCGGTCGTAGCGATCCTGATCCAGGCCGCAGGTCACCGAGGTTTGACTCAGTTCGGCCCCCATCTCCTCAGCAAACACCTGATAGCGCAGCCGCTGTGAGGCCATGATGTCGGCCTCATCCCGAGCCAGCTCGGCCCGAAGCTGATGCCGGGGTACGTTCCACTGACTGTCGTTGAGGATCGCCGTCTGCATATCGTCTGTTTTCCCAAGAGATCATGCGTGAGAGCGGAGCCGTGCCCCGCCCAGTGAGCCTGGTATCCCGGGTTGATCCCCAGGACAGGTTTCCATCCTGAATGAGGCATCTTTCAGGATGGTGAAGCTGCTGTGATCGTTCTGTTGCAAGCCCATAAAAAAGGCCCGGGGGTGAGACCGGGCCAGGATCGCCATACTTGCACTTGCAGAGGAGTGGGGCATCCCTGCCCCGATCACAGGGGGTGATCAGAAGTCGTAACGCATGCCCAGGGAGAAGGCGGTGGCGGTTTCGCCAGCCTCACCCGGGGGGGTTGCGGAGCGAGCCTGACCCCAGGGCGTGAGGGCGGCAGCGTCGTCGTTACTCACGGCTGCCAAGTTACCGTAGAAACGCAACGCCTTGTCCATGCGGTATTCCAGGCCAAGCGTGTACATATCGGCATCGCTATCGTCGCAGTCGGAGTCCAGCGTGAAGTAATGCGCCTTCAGGTACATGCTGGGGGAGAGCTGATATTGTCCACCCACGCCAAACACCTCGCCTTCGGGGCCATCCAGCCAAGGCCCGTTCTTTACCTCTTGAACCCTGCCCTCGGTGCTTTGGAAGAAGCCTGCGAGGGTGAACGCTGGTGTGACCTCGTAAGCTCCGGCGAGTCTCCAGCCATCTGGGTTCGGGCTGTCCTGGTAGTTTTGCCGTTCATAGGCAACGATCACGTTCATGGGGCCTTCCTCGAAACCCAGGGAAGTACTGAATGCACTATTTTCACTTTCTTCCTTGGTTTCTTCACTGGTGTTCTCGGGGGAATAGGAAATATCCCACACCATGCCGCCGAGCGCCGGACTTTGATAGTGCAGGGTGTTCCGGAAGCGATCATCGAAATTCCCGTTCGCCTTGGTCAGGTTGCGCATGTCACCGACCTGATCACCAAAGAAGTTGGCCGGGCCGCGTGCCTTCTTGAAGGGCGTGTCGAAGCGACCGATCCGGACCATACCCCAATCGCCCTTCAGGCCGGCGAATGTGTCACGGGTGGCAAAGTCTTCGCTGTTATCCTTGGTGTCGAAAAAAATCTCCTGCTCGATCTGGAAGATGGCAGTCAGGTTAGGGTTCACCTCATGCTGACCCTTGAACCCCAGGCGGCTGGAGTTACTGGAAATGTTCAGCTCGCTGTAATCAGCGCCATCGTCCAGCAGGTCAGTGGAAAGATGCGCCCGCCCGTACAGAGTCATATCGGCAACGGCCAGGGCCGGCATGGAGACACCTACGGCCACCATGGCCGCAATCAATTTCTTGTGATGCATGTGAATGACTCCCCAAGTCAATGAATGAAAAGGCCGTCCCAAGCCTGTCGGATCGAGGAGCAATATGGCGGTGCAGCGTTAAACCGCTGTGAAGGAATCATGAAGTTGTGATGAAATCACCACAGGTGTTGTATGGATACAACGCTGTTGGGCCTGTCGGATCCATCTCTTTGTCATTCAAGGCCGTTAGGATGGCGTCATCATTTCTCGACTCAGGAGTTTGCCGACTCATGCGAGTCATCATTGGCTATTCCATGCGCTCGGGCAGCACCCTGCTCGCCCACATCCTCTCCGGCCACTCACAGGCCCGGGCCTACAGCGATATCAGTTCCAATTGGGCCCTGGCTCGCATCGCCCTGGGGCTCCAGCCACCTGGCACGGTCTGCATCAAGCCCGTGGATCTCCTGTATCTGCAAAGAAGGCTGCGACTCTGGGAGCGCTATGACCGATGCATCTGGCTGGCGCGGGACCCTCGGGATGCCTATCTGTCCACCGTGGAGTCGGGCTATGCGTATCTGCTCTGGAGACGGGGGCGAATGGAGCAGGGGATCGATGTCGGTCTGCTGGCGCGTTGGCGGCGAATCTACGACAGCTATCTGGCCGATCCCGATCCCTGGTATCGGGTTCACTACGAGGACCTGGTGGCGGAGCCCGATGCCACGCTGGCGGGGCTATTGACCTATCTGGATCTGCCCCACGAGAAACTGTATCCCTTTCAGACCTTCGACATTCGCCACGGTGGCGACTACAAGATTGCCCGTTCCAACACCGTGCGCGACGACTCGCGCCACCGCTATCGGCGGGAACTGACGGCAGCGCAGATGGAGGTCTTCGACCGATATCTGGGCCCGCATATGAGGGCCTTGGGGTATCCACTGAGCGACGATATACCGCATTTCGTCGGAAAGTGTGAGGCGCTCCACAATCCCGCCCCCATTCAAGAGAACGTCAAATACGCTCAACCCATTCGTCATGAAGCACCCATAGGGTCGACCTGCGGCATGGATGAGTGATCGTCCCCTGTTTCTTGGGCGGGACGGCGTTCACCGCGCCGTATCCCCGGGCGGTGCCTTGGTCCGTCCGGATTCCAATGATCGGAACGACGATTGTCCAAGAGGTGATCCGTGATGGGTGTGCAGATGCGTTTTCGAACTTCAACCGTGGTGGCGGTTTCCACCGTCGCCCTCATGTGGGCCATGGCGCCGGCTCAGGCGGCGATGCCCAAGAACGTGATTGTGTTGATACCGGATGGCCAGTCCCAGTCGGTGGTGACGCTTGGGCGGATCTATCGGGGCGAGCCCCTGGCATTGGATGAGATTGCCACGGGCATGGTGAACACCAGCATGGCCAACTCGGTGATCACGGGTTCGGCAGCGGCAGGTACCGCGTTTGCCACGGGTTACAAGACCTCCGAACCCCACATCGGCATGGCACCGCGCAGCTACGATATCCTGAGCAACTATGAGTTGCCCGAGGGGGTGGACTGGGGCTGGTTTGAATACCGCCCCCTGGCCACGTTGCTGGAAGGTGCCCAATTGGCGGACAAGGCCACAGGAGTCGTGGCCACGGCGCGGGTCACCCACGCAACGCCGGCAACCTATACCGCGCATGTGGATGCCCGCGGCAAGGAAAACGAGATCATGAGACACATGGTCTACCAGGACCTGGATGTGGTCTTCGGCGGTGGCAGCCGGCATTTGTTGCCCAAAAGCATGGGTGGCGCGCGGGATGATGACGAGAACCTCCAGCAGGTGTTGCAGGATCGTGGTTACCAGGTCATCGATCATGCCGATGACCTTTATGGCATCCATTCCGGCCGCGTCTGGGGTCTGTTTGCCGCCAGTAGCATGATGCCGGAACTGGATCGCCAGTATTTGCGGGAGAACGGCCACGGTTACGATGACAGTCTGTATGAACAGGCTCTGGCGGAGCCTTCGTTGTCGGAGATGACGGCCAAGGCGCTGGATATCCTGTCTCAGGATCGGGATGGCTTCTTCCTGATGGTGGAGGGGAGTCAGGTTGACTGGGCGGGTCACTCCAATGACGTCGCTTACCATCTCCAGGATTTCCTGGAGTTTGACGACGCGGTTCGCCTGGCCCTGGATTTTGCCAAGCGCGACGGTCAGACCATGGTGGTGGTCATGCCGGATCACAACACGGGTGCCCTGGCGCTGGGTAACTGGGCCAGTAGCGGTAACTACACCCGCACATCGATCGAAAAGGTGATTGAACCGCTCCAGGGGATGCAGGTCACCGCTAACTTCATCAGCGCCCAATTGCCACAGGATCCGTCCGATCAGGATATCCGTGACACGGTGGCGAAGTACTGGGATATCCAGTTATCGGATGATGACCTGACGACCATCCGCGAAGAGGAGTCCATCCGCGGGCTGCAGCGGGCCATCATCAAGGTGGTCAATGACAACCACACCATCTTCGGCTGGACCACCCATGGGCATTCTGCTGAGGATGTGCCCCTGTGGAGCTATGGCCCCGGTGCCCCGACCGGTTATGTGGACAATGCCGAGATCGCTCAGATCATGGCCAGGGCCATGCGTCTGGATCTTTCCCTGACCCATCCCGACGGACTCAATCAGCGCCTGTTCGTGGATGTTCAGGAGCATTTCCCCGAAGCCGTGGTGGATGCGTCCGGTGCGACGCTGGGTGAGTGGCGTTTGCTGAACGGCACCGACGTGCTGCAGCGTGGCGACGAGTCCTGTCAGCTGGAAGGGTTGGTGGTGCATTCTCCGCTGGCGGCGGGTGGTGAGGGCCGCACCTTTGTGCCTGCCCAGGCCATCGAGATCATGCAGCGTCCGATGATGTGGAATCGCCACTGCGATTCCGGCCGACCCTCCAACCTGGGTCAGGACATTCGCGATCGTGTGCATGAGCGGCTGGAACGGGCCTTCAGCGAGCGGGGAATTCGGTAGATAAAGCCGAGACAACGTCCAGGGAAGAGAAGGGCGGCCTGATTCAGGCCGCCCTTTTTGCTTATTGAGCCAGGTATTCTTCCATGGTTTCGTTATCCAGGGCCTTGAGCGTCGTGCGCTGAGGGCCTGCGGCGATGCGTGTGACATGCTTTTCACTCATCTCCTGGCCCGGCTTGAGGATCCAGAGGCGGCCTTCCACCATCTTCACCTCAAAGCCCGGCTTGGTGGCCACGTACTCCAGGGCGGTTTCCCGGTCCAGTGCCTTGACACTCATGCCTTCGGGGCCTGCGGCAATCAGCGTGGCGTGCTTTTCGCTTTTTTCCTGGCCGGGTCTGAGCACCCACAGACGGCCATCTTCCACCTCGGTGTGGAAGCCGGGCTTGTCATACGAGGCGTTCTGCGCTGAAGCCTGCTGGCCATCCGCGTCAACCCCTTCATGGGAAGGGCCCGTCTGGCAGCCGGTTGCAACGATCGAGGCGACCAGGCCGGCGAGCAGTAAGGAGCTTGTGCGTGTCATATGTTGATTTCTCCAGGTCATGGAATGGGTCGGATGATTGTTTGGCGCTTGATCCTGGGATCCTAAGGCAGCTGTGTGACGTTTTGTTGAACATGCCACGGATTCCGCTTCGTGGTCATGTCGCTGTCATGGAGGCGTCATGGAGTTTTGTTATCTCTTGCAGATAGCCATCCCCTACGATCCCGGCTCTCCCGGGACGGATTCTCACGGTCATCCGCCATGCCCGATCCCGTATCCCACATCCCGCTCACATCGACACCTGTCGGTGATGGAGCGGCTTCCCCCTCTACGCCAGGCGCGGGCGATGCCCCGCGAACAGACAGCCTGGAAGGACTGAGAGACGCCCTGTTCGGCCTGCGTGCCGAGGTGCTGCTTGGGGGGCAGCGACGTCTACAGCGATTCTCCCAGGACTATCCTGGTGATATCCCCCTTTCGGCGCGGAATCTGGCCCATTACCTGGCCTTACGGTCGCTGGATCTGCGCCCCATACAGCGGGGCCTGGCCCGTCAGGGGCTGTCCTCCCTGGGGCGAACCGAGGCGCATGTGCTGGCCAGTATCAACCAGGTGACCCGGCGGCTGGCACAACTGACCGGCCATGAGATCGGGGCCTTGAATGAAGAACCTGCCATCGACTACGACACCGGAGAGACCACCCTCCAGGACAATGCCGATCAACTCTTCGGCGCCCCCTCCGGGGCACGTCAGGTGCGCATCATGGTCACTCTGCCCAGCGCGGCGGCGGTGAATCCCCAACTGGTGGAGGAACTCATGGAGGAGGGCATGGACTGTGCGCGTATCAACTGTGCCCATGATGGCCCCCAGGCATGGGCGGCCATGCTCAAGCACCTGCGCGCCGCCGAGGCAGCGCTGGGGCGTCCTTGCACGGTGTTGATGGACCTGGCCGGCCACAAGTTGCGCACCGGCCCGCTGGACTTCAAGCCGGCCATCACCCATATCAAACCCCTTCGAAACCTGTTGGGTCGGGTCACCGAGCCAGCGCACGTTCATTTGCTGCCCGAGGGTTCGGCCCAGGATCCGGTGCAGACACGCGGGCAATATGCCTTTTCCCTGCCGAAGGCGACGCTGGAGGGACTGCAATCCGTGGATGAGTTGCGCTTTCGCGATACGCGAGGCAAGGCCCGGGTGCTCAGGCTGAGGGAGCCCCTGCCAGGAGGCGGCTGGCTGGCCACCCTGGACCAGGGGGCCTATGTCAGTGATGAGACTGAGTTGGTGCTCGAACGCCCGGATGCCAACGGTCGGCGAGCCCGACTGGAATCTCTGCGCTTGGGATGGTTGACTCGGGAATCCGTCAATATCCGTCTTTACAAGGGATGTCGGCTCCACCTGACCCGTGCCTCCCTGCCGGGGCGACCGGCGCAGGTGAGTGACGCGGGGCAGGTCATACGCTGCGCTCACATCGCCTGCTCCACGCCGGAAGCCCTGGATCTGCTGGAGGTGGGGCAGCCGGTGTGGATTGATGATGGCAAGATCGGTGGGCAGGTGGAGTCGGTGGATGAAGGCGGCGTGCACGTTCGCATCACCCACTGTCGCCCTCAGGGCAGTCGCCTGCGGGCGGATAAGGGGCTCAACTTCCCCGGTGCCCGGTTGAATCTGCCGCCGCTAAGCGCGCAGGATCTCCAGGATCTGGACTTCGTGGCGGCCCATGCGGACCTGGTGGGCTATTCCTTCGTGGAATCCCGTCAGGATATGGTCGCCCTCATGGACGCACTGGCCTGCCGGGGGGGCGCCGGCCTTGGGGTCGTGGCCAAGATCGAAACGCGTCGCGCCCTGGAAAACCTCTCCGAGATCATCCTGGCCACCCTGGGTCGCCATCGCCTGGGGGTGATGATCGCCCGCGGGGATCTGGCCGTGGAGATCGGCGGCGAGCGGCTGGCGGAGATCCAGGAGGAGATCCTGTGGCTGTGCGAGGCCGCTCATGTGCCGGTGATCTGGGCCACTCAGGTATTGGAAACCCTGGCGAAGACCGGGACCATCTCCCGCCCGGAACTCACCGATGCCGCCATGGCCGGTCGTGCCGAATGCGTCATGCTCAACAAGGGGCCTTATATTCTGGAGGCGGTACGCACCCTCAACGACATCCTGGTGCGCATGCAGGCTCACCAACACAAAAAGAGCTCGCAGTTGCGAGCCCTTCGGTTGTGTGCGGACTGAACGGCAGGTATTAAAGGATCAGGCTGGCGAACGCCACCCCGGCGCCGATGGCTGCACCCGCCAGTACATCGCTGGGATAGTGCAGGCCCAGCACCAGTCGGGACAGGGCGATCATCACCGTGAAGGGCACCACCAGCCAGGCCCAGGCCGGCAGATAGGCCACCAGGATGATGGTGAAGGCCACCGCATGCATGGTGTGGCCGGAGGGAAAACTGAAGCGGTCCAGGGCCGGTACGTTCTGCAGGATGTCCTGGTTCTGGGTGTAGGGGCGGTCGCGAACGGTGGTGCGTTTCAGGAGTTTGTAGATAGGCAGGCACAGCAGGCCCACCAGTGCCATGTGCAGGCTCACCTGCAGGGCCCACAGGCCATGCAGGACGGGGAGGGCCAGCATCAATACATACCAGAAGACCCCATTGCCCAATCGGCTGACCACGGCAAAGAGCCGGTGGGACAGCCATTGGTGGTTGGCCCGGTTGAAGGCCAGGCACAGGGGGAGTTCAGCTTCGGTCATTCGCTGCATCATGCGCATGGGGAACACCTCACTTGGCTTGGGCGTACTCTAGGAAAAGGGCTTCCAGCCGGTCGTGCTCACAACGCCAGTCCACCGTTTCGGCCTCGGCCCGTGCCTGGATGCCGAGGTGTTTCCAGGTGTGGGGTTCGGCCACCAGTTCGGCGGCCAATGCCTTGAAATGCTCGGCGTCATCGAAACGAGCCAGCATGCCGCTCTCGCCGTGGCGCAGGTGCTGACGTCCCGCGGCATAGTCATATGAGACCACCGCCAGACCCGAGGCCATGGCCTCCAGGACCACATTGCCAAAGGTGTCTGAAGTGGAGGGAAACAGGAAGATGTCACCACTGGCGTAATAGCCTGCCAGGTCCTCGCCGATGTGCACGCCTGCCAGGATCAGGTCCGGGTGGTGTTCGCGCAGTTCGGCGGCGGCGGGGCCATCCCCCACCAGGATGAATCGGGCCTTGGGCTGGCGGGCCTGCATGGCACGGAAGGCCTCCACGGCCAGGTCCAGATTCTTTTCTGCCGCCAGGCGGCCCACGTAGATCACCGCAGGCTCGTTTTCCTCAAGCCCCCATTGGGCGCGCAGATCGGTTCGGCGGCGGGCTGGGTTGAACAATCGGGTGTCCACACCCCGGGCCAGTACCCGGCAGGTCCCAAAGCCCTGAGCCTGAAGTTCATCCCGTAGACTATCCGTAGGCACCAGGGTGCAGTGGGTACGATGATGAAAGCGACGCAGGAACCTGCTGATGACTGGTGCCATGAATCCCAGGCCGTAATACTGACTATAGCGATGGAAGTTGGTGTGAAAGCCGCTGATCACCGGGATGCCCATGGACCGGGCCGCGGACAGTACGGAACCGCCCAGCAACCCTTCGGTGGCCACATAGACCACGTCCGGGGGGTTGTCTTTCCAGGCCTTGCGGATGGCGCCACGGGCTGGCAGGCCAAAATGCAGGCCGGGATAGCCCGGGATCGGCAGGCCATGGGTGAGTTGCTCATGCAGGCCTTCCCGGGGTGTCAGCGTTCCCTGATCCGCCTTGCCCTGCCGGGGGCGGATCAGGTGAACTTCATGACCCCGCTCCAGCATGCTTTTCACCATCTGGTGCAGGGTGTGGGCAACACCATTGATCTCGGGAGGAAAGGTCTCCGTGATCATGGCGATGCGCAGGCGTTGTTGGGGCACTGCGGCCAGGTTGGGGGTGGTGTTCAGTTCCGAGGCCGGGGTTGGCGCGACCGGATCCGGTTCCCGGGTGTTCTGGGCAGTCTGCATGGGGCTTCCACTATGGACAGGTTGCCCCGATGCTAGGCGGGTTGGTTTTCAGCCGGGTGAAGAAGGCGTGACGTTTAGGTGAATCTCCGGGGATGAGGGGCGGGTGGCCCCGTGGCCCATTACTTCACACCCGGCTGCAGAAGTCCTCGCTGTGGATCTGGGTCAGCGACATGAGCCAGCCAATGCCTTCATCGATGGATCGGGTGTGGATCTGGATGGCCGTCTTCCTCCGGGAGCAGGATGGCCTGGTTGTCGGCACGCAGGGTCTGATAGGTCGTGTTCAAGGTGGCACGGATCTCCGGTTCCTGTTCGATGGCGAAGGCCAGGAAGGTACGGGCCAGGGTGGACAGTTCCCGGCCCTTGGGATGCACCAGATACCAGGCCCGATCCACCGGGAAGCCCTCCACGTCCAGCATGGCCAGTCGGCCGCCGCCCCAGTCCAGGTTCAGGGAGTGCAGCGACAGGGCCGAGATTCCCAGGCCAGCGACAATGGCGTGCTTGATGGCTTCGTTGCTCCCCAACTCCATGCGCACCCGTGGGCGCAGCCCCTTCTCCTGAAACCGCCGCACCAGGGAATCGCGGATACCCGACCCCGTCTCCCGAAGCAGGAAGTTCTCTTCGGCCAGTCGCTCCAGGGGGATGCGTCTTTCCTGCGTCAGGGGATGGTCATTCCGGGCGACGATCACCAGTGGATTAGGTGCCAGGTAGGTGGCCTCCACGTCCATGCCGGCGCTCTTGGGCTCGCCAAAGATGTACAGATCATCCTCGTGGGCGGCCATGCGCTCGATGATGCGGTCGCGATTGGTGATCTTGAGGGATACCTCGATGCCCGGGAATTTTTCGCAGAAGGCCCCCAGGATCTCCGGGGCAAAGTATTTGGCAGTGGTGATCACCGCCAGCCGCAGTCGGCCACTTTTGAGGCCCTTCAGGTCGGCCAGCTTGGTCTCCAGGTCACTCAGGGTACGCAGGATGGTCCGCACGGCGGCATGGACCTCGCGACCGGCATCGGTGGGCACCACCTGACGGCCCGCGGTGAGAAACAGGGGCATGCCCACGGTGTCGGAGAGTTTCTTGATCTGCATGGACACCGTGGGCTGGGTGAGGAACATCTCCTCCGCCGCCCGGGTGAAACTGCCCAGACGCACGATGGCCTCCAGCAACTGCATCTGACGCAGCGTGGCATGACGAATGAAGCGGTTGGCGGTGCCGGATGGACCGCTGGGGTGTTCCCGGGCCTCATCGCCGGGGTGGGGCGTGGTCTTGCTGGATGTTTCATGAGGGGGCATCGGCATTCCTCGGACCATGACGCGAATCCATGACGTGACCCAACCCGATCGGGCCTGTGGGTGAACCCGTCAGTCGGGCCATACGCGTGGGCGAGTGGGGAGGGCCGGGAGGTCGGGTGTGGACGCCTTCTGCTTGCGACGGGTTGCCGAGCGCGAGCTTTGGTTCCGGGGGCTGGTGCGGCGCTTGGGTGTGGCCGATTGACTGGGCGCGGCGGTCCCGGAGGTGGGTTTGTCGGGAGGGGAGGCCGGGCTGCCCGACGCCGGATCGGATTCCTTCGCGGCCGATGTGTGTGCGCCCGAGTCAGGGTCGGGGGATGTCTCGGTGTGACTTGATTCGCTCATGCATCCTCCTGAGTCGGCGCCAGGGTATCCAGGGCGCGAGCAAAATCCCGCTGCGCCTGGCTCAGGGCTTGTGCCCCTTCTTCGGCGTGCAGGGTGATGTTGACATAGGTCCGTCCGAAACTGATATCCGGATGAATGCCGCTGTGCTCGGACAACTCCGCCGCCTGTTCCAGAAAGTGGCGAGTGCCCTCGTAATCTTCAAAGGCGAGCCGGCGCTCCAGTCGCGGTGGCTTTTGCCGCTCGATCCATTCCGGGCTCATGGTCATTTTCCCCCGTCAGAAGTAGATGCGGTCACTGTCATGGCCGCGCTGGGGAACGCCCAGGGAGGCCAGCCAGTGTTCGATATCATGGGCATGCGCCATTTCCTCCTGGTGCAGCCGTTGAAAAAAGGCGCCGTTGTCGCCGTCGCCCACCCGTTGGCAGAAGGTGAAGGCATCCTGGTAGATGGCAATGATCTCGCCCTCCAGGATCGCATCCTGGCGCAGCAGGTCCACCAGGGTTCGCCCCACGCCCGCAGGTCGCAACTGCGAGGCATTGGGGGCTGCCCCCAGGGACAGCATCCGCTGGGTGATCCGCTCCGCGTGACGCATTTCCTCGACGGTTTCCTCCCGCAGGCGCGCCGCGGCCTCCGGCAGTCCCCAGGCCTCGACCAGCGAGGCCTGGGTCATGTACTGCTGCACCGCCGAGAGCTCCAGGCTGAGCGCTCGCCCAAGGTAACCCAGAATACGAGGATGGACTCGTGTGTGTCTCATGCATGATGACCCCTGCCGCCCGCGTCGGGCGGCTCAGGTTTCAGGCAAAGGGGTTTCAGGCGCCAGGCTCGGCCTTGCTCAGAATCGGCTCCACCTCTCGGTGCGGACGGGCAATGATGTGTGCCGCCACCAGACCGTCACCCACCCGTTCGCAGGCATCGGCGCCAGCGCGCACCGCGGCATTCACCGCCCCGGTCTCGCCGCGCACCAGCACGGTCACGTAACCGCCGCCGACGAATTCCCGGCCAATCAGCCGCACTTCAGCGGCCTTGGTCATGGCGTCTGCCGCCTCGATGGCGGGCACGAGTCCGCGGGTTTCGATCATCCCCAGTGCAATACCGTAGTTTTCAGTGGCCATCTGTCTTCTCCGAGTGACTCAGTGGTTGTTAATGATTCAATTGGGCCGTTAACCGGCCCGGTATTCCCCGCGGTTGCGGACGGCCTCGAAGGTGCCCGCGGGGGCTAAAAATCGTTTCAAGGCCCATTTTTTCATGTGTCCGGTTCCCAGTGATCAATGATCCCGCCCACCGTCAGGTCGGTGAGGATGCGGGCATCGCCCATGGCGTAGCGGGCGGCGGAGCCGCTGACCACGAACACCCAGTTACCCGGGCGCGCGCCCACCGGGTCGGTGGCCACCACGCGCTTGCCCCTGGCATCCCGCAGCACCCTCAGATTCACGTGATGGAGTCCGGGGATGCGTTGTGTGCAGACCACGGATCCTTCCACCTGTTGAATCTCCATGGATGGCCTCCTAGGTCTCGGCGCCGGAGGCTTCTTCCGGCGGCGGCCAGTGATCGATGATCCCGACAATGGTCAGATCGCTGGGGAATTCCTTGCTGCCCGCGGCTTCACGGGCGGCGGAACTGCCCACGCAGATCACCCAGTCACCGGGCACGCAGCCCACCGAATCCACCGCTACCTGCAGGGCGCTGCCGTCACGGACCACCTGCAGGTGCTTGTGTTCGAAGCCGGGAATCCGGTTGGTGGCCACCAGGGGCCTTACCACCTGGCAGATCTTCATCAGTGTTCTCCTGCCGGTGGCGGCATCACGGAGGTGGAGATCACCTCCAGTCCGGCGCCGGCATCGCAGTCCCGCACCACCAGCATGCGGTGCAATAATCCCTGCTCGACACGGGTGCGGAAACGATCCGCCAGGGCCCGGTCCAGGCGATGTACTCGTTCCACCGCCCGCGCCCGTGCACCTGGCACGCGGCCGTGGTAGTCAAAGCGCACCACCACCGGGATGGGCAGGCCGTGGCGGACGTTCAGGCCATCAAAGATGTGACAACCCACGTCCAGGTCCGGCGCGCCTTCCTCCACCGTGTGCAGGTAGGCAAAATAGGTCAGGTTGCGCAATTGGATTTCCTCGAAACCGATGCCTACCGCCATGAAGCGTTCGGCATGGCCTGCATCCTGGTAGCCGCCCCCTTGCAGGGTGCGCACGTATTCGATCTGCGACAGGTTGTTCTCCACCAGTCGCGCCACCAGACGCACCATGCCCTCGTCGGCGGTGTCCGGCGCGGCGGCACAGACTGCCTCCAGGATGCCCTGCCGGGCGGCCTCAGGTGTGAGGTTGTGTGTCTGGTCATACAGCGCTTGCGCATCCACCGACTGGTTCAGGTCCATCTCGCCCCGTTCATCCGGCAGGTGTACACGGATGGCGTCGGTGTCCGTATCCAGTCCGATCAGCAGCAGGGCCACGGACGCGCCACAACAGAAACTGTTCTCGATGGCCTGGCGAAAATGGTGCAGGCGCTCCAGTCCGGCCCGGGCCGCCTGGGCATCGTCGGAGCCATGGGCGGCACAGCCCTGGTGCTGGGGATCCAGGCTGCTGAAGTGGTACATCACCACCTTGAGATAGCGGGTGGCGGTATCGGCGGTATTGGGCCGGCCTTCACGGAAGCGCTGGTGCTCCACCTCCACCCATTTCTCCACCGTGTCCTCCACATCGAACAGGGTGCCGGCGTAGGACTTGCGGCGCACCGCGCTGATGGGCAGACGCAGCACGTAACTGATGGCATGGGCCAGGCGGCCATCGGCGCAGGGCGTGATGTCCATCAGGTGAAAGCCGCAGGACTGCAGGAACGTATCAAAGGTCGTCGTCTCCCGGCCGCGCAGGGGGTCGCGGGCAAAGAAGTCATCGGCCATGCGCCGGTAGGTCTCGAACACCGACCAGGCGTACAGGCGTCGCAGATCCAGGCCGGCGATCCAGGCATCGTCCAGGATACCGTTGGGCAACTCGAAACCCAGTTCCCGCTGCGCCAGTTGCTGGGCCCGCTGGGTGAAATCCGGTTCGCAGTGCAGGGCAGAGATCTGTTTGAGTGTGGGGACGATCTGGTCGAAGGCAGCTCGCACGCCCTGATCATAGGTCCGCAGTTGCTCGTTGGTTGAGCGGTTTGTCAGCGGATGCGGTTGGGTCACTGTGCCCGGCACGTGACGTCGTGCCCGATGCGGCGGACGACGCTCCCGGCTCGGCGCCAGGGGAGCGGTGTCCTGCACGGACGGGCGGCTGACTGTGTCCTCGGTACGAGGGGCCGCGGGCGCAGGCTCCCATCCCCCAAGCTTGCGGGGGGACGCCTGGCGCGCATCCCCGACCGTGGCCGCCGGGCTCGGCGCGGCGCCGGCCCCCGAGGCCCAGATCAGGTTGTTGCGATGTGCGTGGCGTCGAATCATGTCGTGGGTCCGATCTCTGTGGTCTGGTTTTCAGCGTCAGCCGCGGGCGCCGCCGGAGTAGGTCACCAGCGAGCCGCGGTCCGTGTTGCCGCTCCCCCCCGTCACCCGGCTCACGGGGGGCGGAGTGTCTTCGTTACGCTTGCGTTCCACACTGGGCATGGCACTCACGGAGCCCACACGCGTGGGGTTGCGGCGGCGGGCGGAACTGCCCTCGGTGCCCGTGACGCGCTCACCCCGTTCCCAGTCGTCTCCCGTGATCCGGGTGCCGGTGGATTGCCCCTCGCCGGTGACTCGAGAGCGCATCGCGTCAGTGACGGAGGGCTGTGCTTCCGGATCATTCGGGACGGGCGCCGGAACGACCGGCTCGAAGCGGGCACGGCGATCAAAACGGGCCTCCTCGGTGCCGGTGATCTTGCCGCCGGCCATGCCAAAGGGGCCGGTGATGCGTCCGCCCTGTTCATAGGCGGTCCCCGTCACGCCGTCTTTCTTGTGTGTCTGATGGGCCTGGCGGGCCGGGGAGGCCACACTGAAGTGCTGCCAGGGGGCGCCATCCAGGGCCTGGGGAAAGTCCGGTTGCCCTGGCAGGGCCGCGGTATCGCAGGCCTCGGCAAACTGGTCGACGCCAAAGTAAGGTGTACCCGATATGGCCTCGCAGGCTCCCCGGTCATCCCCGGTGACGTCGCCACCGATGCCCGGCTGGAGACCCGTGGCCCGTGGGCCAGGGGTTGAAGCGCGTGGATGCACCCGTTCGGTGATGCGTTCCCGCGCCTCGGGAGGGCAGAAGGCCACCGCCTGCTCGAGGCCCGCGTAAGGCGTGCCGGTCACGCTCCTGCAGGTGCCGGGCTCGTTGCCGGTGACCCGGGTTGAACGATCGGTGCGGGTCCCCGACACCCGCTGCCCGCTCAGGGTGGTGGATTGGCCGGTACGCTCCGGTTCCAGGGGCTCCGGTCTGGAGCCACAGAAGGTTTCGAACTGTTCGCTGCCCAGGTATTCATCCCCGGTCACCATGCGGCAGGTGCCTGGCTCGTCGCCGGTGACACGGGAGCTGCGACCCACCTGAGCGCCGGTCACATGCTGACCGTGCAGTGTCTCGGACTGGCCCACCTTGGGGGGGGCGTTGCCGGGACGCTGGCCTTTCGTGCCAGCGCTCTCGGAGGAGGGGGCACAGAATGTCCCGAAGTGCTCCGCAGACAGGTACTGGTTGCCCGTCACTGCACTGCAGCTGCCGGATTCGTCCCCCGTGACCCGTTCCGAGCGACCGGTACGGCTGCCGGTGATCACGGAGCCCTCGCCGGTATGGCTGCGTCCCACCTTCATGGGGCCTCGAGGGGCCTCGGTCTGGCAGAATTCCCGAAAGATTTCAGCACCCAGGTACTCGGTCCCCGTGACGGCTCGGCAGGTGCTGGCCTCGTCGCCGGTGACGGACTGGCTGTGGCCCACCCGGGTACCGGTCAGGTGCTGACCGTGGGCAGTTTCCATCACCCCCACTTTCCAGGGCTGATCCTGTGCCCCGGCCGGCGCCGGGCGTTGTCGCCCCGTGGGGGCGGATTTGCGGGTGCCCACGCCGCCGGCGCGGCTGCGCTGATCACGCACTGCCTGAGCCAGTTCACGCCCCGAGAGTCGGGGGTTGGCCTGGCGGGCCAGACTGGCCGCCGAGGGTGGCGAGTGCGCGGCGGCCTTGCCACGTCCTGCCTGGGCCTGGCGGCGGGCCATGGCCTGCAGACGGCCCTGGGACTGATTCACGGTGGGCCGTCGGCGGCTGTTGCCGCGCCGAGCACCGCTGGTGTCGCTCCGGCCCATGGAAGTTGCCGGCGAGCGTGCAGATGGGACCGTAGCCCCCGGCGCTTCAGTGGACCGGCCCAGGTCTTGCCCCATGGACTCCGGGTGGCGGTCCTGATCCCGACAGGCGCCGCCGCAGCGGCACTCGCCCTGTCCGGATTCGGTCTTCGCGCCGCCACCGGCCGGTCGAGCCATGGAGGGGGCGACGTCTTGGCGGGTGCGGTCGCCGGAGCGGTCGGCCCGCTTGCCGGCACTGGCCAGGGCCTGGCGACGGGCCTGCGCCTTGGCACGGGTGTCGGAGGCAGGGGACTGGGCACCCGCCCGGGTGTGCCGGGAAGGGGATGCCGGGGCCGCGCTTCGGGCCGGGGGCGTCTCTGGCCAAGGCACAGCCGACACCGCGGGTGGCTGCGGTGCCTGAGGCGTAGCGGCAGCCGCCGACGCACGGTTCCGCCCCTCGGTCCGCGATGCGCCCAGGGCCGCCTTGCCTCCGGCGGCCTGCGCCCGGCGCCGGGCTTGGGATGCCGCCCGTCCGGTCAGTGTCTGCTGCTCATGATGTGTCATGATGACCCCCTACCTTGTGATCCGCGTCTTAGCGACGACCCTCGAACACCACGAATGCCGAGCCCTGGCTCTGGGTGTAGTTGTCGTAGCCGGTGAAACGGATGTGGTGATCCGGGTAGGCCCGATGGCAGGCCTCCAGCTCACTGATCACCTGCTGCAGATCCACACTGCCGAAGAAGGGCAGCTTCCACATGGTCCAGTAGTGGTTCATGGCCTGACTGGGGTGAATATGCTCGATACTGGGCGTCCAGCCCTGGGCGATGACATAGGCGATCTGATCGAAGATCTCCTCCTGAGTGAGGGGAGGCAGGAAACCGAAGGTCTCCAGGGTCTGGCGGGTCTGGTAGTCACCCATGGTGTTCTGGAATGGCATGGTCTAGGTTCCTCGTTGCGTCTGGGCCGATTGCGGTGAAAGCGGGGCGGTTCAGCCCTGGTCCAGCTTGTCCACGGTCTCGAACTCGAACTTGATCTCTTTCCAGGTTTCCAGGGCGATGGCCAGTTCCGGGCTGTTGCGGGCCGCCTCGGTGAGCACGTCGCGGGCCTCCTTCTCGATCTCCCGGCCCTCGTTGCGGGCCTTGACGCAGGCCTCCAGTGCCACACGGTTGGCGGCGGCACCGGCGGCATTGCCCCAGGGGTGACCCTGGGTGCCGCCGCCGAACTGCAGCACCGAGTCGTCACCGAAGATGGTGACCAGCGCGGGCATGTGCCATACATGGATGCCACCGGAGGCCACGGCGAAGACGCCGGGCAGGGAGCCCCAGTCCTGGTCGAAGAAGATGCCGCGGGCGCGGTCTTCGGGGATGAAGGACTCGCGCAACAGGTCCACGAAGCCCAGGGTGGAACCCCGATCGCCCTCCAGCTTGCCCACCACGGTGCCGGTGTGCAGGTGGTCGCCACCGGAGAGGCGCAGGCACTTGGCCAGCACGCGGAAGTGGATGCCGTGCTTGGGATGACGGTCGATGACCGCGTGCATGGCGCGGTGGATGTGCAGCAGCATGCCGTTCTTGCGGCACCACTTGGCCAGGCCGGTATTGGCGCAAAAGCCGCCGGTGATGTAGTCATGCATGATGATGGGCTGCCCCAGTTCCTTGGCGAACTCGGCCCGGGCGTACATCTCCTCCGGATCGGGGGCGGTCACGTTCAGGTAGTGCCCCTTGCGCTCACCGGTCTCCTGCTGAGAGGCCGCTACCGCCTCGGCCACGAACTCGAAGCGATTCTGCCAGCGCATGAACGGCTGGGAGTTCACGTTCTCATCGTCCTTGGTGAAGTCCAGCCCGCCGCGCAGGCACTCGTAAACGGCGCGGCCGTAGTTCTTGGCGGAGAGCCCCAGCTTGGGCTTGATGGTGCAGCCCAGCAGTGGGCGACCGTATTTGTTGAGCTTGTCCCGCTCCACCTGGATGCCGCTGGGTGGGCCCAGGCAGGTCTTGACGTAGGCGATGGGGAAGCGGATGTCCTCCAGACGTAGATGACGCAGGGCCTTGAAGCCGAACACGTTACCCACCAGGGAGGTCAGGACGTTGACGATGGAGCCTTCCTCGAAGAGGTCGATGGGATAGGCCACGAAGGCGTAAAAGGATTCCTTGTCGCCGGGCACGTCTTCAATGCGGTAGGCGCGGCCCTTGTAAAACTCCAGATCGGTGAGCAGCTCCGACCACACCGTACTCCAGGTGCCGGTGGAAGACTCCGCCGCCACGGCGGCCGCCACCTCCTCCCGCGGCACGCCGGGCTGGCCGGTCACCTTGAAACAGGCCAGCAGGTCCGTGTCCAGGGGGACATAGTCCGGTGTCCAGTACATGTCTCGGTATTCTTTAACACCCGCGTCGTACGTCTTGCTCATGGTCGGCTCCTGTGGTGTGTGCCCTGTCCGCCGTGCAGGGCGGGAGATGCGTTTTCCACAAGAAGCTACACCAAGCAGGGAGATTGAAATAAATCATTTGTTTCGATCGAATCCATCGATAGGAGTCTATGGGTTACCTATAGATCCTTATCAATGCCTTCCTTAGGAAACTTCGATTATTGCCCTGGTCATAGTGCGTCGATAATGACACCCATCCCCAAAGCGGAGTCCGCGATGCGAGTATTCAACGAGATCCGCTTCAATCATCTGCGAGGCGATCTGTTTGGTGGTGTGACGGCGGCTGTGGTGGCGCTGCCCATGGCCCTGGCCTTTGGCGTGGCCTCCGGGGCCGGCCCCGAGGCGGGGCTGTATGGCGCAGTGCTCATCGGCCTGTTCGCCGCCTTGTTCGGCGGCACGCCCACCCTGATCTCCGAACCCACCGGTCCCATGACGGTGGTGTTCACTGCCGTGATTGCCTCCTTGATCGCCGCCGATCCGGAGCAGGGGCTGGCCATGGCCTTCACGGTGGTGATGCTTGCCGGGGTGTTCCAGATCGCCTTCGGTGCCATGCGGCTGGGGCGCTACGTCACCATGATGCCCTACACGGTGGTTTCCGGATTCATGTCCGGGATCGGTATCATATTGATCATTCTCCAGTTCCCGGGTTTGCTGGGCCATGCGACTCCGGAGGGCGGAGTGCTCGGTAGCCTGAGTGCATTTCCGGATCTGCTGATGGCGGCGGATCCCTGGGAGCTGCTGCTGGCCGGGCTGACCCTGGCGGTACTGTTTCTCATGCCGGCGCGGATCAAGCGGTTCGTACCCGCCCCGCTGGTGGCCCTGGTGCTGGGCACGGCGGTGGCGGTGTATTGGCTGGGGGATCAGGATCTGCGGGTGATCGGGGAGATCCCCACCGGTCTGCCACAATTGCAGTTGCCCGTGTTCAGTGTGGACCAGTGGCAGATCATCCTGGTGGACGCCTTGGTGCTGGCCCTCCTGGGGTCCGTGGATGCCCTGCTCACCTCGGTGATTGCCTCCAACCTGACCCGCAAGGACAGCAACTCCGACAAGGAGCTGGTAGGGCAGGGCCTGGGCAATATGGTTTCCGGTTTGTTCGGTGGCCTGCCCGGCGCCGGTGCCACCATGGGCACCGTGGTCAATATCCAGTCAGGCGGTCGCACGGCCCTGTCGGGGATCGTGCGGGCGGGGTTGCTGGCGGTGGTAGTGATCTGGGCAGCCAGTCTGACCGCGAGCATCCCCCTGGCGGTGCTGGCGGGCATCGCCGTCAAGGTGGGCGTGGACATCATTGACTGGCGTTTCCTCAGGCGTGCTCATCGGGTGTCGCTCAAGGGGGCCTTCATCCTCTACGGGGTGATCGCCGTGACCGTGTTCGTTGATCTGATCATGGCGGTGGCCATCGGTCTGTTCGTGGCCAATGTCCTCACCATTCGTCGGCTGGCGGATGTGCAGTCGGAATGGGTCTGTACCCTGCCGCCCAGCCGCGAGGGGGACGACGATACGGCTCGCAGTAACATCACCACCGAGGAACGGGCCCTGCTGGCCCTGGGCGGGGGCCGAGTCAAGATGCTTCATCTGAGTGGGCCACTGGTCTTCGGGGCGGCGGCATCCATTCGGCGACAACAGCACAAGCTGGAGGAAGCGCAGGCCGTGGTGGTGGACTTGAGCCGTGTACCGCACCTGGGCGTGACCACCTCGGTGGCCCTGGATGCCGCCCTGAGAGACATGCTGAGGCGGGATGTGCCCTTGTACGTGGCGGGTGCCCGCGGGCAGCCCAGGGAGCGGCTGGAAAAGCTGGGATTCGGCGAGCTGGTGGGCACCGATGGGTGGGTGGATGAACGCAAACAGGCCCTTGAAAGGGCATTGGCGGCAGTCAATGGGGGCGGGTTATCGAAAAACGGATGAACGACGACCTAACTCTCATGCATCAAGGTGGTGAGCCACCCCCGACGATGAAAGATACACTTCAAGCCCCTCTCCCCTGCGGGGAGAGGGGTTGGGGTGAGGGGCGAGGGCTGGCACAGTGCATGCTTCACCCCCCCCCTCATCCCCGGCCCTTCTCCCCCCCGAGGGGGAGAAGGGAGTGTTTGTAGCCGAACCTTGGTTCTTTCACGTTAACGCGGGGGATGCTCCACCTGCTTGAGCATCATGGCCTGGATGCGTTCACCGGGTACGGCGGCACTGAACAGAAAGCCCTGGCCGATGCGGCAGCCATGTTCAAGCAGGAACTCGCGCTGAGCCAGGGTCTCGACGCCCTCGGCAATCACCTCGAGACCCAGCGTATGCCCCAGGCCGATGATGGCCCGAATGATGGCCGCATCTTCTGGATGCTGTTCCGGGTTGTCCTGCAGGTCGAGAACGAAGGACTGATCGATCTTGATGGCCTGTACCGGCAGGCGCTTGAGGTAGTTCAGGGATGAATAGGCAGTGCCGAAGTCATCGATGGAGAAATGAAAACCCCGGGCATTCATCTGCGCGAGGGTCTCGATGGTGCGCTCGACGGAACTCATGGCGGCACTTTCCGTGATCTCGAACTCGATGCGGCCTGGCTCGATACCCGTCTGCTGCAGGGTGGACAGGGTGCGCTCCAGGATGTCGGGCTGGTGAAACTCCCGTGCCGATAAATTCACTGCCACGGGCACGACGGGCATGCCTTGCTCATCCCACTGCCGTATCTGCAGGCAGGCCAGACGCAGCACCTCCGGGCCCAGGGCCAGGATGAAGCCGGTCTCCTCGGCCAGTGGAATGAAGCGGCCCGGCGATACCGGGCCCCACTGGGGATGGTTCCAGCGCACCAGGGCCTCCAGACTCATGATGCGGCCGGTGCTCAACTCCACCCGCGGCTGGTAGCAGAGATAGAACTCCTGATTCTCCAGGCCCAGGCGCATGGCCTGCTCCAGTTGCATGCGATCCTGAAGCTGCTGGTCCAGCTCCCGGGTGTAGAAATTGTAGGAACGTCGCCCCTGGGTCTTGGCCCGGTGCAGGGCCGCATCGGCATGGCGGACCAATTCTTCCGGTCGCTCGCTGTCGTGGGGGAACACGGCCATGCCGATGCTGAAGCTGATGACCACCGGGGTCTCCCCGAGGGTGAAAGGCTCGGAGAAGGCCTCCTGCAGGTGTTCCACCACCGGGATGACATCCTGGGCCTTGTGCAGATGGCCCAGCAGCAGCAGGAATTCGTCGCCGCCGAAACGGGCCACTGTGTCGCCCTCGCGCAGGTACTCACGCAGTCGCCGTGACACCTGAACCAGCAACTCGTCGCCCCGCTCGTGACCCAGTGAATCATTGATCACCTTGAAGTCATCCAGGTCCAGGAAGGCCACTGCCAGGGCATGGTGATCCCGCCGCGCCACGGCCATGGCCTGAGTGAGCCGATCGATCAGCAGTTCCCGGTTGGGCAGGCCGGTGAGCGGGTCGTGGAAGGCCAGAAAATCCAGGCGTTCGCTGAGTTCCTTTTTGTCGGTGATATCCTCGGCCAGCTTGATGTAATGGGTGACTTCCCCCTGGGTGTTGCGGATGGGATAGATGCGGGCCTGCTCCCAGTAAGGCTCCCCGTTCTTCTTGAGGTTGCGAAATTGCCCCTCCCACAGGCCCTTTTGGGAGAGTACGGGAAACACCCGGCTTGCCTCGTCTCCCGCGGGGTAGGTGTTGCCCAGATCCTGGGCGGACAGACCCGAGACATCCTCCGGGCGGAAGCCCGTGACATTGCAGAACTGATGGTTCACGTACTGGATGTGGCCCTGAGTGTCGGTGATCACCACGATGCTCGGACTCTGATCCACGGCAAAGGCCAGACGCTGCAGGCTATCCTCCGTCGCGTGGCGCTCGGTGATGTCCAGATGGGACCCCACCATGTGGGCCGGTTGGCCGTCGGCGCCAATGACCAGGGAGGACTGGGCCAGGATCCAGCGATACGAGCCATCCTTGTGACGCATGCGTATTTCGTTGGTGAGACGACCGTGAGGGTTGGTCAAGAACTCGCGCACCCTTTGCTCCGCAGCGTCCTTGTCCTCCGGGTGCAGTCGAGTGCTCCATTCCTCGAACGTATCGCCGATCTCATCGTCTTCGTGGCCCAGTTGCTGTTTCCACTCACGGGAATAGAAGACCTTGCCGGTGTTGAGGTCCCAGTCGAACAGGCCGATGTTGCCAGCCTGAATGGCCTCCTGGAGCCGCAGTTGATCGCGGTTCTTCTTGGTCAAATCCACGTCCATGCAGAACAGACGCAGGTCATTCGTGCCCGTTTCCAGGGTGGTATGCACGGAGTAGACCTGCACCGGGGTGCCATCCTTGCGCTTAAGGGTGAGTGGCCCTGAGGGGGGTGTGGGGCCGCCGGCCTTGACCAACCGCAGGGCCTTGCGCGTCTGGGCCTGCATGGACTCGGGAATGATCAGATCCAGCAGATTGCCCTGCATCGCCTCCTCAGCGGTGTAGCCATACATGAGTTCGCTGGCCTTGTTCCAGTAGAACACGCTGCCGTCCATGCAATAGCCCTGGATGGCGATATCCGGCACCTTTTCCAGCAGGTTTTCGAAGATGGCATCCTTTTCCCGGGCCGCCTGTTCGGCGCGCTTGCGGTCGGTCACATCCCGCAGATACACGGCCGATACCGTGTCCGTCCCCATCTGCATGGGCACGGTGCGCACATCCACGGAGATCACGCCGCGCCGGCGATGGGGTATCTCGATCTCGGTGGGTTCATCGGGGACCACCACGAAGCCGAAGTCGTAGCCCAGCAGTTGATCCCGTGTTTGCTCGAACAGGCGGGCCGCGGAGGGATTCGCGTAACGGATGGTGCCGTTCGTATCCAGCAGCAGGATGGCGTCGGAGGCCTCCTCGACGATCTGCTGAAAATGTTCATGCCACAGTTGCATCGGGGAAAGCATCCGGGAGAAGGGCCTGAGTGGTTGGGTTGCGTTTCCAGGGCAGTGAGGCGCACTGACCCAGGCGAGGTTGCCCCATGGGGTCGACTCCTGTCACGGAAATGGCGCGGTGTCCCAGGGCGGCCGAATCAGGTTCCGAATGTTATCATGAGTGCCCTTTGTCTTTTGCCAGCAGGCAAATTTTTCATGTCTGATCCCTCTGCGACCACCTTGATCCGCAACCGCCGCCGCCAGCAGTCTCTGTTTCGTGAGCTGATCAGGAACCGGGCCCTGCTCACCATGACCGGCACGCCACGGCGTCTGCAGGGGGTGACACAGTTGCTGGATACTGCCCCGGACAGCAGCAAGCTGGCCCTGGAGGCGCCCAATAACGAAGAGTTGGTCCAGCAGTTGGTCCCGGGCATGCCACTGCGGGTGCGGGGCTCGTTGCGCGGCGTGCCGGTGTATTTCGAGGTCATTCTCGAACGGCTGGTGCAGGATGAAGACCTGCAAGCCCTCGTGTGCGAATGGCCCGAGGAGGTGGATTATCGTCAGCGGCGCGGGGCCTTCCGCATGAACATCCCGCTGAGCATGGCGGCACAGGTGACATGGGCCCAGCGCAACGAGGAGACGGGGGAAGAGTCTCTTCATGAGGGCCGGCCGGTGGACCTGTCCATCCAGGGCATGGGCCTGGACTGGGAGCCGGACGAGCAGCCAGCACCGGTGACGGGGGGCGCCGTGGTGATTCAGTCTCTGGTGATCGGCCCCCATCGCTGGCGGGACATCGATGCCGTGCTGCGCAACTGCCAGCGCCATACCGGGCGGGATGACCTCTACCGAGTGGGGCTGGAGTTCGGGTTTTTGAGTCCGAGTGCGGAGCGGATGCTCAACCGGTTCATCATGGATCTGCAATGCGAGGCCGCCAAGCGCACCTGAGGGCCACTACTGTCGATCCTGCGTGGGGAAATGCAACAGTCGCGTGGTGCTGGCATGGAAAACATGCATGCCATTGCGCCCCGTCTTCTTCACCTGGTACATGGCCTGATCGGCCCGCCGCATGAGTTCCTCCACGTCCAGACGTCGGCCATGGAAGAGGCTGATGCCAATGCTGGGGGTGCAGCGATACGCCATGCCATCCAGGTCATAGGGTTGCCCCAGGGCGTCCAGGATCTTCTGCCCCACCTGCCGCGCTTGCTGCAGGGCCTCTTCCTCGGCCAGTTCCAGATCCTCCAGCATCACCACGAATTCATCCCCACCCAGGCGGGCCACCGTGTCCGCTTCCCTCACTGCCTCGCGCAAACGCCTGGCCACTTGCTGTAGCAATAGATCGCCGATGGCATGCCCATGGGTGTCGTTCAGGGCCTTGAAATGATCCAGGTCCAGGAACAGGAGGGCGCCATGCTGTCCCGAGCGCTGGCCCACCGCCATGGCATGGCGAATGTTTTCCATCAGCAGGCGGCGGTTGGGTAGGTGGGTGAGGGTATCGCAGTAGGCCAACTGGTTGATGCGCTCGGCCGCCTGCTTCTGGGTGGTGATATCGCGCACGACCGCCAACACCTCATCGTCGTTGAGCTTGACCAGCCGGGCCTCGAAGTGGTGAGTGGCGGGGCCGATCTCCAGGGCGTATTCCACCCGGCGCATGCGCCCGTGGAGCAGCACGGAATGGATGCCCTCGTAGAGGGTCCAGGCCGCCTGGTCCGGCAGGACCTGGCTGAGGGTTTTGCCAATGAACCGCTGTGGCTGGGCGTAAAGCAGTGCACTGTTGCCGGAGTGCCAGTCCAGATAGCGCCCTTCGGCGTTGAACCGCAGCACCAGGTCCGGCATGGCCTCCAGCAAGGCGCGATTCTGCCGTTCACTCTGTGCCAGGGCCTGCTCCATCTCCTTGAGGCGAGTCTGGTCAAACAGATAACCGCGAATGCGTTGCATCCGACCGGTCTCGTCCCGCTCCGGTCGCGTGATGTCGTAGAACCAGCGATAATGGCCGCCCCTGTGGCGCAGTCGGTAGGATTGTTCAAACTGATGGACCTCGCTTCGGGCGTGATCCTGGTGTTCGTTCAGAACCCGGGCCACATCCTCGGGATGGATCAGATCCGCGTAGTTGAAGTCCGGGGACATCAGCTCTCCCTGGGCGTACCCCAGCAGGTCCTGGACGTTCTCCGAGGCGTAGAGTACCCGACCACTATCCACCGTATCCCAGATGAACAGGGCGACCGGGCCGGTGGCAAACAACTGACGTTCTTCGTAAAGGGATTTTTCCACCCGTTTGCGCTGGGAGATGTCCTCCTGGATGCCGATCATGCGGATGGGCTTGCCATTGGAGGTGCGCTCAATCACCTGGCCCCGGTCGTGGATCCACACGTGGTGTCCCTCCCGGTGGCGCATGCGGTATTCCGCCTCGAAGAGGGGGGTTTCGCCACGTAGATGGGCGTTCAGGCGGCCGTTCACCCTGAGCAGATCATCGGGGTGGATGCGTTCCTCCCGGGTGCGCAGGAGCGGGGCCAGCTCCGGGGATTCGTGCCCCAGCATCCTGGCCCATCGGGGCGCGTAGTACACCTGGCCGGTGATCATGTCCCAGTCCCAGAGGCCCTGGCCACTGCCCTCCAGGGCAAAGCGCCAGCGCAGTTCATTGTCGCGTATCACCCCGCGCTGGGACTCGGCCTGCTGGCGCAGCCGGAAATTCTCCTCGAAACTGCTCTGGATCCGCCCGGTCATGAGGGCGAGGAAAAGCAGAAACAGCAACACGATGGCGCCGGCCATGGGGGACAGGCCGTTGCCTGGCAAGACCAGGGCAAGCCCCAGCGTGAGGAGCATGGGCCCGATGATCAGCAGGGCGGAGAGGCGGTCGGTGGCCAGGGCGATCATGACCCCGGAACTGATGCCCGCCATGGCAAAGGCAAGGAAGAACTCGGAAAGGGGGTCGCCGGACTGACTGAGAACGCCGGCGCCCGTGGCCCAGGCGAGGCCCATGGCCAGGGCGCCGCGCCGAAAACGGATCAACCAGATTCTGCTGCGATCCTGGCCCTGGCGTTCAGCCCGTCGGAAATACAGCAGCAGGGTGGCGCGTAGGGCCGTGGCGCTGGCCAGAAGAAACAGCCAGAGCAGGATCAGCACCTGGGGCACCAGGCTCCAATGCACCCAGGCCAGCGCCACGGCCGCCAGCAGGCTGATGGGAAGCGAGGCGCTCAACCCGTTGTAAAGAAAACGCGTCCGCTCTACCTGAGGGTCGATGGTGTTCATGCCATCGACCCCATGGGGAGGGGGTGTCTATCCCTTGAATCTCGCATCCTGGAGAGTCCTGGCCGAAATCTGACCCTCGGAGTTTGGCACAAAGCCTCGCACTTCTCCATCGGTGGTCACCGCCGTTGGGCGGATAGAGGGGCCCTTACAGGGTCTTCTCCTTGAAATCACACAGATCGGCAATCAGGCAGTCACCACAGCGGGGCGCCCGGGCGGTACAGGTATAGCGGCCATGGAGGATCAGCCAGTGATGGGCGTCGCGACGGAACTCGGCGGGCACCACCTTGAGCAGGCGCTGCTCCACCGCCAACGGGGTCTTCCCCGGGGCCAGGCCGGTGCGGTTGGCCACCCGGAAGATATGGGTGTCCACGGCAATGGTGGGTTCACCAAAGGCGGTATTCAGGATGACATTGGCGGTCTTGCGGCCCACGCCGGGCAGGGCTTCCAGGGCGGTGCGTTCGCGGGGCACCTGACTGCCATGGTGTGCTACCAGGATGCGACAGGTCTTGAGGATGTTCTCTGCCTTGGCGTTGTACAGGCCGATGGTGCGGATATGCGCCTTCAGCCCCTCCAGCCCCAGGGCGAGAATGGCCTCCGGGGTATTGGCCACCGGGAACAGGCGGGCTGTGGCCTTATTCACCCCCTTGTCGGTGGCCTGTGCCGACAGGATGACGGCGATGAGCAGCTCGAAGGGGGTGGTGTAGTCAAGCTCGGTGGTGGGCTTGGGGTTGGCTTCACGCCAGCGCGTGAAGATTTCCCGGCGTTTCTGATTGTTCATGTGAGTTGGTGTATGACGATGGCGCGAGATCTATGCCTCTGCCTCCTTGAGGGTGACTGCCTGGCGGCGTCGGGCTTCGCGGCGCTCCAGCCGGTCATCGATCCAGTTTTTCAGCGCCAGCAGCAGGCCCAGGCCGATGAAGGCGCCCGGGGGCAGGATGGCCAGCAGAAAGCCCCGGTAGTCCTCCACCAGGGTGATGGTGAGTCCGCGCGCGGCCTCTCCAAACATGAGGTGCGCCTGATCGAACAGAGTGCCATGGCCCAGAGCCTCGCGCATGGCCCCCAGGGCCACCAGCACCCCCGTGAAGCCCAGGCCCATGGTGAGGCCATCCACGAAGGCCCGGGGCAGGGTGTTTTTGGACGCGAAGGCCTCGGCGCGCCCGATGATGGCGCAGTTGGTGACGATCAGGGGAATGAAGATCCCCAGGATGAGGTAAAGCTCGTGAAAATACGCATTCATGGACAACTCGATGGCCGTGACCACCGAGGCAATGATGAGCACGTAGACCGGGATACGGATCTCGGGACGCACCCAGTTGCGGATGGTGGACACCGCAAGATTGGAGGCGATCAGCGTCAGCGTGGTGGCCAGGCCCAGCCCCAGGGCGTTGACCACAGTCCCGGAAATGGCCAGCAACGGGCACAGCCCCAGCAACTGAACCATACCCGGATTGTTATGCCAAAGACCATCGACAATGATCTGACGATAGGAAATATCACTCATCGATCTCGCCCTGCACTGTGTCGTCGGTGTGTGGGGTGTCGTCGGCGGCCTGCTCCGCTTCCGGCAAGGGTTCAAAGACCTGTTCCCGGTGGTCCTCGAAATACATCAGGGTATTACGCACGGCGTGCACCACGGCCCGGGGGGTGACGGTGGCACCCGTGAACTGGTCGAAGATGCCACCATCGCGTCGCACCGCCCAGTCTTCCCGAGGTGGATTCCCCAGGGAGCGCCCGTCAAAGTCCAGGATCCAGTCGGACCGGGCCGCCTCAATGTCATCCCCCAGGCCCGGTGTTTCCCGGTGGCTGATCACGCGCACACCGGCCACTTCGCCATCGGCCTGTACACCCACCAGCATGTGGATATCGCCCGCATAGCCCTCCCGGGCCACCACCGTGAACACGGCCGCCACTGGTTCACCTTCCCGGCGGGCCCGATACACCCGTTGGTCGTCTCCACCCAGCAGGGGGTCGGAGAGGTCCACCGTGTCCTCCAGAATGGCGTTGTCATAGCGCTCCGCCGGCAGGATCTCATTGAGATTGGCCAGTGTGGCTGCCTCGATGTTGGCGGCAATGCGATCCTGTGTGCCCTCGAAGACCAGGGCCACCAGGGCGGTGCCCACCAGACCGAACAGGGCCAGCAGGACAGTGGAGATGATGATGTTGCGTGCCATCCCCTCAGCCCTCCTTGCGTGCCGGCGTCTTGCCGAAGACCCGGGGCTGGGTGTAGTGGTCGATGGTGGGCGCCATCATGTTCATGAGCAGGATGGCAAAGGCCACCCCATCGGCATAGCTGCCCCAGGCACGAATCACGTAGGCGAGAAGCCCCACCCCGGCACCGAACACGAGTCGCCCCATGGGGGTGGTGCTGCCGGATACCGGGTCGGTGGCAATAAAGAAGGCGCCCAAAATGGCCGCCCCGCTGAACAGGTGAAACAGGGGCGAGGCGTACACCTCCGGATTGATCAGCCAGAACAGTCCGGAGATCAGCGCCAGCGAACCCAGCATGGCCACTGGTGCGTGCCAGGTGATCACGCGCCGCTGGATCAACCACAGGCCACCCAGCAGGAAGATCAGGTTGACCCACTCCCAGCCTCGTCCAGCCACGGCCCCGAAAAAGGGAGACGCCTGGATCTCGCTGAGGCTGCGATCCATGGCCAGTTCCGTCTGGATGCGGTCCAGTGGGGTGGCGCCGGTGATCATGTCCCAGGTCAGGCCCGCCGGCAGTTGTCCCAGGAAGATCACCTGCAGGGTCTGGGGCAGGTTGAAGGCCATCTCCGCCAGGGTCTCGGGCGGCAGCCACAGGGTCATCTCCCGAGGGAAGGAGATCACCATGGCCACGTAGCCCACCATGGCGGGGTTGAAGGGGTTGTAACCCAGGCCGCCATACAGATGCTTGGCCACCACAATGGCAAAGCCCACGCCGATCAGGGTGATCCACCAGGGGGTGAGTGGTGGCACGGCGAGGGCGAACAGCCATCCACAGACCACGGCGGACAGATCGGTGACGAATGGCTTCACAGGCCGCCGACGCGCCATCAGCATCAAGGTCTCGGCGGCCAGGGCCACGGTGACTGCCAGCAGCACGTTGACCAGCACCCCCCAGCCGAAGAACCAGGCGATGGCCACGGTACCGGGCACCAGGGCATACAGTACCTGTCGCATCACCCGGTTGACGCTGCGGGCCGGGCTCATGTGGGGGGATGTAAAGGTCTTGAAACGCATCAGTGGCCGTCTTGTTCAATGGGGCGGCCCGATCTCCCCCGGGCCCGGGCGGAGGCCGCGGGGGACATCGGGCCGTGGTTCACCGGGTTTTTTCCTGTGTCCCGATGTCTGAGGGAGGCTTTGCCTGATCAGTCTGGGTGGTGTCGGCACCCTGGGTGGCCTTTTTCGCCTGGGCCCGCTCCAGGGCCGCCTGGATGGCTGCCTTCTTGGGATCGCCGCCCGCAGTGGCGGGCTTGTCCGCGGTGGAGTCATCGTTCAGGGCCTGCTTCTTGCGGTTCATGCGTTCGGCCTTTTCCCGTTTTTCCCGGGCCAGGCGTTCCTGACGCATCTCGTGGCGCAGGCGGGCGGCATCGGCCTCCTGTTTTTCCCGCTCCTGGGACCAGATCTCGTTCTTGGCGAAGCGGTAGAACTGCACCAGGGGGATGTTGCTGGGGCACACATGGGCGCAGCAGCCGCATTCAATGCAGTCGAACAGGCTGTAGTCCTGGGCCTTGTCGAAATCCCGTGCCCGGGTAAACCAGTACAACTGCTGGGGCAGCAGGTTGGCGGGGCACACCCGGACGCATTCGCCACAGCGGATGCAGGGCATCACCGGGCCAGGAGGGTCCACCTCCTCGCTCCGGGCCGCCAGGATGCAGTTGGTGCCCTTGATGATGGGCACCTGGTCGCTGGCCAGGGCAAACCCCATCATGGGGCCGCCCATGATGAGGCGTTCCACATCGTCGCTGTAGCCACCGGCGTGGGCCACCAGGTGGCTGATGGGGGTGCCAAAGGGCACGCGCAGATTGCGTGGCCGCTGCACGCCGCTGCCGGTGACGGTGACGATGCGGGAAATCAAAGGTTCGCCGCGGATCACCGCCCGATAGATGTTGGCCAGGGTGCCCACGTTGTGACAGACCACACCCACGTCGGCGGGCAGCCCCTCGCTGGGCACCTCGCGACCGGTGAGCACCCGGATGAGCTGTCGCTCGCCCCCGGTCGGATACCGGCTGGGCAGGGCGACGATGCGGATATTGTCGTTTTCCTCGCCCCCCAGGGCCTCGGTCATTGCACGTAGCGCTTCGGGCTTGTTGTCCTCGATGCCGATCAGACACTGGCGAGGCTGCAGGGCGCGCTTGACCAGCAGCAACCCCTGGATCACCGCGTCAGCCCGGGTACGCATGAGCATGTCGTCGCAGGTGATATAGGGCTCGCACTCGGCACCGTTGACCACCACGGTGTCGACGGTCTGCTGCGGTCGGGGGTTGAGCTTGACCGCCGAGGGGAAGGCGGCGCCGCCCATGCCCACCAGCCCCCCCTCGCGCACCCGGTGGCGCAGGCGTGCCGGGTCCAGATTCTGCAAATCCTCAATGGGGGGCATGCGGTGCTCGCCCCAGTCCTCGTCACCATCGACCTCGATCACCACACAGGGTGCCGTGAGGCCGGAGGGGTGTGGTACCGGGTGGTCCTCGATGCCGCGCACGCGACCGGACGTGGGCGCGTGAATATGGGCGCCCACGTAGGTGTCGCAACGGGCAATGATCTGTCCCTTGTAGACCTTGTCGCCGGCCTTCACCACCGGCTGTGCCAGCTCGCCGATATGCTGCCGCAGGGGCAGCGTCAGGCAGTCGGCCAGCGGTGGCTTGAACACGGTCTCCTGGGTGCTCTCGGCCTTGTGATCGGGCAGCTTGAGGCCGCCGTTGAAACGCCAGAGTTTGTGCGGGGTTGCTGTCATCGGGTGCAATTGTAACCGAAACGGGGTGTCGGTCCGGGCTCAGACGCCGGAGGCCGATTGTTGAGCCAGGTCTGCCAGGCGAATGCGTCCATCGGGACGCTCCAGGGGCAGGGGCCACTTCCAGCTGCTCAGGTCCTTGGGAATGGGCTCCATCCGAATGCAATCCACCGGGCAGGGGTTGATGCACAGCTCACAGCCGGTGCATTGCGGGCCAATCACCGTATGCAGTTGCTTGGGGGCACCCACGATGGCATCCACCGGGCAGGCCTGCAGGCACAGGGTGCAGCCGATGCAGGTATTCTCATCGATCACCGCACGCGCCTTCTCCTTGACGTCGCCCTCCACGGGCTTGGCGTCCCGGCCCAGCAGATCGGCCAGGGCCAGTACGGTGTTGTTGCCCCCCGGTGGGCACAGGTTGATGTCTGCCGTCCCTTCGGCAATGGCCTCGGCGTAGGGTCGGCAGCCGGGATAGCCGCACTGGCCGCACTGGGTCTGCGGCAGTATATCGTCGATCTGGTCGACCACTGGGTCGCTTTCCACGCGAAAGCGCACCGCGGAATAGCCCAGGATGAGCCCGAAGACGGCGGACAGTGAACTGATGACAAGAACGGCAGCGAGCATAGGCGGTTACCTGTCTTGAAGGGGCGCGGCGGGCGCCTCAGGGGGTCAGGCCGATGAATCCCATGAAGGCCAGGGACATGAGCCCGGCGGTCACCAGGGCGATGGCACTGCCCTTGAATGGCTTGGGTACGTCGGCCGCGGCGATGCGCTCGCGCATGGCCGCGAACAGCACCAGTACCACCGAGAAACCGATGGCAGCACCCAGGCCGTACAGCACCGATTCCACGAAGCCATGCATTTCCTGCACATTCAGCAGTGCGACGCCCAGTACAGCACAGTTAGTGGTGATCAGGGGCAAAAAGATCCCCAAAACGTTATAAAGCAGGGGGCTGGTCTTGTGCACCACCATCTCGGTGAACTGCACCACCGCCGCGATCACCAGGATGAATGAGATGGTGCGCAGGTATTCCAGGCCGAACGGTGCCAGCAGATACTCATTCACCAGGAAGCTGCACACCGACGACAGGGTGAGCACGAAGGTGGTGGCCAGCCCCATGCCGGCGGCGGTCTCCACCTTGCGGGAAACGCCCATGAACGGGCACAGCCCCAGGAACTTCACCAGGACGAAGTTGTTGACCAGTACCGTGCTGACCAGGATGAGTGCGTACTCGGACATGGGTCTCCCGCCGTTCAGTGAGTATCAATCACCGGCGTGGTCGGCTTCAACCGGGCGGACACTGGGGTCTCCGTTCACCTCCACCCCGTAAAAGTCGGTTGCACAAGGATGACCGCCGGCGTCACGTGGGTCATCGGCGCGGCGGATGCACGTGGTGCGCAGGCCGGCGGAGCCGGCGGCATCCAGCTCGTCCACCGTGTCGGACAGGAACAGGATGCGCCCCGGCGGTATGGCGATGCGCTCGGCAATGGTCTTGTAGGCGGCAATCTGTTTCTTGCCGCCCACGCGGGTATCGAAATGGTCGGTGAACAGGGGGCGCAGGTCGCCGGCCTGGCTGTGCCCCAGGAGCATCTGCTGGGTGTGCACGGAGCCGGAGGAGAACACATACAAGGCCATCCCGCTGTCGTGCCAGCGGCGCAGGCAGTCCACCGCGTCGGCGTGGACATGGCCGGTAAAGTCGCCGCGCCCAAAGCCTTCCTCCCAGATCAGCCCCTGCAGGGCCTTGAGTGGGGTGATCTTCTGGTCCACCTCCATCCAGGCCAGCATGCGTTCGATCAGGGCCTCGTCATCCAGGGAGCGGCCGGCGTAGGCGCGCACGTCGGCCAGCAGGCGTTTGACCTCCGGTTCGCGGCCGTTCTCCCGCACGAAGTCGGGCAGCCGGCGTGCGGCATAGGGGAACAGCACCTCGCGGGTAAAGCTGAGGCTGGACAGTGTCCCTTCGATATCGGTGAGAATGGCTTGGATCATGGGGTCAGTCTGCGCATGTTCAGTTCACACTCAAACAGGAATTCAAAGGCCTCCGCATGGTGCCGGGCCTGGGCGATGTCCTCACCCCAGGTGTAGAAGCCGTGCCCTTCGATCAGGTAGCCCAGCAATTCCGGGTGATGGCTCATGTGCTCATCCACCCGGGCGGCCAGTTGCGGGATGTCCTGATCGTTGCCGAAGACGGGGACGATTACCTCGGCGTCATGGGAAGTCACGCCCGGCAGGGCCTTGAGCAGTTCGTAGTCCCGCAACTGGATCTGCCCCCCCTGAGCGCAGCGGGAGAGCACCGTGGTATTCACCGAGTGGGTATGGACCACGGCGCCGATCCGGGGCCAGCGCCGGTACAGAATGATATGCAGGAAGGTCTCGGCCGAGGGCTGTTTGTCGGGGGAGAGCACGTTGCCCTCCAGGTCCACCAGCATCAGCCCGTCCTGGTCCAGCAGGCCCTTGTGCTGGCCGGCCTCGGTGATCAGCATGCGATCATCGTCCAGGCGAGCCGAAAGATTGCCGGCGGCGGCTGGCATCCAGCCCCGTTCAAAGGAGAAACGGGCCGCCGAGATCAATGCGTCGGCAGTGTCACCGTGGTGCTCGTTAAGTTCGTGCATACCTGTGGGATCATAGGGAAAAGCAGCCGGCTAATGTACGCGAGGGGGACACGCGCGTCCATCCCGCAGCGCCAGGTGGGAGCGGCCCCTGGCCGCGAATGGACAGCCCGGTCGCCGGGTTCTTCGGCTGACATCGGGGGTCGGACATTCTTGTGGTGGTTGGCGGGAAAGCCTTCGCGGCCGAGGGCCGCTCCCACGGGCTCAAGACCAGGCGGGTTGTCCTGTGGGGAGGTCGGTGTTGGCGAAGAGGCGTTCCACCGCCTCCGGATCCAGTTCCTGAACGGCGCTGGCCACCTGTTCGTGAGTGAGGTGCGGGGCCAGCAGGGTGATGAAGTCGAACATGTAGGTGCGCATCCAGGCGCCGCGGCGGAAGCCGATGCGGGTGATGTTCTCGGAAAAGGCTGGCTGCGTCTCCAGGGGAACCAGGTCATCGTCATGACCTGCCTCCAGGGCGATGCGGGCGATGATGCCCACCCCCATGCCGTGACGGACGTAGGTCTTGATCACGTCCGCGTCGGCGGCGGTGAGGACGATGTCCGGGGTGAGGCCTGCGCGGCGGAAATCCGAGTCCATCTTGGTGCGTCCGCTGAATCCATCCAGGTAGGTCACGATGGGGTAATCCGCCAGTCGCTCCAGCGGGATGGCCTTTTCGTGCGCCAGTTCGTGTCCCGTGGGCACGACCACGCAATGGGTCCAGCGATAGGCGGGGAGCATGATCACTTGCCCGGAGGCGAGCAGGGGTTCGGTGCCGATGATGAAGTCCACCTCGTCGTGACTGAGCATCTCGGCGATCTGGCGCGGCGTGCCCTGGTGAATTTGCACCCGCACCTTGGGGAATCGGTGCTTGAAGGCATCCACGATCGGGGGCAGGATGTAGCGGGCCTGGGCGTGGGTGGTGGCAATGCGCAGATCCCCGGCCTGTTCGTCCCGGGCCTCTTCGGCGGCGCTACGGATGTTCTCCACCTCCCTCAGGATGGTGTCGCTGTAGGCCAGGATGCGCCGTCCCACCGGGGTCATGCCCGACAGGTGTTTGCCGTTGCGCTGGAACAGCGGCACGCCCAGTTCCTCCTCCAGCAGACGAATCTGCTTGCTGATGCCCGGCTGCGAGGTCATCAAACGGTCCGCCGCCTCGGAGATGTTCAGGTTATAACGGGCGATGGCCTGCAGATAGCGGAGTTGCTGGAGTTTCATGAAAATGGGATCCTGTGACGCCGTGATGCCGGTCGCGCGGAATGCATGTCCCTGCAATTATACATATGCAAATAATTTCGTGTTATGGGGTCGTGGTTGCGTATTCAATGCACCGGTAAGGTCACGCCAGCGAAGAGGGCGTCCACGGCTTCCTGATTCCGCGCCGACAGGGCTTTTTCCAGGCTGGGCTGGTCCAGGTGTGGCGCGATCAGCGACATGAAGTATCCCATATAACGGCGCAGATACATGCCCTGCCGGAACCCCACCCGGGTGATGTGCTCGCTGAACAGCCCTTCCGCCGGTAGATAGGTCAGGTCCGTGTCTGTGGCCTCCTCGAAGGCCATGTGGGCAATGATGCCCACCCCCAGCCCCAGCCGCACATAGGTCTTGATCACGTCCGAGTCCGCTGCGCTCAGGACGATCTCCGGGGTGAGCCCCTGTTGTTGAAAGTCCTGTTCCAGCCGGCCGCGTCCGGTGAAGCCGTGTACGTAGGTGACGATGGGGTGCTCGGCCACGGCCCCCAGGGTGAGCGGCTTCGCGGTGGCCAGGGGGTGTTCCGGAGTGACCACCACGCCATGGCGCCACCGATAGGCTGGCACCATGATCAGTTCCCGATGCAGGGCGATGGCCTCGGTGGCGATGGCAAAGTCCACCTGACCTGAGGCGGCCATCTGGGCGATCTGTTCCGGGTTGCCCTGGTGAATCAGCAGGTGCACCCGGGGGTAGCGCTCGCGAAAGCGGGTGATCAGGGGGGGCAGGAAGTAGCGGGCCTGGGTGTGGGTGGTGGCAATGCTCAGACTGCCCCGATCCTCGTCACGAAACTCCTCGGCCATGGCGCGGATATTTTCCACCTCCTTGAGGATGTTCTCCGCCCGCGCCAGGATCTTCTGTCCCGCCGGCGTCACGTGCGCGAAGTGCTTGCCAGTGCGGTGAAAGATTTCCAGCCCCAGCTCTTGTTCCAGTAATTTGACCTGCTTGCTCACCCCGGGCTGGGAGGTGAACAGCCGTTCGGCTGCCTCGGTGACGTTGAGGTTATTCTCGACGATGGCCTGCAGGTAGCGGAATTGCTGGAGTTTCATGGGCGGGGGCTCTTGGGTGCCGATGGCGTCGGATCCGTCACTCGGGCATCCGCTTATCCTGGGGGAGGGGTTTATGCCCTGGGGTGATTGATGAAGAATTTAATATTCTTTCAAAGGAGTCTATCGGACTGCTAGGTTTGAGTCATCATTATTGATAAAACGCAAGAGGTGACCCGTCATGAGCCACGCAAATCCAGTATCCGGGCAGGAATACAGCACCATCCAACGCGAAGCGGCCCTGCGTCGGCGGATGGTGAGTCTGGAGCGGGAGCTCAAAAAGGTGGAGGCAGAACTGGACGGCGTACGCCAGTCCCGTTCCCGGCAGGGGGTGGGGGCCGGCGCGGCGTTCCCGTCGCAGCCTCGTTTTGATCATCCGCTGCCGGTCGCCGCAGGGTGAATTACTTCACCCTCATCCCCGGCTCGGCCCCCTCATCCGGCGAGAGGATGAACAGATCCTTGCCCCCCGGACCAGCCGCCAGCACCATCCCCTCCGAGACGCCGAACTTCATCTTGCGCGGCGCCAGGTTGGCCACCATGACGGTCAGCCGGCCCTCCAGATCGGCCGGGTCATAGGCCGACTTGATCCCGGCAAAGACCTGACGCGTCTCGCCCCCCAGGTCCAGGGTGAGACGCAGCAGCTTGTCCGCCCCCTTCACATGCTCCGCCTGAGCGATGCGGGCGATGCGCAGGTCCACCTTGGCAAAATCATCAAAGCTGATCTCGTCGCGGATCGGGTCCTTCGCCAGCGGCCCGGTGGGCTTTGACGGGGTAGGCTCCAGGCTCTCCTTGGAGGCCTCCAGCAGGGCCTTGACAGCCTCTGGGTCCACCCGGGTCATCAGCGGCTCGTAGGGCTTGATACGCGCGCCGGTCAGGGGCTTGGCCACCGCATCCCAGGTCAGCGGTTCCACATCCAGGAAGGCCTCGGCCCGTTCGGCCATGGCCGGCAGCACCGGCTTGAGGTAGGTCATCAGCACCCGGAACAGGTTGATCCCCTGGGTGCAGATGCCCTGAACCTGGGGCAGGGTGTCCTCCTGCTTGGCCAGCACCCAGGGCTTTTGCTCATCCACGTACTGATTGGCGGTGTCCGCCAGGGACATGATCACCCGCATGGCCTGGCCGAATTCCCGGCGCTCGTACAACTCGGCAATCTCCTCGCCGGCGCGGTGGAAACGGTCGTACAGGTCAGCGTCGGGCAGTGTCTCCGCCAGGCGTCCCTCGAATCGCTTGTGAATGAACCCGGCGCAGCGGGAGGCGATGTTCACCACCTTGCCCACCAGGTCGCTGTTCACCCGGGCGATGAAGTCGTCCAGGGAGAGGTCGATGTCATCCACGCCGGGGCCCAGCTTGGCGGCAAAGTAGTAGCGCAGGTATTCCGGTTGCAGGTGCTCCAGATAGGTGCTGGCCTTGATGAAGGTACCCCGGGACTTGGACATCTTCTGACCGTTCACGGTGAGAAAGCCGTGGCAGTGCACCGCCGTGGGGGCGCGAAAGCCGGCACCATGCAGCATGGCCGGCCAGAACAAGGTATGGAAGTAGGCGATGTCCTTGCCGATGAAGTGGTGCAGTTCCGTGTCGCTGTCCGGGTTCCACCAGGCGTTGAAGTCCAGGCCGTGCTGATCGCAGTAGTTCTGGAAGCTGGCCATGTAACCGATGGGGGCGTCCAGCCACACATAAAAGAACTTGCCCGGGGCATCGGGGATCTCGAAGCCCCAGTAGGGGGCGTCCCGGGAGATGTCCCAATCATTCAGGCCCGCCTCGAACCACTCCCGCAGCTTGTTGCGGATCTCCCCCTGCAGGCTGCCCGAGCCGGTCCAGTCCCGCAGCATCTTGTGAAAGTCCGCCAGTTGGAAGAAGTAGTGCTCGGACTCCTTCTCCACGGGGGTGGCGCCGGAGATGGCGGACACCGGATTCTTCAGGTCCGTGGGGGTATAGGTGGCGCCGCAGGCCTCGCAGGAGTCGCCGTATTGGTCGGCCGCTCCGCAGCGGGGGCATTCGCCCTTGATGAAGCGGTCGGGCAGGAACATGCCCGCCTCGGGGTCGTAGGCCTGGCGGATGGTGCGCCGGGCGATATGACCCTTTTCCTTGAGGCGGCCATAGATGAGTTCGGCGAAATGCCGATTCTCCGGGGAATGGGTGCTGTGGTAGTTGTCGAAATTCACCAGAAAGCCGGCGAAGTCCTGGCGGTGTTCCTGACCGATGCGTTCGATGAGTTCATCCGGCGTGATGCCCTCGCTGCGGGCCTTGAGCATGATGGGGGTGCCGTGGGCGTCATCGGCACACACGTACAGGCAGCGATGGCCACGGGTCTTTTGAAAGCGCACCCAGATGTCGGTCTGGATGTATTCCACCAGATGCCCCAGGTGGATGGGCCCGTTGGCATAGGGCAGGGCACTGGTGACGAGGATGTTGCGGGTGTGGGATGTCATGATCGGGACGCTACGGGGAAAACCGTTGAAGTTAACAGTTTCCCGGCGGGCGGGCCAGCGAACGTGCCCGCCGCCTCCCCTCATCCCCAGCCCTTCTCCCCCGAGGGGAGAAGGGAGTTGTAGCCCCTCTCCCTCGGGGGGAGAGAGGGGGGTTGTAGCCCCTCTCCCTCGGGGGAGAGAGGGGGGTTGTAGCCCCTCTCCCTCGGGGGAGAGAGGGGGGTTGTAGCCCCTCTCCCTCGGGGGAGAGAGGGGGGTTGTAGCCCCTCTCCCGCTGGCGGGAGAGGGGTTGGGGTGAGGGCCGTCGGGGCATAGGGGTTGGGGTCAGGCTGCCATCGTGTAGAATCCCGGGGATTGCAAGATTGCGGAGTGAAGAACATGGCGGAACTGTCTCGGCTCAAGATTGAAACGGCCCTCAAGGAGATTCAGGATCCTCACCTGGACAAGGACCTTGTGTCCGCCAACGAGGTGAAGGACATCCAGATCGACGGTGCCTCGGTGACCGTGCAACTCACCCTGGGCTATCCGGCCGCGGGCTGGCATGGCGAGCTCACCCGTTTGGTGGAGGAGAAGCTCAAGGCCATCGACGGCGTTGATCAGGTGGCGGTGAACATCACCACCCGTATTGTGGCCCATGCGGTGCAGCGCACCCTCAAGCCCCTGGGAGGCATCAAGAACATCATCGCCGTGGCCTCCGGCAAAGGCGGCGTGGGCAAGTCCACCACCGCCGTCAACCTGGCCCTGGCCCTGAAGGCCGAAGGCGCCACGGTGGGCATCCTGGACGCGGACATCTATGGCCCCAGCCAGCCGCGCATGCTGGGCATCTCCGGCAAGCCGGAGACCAAGGACGGCAAGACCATGCAGCCCATGGAGAATCATGGTCTGCAGGCCATGTCCATCGGGTTCCTCATCGAAGAGGATACCCCCATGATCTGGCGTGGCCCCATGGTCACCCAGGCCCTGGAGCAGTTGCTGCGCGATACCAACTGGTCGGAACTGGATTACCTGATCATCGACCTGCCCCCGGGCACCGGTGACACCCAGCTCACCCTGGCCCAGAAGATCCCGGTGAGTGGCGCCATCATCGTCACCACCCCCCAGGACATCGCCCTGCTGGATGCCCGCAAGGGCCTGAAGATGTTCGAGAAGGTGGACGTGCCCGTGCTGGGTGTGGTGGAGAACATGAGCATCCACATCTGCTCCAATTGCGGCCACGAAGAGCATATCTTCGGCCAGGGCGGCGGCGAGCGCATGGCCGAGGAATACGGCGCCGAGTTCCTGGGCGCCCTGCCGCTGGACATGCATATCCGTGAGCAGGTGGATGGAGGCAATCCCACCGTGGTGGCCGATCCGGAAGGCCGCGTGGCCGAGATCTACCGGGAGATCGCCCGCCGCTCCGCCGCGCGCCTGGCCACCCAGGCCAAGGACTTCAGTTCCAAGTTCCCCAACATCGTCATCCAGAACACCTGACCCATGTCCATCAAATCCGACCACTGGATCCGCCGCATGGCGGAAGAACACGGCATGATCGAGCCCTTCGAGCCGGGCCAGGTGCGCTATGTCGGAGATGAACGCATCATCTCCTACGGCACCTCCAGCTACGGCTACGACGTGCGCTGCGCTGATGAATTCAAGGTGTTCACCAACATCAACTCCACCATCGTCGATCCCAAGCACTTCGACGAGCGCAGCTTCGTGGATGTGAAGTCGGACGTCTGCATCATCCCGCCCAACTCCTTTGCGCTGGCGCATACCCTTGAATACTTTCGTATTCCACGCTCAATCCTGACTATTTGTCTCGGAAAAAGTACGTACGCAAGGTGCGGTTTGATCGTCAATGTAACGCCCTTGGAGCCGGAGTGGGAGGGGCATGTGACGTTGGAGTTTTCCAATACCACGCCGCTGCCGGCGCGGATCTACGCCAACGAAGGCGTGGCGCAGATGCTGTTCCTGGAGTCCGATGAGGTGTGTGATGTGTCGTACAAGGATAGGGGCGGGAAGTATCAGGGGCAGCGGGGGGTCACGTTGCCCAAGACGTAAGGATCTTCGAAAGAAGGGCTTGGCGCTTCCGGTCAGGGGTCGAGGGGAGGCAAACGATTATTGAAGCGGGCAGGCGGAGCACATCCTCGATGTGGATGAACTTCAACACGGCAAACAGCACGTTTCGCCAACTGCTGGGTAATGGTCTGAGCTATCGGGTTCCCCCTTTTCAGCGTGACTATTCGTGGTCCGATGATGAGTGGGATGACCTCTGGCAAGATATCGTTGCGCTATTTGAGGAGGATGGAGAGCTTGCCCACTACATGGGCTATTTGGTGTTGCAGTCCTCCGACAGCAAACGCTTCGATATCATCGACGGGCAGCAGCGGATCACAACCATCAGTGTGATGATCCTTGCCGGGCTGGCCTATCTCCAGGATCTGGTGGCGGCGGGTCATGATGCCGAGGATAATCTGCGCCGAAAGGAGTTTCTCCGTAATGCCTACATCGGTTACGTGGACCCTGTGACGCTGATCCCGCGTTCCAAGCTGGAACTGAACCGTCATAACAACCGCTTTTACCAGACTTATCTCGTGCCTTTGGAGCAGCTGCCGCAGAGAAATCTGCATGCCTCCGAACATCAGCTGCGCAAGGCATTTGTCTGGTTCAAGGAGCGATTTCTCCAGCGCTTTGGTCGCACTCCGGACAGTGGGCGGGAGTTCGCAGCCATGCTGGATGGCCTGGTGGACAAGCTATTCTTCACCGTCATCACGGTGACGGACGAACTGAACGCCTTCAAGGTCTTCGAGACCCTGAATGCCCGTGGTGTGCGTCTTTCTGCTACTGATTTGCTCAAAAACTATCTGTTCTCGTTGATCAGTAGTGGGGAGTTGCACGAGACAGAGATGAAGGCGCTGGAAGACCGTTGGGAGCGCATCGTGGGCTTACTGGGGAGCGAAAGTTTCCCCGAGTTCCTGCGGGTATTCTGGAATAGCCAAAACAAGCTGGTGCGTAAATCGGAGTTGTTCAAGACCATTCGCCGTCGCGTGACGACACGAGACCATGCCTTTGAGTTGGTGCGCCAGCTGGATCATTCAGCCGAAACCTATGCGGCGCTGCGGGACCCCATGCATCAGGGCTGGCAGCGTGAAGAGCGCGAAGCGCTTCAGCAGTTGTTGATGTTCAATGTTCGTCAGCCGCTGGCCATGCTCATGGCGTGTTATCGCTGTTTCCACGATGCGGACCGCGCGAGCTTTACCCGGATCCTGAGGGCTGTGTCGGTGGTATCACTGCGCTATAACGTGATCTGCAGTCTGCAAACCCATGAGCAGGAGCGCGTCTACAATGAGATGGCCCGCAAGCTAAGTGGGGGTGAATACACAGGGCTCAATCATGTGCTCATGGCATTGAATGAGGTTTATCCTGATGACAGGGCGTTCAAGGCCGCGTTTACCGTCAAGGCACTGAAAACCACGAATACGCGTAACAAGAAGGTCGTGCGGTATATCCTGTTCGAGTTGGAGAGGCAGCGCTCGGGGCTGGATCTGGATTTCGAGAGTAGCGCCTACAATCTGGAGCACATCCTGCCAGAGAGCCCCTCTGAAGCCTGGAATGCCATGGATGATCATCAGCGGGAGCGCTGCGTTTATCGTCTAGGCAACATGACGCCGCTGGAGGCGACTGCAAATCGGGATCTTGGCAATGATGGTTTTGCGGTCAAACGAGAGGCCTATCTCAAGAGTCAATTCACGATCACTCGCGCCATTGCGGAGCGATATGATGAATGGGACGAAGCGAGGATAGAAGCACGGCAAAGAAAACTGGCTGACTTGGCCGCGACCATCTGGAAAATCAACTGAGTCGATGGCGAGGTGAACTGCTCAAGCCCATGGCTGACCTTCGGGAACCAGCGGTGGGGTGCGGCGGCGCGGGGCGTTGACCCGATGGATTTCCATCAGCAAATCATCCAGACAGGGGGCCTGCCACGAGCTTATCCTCCATCAGGGGCATGACAGCGCCCCCATACTTGAGGTTTAATGTAGGCTTTCCCGGCACACCTGCGCCGCGGTCGGCGGGGCGGGTTTTCAGCCGCCCGGACCGCATGCCACAGAGGTTCTATACGACATGCAACAGACGGCCAACCACCACGACGCCGAACGCGTGGTGGGCTACACGCTACACGGGCGCCGTTACCTGAATGTGACCAATCGCTGCACGCTGCGCTGCGCCTTCTGCCCCAAGTTCAACAAGACCTGGGACGTGCAGGGCTACGGCCTGCGCATGCACGCCGACCCCACCGTGGCCGAGATGATCGAGGCCGTGGGCGACCCGGCCCAGTGGGATGCGGTGGTCTTCTGCGGTCTGGGCGAGCCCACCTTGCGACTGGAAGACATCCTCGAAGTGGCCCGTGAGGTCAAGGCGCGGGGTGCCCGCAGCGTGCGCATCAACACCGATGGCCTGGCCAACCTGGTCCACGACCGTGACGTGACCCCGGAGATGGCCGGCTGCATCGATGCCCTGTCCATCTCGCTGAACGCACAGGACGAACTCACCTACGAGCGCCACTGCCGCCCCAAACTCCCTGGCAGCCATGCTGCCCTGCTGGACTTCGCCCGCAAGGCCCGGGCCCATGTGCCCGAGGTCACCCTCACCGCCGTGGATGGCCTGGCAGGCGTGGACATCGCTGCCTGCGAGGCCATCGCCCGGGATCTGGGCGTGGGTTTCCGGCGCCGTGTGCTGGACAAGGTGGGTTGACCCGTGGGGTTGAGTGACCGCGTCAACACCCTGGGCCGTGACCTCAAGGCCCGTTTCGGCCAGCGAGTACACAAGCTCACCGTGAGCGCCGGGTTCGTCTGTCCCAACATGGATGGCACCCGCGGCCGCGGTGGCTGCACCTTCTGCAACAACGACAGCTTTGCACCCCAGGGGCAGGACGGTGGCGAGGTGGCCCGTCAACTCCAGGCCGGCCGCGAGATCATTGTCCGGCGCAACGGCGCCAGCCTGTATCTGGCCTATTTTCAGGCCTACACCAACACCTATGCCGAGGTGGATCGCCTCAAGCACCTCTATGATGCCGCCCTGGAACAACCCGGCGTGGTGGGGCTGGCCATCGGCACACGCCCCGACTGCGTGCCGGACAAGGTGCTGGACCTGCTGTGCGCCTACCGGGATCAGGGCTATCTCATCTGGCTGGAACTGGGTCTGCAGACCGCCTTTGACGAGACCCTCAACCGGGTTAACCGGGGTCATGGCTTCGGCGAATACAAGGACGCCGTGCGCCGTGCCCGCCGTCGCGGACTGCTGGTGTGCACCCACCTGATCCACGGCCTGCCCGGCGAGACGCCCTGGCACCAGCGCGAGACCCTGAGCCGGGTGCTCAACGAGGGCACCGATGGCCTCAAGCTCCACCCCCTGCACGTGGTGCGCGGCACGCAACTGGCCCGTCAGTGGCGCGCCGGAGAGTACCGCCCCTGGAGCCTGAACGAATACGTGAACACCGCCGTGGACCTTATCGAGATGACCCCACCGGAGGTGGTGTTCCACCGCCTCACCGCCACCGCCCGCGAACCCCTGCTGCTGGCCCCTGACTGGTGCGCCAGCAAGTGGAACGCGATCAATGGCATCGAACAGGAACTCACGCGCCGGGGCACCCGTCAGGGTGCGCGCCATCCCTACCCAGACAGTCACCTTCCCGGAACCCAGGAGAGTTGTTGATGAACCCACAACGTATGGAGCTGGTCTGCCCTGCCGGTGGCCTGCCCGCGCTGCGTACAGCGGTGGACCACGGCGCCGACGCCGTCTACCTGAGCCTGCGCGGCGAGACCAATGCCCGTAACTTTCCGGGCCTGAATTTCGACCGCAAGGCACTGGCCAAGGGCATCGCCTATGCTCATGGCAAGGGCACCAAGGTGTACATGGCCCTGAACACCTATCCGCAACCGGATATCTGGAAGGCTGCCACCGAGGCGGTGGATGCCGCCGCCGCCGAGGGTGTGGATGCCGTCATCCTGGCGGATCTGGGCCTGATGCGTCATGCCGCTGACAACCATCCGGATCTCACCTTGCACCTGTCCGTGCAGGGCTCGGCCACCACCGCCGAGGCCCTCAACTTCTACCACGATCGCTATGGCGTGCGTCGCGCTGTGCTGCCGCGGGTGCTGTCCCTGTCCCAGGTGGCCCAGGTGATCGAACGCACCAAGGTGGATATCGAGGTGTTCGGCTTCGGCAGCCTGTGCGTGATGGTGGAGGGCCGCTGCATGCTCTCTTCGTATGCCACCGGTGACTCCCCCAACACCAAGGGGGCCTGCTCTCCGGCCCACTCCGTGCGCTGGATCGAGACCGATCGTGGCCGCGAGGCCCGCCTCAACGGCGTGCTCATCGACACCTTCCGGGAAGGCGAGAGCGCCGGATATCCGGTGATCTGCAAGGGCCGCTATCACGTGGGCGACGGCGAGGACACCGTGTATGCCATCGAGGAGCCCACCAGCCTGAGCACCCTGGACATCCTGCCCGACCTGCTCAAGGCGGGCGTCAAGGCCATCAAGCTGGAAGGCCGCCAGCGCAGCCCCGCCTACGTGGGCAAGGCCACACAGGTGATGCGTCAGGCCCTGGATGCCGTACACGCCAACCCCGACAACTACACGCCGAAGCCGGAATGGGCCCAGCAGCTCGCCGGCATGTCCGAAGGACGCACCCAGACCCTGGGTGCCTTGCACAGAGCCTGGCAATGAAACTTTCTCTGGGACCGATTCAATATTACTGGCCCCGCGAACGGGTCATGGACTTCTACAAGGCCGTGGAGGCCGCCCCGGTGGACATCGTCTACCTGGGCGAGACGGTGTGCTCCAAGCGCCGCGAACTGCGCCCTGCCGACTGGCTGGAACTGGCCGATCGCCTGAGCGCAGCCAGCAAGACGGTGGTCATGTCCACTCTGGCCCTGATGGAAGCGGAATCCGAGCAGTTGGCCCTTGAGCGCCTGGTGAACAACGGCCGCTACATGATCGAGGCCAACGACGCCACCGGCCTGGGCCTGTCCACGGGCAAGCCCTTCGTGGCCGGCCCCCACATCAACACCTACAACGCCGGGACCCTCAAGGAACTGGCCGATGTGGGTGCGGTGCGTTGGGTGATGCCCGTGGAACTGTCCCGGGACATCCTGGCGGCCATGCATGCAGCCCGCCCTCAGGGGCTGGAGACCGAGGTGTGGGGCTTCGGGCGTCTGCCCCTGGCCTTTTCCGCCCGTTGCTTCACCGCCCGGGCTCGCAACCTGCCCAAGGACAACTGCGAGCTGGCCTGCATCGACTATCCCGGCGGGCTGTCCATGTCCACCCAGGACGGCAACGATTTTCTCAACATCAACGGCATTCAGTTGCAGTCGGCCGATCCCGCCAATCTGATCCACGCCGTGCCGGAACTGCTGGACATGGGCGTGGAGGTGCTGCGCATCTCCCCGGAACCCGAGGGCACCGAGCAGGTGATCCAGGCCTTCCGCGACTGCATCGAGGGCACCCGCTCCTCGGCCCAGGCCATGGAACAGATCAAGGGCCTGTATCCGAGATTTTCCAATGGTTACTGGAAGGGCGAGGCCGGCATGAACTGGCAGGAGAGCTTATCGGCATGAGCACCCGGCCCTGCCGGGTGTGGAGCGAGCCCACTGCGCCGGGTTCCGTGCAGGCTGCGCGAGATCGTCTCCATCTTGAGGGCTGCGTGGCGGCGGACGAGGCGCGGCTGCGGTTTCACCGCTATCAGCCCACCGCCAGTCTGGGGCGGTTCGAGGCGGTATGCCAAGCCGTGCGCGAGGACTACTGCGCCGATGCCGGCATCCCCGTGGTGCGCCGCCTCACGGGTGGCGGTGCCCTGTATCTGGCCCCCGAACAGTGCTGCCTGAGCCTGAGCCTGCCCCGGCATTGGTTGGGGGAAGGGGATACCCTCACCGCCCTGATGGCCCGTCTCAACCGGGCCCTGGCCCGCGCCCTGCAAAGCCTGGGCGTACCCGCGCGCACGGCGTTTCCCAATGACCTGGAAGTGGACGGCCGCAAGCTGGGGTCGGGCTTCCTGGCCATGGATGCCGAGGCGGTGCTCTACCAGGCGGTGCTGCTGGAAGACCTGGATACGGAAGTGCTGCTTAAGGTGCTGCGCGCCCCCCGGGAGAAGCTCAGCAGTCAGGGCATCCTCAGCGCCCGTCAGCGCTTCATCACCCTGCAGGAACTCTCTGATGCGGCCCCCCATATGGAGGCCGCCAAGGCGGCAGTGACCGAGGCCCTGATGAAAGAGCTGGCCCTGGAGCCGGTGGCCGCGCCGCCTGATCGCTGGATGGCTCTGGATCAGGGCCGATCACCTCCGGCGGTGGATCCGGGGCTGCTGGAGGACTGGTCCGATCAGCACCAGGATCATTGGGAGGCCTTCCTGTCCACCGCCGGTGGCGTGTTGAACCTGCGACTCACGCCGGATGCAGAAGGCCGTGTGATCGAGAAGGCCGTCTTCGCCGGTGCCGTGCATGTCTCACCCCCCGACCTGTTCCGCTCCCTGGCCGATGCCCTCACCGGTGCCCCGCTGGACGCCGCCGAGGTGCGTCTGATCCGCCGTCTTCGCACCGAAGCGGGGCAGACGCCGGGTTTTGGGCCCGATGAGTTGTCCTTGCTGCTGCGCCTGGCCCTGGGGCGTCGCTCCGAGCAGGCCCTGGGGCTGTCCAACTGGCAGGCCAATCGTTTGATGGTGCACCGGGTGACCGGCAACGAGACCGCCCGGCAGATCCTGGATCGTGCCACGGTGATGCTGGTGCCTTATTGCGCCAAGCCGGCCTGGTGTCGATGGCGTCACGAGGACGGCTGCCCCGAGTGCGGGGCCTGCGAAGTCGGTGAAGCCTATCGTTTGGCCCGGGAGCGCGGGCTGGAGGTGGTGACCATTACCCAGTATGAGCATCTCTGTGATGTACTGGAACAGATGCGGGCCCGGGGTGTGCCAGCCTACGTGGGCATGTGCTGCCGCCACTTTTACCTCAAGCGCATCCACGCCTTTCGTCATGCGGGTATGCCGGCGGTGCTCATGGATATCAGCGGTTCCAACTGTTATGAGCTGGGGCAGGAGGACGAGGCCTATGAAGGTCGTTTCACTGCCGAGGCCCAACTGGACGGGGAACTGCTGGAGAAGGTGATGGTGTGGGTGCCGAAGCTACCCGATTCGTCGTGACTGTTCAGTCGTTTTCACGACGCACGGTCACTTCCAGTTCGCCATCCATGGTTTCCTGGATATGGAATTCGATGGGACTGCAGCAGGTGGGGCAGTCCTCCACGTAGCTGTCACCCATCTCCAGGATATCCACGCGGGTTTCGAAGGTCTCGCCGCAGTGGGGGCACTGGGTGGTAATGAATTCGAGCGGATGGGTCATGTTTATCGGCTCCTCTTGCCCCTCACCCCAACCCCTCTCCCCTCTGGGGAGAGGGGTTCAAAGTTTTTCTGGTCTCCCTTCTCCCCTTGGGGGAGAAGGGGCGGGGATGAGGGGGGAGCGGTGGGCAAATCCCCCATCACCCCTCCAAAAACATCCCCACCAGATCGTTGAGATACCGCCGCCCCAACTCTGTGGCCACCAGCCGATCAGAAAGGTCCGCCAGCAACCCCCTCTCCACCGCCCGGCCTCGCACGGGTTCCAGAACCCCCGATTCAAGCCCGGTGTGGGCGGTGAACATCTCCACCGCAACCCCCTCCCTCAAGCGTAGCCCATTGAGCATGAATTCAAAGGCCGCGTCCGCCACCGTGAGGGCGCGCTCCCCGGCGACAGCAGATCCCGCTCGGGCCTCGTCCATGAACGCCTGGGGCTGACGTTGCTTCCAGCGACGGAGGATTCGCCCCTCGCCAGGCAGTGTGAGCTTGCCATGGGCGCCGGCGCCGATGCCCAGGTAATCGCCGAAGTGCCAGTAATTCAGGTTGTGGATGCATTCCCGCCCGGGCAGGGCATGGGCCGACACTTCGTAATGGGCATACCCTGCCGCCTGGAGTCGCTCATCCCCCGCTTGCTGCATATCCCACTGGGTGTCTTCATCCGGCAACGTGGGCGGCGGATGGGTCGCGAAGCGGGTGTTGGGCTCCAGGGTCAGCTCATACCAGCTCAGGTGTTCGGGGCGCAGCGTCAGGGCAGTGTCCAGATCCTGCAGGGCCTGAGCCAGGCTCTGCCCCGGCAACCCGAACATCAGATCCAGGTTCAGGTTGTCAAAGCCCGCCGCCCGGGCCGCTGCCACGGCCCGATGGGCCTCATCCCCGGTATGAATCCGCTCCAGCCGCTGCAGCAGCCCATCATCGAAGCTCTGCACGCCGATGGAGAGCCGGTTCACCCCGGCCTCGCGATAGCCCCGGAAACGGTCCTGTTCCACCGTGCCGGGGTTGGCCTCCATGGTGATCTCGATCCCCGGGCGGCAGGTGAGCCGGGCGCGGATGGCGCTCAACAGACCGTCGATGGCCTCGGGGCTGAACAGGCTGGGGGTGCCTCCGCCCAGAAAAATGCTCTCCAGGCGCCGACCCCATACCAGCGGCAGGTCCGCCTCCAGGTCGGCGACCAGGGCATCCACGTAATCGGCCTCGGGGATGGACTGCGCCGCATGGGAGTTGAAGTCACAATAGGGGCATTTGCGCACACACCAGGGCAGGTGAATGTACAAGGACAACGGCGGCGAGGGGTGGGAGGCGAACATCAGGCCATCCCGGTCAGTTCGGGCCCGACAGGGCCTCCAGTCGGGCCAGGAAGGCGCGCAGTGCCTGCCCCCGGTGACTGCGGCGATTCTTCTCATCACTGCTCATCTGCGCCGCCGTCATGCCCAGCTCGGCATCCAGGAAGATGGGGTCGTAACCATGCCCGCCCTCACCGGCGGGCCCGGGTGCGATCATGCCCTCCCAGCTGCCTTCGGCGATGATGGGTGAAGGATCCTCGGCGTGGCGCAAAAAGGCGATCACGCAGCGAAACCGGGCAATGCGGCCCGAAGCAGGGATTTCCCTCACGGCCTTGAGCAATTGCGTGTTGTTCTCCTCGGCTGAGGCGTTGGGACCGGCATAGCGGGCTGAATAGATCCCCGGAGCACCGTCCAGGGCATCCACTTCAATGCCGGAATCATCAGCCATGGCGGGCAGGCCGGTGTGGGCGGCGGCGTTGCGGGCCTTGAGGATGGCATTCTCCACAAAACTCAGGCCGGTTTCATCGGCCTCGGGGACCTGAAAGTCCGACTGAGGCACCACCTCGTGGCCGCTTTGGGCCAGGAGTTGCGCGAATTCCCGAACCTTGCCCGGATTGCCGGTGGCCAGCACGATCTTCATGTTGAACCTCTGGTCTGGATAAGGGGGACCTTACAGTGCCAGCGCTGCCTGCTGCGCGGCAATGATCTCGCCGATGCCCTTCTGAGCCAGTTGCAGCATGGACTGCAGCTCCTCCGGACGGAAGGCGTGGCCCTCGGCCGTGCCCTGCACCTCGATGAAGCCACCGGCCTCGTTCATCACCACGTTCATGTCGGTCTCGGCCTCGGAGTCTTCGGGGTAATCCAGGTCCAGCACCGGCGTGCCCTTGTAGATGCCTGCCGACACCGCGGCCACACTGCCGAACAGCGGGTTGCGCTTGAGCTGCCCCTTGGACTTCAGGGCTGCGATGGCGTCCACCAGGGCCACGTAACCGCCGCTGATGGAGGCGGTGCGGGTGCCGCCGTCGGCCTGGATCACGTCGCAGTCCACGGTGATCTGACGCTCACCCAGGGCCTCCAGGTTCACCGCCGCCCGCAAGCTGCGGCCGATCAGGCGCTGGATCTCCACGGTGCGGCCGCCCTGCTTGCCCCGGGCCGCCTCGCGGGGCACCCGGTCATGGGTGGCCCGGGGCAACATGCCGTATTCCGCTGTCACCCAGCCGCGCCCCTTGCCCTTGAGGAAGGGGGGCACCCGCTCACTCACCGACGCGGTGCAGATCACCCGGGTATTGCCGTACTCCACCAGCACCGAGCCTTCGGCGTGGGAGGTGAACCCTCGGGTAAAACGGACGGTTCGCAATTGATCCGGGGCGCGGCCGCTGGGTCGCATGGGGTGCTCCTGTTGGGAAATGGTGGGAGAGTATAACCGTCTTGGCGGGCTTACGTCGGGCAGTCGCCCGGGCTGTTTCCGAGCGGCCCGTAATCATCCCCAGGACAATCACGCAAAATTTGAACTGGTACGCTGTTTGTCGGCTGTATTGGCGCTTTAATCGGTAAGATCCATCGTCGATACAAGGATAGGAGATCCTCATGCGCTACAGACCCGTCAAGGAACAGGGAGCAGTCCTGATCGTTTCACTGGTGATGCTGTCACTGGCCACGCTGATTGGCGTGAGCGGGATGAGTTCGGCCCATCTTCAGGAACGCATCGCCGGTAATCAGAAGCAGGGCACGGATGCGTTCATGGCGGCAGAGACAGGGGTGGCTGAGGTGCTTCGGGCAAGCCGCGAGGTGGTGCATTGGCCCGATGTGGACGAACTCCTCACCCGGTTGAGTGGTGAAGGCCCCCATCCGTTACCCGACGGCCAGACCGCCCAATGGTGGATCCCTGAGCGCCCCGAGGCCAGTGGTAGCACCATGAGCGTGCTTGTGGCAGGAGGCGTGGGGAGCACCGCCGCCCAGCGAACCCTGAAGATCACCTTGGGGACTGGTTTCGGCGGACCTCATCCTGAGGGGGCCTATCATTGCTTTGGGCCTGCCTGCACCAGTCGTGCCGAAGAGAACTTCGACTTGGGTGACCTGGGGCTGGCTTTTGATGGTCGCCTCTGGCCGCTGCCTGACAGGGAAGACGGCTACACCTGCGAATCCGGTCAATGCCCCGAGGATCCACCTCATGCCGTGGAAGACGCCCTGCCTTTACCGGGATTGTTCGCGATTCTTGAGGGGAGCGGTGCCGACGGCGCGGCTCCGCGCGAGGTGGCGCATTCATCGGATCAGGTACAGGGCCAGCCAACCCCCATACTCGTCAGTGATGGCATGAGCACGGGAGGGGGCGGCGATGCTAATGGCACTCTGGCCGAGGATTGGCGGAATTATGTGAATCAACTCATCAGCCATCCAGACCGTAAGCATGTGATGCTGGATGGAGACACGGCCAATACAGTGAATGGTGTGTCAGTTAAGGGTGAAACGGTCTATGTGCAGGACTTCATGGGCAGCCACGAGGCACCGCGCATCCATTATGTGGAAGGGGAGGGGAGCATCGGCCTTGGTGGGCATGAACATGGCGCCGGCATCCTGGTGATTTCCGATGCGATCACACTCACCCCAAGCAGCGGAACCTCGGTAACCTTCGAGGGCTTGGTCATTCTGCTTGAAGGAGCGCAGTTGGAGGCGAATGAGGCAACGGTGAACATCTTCGGCTCGGTGGTTTCCCTGGCTGGTGAAGATGGCAACTTATTCGACGACCTCTCCGGCAACATCAACATCCGCTACAGCCCCGAAGCCATGGATAATCTGCGTGAACACGGCCTATGGGACGCCGCCGTTACACATCCGATGATCACCGCCTGGCAGGAGGTGATGTAGGGGCAAGCGGCAAAAAGGGGACAGATTTATTTTTACTCCGTTTTTCCGAGTAAAAATAAATCTGTCCCCTTTTTGCCCTTTTTGCCCTACCCAGGCGGCTGCAAAACCATTGTGGAACCCCGTATCTGGATGTCGAAGCGACTCAGGTAACTCATCCCCAGCAAGGCAAAATCCCCCTCCATTCCCGGCGTGATGACGCCGCGCACCGAGCGGGCCGCCAGATCACCCAGTCGCACATCGTCCAGCGTGGTGAGATGCCCCTGCACCCGGCCATTGGCCGTGTTGAACGTGGCCCGGTGTTCCCTGGGCAATCCCAACCGCTCAGCCAGGTGCGTGGGAACGGCCACGTAGGTGGCGCCGGTATCCAGCAGGAACTCCACGGGCTCCCCGTTGATCCGTCCGGTGGCCACAAAGTGCCCCGCCCGGTTGCGCTCCAGCGTGACACTGCCCTCTCCGTTACCCAGACTTTGCACCAGATGGGTGTTAGGGTTGCGTTGCCCGTCCAGCACGCCCTGATACACCCACGTGCCCGTGCCCAGGGCCAGCACCCAGAACAGGGTCAACATGATCAATCCGGCCCGACGGCCGGGGGGGGCCTGGTTCATCGGCGAAGGCCTGCGTATTCCATCGAGTACATCCCTGTTGGAGCGGACGGGACCACCGGATGTTCCCGCGCCATGAGGTGAATACCTGTCCCCTAAGAAAATGAGGTCTGTCCCCATTTTGACCCAGCGCGCGACAAGCCCCGCCGTTCAGGGCGGGGAAGGATAGCGCGGACGGCGTAGCCGTCTTTGGGTTTCAGTTAGGTGTCTGCTGCTG
>NZ_FOAA01000010.1 GCF_900109495.1 Ectothiorhodospira marina | reverse complement strand
GTGTGCTCAGGCACCAACCTGCCCGATGCTTCCCAGCGGCGCAGTGTCGTAATGGACACGCCCAGCGCCTTGGCGGCCTCACCGATGCTTGCCAATCTTTTCATATTGAAAAGTATCGACAAGTTATGAATGGATTTCAAGCGAACTGCTTAAGCCCCGACCGCGCTCGTTCAGACCAATCCTGAAAGAGCCGGTTCGGTTTCAACCTGTCCTGCTGGGACCGGCTGCTGGGCACCTACCAGGCCCAGCCCCGGGAGGGGCACGATCGCATGACGATCGGCATCAATGAGCCGCCGCCGAGCCGTTGCTCACGAACGACTCCTCACTGCTGCCCTTCATCGAGGCGGAACCCGTGTTCGCGCTCGAGGGCGGCAGCGGCGGTGCCACCCGTATCCGAGCCCAGCTCGACGGCGCCGAAGTCAAAATTGAAATCTCACCGGTCACGCGGGGCGTCGTGCACGATCCTGAACGCCGCGCCGTATCCTCAACGGTCGAAGATGAATTCGGCTATGCCGCCGTCCAGGTTGTGTCATTTGAGGATTTGTTCGGTGGCAAACTCCATGCGGCGGTCGATCGCCAGCTCCCCGCGCCCGACACATGAACTGCTCGTGCCCGGACTGAGCGATCTGAACGAACCTTATGCCAGGGATTTCGTCGGCATGACGACCATCCCGATCTCAATCGACGAGCTCGAAGCGACCAGAGTTCGGCTCATCGCCGATATCCGCGGTCGCCTGTGTGACAACATCGTGCAATTCCTACTCAGCCTGCATGACGGCGAACCTGATTTCGGGACGATCGGCTTGCCGCAGGCACAAACCCTTCCAGCCGTCCGCTGGAAACTCTTTAACCTGAAAAAGCTTGCGCACGAGAACGCAGCCAAACATGCCGCGCAGCGCGTGGAACTCGAAAATCTTTTCCGCAACTCGTAGCCCATGGGGCCGTGAGCTTGTTAGCACGAGCAGGGGAAGCCGGGTTTGATGTCCTGGCCACTGCCAAGACCGCCCGTGGGTCGGCCTGCTTCCGGACACTGGGACTCCCAAGGCAGGGCGCGGGTATTTGGCCGTGCCTTGCCGATCGGGTGCGCAGCGTGTTGCGATGAACCTCTGCCAGTTCGGCCAGAACACCTTTCGGCTGGTGTTGCCGGAGGGCTCGGCTCTGTAACGCGCACCATCAAGACACCGGCCGGGTTGATTGCTGTCGTGGTTCGTATCAACCACTCGGGATGGCAACGGATCAACCTCCGCTGCTGGGAGGGTGGAAGGCAACGCGTCACGCAGTGGCGACCCGGGTGCATATCATGGGCGGCGATACCACCGCGCCAGGGCATGATCCAGGGAGGCCCTTCCCGGCCCCCAGGTCATGATGGCCAGCAGCATGGCGGCCCAGGGTAAATGGTGCGTGGACCAGGCATCGGGGATGGTCAGCTGGATCACCACGGTCATCAATAACAGCCCCAGGGCCGCAAAACGGGTGCCCAGCCCCAGGACCAGCAGGATCGGCAGCAGGATTTCACCCATGGCGGCCAGATACGCACTGAGAACGGGTAGGGGCATGGGATAGGTGTTGCCCAGCAGGTGCAGCTGAAAATCGTGCTCGAATAGCCAGCGTGCCCCCGGGGAGAGTTGCAGACCGTCCCACTTGGTGATCCCTGATCGCCAGAAGGGGATGGCTACGGCGATCCGCAGCAGCAGGGCTGGCAGCGAGTTGGGCAGATACTGGAACCCCCGCGCGCTGGCATCGATCAGCCGCATCAGGGTCTGGCCGGCTGATCTGCCCGCAGGGTGGATGGACGTGTTCATGGGCACTCTCCTCTGCTAGGGGCCACCCGTCGCCGGTGCGTCTCGGCTCAGGACAGGGACTTTTCATCGATGGGGGTCGTCGGCAGCAGACGGTGTTGATACTCGCTGCAGGCCAGGGCCAATCGAGCCAGGTGGGATGCACTCTTGGCCCCCATCTTCTGCATGAGATTGCTGCGGTGGATCTCCACGGTGCGCACGCTCACATCCAGATCCCGGGCGATGAGCTTGTTGGGTTGGCCATCCAGCAGACCCTCCAGAACGTCACGCTCCCGTGGGGTCAGTGCGTCGAGCCGCGCTTGCAGGTGGGCGACTTCCTGGGCGCCGGCCCGCTGCTCGGCATCCCGTTCCAGGGCATGGCTGACTGCTTCCAGTAGCGCCTGGTCGCCAAAGGGCTTTTCCAGGAAATCCAAAGCCCCCTCACTTAGCGCCCGCACCGCCATGGGGATGTCCCCATGGCCGGTGATGAACACGATGGGCATGCGGATGCCCTGTTCCTTCAGCCGGCGCTGCAAGGTGAGACCATCCATGTCCGGCAGGCGCACATCCAGGATCAGGCAACCGGGCGTTTGAGGTGTCACGAAGTCGAGCACTGCCTGGGCATCGGCAAAGGCGCGGACATGAAAGTCCTCGCTCTTGAGCAGCAGGCTCACCCCGGCGCGCACATCCGGATCGTCATCCACGAGGTGAATATGGGGTTTATGGGTTGGCATGGTGAGTCTCCAAGGGGAGAGTGAAATGAAATTCGGCCCCGCCTTCGGGCCGGTTGCGCGCGATCAGCTGACCACCGTGGGCCTCGACCAGGGATCGGCTGATGGACAAGCCAAGACCCAGACCCCCTTCCTTCCAGGTGGCAAAGGGATCGAAGAGTCGCGCCAGCCGCTCCGGCGGAATGCCCGGTCCGGTGTCGGTGACGGTCATGGTCACGCCCTCACGGGTGGAAGCCACCTGAAGATCGATGCGCGCCGGTCTCAGGCCGTGGACGGCATCCATGGCATTACGCAGCAGATTGATCAGGATCTGCTCCACCTGCAGGGGGACCACCAAGATCCTGGGCAGCGTGTCGGGAAGGTCCACTTCCAGTCGGATGTGGCGTCGATTCAGCTCCGGTCGCAGCAGTTCAAGGACCGGATGCACCAGATCACGGGGCGACACTGGTTGTTGCTCGGGGGTCTGGCCGGCCGCAAAGGCCCGCATCTGGCGCACCGTTTCGGCTGCCCGATGGGCACCGGCGTCGAGTTGACCCAGCGCCTCCTGAAGGTCTTCCATTTTGCCTCGGGCCAACAGGCGTTTGCAGGCCTGGGCGTAGCTGGAGAGGGCGCACAAGGGCTGGTTGAGTTCATGGGCCAGACTGGAAGACAACTCGCCCAAGGTACTCAGTCGCCCGGCGCGGGCGAGATCCTCCAGATACTGGCGCGCCCGCGCCTCTGCCGCCGCGCGTTCATGGCTCAGGGCATTGAGCACCAGTCCGGTCAGGACCAGCAGGGCCAACTGGGCATTGAGGGACAACAGGCTCTCGCCCAGACCCATGTCAGCGAAAGGCCCCAGACCCCAGCCGGTTCCGGACAAGGCAATGGCACCGGTGATCAGGATCAGCCCTGAGGTGACCTGAATCGGGCAGCGTACAGCCGCCAGCATGATGAGCGGGAACACCGCGTAGGAGAGTGGCATCGCCACCATGGCAGGCAGTATGCCGGAGTACACCAGGGTGGTGATGCCGGTAATGGCGAGGCCCAGCGCCAGGGCCGCGAGCCGTACCGATCCCGGCAGGCGCATGGGCGCGCCCAGCCAGGTGATCAGGGCCGGGGCCACCAGCACCAGACCCATGAGGTCTGCCACCCAGCACAGCCACCAGGTCTGGCTGAACCGCACGTCATCCATGCCAACGGCCATACCCCAGGCCCCAGCCAGGGCGGCCAGTCCCGATGCCGCCACGGCGCCAACGCTCAGCAACAGCCACACATCCCGCAGCCGGTCCAGTCGCGGCCTCATGGTCAGGCGCCGCAGCAGGTACCCGCCCAGGGCCACACCCGCGACCGTGGCCGCGACGATCCCGACCGATTCGAGCAGGGGCACCGCTGCTGAAGTGAACTGCCAGGTGATCAGGGCGGAGGCAACGCCCACGGCGGGCAGCATCCTGTAGCCATAGAGAAACACGAAGGCCAGTCCCACGCCCGTGGCGGGCCATACCAGCGGAATACCGTGGGCATCCGGGGTGAAGACAAACCCCCACATGCCCACCGCATAGTAGAGGGTGATGAGCATCAGGCTGCGCAGTAACAGGCCCATGCCGCTGATCGACACCACCCGGCGCCAGTGACGTCGGGTCAGGGAGGGGGAGAATGTATTCATGTGCATGGGCCTGGTCCCGTCAGAATCGAAACGCAGTGATGCCGCCGCTGCTCAGCAGCGCCGCAAGGCTGGTTTGCAGATTGAAACCAGGCTGTTCCACAGCCTGGGTGGTCGCCTGTTCCAGCTTGGCCCCCGTGCTCAGGGTCCGTACCAAGGCCGCCGTGCCCAGAGGAACAGCGCAGACCAGGACCTCCATATCGGGTCGGCAGACAAGGGTGGCCTCACCGCCGCTGTCCCGATCGATACGTCTCACCTGGGCATCGTGGCGATTGCTATGCCAGATGGAATGTGCCGGCCAGGGGGACTCCAGTACCTGCAGGGACGGATGCAATTCAAGACGCAGGTGTCCCACTTGCGCGGGGGGTATTCGGGCCAGTGCCTGCGGCGGCAGCGGGGGGTGGTCCTGGGCATGATAGGCACGATGCCAGGCCCACTCGATGCGGGCCACATCGCCAAGATAGGGCAGGCGAGCGGCGGGTTCAAAGTGGTCGAGAAAGTCGGGAAACGTCTCCCCGTAGTTGATCAGCACCGGGCTGTCGGGCAGGACCTGCCCCACAAAGCGGCGTGCAACGGCCTGAAAGAATGCTTCTCCCACCAGACGCTGCACCACGGGATAGAGTCGGGTCACGGCCTCTACCAGGCTGACATGGACATTGTTGCGATAGACGCCAAAGCGCAGCACCGGCGGTTGAGATCCAGGGTGGCGCACACCTGAGGGCGGCGGTATCCGTGGCTGGCGCAGGGCCTGCACGAAAGCGGTCTCGTATTCAGCTTGCGAGGGCATGGCCTGCCTCCGGATGCTGGATGTGCCGATCCAGCAGGCGCTGGGCCCTGCGGGACTCCCCGAACAAGGCTGACCATGAAGGAATATCGTTGTCCCACTCGATCAGCACGGGCAAAGGGCCGGTGAGGGTCAGGGCGTGTTCCAGCAACTGCCACACGCCCTCGGTGGCCGGGCGGTCATGGGTGTCGATCAGCAGGGGCCGGCCTTCGTCGTCCTGTTGCCGGTCGTGGCCGGCCACATGGATCTCGGCCACCCGATTCATGGGGAACGCATCCAGATACGCCTGGGCCTCAAACCCATGGTTGGTGGCGCACACCTGAACATTATTCACGTCCAGCAGCAAGCCGCAGCCGGTGCGATGCGACACGGCGTCGAGAAACTGCACCTCGCTGATCGTACTGTCGGCCAGGTGAACGTAGGTGGAAGGATTCTCCAGCAGCAGGCGTTGTCCGAGCACTTCCTGCACCTGATCAATGTGGCGGCAGACCCGATTCAGGGTCTCGTCGGTGTAGGGCAGGGGGAGCAGGTCGTTCAGGAATCCACTGGAGTGAGTGGACCAGGCCAGGTGTTCTGAAAACAGTCCCGGACGGTAGCGACGGACCAGATTGGCCAGGCGGCTGAGATGTGGGCGGTCCAGCGCCCGCGCGCCGCCAATGGACAGACCCACGCCGTGAACGGACAAGGGATAGCGCTCGCGAATGGCCGTCAGGTATCGATGGGGCGGCCCTCCGGCGCCCATGTAATTCTCGGCGTGGATCTCGAACCAACCCATGTCGGGCCCCTGTTCAAGGATCGTCCGATAATGGGCTGGTTTGAGCCCTACACCGGCGGATCGGGGGACGGCATCAGTGCCGGCCAATGTCAGGGGGGGCGTCAGATCAGACATGGAACCTCCTGCGACGGATCAGGGTACCGCGTCCCTGCGGTAGCGATGTCACGATGGGGTCAGGGCCGGTATCTCAGGACTGCCTCGGCAGGTCCCGGTCCAGCGGCTCCAGGCTGCCTTGTCGGTCGCCCGGGAGTTCAATGTCTTCACAGGTGCCGGCAGGCACCAGGGTCCAGGCGTTTCCCTGGTAGTCTTGGGTGGAGGTTCCTGAGCAGGACGTGCCCGGCCCGGCGGCGCAGTCATTTTCCCCGGCGGGTGACACGCCATAGCATTTTTCCATGGTGGCCGAGGAGGCCACCGCGCTCGGCGCAGCCATGGCGCCGGCCACGGCCAGTGCAAAGGCACCGGCCATGCTGGCGGTGGAGAGGGATGGGGTGGTCTTCTGGGTCATGGTCGTGCTCCTTAATCAATGAAGAGGGCTCGCGGGGCCTGGGTCTTGGTCCAGGCTTGCGATTAGATTAGGGGGCACGACCGGAAGGGGTAATGCGTAGGAATACGTAGATCGCTCACACACATCGCGCAGTGGGCATCCTGCCGGTCATGACCTGGGCAGGCCTGCCTGGCTGAAATGGCCTACTCTTGGGCGACGGCCGCTGCGCTCATCTTTCTCAGTATCGAAGTCGGTATGGATGAGTGTAGCAGGCATCATTTGCGCCCAGTCCGGCGCATGAACTGCTCGCGCCAGGCCCGAGCGATCTGAACGGACCCTATGCAAGGGAATTCATGACCTGTTGCAAACGTAGCGGGCTTTCACCGCTCTCCCTGGTCAACCCAGCCTGTTTTCACAAGCTCCCGCCTAAAGACGGGGGTAGTTGACCAGCGGGGCGAGGTGGTTACGATGGTGGCTGGTCAACCTCAGGCGCTCAGACTGATGAAGATAGCAGTATTCGGTGGCACCCGTGGTGTAGGCGCCCAACTGGTCCAACAGGCGGTCAAACAGGGCCATGCCTGCAGAGTGCTGGCGCGTCGCCCTGAGGCGGTAACGGATCAGCCCCAGGTCGAGATCATCAAGGGAGATGTGCTCGATCCGGGCGCCGTCGCCCGCACCCTGGAGGGTTGCGAGGCTGTGGTCATCAGCCTGGGCCCCACCCGAAAGGGCCTCCGCAATGTCTGTAGCGAGGGAACCCGGCTGATCCTGGAGGCCATGCAACGACTCGATATCCACCGTGTGGTGGCGGTCAGCTCCATGGGGGTGGGTGACAGTGCTCAGCAGGTACCCTGGTTCTTCAAGGTGCTGAGCGCCCTGTTCCTGCGGGCCGTGATGAAGGACAAGGAAACACAGGAACAGTACCTCCGGGACAGCGGCCTGGCCTGGACCATCGTTCGCCCGGGCGGCCTGTTTGATGGCCCGGCGACCGGAAATTATCAGGCGGGTGTGGACACCGAGACCACGGCGGCCCGGATCTCCCGGGCCGACGTGGCTTCCTTCGCCCTCATCCAGCTGCAGGATGATACCTACCTGCGTAAGGCCCCCTACGTGACCTGAGCGGCCCATCCTTTGCCACCAACATGGCAATATTTCCCATCACCACGACCTGGTGTCCTGATTCGACTCGGGTCGAGTCATCGCCAGGCCGATGCGCGTTTGGTTGAAGAAATGCCTTCAAGGATCTGAAATGAAAACCGAAAACCACTCCCAGCTCGCGGCCTTCATCTGGTCGGTGGCCGATCTTCTGCGCGGGGATTTCAAGCAGTCCCAGTACGGTCGCATCATCCTCCCCTTCACCCTGCTGCGGCGCCTGGAATGTGTGCTGGAGCCCACCCGGGCCAACGTGCTCGGCGCCGCCCAGGAACACCAGAGCAAACCCGACGCGGTGCGCGAGAAGCTGCTGCTGCGGGCGGCGGATAAGCCCTTCTTCAACGCCTCACCCCTGACCCTGGGCACGTTGTCCGATACCCAGACCGGCGATGACCTGATGAGCTACGTGCAGTCGTTCAGCGGGGATGCCCGGGAGATCTTCGAGCACCTGGAGTTCGAGGGGTTCGTCCAGCAACTCACCGCCAACAACCTGCTCTACCAGGTGGTGCAGCGCTTCGCCGCCATCGACCTGAGCCCGCAGCGGCTCTCCAACTACGGCATGGGGCTGGTGTTCGAGGAACTCATCCGCAAGTTCGCGGAAAGCTCCAACGAGACCGCCGGGGAGCACTTCACCCCCCGGGACATCGTGCACCTGACCACCTCCCTGATCCTCACCGGTCAGGAAGACCGGCTGCAACCGCACCGGATCGTCACCGTCTATGACCCCACTGCAGGGACCGGGGGTTTTCTCTCAGAGAGCGACGAATACATCCAGCAGGTCAGCCAGGACGTGACCGTCTCCCTGCATGGGCAGGAACTCAACCCGGAGTCCTACGCCATCTGCAAGGCCGACATGCTCATCAAGGGCCAGGCGGTGGAGCAGATCAAGCTGGGCAACACCCTCTCCGACGACCAGCTGGCGGGCGAACGCTTTGACATCATGCTCTCCAATCCCCCCTTTGGCGTGGAATGGAAGAAGGTCCAGAAGGCGATCACCGACGAGCACAAGCAGAAGGGCTTCGATGGGCGCTTCGGCCCCGGTCTGCCCCGGGTGTCCGATGGCTCCCTGCTGTTCCTGATGCACCTGGTGAGCAAGATGCGCCCCCGCCAGGAGGGTGGGTCACGCATCGGCATCATCCTCAACGGCTCGCCCCTGTTCACCGGTGGAGCCGGCAGCGGGGAGTCGGAAATCCGCCGCTACCTGCTGCAGCACGACCTGGTGGAGGCCATCATCGGCCTGCCCACCGACATGTTCTATAACACCGGCATTGCCACCTATGTGTGGATCCTCTCCAACGACAAGCCCGCCGAGCGCCGGGGCAAGGTGCAGCTGATCAACGCCACCGGTCGAGCCAGCAAGATGCGCAAGTCCCTGGGCAGCAAGCGCCAGTATGTGGCTGATGGCGACATCGAAGAGATCGTGCGCCTCTACGGTACCTACCAGGAGAGAGAGGAGAGCCGGATCTTCCCGGTGGAGGCCTTCGGGCACCGGCGCATCACCGTGGAACGCCCGCTGCGGCTAAGCTTCCAGGCCAGCCCCGAGCGCATCCAGCGCCTTCTGGAGGAAAAGCCGATCCAGAAGCTCGATGGCACCACCCGCCTGGGTGTACAGGCGGCCTGCGAGCGGTTGGATGCCGAACGTGTCTACATCAGCCGCGAGGCCTTCCTGAAGGATCTGAAGGCGGCGCTGAAGGCGCTGGACCTGAAGCTGGGCGCCCCCGTCATGAAGGCCATCCTGGGTGCCCTGTCCGAGCGCGACCCCGAGGCAAGCATCTGCACCGACAACCAGGGCAACCCGGAGCCGGACACCAGCCTGCGGGACAATGAAAACGTGCCCCTGGGTGAATCCGTGTTCGACTACTTCGAGCGGGAGGTAAAGCCCCACGTCCCGGATGCCTGGGTCGACGAGAGCAAGCGCGACGAACTGGACGGGGAGATCGGCATTGTCGGGTTTGAAATCCCCTTCAATCGGCACTTCTACAAGTTCATCCCACCCCGCCCGCTGGAGGAGATCGACGCGGACCTGAAGGCTTGCACGGATAGGATCAAGCGGATGATTGAGGAACTGTCGGCGTGAGGCATGGGTTGTCATTTCGTTGACGGAAAATAACCCCAGAGGTATGTTCATACGGCAGTATTGGGACAGGGGCAGGGCGGTGCAGAGCAGAGACCTGATCAAGGCACTGGAAGCTGACGGCTGGTATCTCGACCGTATCAAGGGCAGTCATCATGTCTTCAAGCATCCAACCAGGCCCGGATCGATTCCAGTACCACACCCGAAGAAAGACCTGCCCATCGGCACCGTCAACAGCATCATGAAGCAAGCCGGGCTGAAGTAGCCCCGCGTCCAGGCTTCACTCATGCAGGAGAGAGAGTATGCAGTATCCCATCGCCATCGAATGGGGTGACGAGCACACCGCCACCGGCATCGTGTTCCCGGATATTCCCGGCGCGATCACCGCCGGCGATACTGTTGAGCAGGCCTACGAGATGGCCGTCGAGGTCGCGCATATCCAGTTGGAAGAACTCGCCTCGGCGGGGAAGGCGATTCCCATGCCCGGGAATATCGCCAAGCATCGCCAGAACCCCGAGTTCGCCGGCTGGGGATGGGGGTTGGTCGAGATCGACATCACCCCCTATCTGGGCAAAACGGAAAAGGTTAACGTCACCCTGCCTGGCCGGGTGGTGAAGCAGATTGATCAATACGTGACCCTGCACGGCATCAAGAGCCGCTCGGCCTTCCTGACCCGAGCTGCCCTGCATGAGCTGGAGCGTAGTGCCAAATGAGCTTTCCGAGATATCCCGGCTACAAACACCACAACACCCCCAAGCCTATCCCGCAGCCTGCTCTGGTGACGCTCAAATCGGGGGATTACTTCTTTGGCACATTTGCAGCCGGGCAGGTAGTTGTCCTGCCGTCTCATCTTTAGAGCATCGTAAATGAGTTTTCCGAAATATCCCGAATACAAGGACTCCGGCGTGGAGTGGCTGGGGGAAGTGCCGGCGCATTGGGGTGTCAAGCAACTTAAATATTTGGTGACTTGCCTTGATGGCCAACGTATTCCGCTTAATGGGGTAGAGCGATACAGCAAGCAAGGCTCTGTTCCCTACTGGGGTGCAAATAAAATCATGGATTATGTGGATGAAGCAATTTTTGATGAGGAGCTAGTTCTTCTCGGGGAAGATGGAGCACCTTTTTTTGATGTTGGAAAGCCCGTGGCTTTTCATTCTTCGGGTCCTGTATGGCCAAATAACCATATCCATGTTCTTCGTCCCGGCGATAGTGCATGGGTGAAATCAATTGTCTATGGGCTTAACGCAACCAACTATATCGACTTCGTCGAGGGTTCTACCAGAGATAAGTTGACGCAATCCCGAATGATGTCTATTCCCTTGGCATGGCCACCGCATGATGAAAGAAACCACATAGATTCCTTCCTCGATCACGAAACCGCCCGCATCGATGCCTTGGTGGAGGAGCAGCAGCGCCTGATCGAACTGCTCAAGGAGAAGCGCCAGGCGGTGATCTCCCATGCCGTCACCAAGGGGCTTGATCCCGATGTGCCGATGAAGGACTCCGGGGTGGAGTGGCTGGGGGAGGTGCCGGCGCATTGGAACGTAGTGAAGTTTAAGTATCTGATCGCCGAGTTTGAACAGGGCTGGAGTCCCCAATGTGATGGTGACCAAGCAGAAACGCTTGATGAGTGGGGCGTGCTAAAAGTGGGTTGTGTGAACTATGGTGTGTTTGATCCCACTGAAAACAAGCGCCTTCCGGATAACTTAGAACCTCGCCCCGAACTCTCGATACGTAAAGATGACCTGCTTATCTCACGTGCAAACACCCGAGACCTCGTAGGTAGCGCAGCACATGTACCAATGGATTACCCAAAGCTAATGGCTAGCGATAAAATTTTTGTCGTGCGTTTACATCAACGGATCTGTAGGTCTCGATATGCGGTCGTATATCTTTTCGGGAAAGGTGTCCGACATCAGATCGAATTGCAAGCGACCGGCGCAAGCAGTTCAATGCTCAATATTGGACAAGGCGCTATTAGAGAGCTTTGGATTCCCTTACCCCCTGACTCGGAACAGGATCGCATTGTTCATGAGCTTGAAAAGAGAGAAGCTGATTTTGCAGCTCTTGAGCAAGAGACTGTCCGACATATGCGAATACTTAACGAACGCCGCTCCGCCCTCATCTCCGCCGCCGTCACCGGCAAGATCGACGTGCGCGGTTGGCAGGCCGACCAGCAATCCAGGCAGTCTGAGATATTGATGGCCGCTGAGACGCGGGCCACCTACGGCTAAGGCAAGGAGGCGATTGATGAAGTTTGAAACCTTCGAGGCCGGGCGCTGGGTGCCGCAGTACCAGTACAAGAGCTTCAGCCCGGTCACCGTGAACCACGAATGGAGTTGGGAAGACCCGCAGATCAACACCCTGCTGGAGCGGGCTTCCCGGGCGCTGGCCGAGCTGGATGCCTTCACCCTGATCGTGCCGGATGTGGACCTGTTCATTCAGATGCACATCACCAAGGAGGCCAACAACTCGTCCCGTATCGAGGGCACCCAGACCGAAATGGACGAGGCAGTACTGGACAGCAGCCAGCTCGCCCCCGAAAAGCGTGATGACTGGCAGGAGGTGCAGAACTACGTCCAGGCGATCAACGAAGCGGTCGAGGAACTGGAGCGTCTACCCCTATCCAATCGGCTGCTCAAGCACACCCATGCCATCCTGATGCAGGGCGTGCGTGGTGAGCACAAGTCACCCGGGGAGCTCCGTGTAAGGCACAGGGGCCTGAATTGATGCAGGATTTCTCTTGTGTAAATTAAGGGTCATTATCTTTACATATAGGCCTTCTTGTGTAAGGCCGGCGCCAGCATCGACCTGACAGGAGTGATGGCGCTCCGCGCCATGCGCCGCTTCACCACCCCCTAAACCGCTATGCGGCTATTGGCGGAGCATTGCGGCGCGGGTTGGTAGGCTAAGACGAACAATGCCTGATTTGCAGGGAAATTTATGGCCGACAGCCGCGAAACCCAGTTTCAGCAGGACATCATCAATGCCATGGAGTCGGGCGGCTGGAAAGTCGGCACTGCCAGCGGCTATGACCGGGCCTCGGCCCTCTACACCGAGGATCTGCTGGGATACATCCAGGACGCCTGGCCCGAGCGCTGGGAAAAGTTCTGCAAGGCCAATCCCCAGGCCCCGGACAAGGTGTTGGTGCAGAAGGTGGTCCGTGAACTGGAGCGGGCCGGCACCCTGGAGGTGCTGCGCCATGGCTTCAAGGTGCCGGGCGTCAAGTTCGATCTGTGCAGCTTCCAGCCCGACCACGGCATGAACCCGGATTCCCTGGCCCGCTTCCGGGCCAACCGCCTGCGGGTGGTGCCGGAGGTGTCCTATTCGCCCCATGCCCGCGAGAAAGGGCAGGGGAGTGGGAGCTATGACCCGCGCCTGGATCTGGTGCTGTTCGTCAACGGCATCCCTACCGCCACCCTGGAACTCAAGAGCCAGTTCAAGCAGACGGTGGAGAACGCCAAGCGTCAGTATCGCAAGGACCGGCCGGTGAAAGACCCAGTGACCCGCAAGCCGGAACCTTTGCTCACCTTCAAGCGCGGCGCCCTGGTCCATTTCGCCGTCAGCCAGGCCGAGGTGGCCATGACCACCCGGCTGGCTGGCAAGGACACCGGTTTCCTGCCCTTCAACCGGGGCACGGAGGAGGGCGGGGCAGGCAATCCGCCACCCGCCGATGCGCAAAGCTATGCCACCGCCTACCTGTGGGAAGATGTCTTCGCCCCGGAGGCCTGGCTGAAGATCATCGGCCGCTTCCTGCACCTGGAGCAAGAGACCGAGGAGGACTTCCATGGCCGCCGCCAGACCAAGGAGTCACTGATCTTCCCCCGTTACCACCAGTGGGAGGTGGTCAACCGGCTGATTGAGGCCACCCGGGCCGAGGGGCCGGGACGGCGTTATCTGGTACAGCACAGCGCCGGTTCGGGCAAATCCAACTCCATCGCCTGGACCGCTCACCAGTTGGCCAACCTCTACGCCGAGGACGGCACAACAAATCCGTCGGGAACGGATTTGGACAGCCGCAGGCTGGCCCGAAGGGCGGACTCCAGGGATGGAGTCCGCAAGCTGTTCAACTCGGTGATCGTGGTCACCGACCGCACGGTGCTGGACAGTCAGCTGCAGGAAACCATCTACCAGTTCGAGCATGCCCACGGCGTGGTCTGCCCCATCACCCGGGACATCGGCAGTCAGAGCAAGTCGGAGCAGCTGGCCGAGGCCCTGGCCAACCACACCCGCATCATCATCGTCACCCTGCAGACCTTTCCTGCCCTGTTCGATGCCCTGGACAAGCGCCCCAAGCTGGCCCAGGGCCACTATGCGGTGATTGCCGATGAGGCCCATTCCTCCCAGACCGGCAGTTCCGCCAGCAAGCTCAAGGCTTTGCTGGCGGCGGCGGGAAAGGTGGTGGAGGACGATACCGGCGAGATCAGTGCCGAGGCCATGCTGGACGCCGCCGTGGCCTCGCGTCGCCCCAGTGAGCGCATCAGCTATTACGCCTTCACCGCCACCCCCAAGGCCCGGACCCTGGAACTGTTCGGTCGGCCACCGGACCCGGATCGCCCCTCATCGGCGGACAACAAACCCGAGCCGTTTCACCTGTACTCCATGCGCCAGGCCATTGAGGAGGGTTTCATCCTGGACGTGCTGCGCAACTACGTGACCTACAGCACTGCCTGGAAACTGGCCCATCCCGATGGGGAAGACCATGAGGTGGATTCCAAAAAGGCCTCGCGCACCCTGGCCCGGTGGGTGCGCCTGCACCCCTACAACATCGCCCAGCGGGTGGAGGTGATCGTCGAACACTTCCGCGACAACGTGCGTCATCTGCTGGATGGCCAGGCCAAGGCCATGGTGGTCACCGCCAGCCGTCAGGAGGCGGTGCGCTACCAGCTGGCCATGGGCCGCTACATCCAAGACCAGGGCTACGAGGATGTTCACCCCATGGTGGCCTTCTCCGGCAGTGTGCCGCCCGATGAGGAGATCCCTGAGGAGGTGACCGAGACCAGTACCCTGCTCAACCCAGGGCTGAAGGGCCGCGACCTGGCCAGGGCGTTCGACACCGACGAGTACAACGTGATGATCGCCGCCAACAAGTTCCAGACCGGTTTCGATCAGCCCAAGCTGTGCGCCATGTACGTGGACAAGAAGCTGCAAGGCGTGGACTGCGTACAGACCCTCTCCCGCCTGAACCGACTGTTCCCCGGCAAGCAGACCTTCATCCTGGATTTTTTCAACGATGCCCAGGAGGTGCTGGAGGCCTTCGCCCCCTATTACCGCAAGGCCGAACTGGCGGACGTGTCCGATCCCCAGGTGGTGTTTGACCTGCAGCGCAGCCTGGATGCCAGCGGCATCTACCAGTGGCCCGAGGTGGCGGGCTTTGCCCGGGCCTTCTTCGACCCAAAGGCCCCGGCAGCCAGTCTCAGTTACCACTGCCGCCCGGCCCAGGAGCGGTTCCGGCAACGCTATCAGGCCATTCTGGACCAACAGCACACCTGGCGGGAGGCCCGTGACCAGGCCGAGCGCAACGGCGACGACAAGGGGCTGAAACGCGCCGAGCAGGAGCTCAAGGATGCCGGTACCACCCGCGACGAGCTGGATTTGTTCCGCAAGAACCTGGCCAGTTTCGTGCGCACCTATGAATTCCTCAGCCAGATCGTCACCTTCGACGACACCGAATTGGAACAGCTGTGCGTGTTCGCCCGTCACCTCCACCCGCTGCTGCGCTTGGACCGACTGCTGGATGATGACGCCATCGACGTCAGCGAGCTGGAACTGACCCACTACCGCCTGACCAAGCGCGAGGAAAAGCGCCTGCGCCTGGAGGATTCAGACGGGGATTACGGCCTCAAGCCGGTCAGCGAGGTGGGTTCCGGAAAACCGCACGATCCGGAGAAGCAGCGCCTGGACGAGATCATCGAAAGGCTCAACGACCTCTACGGCGCCGAAGTCAGCGACGACGACAAGCTGCACTTCGCCAATGGCATTGCCGACCGCATCGAGCGGGATGCGTCGGTGATGGCCCAGGTGCGCAGCCACAGCGAGGCCCAGGTGATGCACGGCCTGTTCCCCAGGAAGGTCACCGATGCGGTACTGGATGCCCTGAGCGACCATGAAAAGCTCAGCCTGCCGGTGCTGGAGGATGAGAAGGCCGGGAGGGAGTTCGCGTTGCTGATTTTGAAGTTGCTGGCGGGGCGATCAGTGGAGAGTCGGGTTTTGGGTCACGGAGATCAGTGATTCCTTGCAGGCGATCTCGGGATGGTGGGTAAAAGTGGGAGTAATTTTTGAATTTCGGCCAAAAACGAAAAAGGCCTAGCACCTTGTCGATGCTAAGCCTTTGATTTATATGGCGCGCCCGGAAGGATTCGAACCTCCGACCACCTGGTTCGTAGCCAGGTACTCTATCCAGCTGAGCTACGGGCGCGCTGAATTGGAAGCGCGCATTATGGTCATCCTGGCCCCCCGCGTCAAGTCCAGGAGAGGAGAAATTTTCGGGTGGTTCCTTGATGCCCGCGTGTTGACCGTTTGCAGCGTGGGGGCAATACTGCCAGAAAACCACGCAAACCCTGTCGAGGAGCCACATGCCCGATCTTCCCGAGACACCGTCCACTGCTGCGCGACCGGATCTGGACTGGAGCCAGGTGCGCGAGACCGTGATGATGCTGCAACTGGCGGTGGCGCAGATCGAGCGGACCATGCGCGATGGCAATGACTCCGTCGAAACCCTGACTGCGTCCTTCACCCATATGGTGGGGAAGACCCAGGTGATCCACGCGGCCGCCGATGGCCTGGAAGATAGCCAGGAGAAACAAAGTATCCTGGAGAACTGCAGCGCCGTGGAGTCCAGCATGTCCGACGCCATCGTGGCGTTCCAGTTCTACGACCGACTCTCCCAGCGTCTCAGCCACATTGGCAACAGCCTTGAGGGGCTGGCGGAACTGGTGTCCGACTCCAGGCGGCTGTACAACCCCTACGAGTGGAGTGGTCTGCAAAGCGCGATCCGCGCCAAGTACACCAACGAGGCGGATCGGGCCATGTTCGACGCCATGCTGGCCGGTGCCAGTATCGAAGAGGCCCTCAAGCTCTCAGAGCCATCATCCAGGGATGATGATATCGAGTTGTTCTGAAGAAGGTGGCCCCGGGGCTGGGTCCGGTGTGAAATCTATTCGTAATGGTAGCGGCAGGAAACGATGATGAGTTGATGGCCATCGACTGTATAGACCAATCGATGGGTGTCATCGATGCGTCTGGACCAAAAGCCTGCCAGGTTCTCTTTCAAGGGTTCTGGTTTGCCAATGCCCTCAAACGGGGATCTCTGAGTGTCTCGGATGATCTTGTTGATACGTTTGAGGGTTTTTCTGCCTTGGGTTTGCCAATGGAGATAATCAGACCAAGCCTCCGTGGTCCATGAAAGGAGCTCAATCATCCGTGAGCTCATGCTGTTTCGTCTTGCCCGCACGGTATTGCTTGATGGATTTCGACAGATGCGCAGCGTTGGCAGGGCTCTTGAGTAGATGGACCGTTTCCATGAGGCCGTTGAACTGATCCAGCGACATGACCACGGCATCTTCTGCGTCCCTGCGTGTGATGATCGTGTAATCAGCGTCGCTCACGACTTGATCCAACACACTTTTTAGCTTGCTTCTGGCCTCCGAGAAGCTGATGACTCTCATGTGGGACCTGCTCTGGTTGTACGGTATATTGGACAAGAATAACACGTACAGCATGTTGTGCAAGTCGCCCGGTCCGTTCATTCATCCGACCGTTCGATCCTGAGCGCCTACGCCCCCGATTCCGGCGCAAACAGGGCGTTGATCATGTCGGCGTCGATCGGCGGTTCATCGGCGTCGCGCTTGTCGTCCCCGTAGACATTGTCTGCCAGCTTCTGCTTGCGGGCCTGCATGGCCAGGATCTTCTCTTCCACGGTGTTTTCCGTGATCAGCTTGTACACGAATACCGGCTTGTCCTGGCCGATGCGGTGGGCCCGGTCCGTGGCCTGGGATTCCACTGCCGGATTCCACCAGGGGTCGTAGTGGATCACCGTATCGGCCTCGGTGAGATTCAGGCCCACGCCGCCGGCCTTGAGGCTGATCAGCATGAGGTTGGCGTGGCCGTTGCGGAAGATATCCAGGGCCTCTTCACGCTTGCGGGTCTGTCCGGTGAGCTTGGAATAGCCGATGCCTGCCTTTTTCACCTCCTGCTCGATGAGCCCCAGCATGGTGGTGAACTGGGAGAACAGCAGCACCCGCCGGCCTTCGTCCAATAGCTCCGGCAGGATCTCCATGAGCATCGCAAGCTTGGCCGAGGGGGCGGAGCCGGCCTGGGCGCTGGCGGGCAGCAGGCGCGGGTCGCAGCACACCTGACGCAGCTTGAGCAGGGCGTCCAGCACCGTGATATGGCTGCGCGCCAGGCCGCGCTTGGCAATGGCGTCGCGCACCTTTTTCTCCATGGCCAGGCGGATGCTCTCATAAAGGGCGGCCTGCTTGCCGCTGATGGGGGTGCTGCGCAGCAGCTCGGTCTTGCCGGGCAGTTCCTTGGCGACGATGTCCTTGGTGCGCCGGAGCATGAAAGGGGTGGTGCGCCGGGTGAGGCGCCGGAGCTTGTCGCCATCGTTGTGTTTCTCGATGGGGGTGCGATAGGTGCGGGAAAACTGCTCCTGACCGCCCAGAAAGCCCGGCATCAGGAAATCGAACTGGGCCCATAGCTCCCCCAGGTGATTCTCCATGGGCGTGCCGGTGAGGCAGAGGCGATGGGGCGCCTGGATGCGGCGCACCACCTGAGAGGCCTGGGCCCGGGGGTTCTTGATCTGCTGGGCCTCGTCCAGGATCAGAAAGCTGAACGCCTGGGCCAGGAGTTCCTCGCTGTCTCGCGGGAGCAGGGGGTAGGTGGTCAGGGCCAGATCCATCTCCGGCAACTGCTCGTAGTACTGCTTGCGATCCGGCCCATGCAGGGTGAGCACCTTGAGGTTGGGGGTGAACTGCTCCGCCTCGCGGCGCCAGTTGCTCATCAAACTGGTGGGCGCAACGATCAGGGCCGGGTGGTCAAGACGGCCGGCCTGCTTCTCGATGGCCAGGTGCGCCAGGGTCTGTACGGTCTTGCCCAGGCCCATGTCATCGGCCAGCACGCCGCCCAGCTGGTATTCCCGCAGGAACTGCAGCCAGTTCACACCCTGTTGCTGATAGCCGCGCAGGTCCCCACGGAAATCCCGGGGTGGCTCGACCGGGGTGAGGGTCTCGAACTGGGTGAGACGGCGCGCCATGTGTTGCAGGTCCTGGCCACCCTGGACCTTGGCATCCCCCAGTTCCAGCAGTCGGGGTGCGTCCAGGCGGGACAGACGCAGGCTCTCCTGCCCGGGTGCCAGGTGGTCGTACAGGTCGATAATGGCCTGCAGCACGGGCTCGATCTGCTCGCGGGTCACCTGCACGTAACTGCCATCCTGCATGGGCAGGGCCAGGGTGGGTGGCAGACGCCCGGGTTGATAACTGCCGATGAGTTCGCTCACCAGGGGCAGCAGGGGCACCTTGCGGCCATCCACCTCCAGGTCGAAATGCAGATCGAACCAGCCGTTGCCTTCTTCCACCTGGGCGTGGACGTCCTCGGCCACGTCCAGTCGCGGGATGTCCCCTTCTTCGTGATGGATGCGCCAGCCTTCCTCCTTCAGCCGGGGGAGTGTCTGGTTGAGTACTTCCAGCCAGCGGGTCATGATGACCTGCTGGCTGATGCCCAGGGTGGCCAATGTGAATTCACCGGACACCTTGGGGTTGCGCACCAGTCCCTCCTGGCCAAGGCGTTCGATGGCCTTTTCTTCCCCGGCCAGGTCCCGGTGTATCTCCACGATCACGCCATTCACCCTGCCCGTGGCGATGGTACCCGGGTGATCGGGCGTGAGTGTCAGGTTCTCGTAGATGAACTGCAGATTCAGGGCTGAACGGGTCAGGTTCAGCGTGTCCACCCGCACGGTGAGGAGTGGAATCGGGTTGACATCCTTCACCGAGCGCACGTTCAGTGCCTTGGGCTTGGGCAATTGAGGGTAGTAAACCGCCAGGGTCTCGCTCACCTGCTGCAGTTCCTCGGGAGAAACGGGGGGTGCCTCCGGGATGCGACTGAGCCAGTCGGCATCAAGATCATCCGGAATCTCCAGGCCGCCCACCTCGTGGGTTTCCAGGTCCACATAGCGGGGCGGACGCAGGTTGATGGGCAGTCCGCCCTTTGGGGCGGTTTGGGCCACCAGGCGGAACGCTCCGGCTTCTTCCACCCAGGTCAGCTCTACCGGTCGAGGCTCCCCACGGTGCAAGGGTTGAACACGGTCCCGCCCCAGGAACAGCCGTCCCGAGTCCATCATCAGGTCCATGGCGATCCCGCCCGCCAAGCCCTGAAGTTTGACCGGTGTCCGGAAACTTGGGTCACTGATCTGGAGTTGATTGAGGATGTCCCGATCGTTGGGGCGAAGGTACTGCGGTGGCGTTCCGTAAGGATTCATTAGAGAGGCCATGCCGACTTCGCGTCCCAGGGCAGGGAGGCCATTCTTTTTGGTCTTGGCTACCCGGAAGGTGACCGCGAACCCGGTACCCGCGTTGGTCCCGATGCTGTCCAGTTGGTAAATGAGGAAGTCGTCGCTGGCGTGTTCACCGGGCGTTTGCGGGGTGCCCGGTGCTGTCTGCACCAGCCAGTCGGTGAAGGATTTCTCTTCATCCGGCATGGAAATGATGGCTTCGCCATCGATATAGGCCAGGCAGGCGGCCACCATGTGCTTGCACTGCATGCCCACGGGGCAGGTGCAGTCTCCGAATATTCCCAGGGTTCGGCGGTCGCGTCCGGGTTTGACCACGACGGTCTGATGGTAGATCTCATCGCGGCCACCTTCAGTTTCCGAGATGAAATACAACTCATCCGGGTTGTCCTGAATGACATCCACGAAGATGACGCGGTCTTCCTGGAAGTATCTCTTTCCTCGCTGGAAGGTGCCGTGGTCTACAACGTTCTTGATGACCTCCAGGGTCAGAGGTGGGCGACTGCGTGGTTTGGGCATGGCTTGGATCGGTCACGGGGATCAGAGGCCGCAAAGGCTAACACAGCATAGAGCCTTGATGACCCTGCGGGTTGCCCAGGATGGGGTCCACCTCAATCAGCCGCCATCAGGTTGAACGGGGGCTGTACCCATCGTCTTGCGGGCGCTTCGCGAAGCGTCCGTACAGGATGCCCTGTGGGAAACGGATTGCATACCTGGCAACGTCCGGCACGCAATAGCCATGCTTGCGAAATGGTTGGCGGGGCCTCGCTCGTTCACCGTCATAGGTCGCGCCGGTCAGTCGTCGTCATCATCCTCATCCTCATCGTCATCATCATCCACGACGGTGATGGGGCGGTAGATCTCCACCCGGTCGCCGTCCTGGACGGGATTGTCCAGCTTGCAAAACTTGCCGAAGATGCCCACCTTCTGGCTGTCCAGGTCGATGTCGGGGAACCGCTTGAGGATGCCGGATTGCTCGATGGCCTGCTGCACGGTGGCCCCCTCGGGGAGGTCCACCTTGAGCCAGGCCCGGTCATTGGGGTCGCTGTAGGCTACGCCGACGCGCATGGCAGTGCTCCTGTGTTGTGTTGAAAGAACGACCCTCACCCCAACCCCTCTCCCGCAAGCGGGAGAGGGGCTATGTCTTTTGCTCCCTTCTCCCCTCTGGGGAGAAGGGCCGGGGATGAGGGGTGGCGGCGGGCACCCTGCCTCCACCAAAGCCGATCTCACTCATGCCTCAGCCACCTTCATCGACGCCGCCCGGGCCGCCAGCCGGGTATCCAGCACCCGCTTGCCGGCCAGGATGAAGCCCAGGGCCAGGAAGGCGCCGGGGGGCAGGATCATCAGCAGAAAGCCCCGGTAGTCCGGGATCAGAGTCAACTCCATCCAGGCGAAGCCATCCCCCAGCAACAGGCGGGCGTCGGCAAACAGGGTGCCGCTGCCAGGGATCTCCCGCACGGCGCCCAGCACCACCAGGATCAGCGTGAACCCCACCCCCATGGCCAGACCGTCCATGACCGCCCGATGCACTGGCTGGCGGGAGGCAAAGGATTCGGCGCGCCCCAGGATGGCGCAGTTGGTGACGATCAAGGGGATGAACAGGCCCAGGGCCTTGTGCATCTCGTAGAGATAGGCGTTCATCACCAGGTCCACCAGGGTGACCAGGGCAGCGATGAGCAGGATGAACACGGGGATGCGCACCTCCGGGGTGATGATGCCCCGGAACATTGAGATGAGCAGCGCCGCAGCCACCATGACAAAGGTGGTGGCCAGGCCCATCCCCAGGCCGTTGGTGGCCGTGCCGGTGACGGCCAGCAGGGGGCACAGGGCAAGCATCTGGCCCATGACCACGTTGTTGTCCCAGATGCCGTCCCGGAACAGGCGGCGGTAGTCATCCAGGATGAGTCGGGCGGGGTGGGTCATGGCGTGGGCTCCTTTGGTGTGTGCAGATCAGGGGCCGGGTGCCCGCCGCTCCCCTCATCCCCGGCCCTTCTCCCCGGAGGGGAGAAGGGGGAGTGAGTATTGTCGATTTGCATGGCACGAGAGACCATGAGCCCCTCATCCCCGGCCCTTCTTCCCGGAGGGGAGAAGGGAGAGTGAGTATTGTCGATTTGCATGGCACGAGAGACCATGAGCCCCTCATCCCCGGCCCTTCTTCCCGGAGGGGAGAAGGGAGAGTGAGTATTGTCGATTTGCATGGCACGAGAGACCATGAGCCTCTCATCCCCGGCCCTTCTTCCCGGAGGGGAGAAGGGAGAGTGGGTGGAGGTTGTTTGAGGGGGGTGGTGGGTCATGAGCCCCTCTCCCGTGAGCGGGAGAGGGGTTGGGGTGAGGGCCGACGGCGCCGATTCCTCACCGCGCTGCAGCAGGGTTGAGCGATGCTGCTCAAACAACTCCAGGCCATCGCGTACCGCATTCACCACCACCCGAGGGGTGATGGTGGCGCCGGTGAACTGGTCAAAGATGCCGCCGTCCTTTTTCACCGCCCAGTCCTCACGGGGCGGTTCTCCAAGGCTCATGCCATCAAACGACAGGATCCACGGATCCCGGGCCACCTCGATCTTGTCCCCAAGGCCCGGGGTCTCCTTGTGCCTCAGGACCCGCACACCCAACACCTCCCCATCGGCGTCCACCCCCATGAGGATATCGATGGGCCCCGCATAACCGCGCCCCGTCATCTGAAAGGCCACCGCCGACACGCGCCCTTCCTGTCGGGCCCGGTAGATCTCAAGGCTGGGGCCGTCGGCCCTTTGCAGTTGATAGGTGTCCAGCTGGGGCTGGTTGTCATGCACCGATGCGGGAAGCACCTGCTCCAGGGTCTGGCGGAAATCCTCCGCCTGACGCTCGGCGATGGTGTCCCGGGTCTGCATGTCGGTGATCACCAGCACGGCGCTGGCCATCAGGGCGATGCCGCCGAGCAGGGCGGAGTGGTAGCCAACGCGCTGGCGATAACTGGGTTGGGCCACGGTGGTCATGGGCGTTTCTCCGTGACGGGGGCAGTCTGGGCCGGGGCCTTGGGCTCCAGGGGCTTGCCACCGCGGGTGCGGCCATAGGTGCGCGGCCGCAGATAATGGTCGATCAGCGGGGCCAGGCCGTTCATGAGGATGATGGCAAAGGCGATACCCTCCGGATAACCGCCCCAGGTGCGGATCACGTAGATCAGCAGGCCACAGCCGACGCCGAAGATCAGGCGACCGCGCATCGTGCTGGGGGAGGTGACCGGGTCGGTGGCGATGAAGAAGGCCGCCAGCATGGCGCCGCCGGAGATCAGGTGCAGACCCGGACCGGCGAAGCGCTCCGGGTCGATGAGCATGAATATCGTGGCCAGCGCCGCCAGGGTGCCCAGCATGGACACCGGGATCTCCCAGCTGATGATGCGCCGGACCATGAGCAGCAACCCACCGGCCAGGAGCAGCAGGGCCGAACCCTCGCCCATGCTGGCGGGGATGAAGCCCAGCGCCTGCTGCATGGGGTCGTACACCCCGGGCAGGGTCTCGGACAGGCCCAGATCACGGCTGAAGCCGGTCTGGGTCTCGCCCAGCACGGTGGCCCCGGTCATGGCATCGGGGATCGCCGCAAGACCAAAGGTGATGGCCAGCCCTTCGATAAAGCCCGGCGAACCCTCGGCAAACATCGGCTGGGGCGTCACCCAGGTGGTCATCTCCAGGGGAAAGGACACCAGCAGGGCCACCCGGGCCAGCATGGCCGGGTTGAACAGGTTCTGCCCCAGGCCACCGAACACGTGCTTGCCCACCACAATGGCAAAGCCGGCCCCCAGCACGGCGATCCACCAGGGCGCCCAGGGGGGCAGGGTCAGGGCCAGCAGCAGCCCGGTGAGCAGGGCCGAGCCGTCCATGAGAAAGGGTGTGACCGGGCGTTGGGCAATGCGCAGGCTCATCACCTCGAAGGCGATGGCCGCCAGCACGGTGATCAGCAAGAGGTTCAGCGCCGGCCAGCCGAACAGATACACGCCAAAGGCCGTGGCGGGCAGCAGGGCCAGAATGACCCAGCCCATCTGGCTGGTCACGCCGCCGGGGGCGTGGGTGTGGGGTCCGCTGACGGGGGTCGTGGTGGTCATGGGTCAGGCCTCCGCCTTGTCCTTGTCGTTGGTCTTGGCGGGCGCGGGCGTCTCCTTGGCCTCGGCCTGCTGGGCGCGTTTCTTCTTGGCCGCCTCCCGTTCTGCCTTCTTGCGGGCCGCCGCCTCGGCCTTGGCCTGGGCCTCGGCCTCCTGGCGGGCGCGTCGTTGCTGGGCCAGTTTCTTCAGTTCCTCCTGGCGACGCTGCTGCTCGCGCCGATCCCCCAGTACGCCCTTGGCATGCTGGAAGTACTGCACCAGCGGGATATGGGAGGGGCACACATAGGAGCAGGAGCCGCAGGCCACGCAGTCCATCAGCCCATGGGCCGCGGCGCCGTCCATGTCCTCGCTACGAATGCGCGAGGCCATCTCCAGGGGCATCAGGCCGCAGGGACAGGCGGCCACGCAGCGCCCGCAGCGGATGCAGGGCATGGGGTCGTCGATGTTGATCTCGGCGGCGGTGAGGGCGATCAACCCGTTGGTGCCCTTGACCACCGGCACCTGGGCATGGGGCATGATCTGGCCCATCATCGGGCCGCCCATGAGCAGTCGCGCCGGGGTCTCCCGGGTGCCGCCGCAGTAGGCCAGCAGCTCCTCCACCCGGGTGCCCAGGGGCACCTCCAGGTTTGCGGGTCGTTGCACCGCGCCGCCCCCCACGGTGACGATGCGGCTCACCAGCGGCCGACGCATGCGCACGGCCCGGTGCACCGCGTAGGCCGTGCCCACGTTGTGCACGATCACGCCGATGTCGGCCCCCAGCTTGCCCGCCGGGATCTCGCGGCCGGTCACCGCCTTGATCATGTGTTTTTCCGAGCCCATGGGGTAGCGGGTGGGCACGGACATGGCTTCCAGATGATCCATTTCGTAGAGGTGTTCCTGGAGGGCGGCCAGGGCCTCGGGCTTGTTGTCCTCCACCACGATCAGGGTGTGCCGGGCGCCCAGGGCATGGCGCATGATGCGCACACCGTCGATGACTTCCTGGGTGCGTTCGCGCATAAGGCGGTCGTCGCAGGTGAGGTAGGGTTCGCACTCCGAGCCGTTGATCACCAGGGTGTCGATGGTGTGGCGACTGCCCAGGTTGAGCTTGATGGCGGCAGGAAAGGTGGCACCACCCATGCCCACCACACCCGCCTCCGCGACGCGCTGGGCGATCACTTCCGGCTCCAGATTGAGGGCGTGCTCGGGCTCGGGTTCGTCTGTCCAGCGGTCCTCGCCGTCGACTTCAATGACGATGGTCTGCACCGGCAGACCGCTGGGGTGTGGGGCCGGATGCGGCTCCACGGCCACCACCGTGCCCGAGGTGGGGGCATGCACCGCCGCCGAAACAGGTCCGCTGCCGGCGGCGATCATCTCACCCTTGAGCACCTTTTGGCCCGCCTGCACCCGGGGCTGGGCGGCGGCCCCGATGTGCTGCTGCACTGGCACATACAGGCGCTCGGGCAAGGGCAGGGTCTGAATGGGCAGGTGACTGGTGGCCTGCTTGCGGTCTTCCGGGTGCACGCCGCCCTGGAAACCCCGGCGCTTGAAGAGGAATGAGAGCATGGCGGTCACCTCAGCGGGCTTGGGGTTTGGACCAGCGCCAGGTGCGCAGGGTGGGGGGTTCCGGTACCAGCACCAGACCGTTGGTGGGGCACACCTCCACGCACTTGCCACAGCCGTTGCAGGCCTCGGTGAACACCGTGTGGATCTGTCGGTTGGCGCCCATGATGGCGTCGGTGGCGCACACCTTGTAACAACGGGTGCAACCGTTGCATTGGTCCTCCTTGATCCGGGCGTAGACCGGTGCCTCTTCCTCCATGCCCGACAGATCCACGCTCACCGAGAGCTTGTCTGCCAGTTGCTGGGCCAGGGCCTTGCCGCCTGGTGGGCAGAGGGTCACGGGGGCCTCATGGGCGGCCAGGGCCTGGGCCGCACTGGGGCAACCGGGCAGGCCGCACTGGCCGCAGTTGGTGCCCGGCAGCATGGCCTCGATCTCGTCCACCAGGGGGTCTTTCTCCACCTTCAGGTACTTGGCGGCCATACCCAGGGCATAACCCAGGAGCAGGCCCATGGCGGTCAGGACAACGATGGCTGCGTACATGGTGTGATCTCCTGTTCGGGGGCGTCAGGCGAAGTCCAGGCCGGCAAACCCCATGAAGCCCAGGGACAACAGCCCGGCGACAATGAAGGCAATGGGGGCGCCTGCGAAGGCCGCCGGCACATTGTTCACGGCCAGGCGCTCGCGCAGGCCGGCGAAGATGACCATCACCAGGGTGAACCCCAGGGCGGCACCGAACCCGAAGGTCACGCTTTGCAGAAAACCATGACCTTCCTGGATGTTGAGCAGGGCCACGCCCAGCACGGCGCAGTTGGTGGTGATCAGTGGCAGAAAGATCCCCAGCACCCGGTGCAGGGCCGCGCTGGTCTTGCGGATGACCAGTTCGGTGAACTGCACCACGGCGGCGATCACCAGGATGAAGGAGAGGATGCGCAGAAAGCCCAGGTCCAGGGGCGCGAGCACGAAGTACTCCAGCAGCCAGCCGGCCACCGAGGCCAGGGTGAGTACGAAGGTGGTGGCCAGGCCCATGCTCAGGGCTGTGTCCAGCTTGTTGGACACCCCCATGAAGGGGCATAGCCCCAGGAACTGCACCAGCACCACGTTGTTCACCAGGGCCGTGCCCAGCAGTAGCAACAGAAACTCCGTCACGGTGTTCACCTCGCTTGGATTGAGGGGGTTTCTGCATCTTGCGTGCCAAGGGGTGATGCACCCTTTAGACGCACCATTCATGGGGATTTGCCGTGGGTTTGCACCGACATGGTGCGATTCGGGCTGTGAGGATCGCGACAGCCAGGGCGACCGGTCCGCAGGGATGTGAGGTAACCGACAATCCCTCCATCACCCGCCAGTCGGGGCCGTTCGCGAACGGCCCGCGCGGTGCGTCCGGTGTGGGTGGCCTGTCGGGTGGGCGCTGCATCCAGGGCGCCGGAATGAGCACAGGTCCAGGATCGAGGCATCGGTGGCCCGGCTCTTGCATTAGAGACAGGCACACCGCTGCATCACCAAGAGACCTCGCCATGACCCGACCCCATCACCCCTTCCAACCGGCCAACGATCACACCATCCGCGTCGGCGAGGGCGCGCTGCCGGCCCGGCTGTTCTTCGAAGCGGTGGAACAATCCTCCATGGCCATCTCCATCACCGATGCCAAGGCGAACATCCTCTATGCCAACCCCGCCTTCACCCGCGTGACCGGGTACGAGGCATCGGAGGTCATGGGCGAGAACGAATCCCTCCTCTCGGATCGCCGTACCCCCAGCCTGGTCTACGAGACCCTCTGGGGCCGCCTGCGCCAACTCAAGCCCTGGACCGGGGTGCTGGTGAATCGCCGCAAGGATGGCAGCCGCTACCTGGCCGAACTGAGCATCGCCCCGGTGCTGGATGCCCAGGGGCACCTCACCCATTACCTGGGCATGCACCGGGACGTGACGGAGATGCATCAACTGGAAGAACAGGTGCGCCATCAAAAGGCCCTGATCGAGTCCGTGGTGGATGCCGAGCCGGTGGTCATCGCCCTGCTGGACGAGGCGGGCAAGGTGGTGCTGGACAACCAGGAGTACAAGAAGCTGGCGGGGGACATGCGCGGCCAGGAACCCGCCGAGGCCTTCCTCTCCGCCCTCTCCGAAAGCATGGGTGAGGCCTTTGAGAAGGCCCGCAGCAGCGGCCAGGGCTTCGTGGATCACGAGGTCCAGTTCGACCCGGGCGCCGGTCATGCGCCCCGTTGGTTCTCCTGCTCCGGCACCTGGATCCGTGAGCGGGACAGCAGCGCCGATGCCTTCTTCGAGCCCCGCAAGGTGGAATACCTCATGCTGGTGGCCAAGGAGGTCACCGAGCTCAAGCGCCAGCAGGAGGAGATGCGCATGAACGCCCTGCGGGCCCTGACCGCCGAGAGCGAACTGGTGGAGAGCATGCGCGAGACCCTGACCGGCGCCATCTACCAGATGCAGGGCCCGGTGAACATGATCGCCGCCGCCACCCAGTTGCTGGAACGTCGCCAGGGAGAGGGCGCGACCGATCCCCTGCTGACCGTCTTGCAGGACGCCCTGGCCTCGGGTCGCCAGGCCCTGCAGACCCTGGAGAACTGTGTCCCCGAGGAGCGGGACGAGGCCATCGCCCCGGTCAACCTCAACGGCCTGCTGCGTGAAGTCCTGGGCCTGTCCACCCGGCGCCTGCTGACCTCCGGCGTGGTGGTGGACTGGGACCCGGCGCCGGTGCTGCCCAATGTGCTGGGCCGGGAAGGGCGGCTGCGCGGGATGTTCAAACAGCTGGTGGACAACGCACTGGATGCCCTGGATGACAGCGGCACCGGCCAACGCGAGATCCGCATCGCCACCCGGGCCCTGGAGGATGGGGTCCAGGTGATCATCCAGGACTCGGGGCCGGGCATCCCCGAGTCCATGCGGTTGCGGGTGTTCGAACCCTTCGTCAGCACCAAGGGCCGCAGTGGCGGCGGGGCAGGGATGGGCCTGCCCATGGTGCAGGAGGTGGTGAACCAGCACGCCGGTCTGGTGGAAGTGGACCCCTCCTGTCAGCAAGGCTGCCGCATCCGCCTGGAGTTCCCCAATGCCTCACAGCGCAAACTCTGAATTGGACTCAGGAAGACCCATGGTGATTTCTCCCTCGGCAGTTGGTACGACGGGGCGCTCGCGCGCCCACGTGATCGAAATGCATCTGGACACGCTGTATCAGGTGAGTCAGGTGCTCAGTTGTTCCTCCGGATTGCAGGAGATCCTCTCCGGTGTGCTCCATGTGCTGCATGAGTCTTCGGACATGCGCTGCGGCATGGTGTCGCTGCTGGATCCGGGCAGCGGCGAACTCATGGTGGGCGCTGCCCATACCGGCACGCGGGAGAAGGTGGAAAAGGTGCGCTATCGCCCCGGCGAGGGCCTGATGGGGGCCATCCTCAAGGAAGGGGACACGGTCATGGTAGGTCGCATCGCCGATGAGCCCCGGTTTCTGGATCGCATGGGTCTCTACGCGCCGGATCTGCCCTTCGTGGGGGTGCCCATCCGGGTGGGTGAGGACAACCCCATTGGCGTGCTGGCCGCCCAGCCCAGTTGTGGGGATGATGGCCTGCTGGAGGAGCGCGCCCGCTTCCTGGAGATGGTGGCCAACCTGCTGGCCCAGACCGTGCGTCGCGCCTGGGACCTGGAACAGGAGCGCCGCGCCCTCACCGACGAGCGCGACCGCCTGCGCCGCCAGGTGCGGGGCGGCTACCATCTGGACAACGTGGTGGGGCACTCCAAGGAGATGCGCCGGGTGTTCGAGCAGGTGCGCCAGGTGGCCAAGTGGCACACCACGGTGCTGGTGCGCGGCGAGACCGGCACGGGCAAGGAGCTCATCGCCAACGCCATCCACTACAACTCACCCCGGGCCAACGGACACTTCGTCAAGCTCAACTGCGCGGCCCTGCCGGACAACCTGCTGGAGAGCGAGCTGTTCGGACATGAACGGGGCGCCTTCACCGGGGCCGTGTCCCAGCGCAAGGGGCGTTTCGAGCAGGCCGATGGGGGCACCATCTTCCTGGACGAGATCGGCGAGATCTCCCAGGCCTTTCAGGCCAAGCTGTTGCGGGTGTTGCAGGAAGGCGAGTTCGAACGGGTGGGTGGAACGCGCACCCTCAAGGTGGACGTGCGCGTGATCGCCGCCACCAACCGGCCCCTGGAGGAGGACGTGGAACGGGGGGATTTCCGGGAAGACCTGTATTACCGGCTCAACGTCATGCCCATCTTCGTACCCGCCCTGCGCAATCGCAGCGAGGACATCCCGGATCTGGCCCGATTCCTGGTGGACAAGCTGGCCAAGGCCCAGGGGCGCCCGCTGGATATCACCGATAGCGCCATCCGCACGCTCATGCGGCATGAATGGCCGGGTAATGTGCGCGAGCTGGAAAACTGCCTGGAGCGGGCCGCCATCATGAGTGAGACCGGCACCATCGACCTGGATGCCATCAACCTCACCGGCCTGGAGGACAAGCTGCCGCTGGGTCGCAAGCCGGAGCCCGAGGTGGAGGTGGACCTGGATGACCCCGACCTGGATGAGCGTGAGCGGGTGATCGCCGCCCTGGAGCGGGCCGGCTGGGTGCAGGCCAAGGCCGCCCGCCTGCTGGGCATGACGCCCCGGCAGATCGCCTATCGCATCCAGACCCTGAAGATCCGGGTGAGGCAGTTCTGATTGTCCCCTTCACCACAGCCTTTTCTGTGACATGTGCAACACGGACCGGGTCTTTGGGTGGTAATACTATAAAAAACAATCGCTTATATTTATTAAATTTCAGGCACGCCGTTTGCATTAACCCTCCCAAGACCAACCTTTCCCACCGCGAGACCGGCGGGCACCCCCAACGGGAGGACCGTGATGGACCTGAAAATCAAAAAGCTCAGCGATATTCCCGTCATCAAGCAGGCCGTCACCCCAGAGGGCGGGTGCGCAACCAGTGGCTGCGGCAGCGCCAATGACGCCACACCGGAATTGCCCCAGGCCATTCGCGAGAAGATCCAGGATCACCCCTGCTACTCGGAAGAGGCCCATCACCACTTTGCCCGCATGCACGTGGCGGTGGCCCCGGCCTGCAACATCCAGTGTCACTACTGCAACCGCAAGTACGACTGCGCCAACGAATCCCGCCCCGGCGTGGTCTCGGAGGTGCTCAAGCCGCACCAGGCCGTGAAAAAGGCCCTGGCCGTGGCGGCCAGCATCCCCGAGATGACCGTGGTGGGCATCGCCGGCCCCGGGGATGGCCTGGCCAACCCCACCCGCACCTTCCAGACCTTCCGCGGCATCCGCGAGCAGGCCGACGACATCAAGCTGTGCCTGTCCACCAACGGCATGGCCCTGCCCGAGCATGTGGATGAGCTGGTGGCCCTGGGGGTGGATCACATCACCATCACCATCAACAGCGTCGATCCCGAGGTGGGTGCCCGGATTCATCCCTGGGTGATCTGGGAGAAGAAGCGGGTCTTTGGCATGGAAGGGGCGCGTCTGCTCATCCAGCAGCAGCAAAAGGGCCTGGAGATGCTGGTGGAACGTGGCGTGCTGGTGAAGGTGAACTCGGTGATGATCCCGGGCATCAACGATGAGCACCTCAAGGAGGTGTCGCGGGTGGTGAAGGCCAAGGGGGCCTTCATGCACAACATCATGCCGCTGATCTCCGAGCCCGAACACGGGACCTATTTCGGTCTGAACGGCCAGCGCGGCCCCACCCAGGCCGAGCTCAGCGCCCTGCGCGATGCCTGTGGAAGTGACATGAAGATGATGCGCCATTGCCGACAATGCCGCGCCGACGCCGTGGGTCGGCTGGGAGAGGATCGCGGTGCCGAGTTCACCGCCGACCGGATCGACGAGATGGAGGTGGACTACGCGGGCGCCCGGGAACGACGCGACCAGGTACAGGCCGCCATCCGTCAGTCCATGGGGGCCAAACGGCTGGCCGGCGCGGCCCGCTCACCCATCGCATCGCCGACCGGCAAGCCCGCCGCGCGCCCGGTGCTCATGGCGGTGGCCACCCAGGGTGGTGGCGTGATCAACCAGCACTTCGGGCACGCCCGGGAATTCCTGGTCTACCGGGCCTCACCCGAAGGCGTGCGCTTTGAAGGCCATCGACGCGCCGATCTCTACTGTTCCGGCCCCGATGAATGCGGTGACCGGGAGCAGGTCCTGGCCAGTACGCTGCGCTCCCTGGAAGACTGCGAGGTGTTGCTGTGCTCCCGCATCGGCATCGAACCCTGGTCCATCCTGGAGTCTGCCGGCATCACCCCCAACCCCAACCACGCCATGGAGCCCATCGAGGACGCCATCCTTGCTGTGTACCAGGAGATGCTGGAGGCCGGCCAGCTGGCCCCGATGAAGGAGGGCAGCAACAGCCTGATGGCCGAAGTCTCTTGAGTCTCTCCTTGAAATCCCTCCTAAAGCCCCTCTCCCCTCCGGGGAGAGGGGTTGGGGTGAGGGGCGGCGGCGCCCCCCCAGACAAAGAGCCCCTCTCCCCCCTAGGGAAAGAGGTTGGGGTGAGGGGAGCGCCCTCCCGGGCTCAGGCCGCCTACCTGGCCCTGGCCATCGGCGACGCCCTGGGCGCCACCGTGGAATTCATGATGCCCAGGGAGATCCAGTACAAGCACGGCGTGCACAAGGACCTCATCGGCGGCGGCTGGCTCCACCTCAAACCCGGCGCCATCACCGACGACACCCAGATGAGCCTGGCCCTGGGCGATGCGATCATCCAGGCGGGCGGCCTCCACGCCCCCACCATCGCCGAGGCCTTCAGCCAGTGGATGCGCTCCCGCCCCGTGGACATCGGCCACACGGTGCGCCGCGGCATCATCCACTACCGCCGCACCGGCCAGACCCAAGTCCCCCTGAACGACAACGACGCCGGTAACGGCGCCTGCATGCGCGTCCTGCCCATCGCCCTGGCCACCCTGGGTGAGCCACGGGAGACCGTGGATGCCGCCTGCCGCCTGCAGGCCCACATCACCCATCACCACCCCTTATCCGACGCCGGCACCCAGTGCATCGTGGCCATGGTGCAGATGGCCCTGCAGGGCGCCAGTCAGCGGGAGCTGCTCCAGGGGCCGGTACAGGCCCTCATCCAGCAGCACCCGGAATTCCACTTCCGCACACGCCGCGAGGAAAACCCCAGCGGCTTCATCGTCCACACCCTGCGCGCCGTCTTCCAGGCCCTGTTCGACACCGACACCTTCGAGGACTGCCTGGTGGACGTGGTGAACCGGGGCGGGGACGCCGACACCACCGGCGCCATCGCCGGGATGGTGGCTGGCGCGCTCTATGGGCTGGAGGCGATACCCGAGCGTTGGGTGAAGGGGCTGGATGCGGAGGTGAAGGAGCAAATGATGGTGCAGTTGAGTCGATTAATATAGGAGTATAGGAGGTATCTATATCCGTCCCGTTTTGAAGTCTTTCACATTTTCAAACATTACAGCTTGCGACCTTGGTGGATATGTGGAGAATAGAGTTCGTCGCCACCGAAGGCACTCAGGGATGAAACAGGCTGTAAGTCATGGATGATCCAGTGGATGGGTCTTGCCGCGCGACATAGGCCTCGCCGCATGGATTGCGGCGAGGCCTGACTTTTTTGGGTTAGGATTTTCCTGAAACGGGGACCCAATGAGTTTTTCAGGTGGTCTGGCTCGTTGGTCTTGATAGGAGATGGTCTAGAACATCGCCTCAGACAGTTTAGCGTGACGATGGTCTGCCTGGGCGGCGCTGCTCGATTCGACGGCCTATGATCTTCTCTACTTCGTCCACGAATTGGTGATTGCCCGTGAGTTGGCCGCGTTGGACCGCTTCTCGCATCAGTGATAGTTCGTTCTTCGGCACGCCCTGCGCTACGAACCGGGCGTATCGTGCGCGCCGCTCCATCTCGCTTCCAGCCAGACTCAGGTAACCGGGGTCGGTGTTGATCCAGCATGTTTCATGGCCCATGCGCTGCTGGTAGCTGGACCAAGGGTGATCTCCTACGTTGGACACCATCCCCGCGCGGACCGGGTTGAGTTCGATGTATCTGGTGCAGGCGAGCAGGTAGGTATCCGTCTGAACAGGGCTGGATTTATAACGCCCTTCCCACAGAGTGCCAGACCTTCTCTCCAGCCGATTACGCCGGCGCGTGGCCCTGGCTGCAAGCGCCTTCATCAAACAACCCATGCTGGCCACTTCTTCGCCCGGATCCACCAGCAGGTGCACGTGGTTCGTCATCAGGCAGTAGGCGTGTACCCGAATATCCAGCATGCCGCTGAGCTCGCGTAAATCTTCCAGATACCACTCGTAATCTTCCGCGATGACGAACACCGTCTGTCGGTTATGTCCCCGCTGCACCACATGGTGCGGTGTATGCGGCAATACCACACGCGCCATCCTTGGCATACCGTTCCCCCAGAGTTAAAGGTGCTACGTTCTTATCCACACAGGGAAAATAAATATGTCCCCATTCGCTCAGGTTATTTTTTCTACGCCTAAACTGCAAGCGTGGATAGCCGCGTGATCATGGAAGGGGAGCTTGGTATGCATCCGGGGGATGAGCGTGTTTATCTGTCCCCTTTTGAACCGCTTCACAGTTCGGCACATTCAAGTTGTATCATTACGGTAAATATGGAGAATGAGTCCTGTCGCCATCGATGGCAGTCAGGGATGAGCAGGTAGTCATTCAGGGATGATCCAGCGGATGGGTCTTGCCGCGCGACATGGGCCCCACTACATGGATTGTAGCGGGGCCCAACCTTTTTGGGTGCTTATAAAAATATATAAGCTATATACCGGGGTTATCTGTCCAGGCCTGGTCTGATTTATCCTCTCCCTTTCAGCGGTTGCTGGGAGAAAATAAATCTGTCCCCATTTTATGGGCGGAAGGCGATTTGCTGGACGAAGTCCACTTCGTTGATATCGTACGGGCGGCGCATGTCGCCGTAGCGTTCCACGTTGACGAATCCGGCGTCTTCGAGCAGGTGGGTGAGGTAGTCCTGGCGCAAGGGGTACATGTTGAGTTCAAAGCGGGCGCCATCGGAGAAGACGTAGTTGAACTTGGCCAGGCTGCGGTGCAACTCCACCGGTCCCACGTCCACGTTGTTGCCGGTGTAGCAAAAGGCGTGTTTGGAGCTGTAGCCCTGGTCCAGCATGGCGTCGTAGTTGCGTTGATCGATGATGAGCATGCCACCTGGGCGCAGGATGCGGAAGATGGCTCTCAGGGCGGTTCGACGATCTTCGTGATCGAACAAATGGGTGAAGGAGTTACCCAGGCATACCGCGGCATCGAATCGTTCGGTGCCCAGGGTTTCGTCCAGTGACAGCCAGTCGACGGCCTTGGCCTCGGCAAATTTGACGCCGTAGCTCTTGGCGTTTTCCTGGGCCTTGGCCAGCATGTTTTCGGATCCATCCACTGCCGTGACCTCGAATCCGTACTGAGCCAGGGACACCGCGTTGACACCGGTCCCGGTGGCGATATCGATGACCTGCTTGGCGCCGTGGGCGTGCAGGTGACGATTGTAAAAGGCACCTTCCCGGGCCAGACGTGCTTCCCACCCCACCAGGTCGTCCCAGTATTCAGCAAAACTGCGCGTGTACTGCGTGAAGTGATTGCCAGTGTTCGCGTTGAGTGCCTCGGTCATGTGAAAGCTCCTTGTTGGCTTGGTGTGAAATCGGAGCGCTATTGTGGGTGGGTTCTCATGACCGATACAGATGCAGTTTGCGCGAATCATGGGCGGTACAGTTTTGTTATGCTGTACCGATGACGGGCGAGAAACTCTACCAGCAGGTGGCGGCGCTGCTTGAGCAACAGATCGAGCAGGGTACCTACGTGGCCGGTGATCGCCTGCCGGGGCTGAGGCAGCTGCGACAGCATTTTGGTGTCAGCATGGCCACCATGGTGACGGCCTGCGAGGTGCTGGAACAGCGCGGGATCCTGGAGGCGCGTCCCCGCTCCGGGTTCTATGTGTGCAGTCAGCCGGACTCGACCCCTCTTCTGGAAGAACCCTGCAATGAGCTTGACGGCCCCAGCCTGGTCACGGGGCAGGAGCGGGTGCTCGAACTGGTCCAGTCCCATAACGACCCCTCCATCCTGTCACTGGGTGCCGCGGCCCCACCTGCGGAATGTCTGCCGGTGGCCGCGCTGGATCGCAGTTTTGCCCGGGTGCGGCGCACCCGGCGTGATAGCGTCAGCGCCTATGACTTTCCACCGGGCAACCTGGAGTTGCGCACGCAGATTGCCAAGCGTATGGGGTATGCCGGCTGTACCGTGGGACCCGATGACATCGTGCTCACGCAGGGATGTCAGGATGCGCTGACCTTGAGCCTTCGGGCGGTGGGGTCGCCCGGAGATGTGGTGGCCATTGAGTCGCCTACCTTCTACGGCATCCTCCAGGCCATCGAGTCACTGGGCATGCGGGCCCTGGAGATCACCACGGACCCTGCGGAGGGCATGTCACCCCAGGCGCTGGAGCGGGCCTTGGTCACATGGCCTGTCCGTGCCTGCGTGATGATGCCCAGCTTCGGCAATCCCCTGGGTCATCTGGCGTCCGACGCGCGCAAGGAGGCACTGGTGAATCTGTTGGCGGACCATGAGGTGCCGCTGATCGAGGATGATGTCTACGGGGAGCTGTGCTTCAAGGGGCCGCGTCCCTGGGCGGCCAAGGCCTGGGACACCCGCGGGAATGTGCTCTACTGCAGTAGTTTCTCCAAGACGCTGGGTGCGGGGTTGCGCGTGGGCTGGGTGGCACCGGGGCGGTATCGCGAGCGGGTCACCTATCTCAAGTACGCCACCAGTCAGGCCACGGCGCCCATGGAGACCCTGGCCGTGGCCGACTATCTGGAGCGGGGGGGCTATGAACGTTACCTGGGCCAGGCGCGGCGCTATTACCAGCGACAGGTGCGACGGGTGACGGATGCGGTGCTGCGTCACTTCCCGCGGGGCACGCAGGTCACGCGCCCCCGGGGTGGGTTCGTGATCTGGGTGGTGTTGCCCGAGGGGCACGACAGCCTGGAACTGCAGCGCCAGGCCCTGGACGCAGGCATGAGCATCGCCCCAGGCCCGTACTTCTCCCCCAGCGGTCGCTACCGGCGCTGCCTGCGCCTGAACTGCGCGTTACCCCGGTCGGTGGACGTCGAAACAACGCTGTCACGGCTCTTCTAGAAGTCCTTTCTGGCATGGGCTTCGCGGCCGGGGGCCGCTCCCACGGGGGATTCTCCCAGAAAAGGTGTCTGTCCCCGTTTTGCTTTTTGGCCTGCACTTTTGGCATGTCGTCGTGAAGGTTTATACTTCCGGCACCCGCGCTGGATGTCGACAATCCCTGTGTCCAGCCAGACCACCCTTGACTGAGTTGCCCATGATGAACACTGATTACCGCAAGCCACTGCCAGGCACCCAGCTGGATTACTTTGACACCCGTGCGGCCGTGGAGGCCATTGCGCCTGGGGCCTATGACAGGCTGCCTTATACCTCCCGTGTGCTGGCGGAGAACCTGGTGCGTCGTTGTGATCCGGCGCTGCTGACCGATGCCCTGAAGCAGCACATCGAGCGCAAGCGGGATCTGGACTTCCCCTGGTTCCCGGCGCGGGTGGTGTGTCACGACATCCTGGGGCAGACGGCGCTGGTGGATCTGGCGGGGCTGCGCGATGCCATCGCCGAGCGGGGCGGGGATCCGGCCAAGGTGAACCCGGTGGTGCCCACGCAGCTCATTGTCGACCATTCCCTGTCGGTGGAATACGGTGGCTACGACGAGGATGCCTTCGAGAAGAACCGCGCCATCGAGGATCGCCGCAACGAGGACCGCTTCCACTTCATCGACTGGACCAAAAAGGCCTTCAAGAACGTGGACGTGATCCCGCCGGGTAACGGCATCCTGCACCAGATCAACCTGGAGCGGATGTCGCCGGTGGTCCATGCCCGCGATGGTGTGGCCTTCCCCGACACCCTGGTGGGGACCGACAGCCATACCCCCCATGTGGATGCCCTGGGCGTGCTGGCCGTGGGCGTGGGTGGCCTGGAGGCCGAGAGCGTCATGCTGGGCCGGGCCTCGTACATGCGCCTGCCGGACATCATCGGCGTGGAACTGGTGGGCAAGCGCAAGCCGGGCATCACCGCCACCGATATCGTCCTGGCCCTGACCGAGTTCCTGCGTCAGGAGAAGGTGGTCTCCGCCTACCTGGAGTTCTGTGGCGAAGGGGTGAAGGAGTTGAGCCTGGCCGACCGCGCCACCATCTCCAACATGACCCCGGAATTTGGCGCCACCGCCGCCATGTTCCACATCGACGAGCAGACCATCGACTACCTCAAGCTCACCGGTCGCGAAGACGAGCAGGTGAAGCTGGTGGAGACCTACGCCCGCGAGGCCGGTCTGTGGGGCGATGACCTGAAGAACGTGGAATACGAGCGCCGACTGCGCTTTGATCTGTCCACGGTGGTGCGCAACATGGCCGGCCCCTCCAACCCCCACAAGCGCCTGGCCACCGCCGACTTGGCGGCCCGGGGGATCTCCGGCAAGGTGGAGAACGAACCCGGCAAGATGCCCGATGGCGCCGTGATCATCGCCGCCATCACCAGCTGCACCAATACCAGCAACCCGCGCAACGTGGTGGCGGCCGGCCTGCTGGCCCGCAATGCCAACGCCCGGGGCCTGGTCCGCAAGCCCTGGGTGAAGAGCTCATTCGCGCCCGGCTCCAAGGCGGTGCAACTGTACATGGAAGAGGCAGGGCTGCTGCCGGAGCTCGAGAAGCTGGGTTTTGGCATCGTCGCCTTCGCCTGCACTACCTGCAACGGCATGAGTGGCGCCCTGGACCCGAAGATCCAGCAGGAGGTCATCGACCGGGATCTCTACGCCACCGCCGTGCTCTCGGGCAACCGTAACTTCGACGGGCGCATCCACCCCTACGCCAAGCAGGCCTTCCTGGCCTCGCCGCCCCTGGTGGTGGCCTATGCCATCGCCGGCACCATTCGTTTTGACATCGAAAAGGACGTGCTGGGTGTGGACGCCGACGGCAACCAGGTCACCCTCAAGGACCTGTGGCCCAGCGATGAAGAGATCGACGCCATCATCGCCAACAGCGTCAAGCCGGAGCACTTCCGGCAGGTGTACGAGCCCATGTTCCAGGTGAAGACCGAGGCGGCACAGCAGATCAGCCCCCTGTACGAATGGCGGCCCCAGAGCACCTACATCCGTCGCCCGCCCTACTGGGAAGGGGCCCTGGCGGGAGAGCGCGCCCTCAAGGGCATGCGCCCGCTGGCGGTGCTGGGTGACAACATCACCACCGATCACCTGTCGCCCTCCAATGCCATCCTGCTCGACAGCGCCGCCGGGGAATACCTGGCGAAGATGGGCCTACCGGAAGAGGACTTCAACTCCTACGCTACCCACCGGGGCGATCACTTGACCGCTCAGCGGGCCACCTTTGCCAACCCCAAGCTCATCAACGAGATGGCCGTGGTGGACGGTGAAGTGAAGCAGGGCTCCCTGGCCCGTATCGAACCGGAAGGCCAGGTCACCCGCATGTGGGAGGCCATCGAGACCTACCAGGAGCGCAAACAGCCCCTGATCATCATCGCCGGGGCCGACTACGGTCAGGGCTCCAGCCGTGACTGGGCCGCCAAGGGCGTGCGCCTGGCCGGTGTGGAGGCCATCGCTGCCGAAGGGTTCGAGCGCATCCATCGCACCAACCTGGTGGGCATGGGCGTGCTGCCCCTGGAGTTCGAGGCCGGCACCACCCGCAAGACCCTGGCCATCGATGGCACGGAAACCTTCGATGTGAAGGGCGAACTGGCCCCCCGGGCGAATCTCACCCTGGTGATCCATCGCAAGAACGGGGAAACCGTGGAGGTGCCCGTGACCTGCCGCCTGGATACGAAAGAAGAGGTCTCCATCTATGAAGCGGGTGGCGTGCTGCAGCGCTTTGCCAAGGACTTCCTGGAAGCGGAGGGCGCCTGATGAGCCATGTTCCCCAAGTGAAGATCCCCGCCACCTATATGCGGGGTGGTACCAGCAAGGGCGTGTTCTTTCGCCTGGATGACCTGCCCCAGGTGGCACAGACCCCCGGGGCCGCCCGGGATGCCCTGCTGCTGCGGGTGATCGGCAGCCCCGACCCCTATGGCAAGCAGATCGATGGCATGGGCGGGGGCGTGTCCAGCAACAGCAAGTCGGTGATCCTGTCGCGCAGCACCCAGCCGGATCATGACGTGGACTACCTGTTCGGCCAGGTCTCCATCGACAAGCCCTTTGTGGACTGGAGCGGCAACTGCGGCAATCTGACCGCCGCAGTGGGGGCCTTTGCCATCAGCGCCGGCCTGGTGGATGCCGAGCGCATCCCCCAAAACGGCACCGCCATCGTGCGTATCTGGCAGGTGAACATCCAGAAGACCATCATCGCCCATATCCCCATCACCGATGGGGCGGTGCAGGAGACGGGGGATTTCGAACTGGATGGGGTGACCTTTCCCGCCGCCGAGGTGCAGGTGGAGTTCATGGACCCGGCCGATGACAGTGGCGGCTCCATGTTCCCCACGGGCAACCTGGTGGACGACCTGGAGGTGCCGGGTATCGGCACCTTGAAGGCCACCATGATCAATGCCGGCATCCCCACGGTGTTCGTCAATGCCGATGACATCGGCTATACCGGCACCGAACTGCAGGATGACATCAACGGGGACCCCAAGGCCCTGGCGATGTTCGAGACGCTCAGGGTCCACGGGGCCGTGCGCATGGGCCTGGTGCAGTCGGTGGAAGAGGCCGGCCAGCGCCAGCATACCCCCAAGATCGCCTTTGTGGCCCCGCCCAGGGACTACGTGGCCTCCAGCGGCAAAAAGGTAGCGGCAGGTGATGTGGATCTGCTGGTGCGGGCCCTGTCCATGGGCAAGCTGCATCACGCCATGATGGGCACGGCGGCCGTGGCCATCGGCACGGCGGCGGCCATCCCCGGCACGCTGGTCAACCAAGCGGCCGGCGGCGGCGATCGCACCTCGGTCCATTTTGGCCACCCCTCAGGCACCCTGCGGGTGGGGGCCGAGGCCACCCTGGAGGGTGGCGAATGGAAGGTGGTCAAGGCGGTGATGAGCCGCAGTGCCCGGGTGCTCATGGAAGGCTGGGTCAGGGTGCCGGGGGATGCCTTCTGAGCAGGCGCCCACTCAGACCGCTGTCCCGGTTCACCCGGCGGGTGATGGCCTCGCCCAGTACCGAGGCCTGGCTGTAAAGCAGGGTGAACCGGGTGCGTGAGCGGGTGATGGCGGTGTAGAGCAACTCCCGGGTGAGCACCGGGTTGGGGGCATCCGGCAGGATCAGCGCCGTGTGTTCGAACTCCGAGCCCTGGGACTTGTGCACCGTCATCGCAAACACGGTCTCCACCGCCTGCAGGCGGCTGGGCAGCACCCAGCGCACCTGACCGGCCTCGCCCGGGAAGGCCACCCGCAGTACCGTGCGCACCTCGCCGTTCTGGCGCACCGGTACGGGCAGGGTGATGCCGATGTCACCGTTCATCAGGTTCAGGGTGTAGTCGTTGCGGGTGATGAGCACCGGTCGTCCGGCAAACCATTGACGCTGGGCGGGGGCGCCCGCGTCCGCCTCTCCGGGCAGCAGGCGGGCGGCGCGCAGCACCTGAATGATGCGGGTGTTGAGCCCGGTTACACCCCAGGGCCCATCGCGCAGGGCGGTGAGCAACTGAAACTGCCGCTGGGCCTGAAGGATGTCGTGGGCCCAGGCATCGACGCGGGCCGACGCATCGGGATCATCCGGGCGCTGTTCCAGTCGTTGCAGGTAGCCCGTATACCCCTCCCTGACCTGTTCATCGAAACGGGGATCGGCCTCATCCACCAGCTGAATCGCCGCCACACTGCCCAGCGTACTGTCGGGCTCCGCGGCCGATCGTTCAAAGACCGCGCGCACCGCCGCCAGGGCGGCATCGGGATCGCGTGGGTCCTGTTCCGGGGCATTCACCCGCGCCGCCAGGGCGCCGATGCCGCCCTGATCGCTGAAGCGGTGACTGGTGCGCAGCATGGTCACCGCCTGATCCAGTGCCCCCCCGTTTGCATCCACCATCGGCTCCGGCACGTCCTGACCACTGACCCGTGCCAGCCAGTCCCGGGTGTCGGGGGTGTAATGGGCCCGATGGGCACGCTGGCACAGATCACCCAGCACGGCGCCGGCCTCCACCGAGGCCAGCTGATCCTTGTCCCCCAGCAGGATCAGCCGGGCCTCGGGGCGCAGGGCATCCAGCAGGTGCACCATCATCTCCACGTCCACCATGGAGGCCTCGTCCACCACCACCACATCGGCGGCCAGGGGGTTGCCCGGGTGGTGGCGGAAACGCCGGCTGTCGGGCTGCGGGCCCAGCAGCCGGTGCAGGGTCTTCACACGGGTGGGTATCGGCCCCACCGGGGAGGCGATGCCCTCGGCGGGTGGCAGGGCGTTCACCTGGGCGTTGATGGATTCATTCAGGCGCGCGGCGGCCTTGCCGGTGGGGGCGGCCAGCTCGATGCGCAGGGCAGGCAGGCCCTGCACGGCTACCAGGCGCTGCAACAGGGCCAGCAGACGCACCACGGTGGTGGTCTTGCCGGTGCCCGGCCCCCCGGTGAGGATGAAAAAGCCGCTGCGGGCCGCCAGGGCGCAGGCCAGGCGCTGCCAGTCCGGCCCCGGACCTGGCGATGACGAGGGCGCTGCTGCTCGATCGCCGGCCGGCTGGAACAGGGTGTCCAGCAGTCCGGCCAGCGGCGTCTCGGGAAGGGGCAGCGGTTGCTGCAGGCGGCCCTGTATCCCTTCGGCGATGCGCTGCTCATAGGCCCAGTAGCGGCGCAGGTAGAGCAGGGGACGTTCCGGGTCGCCATCCAGCACCAGGGGACGCGGATCGACCGGGTCCCGCGCATCTTCCGCACGGCTGATGGCCGAACTGGCCCGCAGGCGCGCCACCCAGTCCGTCAGGGTCAGCGCCCCCAGCTCACGGGCCAGGGCAAGACGGATGCCCTGGGCCAGGGGCTGATCGTCCCGCAGGCGGGTGAGCAGGGTCTGCGGGTGATGCAGGGCCTGGGCGAGATCCAGACACACATGGCCGTGGCCATTGCGTTCGCTGGTGAGCGCAATGGCCAGCAGCACGGCGGGATCATCCTCCGGGGCCTGGGTGTGGATGAAGCGTGTCAGCGACAGATCCAGGGCACGGATGGCGCCGGCGGCGGCCCATTCACCCAGCAGGGCCAGGGTGGGGTGGGGCGGGTGTTCCTGATGGGCCTCGGGGTGTTGCGCCATCATGCCAGCGCCCCCATCCGGGTGGGGCGCTGCCCCATGAAGAGGGCATCCAGGGCCTCGATCAATGCCCGGGGCGGGCGATGGGTGTGCAGGCCCCGGGCCGGTCCCCCGGCGCCGCGCAGAAAGGCATAGACGGTCCCGCCCATGTGCTGATCATAATCGTAGTCCGGCAGGCGCAGGCTCAGTTGTCGATGCAGGGCCAGCAGGTAGATGAGGTACTGCAGATCGTAGCGATGATGCAGGACGGCGTCCTCCATGGCGGCCGTGGAATAGGCCGGATCGTCCGGGCCCAGCCAGTTGGATTTCCAGTCCAGGACGTAATAGCGCCCCTGGTGTTCGAAGACCAGGTCGATGAAGCCCTTGAGCATGCCATTGAGCCGGGCCGGGTCCAGCCCGGGCCGGCGCCGGCCCGGCAGGCAATGGGCCTGGGCCAGTCGATCCAGGTCCCGGGTGTCCACCCGGGTGGCTGCGAACCAGAATTCCATCTCCACCTGCAGTGACTCGGGCGCCAGATCGGCCAGGGTCAGCGTGGTGGCCGAGGTTCCGGGCGCCGTGGGGAGGGCCCAGGGGGTGGTGAGATAGGCGGCCAGCCAGGCATCCAGGGGCTCGATCCAGTCGGTCAGGCCCCTGAGCTGGCAGCGCCGGGCCAGCATGTCCCGGCGTGCCTCCGGGCAGTGGGCGGCGGCGGCAAACCCCGCTGCCCGATCGGCGGGGTCTTGGGCCCGGGCCTCGGTGGCTGCCCATTCCATGATGCCGTGCAGGAAGTTGCCCACCTGGCGCCCCCGGGGCAGGGTGTGCAGCCTGGCCAGGGGCGTGCCCGGTGGCGCGGCGTGGGTTCGGGCCGGCTGGGCGGGGGGCGGCACTGGGGGTTCATCGGCCAGGCCTTCTTCCCTGCCCAGTTCGTCATCGGCGGTCTCGGCCGCCGGCGGGGGCTCGGCTGCCCCGTCTCCCAGGGGCCCCAGGCGCAGCCCGGAATAACTGGCGATCCACCAGGGCTCGTGACGACAATCCGGTGCCGGCCGGGCCGGGTCCATGACGGGTTGCGGTAGCGGCGAGAGGGGCGTGGGGACGGGGGTGGGAGCCGGTTCCATCTGGATATGGGGGTTGTCCTGGCCCAGGGTCTGGATGGCCTGCTTCAGCTCCAGGGCGCTCTCGAAGGCCTTGCCGCCGTTGAGCACATGGCCCATGGCCGATTTTTCCAGCTGGATCTTGCGGGTGTTGCCGCTCTTGAGGGGTGCGATGCCCAGCCAGACGCCATGGCACGCACGGGTGATGGCCACATACAGCAGGCGCATGTCCTCGCTCAGGCGGGCATCGTCGGCATCGTCCCAGGCCTGGCGATAGTCATTCCGGCCCGCCGTCTCGATATACCGCGCCTCGTCCCGGCGCAGGGGGACCTGGGGCGTGCGCCCATTCACCTCCCGCCAGCTACAGATGAAGGGCAGCAGCACCAGGGGATATTCCAGGCCCTTGGACTTGTGGATGGTGACCACCTGGATCAGCTCCGCGTCACTCTCCAGGCGCACCAGGAATTCCTCGTCATCGGCGTCCAGGTGTTCGCTCAGGTGCCGGATCAGGGCCTGCTCCCCGTCCAGGCCCCGGGCGGCCTGCTGCAGCCATTCGGCCAGGTGCAGCAGGTTGGTGAGCACCCGCTCACCTTCCTCGCGCTCCAGCAACTGACGGGGCAGGGCCTGGTCGTGCATCAGGCGGCGCAGCATGGCCAGCACGCCCTGGCGCTGCCAGATGCGTTGATAGCCGTGGAACTGCTCCAGCTGGGCCTCCCAGGCCAGCTCATCCTCCTGCCAGCCGGCCAGGGTCTCCAGGGGCAGATCCAGGGTGTTGGTGCCCAGCGCCGCCCGCACCAGGCCCTCATCGGTGGGGCAGGCGCAGGCCCGCAGCCAGTGCAGCAGGTCCCGGGCCTCGCGGGTGCGAAACACCGAGTTGCGATCCGACAGGTACACGCTGTGTATCTGCCGCGCCGCCAGGGCCTGGCGCATGACGGCGGCCTCGGTGCCGGTGCGCACCAGGATGGCAATGTCCCGGGGTCGCAGCGGTTTCCATGTATCGTCCTCGCCCTCCACGGGGCGAAACCCGGCCTCACCGAGGCGGGCCGCTTCCAGCCACTGCACGATGCGCGAGGCGGTGGCAGCGGCCAGGGTCTCCCGATAGCTGTCGGGGGAGACGGGTCCCTCGTCCGAGTCCATCATCCAGAAGGTCATGGCCGGATGCGGGGCACCGTCCAGGATCAGGGTCTCTTGGCGACCCTGGGCCGACACGGGCTGGTAGGGGATGGGGTTCTCGGCGTCATCCCCGGTCTCGGGGCGGAAGCGAAAGGCGCCCCTGGGGTGCGCCTCGGCGTGGGTGAACAGTCGGTTGCAGGCCTCCACCATCCCCTGGGTGGAACGGTAGTTGGTGGCCAGGGTGTGATGCCGACCCCGGGTGGCCTCGCGGGCCGCCAGGTAACTGTGGATGTCGGCGCCCCGAAAGCCATAGATGGCCTGCTTGGGGTCGCCGATCATGACCAGGGCGGTGGGGGCCTGGGCGTCCCGAGTGGCCGCAGCGCCATAGACCCGATCGAAGATCCGGTACTGGATGGGATCGGTGTCCTGAAACTCGTCGATCAGGGCCACGGGGAACTGGTGGCGCAGGGTGGCCGCCAGGTGCCTGGCCGGGTCGGCAGCCTCGTCATCACTGCTGGGGGTGAGGGCGATATCCATCTCCCGCAGCAGATCATCAAAGCCCATCTGTGCCTGCTGACGCAGTCGCTGCGTGAGTTCGCGGCCCACCCATTCGCTGGCATGGGCCAGGATGCAGGCCTTCAGGGGCGGCTCGGTGTGTCCGTCGGGGGCTTCCAGTTCGCGTGCCGCCTGCTGCCACTGGGCGATGGCGGCAAAGGCCGGGTGCAGCATCTCCTCCTGCACCGGGGCCTTGGCCTTGAAGCCAAAGGCCCCCTGGGCAAAGTGGCGCAGCCGGTTGGGAGCGGTCTCACCCTCGCTCCAGGCCTGGATCTCCTTGAGCACCTCGGTGAATTTTTCCGGCTGGGCGCTGCCATGGCGGGTGCCGTTCAGGTGAGGCTGCAGTGTCCATAAATGGGCCTCGATGGCCTGCCGGTCGGCCTGCCACTGTTCCCGGGCCGCCTGTTCCAGGGTGTCCACTTGGTCCTGCCGGGCCTGGCGCTCCAGGGCCCGGTCCAGGGCCGGACGCAGGTCCGGGCAGTGCAGGGGGTGGCCCTGGTAGGAGAGCCCGGCATCCCGCTGGCGCAGCCAGGGGAGCAGGTGTCCGTGCAGGTGCTCGGGCGAGGTGATGGCCTGACGGATGCAGCGGGCCTCGGCGGCGGGCAGGGGGTAGAAATGCACCCGCCAGTAGTCCCTGAGGATCTGGTTGATCAGGTCGGTCTGGTCGGTGGTCACCTCCCGCTGGAACAGCCCCCGGGTCTCGAAGGCGTGTTCCTTGAGCATGCGCTGACACCAGCCATGGATGGTGGAGATCATGGCCTCGTCCATCCATTCGGCGGCCAGGCGCAGGGTGCGCGCGCAGCCGGGCCAGCGCTCGGGGGGGTGGTCGCTGCGCAGTCGATGCAGCGGGTGGGCCGCCGTGGTGGGATCGGCGGGGGGCAGCGCCTGAGGGTCCGCCTCGAACCAGGTGGCCGCCTCCACCAACCGGCTGCGGATGCGTTCGCGCAGTTCCTGGGTGGCGGCCTCGGTGAAGGTGACCACCAGGATCTCCGGTGGCATCAGCCCGCGCTCAAACGCGGTGTGGGCATCCCCATGGCCCAGCACCAGGCGGGTGTACAGCAGGGCCAGGGTGAAGGTCTTGCCGGTGCCGGCGCTGGCCTCGATGAGACGGCTGTCGCGAAAGGCAAAGCCCAGGGGATCCAGGGTCGTGGGGTTGGTCATGGCTGAGCCCCCTGGGGTGCGATCAGATGGCGGTAAAGGGGATGGTACAGGGCCTCGATGGCCCGGGCGAAACCCGGATCCTCCGCCAGGCTGGCATAGTCGGGCCAGAAGCGCGCAAAGAGGTCGTGCTCATCTCGCTCACTGTTCCACTGATGGTCGCCCTCATAGAGGGTCTGGGGGGTGGGCCTCACCTTGCCGTCCTCCCACTCGATCAGGGCCGCGAACCCGGTGCGACAAGGCAGGGGCAGGGGGCCTTCAAGGCCTTCCCGGTAGCCCTCCATGAGCTGGATCAACGTGGCCCGGGCCGCGTGGGCGTCCATGGGGGGCAGGATCACCCGGCTCTGCGGACCCAGCAGGCAGGTGGTGGTGGGGGCCTGTAGCTGGGCGGCCAGGTGGCTGGGCCAGTGGCGGATCAGATGATGCCATTGGTAGTCATCCTCCTTCTTCACCAGTCGGCTGGCCTGCAGCACGACCCGCAGCCGGACCCCCGAGGCATCCTGGCGCAGGCCGGTCAGGGTGTCTTCCAGGGTGATGCCCTCGGCCTCCACCACGATGCCCTGCGCCGGGCAGGCGTGAGGGTGATCCAACAGCAGGGCCTGGTACTGCGTCACCGGCGGCTCCAGGTGGGTGAGAAGCGCTTCCCTCCAGTGGGCGTCGAAGGGGGGCAGGGGCAGCTCGCCGGCCCGGGTCAGGCGCTCTGCGCTGGCGGACAAGTCAAGGGCGCCGGGGTCCGCCGCAGGCCCTCCGGGGGCGGACCGGGTCAGACGTTCGATCAGGGTCGATCGCAGGGACCAGTTGCCCAGGCCGTCCAGGTGGAACGGCTCTTCATCCTCGGCGGGTTGCTCGGCTTCCTGAAGATACAGCCCCAGGCGCTGGCTGTAGAAATGCCGGGCCGGGTGACGCAGGAAGTGCCCCAGGGCCCCCAGGCTGATGGGGGCATCCAGCGTCGGTGGGGGGAGTCGGGGCAGGGGGCGGACCGTGGGCAGGGGGGTCGTTGAGAGGGACTGCCACTCGTGGGCGTGGGTGAACACCCGCGCGGGCCGGTCGGGATCGAAATAGCGGGCACTGAAGGGTTGCAGGGGGTGCTCGGTGGTCAGGGCCTGGATCAGCCCCGTGCCTTCGTCTCCCTCTCCGCCCAGGGGTGCATCGTCCTGGGGTGGCCCCAGGCGCCAGCCGGCGGCGATGTGATCGCGCAGCTGCCCCACCAGGACAGAGGGGGGCCGCTGGCTGTTGTCGCGGATGCTGCGCCCTACCCAGCTGATCACCAGGCGCTCCCGGGCAGAGAGCAGGGCCTCCAGGAAGAGATAGCGATCGTCCTCCCGGCGGGAGCGGTCGCCGGGGCGGTAGTCCCGGGCCATCAGGTCGAAATCCGCCGGGTGGTGACTGCGGGGGTAGTCGCCATCGTTCATGCCCAGCAGCCAGATCTGCCGAAAGGGCACGGCCCGCATGGGCATGAGGGTGGCAAAGTTCACGGCCCCGCCCAGGAAGTGCTGGTTCAGGGTGGGCTCGTCCACGGCACTGAGCAGGGTGTCGCGCACCACCTCCAGGGGCAGGGGTTCCTGATCGGCGCCGGCGGCCTGGCAGTCGGTCACCCATTGTTCCAGGGCCTGGCCCACGCGGGTGATGGCGCGGTGATCCGCGTCGCTGTCGATGGCAAAACAGTCATCCATGAGTTGGAGGATCACGCCCATCCATGCCTGGGGGGTGCGGGAGGTCTGCAGTGTGCGCCAGGCCTCGCCCAGGGTCTGAAGCAGCTGATCCAGGGGGCCGATCATCGCCGCCTCCAGGCCCCCCACCTCATCGTAGGGTTCCACCCCCCGCCAGGGGCCGGCATCATCGCTGGCAAAGCCCAGCAGCATGCGGCGCAGGCCGAACTGCCAGGTGTTCTGTTCCAGGCCCGGGGGCAGACCCAGGCCGGTGCGCTGGCGGGCGTCCAGGCCCCAGCGGATGTTCGCGCCCTGTATCCACTGGCGCAGCCGGGGCAGGTCGGCCTCGTAGATCTCAAAGCGGTCCCTGAGGGCCGGGATGTCCAGAAGATCCAGGATATCGCTGACCGAGAATCGGGCCTGGGGCAGGTTGAGCAGACGCTCCAGCCCGATCAGTACCGGGTTGCGGTGGCGTTGTCCCTGGTCGGCAATATGAAAGGGGATATGCCGCGGGTCGCCCGGGCCGATGCGCCCGAAGACGGCCTCGATGTGGGGGGCGTAGGTCTCCACATCCGGCACCATCACCAGGATCTCCCGCGGGGGCAGGGGGCTACCCTGAGCGTGGGCCTGCTGGAAGGCATCCAGCAGCTGATCGTGCAGCACCTCCACCTCCCGCTGCGGACCATGGGCCACCAGGAATTCCAGGCTGCGGTCCGCGTCGGGGTCGATGGTGGTGGCCAGTGCGCGGCGCTCACTGAGGGGGCGCAGTTCCAGGATGTCGTCCTGGAGTTGCTGCAGCAGGGTGTCCTGGCCCGGGGATTCGAACAGGTCGATGGACAGGCTCTGGGCCTGAAAGTGGGCCTCGTACTGTTCCCGCTGGTCGTGTTCATCCAGCAGGCGGATGTAGTCCCGGCCCTGCTTGCCCCAGGCGGCCAGCAGGGGGTGGCCGTGCAGGTGCATCTCATCGGGTTCCACGCCGTCGGGCACCTTGCGGGCGCTCAGGCGCCGATAACCGCGGCGGAACAGGTCCCGGCCCTCGATGATGTCCCCCCAGTAGTGGCAGCTGGGGTTATGGACGAACAGCATCACCTGGCTGACCGGGGCGATGCCCTCCAGTACCTCCAGGGTCTGGCGGGGCAGGGAGGAGATGCCGAACACGATCACCCGGCGGGGCAGCCCGGCGGGCCGGTTGGCCAAGGTGAAGGACCGGGAGGCCTTGAGGAATCGCTGGTGGATGGCCGCGCGGCTGTCGCCGGGGTCGTGCTCATCCCGGGCGATGTCCTCGAGCAGGGCCCGCCACAGCAGGGGTTGCCAGCGCTGGGTCTGGGGCACGGGATCCGTCCGGCCATCGGGGCGGATGAGCACATCCTCGCCCGCCTCCCAGGCCTGCAGCCAGTCGCTGCGATACACCTGGTACTGGTCGAACAGGTCCGCCAGGCGCATGGCCAGTTGATGGCGCCGGCGCACATCGTCGTCCGTGTGCAGAAAGCCCCGCAGGGGCTGCAGCTGATCCATGGTGCCCGGCGTCGTCGCCAGGGCATCCAGATCCCCCAGCATGCGGTACAGCCGCCAGCCCAGGGGGGCCTTGTGAAAGGCGGAGACATCCGGCAGGTCGCCCAGCACCTGGCAGTAGGTGTTCCAGATGAAGCGGGCGGGCAGGGTGACCTCCAGGGCGGCGGCGATGCCGCAGCCACTGCCCGCATCCCCCGCATCCCGGGCCAGGGCGAGCTTGAGCCACTGCCCGATGCCGTTGCTCTGCACCAGGATGACCTCGTTCTCCAGCGGGCGCAGCGGGTGGCTGCGCATCCAGGTGGTCATCAGGTCCCCGAGGGCCTCCAGGCGATTCCCCTGGATGAGCATGAAGCCCGTGGGCCAGGCGTCCGTGTGGGCGGTGTCCATGGTCAAAGCAGTTCCTTCACGACCTCGTACACGCACATGACATCCTCGCGGGTACAGTCGAACTGCCCCACCTGGACGCGGATGATGAGACGGCCATGGTGACGGGTCTGGGTGAGATAGACGCGCCCATCATCGTTGATGCGCTTGAGCAGGGCCTCGGTGGCGGCATCGCCCGAGTCCAGGGCGAAGCTGAACAGCGACAGCTGCGGGTGGGTGACGATCTGGATGCCTGGCAGGGTGGCCAGGGTCTCGGCCAGCTCCTCGGCCCAGGCCACGTGGTTGCGGATGCGCTGGCGCAGGCCTTCCAGACCATAGGCGCGCAGGGTGAACCAGATCTTCAGCGCGCGAAAGCGCCGGCCCAGGGGCACGGTCCATTCATTGAAGTCGGTCATGGACTCGGACTTGCCCAGGGTCTTCAGGTAGTCAGGGCGCAGGCCCAGGGTGCGGACCTGGGGGTCGGGATTGGCCAGGAACTGCACCGAACAGTCGAACTGCACGCCCAGCCACTTGTGAGGGTTGAAGACGATGCTGTCGGCACCGTCGATGCCTTCCCACAGGTGCCGGTATTCCGGGCAGATCATGGCTGAACCGGCCCAGGCGGCATCCACATGGGTGGGCAGACCATGCACCCGGGCCACGGCAACCCCATCGGCGATGCGGTCGCAGGCACCGATCCCGGTGCCGCCCATACACAGGATGATGCCGGCGGGCAGATGGCCGGCCTCACGGTCGGCGCGGATGGCAGCGTCCAGGGCCTTCATGTCCATGGCGTGTCCGGCATCGGTGGGGATCTTGACCAGGTTCTCCTGACCGATGCCGGCGATGCGCACGTCCTTGTCGATGGAGGAATGCACATGGCTGGAGGCATAGAGGCGCAGCGTCGGCTGCCCCTGCAGCCCCTGGGCGTTGCCCAGCCAGTTCAATGCCTGCTCGCGCATGGTGAGGATGGCGGAGAGGGTGGCGGTGGTGGCGCTGTCGTGCAGGGTGCCGGTGAAGTGCGGGTCCAGCCCCAGGGCATCCCGCAGCCAGATCACCATGACCTCTTCCATCTCCGTGGCTGCCGGCGAGGTCTGCCAGAGCATGGCCTGGGCGGCCATGGCATTGGCCAGTTGCTCGGCCAGCATGGAGGCGGGCGAGGCATTGCCGGGGAAGTAGGCGAAGAACCGCGGATGCTGCCAGTGGGTCATGGCATCGGGCACGATGCGGGCAAAGTCGTCGAAGATGGCCTCCATGGGCTCGGGCTTTTCCGGGGCCTGGCCGGGGAGTTGGGCGCGGGTGTCGCCGGGACGGGTTTGCGCCCGCACGGGCCGGTCACGCAGGCCCTGATGATAGTCGTGGATCCAGTCCGCCGCCCGTTTGGACCAGTCCTGCAGGTCATCATGGTTCATCGGTGAGTCCTTGGCTCCATTGCGATGGGCCAGTGTACTGAGTTGGAGTCCTGTTCCGCCATCGTTACCCGCTGGTCCTGGGGAGAGGGTGTGCTCGTAGGGAGCGCTGTACGGGCCGTTCGTGAACGGCCCCGGCGGAGTGTCTGGCGCGGGTGATCCATCGGGTGGGGGTGGTGGCATCCGCAGCGCCGGCCGGGCGCTTCTCGAAGCGCCCCTACTGGTAGGTGGCCCCTACTCGAAGGGTCCCTGCTGGAAGCGCCCCTACTGGAAGGGCCCCTACTCGATACTCACCGGGTCAATGGCACGCCCCCGAAGCGGTACGCTGGCTTGTAGGGAGTGGGGCTTAGTATGATCGGGGCATGTATCCATTCCCAGTATCAGGAAAAACGCTTCGTCAGCCAAATGGCCTGGATGATCGGTCGGGGCGCGTTGCAGTGGCCCCTGGTCAGGAGGCGGCCCCATGGCCAGGACAGCGATAGAGCCCATGCCCCAGACGGGCCTGAGTGACTGGAAAGCCATCTGGAACCGCCTGGAACCGGGAGACAAGCATCGGGCGATGCTCTCCTTTCTTGAGCGACTGCGGGATCCCGCTTCGCGCCTGGAGATGGTCTGTGATACCACCCTCAAGACCCTGGCGCGGCGCAAGCGTTTCCGGGTCGAAACCCTGCGTCGCATGAAGAATCCGCAACTGGCCGGTGTGCTGCTGCCCAATGCGCCCACCCTGTTCGGCGCCCGGGAGTGGACGCTGCTGTTCCTGGGGTATTTTGCCGATTACAAGTCGCCCATCATGTGCCGGTTCCTGGACCTGTGTGGCGTGCCCCATGATGACCGCGGCTTCGTGGTGGGGGGGGATTCAAGGATCCGCGCTCCCGGGGATGTGCAGGCCACCACGCAGACCCTGGTGGAGGAATTCAGCGCGCGCGAGGTGGCCATCTACTTTCGCGTGCTCACGCAGATGGATCCGCAACTGTGGCATTTCCTGGATCCGGTCCTGCCCGAACTGACCCGGGCCATGGAGGAAGAGGAGGCCGCCCGCGCCCAGGAGGCGGTGGTGGATGCCCAGATCGCCGACACCCTGGAGGTGTCGGAGGACTTCACCCAACTGGATCGGGTGATCCTGGATCAGATCCTGGCGACCCTGAACGGTGACGACCGGGCCCTGAAGCCTAACGAACTGGTGGACCTGGTGGAGTCGGTCCATGCCCTGGATACCACACGGCAGCGTACCTATTTCCATCTGGGTTTCATGGATGCCCTGTTGCCGGAGAGGGAGATCGACGCCGCTCGCCGGGAGATGGATGACGAGCAGCGCCAGTGGTATCTCTCCGGTGTGCTCAGCGCCCATGTGCGGCAGCGGGACCATGATGCTGTCAAGGCAATACTGGCGCGTCATGGCGGGGTATTCCGGGGCGCGGCCAAGACACCCGGCGGTGCCGGGGCGGGGCTCATCAACGAGGTCTACGGCTACCTGCTGGAGCAGGGCTATGATCGAGAGGCCATGCAACTGCTGCGCGGTCAGCGCTCGCATCTCAGCCCGGCCACCTTCTCCCTGATCCTGGATAAGGCCACCACCGCCATCCGTGAGGGCGATCCGGCCCTGGCCAATGTGCTGCTGGTGGAACTGCGTCAGGGCTTGCCCTATGTGCAGCTGGACCCGGATCAGCGGGAGCGCATGGATACCCTGCTGGAGCGTCGCCTGGGTCAGGCATTGCAGGCCCAGGGGAATTTCATCGGCGCCCGTGAAATCTTCGCGCGGCTCATCGAGGAAGACCGGGTGAATACCCCCTGCCTGCTGGCCGATCGGGGGCTGGTGAGCGGAGGCTTCCGGTCACTGGCGGATGTGGTGCTGCCGGACGATCCGGAGCGGTGTGCCAACACCCTGGTGCAACTGGAGCACGGTGAGGCCTATTTCCGCCAGGCGGTGGATCGCTTCGAGCGCCTGGCCATCAATGCCCATCACGCCCTGGCGGTGCTGGAGTTCCTGCGCTGGTCCGGACCGGATGGCCAGGACGCAGTCCGTGATCGGGCTCTGGTGCATGTGAATGAGGCCCTGATCGGCATGATGAGCGATACCGCATCGACAGCCTACGAGCGGCTGGGGTTGCTGGGTCAATGCCGATTCATGCAGGCGGTGCTGATGATGGCCCGCCTGGACCAGGGCTCGGCCCGTGCCGCTATCGAGTCCTGGCGGGCCATCGCCAACGAAACCGGTCGCTTGCCCCGCTGGGGTGTGCAGCGTTTCCTGGAATCGGCCGACCTGGTGGAGCCTCGACTGGCCACGGAGATTGCCGAGTGCGTCTGGCGTCACGGGGGGGAATCGTCGCTGACCATGATTGATCGACCTGAGTGGTTCGCCGGGTCGGTGTATCTGCAGGACGAACTCCTCACCCTTGCGCGTAATAGCGGCGACAAGTCCGGTATCGAACAGTGGCGTGTCTGGTCGGTGCTGGTGCCGGCCGCCCTGTCGGCAGGGCGCGTGGATGTGGCCCAGGAGGGGCTGGATGCCATGGAGGCCCTGGCCCAGGATTCGCGTTTCTGCGAGCCCATGCTCCAGTGGCTGGAGCACCCCGAGCGCCTGGATCCAGCCTGGTCGGAGGTGGAGATCCTTCGCTCCCGGTTTCGTCTTTACCGACGCCTGGGCCGGGATCCAGAGGCCTTCGCCCAGTTGCGGGCGTTGTTCTACGCCCTGCGTGACACCCGCCCCATGGAGGCGGCCCAGGCGCTGGATCTATTTCGGGAGTGTGATGCCCCGGGTGAGTATTTTGCCGATTTGCATCTGCCGGACACGGCCTCGGACGAGGGTGACGATGCCGACCTGGAAGAACAGTTGCGGGTGGGCGCCCCGGTGAAGGTGCTGTTCGTGGGGGGTAACGAGATCCAGGCCCGCTATACCGACACCATCAGCCGCACCCTGGCCGAGGAATGGCCGGGGGTGGTGGTGTCGTTTCGTCACACGGGCTGGTCTTCCAACTGGGGAAGGGACGTGGATGTGCTCAAGCGCCAGGCGATCGATGCCGATGCCGTGGTGCTGATGACCATGATGCGCACCACCCTGGGCCGCGCCCTGCGCGAGGCCCTGAACGATCCGCCCCGTCCGTGGATCCCCTGTACGGGCACAGGCAAGCAGGCGTTGCTGGAGAGCATCCGGCGGGCGGCGCGGGTGGGCTTGCAGATGCAATCGGGGCAGGCATCCACCCTGCGGGAATAGCGCTTATGGAGAAGCAGGCGAGACAGATCAAGGGATGATCATGAGCCGCTGGAAAATCGTTATTTACCATGGTAATAACTCACCCCTGAAAAATTCCATGGAAAAGGAGCAGTTTTTTTAGAACAAGACGACTCGGGGGGAGTATGGGGAGAAAGGTGGTTTCGATGGTGGCAGGTGCGCTGGCGCTGTCCATTGGCATGGGGACGGGCGTGGCCACGGCCGAGTGGGACTGGGGGGGGGATCTTCGAGTCCGGGTGACGGATCTGAAGGATATTCCCATGACGGTGCCAGCCGAGGTGGATCAACTCTTCAATCGCACCCGCACCCGCCTGTGGGCCAGCTATGCGTTCAGCGAGGACATCCAGTTCAATGGCCGGCTGATGAACGAATTCCGCTTCTACGACAAGGATCGTCAGTACACCCGCGATCACGACCCGCTGGGCGAGATCGTTCCCGATCTGCTCTATGTGGATATCAACAACCTGGCGGGGGGCAGGGTGGACCTGCGTCTGGGCCGCCAGGAACTGATCTACGGTACGGGCAACATCCTGCTCAACGGTACCCCGCGGGATGGTTCCCGCAGCCTGTTTTACAATGCCATCAAGGCTAGCGTGGCCCTGGGGCCGGAGCACAGTGTGGATTTGCTGGCCATCTATAATGAGGCCAAGGATTCGCTGACCCTCAACCGGGAACCGCAACTGACGTTGATCGAGCACGACGAGGCGGCGGCGGGGCTGTATGGGCGTTATGAGGGGGTGGAGGACATGCCTCTGGAGTATTACTGGATCTATAAGGAAGAAAAGGACCGTAGCTACCCGAGGCAGGGGATCGAGGCCGATGCCGATTTCCACACCGTGGGTGTTCGCGCGGCCCCCGACTGGGGCCGGTGGTCCGCCAATCTGGAGATGGCCGTACAGCGGGGCAGTCAGGAGGAGGATGATCTCAAGGGTGAGTTGCTGGATGCCTCGGTCACGCTCCGGCCCGACATGTGGGGTGAAACCCGGCCTGCGTTCACTGCCGGCTTTTACTATCTTTCCGGCAATGAAGGGGGGACCGCGGATAACGAGGGATGGCGCCCGGTGTTCTCTCGCTGGCCGCAGTTCAGTGAGCTGTATGCCTATGGCTTTATCGGCAGTGAGTTCGGGGTGGCCGGCTGGAGCAATCTGAAGGCTCCCTTTGTGGGCCTGGACATGAAACCTTCACCAAGCACTTCCCTGAAACTTCGCTATCATCGGATGTACGCGGATGAAAGGGACGGCCCGGGCAATGGTGATCTGCGCGGCGACCTGCTTACCGCGGTGCTGGGGGTGAACCTGGCCGAGAATCTGCGCGGCCACCTGTGGGCCGAGTTCCTGGATCCCGGTCATTACCATGCAAGAGGGGCGGATGATGCCCATTTCCTTCGGGCCAATATTGAATACAGTTTCTAGGTTGGCGGTACGGGGCACCGATCACGGGGCAGGGGTGGGACTCTTGCGCTGCCGGCTGGTCATTGCTGGAATGTCCTCATGACCGTCAGCGATCCCTTCCAGGATGTGCTCGTGATTCAGGATCGCCTGCCGATCCTGCACAGCACCGTGGAGGCCTTGCCCCAGGGGGAGGAACTGGCCCGCATCAATGAGGCCAATGAGGGTCTGCTGAGGGTGTATGTCAGCCTGGATGACGCCTCTTCGCGGGTGAATGAAGAACTTGGGAGCGAGATCTCCCATGAATTGGCTCGCATCGAGACCAAGCTCAATGTGATTCTCGAGATGCTGGGGTCCTTGCTGCACACACAGGTGACGTCACCGGATCCGGTGAACATGCGGATCTCTGCGGAGGGGTTGGGGTGGGTGCAAGGAGAGCGCTTGGAGCCGGGCCAGATGCTGCGCATGCACTGGCACCTGTGCCCGCAATTCCCACGGCCGCTGGAGCTCTACGGCGAGGTGGCCTCGTGCCAGGCGTTGCCGGAGGGTTACGAGATTTCCGTGCGGTTTCGTGGCCTCAGCCCGTTACTTGAAGAGGGTATCCAGAAGCTGGTATTCAGGCGACACCGCCGCAGCGTGGCCCAGTCCCGGTCCCGCTGACCGGGCTTCCGCTTGTCGGTGACATGGTGCGGTATAACGGAAGCGAACCTGTCAGGGGCAGGCCTGGTGGGACATGAGTGAGGTTTTGGGTTTATCCTGCGGGCCCAGCGATTGCTTCCGGCTGACAATTTCATGGCAATTGACGATACAGGCACATTCAACATGATCGATACGCCGCTGCCGCGGATGCCGCGGAGCGTCATGGTGCTTGCCAGCCAGCCAGAGCGCGTTCAGCAACTCAGGACCGTCCTGGAATTCATGGAATGCGATCCCGTGGTGGTCTCGCTGGATGATGTGGCCACGGGTCTGGATACGGATACGTCCTGGCTGATGGTTCTGGTCAGTGGCTGTGTGGGAAGTGCTCGGGACCTGAAATCCCTTGAGGCGTTGAAGAGCCATGAGGGACTGCCGCTGCCCATCGCGCTGGTGGGTGACGAGAGTGAGTTCGGCGCCCTCCCGGAGGAGGTTGCCCCCCGTTTGCTGCGTCGTCTGGATTATCCGCCACGCGTGACGCAATGGTCCGATACCCTGCAGCGCGCCCGGCATCTGGTGGTGAATGGTGTGGATCTGAGTGGCCGGGTTCGACAGGCGCTCTATCAGTCCCTGGTGGGCTGTAATCGGCATATGCAACGTATCCGTGATCACATTGAGCAGGTGGCCATTACGGATGCCAATGTGCTGATCCTTGGTGAGACGGGGACCGGTAAGGAAGTGGTGGCCCGCAATATTCACAATTGCTCTGCCCGGCAGGGCAAGCCCTTTGTGGCCGTCAATTGTGGCGCCATTCCCGGTGAACTCCTGGAGAGCGAGTTGTTCGGGCATGAGAAAGGTGCCTTCACGGGGGCGATCAGTGCCCGCCCTGGGCGTTTTGAGCTGGCTCAGGGCGGGACGTTGTTCCTCGATGAAATCGGTGACATGCCTGTGCCCATGCAGGTCAAGCTGCTGCGGGTGTTGCAGGAACGGACCTTCGAGCGGGTGGGTAGCACCAAGACCCTGACCACGGACGCCCGGATTATCGCGGCCACCCATCGCGATCTGGAGTCGGCCATTGAGGAGGGTGGGTTCCGTGAGGATCTTTACTATCGACTCAATGTATTTCCCATTGAAGTGCCCTCCCTGAAAGAGCGTATCGAAGACCTGCCGCTGTTGATCAGTGAACTGCTCCGCCGCATGGAGGCCGAGGGGCGGGGGTGCGTGCGCCTGTCTTCCGGCACACTCCAGGTGCTGGCCCGGCACCCATGGCCGGGCAACGTACGCGAACTGGCCAACCTCATGGAGCGCCTGGCGATCATGCACCCGGGTGGGACCGTGGAGCCGATGGATCTGCCTCGAAAGTTCCGTAGCGACCTCAGTGAGGATGAACTGGAACAGGCCGGGGAGGTGTCGAGTCCCTTCATGGCGAGCGGCGTTGGAGGAGCCGCCAGCGACGGTGTCCCTGATGAAGGTCTCGATCTCAAGGAATATATGGGTGAACTGGAGATGCGTCTTATCCGGGATGCCCTGGACAAGTCGGGTGGCGTGGTGGCTCAGGCGGCAAAACTCCTGGGCATGCGCCGCACGACGCTGGTGGAACGAATGCGGAAATTTGGCATTACCCGCGCGGAAGATGCGGCAGAATCTTGACGATTTCTCGGATGTTAATTTCAAGTTGTTGAATGTAAATGAATAAATAGTTTGGCATGTAACCTGCTTAAGTCCTGGTAAAGGCCCGTCTCGCGCTGCGTCGCTGACAGGTCACAACAGGACACGATGTGGAGCAGGTGCAATGAGTCAAATGACCCTCTTGACCACGGAGCCTGATGGCGAGGTTCCGGATCTGGTGGCTGAAGACCCCCGAAGTCGGGATCTCCTGACATTGGCTCGCCGCGTTGCCGCGTCCGAAGTGACGGTGATGATCAACGGCGAATCCGGGGTAGGTAAGGAAGTCTTCGCCCGTTTCATTCATGACCATTCTTCCCGGGCGAACGCCCCCTTCGTAGCGCTGAACTGCGCCGCGATCCCTGAAAATATGCTGGAGGCCATGCTCTTTGGCCATGAGCGGGGTGCCTTCACCGGTGCTTATGAATCCCGGCCAGGCAAATTCGAACTGGCTGAGGGTGGCACCCTGCTACTCGATGAGATTTCCGAGATGGACCACGGGCTGCAGGCCAAGCTGCTGCGCGTATTGCAGGAGCGGGAGGTGGAACGTCTGGGAGGGCGCCATCCGCGTCCGGTGGATGTGCGTGTGCTTGCCACATCCAATCGCAATCTCCAGGAGGCGGTGGCCGATGGCCAGTTCCGGGAAGACCTCTACTACCGCCTGAACGTGTTTCCCCTTCTGATTCCCCCTTTGCGCGACCGCCCTGGCGATATTCTGCCCCTGGCGCGACGGCTCATTCATGTCCATGGGCGCGGCATCGATCACGCACAACTCACCCAGGCGGCGGCGGCCCGTCTCGTGGATCATCCCTGGCCTGGCAATGTGCGGGAACTGGATAACGTGATCCAGCGCGCCATGATCCTGCGGGATGGGGTGGATATCGATGCTGAATCCCTTCAGTTCGAGGGTGTGACGGGTCTGGATACGTCGCTGCAGCCACCGTTCATGGGGCAGACCGAGCACGTATCTTCCTCGGTCATTCGAGATCAGCGACTGGGCGATAACCTGCGCTCCCGCGAGGAGCAGCTGATTCTGGATGCACTGCGGATGGAGGATGGCAGCCGCAAGGACGCTGCCGCCCGGTTGGGCATCAGCCCGCGCACGCTGCGTTACAAATTGGCGAGGTTGCGTGAAGCCGGTGTGACCATTCCTTGAAACTCGACTCCCGTGGGTAGATGGCTTGAGACGACATGGGTCGTGAATTGAATCGTATGTGGAGGGCACTGTCATGAGCGACAGACAAATCAACCAGGTGTTGCAACAGATGCGTTCGCTGGCGGCGAATGCCGGGGTGGAGGGGCAACCTGCCGCGAATCGGGAGATCCAGCCCGGTCAGCCGGATTTTTCCACCATGCTGCGTGAGTCCCTGGACAAGGTGAGCGAGACTCAAAAGTCGAGCAGTGAGCTGGCAACGCGCTTTGAAATGGGCGATCCGGATGTGGATCTGCCCCAGGTCATGGTGGCCAAACAAAAGGCCAGTGTCGCCTTTGAGGCCACTACCCAGATTCGTAACCGTCTGGTGTCCGCATACCAGGACATCATGAACATGCAGGTCTGAGGACCGGTAGGGCATCATTATGGCCACTTCACTGACCACCACATTCAATCAGCAGGTCGAAGGTTTCAACCGGCTGCCCGCACAGAGCCAGATCGGCCTGTTGGTCGGTGTGGCCGCTGCGATTGCGCTGGTGGTGAGCCTGTTCATCTGGCTCAACCGACCCGACTACACCATCCTCTATCCAGACCTGGGACAAAGCGAGAGCGCCGAGGTGATGCAGGCCCTGGATCAGCAGGGGATCAACTACCGGGTGGACCGGGTATCGGGCGCCCTGACGGTGCCCGCCGATTCGGTGCACAAGGCCCGTTTGCAGATGGCCACGGAAGGTCTGCCACAGTCGAGCGATTTTGGCTTCGAGCTCATGCAGGAGGACCAAGGGATCGGCACCAGTCGGCTGGTGCAGACTGCCCGCTATCACCGGGCCCTGGAGGGAGAACTGGCCCGCTCCGTAGCCACCTTGTCCAGCGTGGAGGCGGCGCGCGTGCATCTGGCCATGCCCCGCGAAACGGTATTCGTGCGCGATCGTGGACAGCCCAGCGCCTCGGTGGTGGTGACCCTGCATCCCGGGCGCACCCTGGATGAGCGGCGCGTGGCCGGCATTGTGCACCTGGTGTCGTCCAGTGTGCCGGGCATGGAGCCCGAGAGTGTGACGGTGGTGGACCAGCGCGGACGGCTGATGACACAGGATGTCGAGGACGATGGCATGACCCTGTCCACTCGCAACCTGGAGTTCACCCGCTTGATGGAAGAGGATCTGTCGCAGCGGGTGATGGACATCATTGCTCCCATTGTTGGCGAGGACGGCGTGCGGGCGCGTGTGTCCGCGGATCTCGACTTTTCTCGTATTGAACGCACCATCGAGAACTACGACCCGGAACTCACCGCACTGCGCAGCGAACAGTATATGGAGGAAGATACCCGGGGTGGAGTGGGGGGGGACATGGGCATTCCGGGGGCTCTGACCAATCAGCCACCTGCCGGCGGTGAACTGGGCGCCGAGGGTGAGGGGGTGATGGATCCTGGCGCGGAGTTGCCGGGTTCGTCGCGGCGCAGTGGGACACGCAACTATGAAGTGGACCGCACCATCAGCCATGTGCGCGAGGCACCCGGCACGGTAAGGCGCCTGTCGGTGGCCGTGGTGGTCGACTTTCAGGAACAGATGAATGAAGAGGGCGAGATGGTGCGTGAGCCCCTGCCGCCGGAGGAGTTGGCGCGCATCGAGGGCCTGGTTCAGCAGGCGGTTGGTTTTGACGCCCGGCGCGGTGATAGTGTTAATGTGATCAGTGCGCCTTTCCGGGTGGAACCGGAGCCTGAGCCGCTGCCCGAGCCACCTGTATGGGAGCAGGCCTGGGCGCAGGAACTGGCCCGCACGGCCCTACTGGCTCTGGTGGCCCTGTTGGCAATCCTGTTGGTGGTGCGGCCACTGCTCAAGGGGCTGGCTGCCCAGGGGGCTGCCGGCAAGGAAGAGGACGAAGAGGGCAAGGCCGCCGGTGAGGGTGAGGTGGGAGAAGACCAGCTCAGCCTGACCAGTCAGGGGGATGAACCCATGGCGTTGCCCGGCAAGGGTAACCGTGACTACGAGACGAACCTGGAGCGGGTGCGTGAATTGATCAAGGATGATCCTAAACTGGTGGCTCAAGTGGTGAAAAACTGGGTGGCGGAAGATGGAGCCTAAAAGCAAATTGAGCGGTCCGAATCGCGCCGCAGTCTTTCTGATGAGCCTGGGCGAAGAGGCAGCAGCGGAGGTACTGCGGCACATGGGACCCAAGGAGGTCCAGAGCGTCGGGACCGCCATGGCCTCCTTGACCAACGTCTCGAAATCGGACGTGGCGCAGGTGGTGGATGATTTCGTCGCCACGGTGGATGAGCAGACAGCCCTGGGGATGGGCTCTGACGACTACATTCGCAGTGTGCTCAACAGCGCGCTGGGTAAGGATAAGGCGGATGGCGTCATCGACCGGATCCTGCTGGGCCGCAACTCCAAGGGCCTTGAATCCCTCAAGTGGATGGATCCGCGGGCGGTCGCCGAGGTGATTCGCCTTGAGCACCCTCAGATCATCGCCATCGTGTTGTCCTACCTGGACCCTGATCATGCGGCCTCGGTACTCTCCTTCCTGCCGGATCGGACGCAGCCGGACATCCTCATGCGCATTGCGACACTCGACGGTGTGCAACCGACCGCGTTGCAGGAGCTGGACGAGATTCTGGAGCGACAGTTCGCAGGCAACATGAACGTCAAGTCGTCCAGTGTCGGTGGGATCAAGAGCGCAGCCACCATCCTCAACTTCATGGATTCCTCCAAGGAAGGCTCCATACTGGATAAGGTGCGGGATGTGGATGAAGCGTTGAGTCAGAAGATCCAGGATCTCATGTTCGTGTTCGGTAATCTGGCGGATCTCGATGACCGCAGTATCCAGTCCTTGCTCAGGGAGCTGTCCACGGATTCCCTGGTGATGGCCCTGAAGGGGGCGGATGAGCACTTGAAGGACAGGATTTTCAAGAATATGTCCAAGCGGGCTGGCGAGATGCTGCAGGACGATCTCGAGGCCAAGGGTCCGGTGCGCCTGAGCGAAGTGGAGGCGGCCCAGAAGGAAATCCTTGGCATCGCCCGCCGCATGGCCGAGGCCGGCGAGATTGTCCTTGGCAACAAGGGCTCCGAGCAGATGGTCTAAGGAGGCAAGAGCATGGGTGGCAACGAACGCGTGATTCCCCAGGCCCAGGCCGGCCAGGCCCAGTTGTGGAAGATCCCCGAGGTGGGCGACCCGCCGCCGGCTCCCGAACCTGAGGCGCAGGCCGACGAGGAGACCGATGCCGATGCGGGCTTGATGTTACCCACCGCGGAGCGCATTCGCGAGATCGAGGATCAGGCCTATCAGGCTGGATTTGAGCGGGGACGGGAAGCCGGCTACGAAGAGGGGCTGAGCACCGGGCGCGAGATGGGATACAAGGATGGTGAGGCCAAGGGCGTCAAGGCAGCCGAAAAGACCACCGAGCAGCGGTTAAAGGCCTGGGACCGGTTGCTCCAGGGGCTGGTGACTCCCTACGAAGAACTGGATGCGGTGATCGAGGAGGAGTTGGTACAGCTGGCCATCGCCGTGGCCAGACAGTTGGTTCGCCGCGAACTGCGCACGGATCCATCGGCCGTCGTGGCGGTATTGCGTGAAGCCCTGAGTGTACTGCCCAGTGCTGATCGCAAGGTCAGGCTGTATCTGCATCCCCAGGATGCCAAGCTGGTCAAGGATGCACTGCATCTCAATGATCTTGAGCGACCTTGGTCGGTGGTGGATGACCCCACGCTCAGCCGGGGGGGCGTCAAGCTGGAGACGGATACCTCAAGGGTGGATGCCAGTCTGGAAGCGAGGCTGAATGCCGTGATTGCATCGGTGTGGGGCGGCGAGCGCCGCAGTGACCACATTGAGGAGGACAACCCGACCGAAGCCCTTGTATCGGCACGGCCAAAGCCTGCCCGGGAGGCTGAACTGGCGCCTTCCCACGACCCCCGGGTAGCGGGTTCTGGCGGCGAGAATGGGTGAGGCCGCCATCATTCCCCGGTTGATTGCCCCCCAGGCCCGTATCGCACGGCTTGAGGCGCGTCTGAAGCGCTATCGGGGTCGCCTCGAACATGCCCGCTCGGTGGTGGCCGAGGGTCGCCTGGTGCGCATGGTGGGGCTGACTCTGGAGGCGGAAGGGTGTCAGGTTTCCGTCGGTGGCCGGTGTCGTGTCGTCAGTCTGGGTGGCCAGGAGGTCGAGGCGGAGGTGGTGGGTTTTTCCGGGGAGCGGACCTATCTGATGCCCGTGGGCGATATCAGCGGCCTGACACCGGGAGCCCGGGTGATTCCCACGCGTCATGCACGGGAGACGCTGGTGGGAGAAGCTTTGCTGGGCCGGGTTCTGGATGGCTCGGGCCGGCCTCTGGATGGGGGGGGATTGCCCCAATGCGATGATCATGTGTCGCTGAATGGCAGGCCCATCAACCCACTGGCACGTGAACCCATTCATGAGCCGCTGGACGTGGGGATCCGTGCCATCAATGGATTGCTCACCGTGGGGCGGGGTCAGCGCATGGGCCTGTTTGCGGGCAGTGGCGTGGGCAAGAGTGTGCTGTTGGGGATGATGACCCGTTACACCGCGGCGGATATCACCGTGGTGGGGCTGATCGGCGAGCGCGGACGTGAGGTCAACGAATTCGTGCAGAAGATCCTGGGGCCGGAGGGCATGGCGCGGGCGGTGGTGGTGGCTGTGCCCGCTGACCATCCCCCGTTGATGCGTCTGCATGGCGCCATGCTGGCCACCAGCATTGCCGAATATTTCCGCGACAAGGGACACAACGTGCTGCTGTTGATGGACTCGCTGACCCGCTTTGCCCAGGCGCAGCGGGAGATCTCCCTGGCCATCGGCGAACCGCCTGCCACCAAGGGCTACACGCCTTCGGTTTTTGCCCGTCTGCCGCAATTGGTGGAGCGCGCCGGCAATGGGGATCGGGGCTCAGGCTCGATCACAGCGTTTTACACGGTACTGGCGGAGGGGGATGACACCAATGATCCGATTTCCGACGCGGCTCGTGCCATCCTGGATGGGCATGTGGTCCTCTCCCGGCGTATCGCCGATACGGGACGTTACCCGGCCGTTGATGTGGAGGCCTCGGTGTCGCGGGTGATGAATGACATTGTCGACCCGGGGCATGTGCAGGCAGCGCGTCAGTTCAAACAATTGTATTCACAATATCAGCAAAATCGCGACCTGATCAGCGTAGGCGCCTATCAAAAGGGGGCCGACCCCCGTGTGGACGAGGCCATTGCCCTGTTCCCCCGTCTTGAGCGATTTTTGCAGCAGGATCTGCGAGAAGCCGTGAACTTCAAGAAGAGCCTGCGGGATTTGGAAGAGTTGGTTTCCAGACGGAGCGCGGTGCAGGCAGAAAGGCCCGCTCAGGAGGATGTCAATGCAGGTCGTGGAATAGCGTCGTGAGGTGAGATGCGATGAATCGATCCAAACGTATGGAACCCGTGGCCCGGTTGGCCGACACCCGACAGCAGACTGCTGCGCGTCAACTGGGGGATTGGCAGAAGGTCCTGGATGACCGCCTCGCCAGGCTGGATGAATTGAGCGGTTATCGCGATGAATATGCGCAGCGATTTGAATCCAGTACCTCCGTTCCCCTCAATGGCGTGGGCGTGCGTGACTACCGGTTATTCCTGTCACGACTCAACCAGGCCATTGATCAACAGATGAAGCTGGTGCAGGCGGCAAGGGCAGAGCTGGAGCGCAGCCGGGGTCAATGGGTGGAGGCCCGGGGGCGTACCGAAGCGATCAACCGTGTGGTTGAGCGATTTGAGCGCGAGGAGCGTTACGAGGTGGATCGGCGGGAACAGGCTGAGCAGGATGATCGCAATGTGAGACGCAAACCCGATTTTTAGATCGGCACGTTTATTGATTGTTAATTGGACAAGAGTGATCACCACATAGGTATCCCGTCATGGATATGCCCATCATGCAACTACCCCCGTCAACACGGGGCTCCGGGGAAGGCAGCCTGGCGCAGTTCGTCAAGGAATTGCCGCCTGAACTTCAGGAGGAACTGGTCGAGGGGGGAGACTTCTGGGAGAGTCTTTTACTGTATTTTCAGGATCTGGAGGCGGATTTACCGGGTGAGCTCGGCGGTCAGCTTCCGGAGGGGCTTGTGTTGCCGACTGATCTGGATGCCGACAAGCTCAGGGCCTTGATGGAGGAACAGGGCGAGGCCGATGCAGAGGGGCTTTTCGCCATGCTCCATGCTCTGAAGGGGGCGGAGGAGTTGCCTGAGTCCGGCCAGGTCTTGCCGCTCCCGGCAGCGGAACCGGGCAATCGGCCCAATCAACTGGTGTCGGCCATGGCACAGGTGTGGCGGGGTGGCGTCGAGGGTCAGGCACCGGCCCAAATGCAGATGCAGTCCATCGAATCCCTGCTGGCCCGTGCGACCTCCCAGGCGGAGGGGGCGGGCAAGGAGGGGCTGTCCGTCCAGTTGGCCGGGGATGTCTCGCTGGGCCTGCAGCCTGCATCTCAGCAACAGGGTCCACGAGTCATGGCCCTGGAGGTGCCCATGCCGCAACCCAATATGTCGCAGTCCAAATGGAATGAGGCAGTGGGCAACCGGGTGCTCTGGATGGTGAACCAGAATGTGCAGGGGGCCGAGTTGCGCCTGAACCCACCCCATCTGGGGCCGCTGGAGATCCGCGTGTCCATGGAGGGAGATCGCGCCAATGTGCAGTTTCTCGCGCCCCACGCGGCCACTCGGGATACCCTGGATGCTGCCATCCCTCGGCTGCGGGAGATGTTTGCCGAAAACGGTGTACAGCTCGGTGATGTGGATGTCTCGCACCGCGAAGGGGGCGAGGGTGGGCAGTCCCCTCAGGATGAGGGCCCGTCGGGCGGAGCGGCACGGGCAGAGGGCGCGTTCACGTCCGAGTCCCTGGAGGGCCCCGCCCCTGATCGGCAATCGGGCCTGCTGGACGCTTACGCCTGAACCCGGCTTGGGTGCCTGTCGGGAACCGATGCGCCCTGTGTTCCATGAACGGAAATGACGCCTGTCATCCATCAGGGACAGAGACGAAAGGAGAGTGAAAGGACATGTTGAGCAACGTTCGCATCGGTATCCGCTTGATGGTGGGGATTGCCCTGGTCCTTTTGGCTACCTTGGGACTGGTCATACCCGTGGCTCTCAATGCGATCAGCCAGATCACCGAACGCGCTCAGCTGCGGCAACTGGAGGATCTGTTCATGGCGTTGCAGACGTCCGTGGAGGAGACCAGTCTGCGGGCGCAGGCCCAGGCCGAAGTGGTGGCCAGTTCGCCGAACGTGCAACGGGCCTTTGCGGAGCGTGAGCGCGAGACATTAACCGAACTGACCCTGCCTGTCTTTGAGCGCATGCGCGATGAATATGATGCCGTCCAGTTCCAGTTTCTGACGGCGCCTGCCACCTCCTTTCTGCGTCTGCACATGCTGGAGCGTTACGGCGACGATCTGCGCAATATGCGGGAAACCGTGGTTCAGGCCAATCGTCAGGGGCGATCGGTGAGGGGACTCGAGCGCGGTGTCGCTGGCCTGGGTGTGCGTGGTGTCACTCCGGTTCGCCATCAGGGTGAACAGGTGGGGGTGGTGGAGTTCGGGTTGTCCTTTGGAGAGCCGTTTTTTCAGGATTTCACCGAGAAGTACGGTGTTCATGCGGCGTTGCATATTCGCGGTGAACGGGGTTTTGAGACGTTTGCCGGCACCATCGGTGGCCCGGATCGCCTCCGTGAGGATCATCTCGACCGGGTGATGGATGGCGAAAACCTTTTGCAAACCATCGAGCATCAGGGGCAAGCCGCCGCCATCTATGCAGGGTCGGTGGTGGATTTTGCGGGCCGGCCTGTCGGAGTGTTGGAGGTGATGATTGACCGCAGCGACTACGTGGCGCAGTACCGTCAGGCGCTGGGGCTCGTTCTGGGTATTGGTGCGTTGGTCATGCTGGGTGGACTGTTGGCGGCCTGGTTCATCGCCCGTGGCATTGTGGTACCCCTGAGACTCGCGGCACAGCGCATGGATGAGATTGCCCAGGGGGATGGTGACCTTACGCAGCGTCTGCCCGCCCAGGGGCGTGACGAACTGTCACAACTTTCCCAGTCCTTCAACGGTTTTGTAGACAAGATTCACCAGTTGGTGCGGCAGATTGTCGGTGCTGCCACTCAGGTGGCCGCGGCAGCGGAGCAGCTCTCAGCGACCACCGAGGCAACAGTCCAGCAGATCAAACGACAGCAAAGTGAATCGGATCAAGTGGCTACAGCGATGAATGAGATGGCCACCACGGTTCAGGATGTTGCTCGCAATGCTTCCGAGGCGGCCCAGGCAGCGACCGGTACGAATCAGGAGGCACATGCCGGCAATGCGGTGGTGGCCCGGACGATTGATGCCATCGAGACACTGGCTCAGGAGGTGGAGAACGCGGGGCGGGCGATTGAGCAGGTGTCTCATCAAAGTGACGAGATTGGCAAGGTGCTGGATGTGATTCGCGATGTGGCGGAACAGACCAATCTGTTGGCCCTGAACGCGGCCATTGAAGCGGCCCGAGCCGGTGAGCAGGGCCGTGGCTTCGCGGTGGTGGCCGATGAGGTGCGCACGCTGGCCAGTCGTACACAGGAGTCCACCAACGATATCCGTGGCATCATCGAGCGTCTCCAAGCGGGAACGCATGAGGCCGTACGGACCATGACAACCAGCCGTACCAAGGCGCGGGATAGTGTTGAGCAGGCGGCTTCGGCAGGCCAGAGCCTGCAGTCCATCAACCAGTCTGTGGGTAACATCAACGACATGAACGCGCAGATCGCCAGCGCTGCAGAGGAACAGTCTGCGGTCGCGGAGGAGATCAACCGCAATATCAACAATATCAGCCATGCCGTCGAGCAGACGGCAACCGGCTCGGACCAGATTGCCCGCGCCAGCGAGGAGCTGGCCCGCTTGGCAGCCGATCTGCAATCGTCGGTGGGCCGATTCAAGATCTGACCCTGCTCGCCTGAACGATCGGCCCAAAGGCTGGGCCATCCGCCATCATGCCTGCAGAAAGTTCGGTACTTCGTTAGACTCCCCCAGGTTTGACACGCCCCCTGCTTCTCCAGGAGCAGGGGGCGTCTTTGCGTTTGCGATATCTGTCAAAATTCTGGCGCAGCGTTTGGCGGGTTTATTTTAACGTATTGATTGAGAGTTGATTTTTGGGGGCTTCCTGCATGGCATATGCCTTGCATCAACTCCAGAAGAGGGAGACCATTCGATGGCCAAGAAACCTGAAAAAAGCAAGCTCGACCTGAATCCCAATGCCGGCAAAGGCGGTGGCAAGGGGGGCACCTTGAAACTGATCCTGATTGTGTTGTTGACCTTTGTGGTGGCCGCAGGCGTGGGAGGGGCTGCCGCTTGGTATTTCCTGGTCATGCCCGGGTCGAACGCCGCGGAGGAAGAGACCGTGATTCCCGAAGCCCAATACCTGCCGCTGGATCCACCCCTGGTGGTGAATTTCTCGGGTTCGGAGCGTATCCGGTTTGCCCAGGTGGGCATTGTGGTGATGGCGCGCAATGAAGACGTCTTTCAGGCAGTGGAAAGGCACATGCCGGTGATACGCAACAACCTGATGTTGTTGCTGAGCCAGAAGACGTATGACCAATTGGTCACCGCGGAAGGCAAGGAGATTTTACGCCAGGAAGTGCTGGAGGAAATTCGCAGCGTACTTGAGCAGCGCGGTGCGCCCGCGAACGTGGAAGCGATCTATTTCAATAACCTGGTGATGCAGTGAGGCTGGGCCATGCCGACCAATGATGTTCTTTCCCAGGACGAGATTGATGCCCTCTTGCACGGGGTCGATAGCGGGGCGGTGGAAACCGAGGAGGATTTCTTGGCCCATGATGGGGTGGCGCGTGGTTATGATCTGACCACCCAGGACCGCATCGTAAGGGGGCGGATGCCGACCCTGGACATGATCAACGAACGCTTCGCCCGGTATATGCGTATCGGTGTGTTTGAGCTGCTGCGCCGGTCCGCCGAGATTTCGGTGCTCGGATTGAAGATGATGAAGTTCGGTGAGTATGTCCACTCACTGTATCTGCCCACCAGCCTGAACATGGTTCGTGTCAAACCCTTGAGAGGGACAGCCCTGTTCGTGATTGATCCCAAGCTGGTCTTCATCCTGGTGGACAATTTTTTTGGTGGGGATGGACGTTACCCCGCCAAGATCGAAGGCCGGGAGTTCACGCCCACGGAACTGAGAGTGATCCGCATGCTGCTCGAGCAGGCTTTCAAGGATTACCAGCAGGCCTGGGCCCCGGTGATGGATCTGGAATTCGAATACAGCCGCTCGGAAGTCAATCCGCAGTTCGCCAATATCGTCAGTCCCACCGAAGTGGTCGTGGTCTGTTCCTTTCAGGTGGAACTGGATGGCGGTGGTGGGGAGTTCCACATCACCATGCCCTACGCAATGATCGAGCCGATCCGGGATCAGCTGGATACCGGCCTGCAAAGTGACCGCGCCGATGTGGATGATCGCTGGCCCAAGGCTCTTCGGGAAGAATTGAAAATGATCGAGGTGGAGATCAGCGCGACCCTGGCAGAGGCCGAGTTGACCGTGGCGGAGATGATCAACCTCAAGCCCGGTGACGTCATTCCCATCGAGATGCCTGAAAACATCATTCTCCGGGCAGAGGACGTGCCGGTCCTGCGGGGAGAGTTTGGCGTCTCCAATGGACTGAACGCCTTGAAGATTGCAGGGCAAGTGAAGCTCTCTAACTGATTATCAGGAGGCTACCATGAGTGAAAAGAACGATCAGGACAACGCGGCTGATGCCGAGGATCCCTGGGCTGCCGCTCTGGCGGAGCAGGCCGAAGCCGAGAGCAAGGAGCAGCCTGAGGGCAAGGAAGACGACCAGAATGCGCAGGATGATCTGGATCAGCTCCTGGCTGAACAGGAAGCCTCCATGAAGGACGCCGAGGAACAGAAAGCTGATGCCAAGGCGGCCAAAAAGGATGATTTCGAACATGCAGGTGAGAGCTCGGCGGCCATGGGGGCCAAGAAGGTCTCCCGGGCGGAGTTTGAGGATCTCATGGATGAATCCAAGAAAGGCAAAGGGGATCCGGACCTGAATCTGGACGTGATCCTGGACGTGCCGGTCACCATCTCCATGGAGATCGGCCGCACCAAGATACCCATCCGTAACCTCTTGCAATTGAACCAGGGGTCGGTGGTGGAACTGGACCGCCTGGCCGGTGAACCCCTGGATGTCATGGTCAACGGCACATTGGTGGCCCATGGCGAAGTGGTGGTGGTCAACGAGAAATTCGGCATTCGGCTCACTGATGTCATCAGCCCGGCGGAACGGGTGAGAAAGCTCAAGTGAGGTTCACCATGCGCACTGCAACACAAATCGTGATGGCCCTGGGGCTGCTGTGTCTGCCTTGGCTGCTGGCGGCCGAGGAGGCTCCCCGTGGCGCGCCGGGTCTGGGTATGACCGGCGACGGTGGCGCGTATTTACTGCAATTGGTGCTGGGCCTGATGGTGGTGGTGGTGGCCATTGTGGCGCTGGGCTTTGTGCTGCGCCGCATTCATGGTTTGTCCGGTGGACTCTCCAGTGAATTCCGTGTGCTTGGTAGTGTCTCGCTGGGTTCCCGGGAGCGCATGGTGCTGGTGCAGGTTGGTGATGTGCAGATGGTGGTGGGGGTGGCCCCGGGCCGCGTGCAGACGCTGCACGTGCTGGAGCGGCCCATTGAGGTGAACCCCGCGGCGGCCAAGGGCGCCGATCCCTCTTTCGCCCAGCGTTTGCGGACCGCCATGAGCGGTCAGGGGACGTCGTCATGAAACCCCGTGTCGGGTGGGCCCTGTGGTTGCCACTACTGGCCCTGTTGCCCCTGGATACGGCCCTGGCCCAGGCAGGATTCGACATCCTGACCGTGGAGCCTGACGCCAATGGTGGTGAGACCTATTCGGTCACCCTGCAGATCCTGATCCTGATGACCTTGATGAGCCTGCTGCCGGCGGCGCTCATCATGCTGACGTCCTTCACGCGCATCATCATCGTGCTGGGTATTCTGCGTCAGGGCATCGGTACCACCCAGACGCCTTCCAACCAGATCCTCATCGGTCTGGCGCTGTTTCTCACCTTCTTCATCATGGCGCCGGTCTTTCAGGCCGTGAATGAGGAGGCCATCCAGCCCTTCGTGGCAGAAGAAATCTCTCAGGAAGAGCTGGTGCAGCGGGCCTGGGGGCCCATGCGGGACTTCATGCTGGAGCAGACCCGGGAAACGGATATCGCCATGTTTGCCCGGATAGGCGGGTATGAGAGTTTCGAGACACCCGAGGATGTACCGTTCTCGGTGCTGGTGCCCTCATTCGTCACCAGTGAACTCAAGACCGCCTTCCAGATCGGCTTCCTGATCCTGATTCCGTTCCTGATCATAGACCTGGTGGTGGCCAGCGTGCTGATGTCCATGGGGATGATGATGCTCTCGCCACTGATCATCTCGTTGCCCTTCAAGATCATGCTGTTCGTGCTGGTGGACGGTTGGGCCCTGATCATGGGCACCCTGGCGACCAGTTTTTTTGCCTGAGAGGAGGCCGATATGACCCCCGAAACCGTCGTTGAAGTGGGCCAGGAAGCCATTATGACCATCATCATGCTCTCTGCCCCGGTACTTCTTGCCGGGCTGGGTATCGGGTTGTTCATCGGCATGATCCAGGCTGCCACCTCCATCCAGGAGATGACCCTGTCGTTCATTCCCAAGCTATTGGGCATGTTCGCCGCCTTGATCGTCTTTGGAAGCTGGATGCTGGATCTTCTGGTCAATTACGTGACCCGCCTCTACGACGCCATCCCCGGCCTGATCGGATAGGTGGCGGCCCCATGTTCAGTTTCACCGAAACCGAACTCATTGCCCTGGTCGCCGCTTTCGTATGGCCTTTCGTGCGCATCAGCGCCATGTTGCTGGCGGCCCCCATCTTTGGTGCAGGCACGGTCCCGGTCCGGATTCGTATCGTGCTGGCCCTGGTGTTGGCGCTGATGGTGGCCCCCCTGCTGCCCGAACCACCTTCCGTGTCGCCGTTCAGTCTGGAGGGGCTGGTGGTCACCGCCCAACAGGTGCTGATTGGCGTCACCATGGGTTTCATCATGCAGATGGTATTGAGTGCCCTGACCATGGCAGGTGAATCCATCGCCCTGTCCATGGGGCTGGGTTATGCCTCCATGGTGGATCCGGCAATGGGCGTTCAGGTACCGGTGGTGTCGCAGTTCTTCGTGATCATGGGCACTTTGATCTTTCTGGCGATGAATGGTCATCTGGTGATGCTGGAGATGATCGTGCGGAGCTTTGAGTTGATGCCGGTGGCGGTGGACGGCCTGAACCGGGTGGATATGTGGACCGTGGTGCAGTTCGGCTCGACCATGTATGTGGGGGCCCTGCTGGTGGGCCTGCCCATTGTGTCCGCCATGCTCATGGTCAATTTATCCATGGGAGTGATTACCCGTGCCTCGCCGCAGTTGAACATCTTTGCGGTGGGATTCCCCATGATGATCCTGTTGGGGTTCATTCTCATCATGTTCACGTTGCCCGCGCTCATCCCTCGAATCGAGGATCTGGCCATGGCGGCATTCACTGTGATCACACGGATGCTGGGGAGTTAGCTCATGGCTGAAAACGAGACTTCTCAGGAGAAAACCGAAGAACCCACCCCCAAACGTCTGCGTGATGCCCAGGATAAGGGGCAGGTGGCCAGTTCCAAGGAACTCAACACCACCTTGGTGTTGCTGGCGGGTTCGGGGACGCTGCTGATGCTCGGTGGCGACATGCTCAATCGGATTCAGGAACTGATCCGACGCAGCTTCATGGTGGATCGGGCGCGCATCTTTGATCCCGCCTTCATGTTGACAGCCCTTGAGCACCGCATTGCCGAAGCCCTGCTGGTGCTGGCACCCATGATGGTTATCCTGGTGGTGGCGGCCATCGTCGGGCCGGTGGTGATGGGAGGTGGGCGTTTCCGGCCCCAGGGCATGGCGCCCAAGCCGGATAAACTGAGCCCCATCAAGGGTATCAAACGGATCTTTGGCCCCCAGGGCGCCATGGAGCTGGGCAAGACTCTGGCGAAGTTTTCGCTGATCTCTGCCGTGGCCTCCTTGCTGTTGTGGACCCTCTCCGGACGCATCGTCGGCCTGGGCGCCCAAGACATGGTGCCAGGGGTGGTCCATGCCGGTTATCTGATTGCCTGGACCTTTGTGGTCTTGAGTGTCTCGATGATCCTGGTGACGATCATTGATGTGCCGTTTCAGATCTGGAATCACCAGCGGCAATTGCGCATGACCAAGCAGGAGGTCAAGGACGAGTTCAAGGAGACGGAAGGCAAGCCGGAGGTGAAGAGCAAGATCCGCCAGACACAGCAGGAAATCTCCCAGCGGCGCATGATGGGGGAGGTGCCCAAGGCGGATGTGGTGGTGACCAACCCCACCCACTATGCGGTGGCACTGAAGTATGACCAGTCAAAAATGGGCGCGCCCAGGGTGGTGGCCAGGGGCGTGGACGAAGTGGCTGCCGAGATCCGTCAGACGGCGCGGGTGCATCGGGTGCCCCTGTTCTCCGCGCCTCCGCTGGCACGAGCGCTATTTTTTAGCACGCGTCTGGATCAGGAGATCCCGGCGGGACTTTATGTGGCCGTGGCGCAGGTTCTGGCCTATGTCTATCAACTGCGTCATGCCCACCGCCAGGGAGCTGAAGAGCCGCCGCCGCCCGATGATCTGCCGGTGCCCAGTGAATTTCTCAAGCGCGATCCCACACGTGGGGAGGAACAGTAAATGAGTGCCCTGATGGAAGCCCTGCGCAGTATCCGGCAGTCGGGCCTGGGCGCGCCGATGCTGCTGATGGCGCTGCTGACGATGATGGTGATCCCGCTGCCGCCGTTGGCGCTGGATCTGCTGTTCACGTTCAATATCGCCCTGTCATTGGTGGTGATCATGGTGGCCGTTTACACGCCAAGGCCGCTGGAGTTTGCCGTTTTCCCCACGGTGCTGCTGTTGGCCACCCTGCTGCGTCTGGCCCTGAACGTGGCCTCGACCCGGGTGATCCTGCTGGAGGGCCATACCGGCACCGATGCGGCGGGCAATGTCATCGGGGCCTTTGGTGACTTCGTGGTGGGCGGCAACTACGCCGTTGGCCTGGTGGTCTTCGCCATCCTGGTGATCATCAACTTTGTGGTGGTGACCAAGGGCGCGGGGCGCGTCTCGGAGGTGAGTGCCCGTTTCACACTGGATGCCATGCCTGGCAAACAGATGGCCATCGATGCCGATCTCAATTCCGGGCTCATCTCCCAGGATGAGGCCCGCCGCCGACGCGAAGAGGTGTCTCAGGAGGCGGATTTCTATGGTTCCATGGATGGTGCCAGCAAGTTTGTGCGCGGTGATGCCATTGCCGGCATCCTGATCCTGTTTATCAATATCATTGGTGGACTGGTCATTGGCACCCTGCAGCAGGGCATGAGCGTGGGGGATGCCGCCACCAACTATATCCTGCTGACCATCGGTGATGGTCTCGTGGCGCAGATCCCATCGCTGTTGTTGTCCTCGGCCACGGCAATCATCGTTACACGCGTATCGACCGCCCAGGATATGGGCCAGCAGGTGCTCAGCCAGTTGTTTGGCGCACCACGGGCGCTGTATGTGGCAGCGGGCATTGTGGGGGCTTTGGGCATGGTGCCCGGCATGCCCAATATGGTCTTCCTGAGTCTGGCCCTGCTGATGGCGACGAGTGGGTACTTCATGATGCAGCGACGCAAGGCGCTGGAGTTGGCCCAGGCCGACGAACTGGAAACCGAAGCACCGCCGCCGAGCCCGGAGATGAAGGAACTCACCTGGGACGATGTCCCTCCCGTGGATCTGGTCGGGCTGGAGGTGGGCTATCGCCTGATCCCCCTGGTCGATCGCTCCCAGGGAGGGCAGCTCATGGGGCGTATCAAGGGCGTGCGTCGCAAGCTATCCCAGGAACTGGGCTTTCTCATTCAGCCGGTGCACATCCGTGACAATCTGGATCTGGGTCCCAATCACTATCGCATCACCCTGATGGGGGTGACGGTGGGGGAGGGCGAAGTCTTCACTGACCGGGAGATGGCGATCAATCCCGGGCAGGTCTTCGGCGAGGTGAAAGGCACACCCACCAAGGATCCCACCTTCGGTCTGGATGCCCTGTGGATCGATCCCGCGCAGCGGGAAGAGGCCCAGGGACTGGGCTACACCGTGGTGGATGCCGGGACGGTGGTGGCGACCCATCTGTCACAGATCCTCAGGGATCATGCACATGAGTTGCTGGGTCATGAGGAGGTGCAGCACCTCCTGGATACCCTGGGCAAGCATTCGCCCAAGCTGGTGGAGAACCTGGTGCCCAAGACCCTGAACCTGGGCGTGGTGCTCAAGGTCATGCAGAACCTGTTGGCGGAACAGATCCCCATTCGTGACATGCGCACGATCGCCGAAACCTTGGCGGAGCATGGTCCGCGCAGTCAGGATCCCGACGTTCTGACGGCGGCCGTGCGGGTGTCGCTGTCCCGTTCCATCGTGCAGAACATCATCGGAACGGCCTCGGAGTTGCCTTTGCTGGCCATTGATCCTTCGTTGGAACAGATTTTGCAGAAGTCTTCGCAAGGGGCCTCGGGAGCGGGGTTGGGCATCGAGCCGGGGCTGGCTGAACGCCTGCAACGCTCCATCGCCGAGGCCTCCAAGCGCCAGGAAATGTCCGGAGAACCCTCCGTCCTGGTGGTCTCGCCCGACATCCGGCCCTGGATGGCCCGCTGGTTACGCAGTGCTGTACGGGGGCTGAATGTACTGGCCTACACCGAGATACCGGATAACAAGCAGATCCGGGTGGTGGCCACCGTGGGACGGGAAGAGACCTGACGGGTGAAATGCAGACCGGCCTGGGTCATGTGCCGGGGTCGGGATAAAACGGATAACGGGTATCGACATGAAGATTAAACGCTATTTTGCACCCGACATGCGCCAGGCGATTCGTCAGGTGCGTGACAGCCAGGGTCCGGATGCGGTGATCCTCTCAAGTCGCAGCGTGGACGGAGGGATCGAACTGATCGCCGCCATCGATTACGACGAGGACCTGGTGACGGAGATGGCGGATCAGGCAGGTCATGAGGAAGATCCGCGGGCTGCCTCGGGATCTGAATCCTCGCCGCGGGACGATGGGCTCGAGGAGGACCTGCTCTCGTTGAGTGTCGATACGACCTCGACGCCTCGAGGGCGGACCACCCCCTCGCGTCATGGAGACTCCTGGGCCCGTAGACCTCGGGATACGGACTCCCCCGGGAACACGATGGAGTCGTCGGGTGATGACCCCTTGAGCGCGATGATGACACCTCTGGTTGAGCCGCCGGCCAAGGCCAAGGGCCGTCCCTCCCGCAAGACGGAGGCGGGTCCGGCCAAGGCCGGGACAGCAGCTCAGGGTGACCCCGAGGATGCTGCCTTCAAGGCCATGCGCAAGGAAATTCAGGGTTTGCGCGGGTTGTTGCAGGAGCAGCTTTCGGTACTGATGGATCAGGAATTTGCCCGTTCCGAGCCCTGGCGTGCCGCCATTGTTCAGCGCCTGGCCTCCATGGGGGTGGATCACGAAGTCGCCAGGACAGTGGCCAGTGCAGTGGAGTTGGATGAGGCTCCTGGTGCCGGTCGGTTCGAGCCCGTGGAGGGCTGGTCCGAGGCCCTGCGCCAGTTGGCGGCCCTGCTGCCCATCGCGGACGATGATCTGCTGGATCACAATGGTATCATTGCCTTTGTGGGTCCCAGCGGCGTGGGTAAGACCACAACGCTGGCCAAACTGGCGGCGCTGGTCAGCCTGCGGCACGGGCAGGAGTCCATCGCGATCATCACCACCGATGTCTATCGTCTGGGCGCTCATCGTCAGTTGCAGACCATCGGTCAGTTACTGGGAGTGACCGTTCATCTGGCGCAGACAGAGCAGCAACTCAAGGATATGCTTAGGCGGGTGAAGTCCAAAAGGCTTGTATTGATCGACACGACCGGAACCAATCAGCGTGACAAGGACATGCTCGATGAGCTTGCCCGGGTGACGTCGACGTCTGCTGCCCGGGTGATGCTGGTCATGGCGGCCAACGTGCAAAAGGCAGTGGTGGACGAGACCCTGAGCGGATTCAGCGGGTTGCAGCCCCAGGGTTGCATCTTGACCAAGATGGATGAAGCCGCCAGCCTGGGCGAGGTGTTGTCCGCCCTGATCTCATCCCGGCTGCCGCTTAATTTCATCAGTGCAGGCCAGAGGATCCCCGAGGATTTGCTGGCCGCCAGTGCCCCGCGGCTGGTTCAGATGGCGGCGGCGGCGCTTGAGGCCCCGGAGAGGTATTCCGAGCGTCGGCCTCGTTCCCTGTCGCGGGCACGGCAATCGCACGTGACCCCGCGTCCTGACAGTGTCAACGATCTTAGCGCCAGGTTTACCCATGCCTTCACCCAGTGAGAATCAAAGCAGCGCCTCGGGGCGTCGGGATACGTCCCGGCCGGTTCGGGTGATTGCCGTGTCCAGCGGCAAGGGGGGGGTGGGCAAGACCAATGTGTCGGTGAACCTGTGTGCCGCCATGGCGCGTGCAGGCAAGCACGTCATGCTCATGGATGCGGACCTGGGGCTGGCCAATGTGGATCTGCTGTTGGGGTTGCAGCCCAAGAGGAATCTGTCTCACGTACTGGAGGGACATTGTTCTCTGGACGAGGTGGTGGTGGAGGGCCCCAACGGTATACTGATTGTGCCGGCAGCTTCGGGTATCGCCGATATGGCTGACCTGGGTCGCGCTCAGCATGTAGGCATCATCCATGCCTTCAGTGAACTCACTCACCCGCTGGATGTGTTGGTGGTGGATACCGCCGCCGGTCTCCATGACAGCGTGACCAGTTTCTGTCGGGCCGCCCATGAGGTGTTGGTGGTGGTCTGTGATGAACCGGCTTCCATCACGGATGCCTATGCACTGATCAAGGTCCTGTATCGGGACCACGGGGTGATGCGGTTTCGCATCCTGGCCAACATGGTGCGCAATGAGCAGGAAGACGAGGGGCGGAGTCTGTTCCGCAAACTGGTCGCCGTCTGTGACCGTTTTCTCGACGATGTCATGCTCGACTATGTGGGCTCGATTCCTTACGACGATTATCTTCGCAAGGCGGTGCAACGTCGTCAGTCCGTGGTTGAGGCCTTTCCTTCATCACCGGCTGCTCGATCCTTCAGGGCCTTGCCCTCGCGCATTGAGCAGTGGCCCATGCCGCGGGGGGCCCGGGGGGGGATCGAATTTTTCGTGGAACGTCTGATCAATACCGATCAGAGTGACCTGGAGCCAGCGCCATAAGCGGTCTTGCCATGTATGCCAGCCAACAGTTGGACCCCAATACCCTGGTGGATGAGCATGTCACCTTGGTGAAGCGTATTGCCTATCACCTGCTGGCGCGCCTGCCTTCCAATGTTCAGGTCGATGATCTGATTCAGTCAGGCATTATCGGCCTGCTGGAGGCTGCCCGTCAGTATGATCCATCCCAGGGTGCCAGTTTCGAGACCTATGCCGGTATCCGCATTCGCGGCGCCATGCTGGATGAGGTCCGTCGCAGTGACTGGACGCCCCGTTCCGTCCATCGACACTCGCGACGGATCAGCGAGGTGATCCGTCAGATCGAGAATCGGGAGGGACGGGAGGCCTCGGCGGCGGAGATTGCGGAGGCGCTCGGTGTGGACATGACCACCTATCAGGATATGCTCCGCGATGCAGTCTCAAGCCGGGTGCTGGGCTTTGACGACCTGGGGGATGCGGATTCCTCGGTAGACAACCTGCTGACCTCCGATGGGCCGGATCCCCTGATGGATCTGACGCGAACCGATTTCAAGAAGGCCCTGGTGGACAACATCGGCGAGTTGCCGGAACGGGAAAGACTCGTGTTGTCCCTGTATTATGACGAGGAATTGAACCTGCGAGAGATTGGCCAGGTGTTGGGGGTCAGCGAATCCCGGGTTTGCCAACTCCATGGTCAGGCGCTGATGCGACTGAAGGCACGCATGGGCGACTGGGTAGGGGATGGCGTCCGGGTCTGAGACGCCCTCAAGGCTGCCGAAGTCTGGAACACGTATTCATTCTGCGCGGTGGACGCGCAGCTAACGATTTGCGCATCACTGGAGGTTTTTGTGGATAAGAATATGAAGATCCTCATTGTGGATGACTTTTCCACAATGCGTCGCATCATCAAGAACTTGCTGCGGGATCTTGGGTACAACAACACCTCCGAGGCGGATGACGGACATACGGCGTTACCCATGCTGCAAAATGGTAACTTCGATTTTCTGGTCACCGATTGGAACATGCCCATCATGCCCGGTATTGATCTGCTACGGGCGGTCCGGGCGGATCCCCGCATCAAGGACATGCCGGTGCTCATGGTGACCGCGGAAGCCAAGCGTGAACAGATCGTGGAGGCGGCCCAGGCGGGCGTGAACGGCTACATCGTCAAGCCGTTCACGGCCGAAACCCTGCGGGAAAAGATCGACAGGATCTTCGAACGCCTCGAGCAAAACGGTTGATCATTCCCCATGGATACTCGCCAAGACAGTGACAAAGAGGCCCTGTTCAGGAAGGAACAACTGGAACGGGCCCGGGAACTGGTTCAGATGATGGAAGCCGGTCACGAAGACAAGGCCGGCCATCTGATCGAGGAACTGGGCCGCATGCACGAGAGCATGCTGTTCCAGGAACTGGGCAAACTGACCCGTGATCTGCATGAGGCGCTTAACAGCTTCCGCCTGGATACTCGCCTGTCTGAACTCACTCATCAGGACATTCCCGATGCCAAGGAGCGTCTGAACTACGTGGTGGCCATGACCGAGCAGGCGGCCCACCGTACGCTCAATGCAGTGGAGGACAACCTGCCCGTGGCCGAGTCGCTGGCCAGTCGAGCCGGAGAGTTGGGTGGGGAATGGGCGCGCTTTCGCCAGCGCGAGATGTCCCTTGAGGAATTCAGACAGGTGAGCCAGCAATTGAGCGATTTTCTCGCGGATACGGAGCGGGATGCGGAGAAGCTGCGCAAGGGGCTGTCCGAAGTGCTCATGGCCCAGGATTTTCAGGATCTGACCGGTCAGGTGATTCGCCGGGTCATGACCCTGGTGCAGGACCTGGAGGATAACCTAGTTGGGCTTGTCAAGGTTTCAGGACAGCGACTTACCAAACCCGACAGTGACAGGAAGTCGGCAGATCCCGGTGACAATACCGGTCCCGCCAGTGCCGGGACCGGACCGGCGGTCTCAGGGACTTCCGACAAGGGAGAAGTGGTCAGCGGGCAGGATGATGTGGACGATCTGCTCTCCAGCCTGGGCTTTTGAACGGTTCCAAGGGCCCACACCCCGGGTGTATGCCCATTTCAGAATTCCCGGAGTTGGCCGCCAACCTGGGAGTGAGAAGGGCATCCGCACGACGCGCGAGAACAAGGCATGACTCTGGACACCGACGACGAAATCCTGAACGACTTTCTCATTGAGGCCAGCGAGATCCTGGACGCCCTCGGTGAGCAGTTGGTGCAGTTGGAGCGAACGCCTGAAGATAAGGATCTGCTGAACTCCGTCTTTCGGAGTTTTCACACCATCAAGGGCGGCGCGGGGTTCCTGAACCTGGAGAACCTGGTCAAGATCTGTCACCGCGCCGAGGATGTATTCAATCTGTTGCGCCAGGGACAGCGACGTGCCGACAGCAACCTGATGGATATCATCCTGCAGGTGCTGGATGTCCTCAATCGGATGTTCGATGAGTTGCGCGCTGGTCAGATGCCCGAACCGGCACCTGATCACCTGCTGGCAGCCCTGGAGCCCCTGACCTATCCCGAGGGGGAAGAGCCGGCACATCTGTCACCCCCTGCCGCTGCAGCGCCTGAGGTGATCGCCGAGCCAGAACCTGCCCCGGCGGAGCCAGCCCCGCAGGACGCAAATGCGGCTGATGGGGATATCACTGACGAGGAGTTCGAGGCGCTCCTGGACGCCATGCAGGAAGGTAAGGACAACGGAGGGTCCGGAACGGCCACGGGGGGGGGTGTCCCGCCGAAAGCATCCGCCACCCAAGGATCTGATCAAGGCAGCGATGAGATCACGGACGCAGAGTTCGAGCAGTTACTGGACGAACTTCAGGGCAAGGGCGGCCAGCCGGACGGGCCAGCCGCCGTGCCGACGACTGGCAAGGGCGGGGATGATCTGATCTCCGAGGACGAATTCGAGAATTTGCTGGATCAGTTGCATGGCAAGGGCCAGAGCCCTCAATCCGGGCAACCGCCGGGCAGTCAGTCAGATCAGGCCGGGGCCCAGGCGGCCAGGTCCGTGCCACCGGCCAAGGCGGCCTCCGGTGGCGACAGCACTCCGCCGCCCGCGGCTGCGCCAGCGCCAGCCAAAGCGGCGCCCCCGGAGACTTCAGTGCGGGTGGATACCAAGCGCCTGGATGACATCATGAACCTGGTGGGTGAGTTGGTCCTGGTGCGCAACCGCCTGGCCACGCTGCGCTCACGCATGAAGGATGAGCAGGTCTCCAAGGCGGTGACCAACCTGGACGTGGTGACCGCGGACCTGCAGGCGGCCGTCATGAAAACCCGGATGCAACCCATCAAGAAGGTGTTTGGTCGTTTCCCCCGGGTGGTCCGTGATCTGGCGCGTACGCTCAAGAAAGAGATCAACCTGGAGCTGGAGGGAGAGGATACCGATCTGGACAAGAATCTGGTGGAGGCGCTGGCCGATCCTCTGGTGCATCTGGTACGCAATGCGGTTGACCATGGCATCGAGTCTCCCGATGAGCGCGAGGCGGTGGGCAAGCCACGGGCTGGCCGGGTTGTTCTGTCGGCCAACCAGGAAGGGGACCATATCCTGCTGACCATCTCTGATGACGGCAAGGGCATGGATCCCGACGTGTTGCGGGCGAAGGCCGTCGAGAAGGGTATGATGGATGAGGACGCAGCCGGGCGCCTGACGGATCATGATGCCTTCAACCTGATCTTCAGGGCGGGCTTTTCCACCAAGACGGAGATCTCCGACGTCTCGGGTCGCGGCGTGGGCATGGATGTGGTCAAGACCCGCATCGCCCAACTCAACGGTCGCGTGGAGATCACCTCGGCACCGGGGCAGGGCAGCACGCTCAGTATCCGCCTGCCCCTGACCCTGGCCATCCTGCCCACGTTGATGGTGGTGCTGGGCAAGCAGCGTTTTGCATTGCCGCTGGCCAATGTCAGCGAGATCTTTGATCTGGATCTGTCGCGCACCAACCGAGTGGATGACCAGGAGGTCATCATGGTGCGCAACCGTTCCTTGCCGCTTTACTACCTGCGGCGCTGGCTGATCTCCGGCGACGCGCCTGCTGGAGAGGGTGTGGGGCATGTGGTGGTGGTCTTTGCGGGTAACCAGCGTGTGGGGTTCGTGGTGGATAGCCTCATCGGTCAGGAAGAAGTGGTGATCAAGCCACTGGGGAATGTCCTGCATGGAGTGCCCGGTCTGGCCGGGGCCACCATCACCGGCGATGGGGGGATTGCCCTGATCCTGGATGTGCCCGGTCTGTTGAAAAGTTACGCCCGGCGTTTGTGAATGTCGGGTTCTTCTGTAGCATTGCGGCCCGCTGGATGGGCTCATGGATAACGGAGGCAGTGAATGGCGGTTCGCGTTCTGGTGGTGGATGATTCCGGCTTCTTCCGGCGTCGCATCGTGGATATCCTGAATGCGGATCCGTCTCTTGAGGTGGTGGGTACGGCCAGCAATGGCCAGGAAGCCATCGATCAGGTGGTTGCCCTCAAGCCCGATGTGGTGACCATGGATATCGAGATGCCGGTGATGGATGGCATCACGGCGGTGCGACGTATCATGGCGCGCCAGCCCACGGCCATTCTCATGTTTTCGTCGCTCACCTTTGAGGGGGCCAAGGCCACCCTGGATGCGCTGGAAGCCGGTGCCGTGGATTTTCTGCCCAAGCGTTTTGAGGATATTGCCCGCGATCAGCAGGAGGCCCGGGATGTCCTCTGTCGTCGGGTGCGTGCCATTGGCCGCCGCGCATCTGTCAGATCAGGACGCGACCTGGGTGCCCGCGCCCCAGCGCCAGCGCCACGGTCGGCGCCCGCCCCGACGGCGCGACAGGGGGTTCCCCCGCCCGCCACAACAACAGCCCGTACAGCACCCCGGGGAAGCGGTGACCGGGCGCCACCGGTGCTGAGCGATTTCAAGGTGGTCTTGATTGGCACCTCAACGGGGGGGCCCCTGGCGTTGCAGAAGGTGCTTGCGGCCCTGCCGGCCCATTTTCCACTCCCCTTGCTGCTGGTGCAGCATATGCCGGCCAGTTTTACGCCGGCCTTTGCGCAGCGTCTGGATCAACTCTGCAAAATCCGTGTCAAGGAGGCGGAGGATGGTGATGCCCTGCAGCCAGGGCTGGCCTTGCTTGCCCCTGGGGGGCAACAGATGCAGGTGGAGTGTCGGGGCGGGCAATCACGGGTGCGAATCACCGAGAGTGCGGCCGATCAGCATTATCGGCCCTGCGTGGACGTCACCTTCAATTCCGCGGCTGCCTGTTTCCGCGGCGATGCCCTGGCCATCGTGATGACCGGCATGGGGGCGGATGGTCGTGAAGGTGCCCGCTTGTTGAAGCGGTGCGGTTCCACGGTCTGGGCACAGGACGAGGCCACCTGCGTGGTCTATGGGATGCCCGCGGCGATAGCCGAGGCGGGATTGGCGGACCGGATATTACCTTTGCCCCAGATTGGCAAGTTGTTGGCGGAGGCCAGTTGATATCATGGATATCCTCACCCTCATCGGTGTAATGCTTGCCCTGGTGGCGCTGCTGGGGGGGACCATTGCCAAGGGCAGTGGTCTGGCTGCCTTGTGGAACGCGGCAGCATTCATCATCGTGATCCTGGGTACGATTGCGGCGGCCCTGGTGCAGACCCGTCCAGCGGTGTTCATGCGCGCCTTTCGCATTCTTCCCTGGGTGTTCGTGCAGCCACGGCTCGAGCCCGAGGCGACAATCGAGAAGATCGTCAATTGGAGCCAGGTGGCCCGCAAGGAAGGCTTGCTGGGCCTGGAGTCCCTCGCTGAGGAAGAGACGGATGTGTTTGCCAGGAAGGGCCTGCAACTGCTGGTGGATGGCACGGAACCAGACAATATTCGCACGATCCTCGAGGTGGAAATGGGCACCAAGGAGGACTTCGATACCCAGGCGGCCAAGGTGTTCGAGAGCATGGGCATCTACGCACCCACCATGGGCATTATCGGGGCGGTCATGGGCCTGATGGCCGTGATGCAGAATCTTTCGGATCCGAGTCGGCTGGGATCCGGTATTGCCGCGGCCTTCGTTGCTACAATCTATGGTATCGCTTCGGCCAATCTGTTCTTTCTCCCCATGAGTAACAAGCTCAAGACCACGGTTCAGAATCAGACTGCCCACCGGGAAATGATCGTGGAGGGCATCATCTCCATCGCGGAAGGAGAGAATCCACGTAATATCGAGACCAAGCTGCAAGGTTATCTGCAGCGCTAGGGCCTTGAGAAAATTGCTTTTATGCCGATATTGACACTATGGCCAGACGCCGCAAAAAACATGAGGACCACGTGAATCACGAGGCATGGGCCATTCCCTATGCGGATCTGCTCGTGCTGTTGTTGGCCTTTTTTGTGGTGATGTACGCCATTTCCTCGGTGAACGAGGGTAAATATCGGGTGTTGTCGGAATCTCTCGTGAATGCCTTCGGCGCCCCCCCTCGGGCTGTGGACCCGATTCAGGTGGGTGAGCCTGTCCGTTCACCACGCCCCGCGATTCTCGAGACCCCACCGTTGACCGCCCCCATCGAAATGCCGGAGATGACCCGCAGCCTGGAATCCATGCTGGCGGATGTGGATGTGGAGGGTCTTGCGGAGGCCGTGGCCGGGATCAATTTCATGGCCGATGAAATCAGTGAGGCCATGCGACCCTTGATCGAGGCCGGAATGATCGACGTGGGGCGGGATCGTTTGTGGATCGAGGTCCAGATCAATACCAGCATCCTGTTTACCAGCGGCAGTGCGGACCTGGCCGTGGAGGCCATACCGGTGCTGGAAACGCTGGCCGGGATCCTCAGTCGTTTCCCGGTGCGTGTCCATGTGGAAGGGCATACGGATAATGTTCCCATCAGCAGTCCCGTGTATCCGTCCAACTGGGAGCTTTCTTCCGGACGGGCGGCGACAGTGGTGAACTTGCTGGCGCGCAATGGCCTGGACCCGGACCAGATGGCCGCCATCGGTTTTGGTGAATATCGACCCATTGCCACCAATGAGACGCCGGAGGGTCGGCGGGAAAACCGGCGAGTGACCATCGTCATCCTGGCCGGTCAGCGCCCGCGTGCCGAGGATGGGGATCCGCCCGAGATGCTCAGGGAGGACATGGAGATGTTGCTGGAGCGGCGTCGCGTGAGTCCGGAGGGGTTCTGATGAGTACCGTGACCTGGGCTGTAGCCAATCAAAAGGGCGGTGTGGGGAAGACCACGACCACCGTGACCCTGGGGGGGCTTCTTGCTTTGCGGGGACACGACACCCTGCTGGTGGATCTGGATCCCCATGGTTCCCTGACAGCCTATTTCGGCTTCGATCCCGAAGGCGCCACCGGGGGTGTCTACAGCCTTTATCAGCGTTCTGCCGAGCGCAAGCCGCTGGATGCCTATGCCGCCGTGCGCCAGACCCGCTATGAGCACCTGTACGTGATGCCGGCATCCACGGCTCAGGCCACCTTGGACCGGCAGCTGGGGACTCGTGAAGGAATGGGATTGGTCATCAAGCGTGCCATTGCCAGCATGCAGGATCGCTTTGATTTCGTGCTGCTGGACTGTCCACCCATGCTTGGCGTATTGATGGTGAATGCGCTGGCGGCCTGTGACCGATTGTTGATCCCCGTACAGACGGAGTTTCTTGCCATTCGCGGCCTCGATCGCATGCTCCATACCCTGCAAATGGTCCAGAAGTCACGCAAACAGCCCCTGGAGTACCTGGTAGTGCCCACTTTATTTGATCGCCGCACGCGGGCCTCCACCCAGGCACTCTGGGAATTGCGGGATCAATACCGCGATTGCCTGTGGCCCGGTGTGATCACCGTGGACACCAAGTTCCGCGAGGCCAGCGTGGCCGGAGAGCCCCTGCCCGTGATGATGCCCGAGGCGCGGGGGAGTCAGGCCTATGCACGATTGCTGGACTGGTTGCTCAATTCCGTCAGCCACTACCAGCAGAAGGCCGTGTCATGAAGGAGCGTTCCCAGAAAACCCTGGTCGTGGAAGAGCAGCAGGCCCTGACTGCCTATCTGGACGGACTGCTCCAGGAGATTGCCCTCGACGAGGTAGACTCCGAGCCCACAGACGTCAGGGTGGAAGCGCCCCCCCGGGTGATGACCCGGGCGAAGCTGGTATCCGTGCCTGATGTGCCTCCTCCGGTGCCTGCTGTCCAGGTTGCCTCGCGGCAAGCCATGCCCCCTGACTGGGCCCATGGCGCCTTCCAGTGTCTGCTGTTCCGGCTGGCTGGATTGCCGCTGTCGGTGCCTTTGATCAAGCTCAACGGCATCATGGAAATGCCCGAGAAGATTACGCCCATGCCAGGTCATAGTCCGCTGTTCATGGGGCTGGTGAATCGTCACGGGCGCAAGGTGAAGGTGGTGGACATTACCCAATTGGTGATGCCCCGGGACCGGATTCCCGAGCGTGCCCCCCCGCGCAATCTCATCCTGATTGATGACGCTCGATGGGGGCTGGCCTGCGACAGGGTTGAAGAAACCCTGACCGTCACGGCGGATCAGGTACGCTGGCGATCGGCTCAGGGCAAGAGGCCCTGGTTGGCGGGCACCATGATCCAGCATCTGTGTGCCATCCTGGATGTCGATTATCTGGCGTCTTCCCTGGAAGACGGCAACTGGGGTTGAGCACTCAACGGATTCAGAATCACCTGACAGGCTGCTGTGTTGGTGGGTTCCGGGCAGGCGTCGGAACCGGCAGCTTCAGGTCACGTAAAAAACAGACTGAGGTTCAACTCTCTCATGGCCAAAGAATCCCAATCCGCCTCCGCGACCCACGCCACCCAGTACGTTACGTTCCGGCTGGCCGAGGAAACCTATGCGATCAATGTCATGCAGGTACAGGAGGTGCTGCGGGTCGCCGAGATTGCCCCGGTGCCTGGGGCGCCACACTATGTTTTGGGTATTATCAATCTGCGCGGCAATGTGGTGACAGTGATCGATGCCCGGCGGCGTATGGGGTTGATGGATAAGGAATCGGATGATTCCTCCAGAGTGGTGATCATTGAAGTGAGTGGACAGGTCATCGGTATCCTGGTGGACAGTGTTGCGGAGGTGATCGAACTGGCCGAAAAGGATGTGGATCCGGCGCCCAATGTGGGTAATGATGAGAGTTCCAAATACATTCAGGGCGTGGCCAGTCGCGAAGGCGAATTGACTATTGTGGTGGATCTGAACAAACTGCTCACCGACGACGAATGGGCAGAGGTGGCGAATCTCTAGTGGGCCACTCGCTTGGGCCTTGCCTGAGCGGCCTCCCGATGAGGCTGTATGTCTCCGAGTGCCGTCATGCACGGCATTTCCTGGGGGATTCAGCGTTCTGATGGGTGAACCCGAAGGCCCCGTGGGCCTTTCTCAGGTACTTTTTCAAGGGGGAAGGTCACGATGGCGGCTGAAACTCCGATTGCCCCGATTCAGCCCGGTATTCCGGCTCGCCCGGTTCTCGAAGACGGGGATGATCACCGGCGTCATCCCCGTCGCCGACCCGAGCGAAAAGAACCGGAGGGCGGTGGGGATGATATCCAGGACAAGGGCCGCCCCCCGCCACCGCCCAAGGATCAGGATCCCGATCACATCGACGAGTACGCATGACCCTAACAATAGCAATTGGCGGCGTATTGATACTGGCCCTGACCCTCTCCGTGGCCAGCATGCTGACGTGCGTCTGGCAGTTCCAAAGAATCAAGGATCTGCGAGCGCGCCTGGAGACTCAGGAGCGTTCCCTGGGGGCTTTGCGTGGCGCCCTGAGCGCCCTGCATGTGGAGGACCAGCATGCCGAGGAGTATCGTGCGCGGATTGAGCGCCAGATCGCACGGCTGGCTGAAAAGCAGGAAGACATGTTGCTGAGGGTGCCGGATGAGGGGGCCTATCAGCATGCCCTGAGACTGGCGCGGCAGGGGGCCGGGCGCGAGGCGTTGGTGGAACAATGTGGTCTGTCGGTGGGTGAGGCTGAACTTCTGCTGGCCATGCGCCGGGATCAGTCGCCTTCCTGAGAGCTTCGGTCCCGTCTCGGCGTGACTGATACAACATCCTTGTCCTTATCAGGGGCCTGTTCGGGTTGGAGGTCGCCGGGTCGGCGGCCGCTGAGCATGTAGACGAAGGCCAGCACCTCGGCCACGGCCACGTAAAGGTTTTCCGGGATTTCATCGCCGAGAGGGATCTGGGCCAGTGCCGAGGTCAGAGCGGCATCCTCGTGTATCGGCACCCCATGCTCATCGGCCAGATCGAGAATCTGCCGGGCGATGTCCCCGGCACCCTTGGCGGTCAACCGGGGTGCCCCCTTGCCGGTGTATTTCAGGGCAATGGCCTGTCGGGAGTCGGGTCTGGACTCCTTGCCGTTCATGCGTGTCCATCCACAATGGGGCCGCGTGTCGGGGTGGCCGCGGGGGACGGAGGGTCCTTCGGGGGCTCCCCTTCACGGCAACTCATGTTCAGCACCTGAAGATCCCGGGATTCCAGGTTCTGGCGCAGCTGGGGCAGGGCGGTCTGGATGGTCTCCCGGGCATTCTCGGAATCCGACCAGAACTGGGTGCTGACGTGATCCCCGCGCACCACCACGCGGATGTTGAGCGGGCCGAGTTCCGGGAGATGCAGGGCCAGGTCGGCGCGCCAGGAACGCTCTTCGGCGTCCTTGTCCCGTCGAGTGTCGCGGTCCAGACGCAGGTGCACCAGATCGGTGTTCTGCCCATTGCGCAGCGCCAATTCCATCAGCCAGCGGGGCGTCGCTTCCTCGGGCTTTTCAGCGCTGGACAGCTGATGCATCACCATGCGCGCCAGAGAGCGTTCCACTTGCTGACGCAGCGTATCCAGCAAGGGTTCAGGCATCAGGCCGGCCAGTTGTGCCGGCGCCGCACGTGCCTGGGCCACGGGGGGTGTGTCCCGCAGGGGGGGCGGAGTATCGCCGGAAGGGAGGCGTGCCTGGCGGTGGAGCACGGGAGTGGAACGCAGTTGCTCCGCCAGGGATAACAGGCGGGCCTTGAGGTCTTGATGGATGATGCCCCGTGGATCCGTGCCGGTGGTGGCTGCGCCGGCCAGGCGGGCCTCCAGGAACAGGCCTGAGTCACGGATTGTCTGTTTAAGCCCTTCGCCGGTCATGGCCCGTTCCCGGTTGGGCATGGCCTGCCAGAGAGCTTCCAGTGCCTGTCGCACTGCTGGCGGGAGTTGCTGAGCAGCCGGGCTTCCAGTCTGATTCAGTTGTTGCAAAGAGGCCATCAGCGGGCCTTGGCTGCCTTGTTGAGGAGCCCACTGACGTAGCAATGGGGGGAGCGGGTTGTTCATGCTTGGGCCGGCGCCACGGAGCCCGTCACGCATCAGGGCCAGTTCCAACCGGGGCTTGACGCTGGCCACTTGCAGTCGCAGGCTATCGCCGGTTTGCACAGGCGCGGGCAGACGCGCCTCGATCGTCTGCCCGCCCAGTCTCAATTGCACCGGCTGACCCGCCATGGCGGGCTGCCCTACCACGCGGGCCTGAAGCACCTGTCCCACCTGCAGGGGGCGCTGGGTCATGATGCCAGAGTCGGCTAGCTGGACCCGAGGCAGGTTGGTGGGGATGTCGATCATTGAATCGGATGGACCTGAGCTGACATGGAATCCCTGGATGGGAACATGGTCAATGGAATACGGATGCAATGTCCCCGGTGGAGGGGACTTGTTCTCATGTCCGGGGCGCTGAAGTCAACTCCCCTTGGCCGGGGTTGGAAGGCACGGCAGACGCCATGGGTGCGCAGGGCGGCCCCAGCCCCGGTGTTTACTGATGATTTAATCGGCAAAGAAGATCGACTCATGAGATGGTTTCAGCGTGTATTACAGTCCGAATCCGAGCAGGGTGGCAGCAGTTCCCGGGTGGGGGTGCTGTTCGTGTGTCTGGGCAATATCTGCCGCTCACCCACAGCACAGGGTGTGTTCGAGCATCTATTGGCGGAACAGGGGATGACGGATCGGATTCACGTGGATTCCGCCGGCACCCATGCGTATCACGTGGGGGAGCCGCCGGATGATCGTGCCCGCAAGGCGGCCATGAATCGTGGCATTGATCTGAGTCGCCAGAGGGCCCGTCGTTTGGAGGCTGGGGATCTGCAGCGTTTTCATTACGTGTTGGCCATGGATCGCGATAATCTCGCGAACATCCGGGCGCTGATGAAAACGACCCCGATGGGGCAGGTGGGTCTGATGATGGAGCACTCGCGGGCCTGGACGGAGAAAGAGGTGCCTGATCCCTATTACGGGGGCACCCATGGTTTTGAGCGCGTGCTGGATATGATCGATGATGCGTCGCGGGGTCTGCTGGCGCAGATCCGCCGCGAGCATGGTTTCTAGGGCCGGGGCGCTGCCTCCGTGGGTGGGGTGGGCCGCCAGGGCCCACCCCAGTACTGCCTCACTGGTCCGGCTTCCGCGAGTCTGAGGTCTCGCTGGGAGGCTGGTCGGACTGGGTCTGTGATTCCTCAGGGGTGGAAGCGGCCTGCTTGGCCACGGCCTGGAGTTTTTCCATCTCTTCCCGCGATACCCGGCGCTCGCCGCCGCCAGCACCCTGGCCTTCGTCATGACGTTCACTACGTCCTGAACTTCTCCGGCTGCCCCGGGCACGCCCGGATGAACCACTCTTCTCCTGCCCTTTCGGGGCATCCGCCTTTGCCTTCTCTTCGGAGTCACCGTCACCGGTTGCCGAGGTGGATGTGTCGGCCGTGCGCGTGGTGCTTGCCTCTTCGTCCGGCTTTTGCAGGGCGCGGGCGTGAGGTACGGCGTCCTCGTGGGTCAGTTTTGCCACCTCTGGCGTGTCCCCGGTGCCTGACCGGGCCTTGGTGGGTGCCCTTTGACCTCCCCTATCTCCAGAAGCCTCATCACTCGTCTGCGTCTCGGCCTTGCCTGCGGCTGACTTTTCCCCTGGGGCGTCGGAGCGTTCCCGTTGATCGGCACCCTGCCGCTTGGGGGGCTGTTCGGCGCTGGATCTGGCATCGTCCGATTCGCCTTCACCCGGGACACTGGACTCGTTCCCATCCTGTTGCCCATCCGTATTGCCGGTGTTGCTACGGCGACGGCGACGGCCCCCGCGACGACCCCGACTGCGACCACTGCTGCTGCGGTTACCGCCGTTTGAGCCTTCCTTCTCCCGCGGTTGATCGCTGCTGCCCTCTTGTGGTGTGGCCTCGGCCGGGGATGGATCAGTCTGTGCCTCGCTGGCCTCATGGGAGCGGTTCTCGGGCTGCGTCCTGGCGGTCTGGCTGCCCTTTTCACGACGCCGGGCGTCATCGTTCTGACCATTTTGACCGCCTTTGGTATCGCTGGCCTGCGGGCCCTTGTCGGTCTCGGCGGACTTGGCCTGCGGGGCTTCGTCAGTGGCGTCGGGTTGTGTGTTGCGGTTCTGGTTCTTGTCCTCGTTCAGGCTCTCGTTGCCATCGCGGGTGCCTCGGCGCGTACGGCTGCCACTGCGGCGTGTGCGGTTGCTGCGGCTGCCGTTGCCGCTCTCCTTCTCCTTCTCCTTGTCCTTGTCCTTGTCCGCTTGCGGACGCTCGCGACGTTGGGGGCCGCCGGGAGCCACGTTGCGGGTGCGTGCGGGGCGTTGCCCGCTGCCGGTGCGTGTGCCTTGCCCGGAGGAGGCGGTGCGCTGAGGGGGGCGAGAAGCGCGGCTGTCGCCATCAATGCTGCGGGACTCGGGGCGTTGGCCGCCATTGGAGAACAGGCTGGTCCAGATGCGGCTGAAAAGGCCGGGGAGCGAGACGGGAGAAACCGGCTTTTTCTGCTCGGGGGGCGCGTCGGTCCGTGTTGGCGTCTCCGCCGGGGCTGGAGTGGGCGGTGAAATGGTCTGCACCAAGGCCTTTTCCAGGCGTGCTGCCCGTGGCTGGCTGACCAGTTCGGGCTCCTCCTCCGACAGCAGTTGGTGGCTGCTCTTGTCGCCGATTTCGTCGGCGGTTTCGTCATCACGCATGCGACGCACGGTGAAATGGGGCGTGAGGAGATTGGGGCTGGGAATCAGCGTGATGTCCACGTGATAGCGGGACTCGATGGTGGAGATCACCTGACGCTTTTCGTTGAGCAGGAAGGTGGAAACATCCACCGGCAGGTGTGCCAGCACCCGGTTGGTTTTCTCCTTCATGGCCTCTTCCTCCACCAGTCGCAGCACCGATAAGGAGAGGGATTCCACGCTGCGGATGTGGCCGTGGCCATTGCAGCGGGGACAGACGTTCTGACTGGATTCTCCCAGAGAAGGTCGCAGGCGTTGGCGGGACATCTCGAGCAGGCCAAAGCGGGAAATCCGCCCCACTTGTACCCGGGCGCGATCCATTTCCAGGGCCGACCGAAGTCGATTTTCCACTTCCCGCTGGTTCTTGTTGGGGGCCATGTCAATGAAGTCGATGACGATCAGGCCACCCAGGTCCCGCAGACGCAGTTGCCGGGCGATTTCCTCGGCGGCCTCCAGGTTGGTGTTCAGGGCGGTTTCTTCGATGTCACTGCCCTTGGTGGCGCGGGCCGAGTTCACGTCAATGGAGATCAGCGCTTCCGTATGATCGATGACGATGGCGCCGCCGGAGGGCAGGGTGACGTCACGCTGGAAGGCTGCCTCGATCTGGCTCTCGATCTGATAACGGTTGAAGAGGGGAACATGGTCTTCGTAAAGCTTGAGCTTGCGCAGATTGTTGGGCATCACCTGCTGCATGAAATCCTGGGCTTGGGAGAAGACCTTGGGATCGTCCACAACAATTTCAGCGATGTCATTGCGCATGTGATCCCGCAGGGTGCGGATGATCACGTTACTTTCCTGGTAGATCAGGAAAGGCCCCTTGTGGCTCTGTGCGGCTTCATCGATGGAAGTCCAGAGAGTCTTGAGGTATTCCAGATCCCATTGGAGTTCCTCGACGCTGCGGCCCACCCCGGCCGTGCGGGCAATGAGGCCCATGCCCTGGGGGACTTCCAGCTGCGCGAGGGACTCGCGGATCTCGCTGCGCTCTTCGCCTTCGATACGGCGGGAGACACCCCCGGCACGGGGATTATTGGGCATCAGCACCAGATACCGTCCGGCCAGGCTGACGAAAGTGGTCAGCGCCGCGCCCTTGGTGCCGCGCTCTTCCTTTTCCACCTGAACGATGAGCTCCATGCCCTCCTTGAGGCCGGTCCTGGGCGAGACCTCGCCGTCTTCGCCCTGGGGCAGGTAGCTGCGGGCGATTTCCTTGAAGGGCAGGAACCCGTGGCGGTCGGCCCCATAATTGATGAACGCGGCCTCAAGGCTGGGTTCAACCCGGGTGATGACCCCTTTGTAGACGTTCGCCTTTTTCTGTTCTCGTGAGGGGAGTTCGATATCCAGATCGAAGAGCTTCTGGCCGTCCACCATGGCCACACGCAGCTCTTCGGGCTGCGTGGCGTTGACAAGAATTCGTTTCATGAAGTGTGTCTCGAGTGCATGGCCCAGCCACGCCCGGGCGGTGACCCGGCGTCGGCGGTGCTGCATGGGAGGGGCGCGCGGCGCTGAATAGCAGCGCCCACGCGCACAACCATGGGAACACTACGCCCGCGCGGTGTTCGCGCCGGGGCGTGGGGGCAAGGTTGTCCAAAAATCCGCTCAGAATCATCAAGTTATGTTGGCGTTTCGTGAGCGATTGTCCGTGGAGGGAGACGTGACTTGCCGTTGGCAGGCGTCTCCCGGTGGTGTTCTGTTGAGTCGCGGGGTGGGGCGATCCGGGCGGGCAGCAGACACTGCCGGGCCGATCCGATATCTGCCGAGTCAACCCAGCGCGACACGGTATGATAGCAATGTTGCAAAAGGGCATCAAACCTTTGAATGACCTGTTATTATCCGCGCATGCCAGAAATGCCTCAAAGCCCCGCCTCGCGGGTCGTCCATGCCCAGGTGACTCGGGACGAGGATGGCCAGCGCGTGGACAACTTTCTCATGCGCCGCCTGAAAGGCGTGCCCCGTAGTCGCATCTACCGCCTTTTGCGCAAGGGAGAGGTGCGGGTCAACAAGGGCCGCTGCAAGCCGGATTACCGCCTCAGTGTGGGCGATGTGGTGCGCATCCCGCCAGTGACCCGCAGTGAGAAGAAACTGGAAGATCTGCCCTTGCCGGAGGGGCTGGCGCGAACCCTGGCCGAGTCCGTATTACTGGAAGACGATGACCTGCTCATCCTGAACAAGCCGGCGGGTCTGCCGGTGCATGGGGGCAGTGGCGTTCCGGTGGGGGTCATCGAAGGCCTGCGGCGGCTCAGGCCCGAGGCGGGGTTTCTGGAACTGGCCCATCGCCTGGACCGGGAGACCAGTGGTTGCCTGGTGCTGGCACGCAATCGTCCGGCCCTGCTGGCCTTTCATGAACTGTTGCGTCATGGCGGAGTCGATAAGGTTTACCACACCCTGGTGGCCGGTCATTGGCAGGGAGGGCCGCGGCGCGTGGTTCAGAGTCTGTCGCGCACGGAGCGTCGTGGCGAGGTGCGCCTGGTGCAGGTGGATGAGGAGGGGCAGGATGCGGATAGCTTCTTTACACCACGCCAGGGGTTTGCCGAGGCCACGCTCATGGATGTGCAGATCGGCACGGGCCGTACTCACCAGATCCGGGTTCATGCCGCCCATGAAGGGCACCCCGTGGCGGGTGACCGGCATTACGGTGATTTCGAGTTCAATCGGCGCATGAGGCGTCTGGGCCTCAAGAGGCAGTTTCTTCATGCCGCGTCTCTGCGCTTTACCCTGCCCACCCGCGGCTGTGCGTACGATGTGGTAGCGCCGCTGGATCCCGCCCTGGAACAGGTGCTGGAGAAGCTGGAACCCCGCTGATCCGGGTTTTATCGACAACAGACCAACAGTATTTATGGCCAATCCCTATCAATTACTCATCTTCGACTGGGATGGAACCCTCATGGATTCCATCGGGCGCATTATTGCCTGCCTGCAGGGGGCGATCACTGCCTTGCAACTGGAAACCCGGCCGCCGGATGAGTTGCGCCACGTCATCGGGCTGGGCATGCCGGAGGCGATTCTGCAACTGTATCCGCAGGCAGACGAGGCCCTGATTCAAGCATTCACGACCGCTTACCGGGAGCGTTTCCTCTACACGGACAAGACACCCGCACAGTTGTTCACTGGCGTGCCTGCCTTGCTGGATGAACTGGCGGAGCAGGGGTATTGGCTGGCGATAGCCACCGGAAAGTCCCGGGTGGGGCTTGACCGGGTGTTGGAGGATACCGGTCTCCAGAGACGGTTTCTGGCCACACGCTGTGCTGACGAGAGCTTCTCAAAGCCTCATCCCCAAATGCTCGAATCCATCCTTGATGAACTGGGTGTGGCTCCGGCTGACGCCCTGATGGTGGGGGACAGCCATCTGGATCTGCTCATGGCGGCCAATGCCGGTGCGCATGGGCTGGGGGTCACCTCGGGCGTGCACGATGCCCGGGAACTGTCGCTGCATCGGCCCTTGGCCGTGTTGAACGGGGTGGCGCAGTTACCGGCCTGGCTGGGGAATGAACAGATGCAACATCAACCACTGAGCAAGGATTCCACACCATGAGTGACGAAAATCAAGCCACCAGCCAACGCGGCTCGGATCAGGCCCCGGAAAACTGGGAGCGGGAGGCCCTGCGTGAGATCGCCCTGGCAGGCGTCAAGGAACGTCGGTCGGCCCGGCGCTGGGGTATCTTTTTCAAGACACTGGGCTTTCTTTACCTTTTCTTCCTGCTGTTCACCTTCATGGATGGTATGTCCGCGGGGGATGTTGATCGCAAGGGCAGTCACACGGCCTTGGTGGATGTGCAAGGGATTATCAGTGAAGGCAGTGCCGCCAGTGCCGATCGGGTGGTGGGCTCCCTCAAGGCCGCCTTTGAGAGCAGCCAGACCCAGGCCGTCATCATCCGCATCAATAGCCCGGGCGGCAGTCCGGTACAGGCGGGTTACATCAATGATGCCATTGGCCATCTCAAGGAGAAGCACCCGGATATTCCGGTCTATGCGGTCATCTCGGATGTGGGCGCCTCGGGGGGGTACTATATCGCCGCCGCTGCGGATCAGATCTACGCTGACAAGGCCAGTATCGTCGGTTCCATCGGCGTGCGCCTGGATGGTTTCGGGTTCGATGAGGCCATTGATCGTCTGGGTATTGAGCGGCGCCTGCTCACTGCCGGGGGCAACAAGGGTCTGATGGACCCCTTTCTGCCAGTCAAGGAAGAAGAACAGGCCCATTTGCAGGCCATGCTGGATGGCATCCATGACCAGTTCGTGGATACGGTGAAGAAAGGACGAGGGGATCGCCTTGTGGATGATCCGGAGATCTTCTCCGGGCTGGTCTGGACCGGCGAGCAGAGCCTGGAGTTGGGTCTGGTGGACGGTCTTGGCAGTAGCGGCTACGTGGCCCGGGAAGTGATTGGTGAGCCCGATATCGTGGATTTCACCCGCAAGCAGGATCTGTTCTCCCGTCTGGCGGATGGTCTGGGTGTGGCCTTGCTGCGCGTGGTTGAGCAGTGGGGGCAGGCCAGCCTGCGATAACCGGGTCTTCGGGATGAGCCTGGGCGGACCGTCGGGTCCGCCCATTGCCAGACCAGCGGTCAGTCCTCACGTCGCGCGGAAACGCCCGCTGTGAGGGTGTAGCGCATGGCATCCTCCAGCGACAGATTCAACGGCTCCACCCGGTCGCGGGGCAGCATCAGTGTATAACCACCGATCTGGTAGCTCATGGGTAGATAGACCGCAACAGTGCCCTGGGTGCCCAGATTGTCTGGCAGGCCCTCGAAATCACTGCGGGTCACGAACCCCACCAGGCGAAATTCCAAGCCCGGCAGCGTGACGAGCACCGCCTCGCCAAAGCGCTCATGAATCTCCCCGGAAAATAGCTGGGTCACGTCCCGCACCACACCATGAATGGTCTTGACCACCGGGATGCGCTCCATCCAGCTTTCCAACCAATGGAAGACCCCCTGTACCAGATAAACCCGAAGCAACACCCCCAGCGCGAAGATCAGCAGGATGCCGATGAGCAGGCCCATGCCGGGGAAGTAAAGTACATCCGGCAACACGGCCTTGAGAATGGCGCCCAGCACCTGCTCCAGGGTGTTACTCAGCCAGAGCACCAGCGTGACGGTGACGACGATCGGCAGGATGGCAGCCAGGCCGGCGAGAAATGTGCGGGTCAATCCTTTCAAGACTTACCTCCAGGCCGCGGCACACTATAATGTGCGGCTACGGCGGTTGGAATTGGGTGGGGAGTGTCCGGGGCTTGAAGCACGATCAGTGCCCGGATGCGCGAGCCGGATGTCCACCTTGGTTGACACCCGCCGCGGGTCGATCTAATTTGACACGCATCCCAAGGGTGAATCCAGATCCGCGCCCGAAAAAACCCAAGTCGACAGGCACCTGAATCTATGGCATCCAAGCCCTCGTCAGCAGTTGATCAGACCCCCATACGGGTGGTGATCGTGACCATGGACACCCACTTGGCCAGCGCCGCCGACCGGGCCCGCGCCGAACTCAAGCATGAGTTGCCCGGGTTGCACTTCTCGCTTCATGCCGCTTCCGAGTGGGCTGCCGATGAAGAGGCCCTGGAGCAGTGCAAGGCCGATGTGGCCCAGGCCGATATCATTATCACCACCATGCTGTTCCTGGAGGATCAATTTCAGCAGATCCTGCCGGATCTGCAGGCCCGACGCGATGACTGCGACGCCATGGTGTGTGCCATGTCGGCCGGAGATGTGACCAAGCTGACCCGCATGGGCAGCTTTGACATGTCCAAGCCGAGCAGCGGACCCATGTCGTTGCTCAAACGGCTGCGGGGCAAAAAGGAAGGCGATTCCAAGGCCAGCGCGGGCGCTCAGCAGATGAAGATGCTGCGCCGGATTCCGCAGTTGCTGCGATTCATCCCGGGTACGGCCCAGGATGTGCGCGCCTATTTCATCACCCTGCAGTACTGGCTGGGCGGCTCGGAAGAGAACATGGCCAACATGATCCGCTTCCTGGTGGATCGCTATGCGGATGGCCCGCGTCGCGGTGTGCGAGGCAAGCTGACCATCGCTTCACCCGCCGAATATCCCGAGGTGGGTGTATACCATCCGGACATGAAAAAGCGTCTTTCAGATCGCTTGCAGGATCTGCCGGGCAAGGTGTCCGGACGCGGTGCGCAGGGTCGCGTGGGGGTGCTGCTGCTGCGCTCCTATGTGCTGGCGGGTAATTCTGGGCATTACGACCCGGTGATCCGGGGTCTGGAGGAGGCCGGCCTGCAGGTGGTGCCTGCATTTGCCTCGGGCCTGGATTCACGTCCCGCCATTGAGGCATTCTTCATGGAGGACGGTCGTCCCACGGTGGATGCCGTGGTCTCCCTGACCGGATTCTCCCTGGTGGGTGGCCCGGCCTACAACGATGCCAATGCTGCGCAGGAAATCCTCTCCAGGCTGGATGTGCCCTATATCGCCGCCCATCCGGTGGAATTCCAGACCCTGGATCAATGGGGCAACTCTGAGCGTGGCCTGCTGCCCGTGGAGAGCACCATCATGGTGGCCATTCCGGAGCTGGACGGCTGCATCGCCCCCATGGTGTACGGCGGACGCCCAGGCCCGGAAGGCGCCATCTGCGCCGGTTGCGAACGCCATTGCAAGTTCACCGATTCCGAGAACACCCAGGATATGTTCACCTGTCCGGAGCGTACCGGCATGCTGGTATCCCGCGTCCGGCGTCTGGTGGAGTTGCGGCGCGCCGAGCGGGCCCAGCGCAAGGTGGCCATCGTCCTGTTCAACTATCCGCCCAATGCCGGTAACACCGGTACCGCCGCCTACCTGGGGGTGTTTGAGTCGCTGCTCAACACCCTGAAGACGATGAAGGAAGAGGGGTATCAGGTGGAGGTGCCCGACAGCGTGGATGAACTGCGGGACAGCATCATCAACGGCAACAAGGATCAGTACGGCGCCGATGCCAACGTACACACCATGATTCCCGCCGAGGATCATGTGCGCCGTGAGCGCTGGCTCAAGCAGATCGAGGGTCAGTGGGGGCCGGCGCCGGGGAAGGTGCTGACCAACGGCAGTTCCATCTTTGTGCTGGGCCGGCAGTTTGGCAATGTGCTAGTGATGGTGCAGCCCTCATTCGGCTACGAGGGCGATCCCATGCGCCTGCTGTTTGAGCGCGGCTTTGCCCCCACCCATGCCTTCTCCGCCTTCTATCGTTACCTGCGCGAGGACTTCAAGGCCCATGCGGTGCTGCATTTTGGCACCCACGGGGCACTGGAGTTCATGCCGGGCAAGCAGGTGGGCATGTCCGGAGCCTGCTGGCCCGATCGCCTCATTGGCGATATCCCGAACATGTACCTGTATGCCTCCAATAACCCCTCCGAGGGTGCCATTGCCAAGCGACGCTCCGGGGCCACCCTGATCAGCTACCTGACGCCGCCGGTGTCCCATGCGGGGCTGTATCGTGGGTTGCTGGACCTGAAGAGCTCCATTGATCGCTGGCGCGGTCTCGAGCCTTCTCAGGAGCATGAGCGTGGTGAACTGGCCGAACTGATCCAGTCCCAGGCCGCCGAGCTGGAACTGGCCAAGCCCGAGCCCCTCTGGGACGTGCCCGGTGGCGAGGCCGAGGAAAGGGTACGCAAGCTGGGCGAGGAGATCCTGGAGCTGGAGTACACCCTGATCCCCTACGGTTTGCATGTGGTGGGCACTCCTCTGAGCGAGGACGAGCGTATCGATATGCTGGTCGCCATGGCTGAGGCCTCTCAGGACACCCGCCTGGAGCGCTCCGTGGTGGAAACCCTGGTGAAAACCGGCTCGGTGGACAATGCCCTTCAGGAGGCCGGGTTCCAGAATGACGACGAGCGCCGCGAGCAGTTCGAGCAGCTGGCCCGCTCCAATGAACTCATGTCCCGGGATACGGAACTGGAGGGTATCCTCAAGGCCCTGGACGGTCGCTTCATCAAGCCCGCCCCTGGTGGGGACGTAATGCGACAGCCCGATGTGCTGCCCACCGGTCGTAACCTCCACGGCTTCGATCCCTTCCGCATCCCCAGCGCTTTTGCGTTGAAGGATGGGGCCATGCAGGCTGAACGCCTGCTGGCCCGCCATGTGGAGGATGGCAACGGCCTGCCCGAATCCGTGGCGATGGTGCTGTGGGGCAGTGACAACCTCAAGACCGAGGGCAGCCAGATCGGTCAGGTCCTGGGTCTGCTGGGCGCCAAACCCCGCTTCGATAACTACGGCCGCCTGGCTGGTGCCACGCTGATTCCGCTGGAGGAGCTGGGGCGCCCGCGGGTGGACGTGCTCATCACCCTGTCCGGCATCTTCCGGGATCTGCTGCCTCTGCAGATCAAGCTGCTGGCCGAGGCCACCTTCCTGGCCGCGTCGGCAGACGAGCCGCCGGAACAGAACTTCGTGCGTGCCCACACCCTGGAATACATGAAGGAGCACGGCTGCGACCTGGAGACGGCCGCCCTGCGTGTCTATGGCAACGCGGATGGGGCCTATGGTTCCAACGTCAATAATCTGGTGGAGAATGGTCGTTGGGACGATGAGGATGAACTTGCCAACACCTATACCCAGCGCAAGGGCTTTGCTTATGGGCGCAGTGGCCGGCCCATGAAGCAGGACACCCTGCTCAAGAGCATGCTCAAGGATGTGCAACTCACTTACCAGAACCTGGATTCGGTGGAGTTGGGCGTGACCACCATCGATAACTACTTCGATACCCTGGGTGGCATCAGCCGAGCTGTTCGCCAGGCCCGCGGAGGCCAGGACGCCCCCGTGTATATCGGCGACCAGACCAAGGGTGATGGCACGGTGCGCACACTCTCCGAGCAGGTCTCTCTCGAGACCCGCACCCGGATGCTCAATCCCAAGTGGTACGAGGGTGCCCTCAAGCATGGTTACGAGGGGGTGCGCCAGATCGAGGTGCATATCACCAACACCATGGGCTGGTCAGCCACCACCGGTCAGGTTCAGCCCTGGGTGTACCAGAAGCTGTCCGAGACCTTCGTGCTGGATCCGGAGATGCGCGAGCGACTGGCACAGCTCAACCCAACGGCTTCCGCGAAGATGGCCAACCGCCTCCTGGAGGCCTCGGATCGCAACTACTGGCAGCCGGATGATGAGACCCTGGAAGCCCTGCGGCGCGCCGGAGAGGAGCTGGAGGATCGTCTGGAGGGCATCGAGCAGGAGACGCCAGCGGCTTGAGTCCGGCCGGCTCGTGCGGGGTTTGGGCCCGCCCCCTCTCCGAGGCATGGGGGAAGGGGCGGGGTGACCTGCGTGCCTTGCAAATTGCTGTTAACTCAAACGTTCCTTGTAGGCCTCGTAGCCGAAGCGCTTGACCACCCGCACCTCCCGCGTGTCGGCATCCACCCGGCAGATGGCCGGCAGGCGCATGCCGTTGAAGGTGTTGGTCTTCACCATGGAGTAGTGGGCCATGTCGGTGAACACCAGGCGGTCGCCGATCTTCAGCGGGCGGTCGAAGGAATAGGCCCCGATCATGTCTCCCGCCAGGCAGGTGAGACCGCCCAGGCGGTAGGTGTGGGCCTTTTCCTCGGGCATGCCGGCGCCGATGATCTCGGGTCGGTAGGGCATTTCCAGTACGTCCGGCATGTGGGCCGTGGCCGAGGTGTCCAGAATGGCGATGGGGCCTTCGTTATCGATGATGTCCAGCACCGTGGTCACCAGATAGCCGGTGTTCAGGGCGATGGCCTCGCCAGGCTCCAGGTATACCGGGATGCCGTTGTGACGCTCCCGAAAGCCGCGTACCAGTTTGATCAGGCGCTCGATATCGTAATCGGGCCGGGTGATGTGGTGCCCCCCGCCGAAGTTCACCCACTTGAGACCGGGCAGATATTGCCCGAAGCGGGCCTCGAAGGCCCCCAGGGTGCGCTCCAGCGCATCGCTGTTCTGTTCGCACAGGGTGTGAAAATGCAATCCTTCCAGGCCGGTGAGATCCACCCCTTCCAGATCCCGGACTCGGGTGCCCAGGCGTGATCCCGGTGTGCAGGGGTCATACAGCGCCACGGTGCCTTCCGAATGTTCGGGATTGACCCGCAGGCCACAGGAGATGGTCCGGGGGTGGGCCGCAACACGCTCCCGGTGGTGCAACCACTGCCCGGGGGAGTTGAAGCTGATGTGGTCGGCGTACTGGAGCACCACCTCCATCTCGCTGTCGGAGAAGGCCGGGGAGAAGCAGTGCACCTCGCCGCCAAAGGTTTCCGCGCCCAGCCGCGCCTCATCCTGGCCGCTGGCAGTGGTGCCCACCAGGTACTGGCGGATCAGGGGGAAGGTGTCCCACATGGCGAAGCCCTTGAGGGCCAGGAGAATGCGGGCCCCGCTGTCCTCCTGGACCTGCCGCAGCAGCTCCAGGTTGCGGATCAGCAGGGCATCATCCACCACAAAGGCTGGCGTGGGGCAGGCCTGAATATCGAACGGGTGGTCCATGGCCTCGATCGCGCGGCTCAAGCCAGCGGATCCGCGTCGGGATCCAGTTCCTTCATCTGCCAGGGCAGGCCCATGTCGCCGATGCGCTCCATGAAGGGGTCGGGGTCCATCTGTTCCACGTTGAATACGCCAGCCCCCTTCCAGATGCCCTGCAGCATGAGCATGGCACCGGTGACGGCGGGCACGCCGGTGGTGTAGGACACGGCCTGGGACTGCACCTCGCGGTAGCAGGCCTGGTGATCGCAGATGTTGTAGATGTGCACCTTGCGGCGCTTGCCATCCTTGATGCCATCCAGGATGACGCCGATGTTGGTCTTGCCCTTGGTGCGCGGCCCCAGGGAGGCCGGGTCGGGCAGCACGGATTTGAGGAATTGCAGAGGAATCACTTCCTTGCCTTCGTACATGACCGGTTCGATGCCTGTCATGCCCACGTTCTCCAGTACCTTCAGGTGCGTGAGGTATTGCTGTGAGAAGGTCATCCAGAACCGGATGCGCTTGAGCCCCCGGATGTTCTGCACCAGGGATTCCAGTTCCTCGTGGTAGAGCAGATAGATGTCCTTGGGGCCGATCTCATCAAAATCGAAGGCCCGCTTCTCCGAGAGGGGCGGGATCTCCTTCCACTCACCATTCTCCCAGTAACGACCATTGGCCGTGACCTCGCGGATATTGATCTCCGGGTTGAAGTTGGTGGCGAAGGGATATCCATGGTCGCCGCCATTGGCGTCCAGGATGTCGATCTGGTGGATCTCGTCGAAGAGGTTCTTCTGGCCCCAGGCGCAGTAGATATTGGTCATGCCGGGGTCAAAACCGCAGCCCAGGGTGGCCATGAGGCCGGCCTTTTCATAGCGGTCCTGGAAGGCCCACTGTTCCTTGTATTCGAACTTGGCCTCGTCCGGGTGCTCGTAATTGGCCGTATCCAGGTAGGGCACGCCGGTCTTCAGGCAGGCCTCCATGATGGTGAGGTCCTGATAGGGCAGGGCCACGTGAATCAGTAGATCCGGCTTGAAGGACTCGATCAGGTGAACCAGGGCATCCACGTCATCCGCATCCACCTGTGCCGTCTGGATGGGGCGATCCAGTCTGGCGGCGATGTCCCGGCACTTGGCTTCATTGCGGCTTGCCAGGCAGATATCCGAGAAGACTTCGGGATGCTGGGCGCACTTGTGGGTAACCACGCTGCCGACGCCACCGGCGCCGATAATCAGGACTTTGCTCATAGGCCTCGATTCAGGAATCTGGATGGGTGAAAGAAGAAAGCGCCAGGGGCGCCTGGGGACGCGTGCGATGATGCCCCCTTGTGAGTGTCGGGTTCAAGCCCTCTCGACCGCAAAGCTCACGGCATAGCGCCGGCTTTTGCCGAACAGCAGCGCCAGACGACCTTCCCCCTGCGTGTCCAGGCCCAGTGCCGAGGCACGGTGAAGACCGCCGGAACGATTCAGGCGGCGCAGGGAGGTTTCGATGCTGCCCTTGTGGCGGCGGATGTAAAGATCCAGATCCGGTCGCACGCGAGCCTGAATGTCGTGCTCCTGACCCAGCACTTCCAGATGGGTGTGGGCAGGCCCCAGGTCCTGGCCGGGCAATTTGAACAGACGTTCCAGGATACGATGCATGCCATCCACCGGTTCTTCGCCCAGGTAGAGGTTCCACAGGAACCGACCGATGCCGTATTCGTCGCTCCACCATTGGGTTTTTGGGTTGAGCACATGTACGCCGACCGGTACCAGCCGATAGCTGCCCAGACCCGGATCATCGGTCAGGATCTCGAAACTCACCTGCCGGCAACCCAGGTGTTTTTTGTCTCCCTTGACCATCAGTGCAGCATTGCGGGGGGTAAGCAGCTTGAGGGCCATGCGATCCCGGGGTTGCAGGGGGCGCCCCCGTTGCCGGGCGACGGTCTGAATCACATCCAGGGCACAGGAAGTGATCAGGCCCTGCTCACGAACCAGGTGGCCTTGAGCCTGCTCATGGCCTTGTTCCTGCCGAAATTGTTCATGGGTGGTGCTCATGTCAGTAAAATAAGCATTTTTCGTGCCGAGCCAGCAGGCCCGCTCTTCAGGTGATCTGCGTCGGTTTTTTGACGAATAAGGGCGTGTCGGGATCGACGGATACCCCCCTTTGTTGCGCCGCAAAGTTCTGGCGCCGACAATAATGACTTCATCGGTTGTGCCTTACAGCAAGCCACGCGCTACGGGTGTCCGCCCGGGCTAAAGGATGCATCATCATGGCTGATCTGGTTATGTCCCAAGAGGAAGAACGGATGATGGGGCAACTCATGATCCCATCCCAGCCCACCGTGCTGCGCGCCATCGCGGCCGAGACGGACAATGAGCATGGGGACCTGGCCCGGGTAGCCAGACTGGTCTCGGAGGATGTCAGCATCTCCGGGGGCATCCTGCTGGTGGTGAACTCTCCATTGTTTCGCCGCCGCCGCGAGATCGGTTCCATTCGCGAGGCTGTCATGCTACTGGGGCTCAAGCGGGTCTATTCGGTGGCACGCACCGTGGCCCTGCGTAACGCCTTGTCTCACTTGCCGCGGATGCACGAGTTCTGGAAGTCCAGCGTCACCTTGGCGGAAGCCTGTGGTGGGGCGGCGCGATTGTTGAAGCGTCCGGATCTGGTGGATGATGCCTACCTTCTGGGGCTGTTTCATCTGGTTGGGGTACCGGCATTGCGTAGCGTGTTGGGCGAGGCCTACGAAACTGTGGAGCGCCAGGCAGATTTGAGTGGTTGGCAGTCCAGCGTTCACGAAGAACAGCGACGTTATGGGGTCAGTCACGATCGTCTGGGTGCGCTGATCACTCAGCGGTGGCGTGCGCCGACAAGCGTTATCCAGGCAACGGCCCATCAATACCAGGTGGCGCGTCTGGACAGGTTGGTGACGCTGCACCCGGATGCGCCTGATCTGCTGGTCATGCTCAAGCTCGCGCTTCGGGCGACCGCTGCTGTTGACCCGGCACGCATGACCTATGCGGACTGGGAGACCACGCAGGATCTGCTGGCCGACTACCTGGCCCTGGATGTGCAGTCACTGGACGGTCTGGTGGAAGAGTTGGCATAGACGCAAACCTTTTACCGGTCGGTTCAGTCATTCACTGGTGAGCAGCAGTTTCCAGAAATGTTCGATATCCGATTGATGGCACAACTCCGTGCCGGATGTCAGCACGGTCGCGGTACCTGCGGCCACACCCAGGGCGAAGGCGCGCCGGACATCCTCTCCTCGGGAAAGACCAAAAGCCATGCCGGCGACAAAGCTATCGCCGGCGCCGACGGCGCTGCGGGCCGTTACTTTCGGGGTGGCGAGGCGATGAATGCCATCCTGGGTGGCCAGCATCGCGCCGTCATGCCCCAGGGTGATGGCCAGTAGTTCCGCCCCTCCTGCGGCCACCTGCTCCTGCGCGGCCTCTTCCAGGTCCTTTGGGTCTTCCAGGTTCCGGCCCACCAGGCCCGCGAATTCACCGCGGCTGGGTTTGGCCATGTATACCCCTTCCTCCAGGGCCGCCGCCAGGGCGGGCCCCGACGTGTCCAGGATCAGCCGACCGCCACGACGCTTCACGGACACGGCAAGTCGGGCGTAAACATCCTCGGGCACGCCTCGGGGCAGGCTGCCGCTGGCCACCACATAGTCAAAATCCAGCATTTCGATGAAGTCCAGGGCCGCCTGCCATTCGCTGCGCCGGATCTGCGGTCCCTCGGGCGTGAAGCGAAACTCCTGTCCCGAACTCTCCTCGAACACCACGTGGCTCATCCGTGTGGATTCCAGAATATGTACCCGATGGGACATCACACCTGCCTGTGTGATGAGTTCATCCAGCACATCCCCTGGCCGTCCACCTGCCAGGTAGACGGCGAAGCTACCGGCCCCCAGCTCGTTGAGCACGCGTGCCACGTTGATGCCACCGCCGCCAGGGTCATAGCGCTCATTGGTGGTACGCACCTTGTGAATGGCCTTCACCTTGTCGGCCGTGCATGAGGAATCCACGGCCGGGTTCAAGGTCAGTGTGACGATTCGCTTATGCATCAAGGAACTCCCTGTGGAGCTGGCGTTCAGTGTGATGTGACAGGGGACAGGCCACTGGGGTCAGTCGCCTACCAGGGGAAAGGTGACGCTCATGCCCCAGGCCAGGGAAAAGGCCACGGCGATGGCGCCCACCAGGGGATGACCGGTTGCCGTGAATGTCCAGCGGGCCAGCAGGCCGTAGACCAGCAGGAAGACGGCGATGGCCGGGAAGATGATGATCAGGAAGAACAGTTCCTCGAGACGCAGGCCCACGGCCCCGACCAAGGAAAGCAGGAAAAGCATCTTGGTGAAGAAATAGGCACCCGTCGTGCCGGTTTCTCCCCGAGTGAGCCACTCATCGGCACTGAAGAACAGCAGCGTGCCCAGGAAGATCACCGGTAACCACACCAGGCGTTCGGGGATGGGCAGATAACCGGTGACGAAGGCATGGATGGGCAGCCCCACGGCCAGGGTGCCGTAAGTTGTGGCCAGGCATACCGCCACGAGAAGAGCGCCCCATGCCGTGCGGCCCGGGAAGGGACCGAAGACATTGCCGCGACGGCGCTGCAGCAGCCAGAGCCCCACCCAGGTGAGTAGCCCATATACCGCGAAGTGCATGGTCAGGTAATCAGACAGCAGCAGCGGCAGCCCCCCCAGCGGTACTTGCCAGAGCAACAGGGGGGTGAGCACCGCTGGGACAACCGCCACCGGCCAGAGTGGCCGCCATGGCATATCCGAACCTCGCGGCGGATCGGTAACGCGGGGCAGGGCGCGCATCAGGGGCCAGGCCAGGGCGATGATGCCCAGAAACAACAGACCCAGCCAGGGGCCTCTGGCATCCACAAAGGGCGCATCCAACTCGGAGGGATCCACGCCCTCCATCCAGGCCAGGGCCTCCAGTAAGGTTTGCCGGGCGTGGATGATTCCCATGTGCTCGGCCCCCTCGGCGATGACCAGGCGGCGGGCATGGCCCTGGGTGAAGTCACCATAGGTCATGCCGGGCTGTACCTGGGCTGTATCGTGAGGTTCAAAAGCGGGCAGGGCCGGTTCCCGCAAGGCCGCAGGCTCCAGTTCCCCGAAAATGAACAGCAGGTTGTCCAGCCCCTCCATGCGGGTGTCTTCGGCAATGAACGGGGATATCAACACCATGGAGCGCACCTGGCCGGGGTGTTGCTGGCCATGGTTCAGCATGATGTCGCCCGCCATGGAATGCCCCATCAAGGTGATACGGCCATCGCTGGCGGGATGCGCGCGGGCATGGTCCACGACATGTTCCAGGGCACCGCCCAGCAATTGGCGGCGCCGTTCCAGGTCCATGATATCCGGCACAAAGGGTTTGGGGTTGGCCCCATGGCCTGGGAAGTCCAGGGTGATGGCCAGATAGCCTTGGCGGGCCAGGGTGATGGCCAGGGGCTGCATCATCTGCCGGGAACCGGTAAAACCATGGGCGATGACCGCCACCGGTCGCGGCTCGGTGGTCACCGGATTGAACACGGTGATGGGCACCCCCTCCACCCGTTCATGGGTAATTTGCAGGCCCTGGGGCGCCGACATGAGCTGCCAAAGGGCCACTGCAATGGCCAGGGTGGCCAGTAGTGCGGTCAATCCCCGGGCGATCCGGGAGAACGGGCTTCCTGCGGTCTTGGCCTGGGTCATCGGATCATCGCCGCCGCATCTCAGCCTGAACCTGGTCAAACTCCCTCAGCATGTCCTCCGTGGGTCCCTTGCCCACGCGGCTGAACAGGATGATGGCCAGGGACGCCAGAATGAAGCCAGGCAGGATCTCGTACATATCGAACAGACCCCCTTCGAAGCGATCCCAAATCAGCACTGTCAGCGCGCCGGTCACAATCCCGGCCAGGGCGCCATTGCGGTTCATGCCACGCCAGAAAACCGAGAGGATGATCACCGGACCGAAGGCGGCGCCGAAACCGGCCCAGGCATAGGCCACCAGGTCCAGCACGGCGGCTTCCGGGTTCAGGGCCAGCAGGGTGGCCAGCACGCCGATACCCAGAACCGTGCCACGTCCGATCCACACCAATTCGGTGTCACTGGCCTGAGGGCGGAAAAAGCGTTTGTAGAAGTCTTCCGAAAGCGCTGACGAGGACACCAGCAACTGGGAGTCGATGGTGCTCATGATGGCTGCCAGGACAGCCGCAATGAGACAGCCCGCCACCCAGGGGTTGAACAGGGTCTGGATGAGGAGAATGAACACGGTCTCGGGATTATCCAGGCCCGTTTCGCCAAAGAAGGCCATGCCGGCAAACCCGGTGAAGATGGCGCCGAACAGCGCCACCACCATCCAGGTCACGCCGATGAAGCGTGCCAGGGGGATATCCCGGGGATTGTGGATGGCCATGAAGCGGGTGAGTACATGTGGCTGACCGAAATAACCCAGCCCCCAGGCCATCAGGGAGATGATCCCGAACAACGTCATGTCATGGAAGGCATCCAGGGCCCCGGGCTCCAGTTCACCGACCATCCGGGTGGTTTCGGTCCAGCCGCCCAGGTTCATGACGGTGATGACAGGCACCAGGATCAGGGCCAGGAACATCAGGATGCCCTGGATGAAATCGGTCCAGCTGACCGCCAGGAATCCTCCCAGCAGGGTGTACACCAGGATGACAGCCGCACCCACCGCCAGTGCCAGGCGGTAATCCATGTCGAAGGTGCCCTCGAACAGGGTGCCCGCCGCCACCAGGCCCGCGGAGGTGTAAAACGTGAAAAACACCAGGATCACCAGTGCCGAAACCACCCGCAGGGCTGAGGTATCGTCTCGAAAGCGGTTTTCGAAATAGGCCGGAATGGTGATGGAGTCCCGCGCCGCCCAGGTGAGTCGTCTCAGACGGTCAGCCACGAACTGCCAGTTGAGATAGGCGCCGATGGTCAGGCCCACGGCGATCCAGATCTGGTTCATGCCCGCGGCATATACCGCGCCAGGCAGGCCCAGAAGCAGCCAGCCGCTCATGTCCGAGGCCCCGGCAGACAGGGCGGCCGTGCCAGCCCCCAGGCGCCGCCCACCCAGGATGTAGTCGGACAGGTTGGTGGTGACCCGGTAGGCCAGCATCCCCACCAGAACCATGAGAATCAGGTAGGCAACCAGGGTCGCCAGCAGGGCAAAATTCACATCCACTTCCGTGCTCATCACCGGGCTCCCCGCAGGCTGTGCAACATCAGGCTCACCAGCGAAAACAGCACCAACAGCAACATCGGTACCAGTAGCCAGAACCAGGTGGCGGTGGTGAGGGTATGATCCATGGGATCTCCTTGTGGTTTTTGTTTGGGCACTCGACCGTATTTTTGCCCGAGTATAAGACACATGGGGGCTCACCCACCAAGGATCATGAGCCGTCCTGGTGCGCCTGCAGGGGGGCAGGCCGCCCGTTGCGGAAATGGGCCCAGTCGAATTCCCGTACCAGGCGTCCCTGTGAATCCAGGCTCAGGTGACCCGTCAGCCCCGTGTGGGTCGCCTGTGGATCCCGCTGCAGGCGGTCAAGTTCAGGGATCAGGGTAAAGGCATCAATGCCCATGGCGACAAGGTGGGGCCATGCTGGATTGCCATGAAGTAACCGCCTGTCATCTCCTTGAGCACCTTGCCGGCTGAGCATTGCCGGCATCTCCGGAAAGATGATGCCCTCCAGATCCGGATCCTGTTCGTGCCGGTTCTGGACCTCAAAGAGATGGGATGTGGCGTAGACCGGTAGATGACCGGCATGCAGGTAACGCAATTGGGGCTGGATCATCCTGGCTTGCTCCGGACTTGCGACCAGAAACAGCATGTCCACGTTCCGAGCCAGGATCCTGCGCAGCAGGACCTGAAAATCCGTGGCTGCCGGGGCATAGTGCTGGACGGAGATCACGTGCCCGCCCTGCTGAGTGAACTGATGATTGAAGGCGCTTGCCAGGCGATCCCCCAGCGACGACCGCGGGGCCATGATCGCGGCACGTCGGTGACCCCGGGTGTAGGCCAGGTGGGCCACCTGGGCGGTTTCGTGTTCAGGTTTCAGGGCAAACTGGATGACCTGCGCTGTGCTCGTGAAGTCGTCTCCCGGCTGATTGAGCAAGAGCAGCGGTACAGGCAGCGAGGGTCGCTCAGTGAATTGCGCCGCGGCTTCCCGGGTGAGGGGGCCAATGATGATTTCTGCGCCAGCTTCGACAGCTTCCTGGTATTTCTGCCAGGCGGATTCCGGGGGCTCGCCCATGTCGTAAATGCTGAGTTGCGGACGCTGAGACGAGGCCAAGTCCCTGTGGGATGCCTTCACACCCCTTAATACAGCCTCGGCCAGGTTCCCATAGCGACCGGATAGCGGCAGGATGACGGCAACGTGTTCCGGATAGACACCTTGAGGAAGCTCCTTTACGCTCCCGGGGCCGGTCAATCTCCGAAAACTCCGCTCGGGATGATCGGCGTCGGGTTGGGCATCATTCAGCCAGTGCAGGGTCGCGGGGTTTCGGGCACGCTGTTTCAGTGCCCTGATATCCCCCGGGGGGAGGCCCCGAAGCATGGCCTGTATGGATCGGCGCGCGTGTGCGGAATGCTCGGGGCTGATCCTGGCCGTGTAAAGAATGTGCCAGGTCTTGATGGCGTCCATCGTCCGGCCCAGAGCCGCTTCACTGCCTGCCTGAATGTCCAGCGCCTGCGCACGCAGTTCGTCTGGCAGGGCTTCAAGGTGCCAGGGTAATTGGCGAAGGGCTTCCAGTGGCTTGCCGGCATCCAGGCGGGCCCGTGCTTCGGCCAGTACCTGTGCCATCTCTCTGTTCGAACCGGGATCGTGGGTGTTTGCAAGTGCCAGTGGATCATGCGCGTGATGGGCATGACCGCCCCCCGGGCGTTCCAGCGCCATGGTTGGCAAGGGCGCGAGGATCAGGGCTGCGAGAATGAGTGGCAGGCGAGGCATTTTCAAGAGATTGGCCGTGATGCCTAAAGTCCTTGGTGGTGGTTGCCGATACGAACCATAAGGGCCGCTTCTGCAAAGCTTGGGGCTCCAGTCCAGTCTGTCCTCGGGCAATGGCCCGCTGTGTCATCTGTGACCATGGAATCCGACGGTCTGAGCGCTTCTGGAATGACTAAGGCTGGTTATCCTCACGGAGAAATAAAATGAAAAAAATGGCGTATGTGCTTGTGGCTTTGGGTGTTATAACGTTAACAGGGGGCTGTGCCCACTCCTATCAAGTGCCTGTTCAAGGGTATCAATACACGGCAATGGAAGAGCGTACCATTCGGGTCAGGGGGCATGGCACCAGTGTGCCAAGATCCGACCTGACGCAGTCGCAGCAGAAACTCATGGCCATCCGGGCCAGTCGTCTCGATGCCTATCGCAATCTCGCCGAGGAACTGTATGGCCTCCAGTTGGAGAGCGGCAGTAGCTTGCGTGACATGGCGGGTGAGCGTGATAGAGTGAGATCCTACATTGACAAGAAGATTCGGGGGGCGCGCGTCATCGACGTGGTGCTCATTGAAGATGATATCTACGAGACCACGCTTGAGTACACCGTGGGTCAGGATTTCTATCGATGCGTTGCCGCACCGCACCTCTGCCAGCCGGCCAGACCCGTGGCTCCCCCTCAGCCTGTGGTCACGCAACAGTATTGCGGTGCAAGTCCCTGTCCGCCCACCCGCGTGGTGCCTTTGCAGCCTGCAAGGCAACGGGTTCCTGACTGGCAGCACTGCACCGAGCCCTATTGCTCACAGGCACCCTATTATTACTACCAGTGATCACGAAGGGATCTCATGAGAGGGTTTGTGCTCATCGTGCTCTTGTGGTGGCCTGCCCTCGTGGTTGGAGAGGCCATTGTGGCCGAGGGGGTCGCTTCAACCACGATCCAGAGTGTTCCGGAGGCCCGTAGGGAGGCGTTGAAGGACGCTCTCTGGTCTGCTTCGTCGCAATCGGGCACCACCATCCGGGGAGAGATTCGTCTCAGTCAGGGTGTGGTGGTGTCCGATGACTCGCGGTTTCGGATTGGAACCCATGTGTCTCGCTACGAGGTGATCAGCGAGGGCCAGGAAGGTGATCTCTATCGCGTTCAGGTTCGTGTGGAGGAGACTCAGACTGGCTGTGGGGCCCTTGCAGGGATGCGGATCGGCGCTGTGAGTTTCCCGCTCCTGAAGCCCCATCAGCACACCCTGATGGGCGTTACAGGGGTGGAGATGGGCGTTCCGAATGAGATCCTGCACCGGGTGGGAGTGAACACGCCGTTGGAGGTTCATCGCGCCGCGCATCGCCGTCTGTTCCCCCCCCTCAACGGCAACCTTCCCAATCCACGCTCTGACCGCGTCCGGGAACGGGCCAGGGGGATTGCGGCAGAGTTGGGAGTGGATTTTCTGGTGGCTGGCCTCGTGCTCGATATTGGGTATGAAAGCGTGGGCATGCTGAGGAACCGGCACAGCCGTCGGGCAGAGGTGGAGGTGTATCTGTTCAAAGCCGAGTCTGGTGAGTTGATGGGCCAGCGGCGCGCGGCCCGAGAGTCCCGGGGAGATGTGCTGGTGAGTTCACGTGTCAGTTTTGGCAGCCAGCGTTTTTACGAGTCGGATTACGGTGAAGGTTTTGGCTGGGTGATGGATACCCTTTCCCAGGAGATCCTGTCCACCCTGAATTGTCCACCAAGGCGGGATAGCCAACGATGAATATCCTTATCATCGGCGCATCCGGCGGTATCGGATCCGCTTTCGTACAGACACTGGCGGCACGGGGGTCGGTTCAGCGTGTGGTGGCCACTTACCGCAGCACACAACCTGCATGGGAGGACGCCAAGGTAGATTGGGTTTCTCTGGATGTGACTGATGAGTCGGACGTGGCCCGATTGGCGCAGGAGATGGGCGAGATCGACTGGCTGATCAACGCCGCGGGGCTGTTGCATGAAGGGACGCACGGTCCCGAGAAGCGTGTGGCCCAGGTGGACCCCGAGTTCGTGATGCAGAACTTTCGCGTCAACACCTTGCCCACGCTGCTGCTGGCCAAGCACATGACGCCGCTCATGCGCCATGGTCGCCCGGCGCTCTTTGCCACGGTGTCCGCGCGCCTGGGCAGCATCGGCGAGAATGCCCTGGGAGGTTGGTACAGCTACCGGGCCTCCAAGGCGGCCTTGAACATGGTGATCAGGAACCTTGCGATTGAGATGCGACGCACCCACCCACAACTCACCCTGGCCTCAGTGCATCCCGGCACCACGGATACGTCCCTCTCCAGGCCCTTCCAACGCAATGTGCCCGCCGATGCCCTGTTTACGCCTGCCTACAGTGTGAATTGCATGCTGCAGGTTCTGGAGGGGCTGACTCCCGAAGACAGCGGTGGTTTCTGGTCTTTCGATGGCGAGGCTCTGCCCTGGTGAGGGGCGTGCAGGGCCGCCTCAAACCCATGGTGATCCGGGATCCGGTCCATGGGGATATCGAGTTGAGCGCGCTCGAACAGGCTGTGCTGGACTTGCGGGATGTTCAGCGACTTAGAGGTATCAAGCAGCTGGGTACCGCCAACTACGTCTATCCGGGGGCTCTGCACACCCGTTTTGACCACTCCCTGGGGGCCTGCGCCCTGGCGCATCGGATGATCGATGGCTTACGCCGCGAGGGCACGCCGGTGCCTTCGGAGCTGGAGGATTTGATCGGTGTGGGGGCCCTGCTGCACGACGTCACCCATATTCCGTTCGGGCACACCCTGGAAGATGAACGGCGCTTGTTTCCGCGTCACGACAAGGGTGATCGAATGGCGAGATTGCTGAAAGGAGCGCTTGGGGCCGAGCTGGAGCGGCTGGGGGTTCATGCGCAGGTGGCAGGGCTACTGGGCGAGACCCCCAGCGATCTGCCCACCTGGGCCCGGGAGGTGATTGCCTCCACGCTGGATGCGGACCTACTGGATTACCTGCGCCGCGACAGCCTGTTCACCGGCCTGACCCAGGATTTCGATGACCGGGTGTTTCGCTACTTCACCGTGGCCGATGATCACCTGGCCCTGCGCATGGCCCGCCATGGCATGGACCGACCCGATGCCCGCTCCGAGGTGGTGCAGTTGCTGCGAATGCGCTATTTCCTCACCGAACGCGTGTACTACCACCACACCAAGGTGGTGGCGGGAGCCATGATCTCCAAGGCGGTGGAACTGGCCCTGCAGGCCCGGTGGCTGAGCGAGCCCGAGTTGCTGCATCTCAACGACTGGACCCTGCTGGACCGGCTGGAACAGCCCGGCGCACCAGCGGGAGCGCGTCACCTGGCGCAACGCCTGGCAGGGCGGCGCCTGCTCAAGCGTGCCTATGTGTTGTCCGCCGACAGTCTGGAGCCGGCCGGACGCGCGGCACTGGTGGCGCATTATCATGACTCCGGCAGCCGACGCGCCGAGGCGGAGGCGGTGTTTGCCGCGGACCTTGGGGTATCGCCGGAGGAGGTGATCGTCTATTGCCCAGCCCTGACGGTGATGAAGGAGGCACGGGCCTGGGTGGAGACCGCCTCCGGTCTGCGTCGCCTCAATGACCCGGCCAGCGCCGCCTGCGCCGAGATCTCGGCCCTGGAGGCGCGTTACGCCAGCCTGTGGCGATTTTATGTGTTCACACCGGAGGCGGTGGCCGGCAGGGCGGCAGAGCTGGCTTCCGGGTATTTTGGCCATCCCGGTGAATACAGGCCGACCTTCAGGTGATCCTCCCTGACACCCATTGCTCGAAACGCCCGTAGACTTCCAGCGCGGGTTCAATGGTAGTGATCACGCGATCGATATCGATCGTATCGTACAGGTGAGTGAGGAGGTTGCGCATGGCACAGGCGTCCATCAGTGAGCTGGCCAGTTCTTCCGGTAGATCCAGACGATCACGAAGCACTGCAAAGACTTCCCGATAGCTGGATGCCAGCGAGTGTCCTTCCATGCGGAGCAACTGCAGGCCAATATCCGCTGAAGACTCGCAGAGGAGTTGGAGCAGGCGCTCCACGGCGTAGTGCTCCTTGCGTCGGCCCGGTACATCCAGGGCCGCATAATGATCCATATCCGTGAGGAATTGTCTCAACAGCTTGAGCTTTCGCTGGATGATTTCCTGGCGATCCGGGGTCATGATTTCAGCGGCTCCTCGGCGTGTTTCAGAAACTGAACCGAGTCGGCATAGAGGAAAAAGGCCCGGTCCTGCTCACGGTGGAACCGGCCGGGTTCATCCTCGTAGAGGCACTGCCCGTCACGGAATATGTGGAAACGGATCAATGGCCCCGTACCATCATGCACCACCAAAAGATCCACCGGTCCGGGCAGGATCTCTTCCAGTTGCCTGAACCAACGTGCCTGAGTCATGAAGTCCGGCACGTTTTTTGGCAATACGGCCAGATCGATATCCCGCCCCGCGCCCTCCCGGGCAGTGGAACCGTACAGAACCGCCAGATACCAACCATGGCGCCGCGCCAGGTCCTGGATGGCACGGGAGTGTTCAGGGGCGATCGTCACTGGGGCCATGGGTCTTGCGGATTTCTGCGTTGCGCCGTTCGATTTCGCGACGGAATTCCCGGCGCAAGGCGGCGTTTTCATACCGCCTGCGTTCGGTGGGGGTTTCGATTTCCAGCGGGCGCACCTTCATCGGGCGTCCATGCTCGTCCACCGCCACCATGGTGAAATAGGAGGTCATCACATGGCGCTCGTTCTGGTGAATGATGTCCTCGGCGTTCACCCGGATGCCCACCTCCATGGAGCTGTTGCCCGTGTAGTTGACGGAGGCCAGAAAGGTGACCAGTTCACCCACCCGCAGGGGCTCGCGGAAAAACACCTGGTCCACCGAGAGGGTGACCACATAGTTGTGGGCGTAGCGGGCGGCGCAGGCGTAGGCCACCTGGTCCAGCAGCTTGAGGGTGGCCCCGCCGTGCACATGGCCGGTGAAGTTGGCCATGTCCGGTGTCATGAGCACGCTCATGGTGAGGGTCTTGTTCTGTTTTTCCATTGAGGCGGCGAGGTCTCTAGTCCTGATTGTGCTGAGAAAATACCCCGCTTTGGCCACTGCGATCAAAGGTTATGACGTCGAAGGGATCAAAACGGTCACCCATCTCCATGCCGGGAGAGCCCGCGGGCATGCCGGGCACCGCCAGTCCGGCCACATCCGGTTGTTGCTCCAGCAGGCGGCGCACGTCGCTGGCGGGCACATGGCCCTCGAGGAGATAGCCGTCGATGAAGGCCGTGTGGCAGGAGCCCATCCCTGGTTGAAGCCCGCCATGGTATTTGAGTCGATTGAGCTCTTCCTGGCTCACGTCCACGGCCTCGACGCTGAAACCTTCCTGTTCCATATGGGTGACCCAGTCATTGCAACAGCCGCAGTACGGGGTCTTGAAGACCTTGACGTCCTTGTCGGTGGTGATCAGTTGCCCTAGTGGCGAGGATGCACTGACGCGATGATCGGAGGCCAGTGCGGTGACGGGCAGCAGGAACAGGGCCGTCAGCAGGCAGAGCAGTAATCGGAACCGGTGGGTCGAAAGGGTGAGCGGGGGGGATGGGGGCATGATGGATTTCCTCTTGATCAGTCGCTGGGGTGGCCTATATTGACAATACGCAAGATGCAGGGTTTCAAGCGGCGCGTGATCTGGGTCAACTGGCCATCGCCTGTGTGATGCTTTCGGTCGGGCCCGAGACGCCCGGTACCGGGAAGGCCCGGATGCCCAGTTGGCCAAGGGTGGCGCGCTCGGAAGCGAAGGGATTGCGGGGGTCTGTTCGGCCAATGCGCACCACCCGGGCACCGTTGCGCACGTGGCGCATCATGATCGGCAGCATGGGGCTGTGGGGCACGCCATTGAGGTCATTGCAGTGGCCTGCCGGGATCAGTTCCGCCTCCCGGCGCGCATAATCCAGGACCGGGGCCGGTGTGCCCGGGTCATGAAGGATCACATCCGCGTGCTGCAGGAGTCGCAGGGCCTGGATGGTCAGTTGCTCCGGTTCATCCCCGGGGCAGGGGATGAACGCCACCTCGCCCTCGGCCTTTTGTGTCTTGTGCCAGGTGTTGAGCAGGCGGGAGAAGTCCTCGTCACGGGGCTGTTTCTCCATGCCCGGCTGCCACACCCCCCCAAGCAGTGCCTCCCAGAACCGTCGACGTTGACCCGGCTCCGGCAGGGTCTGGGCCACCCGATCGCGCCAGCCGCCCGCCAGCTGCGCCAACGCGCCCAGATTCCGCGGCAGCAGTACCTCCAGGCGGGCGCGTAGCGCCCGGGCCAGGACCGGCGCAGCACCCCCGGTGCCGATGGCCACGAGCAGCGGGCTGCGATCCACCACCGCCGGCATGATGAAGCTGCACAGCGTCGGCCTGTCGGCCACGTTCACCAGGACGCCCCGCTGCCGGGCCGCGTCGTAGACCGCCCGGTTCACGGTCTCATCGTCCGTGGCGGCGATGACCAGGGTCATGCCTTCCACGGCCTCGGGATGAAATCGGCCTGCCTGATGCTCGAACAGCCCCTGATCCACGGCCTCGGCCAGGGAGGGTGTCAGGTGCGGGGTGAGCAGGTGCACGCGGGCCCCTGCCTGTTGCAGACGCCGGGCCTTGCGGGCCGCCACCCGACCGCCGCCCACCACCAGGCAGGGGCGTTCGCGCAGATCCAGGAAGATGGGGAAATGATCCATGGGCTTATCCTGGTACGGGGGCAGGGTCCTGCCAGTGCGGGTAGGCACGGGGGCCCTGCAGATACCTCGCCGCCTGCAGGGCGAGATCGTTTGTCGAGAGCTCGAAGCTGTCGAAGCCGCAGCGTCGCATGGCGGCCAGCTGATCCACCTGGATATCGCCCACCGCCCTAAGCTCCCCTTTATAGCCGTCACGCCAACGCAGTTGTCGGGCCATGCTGTAGGGGCGCCCATCACCGGCCTTGGGAAAGTTCAGGGCCACCAGATGCAGGCGGTCCAGCCAGGGGAGGAGATCGGTGAGCGTATCCTGGGGCTGCAGGAGTACGCCATCCACGCCCTCGGGGACAGCCTCATTGCCCACCGTTTCTCTCCATTGATGCAGGTCGAGCAGGACGTCCCGCGGTCTGCCTTCGGCCTGGTGTCCTTCAGGCGTCTGCCGCCGCGGGTCGGGCACGATCTGCACGTCGAGAGTGATCAGGGCCATACAGGTGCTCCTTGAAAGGTTTGAGACCGATGCGCTGCACCGTATCCAGAAAGGGTTCGTCGGATTGGCGTTGATCCAGGTAGAACCTGAGTAGCCTGTCCAGAGTTTCCACCACCTTGTCGGCGGGCACGGCGGGTCCAAGGACCTTGCCGAGCCGGGCCTGCTCGCCGGAGGATCCTCCCAGCTGGATCTGGTACCAGGAGGCCCCGTGCTTTTCCACGCCCAGCAGGCCGATGTGGCCCACATGATGGTGGGCGCAGGCATTCATGCACCCGGAGATCTTCAGTTGCACGTCGCCCAGGTCATGCAGGTAGTCCAGATCGTCGAAGTGCCGCTGTATGTCCCGGGCCAGTGGTAGCGTTGCGGCGTTGGCCAGATTGCAGTAATCCAGTCCTGGGCAGGCGATCATGTCCGTGAGGGTGCCGATATGGGCATGGGCCAATCCCAGGGCCTCCAGGGCCTGCCACAGGGCGGGCAGGTCCGCCAGGGGGACATCCGGGAGCAGCAGATTCTGATCATGGGTGCTGCGCAGCACGCCAAAACCATGGCGTTCGGCCAGGTCGGCCAGGGTGTCCATCTCCTGGTCGGTGAGGTCCCCGGGGGCTCGTTCGGGCCCCTTCAATGGGATGAAGACCACCCGGTAGCCGGATTGCCGGTGTTCATGAGTGTTGAACTTGAGCCAGCGGCCATAGGCGGTTGCCTGTTCGGTGCTCGCGCCGGCCGGCAGGGCAGGGGGTCGGGATGGGCCACCCTCTCTATAGGCGGGCGTGACCAAGCGTTCGCTCACACGGCGGTGGGCCTCCAGGGCGGATACCGGTTGTTCCCGGTGGATGTGTGCCCATTCCGACTCCACCTGCCCCTTGAAGGCCTGAAGGCCCAGGCTGTTCACCAGCACCTTGATACGCGCCTTGTAGAGGTTGTCCCGGCGCCCGTTCAGGTTGTATACGCGCAGGATGGCGGTGAGGTAGTCCAGCAGGTCGTCGGCCGGCAGGAAGTCGCGCAGGGTCCTGGCCAGATGGGGGTCGCGACCCAGACCGCCACCGACGCGGATGCGAAAGCCCAGTGTACCCGCGGGATCCCTCACCAATTGCAGACCCACGTCATGGATCCGGGTGGCGGCCCGGTCCTGGGGGCTGGCGGTGACCGCGATCTTGAATTTTCTCGGCAGATAGCTGAACTCCGGGTGCAGCGTGGCCCACTGACGTACGACCTCGCACCAGGCGAGTGGATCATCCACCTCCTCGGGCGTCAGCCCGGCCAGGGGGTCGCAGGTGACATTGCGGATGCAGTTGCCGCTGGTCTGGATGGCATGCAGGCCCACCTCGGCCAGGGATGCGAGCACCTCGGGGACCTGCTCCAGCGTGAGCCAGTTGAACTGGATGTTCTGACGGGTGGTGAAGTGCCCGAAACCCCGGTCGTGGTCACGCGCCACCCGGGCCAGGCCCCTTAGTTGCGTGCTGCTGAGAAGGCCGTAGGGGATGGCCACTCGCAGCATGGGGGCATGGCGCTGGAGGTACAGGCCGTTCATCAGCCGCAGTGGCCGATAGGCCTCATCGCTCAACTGCCCGGACAGGAAGCGGTGGGTCTGGTCGCGGAATTGTTCCACGCGCTCCCGGAGCAGGGCCTGATCCCATTCGCTGTACTGATACATGCTCATCCTCGGTTTCTGAAGGGGGCGCGGCTGAGAGCCACTGGGTGGTCAAGATAATGCGAAATATCAATAGCGAAAAAGAATTTATGAGAATGGATCTAGATCAATCAGAGATAAATGCTGCCAACCTAAAAAGAACTGGATGGAATCGATAAAAAACTATTCATTCTTTTTTGCGTAATCTCAATCTTGGTTAAGGTAGGGCCATGTTCAACACCCACACCAAGAGGATCGGTCCCATGCAAGCGCCCCATCGGATCTCAGGCGATCGCGACACCCTGGAGAGGGTTAACCGTGAATTGGAACCCATGGACGCAAGCGCCCGGGTGAATTGGGCCCTGGGCTGCTTCGGGAAGCGCATCGTACTCAGTTCCAGCTTCGGGGCTCAGGCGGCTGTCATGCTCCATCTGGTGACCCAGGCGCGACCCGGGATCCCCGTCATCCTGGTGGACACGGGCCACCTCTTCCCGGAGACCTACCGTTTTGTGGATGAACTGACGGAGCAGCTCGATCTGAACCTTCAGGTGTACCGCTCCCCCTTGTCATCCGCCTGGCAGGAGGCCCGGTTCGGGCGCCTGTGGGAACAGGGGCTGGAAGGGCTCAAACACTACAACCGCATCAACAAGGTTGAACCCATGCAGCGGGCCCTGAATGAGCAGGGGGCGGATGCCTGGCTGGCTGGCCTGCGCCGTCAGCAGTCCGAGACCCGTGCCGGGCTTGAGGTGGTGGCCTGGCAGAACGGAAGGGCCAAGATACATCCCATCATCGACTGGACCGACCGCGACGTGCATCAGTACCTCACCCGACACGGGTTGCCCTACCACCCGCTATGGCACCAGGGGTATCTCTCCATCGGTGATGTGCACAGCACCCGGTCGGTTCACGAGATTGAAAACTCCGAGCAGATGCGGTTTTTTGGCCTCAAGCGTGAGTGCGGTCTGCATGAGCATGCCTGAGACCCTCAGTCATCCACAGAACCTGTGGATAACCTTGTGGGCAAAATGTCATGAACGTGTCACAGGCCGCGGCGGTCCGCGGCCTGTGAACAGATTGGTCAAAAAGTAGCCAGGCTCTGTAACTGCTTGTTTCCTGGTTAAAAGAGGTGTTCCTGAAAGTCTTGATCTGTCAAGTCTTGACACGGCGTTTTCACACCACGATTTCGACGAAGGGTATTTCAGGTCTGGGGACATCTTCACACTGGCCGCCTGCGGTCAAGGCAGCTTTTCCCGTCCGCCAAGGCTACAATGAGGGTTTGTTAAACGCCTTTTTCCAAGAGTGTGGACGTGACAGATAAACCCAAGGTTATTGTCTCCAGCCAGGATTATGATCGCCTGGATACCCTGATGGCTTCCCTCCCGGCAGACAGTTTCCCGGGGCGTGCCGCCCTGCAGGCAGAACTGGATCGGGCCGAGGTGGTCGAGCCCCATGAGATGCCCGCTGATGTGGTGACCATGAACAGCACGGTGCGTTTCGTCATGGAGTCCACCGGCGAGTCTTTCGAGATGACCCTGGTTTATCCGCGCGATAGCACCGGGGAGCCTGACCGCATCTCTATCGTGGCGCCTGTGGGCAGTGCCCTCTTGGGCTTGTCGGTGGGAGAGAGCATCGAATGGCCCCGCCCCGGTGGCGGTATCATCCGCGTACGTATCGACAAGATCCTCTATCAGCCCGAGAGTGCGGGCGATCTGCATCGTTGAGGGAGGACGTCGGGCCGTGAGTGTATGTCATCCCGGGTGGGCGACCGCGAAGCGGCTATAACGGCCACACCAGCAACAGCAAGGGAATGCTGACGGTGATCACCAGTAGATCTACCGGGAGGCCCATGCGCCAGTAGTCTCCGAAACGAAAGCCCCCTGGCCCCAGAATCAGGGTGTTGTTCTGGTGGCCGATGGGCGTGAGGAAGGCGCAGGACGCGCCGATGGCCACGGCCATCAGGAAGGTGTCCGGGTTGACCCCCAGTTGCAAGGCGGCCCCCAGTCCGATCGGCGCCATGACCGCCGCCGTGGCAGCGTTGTTCATCAGATCGGTGAGGATCATGGTGGTGATCAGGATCACCGCCAGACCCAGAATGGCATGGCCCTGGGCCAGGTTTTCCAGGAGGATATGGGCAATCAGGTCCGCCGTGCCGGTGCTCTGCATGGCCCCGGCCACTGGGAGCAGGGAGGCCAGCAGGACGATCACCGGCCAGTCCACTGAGGCATACACGGATCGAGGTGGCACCGTGCGCAAGGCCATGGAGGCCAGCACCCCAGCGGCAAAGGTCACCGCCGCCGGCAACAGGCCCATCGCTGCCACGCCCACCGCCGCCAGCATGATGCCCGTGGCGGCGATGGCCTTGCGTTTGTCCGGGATGCGAAGTTCCCGCTTGGCCAGAGGTACGCAACCAAAATCTGCGGCGAACTCAGTGATGGTGTCAGATGGCCCCTGCATCAGCAGCAGGTCACCCGCCCGGATCTTCAGAGTACGCAAACGGGCCTTGGTGCGCGCGCCATCCCGGGAGACGGCCAACATATTCAGCCCATAACGGGACCGCAGCAGGATATCCTTGGCGGAGCGGCCCTCCAGCGATGACTCCGGCCTGACCACCAGTTCGACGAGGACGATGTCGTCGCTGCGTTCCGCCGATTTGTCGGACTCCTCCTCGTCTGTTTTGTCCTTGCTCTTGTCCGTGGCTGAGTTTTCAGCCGCGGCTTTTTTTGATGCCACAGTCTTATCCTTGCCCTGACTGGCATCCCTTTGCATCTCGCCATGAGCGTCGTCATCCTCCGACTCATCGTTTGAATCGGCCTCCTCCAGTGTCAGGCCCAGGGTGCCGAGCACGTTGGACAGCGCTTCCACTTCGGCCTCAATCACGAGGATATCCCCCGGCTTGACCAACCGGCCGCCGCTGGGGGCACTCATCTTCACTTCATTACGGATCAGACCAATGACCTGGGCATCGGCCTCATCCAGCACGGATTCAATCTCATGCAGGCGCATATCCGCGGCCTTGCTGCCTTCAGGCACCCGCGCCTCCGTGGTGTAGGCGCCGGTGTCGAAGCCGGACACCCCTGGCTGTTCGCGACGCGGCACCAGGCGCCAGCCGATCAGGACAATGAACAGCACACCCACCAGCGCCAGCGGCAGGCCCACGCCAATGAAGTCGAACATCGCGAACCCTCCGAGATCCTCCCGGTCGGCCCGAAACCCCGATACGATCAGATTGGGCGGTGTTCCAATCAGCGTCATGGTGCCACCCAGGATGGACCCGAAGGCCAGCGGCATGAGCACCTTGCCGGGGGTGAGATCCAGACGGCCCGCCAGTTGCACCGCCACGGGCATGAGCAATGCCAGGGCACCCACATTGTTCATGAACCCGGACAGGACTGCGGCCAGGGTGACCAGGGCAGCAATACTGAGTGTGGGGCCCGCCCGGGTGGGCAATACCGCGCGACTGAGCACATCCACTGCGCCAGAGAGTTGCAGCCCGCGGCTGAGTACCAGTACACAAGCCACGGTGATCACCGCCGGATGCCCAAACCCGGCAAAGGCCTCCGCCGGTACCACCAGGCCGAACAGCACGCAGGCCAGCAGGGCGCCCACCGCCACCATGTCATGCCGCCATCGTCCCCACAGGAACATGCTGATGGTGGCGAGCAGGATCGTGAGAATCAGGGTCTGTTCGTGGGTCACGGTTTTTTCGCCGCTGGTGGGGGGGGGGTGTCGGTCTCGTCATGATGTCCGCTGGGGTGCCATCAAGTCGAGGGAGGGCACGAGAAAACGGGCGCGTTGATCCTGCCGTTGGCCTGGGCGCAGAATGGTCCGGCAGTGCCGAACGTGCCGCGCCCACCCAGGTCAGGAGTCTCCCCATGGCCGTCTTTCCAAATCCGCATCATGGCCCGATCGCCCGGGTGGATGACAGCACCCAGGAGGGGCTGCGAGTCCACCAGCATGCTGCCTGTGGCGTGGGCGTGCTGGCCCACTTGGATGGGCACGCCAGCCATGAGCTGATCGAGGATGGCTTCGAATGCCTGGAAAACCTGGATCACCGGGGCGCCCGGGGCGCGGAGGAGAACACCGGTGATGGTGCCGGCATGCTGCTGCAAAAGCCCCATGCCTTCCTCTCCACTCTGGTGCCGGGGCTGGGTGATCCTGATGATTATGGGGTGGCCCAGGTCTTCATGCCCCGGGACGGGGATCACCGGGCGGCCATCCGGACGCTGATTGCCCGGCGCTGCCAGGCTGAGGGCTTCGATCTCATCGGCTGGCGGCAGGTGCCCACGCAGAACGAAGGGCTGGGCCAGACCGCGCTGAACAGCGAGCCGCAGACCTGGCAGTGCTTCGTCCGGCCGAAACAGGCGTTGGAACCCAAGGCCATGGATGTGCGGCTCTATGTCCTGCGGCGTGCCATCGAGAATGAGGTGCTATACCGCAACCTGGTGGGTGCCGGGCAGCAGACGTTCTACATCTGCTCCCTGTCGCGCACCACAGTGGTGTACAAGGGCTTGCTCACCTGCGGTCAGTTCCGATGTTATTTCCCTGATCTGTCCGATACGCGGGTGACCTCTTCGCTGGTGCTGGTGCATGCCCTGCGCATGCTGATTCCAGAGGCCTGGGAGAAGCATCCCGGGCTGGCGGCGGATCGCCGGGACTCCTATGAATACCACAGCACCGTTCCATCATACCTACCCAAAACTATTCAGAAGTATCTAAACAGGTTCAGTGCTGATTTCCTGCTTCACAGAGGCCGGTTTCACTCCGATCTTGCGACCTGAGCCAGCGCCTTCCTCTCCACAGGCTGACACCGTGGAACTCACGGCGTAATAAGCAAGATTTCTTGCCGCATTCACATCCCGG
>NZ_FOAA01000024.1 GCF_900109495.1 Ectothiorhodospira marina | reverse complement strand
ACCGGCTCCACTCGTCCCTGGGGTACCTCACCCCACAGCAACATTTTTTAGCGGTTGCTGCTTAATCCGTGTCCGCTGCGACTTGACCAGAACACCACGCGGGGGATGGGTGGAATTGGACGGGGAGCGTGTGACCATTCGGGCTGGGGTGCATACCATTGGGGGATACTCGGCGCATGCGGATCAGGACGATCTGCTCGACTTCATCCAGGGCATCCCTACCCCGCCACAGGAAATCCGTCTGGTCCACGGCGAAGGGGATGCCCGGGCCTCGCTCAAGGTCTTGCCCCATCCACCCGCAACCATTATTCTCACCAGAAATTGTTCACGCCCTGAACAAAAAAACCACCCCCAAAGGACGGGCCTCACCAGGCACACCGCCCCTGCGGTAGCCTGCCCAGCCCCCCATCCTGCAGCGACTGGGATTCACCCCGGATCACCAGAATCCACCCTGGCCCCTGTGGGAGCCGGCCTCGCCCGCGAAGGTGGCGGGCACAAGCCCTCTAGCCAGCACAGGCCAACTCTAACGCCGGGCAATCCTTCCGCCACAGGCGAAGGTTTCAAGCCCGCATCTAAAGAGCCACCACGCCTTGGTATCACAAAGTCTTGAGTTGGGTTAACCTAAAGGTTAATAATGCGCATCCGCCAACTGCCAGTACAAGGACTGTATCGCGTGTACGCCACGTGCGATTCTCGGGGTGTTCCAGAGTTGCTGGAGTTCCTGGAGGGGCTGGATGCCAATATGTACAAGGATCGCACACGCATGCTGGCACTTCTGGAACAGGTGGCTGAAGCAGGCCCACCGCGCAATACCGATATTTCCCACAAACTTGATGGCGAAATCTGGGAATTCATACGGGGACGTCTGCGGGTCTGCTGGTTCTTTGACGAGGGGAGGGTCGTGATCTGCACCCACGGGTTTGTGAAGAAGAGCCAGAAGACGCCCTCAGCAGAGATTCGCAAGGCGAAGCAGCGGCACAAAGCCTACACGCAGGCTTGCGCAAACAGCACCCTCACCATCGAGGTTGAAGCCGATGAATGATTTCAAGTCCTTGTTCAAAGACTCTCGCAATAGCGAAGAGCACTGGGTGGCACGAGCCACCCAACAGTTCACGGAGGATCTCTACAACCTGATGGAGCGCCGTGGTGTATCCAAGGCCGAACTGGCTCGTCGTCTCGAGACCAGCCCTGCCTACATCACCAAGTTGCTCCGGGGTGATGTCAACTTCACCGTGCGTTCCATGGTTCGACTGGCGCGAGCGCTGGATGGTCGTTTCGTGCCCCGGCTGGAGCATGAGACGCAGCCAATCCGGTGGGTGGATCTCGCCGCCAACGCGCGTCGCTGGGCACCTCATCGGGCGGCGAACAGAATTGAGGCTCAGCGCCACCTCGCACTGACTCCCGAGCAGGAGTCAGGCATTCCGGATACCGGGAAGAACCATGACACCGTTGCAGCTTGAGGACTCCTTCTTCACCGCGCTGGAGGCCCGGGCAAACCCTGATTTTCGGTCGCCGGAGCAAGGTGCCCTGGCTCAGGCGCCTGCCGTCGAGCCACGGCTTCAAATGGCCCGTCTCAAGGGCGACCAGAAGCGCTACCAACTCACCCTGACGGTGGAGTCCGCTCCGGACTCCGGAACGGAAGATCCGTACCACATCCACTGCCAGATAGTGGGCCAGTTCCTGGTAGACCAGGCCCTGGACCGTGAAGACCTGGATCGACTGGTGGCCGTAAACGGTGCCTCCATCCTCTATTCGTCTCTTCGGGAAATGCTCTTGATCGTGACAGGGCGCAGCGCATGGGGCGCCATGCAACTGCCGACGGTCAACTTTAACCGACTGGATCTGGAGCGCGGGGGATGAATACCTGAGCAAAAAGGGCAAGAATGCCTGCCTGCCCCCCTTCCCGCATGTTCCCCCGCTGAGCCAGGCATGTCCGGCTCCCACGGGGAAGGCCCCACCAGAATCCACCCTGGCCCCTGTGGGAGCGGGCCTCGCCCGCGAAGGCGGCGGGCACCGAGCCAATGCAGGGCGCCGCTGTCGCAGCGCATTTCCTTGCTACGACCGAATGCGTGAGCTACCGCACCTGCGGGAATGGATATAGCGATGCTCAGCCCAACTCCCCCCATGCCCCAACTCACCCACCACGGCGGCGCCACCGGCGTCACTGGCAGCTGCCACCGCCTGCAACTGGACCCCGACCGGGCCCTGCTGGTCGACTGTGGCCTCTTCCAGGGCCAGGATGCCCAGGGCGAGAACAGCCTCGAACAACACCGCGTGACCTTCCCCGTGGACGACATCCTGGCGCTTGTGGTCACCCACGTGCACATCGACCACATCGGCCGACTGCCCCACCTGCTGGCCGCCGGCTACACCGGCCCCATCCTCTGCTCCATCCCCTCGGCCCGGCTGCTGCCCCTGGTGATCGAAGATGCCCTCAAGGTCGGCTTCACCCGCGATCAACAACTCATCGAACGCTTCCTCGCCGAAGTCGACAACCGCCTCGTGCCCCTGGAATACCGCACCTGGCACACCCTCATCCAGGACGAGCGCCACCACCTGCGCGTGCGCCTGCAGCGCGCCGGCCACATCCTCGGCTCCGCCTACGTGGAAGTCGACATCCAGACCCCCGACAACAACACCCGCGTTGTCTTGTCCGGCGACCTGGGCGCCCCCAACAGCCCCCCTACTCCCGGCCCCGCAGCCCCCCGAGCGCGCCGACATCCTCGTGCTGGAAAGCACCTACGGCGACCGCCAACACGAAGACCGCACCACCCGCCAGCAGCGCCTGCGCAACGCCATCGACCACGCCCTGCAAAACGGCGGCACCGTGATCATCCCCGCCTTCAGCATCGGCCGCACCCAGGAACTGCTCTACGAACTGGAAGACATCCTCCATCACCCAACGCAGCCCCCGCGCCCGGATCACGCCCCCTGTGGGAGCGGGCCTGCCCGCGAAAGTGGCGACCCCTTCCCCGTCATCATCGACTCCCCCCTCGCCGCCCGCTTCACCGAGGCCTACCGCGACCTCAAACCCTACTGGGACGCCGAAGCCCACCAACGCCTCAACGCCGGCCGCCACCCCCTGGCCTTCGACAACCTCCACACGGTCGACAGCCACGAAGCCCACCTGCAAACCGTGGACTACCTGGCCCAAAGCGGCCACCCTGCGGTGGTGATCGCCGCCAGCGGCATGGCCGCCGGGGGCCGCGTGGTCAACTACCTCAAACGCATGCTCGGCGACGAACGCCACGACGTGCTGTTCGTCGGCTACCAGGCCGCCGGCACACCCGGTCGCGCCATCCAGAAATATGGGCCACGCGGAGGATGGGTGGAGTTGGACGGGGAGCGTGTGACCATTCGTGCCGGGGTGCATACCATTGGAGGGTACTCGGCGCATGCGGATCAGGACGACCTGCTCGACTTCATCCAGGGCATCCCTACCCCGCCCCAGGAAATCCGCCTGGTCCATGGCGAAGCGGATGCCCGGGCCTCGCTCAAAGCGCGGATTGAGGGCTGGGCGGAAGAACAGGGGTGGGAGGTTCAGGTCATCCAAAGCCCATCCGAGCAGATGGCACCCGGCCAAACGCGATTTCAGCTTACTGATAACTCCATAGCTCGCCGCAGAGATTTTGATGAATAAAACGGAACCCCTTCGAGTCCTACACCTGGTTGCCGGCAACCTCAGCGGTGGCGCGGCACGTGGTGCTTACTGGCTTCACCAGGCACAACGCGAAATTGGGATTGATTCTACACTTGTCACCAGTGGTCGTGAGACGGGCGATGACCCTTCTGTAATCGCTCTTGGGAAATCGCCTATTCAGTGGATGAAACATGCCGCTTTGAATCGGCTGGGCAATATTCCCGTACGCTTTTATGCTAAGCGCAAGCCTTGGATCTTTAATACTGGTTTCGCCGGAATCGATTTCACAAAACTACCCGAATACCACCGCGCGGACGTGATTCATCTACACTGGATCAATGGTCTCGTCGCTATGCGAACCCTGCGTAGGATAAAAAAACCAATCGTTTGGACCATGCGTGACATGTGGCCATTGACAGGTGGATGTCATTATGCAATTGATTGTAATAACTATATTGAGGGTTGCGGAAAGTGTCCGCAACTCCGTAGTAACAGTAAGCTGGATCTTTCACGTTTCATTGTTGCACACAAGCGCAATTTCCTACCAAGAAAGATGCGGATCATCGGCATTAGTGAATGGTTAAGCAGTTGTGCAAAAAGCTCGAGGGTCTTCGCGAATCTTCCAGTACAGACGATCAGTAATAATATAAACACACAAGACTTCTTTCCTGTCCCAGTAACCGTGGCACGTGAGGCGCTTGGGCTTCCGACTAGCGGTCGCATTCTCTTGGTTGGCGCTCAGCGAGTAACCGATTTCTACAAGGGGTTTGATCATTTCCTGCAAGCCATGAAAGACTTCTCAGGCGAGGATTTTCATGTGGTCTCTTTCGGCAGGGGACCAAGCCAGGATTGGAGCTCATTAGCTGTCCAGCATACAAACCTAGGCTTTCTAAGTGACACAGTATCACTTCGCCTTGCCTATTCGGCAGCGAATGTTTTTGTCGCGCCCTCCTTGATGGACGCATTTGGTAAAACCTTGGCGGAAGCTCAGGCATGTGGCACACCCGTCGTCTGCTTTGATGCAACCGGACCAAGGGATATTATTGAGCATAAAATCACAGGTTACAGAGCCGAGCCTTTCGAACCAGAGGATCTAGCCAAGGGCATCCATTGGGTTTTGCAACAGTCTGCAGAACAACATGAGATGATGAGAACTAATGCCCGCAAACGAGCGGTTAAACAATTCGACTCACGAGTGATTGCACACCAGTATAAATCACTTTACGAGGAGATCACTGCCAAACGGGCTACGGCTCAAGCATGAACGGCCAAGAGACATTTAGGCTTAGCTTCATAGAAGAGGATTGGTTTTGAAAAAAGCACTCATCACCGGCATCACCGGCCAAGACGGCTCCTACCTCGCCGAATTCCTTCTAGAAAAAGGCTACGAAGTCCACGGCATCAAACGCCGCGCCTCATCCTTCAATACCCAACGTATCGACCACATCTACCAGGACCCCCATGTAGAGCACCAACGATTCGTGCTCCATTATGGCGACCTCTCAGACAGCTCGAATCTCACCCGGATCCTCCAGGAGGTTCAGCCCGACGAGGTGTACAACCTGGCGGCCCAGAGCCATGTGGCGGTGAGTTTCGAGTCCCCGGAATACACCGCCGACGTGGATGCCCTTGGTACCCTGCGCCTGCTGGAAGCCATCCGCCTGCTCGGCATGGAGAAGAAGGTACGCTTCTACCAAGCCAGCACATCAGAGCTTTACGGGCTCGTACAAGAAACACCACAACGCGAGACCACGCCCTTCTACCCGCGCAGCCCCTACGCGGTGGCCAAACTCTATTCCTACTGGATCACGGTCAACTACCGCGAGGCCTATGGCCTGTATGCCTGTAACGGCATCCTGTTCAATCATGAATCGCCTCGGCGTGGTGAGACCTTTGTTACCCGCAAGATTACCCGGGGGCTGGCAAACATCGCTCAGGGACTCGAGCAGTGCCTCTACATGGGCAACCTGGATGCCCTGCGGGACTGGGGCCACGCCAAGGACTACGTGCGAATGCAGTGGATGATGTTGCAGCAGGAGCAGCCGGAAGACTTTGTGATTGCCACCGGAGTGCAGTATTCGGTGCGGGATTTCATCCGGTGGTCCGCGCAGGAATTGGGCATTGAGTTGCGCTTTGAGGGCAGCGGAGTGGATGAGCGTGCAGTGGTGGAATCACTGCAAGGGCCGCATACCCCAGCGCTGAAGGCGGGGGATGTGGTGGTGCGCGTGGATCCACGATATTTCCGTCCAGCCGAGGTGGAAACGCTGCTTGGGGATCCTTCCCGGGCGAGGGAGAAGCTGGGTTGGGTGCCGGAGATCACCGTGCAAGAGATGTGCACCGAGATGGTGGCCCAGGACCTGAAGGTGGCCCAGCGCCATGCCTTCCTGAAAGCCAATGGGCACGATGTGCCGGTAGCGGTGGAGAACTGAGATAGTGGAACGTGACGCAACCATTTTTGTGGCCGGTCACCGGGGCATGGTGGGGTCGGCCATCGTACGCCGACTCAAAGCCCTGGGGTATACCAACATCCTCACCGCTTCCCGTGACGAGCTGGACCTGCTGGATCAGAAGGCGGTGCAGGCGTTCTTTGCACGGCATGCCATCGATCAGGTGTATGTGGCAGCGGCCAAGGTGGGCGGCATTCATGCCAACAACACCTATCCGGCGGAGTTCATCTATCAGAACTTGATGATCCAGGCCAACCTGATCCACACAGCGCACCTGCATGGGGTACAGAAGCTGCTGTTTCTGGGGTCTTCATGCATTTATCCCCGCCTGGCGGAGCAACCCATGCGGGAAGAAGCGTTGCTGACGGGGGCGCTGGAGCCCACCAACGAGCCCTACGCTGTGGCCAAGATTGCCGGGATCAAGCTGTGCGAGAGTTATAACCGCCAGTATGGGCGGGATTATCGTAGCGTGATGCCGACCAATCTGTATGGCCCTGGTGACAATTTTCATCCGGATAACAGTCATGTGATTCCGGCGCTGTTGCGGCGTTTTCATGAGGCAGTGCAGCGGGGGGATGAGGAGGTGGTGATTTGGGGTAGTGGCACTCCCAAGCGGGAGTTCTTACATGTGGACGATATGGCGGCTGCGTGTGTGCATGTGATGGAACTGTCGGTGGAGACCTACCAGGCCCACACCACGCCGATGAGCTCGCACATCAACGTGGGGATGGGGGAAGACTGCACCATTCGGGAGTTGGCCGAGACCATCGCACGAGTGACTGGGTTCAAGGGGCGGCTGCGCTTTGACGCAAGCCGGCCAGATGGTACACCTAGGAAGTTGTTGGGTGTGGGGCGGCTAGAGGCGCTAGGCTGGAAAGCTTTGATTGACCTGGAGGATGGCTTGCTTGATGTGTATCGCTGGTATCAGAGCAAAGCAAACTGCGCCTGAAATGCAAAACCCACCCAACTCCCAAACGTGCATAGAGGGGGGGCTGCGTTGCCAGGGGGTATACAAGACCACGCACCAAGAAACACCCTTGGTAACAATTATTACGGTTGTCTTTAATGGAAGCCGGCACCTCGCGAAGGCAATGGATAGCGTCTTTTCTCAGGATTACACCAACGTTGAGTATATCATCATCGATGGAGGCTCAAGCGATGGCACTCTGGACCTGATACGAGAACATCAAGCACGCATTGACTACTGGCGTAGCGAACCCGATGAAGGCATCTACGATGCCATGAACAAGGGAATTGAATTAGCGCGGGGAGATGTTATCGGCCTATTAAATGCTGATGACATATTATATCCCGCTGCCATTTCAAGGATTATCGAGGCGATGGGTGGTGAAGCAAAAGAGAAATACACCTGTGGCGCGGTCGACTTGATAGATGAAACAGGAGCCGTGTATGGCCATTCTCGTCCTTTTGAAAAAACCATCAGAGAAAGACGTCGATATTTAGAGATGCCATGCCCCCACTTGTCTGTTTTTGTGGGGCGAGAAGTGTATGAGCGAATTGGTGCATTCGACACGCAATTCCGCCTCAGTGCAGACTACGATTTCCTTTTGCGCGCCATTGAGAGCAATGCTCCGTGTACCGACTTGGACTTCTCAGTTGGTGCTTTTCGGTCTGGCGGGTCCAGTGGAGGCATGGCTACTTGGTTGGAAACTAGGCGGGTATTGCAAACGAAAGGGATTAACTCATTTTACACAAATTATATTTTCGTCAGATCTGTTACCCGATCTTGGTTGGCAGGCGCCCTGCCACCAACCATCACCAGCATTATTAAACGCTTCACCATCTCAAAAAATAATTATTTTATGGAATAGATCACGCAAAGCAGCGTGTCTCAGGTGCGGGCATTATGTAGGTTGACCGATTGCTTTCTTCAAGGTCTTTTGCACGTGAAACTTAAAATTATGGATGTTTTTCGACAGTATCAGTCTTATGATTGTCCGAACTCTAAAGGTTGCTGAGAGCTTTTTGGTAAGCCAAGTAATCTTATGTACAGTCAGTGCCTCTAGAACGACAGTGCAAACGTTTAATATGCTATTTCTGAGGTTAGTTTCGCACAGTATTGCATGCAGTTGTATGGATTGTAATTGTCATGAGAAAACAAAAAATGAGCCCCAGGGGCCATGAAGCAAATAAGCGGAAGGCACGAAGTGAATATCTGGATACTCAATTTAAAGACAAAAGTTGGTGGTGGCGGTTTATGCGGTTTTGAGCTTGCTCAAGCGCTCAACAGTGAGCCCGACTGCGTAGATATAACATATTGCCGTGAGAATTCTGACGTCTACCATGATGGTTTAAATCGCGGACTTAGCATGAGAGCACTAGATAGACCCAAGGGTAACCTCGCGCGAGTGACTGGGTTCAAGGGGCGGCTGCGCTTTGACGCAAGCCGGCCAGATGGTACACCTAGGAAGTTGTTGGGTGTGGGGCGGCTAGAGGCGCTAGGCTGGAGAGCCTTGATTGGCCTGGAGGATGGCTTGCTTGATGCGTATCGCTGGTATCAGAGCAATGCAAACTGTGCCTGAAATGCAAAACCCACCCAACTCCCAAACGTGCATAGAGGGGGGGCTGCGTTGCCAGGGAGTATACAAGACCACGCACCAAGAAAAACCCTTGGTAACAATTATTACGGTTGTCTTTAATGGAAGCCGGCACCTCGCGGGGGCAATGGATAGCGTCTTTTCTCAGGATTACACCAACGTTGAGTATATCATCATCGATGGAGGCTCAAGCGATGGCACTCTGGACCTGATACGAGAACATCAAGCACGCATTGACTACTGGCGTAGCGAACCCGATGAAGGCATCTACGATGCCATGAACAAGGGAATTGAATTAGCGCGGGGAGATGTTATCGGCCTATTAAATGCTGATGACATATTATATCCCGCTGCCATTTCAAGGATTATCGAGGCGATGGGTGGTGAAGCAAAAGAGAAATACACCTGTGGCGCGGTCGACTTGATAGATGAAACAGGAGCCGTGTATGGCCATTCTCGTCCTTTTGAAAAAACCATCAGAGAAAGACGTCGATATTTAGAGATGCCATGCCCCCACTTGTCTGTTTTTGTGGGGCGAGAAGTGTATGAGCGAATTGGTGCCTTCGACACGCAATTCCGCCTCCGCGCAGACTACGATTTCCTTTTGCGCGCCATTGAGAGCAATGCTCCGTGTACCGACTTGGACTTCGCAGTTGGTGCTTTTCGGTCTGGCGGGTCCAGTGGAGGCATGGCTACTTGGTTGGAAACTAGGCGGGTATTGCAAACGAAAGGGATTAACTCATTTTACACAAATTATATTTTCATCAGATCTGTTACCCGATCTTGGTTGGCAGGAGCCCTGCCACCAACCATCACCAGCATTATTAAACGCTTCACCATCTCAAAAAATAATTATTTTATGGAATAGATTACTCGAAACATTTAACGATAATCCATTCCACCACTGTAAAATAAAGCTCGACCGCGCCGACAATAGCTTCCTCAAAGAAAACCGCATTAGATACTTTTGGCCTTATGTCATGACCACACAAAGTCCCGATAATCTTACAGTCGTAATCCCTCTCTACAACAAAGCTAGAACAATTCGCAGAGCTATCCTCAGTGTCTCCGGGCAGCTAGATAATGACGATACAATTATCGTGGTTGATGATGGAAGCCTTGATGACAGTGCGAAGATCGTCAATTTAATCGCCGACCCAAGAGTACATCTTGTCCAACAAGAAAACCAGGGAGTTTCGGCGGCGCGTAATCTTGGATTACAGATCGCAAAAACAGACCACGTCGCCTTCCTTGACGCGGACGATTGGTGGCTTCCCGGGGCGGCAGCTCAATTCAAACGAATGATCCGGAAACACCCCGAGTGCTTAATGTATTGCATAGGCCACACCAGACAAACCTCAGACCAAAAATTCACGATACCTAAAGAAAAGCCACCAGAAGATGGATGCATCCTTGAGGGCTCAGACTTCATTCGGGCTTATGCTCGACGGCAGCTAATTAATTCATCAACAAGTTGCGTGAAGAAATCATCATTAGCCAAGATAGGGTGTTTCCCAGTTCAAGCGCGCTCTGGAGAAGATATTTATATATGGCTACGAATGGCGCTACTCGGAAATGTTGCCGTCAGTCACCGCGTAAATGCCGTTGTGGAACGCGACCATCCTGGCAACGCTCCTAAGCGTGATGATATCCCCTATCACATAAAGTGGTTATCATCGTCTAGTAATAGGGCAAAATTAAGTCATGGACAAAGGCAAGCTGTCCGTCACTTTATTTTTTATCGTGGTTTAAATATGTGCGCTGGAGAAGTTCTTGCGGGACGACGAAAAAACGCTTACCGACAAGCACAATTAATATCTGAAATTCACCCTTCTTTTTTTCTTTTCAGCTCTGCTGTCATATTCTCCCCCAGAATAACTCTCCGGCTTTTATACTGGATAAAGCAACGGAGAAAAACCAAAATAGAAGCTCGCTAAAAAGGATTCCGTCACGTCGCACGCATTGAGCTTCGGCTATTAAAGTGGCAACTAAAAACATCACTTTATTTAGCATTTCGTTTCTTCAAAATCCGCAACTTTTCGAAGCCGCGACGGAGACGAATAGTCGCTGGGGCCAGCAGCACATGCATAGCTGCCGCCGGCCATATACAACCCACCAAAATACCCCCCCATAAACAAGTTTCTATTTTCGGTTTTTTCAATGAACAGCCACCAACAGCGCATCAATTAACATGGACAAGGTTCTTTTTAAGGCCCAGATTCTGCCATGGCTTATCTTTATTCTTTCGTTTATAGCTACCAGCCCGGTTTTAGCCCATCTCGGATGGCGCGGCATTTATAGCCTAGCATTAACCATCGGCCTCTTAATTATTTACATTTTATACAAGAACGGAAAAATAAAGCTCTGGTTTATCGCCACATTAACAATAACACTAACAACATCTTCTAGCGCGGCCATGTACTGGGGTGATTTTCGATATGTAATCGCATTAACATTTCTATGCTCATCACTATTCATCCTGCAGTACATTACTAGACAGACTCTAGAAAAATTTATTGATATCGCATCTTTCTTTATCCTCGCAATCCTAATTTTATCTACAATTGGCTTCGTTCTAGCACTTTCCGGCTTAGATCCAGCGCTAAGCTTCCCAAACCCAGACGGCAGGCCTAACTATTACTTCTACACGACTCTCACTAACTCTTTTTGGGGCGGAGTCATTAGACCATCCGGAATATACGATGAGCCGGGCACACTGAGCTTATACGCATGCAGCATTGCAGCCATTAGACATCTAACGAATAGAGACAAAAAAACAACTTGGCTAATTCTTATTCTTGGATTCTTCACCTTAAGTCTAGCACATCTAATTTATGTCACATTTCATTTCATTGCCGAAAAATGGGACCGCAAAACCCTATCTTACCTGATAATCACTTTTAGTTTCCTATTTATTACTTTAACGGCCACTGGAAGCTATTCCGTATTCGAAGAAAGACTTTTAGGTCGGCTAGTCTTAACTGAAGGGGAGTTAGCCGGGGACAATCGATCCTTCCGCATGGTAAATGCTTATGAGCTGATCAAATCGGACCCTTCCGTGTTTTGGTTTGGCGCCAGCCCTAGCTGTGTTTTTGACTACGACACTTGCAAACAGAAGTTCCCACCAATAGGAGAGAACCCTCTTTTCCCACTAGCATCATCAGGACTACTAATTTCTTGGCCTTACTATTTACTGCTTTTTTTATACCTTTTTTCTCCAGCATTTGGAAAAAAGTATTTTGTTGTCTTTGGGTTTGGCCTGCTCATGCTTCAAAGACCTTCACTAATGACAATTGGCATCTCAATGATTGGGTTGATAATAGCTTGGCTATTATTATGTCACTTTTTTAATCGACCGAACCATAAGAAAAGCAACACGACATAACCCAATTTGCACTGCATTATAACCCCTCACTCGACAATCACAATATTACAGGCGCGGCAAAGCAACCGGGATGAATTAGATTGACAAATCTTACTGTAAAGCAGCCCCACTTACTTCTTTTAGTCAACGACCCTCACTTTTTCCTATCCCACCGCCTACCGTTGGTAATCGCCGCCCAAGAGGCAAGGTATCGGGTCACAGTAGCAACCGGTGATGGTCCGCGCGTTGCTGACATTTGTGCTCTTAGCATCGATCACCGGATCATCCCCATCACCAGAGGGGGCACTAACCCCTTCAAGGAACTGGCAACCTTGTTAGCGATTGCTCGGCTGGTTCGGCGTGAGCAACCCGACATCCTCCATCTGGTCACCATCAAACCAGTACTCTATGGCGGCATCGCGGCGCGCTTACTTGGGGTGCCGGGGGTGGTTTCCGCCATCAGTGGCATGGGGTATCTCTTTACAGAAGGTCGCTCTGGATTGCTTCAGAGGCTTTCACGGCTGATGTACAGGCTGGCCTTGCGCCATCCCCACGGGCGGGTCATCGTCCAGAACGAAGCGGATCGGGATGCGCTTCGCGCCATGGGCGCATTGCGTGAGGGGGCGGATGTGTTGATTCCGGGATCGGGAGTGGATCTGGACGTGTATTCGCCCTCCCCTATTCCTTCGGGCGATAGCCCCATCGTGCTGCTGCCGGCGAGAATGCTGTGGGACAAGGGAGTGGGTGAGTTTGTTGAGGCCGCCCGTCAGTTGCTTGAACAAGGCGTGAAGGCGCGTTTCGTTCTGGCGGGGCCTTACGACCCACATAACCCGGCGGCGGTACCCGAGGGTCAGTTGCAAACCTGGCAGGCACAGGGTCCGGTGGAATGGTGGGGACAGCAAGAAGACATGCCCCGTGTGCTGGCGGCGGCTTCGCTAGTTGTACTGCCCTCCTATTATCGGGAAGGCGTACCCAAGGCGCTGCTTGAGGCCCTCGCGTGTGGCAGGCCGGTTGTGACAACCGACGCGCCGGGGTGCCGGGATGTGGTGGAGCCTGGAAAGAATGGTGAGTTGATCCCCGTTCGCGATGCTGCCGCGCTTGCCAGGGCAATCGGGGAGTTGCTGTCGGATCGTTCGCGCCTGGAGGCCATGGGGCGGTATGGGCGCCTCAAGGCGGAGAGGGAGTTCGGTGTGGAGCGTGTCGTGGAGGCCCACCTGGCTATCTATCGGTCGCTTGAACGCCGGGAATCTGGAGTATGTGATGAGTAGCGGTTCCATCCTGGTCACGGGCACCACCGGATTCGTCGGCTTCAGCCTGATCAATCGCCTACAGAACATGGATGCGCCGCTCACCGCCGCCATTCGCCGCCCCCTGCCCTCTGCGCCCTCGTTCCACACCGTGCCAGTGGGCGACATCGACGGCACCACCCAATGGTCGCCAGCCCTTGAAGATGTAAACACCGTGGTCCATCTGGCCGCCCGGGTGCATGTGCTGGCAGACGATGCGGACGATCCGCTGGCGGCTTATCGGCAGGTGAACGTGGACGGCACCTTGAACCTGGCGCGTCAGGCGGCGCAGGCCGGTGTGCGCCGGTTTGTCTTCGTCAGCTCCGTGAAGGTGAATGGTGAGTCGACCGCGCCGGGTGTTCCTTTTTCCGAGGATGATCGGCCTGCTCCGGAAGACCCCTATGGGGTGTCCAAATGGGAGGCCGAGCAGGGGTTGCAGGCGCTGGCCAGGGAGACCGGGCTGGAGGTGGTGATCATCCGTCCACCCTTGGTCTACGGCCCCGGCGTGGGCGCCAATTTCGCCAGTCTGGTGCGTTGGGTGAACAAGGGGGTGCCCCTGCCCCTGGGCGCCGTCACGGACAATCGTCGCAGCCTGGTGGCACTGGATAATCTGGTGGACTTCATCATCACCTGTATTCGCCATCCGGCCGCGGCCAACGAGACGTTTCTGGTCTCCGATGGGGAGGATGTCTCCACGGCCGGTCTGCTCAGGGCGGTGGCCGAGGCTCAGGGGCGGCCCTCGCGTTTGATTCCGGTGCCGGTGTGGGCCTTGCGGGCGGGTGCCAGGGCGCTGGGTAAGGAGGCCATGGCGCAGCGTCTGCTGGGTTCGTTGCAGGTGGATAGTGGCAAGGCGCGGGAGCTGCTGGGGTGGACACCGCCGCTATCGCTGCATGAGGGTTTGAAGCGGTTGGGGTAAACTGCCGGGCTGTGCCGGAATGGGCAAGTTAAAGGATACTGCGTGATGGGTTGGATGGTGTTTTTGGGGGCGGCCTGTGTGGCCGCTTTTTTGTTCACGGGGGTGTTGCGGGGCTATGCCCTGAAGACGGGCATGCTGGATGTGCCCAATGCCCGCAGTTCTCATGAGGCGCCCACGCCCCGGGGCGGTGGGTTGTCGGTGGTGGTGGTTGTGCTGCTGGGCCTGCCGGTGCTGTTCTGGGGGGCCGGGCTTGAGGGGTCGGCCCTGGTGGCGCTGGGCCTGGGTGGGGCCTTGGTGGCGGCCATTGGCTGGCTGGATGATCACATAGATGTGGCGGCGCGGTGGCGTCTGCTGGTGCATCTGCTGGCGGGTGCCTGGGTGGTGTTCTGGGCCGGCGGGGCCCCTGCCCTGCCCTTGCCGGGGGGGGATTGGGCCTGGGGCTGGCTGGGTGTGCCGATCCTGGTGCTGTTCGTGGGTTGGGTGCTGAACCTTTACAACTTCATGGATGGGATCGATGGCATCGCCGGGGTGGAGACGGTCACCGTGGCGGGGGTGGCGGCCGGTTTGCTGTGGTGGGTGGGCGCGCCGGGCTGGGCCTTGATGGCGGCGCTGCTGGCGGTGGCGGGTGTGGGCTTTCTGGTGTGGAACTGGCCGCCGGCGAAGATCTTCATGGGGGATGCGGGCAGCGGTTTTATCGGTTTCACCCTGGCGGCCATGGCGGTGCTCACCTGGGCCGGCACGGATCTGACGATTTGGGTGTGGTTGATCCTGCTGGGGGTGTTCATCGTGGATGCCACGCTGACGCTGTTTCGGCGTTTGCTACGGGGTGAGCGGGTGTACGAGGCCCATCGCAGTCATGCCTATCAGCAGGCGGCACGGGCGTGTGGGCGTCACTTGCCGGTGACGGTGGCGGTGGGGGTGATCAATCTTGTGTGGTTGGCGCCTTGGGCGTGGGCTGCGGTGGTGTGGCCTGAGTGGGGGGTGGTGATGGTGGGGGTGGCTTGGGCGCCGTTGGTGGGTGTTTGGGTTCGTTATCAATAAAAGGGGACAGACCCCTTTTACCCAATCTCTCCCCTTTTGCGGGGATTGTGGCCGCCGTTTTTCGCCGGCAAGGCCGGCTCCCACGGGGGCCTGCCCTCCTGCGTAAAGGAGACAGACATCTTTTATCCGTTGAGTGTGTCTTGTGGATATCATTAAACCTTTGGTGGCCGCCCTCATCATGCCTTTTCCCCTGGCGGCCTTGCTGGCCGTATTGGGTGGATTGTTATGGGCGTTTGGCCGGCATCTGGCTGCCCGAATCCTTGTGATCGTTGCCTTGGTGGGGCTTCTGGGTGCCGCGTGGGGGCCTGTGGCCGAGGGTCTGCTTGCACCGCTGGAATCCCGCTATGCGCCGGTCTCCGATCCAACCACTCTGGAGGGGGTGAAGGCGGTGGTTGTCCTGGGGGGCGGCTGGGATCCGGAGGGCCGGGGTCCGGCATCCATGCGACTGGGTGAAAGTTCGGCCCAGCGCCTGATGGAGGGGGTGCGCCTGGTCAAGGCCCTGCCGGATGCCCGGTTGCTGGTGAGTGGCGCCGACCGTGACCCTGCGTGGGACCCTGTGGCTTGGGGCTATGCTCAGGCTGCCCGGGAACTGGGGATGGATGCTGCGCGCATCTTGATCCTGGACACGCCAGTGGATACTGCGCAGGAGGCCTATGCGGTGCGTGAGGTGCTGGCGCCGGGGGAGCGTTTTCTACTGGTGACTTCTGCTTCGCACATGCCCCGGGCGGTGCTGCATTTTCAACGGGCGGGGTTGGATCCGATTGCGGCACCCACCCGCTTCAAGACCGGCGACCGTTCCGGCTCGATCCTGCACTTCTGGCTCCCCTCCGCCCAGCATTTGCGCAAGTCGGAGCGTGCGTTGTACGAATACATGGGCCTGATGGCCTTGGAGTTGGACCATTAAGGGGACGGACACCTTTTCCCCGGTTGGATTGTGCCCGCCGTTTTTCGCCGGCAGGCCGGCTCCCACGGGGGATGGGGGTTGGATCGGGTTTTGTTGCAAGGGGGCTTCCTCGTGGATCTACTTGAGAATGAGTCGCAATCTCTTGACCGAATTCATGCGCGGTAGTCTGCCGTTCGGCTCTCTTGTCGTGCCCCTCTTGTAATCCCTACCGCCCCGCACTGAAGGCGGCGCTTTTGAGCATGGCCAACCGCCCAGCAGACGCATGAGACCATGCCTCTCCATTTTCCTTTACGTATAAGGTAACGAAAACTATCATATGGAAGTGGATTTCAAGAACAAACGCTTGCGAAAGCAGCTCTCTGAAGCGCGTCAACTGCAAAAAGTGTTTGGCGAGCGCCGAGCCCGACTGCTGCAACGTCGGTTGAGTGTATTACGGGCGGCAAGAAGCTTGGGAGACTTCCTGCCGCCATTGTCAGGCCCGGAGCGTTGTCACGAACTCACCGGAAATCGGCAGGGGCAGCTTTCAATGGACCTGGATCATCCCTATCGATTGATCTTCTGCCCTCACCACGAACCGCCTCCTCGCAAGCAGGACGGCGGGCTGGACTGGTCAGGTGTGACTGCGATTCTTGTGCTTGCGGTGGAGGATACCCATGGCTGAAATGCAAGAGGTGAATTTCGCGCCCGACTACTCGGTCCCCCCCGGCGAGATCCTGGAGGAGTACCTGGAATCCGCAAGCATGACTCAGGCGGAACTTGCTCAGCGGACGGGGCTGGCTGCGAAAACTGTCAACCAGATCATTCAGGGAAAGGCCTCTTTGACTCAGGATACTGCTCTGCGGCTGGAGAGTGTACTGGGGCGCCCGGCCCATTTCTGGAATCAACTGGAAGCTGAACATCAGGAGTACCTGGCCAGGGCGCGCGCCACTGAGAGGGAGCGTGAGCAACTGGAGTGGCTAAAGCGCTTTCCTATTAATAAGATGCAGGAGCTTGGCTGGATATCTACCCAAAAGGACAGACGGGCCCAACTGCATGCGCTGCTGCAGTTCTTTGGGGTGCATTCTTCCTGCCAGTGGGCCAAGGTGTGGGAGCACCATCAGGTGGCATATCGGCAATCGCAGCGATTCAAAGCGGAGGCCGAAGCGGTTTCTGCCTGGTTAAGGCGGGGTGAACTCCAGGGACATGCCAGGGATTGCACGGATTATGATGCGACGGCATTTCGTAACCTTTTGAAGGATCTGCGCGGGCTTACCCGAGAATCCCCCGAGGTCTTCCAAGCACAGATTCAGGAACGTTGCGCTTCGGCGGGTGTGGCCGTGGAGTTTGTACCGTCGCTCCCCGGCACGCGGGTAAGCGGAGCGACCCGCTGGTTAACCCCAACCAAGGCCCTGATCCAGCTCTCATTGCGTTATCGCAGTGACGATCAACTCTGGTTTTCCTTCTTCCACGAGGCCGGTCACGTCCTTTTGCATGGGAAGCGTGCGGTCTTCATCGAGGGCGGCAACGGGCTTGATGAGCATAAGGAGGATGAGGCCAATCGCTTCGCAGCCGATATCCTCATTCCGCCTCGTGAATGGCAGAGTTTTGTGGCTTCGGGGCAACCTACTTTGGCGCAAGTCCGTGACTTTGCCGAGCAGCTGGGGGTCGCCCCTGGGATTGTCGTAGGTCGCTTACAGCACGAGAGCATCGTAGGCTGGGAGTGGGGGAATGGTCTGAAACAGCGTTTCCAGTGGGACCACGAATGAATCCCTGAAAAGCGTGGAAAGGGGACAGACACCCTTTTTCTGGGTGGATTGTGGCCGCCGTTTTTCGCCGGCAGGCCGGCTCCCACGGGGGCTCAGGTTGTTTCCACATCGTTTGTGGGAGCGGGCCTCGCCCGCGAAGGCGGTGGGCACCTCGGCATGGCCAGGGCACTGCTGTCGCAGCGCTTCGCCGGCAGGCCGGCTCCCACGGGGGCTCAGGTTATTTCCACATCGTTTGTGGGAGCGGGCCTCGCCCGCGAAGGCGGTGGGCACCTCAGCATGGCCAGGGCACTGCTGTCGCAGTGCTTCGCCGGCAGGCCGGCTCCCACGGGGGCTCAGGTTGTTTCCACATCGTTGGTGGGAGCGGGCCTCGCCCGCGAAGGCGGTGGGCACCTCAGCATGGCCAGGGCACTGCTGTCGCAGTGCTTCGCCGGCAGG
>NZ_FOAA01000026.1 GCF_900109495.1 Ectothiorhodospira marina | reverse complement strand
CGCTTTCCAATAGAGCACGGCCAGTGGCGCGCTCAAAGTGGGCTCCTGCTGCCACGGTTGTCGCCTTCGCGGGGCGTTGGGTAGCAGGCCGTCAGCTTCACTCGTCGAAGGCCAACTCGCCCTGTTCCCAGACTCCAGGATTTTCAGCGACACCGGCAACCGGCACCAGGGCACTCACGCGCACACCCAGCAGTCGCAACGGCCGATCCAGAGGCGCCCGGCGCAGGCACTCCCGGCTGGCGGCCAGCAGGTCCGCCTGCGCATCAATGGGCTCGCGCAGCGTGTGGTCCCGGGTCAGTGTGCGAAAATCCCCGTAGCGCAGTTTGATACCCACGGTCCGTCCACGCACGCCCAGCGCCTGCAGATCAGCAGCCACCCGTTCGCAAAGCGCCACCAATATCCCGGTGAGTTCGGCACGATCCTGTCTCGGGTGCAGGTCACGCTCGAAGGTGGTCTCGCGACTGACTGACTTGCGCTCGGCCTCCGTGACCACCGGCCGGTCGTCACGCCCGTGCGCGGCATCATGCAGCCAGGCGGCATATCGGGGGCCGAAGTGCTCCTGCAAAAGGCCGAGTTCTGCCCGGGCGAGATCACCGATGGTATGAATATCCAGACGCGCCAACCGCTCTGTGGACTTGGGTCCGATCCCGTTGATCTTGCTGGCCTGCAACGGCCATATCCGGGCCACCAGATCCGCCGGACCCACGTGCGTGAGACCGTCCGGCTTGTCCAACTCCGAAGCCATCTTTGCCAGCAGTTTGTTGGGCGCGATGCCGATCGAACAGGACAACCCCGTCGCCGCACGCACCGCCTCCTTGATACGGCGGGCGATCGGCTCAGGGTCGCTGCCGTGGGAGGTCAGGTCGATGTAGATCTCGTCGATCCCACGGTCCTCGATCCTCGATGCGAGGGAGGCAACCGCTGTCTTGAAGCGCATCGAGTAGTGCCGGTAGGCCGTGAAGTCAGCGGGTAGCAGAACCGCATCCGGTGCGAGACGGGCGGCGGTCATCAGGCCCATGCCGGAATGCACGCCCCGGGCGCGCGCCTCGTAGGTCGCGGTGGTCACCACGCCTCGCCCACGGTAATCACGCAGATGGGTGAACTGAAGGACACCGTCGTCGCCGGCCATCGGGGCCGTGACGCGCCGCCCACCGACCACGAGGGGCTGCCCCCGCAGTTGCGGATAACGCAGCAGTTCCACGGACGCGTAGAACGCATCCATGTCGAGATGGGCAATGCAGCGGCTGCCGTCCATGCGGCATTGTCCATGAATCCGACAACTCGTGCACAGCACCAAGGATACCGGGCTGCTGACCGCCAGCCTCGCCCCTGGGCTTTTGTTGCGTCAGGCGTTTTCCTGTCAGAAACATCAGGGGACCTCGTCGGCCCAGCGCTACCCAGGGCGGAAACCGGCCAATAGATACCGCTCCTGAAGCGCATTCTCAATCGCACCCGTTCGGACCGCTCACCCCCACTATTGGACTATCCGCGATCCGCTTTCTTGAAAGCATCGGGCTACCGGCGGAACGAGCCGTGATTGCGGGAAATGGCGCTGGACAGCGCGTCACTGTTTGGGGGGAATCCCTGCGCGACGCTTGTCCGGCAGTCGACATCGTTCGCCACATTGCGCTCATGCGCAAGCAATCCGCAGATGCCATTCTGATGTTTGAGATGGCCCAACTCTATCAACAGCCCACTTCAGACAATCCGCTGATCGTGATCCTGTCCCAGGCACCGCACCCCGCATGCGCTTTTCCAGCGGGAGATACGGATATAGGGCAGAGCTAGTGCCATGACAAATCTGGCTTCCTTCCGTGGACCATGCAATCGCGCAAGTAGAGATTGATCAAACTCTGATACGGAATCCCTGTTTCTTCCGAAAGCTGTTTGAAATACTCCACAATATCGTCACCCATGCGAATTGTTACCTGTCGCTTTAGCTTTGAAGCGTACGGGTTAGGGCGTGACTTCATTTTCGTAAAATCGTACTCTTTCCTCATAGTGATGGACCTTCGTAGTGCTTACGCTCATTGGAAGTCGCCTTCCGCGCAGATATGATTCTGATGACATCTCCGCCGGAACACTCGCAGTGACACACAACGAGAATCCGCAGCATGTTGCTCAAACCCAGCATAATGAACCGCTCTTCGCTGACGCCATCCTGGAGGCGGAGACGCTTGAAGCCTTGCTGAGCGAGGCGCCCAGGCGCTGAGCATCGCACCGTCAAGAACAGGGCCCACATTCAGCCCGAACGGTGTGACTTCTCCACCACCTCAAAATCCACACTCATCGGTCCACTGCCCTGGTGCTTGAGATACCGCACCGGCCCGTGATAGGTGAACGGTGCTGCCTTCCCTTGCTCCAGCTTGTTTTCCCGGATGAAGAGATGGATACCGATGCCCATCTCCTCATGATGGATGATCTCCCGGCCCCGCTTGCTCTGAGGCGTTGTCTGATTCTGGGTCTGCCAGTGGAAATGGCTGTCATCTACCCAGTGATCGAGATAACGGTGGTCGACCGCCCTGCCCTGCTTGTTCAGGGTCACCAGTAGGACATGGACCTTTGGGTCCCCAAGCACCACATGACCGCTGTTCCAGCTGCCCGGATTGAATTCCACGTTGAAAAGGCCGGGTATCTCTTCCCGAGCAAACCGCTCCCCCACCACCATCCACAACGCATCCAGCACGCCCTTGAATCGGGCAAAGGTGCGGAACTGCTCCTGTAGCTCCGGCGTGACCACGATATCCTCGTAATCCGGATGGCTGGCCCGGAGCCGGTACTGCCCGCTGGAGTCCTTGAGCACCTTGCGCAGCAGGTACTGGTTGTCACCCGCCCCGTCCTGACGCTCGATGGCCAGGGTATTGCCGGTGATCCAGCCGGCGTTGTCAGCGCTGGCCAGTTCCAGCAGCAGATAGTCGCCATCCTCCACCGGCTGCTTGCCGCCACTCATGGAGTTGCCGGAAGCGCGGGCGATGAAGTGCCGACCGGGATCCAGACGACCGTATCCTTCCAGCGGCAGACTGCGGTATTCCTCACAATCGGCGGTGCCCGTCTTGAAGTGGCCGCAGGCGATCTTGAGGTTGGGGAAATACGGCAGCGAGACCTGCTCCGGCTTGCGGGTGGACAAGGGTGTGACCGTGGCGCCACCCAGCCCCTGCCTGACCTCATAGGTGGCCAACCGGTAATCCACCAGTTCCTGCACCAGGGTCGTCAGGGTGGTAATCCGGTTCGGGACCACTGCGGTGGTGCCGATGAAACGATTACCCTCAATGGTGAAGAACGAACCACCGGACCAGGCCGCGATCGGGTTCTTGCGCCAGTAACCCAGCCAGTCATCCGGCGGCTCGGCAAGCCCCTGATACGCCTCGGTCAGGTCCGCCAGCAGCGGGCGTCGACGCTGCAACACCTGCCAGGAGCGCGTGGCCAGATCCGCCAGCGTGGGCGCCTCCCGCCAGCCATCCAACTCCAGGAAGGCCTCCAGCAGGACCATCTTGTAGCTCTTGGTCATGGCGGTGGTCTCCAGTTCCCGGAGCAGGTCCGCCTGCTGCTGGATCACCGCCTGCGTCTCGGCATCCAGCTCCGTTTCCAGAGCAGCAATCAGCCCGAACCAGTCACCATACTGGCGACGCACCGCCTTCAGGCTGGCACCGGCGCGGTAGAACTCGGTCAGGGTCGGCCGACGGCCGAGGGTGTCGCGCAGGGTATGGTACTGATCCTGAAGGTCGGTGCCGCCCGCATCCAACGACTTGAGAAAATCGATGAACCGCAGGTCGTAATTGACGTAACAGCCCTTGGGCAGATCCAGGGTCTGGTTCTCCAGGTCGCGAGCAAACCGGGCCAGTTGTTGATGGGTCATGGTCTGGTTCATCAGCGCCATGGGCTTGTGCAGAAAGCTCTGGTGATTGGCCACAAAATCCAGCACCACCAGTCTCTCCTTCGCCTCGGCCTTGCGCAGCCCCCGACCCAGTTGCTGCAGGAACAGGATGCGCGACTCGGTGGGGCGCAGCATCATCACCGTGTCGATGGCCGGCAGGTCCACCCCCTCGTTGAACAAATCCACGCAGAACAGCACCTGCAGATGACCACTGGCCAGCTGCCCCAGAGCCTCGCCTCGGGACAGCCGGGAATCGGCATACACCGCCGCTGCACTCACGCCCTGCCTGGCAAATTGCTCTGCCATGTAATCGGCATGGCGCGTGGAGGCGCAAAAGGCCAAGGTCCGACGCTGGGCCTGCGCCCGCCAGGTCTTCAGGGCATGTCGAGCGCGAGCAAGAGTGGCCAGCCGGTTGCCCAGTAGATCCGGGTCGAAACGGCCGTTGCGCCAGGGGATGGCTTGGTAGTCCACATCCTCATCAAAGACCCCGTAGTAGTGGAACGGCACCAGCAGGTCCGCGTTCACCCCGGTGAACAGATCGCTCTCAAAGACCAGGTTGTCATCACACAGGGAGAGGATGCTGGCGTTGTCGGTGCGGTCGGGTGTGGCGGTGAGGCCCAAGAGGAAGGCTGGGGCAAAATGGTTCAGCAGCCGATGGTAGGTGGGCGCGGCGGCGTGATGGAATTCATCGACGACCATGTAATCGAAATGCCCCGACCCGAAGCGCTCCAGATGGTCGATCCGGCCCAGGGTCTGAACGGAGGCGCAGAGGATATCCACCTGGGTGTCGCGCTGGCGACCATGATAAAAGCCGATCCGAGCGCTGGGGCGGATGCGGGCAAAGGTGGCGGCGGCCTGGTTGAGGATTTCCTCCCGGTGGGCCACGAACAGGATCCGGCGGGCGCCCATCTGCTGCGTATCAAAGGCAGCAAGCCAGGTCTTGCCCAGGCCGGTGGCCATGACCACCAGACCACGCCGGGAGCCGTCCCGGCGTGTCTGCTGCAGCGCCTCCAGGGCCTGCGCCTGGATGTGGGTGGGCGTGGGCGGCGGCTCCGACTCGGTGCTGCCCGGCTCCCATGAACGCTCCGGCGGGATGCGGCGGGCGTCGTAGGCGTCGATCCACTCATCCGACAGGGCCACCGTGGCTGGATCGTTGAACAGGGCCTGGAAATGCTCACGGGCTTCCAAAAATCCCTTGTCCCCCGGATAGTTGATCCGGTAATTCCATTCCAGCCCCTGCTGCAGGGCCTGGCGGCTGATGTTGCTTGAGCCGATGAAGGCGCAGCCCCAGTGGGTGTCGGCATCCTGCGAGCCGGCAAACAGGTAGGCCTTCAGGTGAAAGCTCCCTCCCCTGCTCTGGTAGACCCGCACCTGCGCGCCCTGCTCCTGCAGCAGCATGAGGGCGCGCAGGGCCTGGGGATCGGTGATATCCAGATAGTCGCTGGTGAGAATGCGGATACAGGCGGGGCTGCGACCCGTTGCCTCGCGATTCAGTGCCTCCTGCAGATCGGGCAGCAGCAGGCGCAGGCCAGTGTTCTTGATGAAGGCCACCGCCATCTCGATGGCATCGGCCCGGTGGATGCTGCTGCACAGATGGGGCAGGAAGGGATGCTCATCACCGCCGGTGATCAGTTTTTGGGTGGCCTTGTGGAGCAGACAGTTCAGCCAGTGCTCTTCCCGATCCGGGCGCCGATCCTCGGTGAGCCAGCATTCCAACTCGGCCAGCCCGGTGAGATCCTGGGCCCAGGCGCGGATCTGCTCTTCGTTGGCATCGGTGAAGTGGCGCCCGTTGCGGGTACGCTCACCCGTGCCCAGCTTGAAGCTGCAGTAGATGACACCGCCGGGTTTCAGGGCCTGCCAAAGCGCCTGGAGGTTGGTAGGCATGTGGGTGGCGGGCACATGCAGCAGACTGGCGCAGGCCCAGATGCCATCGTACCGCTCAATCTCGTCCACCTCATCGAACCGCTGCACGGGCACCGGTTGGCCAAGCAATTGTGAGGCATGCTCCGCCAGCGCCTGGCTGGCATCAAAGGCACTGACCCGATAGCCCCGCCGCTGAAAGGCCAGGGCATCGCGCCCGGCACCGCAACCGGCATCCAGCAGATGGGCCCCGGTCGGAAGCTGCCGGAGAAAGCGCTGGTACAGGGGTTCCATGTCCACATGCAGGGTGTCGGCGATGAATTGGCCGGCGTGCAGGTTGTAGTAATGGGTGGTGCTGTTCACGTTCCTGGTGCCATGGTTTGTCAGATGAGTGATCGCCTCAGTTGCGTCTCGGCAAAAAATTTGACGATGCACGCAGAAGAGCATGCAGTGGACATGGGTACCGTCAACAGACTCAAAGCGCTTACCTTGCAAACCAACTGGGCCAATTAGGTTTAGTCTCTACCCACCCAGTAGTCTGGTTTCCGGTGTTGATGGGCTACCGCAACCACAACAACATGATTTTCATCCACGGATACATCAATTTATATGGAAACTTGTGCAGGAGGCACTTCCTGGTATCACCCTGCTCTATGGACCACGCCTGAGGATATCGGGCAATACGCAACACGGCCTTTCTTACTTCCTCCTTGAAACTGTATCCGAGCCCTGAATACTCAAGCTCATAACAACGGATACCATCCTCGAGTTCCTTTCGCGCAATTTCGGTAAAGATGACGCGCATCATTCTTCCTTGAATATTTCTTCCATCGGAACGCCTTTGAGCTTTCCTTCCCTATATGCCTTGAGTCGCTTTTCTGACTCTTCTGCCCAAACCTCATCGAGCCTCTTGTCCGGCTCGTCCAGGCTCTTTATCAAACCCTCAACCAAAACGAATCTATCCTCTGGTTTTAGCTTCATCGCTTCGACTAAAAGCTCTTTCATCCTCATTGGTTCTACCTCCAAGGCTCCGTCTCACGTCACCGGAAGCGGAAGGCCGAGCGGGGAACAAGCAACGCTAATTGTCGCTCGAGCGCAGATGGTTTTTATGTGATCTTTACCGTTCCTCTACATCGCGGGAATTCCTCACATCCCCAAAATCTTTGACCAACTCCCTGACGATTCTTGGCCTCCCGCAGCATCATTGCACTACCGCATTCCGGGCAACAAGGAATATCGAAACTCTCTTTATCGGAAACGATATTCTTGACATGCCTGACATGTTCGCGATTTGTTTTAAGGGATGGAGCAAGCCTACCTTGCCCGATCTTCTTGACGATTTCTGTTGCTTGCAACTCAGTCAACACAGGCCTTTTTTGAGATTTTATATACCTCGCAAGGCCTCCGCCATAAGTGACATTCTCAGGCATTTATGTTTTAAACTTGCTATCACCAACGAAAACAACCACAGAATGTACTTGCTGCTCATTCAGACCCAGCAAGGACTCAACTGTTTTTACATGCTTATAATTCTGATGCAATGGATTCTGGAACTGACTTGAATGCTTATAAATCTTCTGAGTCCAAGTTTTTTGGTTTGGCTTACCGAATATCCAACCCTTCATATTTTTTGTTTCAACCACGAAAACACCAAACACTGAAACGATGATGTGATCAATTTGAGTGGTTCCGTTTTCGGTCGGTAGCGTCACATTCTTGATCAAGTGGTATTGGTTTTTGTCTAGCAAAAACCGTACGGAAAGATTCACAAAAAACTCGCCCATCAATCCCTTGAACCAGGGCGATCCAATGATTGCGACAATAACCACCAAGGGTATTAGATACCAAAAACCCCCGAATAATTGACTAATGATCGCCGAAAACTCCATGCTGGATGGCTTCCCGGTTTACCTAAAAAGCGTTAGCGTGGATCGACCCCACCTCGCAACATAGCCTGATTTCAAGCTCGGTTTCAATTCGGCACCTGCACGCAACCCAAGATGCTGTGGCGCCACTGGCAAGATTTTGGCTGGCCCGTCACAGGCATGCATGGTGGTGAAAAAGGGGCGAGGGGATGGGCACATTTTGGGCACACAGCAGCATTTCCATGCGACCAGGCACGAAAAAAGCCGCCCAGGCTAACCTGTAAGCGGCTGTTTTCGTTCGCTCTTATGGCGCGCCCGGCAGGATTCGAACCTGCGACCCCTGCCTTCGGAGGGCAGTACTCTATCCAGCTGAGCTACGGGCGCGTTGTGGTGGATTCTAGCACACCCCATGGGCCCGGTAGGGGAACGGGGCCGATGGAGCGCGGAGAATATCCGAAATGGGGCGGCGCGCCAAGGGGATGAACAGTTGATGCGGGCCGCCCGGGCGATGCGGGCGGCGGTCAGCGGCATCAGGCGTGGGCGGGCTCCTTCAGTACCTTCACCGTGTAGCGCCAGAGTTTCAGGGTGTCCGACCAGTGGTCTTCGGGCAAACCGGCCTTCTGGCGTAGCGCGGCGGTGAACGTGGCCGGGTTCGGCAGGGTCTCCCAGACGACGGGCAGGAAGGTGGAACGATGGCGGCCGTCACTGAGGATCACACCATCCACGCCGGGACGAAGTGTTCGGTGCAGTTGGGCTTCGTCCTCTACCATCAGCGGCTCCGAGGGGCCCAGGATGGAGATGGCGATGGCCACCTCGTCGACCTGTGCGGCGGGCAGGGGTGGGAAGCGGGGGTCGCGAAAGGCGGCGGACCAGGCATTGTGGGCCACATCTTCCACCAGGGGGCGTTGCGCCTCCAGGGTGCCGACGCACCCGCGCAACGCCGCCCGATGATATAGGGTGACAAAGGTGGCCGCGGGCACCGCCAGGCATTCCGAGAGCAGGTCACGGGGCGTGCAGTCTGCGGGCTGAGCGCCCCCCAGGGCACGGCGGGCCACCTGGAACAGCAGACGGTGTTCCTTCGCGTCCAACTCAGCTGAAGGCATAGGCACCGTAACCCACCACCTGCTCCCGCGGCCCGGCGGTATCTCCCGAGCTGCGCAGATCGAGGGTCTCTCCTTTAAGTCCGTGCCGACGGGCATTGATGAGCAGCCCCTGCACCGGGATGTAGCCGCAGGCGTGGCCGGGCTGGATCCCCTCGGGCTTCAACTGAAGGATGGCCTCCGAGGTGCGCGTATCCACTTCCCGAGCTGTGTCGTAGTCCAGGTAGTGGCTGAGGTCGGAGCTGATCACCACCAGGGTGTCGTCATCACCCCACACATCCTCCAGGGCGCTGGCCACCTCCTCGCCCGTGGCGCTGCCCACCACCAGGGGCACCAGGGTGAAGTCGTCCAGTAGCATCTGCAGGAAGGGCAGATGCACTTCCAGGCTGTGCTCGTTACGGTGCGGATCGTCGAAGCGGAATACGGTGGGGGCTTTCACCGCCTGCTCAATGCTGTCCTGATCCACGGGCACCGTGCCCAGGGCGGTCTGGAAGCCGTCCACACTGGGGGCGGCGATCCCGTAGAACCCCACCCGGTGGGCCGGGCCGATCAGGACCACGCGCTTGATCCGAGCGGCGCGCTCGGGGGTGAGCGTGGCGTAGGCCCGACCGGCCACATCCCCGGAATAGATGTACCCCGCATGGGGGGCGATCAGGGCCTTGGGCAGGTGCGGGGACCCGGCACGATCCTCACCCGCCTGACTGAGATGGGCGTGCACCGAGGCCCTCAGGGCCTCGGCTTTGGCGGGGTAAAACTGGCCCGCCACTGCGGGTTGTCTGATGTTTTCCACGGCGGCTCCTCCAACTTCTGTGGCTGGATATCCGCCCTGAATGACTTCACCGCCGGATACTTTGTGTATCTCTAATGATGGCTTGACCCATAAGCGTCAGCCGACGAGGCCATATCCCTCTGGGGACGTGATCCCTGCCAGTAAAAAGGCAGCGACGAAGGGTGGATATCCTATTGTGTTAAGCGCGTTGTATTGAGCACGTCATAGCACAGTTGTGTGACAGGCTCTTGACGGCAAAGATTCCGCTGCATTCAGGCGCATGGAAGCGTCCATCACGAAATCCACCTGACCCGTATTATAGATCTTCTATCGCACTTCGGACCTGTGAACAGGGTCCCAATACAACAGCCGAAATAGCGAGAAAATGAAAGATAAAAGGCCGCCCTATGAAAGGGCATGGGAGATTTCACTTTCACTTTGTTTCATATCTTTTTGTAAAGAAGAACCCCATGCAGATCACGCCGGATATTGACACCTTCCCCACCCGCCACTGGCACGCCCTGGACGACAGTCGCCTGCACTGCGATGTGTGCCCGCGGGCCTGCGAGCTGCACGAGGGGCAGCGGGGTCTGTGTTTCGTCCGCGGTCGCAGCGGCGATCAGGTGGTGCTCACCACCTACGGCCGTGCCAACGGCTTTCGGGCCGACCCCATCGAGAAAAAGCCCCTCTATCACTTCCTCCCGGGCAGCCGCACCCTGTCCTTTGGCACCGCCGGGGTGCGCAGCGTGGCGGTGACGGCCGGATATATCAGCCCCGGGGCGCGGGAAGAAGGGCAGTGCCTGGAGTGTGGCACGCGGTGTGCCGGCAGATTCCGTTCCATCATACCTACCCAAACCTATTCAGAAGCATCTAAACCGGTTCAGTGCTGATTTCCTGCTTCACAGAGGCCGGTTTCACTCCGGTCTTGCGACCTGAGCCAGCGCCTTCCTCTCC
>NZ_FOAA01000003.1 GCF_900109495.1 Ectothiorhodospira marina | reverse complement strand
CGGGTAGCTGAACAGTTCCTTGTAGCCCGTGTCGTGGTGGTTGCTCATGCGGCGTCCTGGCAGGAGATCGAGCCACAGTGTGCCATATTCGCCCCTAACTTGGCTGATCTGTTCCTCTGCGGTAGCCTGTCCACATACTGGCCACGGGACTGGCCGGAAATCTCTGGAGGGAACCATGCCGCGCCCCCGCTGCCAACAGATTTCGCTCACCGATACGCCTTACTACCACATCATCTCGCGCTGTGTGCGGCGCACCTTCCTCTGCGGTCAGGATCACGTCACCGGCAAAAGTTTTGAACACCGGCGGCAGTGGATCGAGGATCGTATGCGGCTGCTGGCCTCCCTGTTCGCCGTGGACGTGGCCGCCTATGCGGTCATGTCCAACCATTATCATGTCGTCGTCAAGCTGGAGCCGACACAAGCGGAGCGTTGGTCCGATGACGACGTGCTGCGGCGCTGGAGTTGTCTGTTCAAGGGCCCACTGCTGGTCCAGCGATATCTGGCCGGAGGTCCGCAGGAAAGCTACGAGCTGGCCCAAGTGGCGGAATTCGCCCAATGCTACCGGCAGCGGCTGGCCAGCCTGAGCTGGTTCATGAAGTGTCTGAATGAGCCCATCGCCCGGCAGGCCAATCAGGAGGATGGCTGTACCGGGCACTTCTGGGAGGCCCGCTTCAAGTCTCAGGCCCTGAGCACCGAAGCCGCCCTGCTCAGTTGCATGGCCTATGTGGATCTCAACCCGGTGCGGGCCGGGGTGGCAGACACGCCGGAGACTTCAGAACACACCAGCATCAAGGAACGCATTGCGCCCCGGTTCGACCTGGCCCAGGCCGTGCGCGAGCAGGTGAAACTGGACGCCTTGCTGCGGTTCGAGGTGCCGGTGAAGCCATTGCTGCCTTTTGAAGGTGCATTCGCAGACCGCGAGCAGCCCGGCATCCCGTTCGCCCTCGAGGACTATCTGTCCCTGGTGGACTACACGGGGCGGGCCATCGACCCGAGAAAGAAGGGCGCCATTGCCGACACCCAGCCCCCGATCCTGCAGCGGCTGGGACTCACCCCGGATCAGTGGCTGGCCCAGAGTACGCAGTTTGAGGCCCTGCACCGGCAGCAACGACGATCAGCGGCCTGACTGGCCTATCCTTCAGAGGGTTTTTCCGTGCTGCGGTGATATGCCGAGGAAGGCTCTTGCCCGTCGTTCGTGTGCTGGAGCCAGATATTGGGGGAAATCGGCGTCTGACGGTGGTTTTCGCGCTCGGGGCCTTGAGGGAGGGCGTAAGAGGGGTGTTGGGCGGGGCGGCAGTAGGCGAATGGCTGAGCAAAAGGGTCAAGAGAAAGGGTCAAGAGTGCCTGTCCCTTGTCGTCCCTGTGAATGAAGAGGTGAAGAGTGCCTGTCCCTTGTGTGTGTGTCAATGGCTGAGCAAAAGGGTCAAGAGTGCCTGTCCCTGGCCCGTGTCCAAAAGTGCCTGTCCCTTGTCGCCGCCTGTCGCCGCCTTGTCGATAAAGGAGCGGTCAGCTATTTAGAGCTGACCGCTCGTATAGAACCAAGATTTAGATTTAGGCTTTCATGCCTTCGGCGCTTCCTTTTCGGCTACCTCTCTTGGCCATTATGCCGCCCATGATAAGAAGACTGATGCCGAACAAAGCGAGGCTGCTTGGTTCCGGAACCTTCTCGAATCTGTTGTTTCCGTCCAGGCTGGTTTGTCTTATGCCCCAGAGCAGATTTTTATCATCATCGGAAACAGTCGCGACATCGAAATCCGTACCTGCAAACACCTGCGTGCTGATGAGCCAGTTCACCATCACTTGATCGCTTTCTTGCCCCGAGGCCCACAGGTCGTAAAAGCTAATGTTACTGTCTTCGTCCCAAAAGAAATTCTTAACGAAGTTGTCTGGGGCATCTTCATCGTCCAGCCATGAGTAGTCAATGTCGCCAAAGATCCTCAAACCGACCTCGTCTCCAGCAAGGATTTGAGATCCATCAACGTTGAGCCTCAGCACCTGGGTTCCCTGGAAGTTGCGGTCGGCGTAGTCGGCGTCATCAGGATCGGAGGCAGTAGGAATTGAGTCGTGGTAATAGATATCAAAAAAGCCGTCAGAGAACACGCCCTGCCCATTCGCGTCCACCGTACCTTCAAGGAACCAGTTATAGGTGAGCCCCCAACTTGTGCCTTCCCCACCGAAGGGGGAAGGGAGACCCCATGAGGAAAAACCTCCAGTGCCAGTGGCGAAACCATTGGTTATGGCAGCATCATCTGCTGGTGACAATTGGGTGACATTACGATCTCCTATGAGCCCAGGGCGCCGGATCACGTCTCCGCCGGGGTCTTGTCCAATCACACTTTGGAAGCCTCGTGAGTCAAGTTCACTGTCGATATTTGTATCAATGACAGTGGTTCCGGAGCCGATAGGGCCTGTGGAAAGGTCATAAATGGAAGTGGCGCGCGAGTTGCTGAAGCTGAGATCGGTGTACACGCCTGTCTTGGTGGAGCCGTCGTTATCGAAGTCAAATCCTGTATCGATAGAAAAGTTGATGGGCGCGCCTGAGGCTAGTGAGACCCCAGCCCCTAAGCTCATGCCCACAGCGATTCGGATAACGTTTTTTTTCCACATGGCTATGATTCCTCTACGTCGAATCGATCGAATACGTTGGTGACAGTGCAGGCAGGTAAGAAGCCCTGCTCGGGTCATCTAAAGCATTTGTCGTGCCGGGTTCTTAGCTGATCGAGCGGCAGACAAAAAAATATATTTAATTCAATAATTTGCGTGGCGTATTCATTGGGCTGTTCGGGCTCTTGAAGTGTCTCTTTAAGTCTGGTGCGGGTCGGCTGTAAAGGATTCCGACGTTTTCGGGGAAGGCGAAGACGTGAACGGAATTTATCCTTTAGGCAATGACGAAAACATACGCTGGAGTAAACCGGTTCGACGTGGTGGCTGCGAAAATTGTGGGGTGTCTGCCCTGAAAAGAGTATTGTGGGATCAGGTAGCACGAGATCGCCAAACCAACACCAAAACCGCCGGCAACACAATCAAATCAAACACCAACGCCCCCAACAACCCAAACGCCGTCAACACCCCAAACGAAGCGGTAGGCTGAAACGCCGACAACCCCAAAATCAAAAACTGCGCCACCAGCACCACCGTCGTCGCCGTCACCGCCCGCCCGGCATGCCGAAATGTCCGGGCAATCGCCCACGGCGGACTGGCCCCGGCCCGCCGCCGCGCCCGATACCCATGCACCACATGAATGGTGTCATCAACCGCGATCCCCACGGCCACTGCGGCGATCATGGCGGTGGCCATGTCCAGCCAGATGCCCAGCACCCCCATGACAATGAAGATCAGCAGCACCGGCGAGAGGTTGGGCAGCATGCTCAGGCCGGCCATGGCGGGTGAGCGCCACAGGATGAACATCAGCCCCAGCACCAGCACGGTCACGGCCAACAGGCTTCGCAACTGCCCCTCGATGAGCAGCCGCTCCTGATCGGCGAAGAGGCGGCCCATGCCTGCCAGGTCCCAGTCCATGTCACCCGGTGGTCGGGCGGTCAGTTCTTCCCGCAGGTCGTCCATCAATTGATTCAGGGCCGAGGAGCCATGGGCGTTCAGGTTCAGCAGCAGCCGTGCCCGCTCATAATCCCGGTCCACCACATCGTGCAGGTCATTGCCGTCGTAGACGAACAGATACTGGGCGATGAGTTGCCGGGTGTCCGGCAGGGTACGGTAGGCCGGGTCTTCCTCATGGAAGGCCCAGTGCATTTGCTCCACCATGTCCGGTAAGGACAGGCTGTAATCCACCTCGGGCCTTGCATCCAGCCAGGCCTGGACGCGCTGGATCTCGGCCAGGCGTTCCGGTGCCAACAGGCCTTCTGGTTCCGGGGCATCAAAGACCACTTCCAGGGGCATGACGCCCGACAGCCGGCTTTCAACCCGCTCGGTGGCCTGGGTGATGGGGTGGCGGTCACTGAAAAAGGCGTAGAGATCCGTCTCCACTTCCACATGCCGGATCTGGGGAATCCCAATCGCCATTAGCACGATGGTGATGCCCACCACCCAGCCCGCTCGGCGGATGGACAGCCGGGCGCAGAAACTCGTGAAACGATCCAGCCAGCGAATACTCCCCCGCTGCTGTACCCAGGTGCCCCGGTCCCAATGCACGATCAATGCCGGCAGCACCAGCACGCTGAGCAAGGCCACCAGTACCACCCCGGCGGCGGCAACCAGGCCAAAGGTCTGGATCGGACGAATGGGGCTGGTGGCCAGTGAGATCAGACCCGCAGCGGTGGTCAGTCCGGTAAAGAGCATCGGACGCGCCACCATGGAAAGGGCTTGCCTCATGCGCTCACGGCCCGAATAACCACGTTGCGCCGCGTGCACCACCGTGTTGAACAGGTGCATGAGCATGGCGATGGTGATGGCCGAGAGCAGGGGCGGGAGGATGGACGAGATCAGGGTGTAAGGTTTGCCGAATACCACCAGCAGGGCGACGGCGACATTGACCACCGTGGCGATGGTGGCGGCGGCCAGCACCACCACCAGCCAGCGCCGGAACATGAACCAGAGCAGAAGCAGGCCGATGGCCATGGTGGCGGGGATGAAGGCCATGGTGTCGGTGATCATGGAGCGTAGCTGGGCCACGTCCAGGGCGATATGCCCCGCCAGGGCCGTGACCCTTTCGTCCAGGCCGGTTTCCTTGAGGTGCGTCTTGACCCGTTGTTCCAGTTCCAGGCGCTGCAGACTGTTTTCCAGTGGGTGAGGGCGAACCACCAGGGCCAGCGCCTGGCCATCGGTGGAGACGAGCAATCCGGGCGCAAAGCGGTCTGACAGGGTCCGCTCGCGCCATTGGTCCGGGGTGCGTGCAGCCAGGTCGTAAGGATCCACCAAGGGTTCCACGGCAAAACCGTCAGGTGTGGCCCGGATATGGTCGGCCGTGAGTACGGAGAGCACCCGCTCCACCAGTGGCTCCCCCTCAATGCCCAGAAGCGCCTCATGTAATCGGGACAGGAAGGCGGGTTCAAAGAGATCTTCACCCTCGAACAGGGCCACCAGGACCTGTTCCTGGGGAAACCGCTCGCGAATCTCCCGATCGAACTGAACGGCGGGCGCGTCCTTGGGGAAGTAGGCCTCGGGTGCGTTGTCCAGGTTGAGCTGGAGCAGCAGTGGTCCGGGCAGCAGGAACAGCAGCAAGAGGATCGCCAATGCCAGTCTTGGCCGGTCGAGCATCCAGGTCATGGGGGCTGTCTCCAGGGTGGTGAAGCCAATCGGGTACGGGGCTTGCGAGGGTTACCGGGTTTGCGTGGCCGACAGCCGTCGTCTGGCCAGCGACAGGAGCAGGCGTTGGATGGGGTTCCCGTTGCCTCCCGGTCGCCAGGTACGTGACATACGCCCCCGGTAGGCGTCAAAGTGTATTCCGTGTGGGGCGGGCCGTACTCGGCCTCGGCCCAGCAGCAGTTTGAGCACTTCGGTGCCCGCCATGCCGGCGCAGAGATCGCAGGCCATCGGCGTGGAGGGGCCTTTTTGGCCCGCCAGATCGACCCGAGACGGATCGGCCAGGTAGCCCATCTGCAGCATGGCCGGGGCCAGGCCCATCATGAAATGTAATGAGAGTTCGTTCGTCGATTGTCCATCCTGAAATCGGAAATAATCATCAAACGACATGCCCTGGGGCAGAAAGGTGAGTAACGCCGAACCCATGCCAAGGGGGGCGGCGGTGACGGCGGGAATGCCCCGTTCCCGGCAGGCTCTGAAGACCTGACGTCGTGCCTCGAAGGCGAAAAAATCGAGGCCGTCCACATAGATGTCCACGTCCCGCAGGAATATATCCAGGTTATCCCCGTGCACTCCCTGTGGGAACCCTTGAATCTCCAGTTCCGGATTGATGTCCCAGGCCATCGATTGCAGGACATCGAGCTTGGGTTGCCCGAGGGAGGAGAGGGTTGCCCCTGCCTGTCGATTCATGTTGTGTAGTTCGAATACGTCAAAATCGGCCAGATGGAAGCGGCCGATGCCCAGTCGGGCCAGGGTCAGCAGGTGACTGCCGCCCACCCCGCCCAGGCCGGCAATAGCCACACGGGCCCCTCGAAGACGCTGTTGCTCGGCTTCCGTAATCCACCCCAGCGTACGCTGGAAGGCAGTCTGGTAATTGAACCCCCCATCACCCATTCTCAAGACCCCCGATCGCCCAATGATGTTGCCGACGGCTAGTGCGTTGGCACAGGTCTGGACACATCAGCGTCGTGCACCCAGAATCGTTATTGGAGCATCATGCCACGTCCCGGCATGACTGCATAATGTGAGGATAAGTCATGATGTCGCAGCCACTCTTCGCCGCAGGTGGACGGTTCTCAGACACGCCGAAGCGTTTGATCGTGTCGATGGCTTTTCTTGGAATGATGTGTGTATCCGTATCGCTCGCGGCGGCGTCGGATGATGCCTTGGCGCTGGGCCAGGACCTGGCCCAGCGGGTCTACGACCGGCCCGAAGGCAGTGATCTCACCACCCGCGGCGCCATGTTGCTGGAGGAAGAGGGACGCACTCCTCGGGTGCGGGAGATGGTGACCTACCAGCTTACCCGGGAGCCGGGCCAGCTTTGGTCTCTGATTCGCTTTACGGCGCCTGCAGACATTGTCAATACGGGATTGTTAACCCTGGATCATCCGGATGGTACCAGCGACCAGTGGGTGTACCTGCCCGCCATGGATCGCACCCGGCGTATCCCGACGGCTCGTCGCGGCGGACGTTTCGTAGGATCGGATCTCTATTTTGAGGATGTCCAGGACAGAAAGCCCGATCAGGACACACACCGGTATCTCGGTGAGGAGGAGGTCCTGGGTGTCACTACACTCAAGCTTGAGAGTGTACCAGTGGACCCGGGTAATTCCGCTTACGGGCGTCGTGTGAGTTGGATCCATGAGCCTAGCCTGCTGCCGCTGCGAATCGACTTCTATGCCCAAGGGCAGCCCGATCGACCGATCAAGCGCATGGAGATCCAGCGTATCGATCGAATCCAGGGGTACTGGACAGTGATGGACAGTACGATGACGGATCTGAGTTCCGGTCATCGGACCCGCATACGGGTGGATGAGGCCACATATGACCGGGATCTACCCGAATCGCTGTTCACCAGCCGGGCCTTGGAGGACCCGGCCCTTGAAAGCCGTTACCGACCATGATCCCCTTGTCTGGCAGGGGCTTTAATGGTCGCAGCAATGGTCGCAGCGCCGCTTATTGGTGGATGTTGGGGGGCGCATTACTGCTCCACACGCCCCTGGCGTGGGCCGAGTCAATCATCTTCGGTGAGCCGCCGGTGACGCGTGAAGAGCCGGTGGTGATGCCAGAGACCCATTGGGTTGAGCGTGTCTCCGTCGACCCTGTGCGGGCTGAACTGGGTTTTCCTGCTGGGACGGGGGCGGTTTCAGGCGTTCATACCCTGCAGGCTCAGGCGAGTGCCCTGTTCCCGGTGGGCGATAACTGGGGGGCGCGCCTTGAGGGGCGACTGGATTCCACATGGCAGACGGGGGATGAGAATGTCGAGCGCACTGAACTGGACTACGGCGAAATCTATCTGAGTTATCGTGGTGCTGCACGACGGGTAACCCTGGGCACCCAAAAAGTCACTTGGGGGCGAGTGGATGAGTTACCTCCCACAGATCGGTTGAGTGTGCAAGACGTTACACGTCTGGTGCTGGATGATATGGAGGATCGCCGGCGGGCAGTGCCGGCCTTGCGCTGGGAGGAGTTTTGGGGCGATTACAAGCTGGATGCGCTTTATGTGCCCTGGTTTCGGTCTGCGGAACTCCCCAAAGAGGGCAGCTTCTGGCACCCGGTGGATCGGGAGCGGGGGCGCATCATGGGGGTGCCTGGGAACCCGGCGATGGCGGCGCTGATCCGAGAGGGGCGCTTTGATGAGGATGCCGGCGGTGCAGGAGGTTGGGGGCTCAGGCTGAGTCGTGCCGGACGGGGTCATGACTACGCTGTGACTATTCAGCGAGCCCGCCACTCTTTGCCTTACTACGTGCTCGACACCCGTGTGAGAGAGGCGCTACTGACAAATCCCGTGGATCTTCAGGCGGCGCTCGGTGCGTCGCCTTATGCCTTTGAGACTGAGCATCCGCGTACCTGGGTGTTGGGGGGGGACCTGGGTGTAGCCATCGGCCGCTCTACCTGGCGCTTCGAGGCGGCTTGGTTGAGTGACCAGCCGGTGACAACCGAGGTGTTGGATTACACTCAGGTGGAGGCTTTGGAATGGGTGGGCGGCGTGGAATTTTTCCCCGGGGATGCCGATCTGCGAGTGAACCTGCAGCTGGGTGGTAACCATCTGCTGGACGCGCCCGAGACGCTGCTGGAAGATCGCAATACCTATACGTTCTTTGGTGATGCAGAGCAGCTATTCGGCCGCGGGCGATGGGAGGCGAGAATCCGTTTCTTCCTGGGATTGCATGAGCGTGATGTGTATTTGAATCCACGCTTGGCTTACCTGGGGCATGAGCCCCATGAATGGTATGTGGGTTATCATTATTTCGAGGGTGCCGAGGGAACCTTGGGTGGTTTTCATGAGCATCATGATCTATTCACGGCCGGGCTGCTGGCCCGTTTCTGAGCGCCGGCGGTGGGAGAGATGACGATGGAAGAGAAAGAAAGGACCTTGGTGGACCATTTCCAGGACTATTTTCAGGTGTTGAATGCGGATACTCCTGAGTTGCGTGAGCGGGCTTACAGTATCCGTTATGACGTATACTGTCGCGAGTTTGGGTATGAGCGCGAGGAGGACTGCCCGGGGGGGATGGAGCAGGATGATTATGATCCCCATTCATTGCAATGCTTGATCGTGCATCGTCCCAGTGGTCAAGGGGCGGGCTGTCTCAGGGTGGTGTCTCCGCCGGACGATGATGAGGCCTGGGAACTGCCCATGGAGAGGTTTTGTGGCCATAGTCTGAATCACCCTGAACTGCACCCAAGGTTGCTCCCACGCCACGAGCTGGCCGAGGTGTCACGTTTGGCGGTGCATACCCAGTTCCGGCGTCGTAAGGGGGAATCTGAATCGCCGATCGGTATCGCGATCGCGGAGAGCATCACGGAGGATCAGCGCCGCACCTTCCCTTTGCTGGGGCTTGCCCTGTTCTGCGCGGGTACATCGTTGATGGCGGGTGCCGGTCGGCAACATGCCTTCGTCATGATGGAGCGGCGTTTGGCGCGGATGCTACAGTCCGCTGGATTTCCCTTTGTGCAAGTGGGCGAGCCGATGGAGTACCACGGCTCTCGGGCCGCTTACCATGTGACGGTTCAGGCAGTTCTGGATTCCATGCGACCTGATATCCGGGAATTGCATGACTTTGTACACAGCAGTTTGATGCAGTCGCAGCCATTGGATTGACAGCCAGGGAGATACCGATTGCTTATGTGATGCTGATCAAAAAAACCCTTTGAGATCGAAGGAATGGGCCGTTATGTGACCCCGTACCCGATCTGAGGGGGAGAAAATGCTTTAATTCCGCACGAATGCTGACAACTGCGGGACGAAAAGCATGTTTGATGCGCGTTATGAAGTCGTGGTCGCCGACACGCCCGACACGCTGCGAATCCATCACGAACTCCGTTATGCGGTTTATTGCCTGGAAAGGGGCTTCGAAGATCCTGGCGCCTTTCCGGACGGTCAGGAGCGGGATGCCTGGGACGTTAATGCAACCGCCTTCATCGTGCGTGAGCGGGATACGGGGCAGTGGGTGGGCACGACGCGCCTTGTGCATGCTATGCAGGGAGACCTTCCCGTTCATCGGCTCACGCGCCTGAGCCAGGTGGGCACCCTGGCACACCCAGGGGCGGCAACGGAGTTGTCACGGATCTGTATCACGGGTGACTACCAGCGCCATCGCTTGCCCGCCCATGCCAGTCAGGATGACCCATGCTGGGAAGGGCGTAAGGCCCAGGTTGATGGTCGCACCGTCATTGGCGGTTGGCGCACACAGCAGCGAGGTCCCTTGTTCCGATCGATGCAGGCAGACGATGGAGAATGCCTCAACCGTCAGGGTATGAATGCCATGATCGGACCCGTTGGACTACCAGAAGCCCGTTCGTGTGCACCCACTGGGCCGATGCGATCCGAGTTGTTTGCCGGCATGCTTCGGGCCGCCATTGAATACAGCCGCCACCAGGACATTCCCTACATGTATTTCCTGGTGAATCGGGCTTTGGCCAGAATGGTCAGCCGTCTGGGGTTTGAATTCTCTTTAGCTGGCGTTCCGTGCGAGCATCGAGGTGTCCGCTACCCTTACCTGGCCCATGTAGAGACGGCCGTGCAACGTGCCGTGGAATCGTCACCCGATATGGCTCGGCTGTTTCTGAGTGCCGCAGCGCCTTACCGGTATGCATCCGAGGTTACTCACCACTCCCCAGAATGGCATTAAGCGGGGCTAGCATCACCTCTCCACGAAAGAGAATCCCGCCATTCTCCAGCAGCCCCAGGCAAGTGTGTCGTTGCTGCTCGATCCCGGTATTCCCTAGCCCACCGCCGTTTCCGGCAACCACTTGGGGGTTGCTTACCAGTAGGTGAAGGGCATCTGCACTGCGCAGGCGCCGCGCCAGCCTTTGGTCGACGCTGAAATGATGCGTGGTGTACACCATCGGGTTGGCATAGAAGTCATGTCCCGCGGCATGCGTGCGCTCCAGTAGGGCACACGAGATCATGGCGGTGGGGAACATGTCGGGATAGTTGACGCGATCCTCCAGTTCATCGAAATAGTCCGCCTGCCTGGCCAGTGATCCGGATAGCAGGTTCTTGGCGTTGCTGTTGGTCATGAACTTGCGCTTGTGGAACCAGTGACCATCCGGCACGGGGCTGCGGTCCGCCAGTTCGGACAGGGCCGTATGCGGCACCGCTGGCGGCGTGATGTCCGGTAAGGCCAGGGGGCGGTCAGAGTCTCGGATCTGCCCGATCAGTACCAGGCCGTCGGCCTTTCTGACAACGACGCGGTTTGAGCGGGTCCAGCCGCCATCGGGTGTGCTGGTCCTTTTTGTGGGCTTGATCTCCATGCGGAAGGGTTCGTCGGTGCGCAGTACGCCTGCAAAGGTGAACTGATAGTTGCGAAAGGCGGCGGGTGGGTCGTCATCCGTGCTGTCCAGTGCTCGGTGGCGCGTGACTCGGTACTCGGCCAGGCACTCCATCTGAAACCCCAGGACGATGGGGCCGCCAAAGGGGTTCTGATGAATGCGGTGCCACTTGTCGGCGTCATGGAACGGGTTGAAGTCGTCCGTGGCGTTGCGGGCCACGTCAAGATGAATCTGCTGATAGACCTGTTCATCCGCTGAGACGGGATCCATGGGCTTTTTCCAGGGCAGGGGAGTAGACGCGGGTGCTGCTTGGGCGTGATAGAAGGCTGTAAGCAAGCGCTTCCCGACCGACTCTAGCCTATGAATGTGATCCGTTCAAACAGGGGGAGAGGGTCTCACATCATGCGATACCTGCTTGAGCCTGCAACTCACCAAAACTCCCAATAGTATTTCTCGCAAAGCCCTCAAGGCGTATGCTCATGTTCAAGCATGAGAACTCCTGCGCGCGACAGCCTTTACGGTAGTGTCGCCTTTCCTTGCAATGCCGTGGAATGGGCCGGGCAAGCTGAGGTGAGGAGTTCGTTCGTCTGGAAGGTCCGATGATCGACTAAGCAACACTTGAGGGTGTCACCATGGAACAGAAGCATCTCACCAAATACGTCAGACTGGCACTGGCTGGTCTGCTGGTGTCGGGTACGGTCTGGTTGGCCGGGTGCGGTCAGACCAGCTACACGGAAGAGGAACGGCTTGAGCGCGCTCGGGATTACCTGGCCACCGGCGAGGTGCGCGCCAGCATCATCGAATATCGCAACCTGTTGCAGGAAAACCCGGACCACGTGGATGCCCGCTGGGAACTGGGTCGGGTGCACCTGGAGATGGGTGAGCCGGCGGCAGCGCTCTCGGAGTTTCGCCGGGCGCATTCCCTGGGGTGGGATGATCCCGAATCGGTCATCTACATGGCCCGGGCGCGTCTGATGCAGGGTGAGTTCCAGACTGTTCGGGCGCAATTGCAGGCCCATGAGGCCAATGAATTCGAAGATCCTCTGGAATTTCACCTGCTGCTGGCCCGTGCCCATCTGGGGGTGAATGATCCGGAAGCGGCGGTCGCGGAGCTGGAAGCGGCACTGGAGTTGGATCCAGCGCATGCCCCCTCCCTGACCACCCTGGCCGAGGTGCGGGCCTTGCAGGGCGATATGGATCGGGCCAAGGCACTGTTGGCCGAGGCACTGGCGGAGGATCCGCAGCATGCGCCGGCCTGGTCGCTCTCCGGTGACATCCACCGCAGCGAGGGCAATCTGGAGGAGGCCGCCGAGGCCTATACGCGGGTGATCGAGTCGGCGCCCAACCCCTATATGGGGCATTTCAACCGTGCCCTCACCCGCGTGGGCCTGCAGTCCTTCGATGAGGCGGGGGAAGATCTGAATGCCCTGCGCGAACTGGGACCGGATCTGCCGGCTACGTCCTACATGAGCGGTCTGCTCAGCTTCCATGAGCAGAATCACCAGGCCGCCGTGAGGGCAATGGAGGAGACCCTGCGCCTGAATCCGGATTACCTGCCAGCCCGCTTCTTTGCCGGGGCCAGCCACTATGCCCTGGGCAACACTCAGCAGGCCGATACCCATCTGTCCCGTTATCTGCGGGGCAACCCGCAGTCTGCGGCAGCCAATCGCTTGCTGGCTGCCGTTCGCATGCAGGTGGGTCAGGTGGATGATGCCGAGGCCTTACTGAAGCGTGTGCTGGCGGAGGATGAGGCAGACCGGGTGGCCTTGCAGTTGATGGCCGGCGTACATGCCTCCCGGGGCGACACCCAGGCCACCCTTGACCTGCTGCGCCAGCAGGTGGATCTGGATCCCGACTCCTTGCAGGCGCGGATGAATCTGGCTCGTGCCCTTATGCAGGGCGGGGACCGGGTGGGAGGCCTTCGTGAACTGGAGACCCTGAGCGAGATGGCCCCCGAGGCGGAAGGCCTTGAACTGGCAGGGGTGGTGCGTCTGCTCGAAGAGAGACAGTTCGATCAGGCCCTGAGCAAGGCGGATGAGTTTGCTGAAAAGCACCCCGATGCCGCGGGGGTTCATAATCTGCGGGCCGTGGCCTTCTTCGGACTCGGGCATACCCAGGATGGCATCGCAGCCTTCGAGGAGGCCCGTCGGCTGGACCCGGGTAACGTGACGGCCACGCGCAATCTGGCCATGCTCAAGTTACGCATGGAGGGCGCTGAAGAGGCCCGTGAGGTGCTGGAGTCCGGCTTGGAAGCCAACCCCGAGAATGTGCGCCTGCTGATGCTGATGGCCGAGTTCGAGGTGGAGCAGGGTGAACCGGCCGAGGCCGGGCAGTACCTGCAGCGGGCGGTGGAGGCCGGACCGGATGCCCTGGAACCCCGCATCGTGCTGGCCCGCTATCGTCTGCAAACGGGTGAGCCGGAAGAGGCCTTGACGGTGCTCGAGGGCATTCAAGAGCCGTATGGCGACAACGCAGCGGTGCTGGAAGTGCTGTCCATGGCCCAGGTGTCGGCGGGTCAGCTTGACCAAGGGATCACCACCTTGCGTCGTCTGACCGAGTTGCGCCCGGACTCCCCCGAGGTGCATTTCCGTCTGGCCATCGCCCAGGGGCAAGCGGAGCGCCTCGGCGAGGCACGGCGGTCGCTGGAGCGGGTGCTGGCGCGGGATGAAAACCATGCCGGAGCGCTGGTCACCCTGGCCCGCCTGGAGCGTCAGGAAGGTCGTGATGACGAGGCCATGACCCTGGCGCGTCGCATGCAGGATCTGGATGCGACGCGGGCCGTGGGTTATCTCATGGAAGGGGACATCCTGGCTGCGCGGGAGGACTATGGTCAGGCCGCCCAGGCCTACGAATCCTCCTACGAGGCGCAGGTGTCTTCGGAGGTGGCCATGAAGCGCTTCGAGGTCAAGCGCCGTGCCGGTGATGAGGCCGCGGCCCGCGAACAGATGCGTGAGCACCTGGAGAACTTCCCGGACGATCACCAGTCGCGCATGATGCTGGCCACCACCGTGCTGAGTGCCGGTGATATGGCGGCAGCCCGGGAGGATTACGAGATCCTGGTCGAGCGTTTTCCGGAAAACCCCATCGTGCTGAACAACCTCTCCTACATCTATCAGCGGGAAGGGGATGAGCGCTCCCTGGAACTGGCCCAGCGGGCCCATGAGCTGCAGCCGGAAAGCCCGAGCATCAAGGACACCCTTGGGATGGCCCTGCTGGATCACGGCGACCCGTCCCGGGCCCTGGAGCTGATCACGGAGGCCCGTGAGGCCCTGCCTGATGAGGCCGCCGTCGGCTATCACTATGCCGTGGCGCTGGAGCGCAATGGCCGTTCGGACGAGGCCGCATCGGTCTTGCGCGACCTGCTGGCCGAGGCCGGGGAGTTTACCGAGCGTCAGGAGGCAGAGGAGTTGTTGAGTCGACTGGAATCCTGATGATTTAATGTGAAAGCACTCAGGTTCAGCTATAGAAGCTCCCTTCTCCCCTCGGGGGAGAAGGGTCGGGGATGAGGGGGATGAGGCAGGCACTGGGCCGGTCCTCGTCCCTCACCCCTCACCCCAACCCCTCTCCCCTGGGGGGAGAGGGGCTTGTGGCGTATCTTTTATCATCTGGGGTGACTCACCAGCGTGATGTTTGAGCGTTAACCCAGCTCATACTGCCGCAATTTCTTCCTCAACGTCCCCCGGTTCATCCCCAGGTAATGGGCGGCGCGGCTCTGGTTGCCGTCGCAGTGGCGGAGCACGCATTCCAGCAGGGGGCGTTCCACTTCCTCGATCACCATCCGGTAAAGGTTGTCCGGTTCGTGGCCGTCGAGTTTGGCGAAGTATTCGGTCAGGGCCTGTTCCACGGCCGCGGCCAGGGTTTCGCCTTCCTGGGTGCTTTCCATGATGGGCTGATTCATGCCGCGATGTCCTCGGCTTGGCAAAGCGCCTGGAAGTAGCTGTCCAGTGGTGGCTGCTGTTCGATGCGCGTGTCGGCGCGCAGGATATGGGGGCGCACCTGTTCCGCGCCGGGGCGGTCGGCCAGGTACCAGCCGATATGCTTTCTTGCCACGCGTACCCCCACTGACTCTCCATAGAAGTCGTACAGGGCATCCAGGTGCTCGTTCATGATCGCCCAGACCTCCCGCAGCCCCGGCTCGGGTGGGATCTCGCCTGTGGCCAGGGTGTGGGCGATGCGACGGAAGATCCAGGGTCGCCCCTGGGCACCGCGGCCGATCATCAGGGCGTCGGCGCCGGTGACTTCACGCGCGTGAACCGCCTCTTCGGGGGTGCGGATGTCGCCATTGGCGATCACGGGGATCTGCACGCTCTGTTTCACCTGGGCAATCCCGGCGTAATCCACCGGGTCGCTGTAGCGGCAGGCACCGGTGCGACCGTGGACGGCCAGGGCCTGGATGCCGCTGTCCTCGGCGATGCGGGCGATGATGGGGGCATTGAGATGCGCCCGATCGATGCCCAGGCGGATCTTCAGGGTCACCGGGACGGAGGATGCGGCCACCACGGCCTTGAGTATCTGCCGCACCCGATTCTCATCCCCCAGCAGGGCCGCCCCGGCGGCGCGGTTCACCACCTTCTTGGCAGGGCAGCCCATGTTGATGTCGATGATCTGCGCCCCGCGCTCGATGGCGCCCGCTGCGGCCTGAGCCATCATGGTCGGATCATACCCGGCGATCTGCACGCTGCGGGGGCCTGCCTCGCCGCGCTGGTCCAGGCGCAGGCGGGATTTATCCGTGCTCCACAGCCGGGTATCCGAATGCACCATCTCGGACACGGCCATGCCGGCGCCCAGGCGTCGGCAGAGTTGACGAAAGGGCCGGTCGGTGATGCCGGCCATGGGGGCCAGGATCAGCGGGGTGTCCAGGGTGTGGGGTCCGATCTGCATGGGTCCAGGGGGCGTTGGGAAGCACGGGGGTGCGACGGACCGTTCATGATACCCATGGGGGGGCGGTGGTTAAAGCTTGACTCACAAAAACCGGAACTCGTAGGCCACCGCCTCGCCGCCCGGGTCCTTGAGTTCCAGCCTGAGTTCCGCGCTTTGACCCGGCGGGATGGGGAAGCCGGGGCCGGACAGGTAATCCAGGGGCTGGAAGCGGCGGGCGGCCAGGGGTCGGCCCATCACGTCCATGAAGGTGAGTTCCACGATGGGGTGGGGCTGGGCGAATCCGGCCTGATTCTCGATGAGAGCCGTCACCATGAGGGCGTCGGGCTGGTCCGGGTGACTGGCGACCTGGCGCTGGGAGATGCGCAGGGCGGCCAAGTCGCGGCGTTCCGGTAGCTGGCAGTCCAGCGGGGTGCAGGCGGCGCGCACCCAGGGCTCCAGAGGTTCAATGGCCAGGAGTTGATAACGCTCCTGATAGGCCACCTGGCCGCCCAGCAGCAGGATCAGGGCCAGGCAGGCGTTGCCCCAGGCCAGGGTGCGGGCGGTGCTGCGTGGCCGGGCGCCCGAGCGTTCCAGATCCTCGCGCAGTGCATGAGGAATGCCAGGGTCTGCAGTCGAACCCGGCTCATCGGATACGGGTGGAAAGACGTCTTCGAAAGGGCTACTGGTCTGGCCTAGCGGCACCGCCGGCCGGGATTGGCCGGGGCGGTGGGTGTCGTCGTAGCGTTGTACGCCGAAGGCGCCGGGGTTGAGGGCGCGACGCCGGGGGCGGGGTGGGTCTTCCGGCGTGTTGGTGTCGTCGGTCATTGGTCCGGGTCGCCTTGTTCGCGGCCAGGGCCGCTCCCACAGGGGGTTCCTGCTATTGTCGGCGGGTGCCTTCCAGGAGGGTCCAGCCTTCCTGCTGGTCGGCGATGCGCATCTCGAACCAGCGTTCATAGCATGACATCAGGTCATTGGCCTGGCGGTCCAGCAGGCCGGCCAGGATGATCCGGCCACCGGGGCGAGTGCGTCCGGCCAAGGCCGGGGCCAGTGCCATCAGCGGGCTGGCCAGGATGTTGGCCAGGGTCAGATCAAAGCACGCATCCTCCGGGAGGACGTCCGGCAGGCCGGTGATCAGTTGCTCATCGGGGATGTCATTGCGCTGGGCATTCTCCCGGGTGGCGGTCATGGCCTGGGGGTCGATGTCCACGGCCCAGGTACTTTGGGCCCCCAGTTTCAGGGCGCCGATGGCCAGGATGCCGGAACCACAACCATAGTCCAGGACCTCCTGTGCCTGCGGTGGATGGGCGTCCAGCCAGCGCAGGCACATGGCCGTGGTGGGGTGGGTGCCGGTACCGAAGGCCAGGCCCGGGTCCAGGCGGATGTTCACGGCGTCGGCATCCGGGGTCTCGTGCCAGGTGGGTACGATCCACAGGCGCTGGCCAAAGCGGATGGGATGAAAGTCATCCATGCAGGCCCGCACCCAGTCACGGTCCGGCAGCACCTCATGGTGGATGCGCGAGGCGTCCATGGCCAGTTCCACCGCCAGGATGTGGGTGAGTTCATCCAGGTCGATGTCGGGCTGGAACAGCCCGGTCACCAGCAGGTCTGGCCACAGGGGCTCCTCGCCGGGCAGCGGCTCCAGCAGCGGTACGTCACCGGCATCGCGCAGCATCACGGAGACCGCCCCATGACCCAGCAGGGCATCCTCGACGGCTTCAGTCTGTTCCGCCTTGGCGGGGAGGGTGATCTGAATCATGGGGTGTTCTCGCGTACTGCGTGCATGGCGCTCAAAGCTTGAGCTTCTTCTCGAGATAATGGATGTCGGTGCCGCCATTCTGGAAGGACACATCGGCCAGCAGATCCCGGTGCAAGGGGATGTTGGTCTTGATGCCTTCCACCACGATCTCCGACAGGGCGCCACGCATGCGGGCGATGGCGATGTCCCGGGTGGCTCCGAAGCTCACCAGCTTGCCGATCATGGAGTCGTAATAGGGCGGCACCTTGTAGCCATTATAGATATGGGTGTCCACACGGATACCGGGACCGCCGGGCGCATGGTACTGGCTGATGGTGCCCGGTGAGGGCATGAAGTTGGCTGGATCCTCCGCGTTGATGCGGCATTCGATGGAATGGCCGCGCAATACCACTTCCTCTTGAGTGATGCTCAAGGGGTGTCCCGCTGCCACCATGATCTGCTCACGGACGATATCCAGGCCGGTGACCATCTCCGTGACCGGGTGCTCCACCTGTACACGGGTGTTCATCTCGATGAAGAAGAACTCGCCGTCCTCGTAGAGAAACTCGAAGGTACCGGCGCCCCGGTAGCCGATGGTGCGGCAGGCCTCGGCACAGCGATCGCCGATGCGCTTGCGCTGTTCATCCGTGATGCCGGGGGCGGGGGCTTCCTCGATCACCTTCTGGTGGCGGCGCTGCATGGAGCAGTCCCGCTCGCCCAGGCTGATGGCGTTGCCATGCTCGTCGGCGATCACCTGGAATTCCACATGGCGGGGCTTTTCCAGGTATTTCTCCATGTAGACCACGGGGTTGTTGAAGGCCGAGGCGGCCTCGCTGCGGGTCAGGGAGATGGCGTTGATCAGTGCGCCGTCGGAATGCACCACGCGCATGCCGCGCCCGCCACCGCCACCGGCCGCCTTGATGATCACCGGGTAGCCGATCTTGCGGGCCAGTTCCAGATTGGCTTCAGGGTCGTCGCCCAGGGCTCCGCCGGAGCCCGGCACGCAGGGCACGCCGGCTTTTTGCATGGCGTCCTTGGCGGAGACCTTGTCACCCATCAGGCGGATGGTGTCGGCTCGAGGGCCGATGAAGACAAAGCCGCTGGACTCCACCCGCTCGGCAAAATCCGCATTCTCCGAGAGGAAGCCGTAGCCCGGGTGGATGGCCTCGGCGTCGGTGACCTCGGCGGCGCTGATGATGGCGGGCACGTTCAGGTAACTGTCGGTGGAGCGGGCCGGGCCGATGCAGACGGACTCGTCCGCCAGGCGCACGTGCTTGAGGTCGCGGTCGGCATCGGAGTGCACTGCCACGGTCTTGATGCCCATCTCCCGGCAGGCCCGTAGAATGCGCAGGGCGATCTCGCCCCGGTTGGCAATCAGTATCTTGTCAAACATGGGTGGCTGCCCCTCAGTCGATGATGAACATGGGCTCGCCGTATTCCACCGGCTGGCCGTTTTCCACCAGCACGGCCTTGATCACGCCGGCCTTGTCCGCCTCGATCTGGTTGAGCATCTTCATGGCCTCGATGATGCAGAGGGTATCCCCTTCCTCCACCGACTGGCCCACCTCGACAAAGGATTTGGCGCCTGGTGTGGGCGCCCGGTAGAAGGTGCCCACCATGGGGGCGATCACCTGATGCCCGGTGGGCAGGCTGGTGCTGCTGTTGCTCTCGGTGGGAGCGGCTGCCGGGGTGGGTGGGGCCGCGGGTGCCGCCGGTTGCGGGGTGCCGCCGGGCACCATGAAGTTCTGCGGCATCATGAAGGCCTGACCGGTGTTCTGGGCCGCCCGGGTGATGCGCACGGATTCCTCTCCCTCCTGGATCTCGATCTCGTTAATGCCGGATTCTTCCAGTAGTTCGATGAGTTTCTTGATCTTTCTGATATCCATGGTGCTCAGCTTCGGGTTGTCTGTTGGATGGCCGCCTCCAGCGCCAGCGCGTATCCCTGTGGCCCCAGACCGATGATCACACCGGCTGCCACGTCCGCAAGATAGGAGTGGTGGCGAAAGGCCTCGCGGGCGAAGGTGTTGGACAGATGCACTTCGATGAAAGGGATGGCAACGCCCAGCAGGGCGTCGCGCAAGGCGATGCTGGTGTGCGTGAAGGCCCCGGGGTTGATCAGGATGCAGTCCACACCCTGAGTGCGCGCCTCATGAATGCGATCAATGAGGGCATGCTCGGCGTTGGACTGGAAGGCCTCCAGGGCATGACCCGCGTGGTGTGCCTGTTGCTGCAGGGACTGGACGATGTCATCCAGCGTTTGCGCGCCATAAATGCCCGGCTCGCGAGTGCCCAGGAGGTTCAGGTTGGGACCGTTCAGCAGCAGGAACTTGGCCATGTGGATTCACGCACGCTTGAAAGTGGGAAATACCCGACCTTTGCGGGATGAAACCGCAGCGATGCGCAGAGAAAGGACACCCCCCAAAGGTGCCCAGGATTGTGCCTCAAGGGCAGGGGGCTGTCCAGCCGCTAAATAAGGGAACAATGATTTTGCCCGGAGTTTGGGGCAAGTTCCGCGGAATTTGTGACGAGATTGGGGTGGGGCACGAGCCCCTCTCCCGCTCGCGGGAGAGGGGTTGGGGTGAGGGCAGTCACCTCACGGGGCTCACAACAGGGGCTTCATCTCCCGCTCCAGCGTGCCCCGCTTCAGCTCGCCCGCATGGATGTACCGCACCTTGCCGTCCCGATCCAGCAGCACGCTGTAGGGCAGGCTGCCATAGCGGTTGCCATAGGCACTGGCCACATCCATGGCAGCGTCCTCACCGATGAGGACGGGGAAGTTGATGCCGTAGGTGTCGATGAAGTCACTCACTGCCTGGTGTTCATCCAGGGCCACGCCGACGATGGTCAGGCCCTGTTCCTCGTATTCTTCCTGGATTTCCACGAACAGGGGCATCTCCTTGCGGCACGGCGGGCACCAGGTGGCCCAGAAGTTCACCAGCACCACACGGTCGTCCCACTCGCTGATATGACGGGATTCGCCGTCCATGTCGGGCAGTTTGAAATCCGGCCGCTGCTGGCCCTGCATGCCGCCACCGGTGAGGCCGCTGTCGGCCTGCGCGGCGGCCGGGGCCAGGGAGGTCGCGGTGAGGGTCATGCCCCCGGCGATCAGGGCGAGGGAGAGGAGGGGGGTGAGAAGGTGTCTTGGGGTCATGATAGCCAGGATCCGTTGTGATGTGCGATGTCAATGAAGTCTGTGAGTGGAAATGAGCCCCCTCTACCGTTTGCGGGAGGGGCGTTGGGGTGTGGATGGACTTTGCATGCTGCCCTCCGTTTCCCCTCATCCCCGGCCCTTCTCCCCGGCGGGGAGAAGGGAGCCTTTTCCGTGGGGCAGGGGTCCATATTGCCCCTCTCCCGCTGGCGGGAGAGGGGTTGGGGTGAGAGTGCGCTGTTGCCAGCGTCACCCCCGTTCAAATGCCAGGTTCACATGCTCCAGGAACGGCTCGGCTGCCTTGTATCCCATCATCCGGTAAGCCCGCCGTTCCTCCCCCTCGGCATTGAAAAAGATCATGGCCGGTGGCCCGAACAGCTCGAAGTGCCGCATCAACTCCCGGTGTTCGGGGGTGTTGCCGGTCACGTCCGCCTTGAGCAGACGGGCGCCGGAGAGGGCGGCCACCACGTCCGCGTCCTGGAAAGTGGTGCGTTCCATGCGAACGCAGTCCACACACCAGTCGGCGTAGAAGTCCAGGACCACCGGCTGGCCCGACTCGCGGGCTGCCTCCAGTTCACGCTCCAGATCCGACAGGCTCTCCACCGGGCGGAACGAGAGGCTGGCCTGCTCGCTGGCGGCGCTACCGCCGCTCAGGGCCAGCCCGCTCAGGGGGCGGAGCACATCCTTGCCCCCGGAGGCAGCGCCGATCATCAGGATCACGCCGTAGACCAGGATCACCAGGCCCAGGCCCTTCCACAGGGCTCGCCAGCCCCTGGCGGCGTCTGGCAGGGAGGTCAGCGCGCCCATGTACACGGCGGAGACGATCAACAGGGCCGACCACAGCAGCATGGTCACCTGTGCGGGCATCACCCGCTCCAGCAGCCAGATGCCCATGCCCAGCAGCAGCACACCGAACACCGCCTTGACGGTATCCATCCAGGCGCCGGCGCGGGGCAGAAGCTTCCCGGCTGAGGTGCCCAGGATCAGCAGCGGCAGCCCCATGCCCATGCTCAGGCTGAACAGCGCCAGCCCCCCCAGAAACGCATCACCGGTCTGGCTGATGTACAGCAGCGCCCCCACCAGCGGGGCGGTGACACAGGGGCCGACGATCAGGGCAGAGAGAAACCCCATGATGCCCGCGCCGACCAACGTGCCTCCCTGTTGCTGGTTGGAGACGGCGGAGAGCCGGGTCTGGATGGACGCGGGCATCTGCAGTTCGAAAAAGCCGAACATGGACAGGGCCAGGGCGATGAAGATGGCCACGAAGCCGCCGATGATCCAGGGGTTCTGGAAGGCCGCTTGCAGGTTGGCCCCGGCCAGGCCGGCTATCACGCCCGCCACGGTATAGGTGAGGGCCATGGCCAGCACGAACACCAGGGAGATGAGGAAGGCCTTGCGGGTGGTGAGATCCTTCTGTCCCAGGATGATGTTGGACAGGATGGGGATCATGGGAAACACGCAAGGCGTGAAGGTGAGCAGCAGGCCAAAACCAAAGAAGGCCAGGGCCACCAGCCAGACGCGACCATCCGCCAGTTGACCTGCCACACGATCCTGTTCCGAGATCGGGCCGGCGGGTGGGGCGTCAGTGGTGGTGGCGTCGTCTTCCACGGCGCCGCGGAGGTCGTTCAGATCCAGTGAGGCGGTCTGAAACTGCGGCGGGTAGCACACGCCGATATCGGCGCAACCCTGGGACCGGGCCTGCAGGTCCAGAGTGTCCGGGGCGTCATCGGTGCGGGTGAGGGGGATTTGTACGCGGATACGATCCCGGTAGGTCTCCACCTGCCCGAAGAACTCGTCCTCTTTGGTGGTGCCCGCCGGACGCCGGGGGTCGCCCAGTTCGATGCCGTCGGTCTGCGATTCGAAACGGAACTGCTCGCCGTAAAGGTAATAGCCGTCGGCGATCACCCATTCCGCCACCACCGTGTCTGCGTCGGCCATGTAGGCATCGAAGGCAAAGGCCTGTTCCGGTGGCAGCAGTTCATCTTCCATTCCCATCTGTGCCAGTGCCGATCCCGACGGCACCAGCAGGAGAAGAAGGAGGGGAAGCAGAAGCCGTTTCAGCAGCGACAAATCAATCATGGGTCCGTGGTGTCCTCTATCCAGTCCAGGTAGCCTTCAAGTCCGTGGGTGATTGGAACCGCAATGATCTCCGGAAGTTCATAGGGGTGCTCGTCCAGCAGGGCCTCTTCCAGTGCCTCGTAGCACTCCGCCCGGGATTTGATCAGTAGCACATGTTCCGAGTCTTCCTGGATCTCGCCCTCCCATTCATAGATGGAAGTGGAGGCGGGCAACACGGTGACACAGGCCGCCAGGCGCTTTTCCACCAGGAGTCCGCCGATCTCCCGGGCGCGGGCCTCATCGTCCAGTGTGGTGATGATCAACAGGGGTTCTTGCATGGTCGCTCCAGGGGGTGCAACTGAGGATGAGGCTCGAGTGTAAGTGCTGCCTCAGGGTAGTACCACCCACGCCGACATCCCTGCGCGCAGCCGATGCCCCTCGGGTGGATCAAAGGCCACCCACACCTGGAAGGTGTCCGGGGTATCCTCACGGGACTCCAGTGACACCCGCCTGACCCGTCCCTGAAATTCCTGGTCTCCTACCCGCACGTGTGCCTCGGTGCCCGGTTCCAGTTCGGTGGCACCCTGGCTTGAGACCTCCAGTGTCGCCAGCATGGGGTGGGCCACGGCCAGGGTCACCAGGGGCTGTACCTGCAAGGTGTTTTGTATCACCTGGCCTGGATGCACATGCCGGGCTACCACCAGGGCCTCCATGGGCGCTTTCACCTGACTGTATTCCAGGTTCAGGCGCGCCTGGGTGAGTTCCGCCAAGGCGCCTTGGTGAGCGGCCCGGGCCATGGACTGATCGATCTCTGCGAGGGCCAGCTCCCGGCTGGAAATCAGGGCCTGGTCATACATCTCCCGGGTACGTTCATATTCCCGTTCGGCCTCCTCGCGGGCCAGTTTGAGGCGCTGTGCCTGGGCTTGGGCGCGCTCCAGCTCGGCCCGGGAGGCGCGGCCATCCAGGGTCACCAGCAGATCTCCCGCAGCGACGCGATCCCCGGACTGAACCTTCACCGCCGTCACGGTCCCCGAGACCGGACTGCCCAGTTCCATCCGCGTCGACCAGTCCAGTCGGGCCGGTGTCTCGTTAGAGAGGCCTTCCTCGGCCAGGGTGGTCAGGGGGGCGAGCAGCAGGGTGATCAGGAAAAAAGGGAAGAAAGGGAAAAAAGGGGGCAAAAAAGGGGACAGACCCCTTTTCTGTGCGCGCCGCTGGCGCGCGGAAAAGGGGTCTGTCCCCTTTTTTGCCCCCTTTCTCATGTTTGTTATCCCCATCGTCGCGATCCCTTGGTTGGTCATTCGTGGTCGATGCCCGTGAGCGCTGGCAGGGAGGATTCCAGCGGGCTGAAGCCGGGTTGCCCGGTGAGCAGGGCCAGGCGTTCCCAGGCCAGAGCCAGCAGGAATTCGATCTCGGCGGTGAGCAGCAGGGCCTCGGACTGTCGGGTCATGGCATCACCCAGGTCGGTGGCCACTTCCATCTCGTACAGGCTGCGACTGCGGTCCAGATACAAATCCCGATAATCAGCATGGACCTGGGCCTGCTCGCGTCGGGTGGTCAGGTGTTGGATACGCTGCCAGGTCTCCAGTACGTCCTGACGCAGGGCGTATTCCGCCTCGGCCAGGTCGCCCCGGGCCTCCAGACGCTGAGCCTGTTCCCGGGCCGTGGCGGCATCCACGCGTCCGCCGGAATACAGGGGGATGTCCAGCACCAGCCCCAGGGCCAGCGGATTGCGATCCCCACCGAATTCCCGGCTCCACCAGCCGGCTTCTGCCTCTGCATGCAGGAGGGGGCGGCCCTCGGCCCGCTGGGCGGCGACGCGTTGGCCGGCGGCCTCCACCTCCAGGCGCAAGGCGCGCAGTTGCGGGTTGTGGTGCCCGGCGATGTTCCACAACGCTTCCAGATCCGGTAGGTCCCGGTCATTGCCTGGCAGATCAGGCTGGCGCAGGCGATCCGGTATGTCATCGGGATACCCCAGGATCAGGGCCAACTGCTGGCGCGCGGCCCGGGTGCGTTGCAGGCTGGCATGGCGTTGTATTCGTGCGGCCTGGTAGCGATTCTCCCGGGCCATCAGATCGATGTCGGAGATCTGTTCCAGGGCGTGGCGCTCGCGCAACCGGTTGAGTTCCACGAATTCCACCGCCATGGCCTCGTTGTCCCGGGCGTAGGTGAGATCCGCCAGCAATACCTGGAAATACCCTCGCATGATCTCCAGGCGCCGCTGGGCGCGGGTGTCGGTCAGCGTCAGCGTCTCGCCCCTCAGGGTGGTTTCGGCGGCGGCCTGCTGATGACGGGTGCGGCCAAAGTCATACAGCGTCTTGCGGGCCTGGAGCAGGGCGCGGGAGTCGTCGTGGCGATCAATGGGTGCCCGGTCGTTGGGTTCGATCCAGCGGGGGGTGAGTTGCAGCCCGATCTCCAGGTCGTCGCGGCTCCCGGCCAGGGCTCTATCCGCCTCGGCCGACCGTTGACGGGCCTGCCCCTGGATCAGACGGGGATGGGTCGGGCTGGCCTGCTCCAGGGCATCCACAAGGGTGAGGGGGCGGGGCAGTTCATTGGCCTGTATGGGGGGCTGCACGGGCAGCATCAGCGCGAGGCACACCAGCGGGCCCAGGGCCCGGATCATGCGTTGAGGTTGCATGGGGCCGATCCGGTCGCGGTTCAGCCGCCCCGGGCCTCCTGCTGGCGCTCACGCCGGTAACGGCTGAAAGGCTGGTCCTCATAGTGACCACCCTCCACGTATTCACCCAGCCAGAGGAACTCCTCCACACTGGAGGTGGGGCCGGTCAGCCGGGCGATGGGTTCGCCGTCCAGGTTGAAGAACTGGAATACCGGCGTGGCCCGCACGCCGTGTTCCTCAAAGGCCCAGGCCTGTTCGGTGGTGGATTCACCCTGGAAGTCGGTGATCTGAATGGCGCCTTCCACGTCCACGGAAAAGTTGGCGAAGTGGGCGTTGTAGTACTCCTGCACCTGGCGCTGATTGAGCACGTTGTCCTTCATGCGGTGGCAGAAGGGGCAGGCATCCATCTCGAAGAAGATGAGGATGCCCTTCTTGCCTTCATCCCGAGCCAGTTCCAGTTCCTCCTGGAAATCGCCGAAGGTGGTGCGGAAGAAGTGCGCGTAGGGGTCGCGCTCCTCGGCCCCGACCTGGCCTGCCAGGGGCAGGATGAGAGCCAGGTTCAGCAGCAGGCTGATGAGCAGGGGCAGGCTGGGGCGGTCCGTTCTGGGGTGGCGGGTGCGCATGGCATATCTCCTGCGGTTCGATCCGTGAATGTCAATTTAATATATCCGCGGGAGATATGGAAAGAAGTTTTTGTTGGGGTGGGCGGTCGTCGGACTTGTGCCCGCCGCATCCCCCTCATCCCCGGCCCTTCTCCCCCGAGGGGAGAAGGGAGTCATGGTTTCCATGCTCTCCAAGGGAAGAGAGTCCTGGACCCTAAGCCCACCAGGGGAGGAAGAGGCATGGATCCTGTGCCCCGCAGGGAAAGGTGATTGAAGCCCCTCTCCCGCTGGCGGGAGAGGGGTTGGGGTGAGGGTGAGGGTGGAGGCTTACCGATCCCGATCCTTCTCCGGCGGTTCCACCTCCGGCCTGTTCTCCTCCTCTCGCTCCCATTCCCCATCGATGGTCTGCCCGCCCCCCGGGCGGCGCGGGTCGCCAGCTGGCCCGGCCCCGGGGTGCGGCCCCTGGCCCCGGTACTCGGTGTACACATTCCGGGCATGGGTATGGGCCATGAACACGCCGCGACTGATCAGGTACTTGGCCATCACACGGCGGCTGCCCGGGAGCAGGCAGGCAAAGCCCACCACGTCAGTGACGAACCCTGGGGTGAGCAGCAGGGCGCCGCCGACGATGAGGAAGAAGCCTTCCACCAGTTCGGTGGCCGGCAGTTGTCCGCGATCCATGCTTTGCTGCACCCGCGTGAGCGTGGCCAGGCCCTGGCGGCGCAGCAGGGCGGCGCCGACCACTGCGGTGAGCACCACCAAGCCCACCGTGGCCCAGACGCCGATGATCCCGCCCACCTGAATCAGGACGTAGATTTCCACCAGCGGGACGGTGAAAAAGAGGATGAGAAGGATCGGAAAGACAGGCATGGCGAGGGGTTTCCGTTGGATTTGGGTTGTTTATAACAGCGCCACGATGGGCGCGTAAACCGCGACCCCTGGGCTTCCGGTCAAAGGGGACGGATTGAAATCCGTCCCCTTTGAGATTTTGTCGATTGTTCCCCCCTTGACATCCCGAAGTGCGTTACTATCATTGGCACTCACCGAGGGGGAGTGCTAACAAGCCCCCGGGACAGACACGAAAAACCCGTCCAATCGATTTATTTGAGGAGTTAAGGCCCATGAATATCCGTCCGTTGCACGACCGGGTGATCATCAAGCGCATGGAAGAAGAGCGCACCAGCCCCGGTGGGATCGTGATCCCCGACAGTGCTGCCGAGAAGCCGATCCGCGGCGAAGTGGTGGCTGTTGGCCATGGCAAGATCCTCGAGAACGGCGACGTCCGTGCCCTGGATCTGAAGGTGGGTGACAAGGTCATCTTCGGCAAGTACTCCGGCACCGAGGTCAAGGTGGACGGTCAGGATCTCCTCGTCATGCGCGAGGAAGACGTGATGGCCGTGGTGGAAGGCTGATCAGCCCCTCCCCAACCCCGAACAGAAACATTTGAAGAGGATCCAGCAAGTATGAGCGCAAAAGAAGTCCGTTTTGGTGATGACGCCCGCACCCGCATGGTCAGGGGCGTTAACGTCCTGGCCAACGCCGTCAAGGTGACCCTGGGCCCCAAGGGCCGTAACGTGGTCCTGGAGAAATCCTTCGGTGCCCCCACCGTGACCAAGGACGGCGTGTCCGTGGCCAAGGAAATCGAACTGGAAGACAAGTTCGAGAACATGGGCGCGCAGATGGTGAAGGAAGTCTCCTCGCAGACCTCCGACGTGGCCGGCGACGGCACCACCACCGCCACCGTGCTGGCCCAGGCCATCGTCCGTGAAGGCATGAAGGCCGTGACCGCCGGCATGAACCCCATGGACCTCAAGCGCGGTATCGACAAGGCCGTGATCGCCGCCGTGGCGGAGCTGGCCAAGCTGTCCAAGCCCTGCACCGACAACCGTGCCATTGCCCAGGTGGGCACCATCTCTGCCAACTCCGATGAGTCCGTGGGCGAGATCATCGCCGAGGCTATGGAGAAGGTGGGCAAGGAAGGCGTCATCACCGTGGAAGAAGGCTCCTCCCTGGAAAACCACCTGGACGTGGTGGAAGGCATGCAGTTCGACCGCGGCTACCTGTCCCCCTACTTCGTCAACAACCAGCAGAACATGTCCGCAGAGCTGGATGACTGCTTCGTGCTGCTGTGCGACAAGAAGATCTCCAACATCCGCGAACTGCTGCCCCTGCTGGAAGGCGTGGCCAAGTCCGGCAAGCCCCTGCTGATCATCGCCGAGGACATCGAAGGTGAGGCCCTGGCCACGTTGGTGGTGAACTCCATCCGCGGCATCGTCAAGGTCGCCGCTGTGAAGGCACCGGGCTTCGGTGATCGTCGCAAGGCCATGCTGCAGGACATCGCCGTGCTCACCGGCGGTCAGGTCATCTCCGAGGAGGTGGGTCTGTCCCTGGAGAAGGCCACTGTGGATGACCTGGGTCAGGCCAAGCGCATTGTGGTCACCAAGGAAAACACCACCATCATCGACGGTGCCGGTCGCGAGGCAGAAATCAAGGCTCGCGTGGACCAGATCCGTGCCCAGATCGAAGAAGCCACCTCCGATTACGACAAGGAGAAGTTGCAGGAACGCGTCGCCAAGCTGGCGGGTGGTGTGGCCGTGATCAAGGTGGGTGCCGCCACCGAAGTGGAAATGAAGGAGAAGAAGGCCCGCGTGGAAGACGCACTGCACGCCACCCGTGCCGCGGTGGAAGAAGGCGTGGTACCTGGCGGCGGTGTCGCTCTGGTGCGTGCCCTGGAAGGCATGAAGGACCTCAAGGGTGCCAACCACGATCAGGATATGGGCATTACCCTGGCCAAACTGGCCATGGAAGAACCCCTGCGCCAGATCGTCTACAACTGCGGTGAGGAGCCGGCAGTGGTCATGAACAAGGTGCGTGAGCTCAAGGGCAACCAGGGCTACAACGCCACCACCGGCGAGTTCGGCGACATGATCGAGATGGGGATCCTGGATCCCACCAAGGTGACCCGCACTGCGCTGCAGAATGCTGGTTCCGTGGCCGGTCTGATCATCACCACCGAGGCCATGGTGGCCGAACTGCCCAAGAAGGACGAGCCTGCCATGGGCGGCGGCGACATGGGTGGCATGGGCGGTATGGGTGGCATGGGCATGATGTAATCGCCCGCGTCATCAAAGCGTGAATCTGCCCTTGGCAGTCTGCAAAGCCCCGCCTTGTGCGGGGCTTTGTTGTTGTGTGACCCGGGCCACTACGCATCCGGGCCTGATATCTTGTATCGTGTAATAGACGCGAAACGAAAGAAGGAGAAAAGAATATGCAAAAAATGACTTTGACCTGTGGCGTTGGGCTGGCCACCGTGCTGATGCTCACGGGCATTTCAACCGTGTCGGCCTCCACCGGTTACACCGTGGATCCGCGGGGCACCGTGGTGCGCGACGGCTCCGGTGGTTGCGTGCAGACGCCACGCTGGGAAAAGGATCTGGCCATCGAGGGTTGCCCCGGCTACGAGGCTCCTGAGCCGGCACCGCGTGCCGAGCCGAAACCTGCACCGGCCCCCGAGCCGGAACCGGAGCCGCGTTATGAAACCATCACCCTGGGCTCCGAAGTGCTGTTCGCCACCGGCAAGCACGCACTGAGCCCCGCTGCCACCGCCGAGCTGGACGCCGTGGCCCGTCGCATCATGGATGCGGGTTCGGAGCTGGAGCGGGTGATGATCTCCGGCCATACCGACAGCACCGGCCCCCGTTCCCTGAATGAGCGTCTGTCCCAGGATCGTGCTGATGCCGTCAAGGACTACCTGGTCGACCAGGGTGTGCCGGCTGATAAAATGCAGACCGTGGGCTATGGGCCGGATCGTCCGCAGGCCTATAACGACACGGCAGAAGGCCGCATGGCCAACCGTCGTGTCGAGATCCGCATCGAGAAGACCGAGCGGGTGAACTAAACTCCGTCGGCCCTCACCCCAGCCTCTCTGCCGCCAGCGGGAGAGAGGCCATACAGCCCTCCCCTCAGGGGAGGGCTGGGGATGAGGGGGATTTACCCCAGCTGCCGATCCGTCATAACCTGAGTGCTCCACTCAGTCATCGGTCGGCCCATGTCCCATTCGTCCTCCTCTTCGAATACCTCCCAGCTGACACTCTCCGTCGGCGGTATGGGCTGCGCATCCTGCGTGGGTCGCGTGGAAGATGCCCTGCGCGCAGTGCCTGGCGTGGATCGGGTCAGCGTCAACCTGGCTACTGAAAAGGCCACCCTCGAAAGCGACAATGACCTGCCCAACCCCGACGCCCTGCGCCAGGCGGTGAAGGACGCCGGCTATCAGGTGGAAACCGACACGCTGGTGCTGGATGTGCAGGGCATGAACTGTGGTTCCTGCGCCAGTCGCGTGCAGCAGGTGCTGGATCAGTCACCGGGTGTGGTGGAGGCCGCGGTGAACCTGGCCAATGCTCAGGCCCGGGTGACGGTGCTGACGGGCTCGGTGACCGCCTCGGAACTGGCCGGCCACGTGACCGAGGCAGGTTACCCCAGTCAACCCCTGGAAGCCGGTCCCGACCGAGAGGATCGCGAACGCGCCAAGCGCGCGGCCGAGCTCACCGGCTTGCGCCGCGCCGTGATCCTGGCCGCCACCCTGGCATTGCCTGTGGTGGTGCTGGATATGGGGGGGCATTTCATTCCTGCCTTTGGCGATGCCTTGCACGGTGCCCTGGGCACCCAGACGGTGTATCTGCTGTTTTTCGTGCTGGCCACCGTCGCGCAGTTCGGCCCTGGGCTGCGTTTTTATCGCAAGGGGTGGCCAGCCTTGTTGCGTGGCGTCCCGGACATGAACTCCCTGGTGATGCTGGGCACCTCGGCAGCCTATGGGTATTCGGTGGTGGCCACCTTCCTGCCCGGGGTGCTACCGGCAGAGTCGGTCCACGTGTATTACGAGGCCTCCATGGTCATCATCACCCTGGTACTGGTAGGCCGTTTCCTGGAGGCCCGGGCCAAGGGCGCCACCTCCGAGGCCATCCGCAAACTCATGGGGCTCAAGCCCCGCGGCGCCCGGGTGTGGCGAGATGGGGCCTGGCAGGACGTGGACGTGGATCAGGTGCAGGTGGACGAACGAATCCAGGTTCGGCCGGGAGAGCGCATACCAGTGGATGGTGAGGTGGTGGAAGGGCAGTCCTGGGTGGATGAGTCCATGATCACCGGTGAGCCCATTCCGGTGGACAAACAGGCAGGGGGGCAGGTGGTCGGGGGCACCATCAACGGACAGGGAGCCCTGACCGTTCAGGCCACGCGAGTGGGTGCCGACACCGTGCTGGCGCAGATCATCCGGATGGTGGAGTCGGCTCAGGCGTCACGATTGCCGATCCAGAATCTGGTGGATCAGGTCACCCGCTATTTTGTGCCCGTGGTCATCGGCGTGGCCTTGCTGACTTTCGCGGTATGGATGATCTTCGGACCCGCCCCGGCACTCACCCTGGCCCTGGTCAATGCCGTGGCCGTGCTGATCATTGCCTGCCCCTGCGCCATGGGGTTGGCCACGCCCACCTCCATCATGGTGGGCACCGGCAAGGGTGCGGAGATGGGGGTGCTGTTTCGCGGGGGGGATGCCCTGCAGGCCCTCAGGGACGTGGATGTGGTGGCTATGGACAAGACCGGCACCCTCACCCAGGGGCGCCCGGAACTCACCGATGTGGTTGTCCAGGGGGCGTTGTCCCGGGATCGGGTGTTGGCCCTGGCCGGGGCCCTGGAGTCCCGCTCCGAGCATCCGGTGGCCCAGGCCATTGTGCGGGCCGCCCAGGCACCCGATGCGAATGCAGGGGCGCTGGAGGTGCAGGGTTTTGAGGCACTCCCCGGTAAGGGGGTGAGTGGCACGGTGGAGGGTTGTGCGGTGCGCATCGGCTCCTGGCGTTATCTGGACGAATCCGGGGTGGATGCCGAGTCGGCCCGTGAGGCCGCCGAGTCCCTGGCGGAACAGGGTCGCACGCCACTGCTGATGGCCGTGGACGGACAGTTGACGGCCCTGCTGGGCGTGGCCGATCCGCCCAAGGCATCCGCCCGGCAAACGGTGCAGCGTTTGCACGATCTGGGCCTGAAGGTGGTGATGATCACCGGCGACAACCGCCGCACCGCCGAGGCGGTGGCCCGGGATCTGGGGATTGACCAGGTGTTGGCGGAGGTGCTGCCCGAGGGCAAGGCCGATGAGGTGGCTCGTCTGCGGGGCGACGGCAGTACCCGGGTGGCCTTTGTGGGGGATGGCATCAACGACGCCCCGGCCCTGGCAGGGGCGGATGTGGGCATCGCCATCGGCTCTGGCACGGATGTGGCCATGGAGTCGGCGGATGTGGTGCTCATGTCGGATGATCTGGGCAACGTGGTCAATGCCATCGCCTTGTCCCGGGCCACACTGCGCAACATCAAGCAGAATCTTTTCTGGGCCTTCGCCTACAACGTCACCCTGCTGCCGGTGGCCGCCGGGGTGCTGTATCCCCCGTTCGGACTGTTGCTCTCGCCGGTATTTGCCGCCGCCGCCATGTCCCTGTCTTCGGTGTCGGTGCTCAGCAATGCCCTGCGGCTCAAGCGGTTCCACCCAGAAAAAATGTCATCGGCGGCTTGACATGAAAATGAGAACGAGTATTATTTAATTCGTGTGTCGCTTTTCTCTTCTCTTCTCGCATGCTTAGGGGCCCGTTCGGGCCCCTTTTTTTGTGTGCGACTTGCTGAGCTTGAGACCGACCTTGATGATGCGGTTGCCCGAGACTTCCCGCACGACCAGTTCCACACCCGTCAGTTGCAATCGGTCACCCACCACCGGCTGGGTGTTCAGGGAACGGCGCAGGAACTCGTCTAGGGTGAGTCCGCGTGCCTCCTCGGGCACGGTGATCCCGTAGGCCAGGGACAGGTCATCCAGTATCGCCACCCCATTGAGTACGAACTCCCCGAAGAACTGGCGCTCCGACAGGCGTTCGGGGGCCTCGCTGGCCACGAACAGACGGTCCAGGGCCTTCAGATCCTGGGGGGCGGCCATGAGATAGAGGTAGTCCCCCGCGCGCAGATCCAGCATGTTCAGGGCATCCAGCAATACCTTGTCGCGCAGGTGAGCCACGACACGCACGCTGCGGGGCAGGGTGAAACTGGTCCACTTCTCGCGCACCACCGGGGTGGTTTCCACCAGCCGATACCCCACCAATTCCAGTTCCTGCTGCCCGGGGATATCCAGTTCCACCCGCTGCACCAGATGGCTGGTGGGAGGCACTTCCAGCTTGAACAGGCGTGCGAAGGAGGACACGGTCCAGCCCTGAACCAGCAGCGAGATCAGCACCACGAAGAAGACGATGTTGAACAGCATCTCCGCTTCGTCGATCCCGGCCAGGAAGGGAAACAGGGCCAGGATGATGGGTACGGCACCTCGCAACCCCACCCAGCCCACGAAGACCTGTTCGCGCCAGGGGAAGCGGAATGGCAGCAGGCACAGCCAGACGGCGATGGGACGGGCCACCAGGATCAGCACGGCGGCGATGAGCAGGGCATCCACGGCCACCGGCACCAACTCGGATGGCGTGACCAGTACCCCCAGCATCAGGAACATGCCGATCTGAGCGAGCTGGGCGATGCCGTCATGAAAACGGTTGATGTACTGGGAGGCCTGTAGTGGTCGGTTGCCCAGCAGCAGGCCGGCCAGGTAGATGGCCAGAAAGCCACTGCCATCCATGATCGCGGCCACACCAAAGATGCTCAGCCCCCCGGCCATGGCAGCCAGCGGATACAGGCCCTGGGGGATATCCAGGCGGTTGATGAGCCAGGTCAGGCCCAGTCCGCCGGCCAGTCCCACCACGGCCCCCAGCCCGATCTGGCGGATAAACTCCCAGAGCACCGTCAGGCCCATGTTGCTGTGACCGCCCACGATGAGTTCAATGAAGGCGATGGTCAGAAAGATGGCCATGGGATCGTTGCTGCCGGATTCGATCTCCAGTGTGGCGCCGACGCGCTGCTTGAGCTCCAGCCCCCGAGAGTGGAGCAGGGAGAACACTGCGGCCGCGTCGGTGGAGCCGACAATGGCCCCCAGCAGCAGGCCCACCATCCAGTTCACTTCCAGCCACCAGGCCGCGAAGGCCCCGGTGAGGCCGGCGGTGATCATCACGCCGATGGTGGCCAGCCCCAGGGCCGGCTTGAGCCCCACCCGGAAGCTGGAGATGGGCGTGCGCATGCCTCCATCGAAGAGGATGATGGCCAGGGCCAGGCTGCCGAACAGATGCGCGATCTGCACATCCTTGAACTCGATGCCCCCGGGGCCTTCCTCCCCCATCAGCATGCCGATGAGCAGGAACACCAGCAGCAGGGGCACGCCCAGCCGCCGCGTGATCACGCCGGCCAGCACGCTGGCGAGCAGCACCAGGCTGCCCATGAGAATGATCTGATTGGTGAGATCCATCGTCAAATTCTATCAGTCGGATGTTTCATTACCTAACCTGATAAGGTCTGGCGCTCATGTATCACGGTGGTGAGTCACCCCGATGATGAAAGACACGCTCCAGGCCCCTTTCCCTTTTGGGGAGAGGGGTGTCTGTAGTTGAACTGTGGTTCTGTCACGTTAACGTGAAAGAACCAAGGTTCGGCTACAAACACTCCCTTCTCCCCCTCGGGGGGGAGAAGGGCCGGGGATGAGGGGGGGGTGAAGCATGCACTGTGCCAGCCCTCGCCCCTCACCCCATCCCCTCTCCCCGCAGGGGAGAGGGGCTTGAAGCGTATCTTTCATCGTCGGGGGTGGCTCACCACCTTGATGCATGAGAGTTAACCCAGCAGACTCTTCAGGTTGCTCAGGTGGGCCTTGCCGGTCAGCTTGACCTCCTCCGGGTCCTGAGGCTTGGCATCCGGCCATTCCAGAAATTCTTCCGGCAATTCCTGCAGGAAGCGACTGGGCTCACAGTCCACGATCTCCCCGTAACGGGTGCGTCGGCAGGCATAGGTGAGGGTGAGGCCCTTCTGGGCTCGGGTGATCCCCACATAGGCCAGGCGGCGTTCCTCCTCCAGCGTATCTTCCTCCAGGCTCACCCGGTGGGGCAGCAATTCCTCTTCCATGCCCACCAGGAACACGAAGGGGAACTCCAGGCCCTTGGCTGCGTGCAGGGTCATCAGGTGTACCCCGTCCGCCTCGGCCTCGCCCCCAGCCCGGTCCAGGATATCCATTAGCGTCATATGTGCCACGATCTCGCCAATGTTCTTGCCCCCGGTGGCCCCTTCCCTGGAGAGACGCCCCATCCAGTCCAGCACCTCGTTCACATTCTCCATGCGCCGGCTGGCCGCCTTGGGGTTGGCGCTCTGTTCCAGCAGCCAGTCCTCGTAGCGCATGTCCTCCACCAGGGCTCGGGCCACCTGGGCCGGGTCCTCCTGCCCGGCCTTCAGGCTGTGCTCCCGCAGCCAGTCGGCAAAGCCTTGCACGCGGCCCACGGCACGACTCGACAGGACCTCTGTCAGCCCCATCTCCTGGCTGGCGGTGAACAGGCTCACATGGCGTGACGAGGCGTATGCTCCCAGCTTCTCCAGGGTGCCCGCACCGATCTCCCGGCGGGGGACGTTGACGATGCGCAGGAAGGCGCTGTCATCCTCCGGGTTGGATAGCAGGCGCAGATAGGCCAGTACATCCTTCACCTCGGCTCGCTCGAAAAAGGACTGCCCACCACTGACCTTGTAGGGGAGGCTGTTTTCCCGCAACAGCTTCTCGAACACCCGCGCCTGATGGTTGCCCCGGTAGAGGATGGCGTAGTCCTTGTAGTCGGTGCGGTGCTTGAAACGGTGCTTCATGATTTCCGACACCACCCGCGTGGCCTCGTGCTCACCGTCCTTGCAGGGCAGGATGCGAATCGCTTCCCCCTTGCCCAGGCCACTCCAGAGACGCTTTTCAAACACGTGAGGGTTGTTGGCAATCAGCCGGTTGGCGGTCTGCAGGATCACGTTGGTGGAGCGGTAGTTCTGCTCCAGCTTGATGATTTTCAGGCGCGGGAAGTCCTCCTGCAGGGTGACCAGGTTCTCCGGGCGGGCACCGCGCCAGGCGTAGATGGACTGGTCATCATCACCCACCGCCGTGAGACCCCCCTCCACGTCCACCAGCAGTTTCACCAGGCGGTACTGGCAGGCATTGGTGTCCTGGTACTCATCCACCAGCAGATGCCGCAGGCGATGACGCCAGCGCTCGCGCACCCCGGGGTTTTCCTCCATCAGGCGCACCGGCAGGATGATCAGGTCATCGAAATCCACGGCGTTGTAGGCCTTCAGGGCCCGCTGATAGGCGGCATACAGGCGGGCCTGGCCGGCCTCCACCTCGTCGGCCGCGTGGGACAGGGCCGCGTCGGCGCTGATCAGGTCGTTTTTCCAGCGGCTGATCCGATGCCGTGCGGCTTCCACCTCCACCCCTTCGTCATCGCGATGGGTCAGTTGCTTGAGCAGGGACAGGGCATCGGCGGCGTCGAAGATGGTGAAGCCAGGCCGGTAGCCCAGTTGCCGGATCTCGCGGCGGATGAAGTCCAGCCCCAGGGTGTGGAAGGTGGAGACCGTCAGCCCCCGGCTTTCCTCTCGGGAGAGCAGCTTGCCGGCCCGCTCCTTCATCTCCCGGGCGGCCTTGTTGGTGAAGGTGATGGCGGCGATATGCCGCGGCGCCATGCCCTTGTCCCGGATGAGGTGGGCGATCTTCTGGGTGATCACGCGGGTCTTGCCGCTGCCGGCACCGGCCAGCACCAGCAGGGGACCGTCCACATACTCGACGGCGGCGCGTTGTTGCGGGTTGAGTGTATCCATGGGCCGCCGGGGGCGAAGGGCAGGGGGCGTCGTATTGTACCTGCGAGGCCGGTCGGCTGACAGGCGTGGGTTGTCGTCGTTGCGCCGGTGCCCGCCGTCTCCCCCTCATCCCCGGCCCTTCTCCCCCGAGGGGAGAAGGGAGCAATAGAGCCTCTCTCCCCCGAGGGGAGAAGGGAGCAATAGAGCCTCTCTCCCCCGAGGGGAGAAGGGAGCAATAGAGCCCCTCTCCCCCGAGGGGGGAAGGGAGCAATAGAGCCCCTCTCCCCGAGGGGGAAGGGAGCAATAGAGCCCCTCTCCCCGAGGGAGAAGGGAGCAATAGAGCCCCTCTCCCCGGCGGGGAGAGGGGTTGGGGTGAGGGGGCGGTATCATCGATGATCCATGAATCCGATGATGTCCAAGGATCACTGCATGCACATCACCCCCCAGGGCTGGCTCCACCCCGCCACCCACATCCCCTCTCCCAACCACGACCCACGCCCGCCGGGCATGGCCCCCGAACTGATCGTGATCCATGCCATCAGCCTGCCCCCCGGGCAGTTCGGCGGGCCGTGGATCGACCGCTTGTTCACCAACGCCCTGGACCCCGCTGACCATCCCTATTTTGAACAGATCCACACCCTCAGGGTGTCGGCCCATTTGCTGGTGCGTCGGGAGGGTGCGCTGGTCCAGTATGTGCCTTTTCATGAGCGGGCCTGGCATGCCGGGGTTTCCCGGTTTGCAGGGCGCGAACGTTGTAACGATTTTTCCATCGGTATCGAACTGGAGGGCGCGGATGATGCCCCCTTTGCTGCGGTGCAGTATGAGCGCGCATCCGAGGTGATTGAGGTGCTGGGAAAACACTATGAGGGCTTGCAAGGCGCCCCCATTGTCGGGCACTCGGATATTGCCCCGGGGCGCAAGACGGACCCCGGGCCCTGCTTTGACTGGCAATGGTTTGAGGCGTGCCTGGGCAGGCCCTGCCACAAGGCGTAAATCCAGGTTGCTTTCTTGAGTTTGTGGTGTTTCCCGAAACCAGATCAAGTGATCGGGATTTAGTAAACCCTCGGGGGGGATTTTGCTATTGTTGGACCTTGCATGCGGAAATTCGAACAACGAAACTTTGTTCACTCTCTTAACCTTGGAAATCCACCATGTCTCTGATCACCATTCTCATCGCTGTCGTTGTGGAACGTCTGACCCATGCCATTGAGAACCTGCGGAGCTTCACGTGGTTGCCCCGCTTCACCGGCATGATTCGGGCACGCGCAGAGGGCTTTGGCCTGGGAGGTACGGCCGCCCTCGTGGTGACCCTGGCCGTGCCGCTGGTCATCGTGGCCGTGATCTTCCAACTGTTGGGCGGGCTGTTGGCCGGTCTTGTCGGGCTGTTGCTGGGTTTGATCGTGCTGCTGTTCTGCCTGGGGCCCCGGGATCTGAACCGGCAGGTGGATGCCTACCTGGAGGCGGGGGCCATGAAGGATGAGGACCGTGAACTGAAGCACGCCCGGGAATTGCTGGGTGAGGATAACGTGCCCGACGATGCCGCCGAGCGTTCCAGCGCTGTGCTGCAAAAGGCCCTGTCCGAGAGCAATCCCCGACTGTTCGCCGTGCTGTTCTGGTTCGTGATTCTCGGCCCGCTGGGTGCCGTGCTCTATCGGCTCTCCCACCTGCTGCAGACCCCCATGGCTCAGGAAGGTGATGAGAAGCCGCAGGCCGAGTCGGCCGAGGACGGCTTCCGGCAGGCGGCGGTGCGTCTGGTGGCCCTGCTGGACTGGATCCCGGCCCGTCTGGTGGCCCTGGGGTATGCCCTCACCGGCACCTTTGACCGGGCCTTTCCGGTGCTGCGCAGCAACTTCACCGGTCCGCTGGCCGGCATGGCCGAACAGAACGAACGCCTGCTGCGCGAGGCTGGCTGCGAAGCGGTGCAGTTGGACGACGTGAACATGAAGGATCCGCTGGAAGCCCGTTCTGCCGTGGAGAGCGCCTCCAACCTGGTGTTCCGTACCCTGATTGCCTTCGTGGCGGTGCTGGCCCTGCTGACCATCGTTGGCCTGGCCTGATCAGGTGTTGAATGATCTGTATTGATCTGCTGCGTCATGGTGAGCCGACCGGCGGCCTGCGGTATCGGGGCAGCGGGGTGGACGATCCCCTCACACAAGAGGGCTGGCGGCAGATGTGGGAAGCGGTGGGTGGCCAGGTGACCCCGGGTGGCCCCTGGGATCGTCTGGTCAGCTCGCCCATGGCCCGCTGCCAGGATTTTGCCGAACAATTGTCGCAGCGTCTGAGCCTGCCCCTGGCCATCGAGCCCGCGATCCGCGAGGTGGGGTTCGGGGCCTGGGAGGGGCGCAGTCACGATGACCTCAAGCTCAACAGCCTTGTTGAATACCTGGCCTTTTTTCAGGATCCCGTGAAATCCCGGCCCAAAGGGGCGGAACCCCTGGGCGACTTCCGGGGGCGCGTGTCTGATGCCCTGGCGCGGGTGGAAACCCGTTACCGTGGTCAGCACGTGCTCCTGGTGACCCATGCGGGCGTGATCCGTGCCGGCATCTGCGCGGCCCTGGATGTGCCCCTGGAGGCCATGTATCGCATCAAGGTGCCCTATGCGGGACTCACCCGCCTGCGCCGCGACGAGCGGGGGTTGATGCTGGAATTCGTGAACCGCACCCGGGTGTCGTGAAAGGCCGGGTAGCCCCAGCCGTGTTAACCTTGAAGGCCTTAAAAACTTTCAGGGGATCTTCATGAATCCATTCCTCAAGACTGCCATTGATGCCGCGCTCAAGGCCCAGGGCGTGATCCAGCGCCATTATCGTCAGGGCGTGGAGGTGGAGCTCAAACCGGACCAGACGCCCGTGACCATTGCCGATCTGGACTCGGAGAAGGCCATCAAATCCGTGATTTTCGGGGCCTTCCCCGACCATGGCACCTATGGCGAGGAGACCGGCCAGGAGCGCATGGACTCGGAATACCTCTGGTTGATCGATCCCATCGATGGCACCAAGAGTTTCGTGCGTCGTTACCCCTTCTTTTCCACCCAGATTGCCCTGCGCCATGGTGAGGATCTGGTGGTGGGGGTGTCGAATGCCCCGGAATTCGAGGAAATGGCCTATGCCGCCAAGGGAGAGGGGGCCTTCCTGGGGGAGCAGGCCATCCGGGTGAGCGATGTCACCACCCTGGAAGACGCCACCCTGTCCCTGGGTAACATCAAGACCCTGGCGGGTGGGCCGGGCTGGCAGGGTCTGTCGGAGATCGTGCAGCGGGTGAACCGCACCCGGGGTTACGGGGATTTCTATCACTACCACCTGCTGGCCTCGGGCCGCATCGACCTGGTGGTGGAGTCGGATGTCAATATCCTGGACATCGCCGCCCTGGCGGTGGTGGTGCGCGAGGCGGGCGGGGTCTTCACCGATCTCCAGGGTCAGCCCCTCACCCTGGAAACCACCAGCGCGCTGGCCGCGGCCACGCCGGAACTCCATGCCACCGCCCTCAAGATGCTGAACAGGTAGTCTGGGGGCATTGGATGCGCCAGCAGGGTCGTTCGCGAACGACCCGTACAGGTCATGGCACCCATCGATTCAAGTGAGGGGCGCGCAAAGGGGCGCTTCACCAGCATGGGCCGCGACGGCACCCGCCCGGGCAAATGAGGGGCGCGCGTAGGGGCGCTTCGGGAAGCGCCCGGCTGGGGTGCCCGATACCACCGAGCCCTTCCGGGCTGGCCGCCGCCCTCAGGGTGCCGGCCCCCAGATCCCGTCCACCAGGCCCTCGGCGGGTTGAAAGCGGATCTTGTAGGCCATCTTGGGCGTCTGCGCGTTCCAGAAGCCCAGATAGACATAGGGCAGCCCCATGCGTCGGGCTGCCTTCACCTGCCAGAGGATGGCCAGTGTGCCCAGGCTGCGGGCCGCCAGGTCCGGGTCAAAGTAGGTATACACCGCCGACAGCCCCATGGGCACCTGATCCGTGACTGCCACGCCCACCAGTTGCTCGCCCAGGCGAAATTCCACGAGCTGTGTCTGGCCCCAGTGACTGGCCACGAACCCCCAGTAGCTCTCCGGCGTGGGATCATCCATGCCGCCGCCCTGATGACGGGTATTCACATAGCGTTCATATAGTTGGAAATGCGCCGGATCGAACGCCGATGGGCGGATCCGCACGGTGATGTCCTGATTGCGCGAGGCCACCCGGCGCTGATTGCGATCCGGGCGGAACCGGTCCACCGGTAGCCGTAAGGGCACGCAGGCGTGACAGCCCCGGCATTGATGGCGATACACGTGATTGCCGCTGCGGCGAAAGCCCAGTTCGATCAGTCCGCCATACAGAGCCGGACTCATGGGCTGCTGAGGGTCGGCAAACACGCTCACCATTTCCCGATCGCCCAGGTACGGGCACACATCAGGGACCGTGGCGTAAAAGATCAGGGATTCCTTCCGGGGCACATGCACTTTCCGGTGGTTCCTTTTGGCGTCAAAAAAAGGGCCGCAAGGGTGTATGCGGCCCGCAGGCGTGAGGATGGAGAATCCGCAAGTCAATCAGGTGAATGGCCCGGAGACAGGAGACCCAGAGCATGCCTCGCGAACCATGATATAAGCGTAGAACAATGCCCTGTCGAAATCTCTGACATGGATCAGTTGAAAGCCGCGTGTGGCGCGGTTTTACGGCCTGTAAAAATCGTTTTATTCAATCATGTTATGATAGTTGGCTATCTGTGAAGCAACGGGACCGATTTTTATGAATTCCGACCGACTTAGAAAGCTTGAGAAAGAGATCGAACGCCGCATCATGATCCTGGATGGGGGTATGGGTACCACCATTCAAAACTACGGCCTGCAAGAGGCCGACTACCGCGGTGAGCGTTTCGCTGACTGGTCCTGCGACGTCAAGGGCAACAACGATCTGCTGGTTCTGACTCAGCCCAAGATCATTCGGGAGGTTCATGAAAAATTCCTCGAAGCCGGCGCTGACATCATCGAGGCCAACACCTTCAATGCCACCCGCATCGCCATGGCCGACTACGAGATGGAAGACCTGGTGCCGGAGATCAACCGCGAAGCGGTGCGCCTGGCACGCGAGGCGGCGGATGCCTGGACGGAAAAGACCCCGGACCGCCCCCGCTTCGTGGCCGGTATCCTCGGCCCCACCAACCGCACGGCCAGCATCTCCCCGGATGTGAACGACCCGGGCAAGCGCAACACCCACTTCGATGCGCTGGTGGACGCCTACAAGGAGGCCGCCAACAACATGATCGACGGCGGCGTGGACATCCTGCTGATCGAGACCGTCTTCGACACCCTGAACGCCAAGGCGGCGGTGTTTGCCGTGGAAACCGTCTTCGATGATCGTGGCGAGCGTTGGCCGGTGATGATCTCCGGTACCATTACCGATGCCTCCGGCCGCACCCTCACCGGTCAGACCACCGAGGCCTTCTGGAACTCCCTGCGTCACGCCCAGCCGTTCTCCGTGGGCCTGAACTGCGCCCTGGGGCCCAAGGACATGCGCCCCTATGTGGAAGAACTCTCCCGCATCGCCGATACCCGCGTCTCGGCTCACCCCAACGCCGGTCTGCCCAATGAATTCGGTGGCTACGACGAGACCCCCGAGCAGGTGGCCGAAGAGGTCGCCCGCTGGGCCAAGGAAGGTCATCTGAATATCGTCGGCGGCTGCTGCGGTACCCAGCCGGACCACATCCGCGCCATCCGCGAGGCGGTCAAGGAATACGAGCCGCGCCAGATCCCCGAGATCCCGCCGGCCTGCCGCCTGTCCGGCCTTGAGCCCTTCAATATCGACCCCGACACCCTGTTCGTCAATGTGGGCGAGCGCACCAACGTGACCGGCAGCGCCCGCTTCAAGCGCCTGATCAAGGATGGCGACTTCGAAACCGCCCTGGAAGTGGCCGCCGAGCAGGTGCAGAACGGCGCCCAGGTCATCGACGTGAACATGGATGAAGGCATGCTGGATGCCATGGAAGTGATGCCGCGCTTCCTGAACCTGGCTGCTGCCGAGCCGGACATCTCCCGGGTGCCGGTGATGATCGATTCCTCCAAGTGGGAAGTGATCGAGGCCGGCCTCAAGTGCATCCAGGGCAAGGGGATCGTGAACTCCATCTCCCTGAAGGAGGGCGAGGAGAACTTCATCTACCAGGCCAAGATGCTGCGTCGCTATGGTGCTGCTGTGGTCGTCATGGCCTTTGACGAAGAAGGCCAGGCCGACACTCAGGCACGCAAGGTAGAAATCTGTCAGCGGGCCTACAAGATCCTCACCGAGCAGGTGGGCTTCCCGGCCGAGGACATCATCTTCGACCCCAACATCTTTGCCATTGCTACCGGTATCGAGGAGCACAACAACTACGGCGTGGACTTCATCGAGGCCACCCGCGAGATCAAGAACACCCTGCCGCACGCCATGGTGTCCGGTGGCGTATCCAACGTCTCCTTCTCCTTCCGGGGCAACAACCCGGTGCGCGAGGCCATTCACGCCGTGTTCCTGTATCACGCCATCAAGGCGGGCATGGACATGGGCATCGTCAACGCCGGCCAGCTGGCGGTGTATGACGAGATCCCCGAAAAGCTGCGCGAGGCCGTGGAAGACGTGGTCCTCAACCGCCGCGATGACGCCACCGAGCGCCTGCTGGACCTGGCCGAGGAATTCCGCGGCAGCGGCGCCGAGGCCAAGAAGGAAGACCTGGCCTGGCGCGAACTGCCGGTGGCCGAGCGTCTCCGACACGCCCTGGTCAAGGGGATCGATGCCTACGTGGTGGAGGACGTGGAAGAGGCCCGTCAGACCTTCGAACGGCCCATCCAGGTGATCGAAGGACCGCTGATGGATGGCATGAATGTGGTCGGTGACCTGTTCGGTGCCGGCAAGATGTTCCTGCCCCAGGTGGTGAAGTCCGCCCGCGTCATGAAAAAGGGCGTGGCCCACCTGATCCCTTACATCGAGGCCGAGAAGACCGACGACTCGAAAAACAATGGCCGCATTCTCATGGCCACGGTGAAGGGCGACGTGCACGACATCGGTAAGAACATCGTCGGTGTGGTGCTCCAGTGCAACAACTTCGAGGTCATCGACATCGGCGTGATGGTGCCGGGCCAGAAGATCCTCGAGGCGGCTCAGGAACACAAGGTGGACGTCATCGGCCTGTCCGGCCTGATCACCCCCTCCCTGGAGGAGATGTCCAACTTTGCCGCCGAACTGCAGCGCGTGGGCCTGAAGACCCCGCTCATGGTGGGCGGCGCCACCACCTCCCGCGCCCACACCGCGGTGAAGATCTCGCCCCAGTACGAAGGCCCCACCGTCTGGGTGAAGGACGCCTCCCGCGCCGTGGGCGTGGCCCAGAGCCTGGTCAGCCCGGAACTGCGCGGCCCCTATGCCGAAAAGATCTCCAAGGAATACGCCGAGGTGCGCGAGCAGCACGGCGCCCGTCAAAAGAAACAGGACTGGCTCAAGCTGGATGAGGCCCGGGCCAACAAGGCCCCCATCGAATGGTCCGGCTACACCCCGCCGCGCCCGGCAGTGCTGGATGGCGACGCCGGCATGGACAAGGGCGGCCCGGCCCCGAAGATTCTGCGCACCGAAGGCCAGGACAGCGTGCTGCTGCGCTTCGAGGACTACCCGCTGGACAAGCTGGTGGACTACATCGACTGGACCCCGTTCTTCCGCGCCTGGGACCTGCACGCCGCCTATCCGCGCATCCTGGATGACGAAGTGGTCGGCGAAGAGGCCCGCAAGCTGTTCGCGGACGCCAAGCCGATGCTGCAGCAGATCATCGACGAAGGCTGGCTCAAGGCCAGTGGCGTGGTGGGCTTCTTCCGCGCCAACAGCGTGGACGAGGACGACATCCAGCTGTTCAAGGACGAGGCCGGCAACGAGGAGTTGATGCGCCTGCACAATGTGCGTCAGCAGACCCGCAAGCCGCGCCAGGCCCCCAATATGTGTCTGGCGGACTTCGTGGCCCCCAAGGACACGGGTCTGAATGACTACCTGGGTGCCTTTGCCGTGACCACCGGTGGCGACATCGACAAGCACGTGGAACGCTTCGAGAAAGGCAACGACGACTACTCCGCCATCATGCTCAAGGCCCTGGCCGACCGCCTGGCGGAGGCCTTTGCCGAGCACATGCACGCGCGGGTGCGCCGTGAGTTCTGGGGCTACGCTCCGGATGAGGGCCTGAGCAACGAAGAACTCATCAAGGAGAAGTACCAGGGCATCCGCCCGGCACCCGGCTACCCGGCCTGCCCGGAGCACACCGAGAAGGGCCTGCTGTGGGAGCTGATCGATCCGGTGGAAAATGCCGGCATGACCCTGACCGACAGCTTCGCCATGGACCCGGCCTCGTCCGTGTCCGGCTTCTACTTCTCGCATCCCGAATCCCGCTACTTCGGCGTGGGCAAGCTCAACCGGGATCAGGTGGAAGACTATGCCAAGCGCAAGGGCATGGACCTGGACGACGCCCAGCGCTGGCTGGCGCCGAACCTGGGGTACGATCCGGACTGATCCGGGGCGGGGGGCTGCATTGTGTGGCCCCTTGGGCTCCCGCGCCCTCACCCCCGGCCCCTCTCCCCGAGGGGAGAGGGGAGCATGGCGTAGGCTCTGGAGGTGAGTGTCCTCTCTCCCTATTGCTGGGGAGGGCAATGATGCAGGCCCTGGGGTGGGTGTGACCTGCGCCGGGTGTCGACCGCAGGGATGCGGTCGTCAAGCCTCCAGGGAAGGATTCACGGCGTCCCGGCGCGGGTCATACCCACCCCAGGGCCGTCCCGCAAGCCACCCGTCCTCCCTGCTTGCCCGAAGTCGTATCGCAAGCCCCCTGCCTGCCCGTCCAGCGAGCCCTCCGCCCCATACTGGGGGCGCCTCGACACCCCCCTGTCAACCGCATTTTCCGCTATCCTAATCGGCCACCCAAACCCCATCCTGTGCCGGAGCAACACCCCATGTCGGACGCACCCGAATCGGAACATGACGAACACCGCCTGACCCTGCGCAATACGCGTGTGGATGATTACAAGGACATTGAAGAGATCATGGAAGCGGTGTACCAGGGCCTGGACGGTGCCTGGACCCGGGAACAGTTCGAATCCCAGATCAACCGCTTCCCTGAAGGCCAGATCTGCATTGAGGACAACGGCAAGGTCGTGGCCGCTGCCATCAGCCTCATCGTCGACTACCGCCGCTGGGGCGACCGGCATCGCTACTGGGAAATCACCGGCAAGGGTTACCTCACCACCCACGACCCCGACGGCGACACCCTCTATGGTGTCGATGTCTTCGTGCATCCCGAATACCGCGGCCTGCGCTTGGGGCGACGCCTCTACGATGCCCGCAAGGAAGTGTGCGAAAAGCTCAACCTGCGCGCCATTGTCGCCGGTGGCCGCATCCCGGGTTACTACAACCACCGGGAAGAAATGAGCCCGCAACAATACGTGGAACTGGTCAAATCCAAGGAAATCATCGACCCGGTGCTCACCTTCCAGCTTTCCAACGACTTCCACGTGCGCCGGATCATCAACGACTACCTGCCCGACGACAAGGAATCCCAGGCCTACGCCACCCTGCTGGAATGGATCAACATCTACTACGATGAAAAGGAAAAACTCATCGGCGGCACCAAGCAGGTGGTGCGGGTCGGTGCCGTGCAGTGGCAGATGCGTCCCCTGAACTCCCTGGATGACCTGCTGCAGCAGATGGAATACTTCGTGGATGCCGTCTCCGGTTACCAGTCGGACATCATCCTGTTTCCCGAATTCTTCAACGGCCCCCTGATGGCCCAGTTCAATCAGGAAAACACGGCCGAGGCCGTGCGCCACCTGGCGGAATATACCGAGCCCCTGCGCCAGGAAATGGTCAAGCTTGCCCTGTCCTACAACATCAACATCGTTGCCGGGAGTATGCCCGAGTACGAAGACCAGGAACTGCGCAACGTCTCCTACCTGTGTCGACGTGACGGCAGCTGGGACAAACAGTACAAACTGCACATCACCCCGGACGAGCGCGCCTACTGGGGCCTGCGCGGCGGCAACGACGTGCGCATCTTCGACACCGACTTCGGCAAGATCGGCATCCTCATCTGCTACGACGTGGAATTCCCCGAACTGCCCCGCATCCTCGCCGAGCAGGGCCTGCAGGTGCTGTTCGTCCCCTTCTGGACGGATACCAAGAACGCCTACCTGCGCGTACGCCGCTGCGCCCAGGCTCGCGCCATCGAAAACGAATGCTACGTGGTCATCTCCGGCAGCGTCGGCAACCTGCCCAGGGTGGAAAACATGGACATGCAATACTCCCAGGCCGCCGTGTTCACCCCCTCCGACTTCGCCTTCCCCCACGACGCCGTGGCAGCTGAAGCCACCCCCAACACCGAGATGACCCTCATCGCCGACCTGGACCTTGACAACCTCAAGGAGCTGCGCACCCACGGCAGCGTCCGCAACCTGGTCGACCGCCGCCTGGACCTCTACAGCGTCCGCTGGAAACGCTGAGAATTTCAGGTCAACCCCCCCCCCCTGTAGGGCCCCAATGTGTCCGGGTCAGTCGGGGTGGGGTATTCCTTGGAGCGGGTGTCAGCCGCAGGAAGCGGCTGCCCAAGCCTACATGGACGTATTCACGGCGACCCGCGGAAAGGAATACCCCACCCCGACTGACCTGACCCCGAAACCAACCCAACCACGATGTGTCCAGCCTGTTGGTGCGGGGTATCCCTTGGAGCGGGTGTCAGCCGCGGGAAGCGGCTGCCCAAGCCTACAGGGACGTATTCACGGCGTCCCGCGGAAAGGGATACCCCGCACCAACAGGCCTGCCACCCAGCCCCAACTCACCGCCCCAGCCCAGGCACCGTCTCCTGCATCGGGTCCAACACCTCCTCAACTTCCTCCACCGGCCCCAACACCTCCAGCAACGCCAACTCAAAGATCAACGTCTCCCCCGGACCGATCACATCCCCCATCCGGCCGCCCCCGTAACCCAATTGATAAGGCACCACCAACCGCGCCTCGCTGCCCGCGGGGAGATTCACCAATGCCTCCTGCCAACCGGGGATCATATCCTCGACCGTCACCACGGACGGCACCTCCCGACGATAAGAACTATCAAAGACACGCCCATCCAGATGCATCCCACGGTAATGCACCACCACCCGGTCCTCCCGTTCCGGCACTGGCCCATCACCCAACTCCAGCACCTCCACCTGCAGGCCACTGGACAACGTCACCACCCCCGGCCGCGCCGCATTGGCCGACCGGTAGGCATCCCCCTCCTCAATATTCAACTCCGCCAACAACGCCTCCTCCGCCCGCTGCTCCGGCGTCAACCCACAACTGCGGGCACCCACAAAAATGATCACCAGCGAGATCAGACTGACCACCGCCAGAAACAACACATTACGCAACAGCGAAGCAAGCATCGTTGGTATCCCACTCCCTACCAGGGAATATCCGCCCCATTGATATCCATGAACCGCCCCGCATCCGCCGGCGTGATGTCATCCATCAGCCCCCGCAGCGCCGTTGCACTCTCCGTGACCGTCATCTCCGCACTGGGGCCCCCCATGTCCGTCAGCACCCAGCCCGGATGCATCGCCACCACCGTGATCCCCCGGGGCTGCAGATCCAGCGCCGCGCTGGCCACCACTGCGTTCAGGGCCGCCTTCGTGGACCGGTACACATACAAGCCGCCCGAACCATTGTCCGCGATGCTGCCCATCTTGCTGGTGATGTTCACCATCAGGCGCCGATCACTCTCCGCCACCCGGTCTACCAGCGCCTCCATCATCTTCAGCGGCGCCACCGTGTTCACCCGGAACGTGTCCATCCAGGCCTCCACATCCGTATCGCCAAAAGGCGTTGCCGGACCAAAGGCCCCCGCGTTATTGATGAGAATATCCAGCGGCGTATCCCCCAGCATGTCCACCATGGCCTGAATCTGTGCCGGGTGGGTTACATCCAGCGGATGCAGGCTCACCTGGCCCTGTTTGCTGGCCGCCAGCCGGCTCAGATCCCGCGCGCTCTCCGGATTGCGGCAACAGGCAAACACCCGAAAACCCGCGTCGGCGAACTGACGGGTCATTTCCAGACCGATGCCGCGGTTGGCCCCGGTGATGAGTACGGTTTCAGACATGTCAGGCAATCCTCCCAGATGGAATATGATGATGGCTTGATGATGAACCGCCCCGGGGCCGCTATCAAGGCGCCGACGAAAGGAAGCGCCCACCAGACTGACAGGTCGAGACCTCACCGGGGTTACGGCTACACTTGCCGCGGGGCATACTGAAGATCAGAACAACCACCGTGGAATATGGGGGAAGGGCCAATGACTTCACCGACCGATACCACCGGGCCGCAGGATGACGCACCACTGATTCTTGTGGTGGACGACTCCCGGGTGATGCGCCAGGCGCTCAACAAGATCCTGCGGCGGCGCTATCAGGTGGTGGATGCCCCCGACGGCATGGAGGCCTGGACCCTGCTGGAGCAGAATCCTGGGATCGCCTGCGTATTCACCGACCTCTCCATGCCCCAGCTGGACGGCTACGGCCTGTTGCAGCGCATTCGTGACAGTGACGACACCCGTCTCAAAGCCCTCCCCGTGGTGATCGTCACCGGCAACGAGGACGACGAAGGCACCCGGCGCAAGGCTGCCGAGCGCGGCGCCAATGACGTGGTGATGAAGCCGTTTCGCGCCGACAATGTATTGGAGACCACCGAGCAACTCCTGGCAGGGGACGCGGCGGCCCCCCTCACACCTCCGGCAGAACCCACCACCCAGCCTGTGCCGGAACCCCACCCCGACACGGCAGCGCTTGCGAACGCCCAGACCGAAATCAAGAACCTGCGCGAGCAACTGGAACACGCCCAGACCCAGGCCCGGGCCGCCGTCAAGGAACGGGAACGGCTACAGGGAGACATGCGCCAGCTGCGCACCGAACTCATGCTGCGCCAGCAGACCTCGGACGAACGGGAAGCCAAGGACCGCATCGCCGCCCTGGAGGCTGAACTGGCCCAGGGTCGCGAGGCCCTGGAAGAGGCCGAACGGACCCATGGACAGCTACGTACCCGGCTGCGTGAACAGCAGGAAGAGGCCAGTCGCGCCCAGGAGCGCGTGGAAGGGTTGCAAGGGGAGCTGCGGGAAGCCTCTGCCCAACTGCTGGAGCGCGATGCCCAGGTCCGGGAGGCCGCCACGGCCCGGGAACAGGCCCAGGAGGAACTCCACGCCCTGCGCCAGGAACTGGAGCAACTGCGCCAGGAGCCAGCCGAGGGGGATGCGGACGAAGTACGCCGACTCAAGGCTGAACTGGAATCTGCTCGGGAACGCACGGGTGCCGCTGAGCGCGCCCTGGCCAGCTCCAACGGCGAGGCCCCTGCGGAACCGCAAGGCAATCTTCAGGCCCGGGCGGAGGCCGCGGAACTGGCTCGTCTGCAGGTGGAGGACGAACTGGTACAGGCCATCTCGCGGGTGGAACGTCTGGAGCAGGAGCGCGAGACCTCACAGGGCGAAGTGCGTACCCTGCGCGGTGAGCTGAATCTGCTGGAGAAGAAGCAACAGGAGCTGCAGCGCCAGGAGGCGGAAAAGCGCAGACACCTGGAAGCCCAACTCTCCGAGGCCCTGGATACCCTGGAACGCTCCGTGCCCCGGGGGGATGAGAACGCAGCGCCTCAACAGCCCGCCAAGCCCGCGGCCGGCCCGGCGGATCAGGTGTCCCTGGATGGCGTCGACCGCCCGACCTCCCCGGAACGCCCATCCTCCCAGAGCGCCCGCGACACCTCGGTGCATCGCTGGGAGGAAAACCAGCAACGCCGACGATTCCAGCGCAATCTGGCCCTGGCGGGCGTGGGTGTCGTTGCCCTGGCGCTGCTGGCATTTTTTCTGGGCGGGGCGCTGCTGTAGGCCCCGGGGAGGGGAGGGTTGAGGAGCGTGTTTCCTGTCCATGCATCAGGATGCTCCCGAACGCTGAGGGTGTATGATGGGGTCACGTGTCCTGGGCGTCGTGATCTGGTCTATCATCCAGAGGAGTCTGCCCGCTCACGCCTGGCAGTGGAGAATCGGGGGATGGCATGTCACTGAGTATTGAAAAACTGGTGGAACAGGGGTCGGGACTGGTCTCTCTGCCCGCGGTGGCCAGCCGCTTGAATGCCATGGTGGACGATGATGAATCCACCGCAGCCGATATTGGCCAGGTGATCAGCCAGGATCCGGCGCTCACCATTCGCCTGCTGCAGGTGGCCAACAGCCCCTTCTACGGCCTCTCCCACCGCATCGATACCATCACCCGGGCCGTACAGGTGATCGGCACCCGCCAGATCCGCGACCTGGTACTGGCGACCACCGTGACCAAGGCCTTTGATGGCATCCCCAACGATCTGATGTCCATGGAGGACTTCTGGCGTCACAGTATCTATTGCGGCCTGGTGGCCCGGTTGCTCAGCGAAGATCTCAAGATGCGCGATGGCGAGACCATGTTCATTGCCGGTCTGCTGCACGACATCGGGCGCTTGCTGATCTTCAACCGCGAGCCCGATGAGGCCCACGAGGCCTTCCTGCTGGGGCTGCAGAACGCCGGTCGCATGCCCCCGCAGAAGGCGGAGCGGGACGTGCTGGGCTATGACCATGCCCAAGTGGGGGGTGAATTGGCGGCCCACTGGCATCTGCCCGAAAAGCTGCTGGCCTGCATCCGCTACCATCATGAACCCACCGCGGCCAAGGAGCATCAGACCGCCGTGGCCCTGGTGCACATTGCCAACACCGTTGCCCACATGGCCGAAGTGGACACCCGCGACCCCAGGGATGCCCCGCCCATCCAGCCCGAGGCCTGGGAGCGCTCTGGCCTTGATCCCTCCGTGCTGCCGTCCATCATCGATCGGGCCCAGCATCAGGTGGTGGAGGTAGAGGCCCTGATCCTCGATCATGGATGACATGTCCTCTTGTACCTGGCGACCCCGATGCCGATGCGGATGGTGGGGGCTGCTGGTATTGGTGGCCCTGGGACTGGCAGGTTGTGCCACCGGGCCCCAGTTCGATACCCGGGACACCCTGTCCGCTCTCACTCCGTCACAGGTGGCCTTGTCCGAGGAGGGGGCTGCCGGAGCGCGCGTGGTCTGGGGCGGTATGATCGTCAATACCCGCAACCTGGAGCAGGCCACCCAGGTGGAGATTCTGGCCTATCCCCTGGACCGCCAGCAGCGCCCCCGGACCGATCGTACGCAGCAAGGGCGTTTCATGGCCCGGGTGCCCGGTTACCTGGAAAGCGTGGACTACAGCCCCGGTCGTTTGCTTACGGTCACGGGTAGGCTGGAGAAGGTCGTCACCGGTCAGGTGGGTGACACCCCCTATCGTTACCCCGTGATGGCAGTGGACAATGATTACCTGTGGCCGCAGGAGGCCGACCCGGTGAACACGCGCCCGCGTTTCAATATCGGTATCGGTGTCATACTGAGCAACTGAGACCCTCGTGACCGAGTTCATGGAGCTTATGGAGAATGAGCATCAACTCTGGTTCACTCGCCGCAATGGAGAGGTGAGGGGACCCTATCCGGAACGGTTGATCCGCAGCTACCTATTGCTGGGGCGGCTGCGCATGGATGACGAGGTCAGCCTGGACCAGCAGCGTTGGTATGCCCTCCGCTCCCAGCCTCACCTGATCCCGGTGGAGTTCTACGATACTGACACCCCGGAAGGGCGAGAGCGTCTGCTGCAGGCCAAGCGCCGCGAGGACGAGCGCTCCCCCGAACGTCGGGCCCGACCCTATCCCGATGAGCTGTCCTCCCAGACGGATCAGCGGGCGGGCGATCGCCGTCGCCCCGAACCCCCCGAACTGGTCAGTCACCGCTACCAGCGGGTGCAGTTGCTGCAGTCGCCCAAGCCTTCGAGCAATCTCCCGCAGGGGCCGCGCCTCTGGATCGGGCTGGCGGTCGGGCTGCTGGGCCTGTTGTTGTTGCTGTGGCTGGGAATGGACCGTCAGGAGCCGGACGCTGCGGCAGACTGCCTGGCGCCGGCCCAGCCGGGGGTCAACTGGAGCTACTGCCGCATGGTGGGCATGGACCTGCGCGGGCAGGATCTCACCGGCGCAAACCTGAGCAACGCGGACCTGCTGGGCGCCAAGCTGTCGGAAGCACGCCTGGTTGGGGCCGATCTCGGTTATGCAGACCTCAGGCGCGCCCGGCTGGACCGGGCTGATCTGAGCGGCGCGCGCCTCACCGGTGCGATGCTCCAGGAAACCGTGCTCACCGACACCCGTCTCGCGGGTGCCGACCTGAGCCATGCCGACCTGCGTGGCGCCCGGCTGGACCATGCCGATCTGACGGGCGCCATTCTCAGTCGCACCCTCTGGACCGACGGACGCGTCTGCGCTTCTGGCTCGATAGGCACCTGCGAATCACCGTGAGGGATCGCCGATCATCTCCAGGCAGGGGACGTGCGTGTCAAGAATGGCCTGGCGGATCACCTCGATGGCCTTGGGGCGCGGGAAGCTGGTGCGCCAGGCCAGGGCCACCTGACGGGTGGGCACCGGCTCCTGGAAGCGACGAATGGAGAGCAGGTGCTGGGCATAACGATCTGCACCCGCGGCCGAGCAGGGCAGGATGGTGACCCCCATGCCCGTGACCACCATGTGGCGGATGGTCTCCAGGGAACTGCCCTCCACCGTGTGCTGGATGCTGTTGCCCGAGGACATGGTGGCGTGGCAGTCCGGACAGAAGTGCAATACCTGCTCCCGGAAACAATGGCCCGCGCCCAGCAGCAGCAGGGTTTCCCTGGCCAACTCGTTGATGTCCAGTTTCTGCCGTCGGCTCAAGGGGTGATCCGCCGGCAGCACGGCCACGAAAGGCTCTGAATACAGGGGCAGGGTGACCACGCCGGGTTGCTCGAAGGGCATGGCCACGATGATGGCGTCCAGCTCTCCCTGCTTGAGACTCTCCGCCAGCCGGGCGGTGTAGTTCTCCTCGATGATCAGCGGCAGTTTGGGGGCGCGCCGGTGTACCTCGGGCACCAGATGGGGCAGAAGATAGGGGCCGATGGTGTGAATGGCCCCCAGGCGCAGGGGGCCACAGAGTTGATCCCGCCCCTGTCGGGCGATGGTGGTCAGACTGTCTGCCTCCTCCAGCACTCGCTGGGCCTGACGAACCACCTGATCCCCCACCGGGGTGATACTCACCTCCGTCTTGCTGCGCTCGAACAGCACCACCCCGAGTTCCTCCTCCAGTTTCTTCACGGCCACACTCAGCGTGGGCTGACTGACGTGGCAGGCCTCGGCCGCCCGGCCAAAATGCCGTTCGCGGGCCACCGCGACGATGTAGCGAAATTCGGTCAGGGTCATGTCGGCAAATTGTCCAGCGGTGACGGTGATCCCGAGTGTACTGAACGAGACTGGGTGAAGGCCATCACGGTGATCAGCGCCGCGCGAGACATTCTTCAACGGCCCGTGCGAGTGCCCGATTCCACCGGGATTTCGGCACCGGTGGGGGCGGTCGGGGGGCCGCATGGCGTGTTATGATCCTGGCAACCGCGACCCCCGGATGGCGGGGCCCACATTCACTTCAGCGAGGCCATACATGGCATCCCTGCTCGACAGGCTGCGGAGCGGATGGGCCGCATTCCTGCCCGATCATGTGCCCGTCGCCTTCAAGCTTGGTCTGACCATCTGCGCGCTGATCGTCACCTGCATGGCCCTGGTGGGCGTGGTGATCCTCAATCAGCAAAGTGCCCTGCTGCGCAGTCAGATGGACGATTTCGGTCAGGCCATGGTGATGCAACTGGCAGAGTCCTCCAAGGAACTGGTGCTTGCCGACGACAGCCTGGCCCTCAACGCCCTCATCACCAACCTGGCCGGCAGCGAGGCCGTGCTGGGCGCTGCCGTCTTCGACCGGGACGGCGAACGGCTGGCCCATTCCGGCATGATCCCCGAAGCGGAGAAGGACCAAAAGGGGTCCTTCTCCGACACCGAGGCCACCGCCTACCGCGGCGAGATCCGTTTTCAGGACATCACCCTGGGGTCCGCCATGGTGACCCTGAGCCGTTCAGCCCAGCAGATCGGTACCCGCACCACGACCCAGGCCATCATCCTCACCACCGTGTTCATGAGTGTGCTGGGTGGCGCCGCAGCCTTCATCATGGGGCAGCGTCTGTCTCGCCCGGTGCATCGCCTGGTGGAGGCCACCCGCGCCATCGGTGATGGTGATTACCGCTATCGCCTGCCGGACGGGCGCCGGGATGAGATTGGCCACCTGATGTCGGCCTTCAATCGCATGGCTCAGGGGTTGCTGGAAAAATCCCAGGTGGAGGGGGCCCTGAGTCGTTACGTGTCGGCGGGCGTGGCCCGGGAGATCATGAGCAATCTGGACCGGGTGAGCCTGGGCGGGCGCCAGGTGGAGGCCTCGGTCATGTTTGCCGACATCGCCGGGTTCACCCGGCTGTCCGAGACCATGGATCCGGATCAGGTGGCGCGGCTGCTCAACGAATACTTCACCCACATCAGCCATATTGCCCGGCAGCATCAAGGCAGCATCGACAAGTTCATGGGAGATGGCGTGATGGTGGTCTTTGGCGTGACCGACGAGGATCCGGACCACCGCTTCCATGCCATTGCCAGTGGCGTCATGCTGCAGCATCTGGTGTCCCGGCTCAACCGGGTGCGCGAGGAGGGTGGCCAGGAGGCCGTCCGTTTCCGGGTGGGGATCAATAGCGGCCCCATGATGGCGGGCAACATGGGGGCAGAGGACCGCATGCAATATACGGTGGTGGGGGATGCGGTAAACCTGGCCTCGCGCCTGATGACCGCCGCGGAGCCCGGCCAGGTACTGATCCATCAGGCACTGTTCGATGACCCGGATATCCGCTGGCGGGTACGCGGCCAGCCCTATCGTTCCATTGCCATCCGCGGCAAGTCCCAGCCCGTGGCCACCTGCCAGGTACATGATCTGAGCGACCTGTACCAGGAGGCGATGGAACGGCAGATCGAACGGCTGCTGTGCCGGGAGCGGATCACATGAGGCATGAGGCGCCACCCTGGGCTGCCCTGATGCCGGTGGGCCTGCTGATGCTGCTGGTCGGGTGTGCCACCCTGGAGGTGGAAACCACGACGCTGACCGAAAAGGTGGATGCAGCCTTTAACGCCCATGAATACCAGCGTGCCCAGACCCTTCTGGCACAGTTGCCCCAGGAGGATCGCACCGCGCGAATGATATCCCGGGAAGCGTGGCTGGCGCGGATGACCCGGCACCTGGAGCAGGCGATCCTGATGCAGGCGGCGGCTCAACTGCGGCGTGAGCAGTGGCTGGACGCCCTGGCGTCCTATGACCGGGGGCTGGCCATGCTGCCGGACAGTGCCGCCCTGCGGGCCGCGCGGGACACGGCCAGGGCCCAGCATGAGGGTCGCCTGACCGACCTGCAGGTGCGCTTGCTCATGGCCCGTGGACGTTCTCTGGCCGCCTTGCGCCCCATTTACGCGGAATTGATCCGGGTGGATCCCGCGGATGTGGCTGCCGCACGGGAACTGGAGCGCATCCGCGAGGAATCCCGGGAGGTGGCCGATGACCTGCAGACACTGGGCCGACTGGCCCTGGCGGCCGAGGAGTTGCGTCTGGCCGTGGATGCCTTGAGCCTGTCTCAGGCCCTGAGGCCGGCGGATGATACCCTGGAGATGCTCCACGCGGCTCAGCAGGCGAGGGCGGACATCCTGGCGACCCAGCGCCAGGCCGATCATGCCCGCCGTCAGGCAGCCTGGGAGGCCCGCTCCCGGGAATTGTTCGACCGCTACCACGAGGCCATGCAGTCGGGCGACCTGACTGCCGCCAGCCGACACCTCAAGGGGCTTGAGCGCACGCGCCCGCGGGATGACTCCCTGCCGCGCCTGCAGCGGGAACTGGATCAGGCCATCGATACCCGCATCACCCTGGGCCTGGAGGAGGGGCGGCGTCAGTACCTGGACGGAGACATCGAGCGGGCGGTGGAGACCTGGCGCGAACTTCTGGATCTGCGCCCCAACCATGTCGAGCTCCAGGCCCATGTGCAGCGTGCAGAGCGGGTGCTGGAGTCCCTGCGGGGGCTGGAAGGGGAGACGCCGCCAGTGACGGTGCCCGTGCCCCAGCCCATCCTGGATGTGGGAGAGCCGGCCGCCGAGGCGCAATAGCAGACAGGGCCCCCCGCGCCTGCTAAGGTTGCGATCTTTCATCAGAACCGCCGTACCCCTCTGGACACCCCATGGACTCTCAGCAGACCCCGCATTCGGAAGACCCCCGTTTTCACACTGAACTGGACGGCACCCGCATCACCGTGCTGGGCACGGCCCATGTCTCCCAGATATCCGCTGATACGGTGAGCGAGTTGCTGCGTAGCGGCGATTACGATGCCGTGGCCGTGGAGCTCTGTCCCAGTCGGCATAATGCCATTGTTCGGCCCGATGACCTGTCCCGCATGAATCTGTTCCAGGTGCTGCGTCAGGGCAAGGTGCCCATGGTCACGGCCAGCCTGGCCCTGGGCGCCTACCAGCAGCGCCTGGCGGAGCAGTTCGGCATCGAGCCCGGGGCCGAGATGCGTGCCGCCATCAACGGGGCCCGTCATGCCCATCTGCCGGTGCTGCTCATCGACCGGGAGGTGGGCACCACCCTGAAGCGCTGCTATCGCAACGTGCCCTGGTGGCGGCGCATGAATCTGTTCGGCGGGCTGATGGCCAGCGTCATGAGCCGTGAGCAGGTCACCGAGGCGGAGATCGAACGCCTCAAGAGCGGCGACATGCTCGAATCCACCTTCAACCAGTTTGCTGAGGAATCCCGGGCCCTGTACGAGCCGCTGATCCAGGAGCGCGACCACTACATGGCTGCCCGTCTGCGACAGGAAGCCGCCAACAAGGACTATCGGCACATCCTGGCGGTGGTGGGCGCCGGGCATCTGTCCGGCATTCGTGAGGCCCTTGGGGAGCAGGGGGGGCAATCTCCCGACGAGGTGGTCGAGAGACTGGACAGGGAGCCTCCGCCGGCCCGCTGGCCCAGGTTGATCCCGTGGCTGATCGTGGCGCTGATCGTCACCGGCTTTGTCATCGGCTTTACCCGCAACCCGGATCTGGGCTGGCAGCTGGTGGCCGACTGGGTGCTGATCAACGGCGGACTGGCCGGATTGGGGGCCATCCTTGCCTCGGCCCATCCCTTGACGGTGGTCACTGCGGCGCTGGCGGCGCCCTTGACGTCACTCAATCCAACCATCGGGGTGGGCTTCGTGGCTGCTGCTATGGAAACCTGGCTGCGTAAGCCCACGGTGGGAGATTTTTCCCGCCTGCGCCAGGATACCGCTCGTTTCAGAGGGTGGTGGCAGAACCGGGTCTCCCGGGTGCTGCTGGTGTTCATCCTGACCACCCTGGGCTCGGCCATCGGCACCTATGCGGCGGGGTTCCGGATTGCTGAGCGCCTGCTGGGGGGGTGAGTCCAACGAGGGCCTCAATCCGCCCATTCGATCCGGTCGCGACCGCCATGCTTGGCGCGATACATGGCCTGATCGGCCCGCTTGAACAGACTGGCCGGGCTGTCGTCAGGGTGCTGCAGGGCCACACCGATGCTTGCGGTGATCCAGATCTGCTCGCCTGCATCCAGCGTCAGGGGGGCGCTGCGTATCACCTCCTGCACGCGCCCCGCCGCCGTGGCGGCCGACTCGGCGTCGGTCTCGCTCAGCACGATCACGAATTCCTCGCCACCGTAACGGAATACCATGTCACTCTTGCGGGTAAGGGCACTCAGCCGTTCCGCCACCGCCACCAGCACGTGATCACCGGCCTGATGGCCATGGGTATCGTTCACCCGCTTGAATAGATCCACATCCACCACCAGCATGCATACCTGTCGCCCGGAACGGGCGGCCATGGCCAGCTCCCGGTCCACCATGCGGGTCATGGATATCCGGTTCAGTAGGCCGGTGAGCGGATCGGTCTGGGCCGAGGTGAGGGCCTGGTGATAGAGCAGGGCATTGCGCAGAGGGTAGGTAAGGGCGCTCAGGGCCTCTTCCAGCGCGATGAGTTCGCTCTCCTTGAACTTGCGCCCCCGCAGCAACCGGATCTGGCCGATCTCCGTGCGCTCCACCATGAGGTTGTAGCTGCATACATGCCGGGACAGGCGACCGCGACTGATGTGGATGCCCATGTCCGGCTGGTCGAAGGTCAGCCCGTCGTGGGGCACCATGCCGGCGACTGCATTGGCGAAGATCTCCAGCAACTCTTCCAGATCCAGGGTGGTCTGCAGCCGATGCAGCATCATGGCCGGGGTGATGGCCGGTACGCTGGGGGCGTGACGCTCGGATTGTGCCAGGCCGCCCTGGAGTAGTTGGGGGCCCGCCATCAGGGTGTTGTCGCCATTGTTGGCCTGTTCCAGCATGGGGCGTATGACATGTCGCATGACAGGGTCTCGGCTGAGTTTGCCCTGTCTGATGCGATTTTTGTGCCATGATAATAACTTCATTTGAAACAAAGAAGTGCATGTTCTTTCTTCGGCGGTGCCGGAAATCCGGCGTCCCGGGCTGCAGGGTTTTGCCGCTGGACGTCAGAATCCCGTGATGCCTGTGAGCGATCCGGACTGATAAACTCCGCCACCATGCTCCGATTCGATCACCTCACCCTGCGCCGCGGCACCAAGGTCCTCTTCGAGGATGCCGATCTCACCATCCATCCCGGCTGGCGGGTGGGCCTCACCGGCGCCAATGGCACCGGCAAGTCCAGCCTGTTCGCCCTGTTGCAGGGGGAACTGGGGGCCGACCAGGGTGAGTGTTCCCTGCCGTCGGATTGGGTGATCGCCCATGTGGCCCAGGAGGTGGAGGCCAGCGAGCGCTCCGCCCTGGACTATGTCATGGATGGGGATGAAGAACTGCGTCGCTTGCAGGCGGCCGTGGCCGAGGCCGAGGCGGCCCGGAACGACAGTGACCTGGGTGAGTTGCATGCCCGACTGGATGCCATCGATGCCTGGACCGCCGAGAGCCGGGCCGGGCGGTTGCTGCATGGCCTGGGCTTCAAACCGGGCCAGGAGGTGGCGCCCATGGCGTCGTTCTCCGGTGGCTGGCGCATGCGCCTGAACCTGGCCAAGGCCTTGATGTGCCGCTCCGACCTACTGCTGCTGGATGAGCCCACCAACCATCTGGACCTGGAAGCGGTGCTCTGGCTGGAGCAGTGGCTGGGGGGGTATCCGGGGACCTTGCTGCTCATTTCTCACGATCGGGACTTCCTTGACCGGGTGGTGACCCACGTGGCCCATATCGAGCGGGGCGGCATGACCCTGTATACCGGCAACTACTCCGCCTTTGAGCAGGTCCGCGCCGAGACCCTGGCCCTGCAGCAGGCCCAGCACGAGCGTCAGCAGCGGGAGATCGCCCACATGGAGCGCTTCGTGGAGCGCTTCAGGGCCAAGGCCACCAAGGCCCGACAGGCCCAGAGCCGTCTCAAGGCCCTGGAGCGCATGACCCGGGTGGCGCCGGCCCACGCGGATTCCCCCTTTCGTTTCAGCTTCCGTGCCCCGCAGCGCTTGCCGGACCCCCTGCTCAAGCTGGATGGGGCCTGCGCCGGTTACGGGGACCCGGCCGTGCTGCAAGGGGTGGAACTGTCCCTGCACCCTGGAGAGCGTCTGGGTCTGCTGGGTCCCAATGGGGCCGGCAAGTCCACCCTGATCCGGCTCATGGCCGGGACCTTGATGCCGCTGGCCGGTGACCGGGAGCCGTCACCGGACCTCAAGGTGGGCTATTTTGCCCAGCACCAGCTGGAGCAACTGGACAGCCAAGCCAGTCCGCTGCTGCATCTGCAGCGCCTGGATGAGAAGGCCCGGGAACAGGAGTTACGGGATTTTCTGGGGGGCTTTGGTTTCCATGGCGATCAGGCCCTGGACCCGGTGGGGCCATTCTCCGGTGGGGAAAAGGCCCGGCTGGTGCTGGGTCTGCTGGTGTATCAGCGCCCGAATCTATTGCTGCTGGACGAACCCACCAACCACCTGGACATGGACATGCGCTATGCCCTGGAGCAGGCCCTGCAGGGATTCGAGGGGGCGCTGGTGCTGGTGTCCCATGACCGTCACATGCTGCGCAGTGTCTGCGATGAGCTGCTGCTGGTGGCCGACGGGCAGGCGGTGGAATTCGATGGTGATCTGGAGGACTATCGGGCCTGGCTGGCGGCCCGGGAGAAGGCCGCCGATGCGGCCCGCGACGTCAACCGGGACCTGGGGGAGCAAAGCGCTGCTTCCCGCAAGGCCCGGCGCCGGGACGAGGCGGAGCAGCGGCGCCGGCAAAAGCCCCTCAGGGACAAGGTGGCCAAGCTGGAAAAGGCCCATGCCCGTCTGGAGGAGGAACGCACCTCACTGGAGGCGGAACTGGCCGACCCCAGCCTGTACGAGGCCGACGGAAAGGCCCGACTCCAGGAGCTGCTGGGGCGTCAGGCCCAGGTCAACCGGGAGTTGGAGGATGTGGAGGCCCAGTGGATGGAAGCTTGCGAGGCCCTGGAGCAGGCCGACTGATCCCCGCGGACAGGAACCCTTGTGGGAGTGGGCCCTTGTGGGAGCGGGCCTCGCCCGCGAATGGGACCGGAGCCGCGCCGCCTTCAGCGGCGATTCGCTGGCAGGCCAGCTCCCACAGGGGGGCTTCCACAGCTCCCACAGGGGGGGGGGCTCCACAGAGCTCCCACAGGGGGGGGCTCCACAGAGCTCCCACAGGGGGCAGGGGATACAAAGGGGGCTCAATCCCCTTCGGGCACCCCGCAGTCACCGAAGAACTGATAGTGATCAAAGGCCTCGGCGATCCCTCCCGCATGAGTGGCATCGGCAAAGTACACCCGCTTGAATCCATACAGCCGCTCCAGCTCCTGCTGGTGATTGCCCACCACCACCCCCAGGGTGCTGCCGCGGAGCATGTCCTCGTCGTTGCCCGAATCCCCGGCCACCAGCACCCGCTCCAGGGGGATGCCCCACTTGTCGGCGAAATAACGTACCGCGAACCCCTTGGAGGCCCGCGATGGCAACAGGTCCAGGTAATGGTCGTGGGAATAGATGATGTTGGCGTGCAGATCCTTCTGGTGTAGCAGACGCTCGATCTCCTTCATGGAGGGGGACAGGCTGGGGTCCACGAAGAAGCTGATCTTGTGGCGGCGCTGGTCCACCTTGGGCTGCAGGGTGATGCCCGGCAGTTCCAGCAGGGCCTCGCGCAGTGCGTCCGGCTGCCAGCGATAATCGATGTGCCGGGCCCAGCCGTCGTCCTTGGTCATCTCGGGGCCGTAGTGGATCTCCGAACCCACCGAGGTGATCATCACGTCCGGCGTGGGCACGCCCCATTCCTTGAGGATCTCGATGGCAGAGTCCAGGCGCCGGCCGGTGGCGATACCGAAGGCCACATCCCGACCCTCCTCTCTGAGCCGCTGCAGCATGGTGCGCAGGCCGCCCTTGTCCCCCAGCAGGGTATTGTCGATGTCCGAGATCAGGGCCCGGTCGGCCTTGGCCAGCTTGCCGGACAGGCGCTGCTGACCCCGACGGCTGCGGCTGGCCTCGCGGCGCAGGCCCTTGATGCGCCTGACGTAGTTCTGGGCATGACCCTCCCAGGCGTAGTGCTTGCGCACCCCCTTGAGCCCCCGTTCCGAGAGCTTCTTCCAGTGATCGGCATCGCTGAGGATCTTGAAGATGGCCTTGCCCATGCCCTCCACGTCCAGGGGGTCCACCAGGACCCCGTTCTGGCAGTAGCGCAGGATGTCCCGGGGGCCGCCATCGTCAGTGGCCACGAACGGTGCGCCGCTGGCGGAGGCCTCGATCAGGGTCAGACCGAAGGGCTCGGTCAGTGCCGGATTGACGAACACGCCCCGGGTGCGGGTGACCAGTCGGTACAGGTCCGGCACATCATCGGCGCTGTGCTGCTTGGGATAGGCCACGGAGCCGTAGAGGTCGTGATCGTCGATGAGCATCAGCACCTCGGTGAGTACGTCCCGGGCGCCCCGGTCCAGGGTGCGGATGGCGTCACGGTTGCCGGCAACGATCACCAGGTTGGCCAACTCCCGAAGCGCCGGGTGCTCGGCGAAGGCCTTGATCAGGGTGGGGATGTTCTTGCGCTCATCGGGTCGCGACAACGCCATGACCATGGGCTTGTCCGGCTTGCTCAGGAACCGGGCGAGGGTCTTGTAGATAGGGGGGCGCGGTGAGCGGGCCTTGGGGGGGTGAAACCGACGCAGGTCAGTGCCCGGGGGGATCACCACCATGCGTTCCGGCTGATAGTGATCATAGGAGGCATACTGCTCTTCCACTTCCTGCTGGGTGCTGGCGATCACCATGTAGGCGTTGCCCAGTACCTCCTCTTCGGCTTCAATGCGGCGGCTGATGCTGTAACGGGATTCGACTTCCTTTTCCGAGGCCCCCTTGGCCAGCAGGCGGTCGCGCTTGACCCGGCCCAGGGAGTGCCCGGTCTGCACCAGGGGCACGCCCATCAGATTGGCCACCCGTACCGCCACATGGCCGGCATCGGCGTAGTGGCCGTGCACCACATCCGGCATCAGACCGACGCTGCGGATGTGCTTGATGGCGTTGTCGGCAAAGCAGTCCAGATAGGGCCAGAGCTTCTCCTTACGCAGGTAGCGCCGCGGGCCACAGTCCAGGCGGATGATGCGTACCCCTTCGCCCAGATCCTCCTCCGGTTGGGCGTAATCATCCGACACCCGACTGTCCTCCACCCGGCGGGTGAGCAGATCCACCCGGCCCACCTCCGGGTGCCCGCCCAGGGCCCGGGCCAGTTCCACCACGTACTTGATCTGGCCGCCGGTATCCGCGTCGCGGCCCAACTCCAGGTTCTCGCCACGCACCAGACCATGGACGCTCACCAGAACGATATACAACCCCTCGCCTCGGGTTGCCTTGCTTTGGGTCTTTTTCATGCCTTCTCAAATCCCTTCAGACTCAATACGTCCAGAGTGGACGGATCATCGATGAACTTATGGGTGAGGATCAGCGCGGTGGCGGACCAGGTCTGGTTGTAATTGGCGCGACGCCCGATCAGTCGACCGTTGCGACCATCGTAATACTCGGGCCAGCCGTTGGCGGCCAGGCGTCGAGTGGCCGCTTCCCGCGCCCGCAGGGCCAGATCGCCGCGACCGGCATGCAGTGCTGCGGCCGTGAAGGCCCAGAGCAGGGCGGGCCAGTTGCCGCCATTGTGATACGACCAAGGGATGTTCTTGGGGTCCGAGCCGGTCTTGAGGCGCCATTCCTCGCCCTGCATGGCGGGAAAGCACAACTTCACCGGCATCATGCCCATCAGATCATCCCAGCGCTGGTCATACAGGTGCATCACCCGCCTGGACTGCGACTCATCGGCCAGCCCGAACAGCACCGACAGCAGGTTGCCCAGGGCAAAGAAGCGAAAATCCATGCGCCCCGGGCCCAGGTTGCCCACCAGGTAGCCTGCGTCCAGGGGCAGCCAGTCGCTCACCCAGTCGGGGATGCTCTCCGGATGAATGTTCAGGGCGTTTTCCGAGTCGTAGCCGAAGATCTCGGTCCGGAAGCGGTGGATGCGGTTGAGCCGATCATCATCCAGCCAGTAATAATGACGCACATAATCCACCAATTGTTCCAGACGCTTGGTGGATTGTTCGCGCACGCCCTGGTTGTCGGGTTCGGTGTCATCCAGCATGGCCAGCGCAGCCTTGAGGGCCCCGAAGAACAGCGACTGGATCTCCAGGGGGTGTCCATACACGCCCATGCGCCGATCCACCATGAAAGATCCATCGGGCACCAGCAGGGTGGGGAAGATCTCGAAGCGATCCTGCAGGCAGATGTTCAGGATCATGCGGATACCCCGCTGACACTCGCGCGAGCGGGTGAAGGCGGTATCCCCGGAAACCCGTTCATAGGCTACCAGCAGGATCAGCCACCACATCATGGAGTCCACCGGGGCCACCCGGCCGATGGCGCGGTCGCCAAAGTCGGTGTGGATCTCTTCCTCGCCCTGCTCATTGCACAGCACGCGGAAGCTGGCGGGCATCACCTTGGCCACGGCCCGGTGACCTTCCACTTCTTCCTGCTGGTCACGCAGCTTGAGCACCAGGGAAAGGAAGTTGCGCACGATGTCACCGCGGCCGTCCAGCAGAAACACCAGCGCCGAGGGGACAAAGTCGCGCACAAAGCAGTCCGAGTAATTGTCCGCTGGTGCATGGGAGTCGAGGCTGGCAATGGTGCCCACGACATCCCCCCGGTGATACACCAGGGAGGCCTCGAGCAGCCGGTAGGCGGAGCGGATGGGGTCGGTCAAGCGCGAAGATCCTCGGTGGCGTGGGGGGGGGAGGTGAGGTTTACGTGGGCACCACCGGTCGGGGCGGAGGGGAGCCGGGCCGGGCAAACAGATAACCCTGAACATAGTCCACGGCATGGGCCTTGAGCCACTGCCATTCGGCCTTTTCCTCCACCCCCTCGGCAATGGTCGTGATGCCCAGGTCGTGGGCCATCTCGATGAGTTTGGCGAGCACCTTCTGCTTGAAGGCATCCTGATCCACCTGGCTGACCAAGGCCCGGTCGAACTTCACGAAGTCCGGTTTCAGTTCCGAAAGCAGGTTCAGTGAGGCATAGCCCGCCCCCAGATCATCCAGAGCCACCTGAAAACCGGCCTCGCGGTAGAAGTCCACGATGCGCCGCAGGTGCCCCGAGTCGGTGACCTCTTCCGATTCCACCACCTCGAACACCAGTCGATCGGCGTCGGCCCCCAGGCGCTCCACCTCATTCAGGGTGGTCTGCAGGCAATAGGTGGGATCGTAGATGGTGGTGGGATTGAAGTTGATGAACACGCGCCCGTCGAAGCCATGCCCCACGGCCTGGCGAATGGCATTGACGCGCGCGGCGCGATCCAGCTGGAACATCATCCGGGAGGCGCGGGCCTGACCAAACAGGCGGTCCGGAAAGACCAGGCTCCGGTCCTCTTCCGACAGATACCCCCGCACCAGGGCTTCATGGGCGAAGACATGTGCCGGGTCCTGGCAATGGACAATGGGCTGGAAGTGGAAGATGAAGCGTTCCGCCTCGATCAGGTCGGCCAGCCAGCCGCTGCCCGCGCGGGCCAGCAGGGTCATCAGGCTTTGGGTGTGGGGCAGGGTGGCCAGGGTGAAGGGTTCGCCCTCGGGCAGGAACACGGCGCGGCAGTCGGCGATCTCTGCCTCGCTCAGGTGTTGGCGCAAGGTGGCGTCCATGGCCCCGGGGCCGCCGGTGGACACAGGCACTTCCAGCACCCCGGGATGGGTCTCTCTGGCCTGAATCCCCAGGCCATTCAAGTGTCGCTTGAGGGCCTTGAGGGTGTGGGACAGGAAGGGGGCCAGGAACAGGCTGCCCGGGCCCTGGGAACTGCGTTCAATGACCTGGCAATCTTCGCATCTCATCCTGTTCATTCCCCCTGGGCGGTATTCTCCTGGAGCCTTTGTCGACCAGAATGGTCCAATGCCCTGAAGGCATGCCCCATGATGCCGTGAGCTGTTCATGCTCCGAGGGGATCATACCCGATCCATTGTCAGCGTTGAAAATATGAGGTGTTTCATGACGCGGAAGATCAGTCAATCCGATGCCCAGTGGCGGGAAACGCTCAGCCCGGAGGCCTATCGGGTCACCCGGCAGGCAGGCACCGAGCCGCCCTTCACGGGGCAATACTACGACCATAAGGCCCAGGGCCTGTACCGCTGCATCTGCTGCGGTGCGCCGTTGTTCTCCAGTGAGCACAAGTATGATTCGGGCAGCGGTTGGCCCAGTTACTGGCAGCCAGTGGACGAGCAGGCGGTGACCGAGCATACCGACCGCAGCCTGCTGATGAAGCGGGTGGAGGTGCGCTGCGCCTCCTGTGACGCCCACCTGGGGCACGTATTCAATGACGGGCCCCATCCCACCGGTCTGCGCTACTGCATCAATTCCGCCGCCCTGGATTTCGAGTCGTCGGAGACGAAAAATCCAGATCCGGACCGCGAGGGATGATGCCACTGGGGTTCAGGTGCTTGTGGCTGCCATAGTAGTGGGTCTTGATGTGGTCCATGTTCACCGTCTGGGCCACACCCGGCACCTGGTAGAGTTCGCGGGTGTATTCCCACAGGTGGGGGTAGTCGATGAGGCGGCGGCGGTTGCACTTGAAGTGGCTGTAGTACACGGCGTCGAAACGCACCAAGGTGGTGAACAGTCGCCAGTCCGCTTCGGTGATCTGGTCTCCGGCGAGATACGGTTGTCGGGATAGACGCTCCTCCACCCAGTCCAGGGTGTCGAACAGCTTCTCGTAGTTCCGCTCGTAGGCCGTCTGCTCGGTGGCAAAGCCGCAGCGGTAGACACCGTTGTTCAGGTTTTCGTAGATGCGCTCGTTGACCAGGTCGATCTCCCCGCGCAGGTCCTTTGGATAGTAATCCGAACGCCGGTCGATGAAGGCGTCGAAGGCGCTGTTGAACATGCGGATGATCTCCGCCGATTCGTTGTTGACGATGGTGCGGCGCTTCTTGTCCCAGAGGGTGGGCACCGTGATGATCCCGGTGTATTCCGGGTCCGCCAGGGTGTAGGCCTGATGGAGGAATTCGAAGCCGTTCACTTGGTCGGGGGTGCTGCCCGGGTAGGGATGAAAGTTCCAGCCCTCGTCCAGCATGTAGGGATTCACCACGGACACGCTGATCAGATCCCCCAGCCCCTTGAGGGCCCGGAAGATCAGGGTGCGATGGGCCCAGGGGCAGGCCAGGCAGACATACAGATGATAGCGGTCCGGTTCGGCGGCAAAGCCCCCCTCGCCGCTGGGGCCAGGAGCCCCATCGGGAGTGATCCAGTGGCGGAACTGGGAGTCCTGGCGGATGAACTCGCCATCCTCGGTCTCCGCGGCCAGCCAGTTGCTGCGCAACTGACCCTTGATGAGCAGACTCATGGTGCCTCCCTGGGCAATGGTGGACCGGTCTGAGCCCCGAACCGTGGCGATCCGCTGGCCCCGGCCCATGGGTATCATCCCATGAGACCGGGATGCAGCAACAATCGTTCACCGTCCGCGTGAGGCGGCGTCCCCAACCGAAGCTTTCGTACGTGCGAAGCGGCGGCCCCGGCGGTGGGGCATCGTCGGGGCTGATGGCTGGCACATGCCCCCGTAGGGGCCGTTCGCGAACGGCCCGTGCGGTGTCTCTGAAATCGATGGCCTGTCGGGTGAGTGGGGGGTATCCGCAGCCCCGGCGGGGCGCTTCCCGAAGCGCCCGTACGGGTGAAGCGGCGGCCCCAAGCAAAGTGCCCGACCGGGTGAGGCGGCGGCCCCAAGCAAAGCGCCCGACCGGGTGAAGCGGCAGCCCCAAGCAAAGCGCCCGACCGGGTGAGGCGGTAGCCCCGACCGAAGCTTTCGTACGTGAGAAGCGGCGGCCCCGGCGGTGGGGTATCGTCGGGGCTGATGGCTGGCACATGCCCCCGTAGGGGCCGTTCGCGAACGGCCCGTGCGGTGTCTCTGAAATCGATGGCCTGTCGGGTGGAGGTAGGGGCATCGGCAGCGGATGGGCTTTACCCCGGATTTTCTGGTAAAACGAGGGCGACTGCATAGGAGATCCGGTCCCTTGTCCTTCCCGACGCTGCCCAAGGCTTTTCGCGGCCCCGTTGGCCTGATTGGCGTGTTGTTGCTGGCCGTGCTGGCAGGCAGCTTCAGCGATGTCCTGCGCCCTCTGGATGAGGGCCTGCAGCGACTGGCCACCGGGCTGGTGCCGGACATGCGCCCCGGTGTGCCGGTCACCCTGATCGAGATTCACGCGTCCGGGCAGGCCCTGGATCGGGCCCGCCTGGCTCGTGCCGTGGAACGCCTGGATGCCATGGGGGCGGCGGCCATCGGGCTGCATCTGCCCCTGGATCATCCGCACACGCCGCCCCGGCTGGAGCAGTGGCTGGGCCAGGCGCGGGCCTCCCTGGGCCTGGAGGCAGTCGAACCCTGGCAACGCGACCTGGCTACCGATGATCGCTTGGCCGAGGCGTTGGCCAGGCATGGCCGGGCGGTGCTGGCCGCGCCGCAGGCCATGGGCGCCGGGCCGGCTTTGGTGCCTCATCCCGACGCCTTGCTGGCAGTGGATGCCTCGGCCCGTGCCTGGTACGACTGGGCCGTGTTCCGCCCCCTGTTCCGACCCGCCCGGCTGCCCGGTGCCGACCTGGCGGTACACTGGCCCACGTCGACGCTGGCCAGTGCCGGCCTGCCCGCCGTCACTGCCACGCCGGATCGTCCTCGACCCCTGGCCCCTGGGGTGGTGCCGATGGCAGAGGGCTATCTGGCCGGTTTCGCCCTGCCGCTGGCGGCTGCCGCTTGGGGCGCCGAACTCAATGACATCACTGTGGAACCAGGTCGGGGCGTGCGCCTGGGAGAGGCCCGAATCACCCTGGGGCCGGATCGTTCACTGGGGGTGATTCCGCCCCGACATGATCCCCGCGGTCGGCAGGTGGAGACCCACCGCCTGGATACCCTCATGGCGGGGAATCTGGGTAACAGCCAGATCCAGGGGCGTGCGGTGATTCTGGGCATGGCGGAGGGCACGGGTCAGCCGCTCATGTCCCACGCGGGCCTGACCCTGCCCCAGGCCACCTGGAGTGCCTGGTCCACGGCCGCCCTGATCGAAGGCCATCGGGTGGGCATGGGGGGCTGGTTCCATGGTGCCGAGCGATTTCTGATTATCCTGGCGGCCCTGTATCTGCTGTGGTTGCCGGCGCGGTTGCATCTGTCCACCACGGGGGCATTGATCAGCGGGGTGAGCGTGTTCCTGCTGCTGAATCTGGCCCTGGGGCTGGTATTGTTCCTGCAGTGGTGGATCCCCGTGGTGTTGCCGGCCCTGGTGATCGCTCTGGGGCATCCGCTGCTGGCCCTGAGATACTGGGTGCTGGATCGCCTGCAGCGCGATCGCCGCGAGGCTTCCGAGGCCTGGCTGCAACTGGGTATGGGTCAGCAGGGGCAGGGTCACCTGGAACCGGCCTTCGAGGCCTACAGCCACTGCCGCATGGACAGCGACACCCTGTTTGCCCAGCTGTATCAACTGGGGCGCGACCTGGAGCGTCGACGCCAGTACGGGCGTGCCGTGGAGGTGTTCCGATTCCTGCAGGCGCGGCATCCGGCGTTTCGTGACACCACCCAGCGCCTGGAACGACTCAAGCCCTTCGTGGGCAGTCGTCAGCCCCGGCTGGGGGAGATGCAGCGCATGGGTGGGGGCAAGGAGCTGGCTGTGGATGACGACAGCCTGGAAAAGCCCATGATCGGACGCTATAACGTGGAGCGCCAGTTGGGTCGGGGCTCCATGGGGATCGTCTACCTGGGGGTGGATCCGCATATCCAGCGCAAGGTGGCCATCAAGACCCTGGCCCTGAACCGGGAGTTTGAGCCGGAACTCCTGGAACAGGCCAAATGGCGATTCTTCCGGGAGGCCGAGGCCTCCGGTCGGCTCAATCACCGCAATATCGTGACCGTCTACGACGTGGGCGAGGAGCACGACCTGGCCTTTATCGCCATGGATTACCTGCAAGGGGTGTCTCTGGACCAGTTCACTCGGTTTCCGCATCTGCTGCCCATCAACGAGGTCCTGGAGGTCTGCGCCCAGGTGGCCGATGCCCTGGACTATGCTCATCAGCAGGAGGTGATCCATCGGGACATCAAGCCGGCCAACGTGATCTACGATCAGGACAAGGGCCTGGTGAAGATCACGGATTTCGGCATCGCCAGCGTGACCGATCACAACAAGACCCGCACCGGCACCATCCTGGGCACGCCGGCCTTCATGTCGCCGGAACAGGTGGCCGGCAAGCCGGTGGACAGTCGCACCGATCTATTCTCGCTAGGCGTGATGCTTTACCAGATGCTCAGTGGCCAGTTGCCCTTCACCGCCGACACCATGGCCGGTCTGGTCTATCAGATCACCCAGACCCATCCCGCCGAGATCACCGACCTGCGCCCGGAATTGGGCCCCCTGGTGGGGGTGATCGTCACCAAGAGCCTGCAGAAGGACCCGGCCAAACGCTATCAGACCGGCGGCGAGATGGCCCGCGCCCTACGCGGCTGCATCGAAGCCTTCCGGCGCATGCCCAGGCCGGGGCAGTTCAGTGGGACGGCATCGGATTATTATCATGACCATTGATGGGGGCTGGATCCACGGCTCGGGTCGTTCGCGAACGACCCGTACAGGGCTCCTCGGGCCTTTGTCGGGCACTGGCCATTCGTAGGGGCGCTTCGAGAAGCGCCCGGCCAGGCCTTTGGGAGCCCTCGGGCCTATCGGTTCAACTGTGGGAACGGGCAGCCCCAGGGGGTAGACAGCCCCAGGGGTCGGGCAGCCCTAGGGGTCGTTCGCGAACGACCCGTACAGGTAACGACCCGTACAGGTTGGGTGGGATTATTTGCCGGACTACTCCGCCACCCTCACCCCATCATTCACTCGCTCGCCCGGATGGGTGATCACCTGCTCCCCGGGCGTCAGGCCCGACTCGATCTGGGTGCGCAGGCCGCTGCGACGACCCGTTTCCACGGGGCGCAGATGTGCCCGCCCGTCCTCCACCACGAAGACCGCCCAGCGATCCTGATCCCGGAACAGGGCGCTGGTGGGGATGTGCACCACATCCTCCCCCTCCCACAGCACGAACCGGGCCTCCACCCGGTAACCATCCCCCAGGTGTGCCCAGGCCTCCCGGGGTGAGGTGATCCGCGACCACACCCACACCCGCTGCTCCTCCACCCCCAGGGCCGACACCTTCTCGAATCCTGCCGGCTCCACCCGTCTGACCCGGGCCTCCAGTTCATTGCCGCCGCCCCAACGCTCCAGTATCACCCGCATCCCCGGCCGCACGCGCACGGCTTCCAGGGACAGCAGATCCACCCTCACTTCCAGATCGTCCAGGTTGCCCAGCTCCAGAATGGCCTCCCCCGCCTGGACCGGCCCCTCGTCGCGCCGATGGCGCCGGGTGATGACGCCGTCGATGGGGGCCTCCAGGGCAAGGGCAGGGATTGCCTCGTCGGCCCGCTGGCCATCGATAATCTCCAGTGGCAGCCGGGCCGAGGCCAGGTCGAAGCGGGCCACATCCACCGCATATCGGGCGGCCTGTTCTGCGGCCCGGGTGGCATCCCGCCGGGCGCGGCGGCGGTCCCGTTCCTCGGAGGAGATCAGAGCCCGCTGGTGCAAGTGTTCGGACCGTTCGTATTCCACCTGTGCTAGCTCATGCTCAGTGGCGCGGGCCTCCCGGTTGGCCTGGGCAGCCTCCAGGCGCGCCCGCGCCGCCGCCACCGCCTCGCGGGCCTGCTCCCGGGCGCGAGGGTCCAAAGCAGGTGCCGGGGCGGGTTCGATCTGGAACAGGGGCATGCCCGCCTGCACGGCATCGCCCGGCTCCAGGGTGACCCGTCTCAGGTAGCCGTGGATCGGGGCGGTCACGGTGAAGGGTTCGCGCAGGCGGGTGCGGCCCTCGTCCTCGATCACCTCGGCGAAATGGCCTTGCTGGACCTGGCTGGTGCTGACCGGGATCGGCGATGGCATCAGAGCCAGGGTCAGCAGGAGCAGGAGGGTGGCGGCTGCGAGGATGGTGAGGAGCTTTTTTTTCCAGGTCATACTGGCTTACCTTTGACGGTCTGGCGGCCCATTGTCTTGCGGGGGCTCCGTTTGCCCCTCATCCCCGGCCCTTCTCCCCAGAGGGGAGAAGGAAGCTAACTTTCCCCTCTCCCAAAGGGGAGGAAAGAGCTACCTTTCCCCTCTCCCCAAGGGGGAGGAAGGAGCTACCTTGCCCCTCTCCCAAAGGGGAGGAAGAAGCTACCTTGCCCCTCTCCCCAAGGGGGAGGAAGGAAGCTACCTTGCCCCTCTCAAAGGGGAGGAAGGAGCTGCCTTGCCCCTCTCCCCAAGGGGGAGAGGGGTTGGGGTGAGGGGGAAGCGGCGGGCACCATGCTTCCAACCCCTCACTCTGCCGTCTTCAACGCCGACACCATATCCAGTCGCCTGAGGCGCCGTGCGATCAACAACAGAGACAGCACCGAGGCCAGCAGCACGCCGCCGGCGGAGAAGGCATAACTGCGGGGCGTGATGATCATCGGCACCCGGTACATGTCCATGGTCATGGCCTCATTGAGCAGATAGGCGAATCCCGCCCCCAGCAGCCAGCCCAAGGGGATGGCTGCCAGGGTGATCACGCTGATCTCGCCGATGAGGATCCAGCTGACCTCACCCCGACTGAAGCCCAGCACCCTCAGCGTGGCCAGTTCCCGCGCCCGCTCGGCGAAGGCGATGCGGGCATTGTTATAGACCACCGCAAAGGTGATGGATCCGGCCATGAGCAGCAGGATGCCCATGGTCACCAGTACCGTATCACCGATGTATTCCCGGAACTGACGCTCCATATCATCGATCTGACCGATGCCGGCCACCCGTGGGGCCTCCCAGAGCCGATCGAACAGATCCGCTTGATACGCCGTGTCGGCGAGCAGCCAGACGCCGCTGATGGCCGGGCCCTCGCCCATGAGCCGGTTCAGGGCCCGACGTTCCATGTAGGCGCTCACGCCGATGGGCTCATCCACCGTGCCGGCCACCTCCACCCTCAGGGTGCGCCGGTGCCCCTCCAGGATCTCCACGTCCAGGGTGTCGCCCGGATGCACGCCCAGGTACTGGGCCAGATAATCGGTGAGCAACAGGCCCTCGGGTGGCAGGCGGATGGGGCGATGGTCCTGGTCCAGCAGACCGCGCAGGGCGGGCTCGGCCTCCATGCCCATGATGGCGGTGCGATAGTCCAGCCGGCCATGGGTGAGGTGCACGGGCACACTGCGATAGCCCTCGGCGAAGCTCACCCCCGGCATCGAGCGCAGTTCCGCCAGGGCCCGTTCCGGCGTGGGGTCGGTGAAGGTGACATGGAGATCCATCTTCATCACCAGCCGGTATTGCAGGTCCAGCAGGTGATCCACCGCATTGAACTGGTAACTGCCCAACAGCAGCAGGCTGCCGGAGAGGCCGATGCCCACCATGGACATCAGCCCCTTGAGTCGATGGCGGGAGAGGTTGCGGATGATGATGCGGGTGGGCTGATCCAGGCGCCGACCCAGGGCGGAACGTTCCAGCCAGGAGGGCCGAAAGCGCTCCGGGGCCGGTGGGCGCATGGCCTGGGCCGGAGGCAGGCGTACTGCCGCGCTTACCGCGTGCCAGGTGCCCAGCAGGGCAGCGCCGGACGAGATCATGAAGGCCAGGGCCAGGATGCGCGGCTGCAGCCGGAAACTGAGCTCCGGAAAGCGGAAGTATTCCGCGTAGATCCCGGCCATGCCCTCCGCAGCCCAGGCGCCCAGGGCCACGCCCAAGGCGCCGCCGCCGGCCACGATGACGCCAGTGAACAGGCCGTAATGGATCGCCAGGTCCCGGTTGTCATAGCCAAAGGCCTTGAGCAGGGCCACCTGCTGGCGCTGGGTGCGGATGATGCGGGCCATGAGCACGTTGAGCAGAAAGGCCGCCACCCCCAGGAAGATGGCGGGCAGCACCCAGGCCATCACCCGCAGCTGGTTCAGCTCCTCCGTCAGAAAGCGATGCGAGATCTGATCATCGCGCCCGGTGGCGCCGATGCCGCCGTACAGGGCCAGGGCCTGGTCCACCGCATCGATCACCTGGGCCTCCTGGGCCCCGGCCTGCAGGCTGAGCACCACGTTGTTGAAGGCCCCGTCCATGTCCATGGCATGGCCCAGGGCGCGACGGTTCATCCACAACACCGTGAAGCGGGCATAGTCGGGCAGCAGATCCGCCGGCCCCAGTTGATAGATGAACTCGGGGGAGAGCGCCACGCCGCTGATGGTGAGTCGCTCCAGGCGGCCATCAATGATCGCGGTGAGGGCGTCCCCCGGTGTCAGGTCATGGGCCTGGGCGAAGGGCTCGCCGATCACCACCTGGTCGCCCCGGCCGGACGCGGGCAGCGACCCCTGGCGCAGGTACAGCCGGTTCAGTTGGGGCTGTTCGCCATCGGGCAGCGAGATCAGCAAGCCCCGCACCGGGTCGTCGAAACCGGGCACCTCCAGGCGCACCGGGGCCTTCACCCGGGTCTGCACCTGGTTGACCCCGGGGATGTCGGCAAGCCGCCCGGCCACCCCCTCCGGGGCCCGTTTCAGGTCGGCAAACACCTGGGCGAAGTGATGGCTGTCGTAGAAGCGGCCTTTCGACAGGGAGATGGCATCGTGGGTGGTGACCGACAGGATGAGTACCATCACCCCGGCGGCGATCACCACCCCGATGGCCGCCGCCTGACCCTTGAGGCGGGCCAGATCTCGGAGCAGTTTGCGGTGCAGCGGGGCCATCACAGCAGGGCCATCACCAGGAGAGCTGCGCCGGGGATTTGCGCTGCGGGTTGTCGGTCACCTCCTGCACCCGTCCATCCGCCAAACGAATCACCCGGTCGGCCATCTCGCCAATCACGGCATTATGGGTGATCACGGCCGTGGTGGTCCCCAGTTCATCATTGATATCCTGCAAGACCTGCAGCACCCGGATGCCGGTGGTGGAGTCCAGGGCACCGGTGGGCTCATCGCAGAGCAGCACATCGGGGCGCTTGGCCACCGCCCGGGCAATGGCCACCCGCTGCTGCTCCCCACCGGAGAGCTGGGACGGGAAGTGATCCAGCCGTGAAGACAACCCCACCATCTCCAGGGCCGCCTCGGGCGTCATGGGATCGCGGGCAATCTCGGTGACAATCGCCACATTCTCCCGGGCGGTGAGGCTGGAGATGAGGTTGTAGAATTGAAAGACGAAGCCTACGTGATGGCGACGAAACCGGGTGAGGCGCTTCTCGGTGGCATGGACCAGATCCTGGTCCCGGTAGCGCACCTCGCCGCTGGAGGCGGTATCCAGGCCGCCCAGGATGTTCAGCAGGGTGGATTTGCCGGAGCCTGAGGCGCCGAGCATCACGACCAGTTCGCCCGCGTAAAGAGACAGGTCCACCCCGCGCAGGGCGTGGATCTCTACCTCTCCCATGACGTAGGTCTTGGTCAGGTGGCGGGTGAAAAAGACCGTCTCGTGGGCATCGGCATGACTGGGCACACGCTATTCCCTTGAAACCAAAGGGCCATGGACGCAGTATGCGATGCACGCATGAGCGCCACAAGCCACCGATTATCGCCCATGGGTGCCCGGATGGCCCTCCGGGTGAAACCACCCCCCATGTAACGGAGATCACTGTGAATTCATCGAAACCGGAAACCGTCAACACCGGCATCCAGGGCCTGGATTTCGTGCTGCAGGGGGGGTTGCCCCGCGGCCGACCCTCCCTGATACGGGGCGGTCCGGGCACGGGCAAGACGGTGATCTCCCTGACATTCCTGTGCCATGGCATCAGCCAGGGCGAACCCGGGGTGCTGGTCACCTTCGACGAAGATCCCGAGGCCCTGCTGCATCATGCCCAGGGGTTCGGCTTTCCCGCCGACACCTACGTGAAGGAGGGTCGCCTGCGCATCCTCGACATGCGCCCCGACCAGAGCGAGTCAGCCGGGGAGGGGATCGAGCTCACCGCCATCCTCACCCGCATCGAATACGCCCTGAAGCAGACCGGTGCCGAGCGCCTGGTGCTGGATGCCATCGATGGCATGGAGGGGGCCTTCCTCGGCCAGTCCGGGCTGCGCAAGGAGCTCAACCGCGTCTTTGATTGGGTGCGTGATCAGCGGGTCACCACGTTGATCACCACCGGTGAGTTGGAGAATTTCAGCACCCGCTTTGGTCTGGAGGATTACATCGCCGACTGCGTGATTGCCCTCAAGCAGGAGGTGCAGCACCGGGTGATGACCCGTCTGTTGCGTGTGGTGAAGCGTCGCGGTGGCCCCCACAGCGCCGGGGAGTTCCCCTTCCTGCTGGATTCCCGGGGCATCTTCATGGTGCCGGTGAGCGGTGCGGCGCTGGACGCCCGTGTTTCCAGTGAGCGCATTTCCTCGGGGGTGCCCGGGCTGGACGAGATGCTCGGCGGTGAGGGCCCCTACAAGGGGTCCACCATCCTGCTGTCCGGACAGGCTGGCACCGGCAAGACCAGCCTGGCCTCGGCCTTCGCCCAGGCAGCGTGCCGGCGTGGCGAGAAGGTGTTGTACATCAGTTTTGAAGAGAGCGTGGATGAACTGGTGCGCAATCAGAGCAGCATCGGTGGCAACCTGGCCCATCATGCCGGCCCGGAGGGCGGGCATCGCCTGATCATGGAGCCAGTGCGCGCCATCGAGATGGGGCTGGAAGAGCACCTGATGCGCATCATGCGCTCCGTGAGTCATCACGGTCCCGATCTGGTATTGCTTGACCCTGTCAGCAGTTTCACCAATCGACACGAAGGCGAGTGTGCCAAGGAGATGCTCCTCAGGCTCATGTATCTGCTCAAGGAGCAGCGAGTCACCACGGTGGCCACGGAGCTGCTGAGCGACTCCAGTGGCGGAGTGAGTCACCTGGATGTGTCATCCATGATCGATGTATGGATCAAGCTGCGCCGCCATGAGGGTAACGGTGAAATGAACCGCTTGATCAACGTGATCAAGGCGCGGGGGCTGTCCATCTCCAACCAGGTGAAGGAATTCCGCATGACGGATGCGGGCATGACGATCGAGACGCCTTACATTGGCGAAAGCGGCATTGTCTATGGCACGGCCCGGCACGCGCGCCAGGAGGAGGACGACCAGATCATTGCCCAGTTGCAGCAGGAGCTGGACCAGGCCCAGCGGCTGCGCGAGGAGATGGAGGAGACCAACGCGGCCCGCGAACGCCTGGCTCGGGCCGAGCGCGAAGCCAAGGCGGTGGAACTGGATCGCCAGGTGATGGAGCTGGAGCGGCGTCTGGCCTCCATTGAGGGGGCTCGTTCGGCCATCCGCAGGAGTCGCCAATGACGAAATACCTGCTCAGGCTCTACATCGCCGGCATGACCCCGGCCGCCCGACGCGCCATCGAGAACCTGGAAGCGTTGACGGCGGACATGGCGACTCAGGACCAGGAACTGCAGGTGGAGGTGGTGGACATCCTCGAGCGCCCGCAACTGGCGGAGGATGAGCGCATCCTCGCCACCCCGGTGGTGGTACGCAAACTGCCGCTCCCGGTGCGGCGGGTGGTGGGGGATCTGTCCGAACGGGAGCGGGTGCTGGTGGGGTTGGATATTCTGGAGCGGTGAGGGGGGCGCCCCCCTCACTGGGCAAAATAGCGCCGCAGATACTCCCCGAACTCCAGCTCATCCTCCGCCTCCATGGCCTGCTGTTGCTCCAGCGACGCGCGGGCCTGCGCCTCCAGCTCCGCCTCCCTGGCAGCCTCCAGCCGTGCATCCCGGAAACACGCCGCGTGTTCCCGGGACATGCGCTTGGCGAAGTGATGGAACCCCTCCTCGTTGTTCATCATCCGCGCCAGCATCTGCGCTGACGGGGTCAGGTCCGCGTCGCCCACCTTGGCCTTCTGGTGCGCCAGGGAGGCCGTGTAGGGCTTGAGTGGATCCTCGCCATCCAGGATTTCACACAGCGGTTCCATGGCCTGCAGCACCTCTTCCGCCCAGTAACGCAGCGAGATCGACTCGCCATCGCGCATCAGCTTGAGGGACGGATCCCGGCCCCGATGCGCGGTGGCGCCCTGGTTGTGGTCGATGGCGAACCGCTCCACCTCGTTGATGGGGGGGCTATCGTTGAGCAGGGCGAAGATCATCAGGGCTTCCAGGAAATGCAGCTGGGACTCGCCCACCCCCAGGGGTTCAAAGGCGTTGATGTCCACCGAACGCAACTCCACATAGGCCACCCCGCCCCGGCGCAGGGCCGCCGTGGGTTTCTCGTTGCCCTGGGTGATGGGTTTGGGCCGCACGGTACTGTAGTACTCGTTCTCGATCTGCAGGATGTTGGCATTGAGTTGACGGTATTCCCCGTCCACCACCACGCCCAGGCGTTCGTACTCCGGCGAGGGCGTGGCGATGGCGCGGGCCAGGCTGCGCACGTAGCCATCCAGGCAGTCGTAGTTGGCCTTGATGCCACTCTCTTCTTCCTTGCGGTTCTGGTAGCCGATGTCGCCCATGCGCAGGCTGGTGGCGTAGGGCTCGTAATAGGTGCTCTCATCGAACTCTGCCAGAGTGGTGGGCTTGCCCGCCAGGAAGGACTTGCATACCGCCGGCGAGGCGCCGAACAGGTAAGGCACCAGCCAGCCCAGGCGCTGCAGGTTGCGCAGCATGCCAAAGTAGATCTCATCCCGAAACGCGCGCGGGTCGCCGCCGTCACCCAGGGTTTCCTGATATGCCGGCCAGAAGGCCTTGCTCATGGAGAAATTGAAATGTACCCCGGCGATCACCTGCATCAGTCGCCCGTAGCGCAGCCCCAGGCCCAGGCGATAGACGGTCTTCATGCGTCCTGCGTTGGAGTGTCCGTACCAGGCCACGGGGATCCCGCGCTCGCCCTCCAGCACACAGGGCATGCTGGTGGCCCAGAGCAGTTCCTCGCCGATGCGCGGGTAGGTGAAGGCATGCAGGTCGCGCATGAAGTCCAGGGCCTCCCGGGCGCTGGCGCAGGGCGGCGTGATGAACTCCAGCAGGGCCTCGGAATAGTCCGTGGTGATCCAGGGGTGAGTGAGGGCGGAGCCCAGGGCGGCAGGATGCGGGGTCTGGGCGATGCCGCCGTCGGCACGCACGCGCAGGCTCTCCTTTTCCAGGCCGATCAGGCCACTGCGCAGGGTATGTGCCTGTCCGCGGGACAGGAGGCGCTCCAGGCGGGCTTCGTAGGATGCGTACAACGTGGCGGATCCTTCGTCTTTAGATGGGCTTTTATGGATGCTTGTGCCCTCAAGAATACTGCATGGCGGCGTGCCTGTGGGCCGCGCCCCATGACATGCCGCCGCATCTGGCTGATAATGCCCCCAGACCCAAGCCCGCGCCGACCCACTCCATGGCCTCCATGCTCCGCGTCTGGCAACGCCGCCGGGCGCTCGCCCCCGATCCGATTCCGCCCGCCCTGTGGCAGCAGGGGGTGAACGCCCTGGTGCTCCTGGATGGCCTGGACGCCCCCGCCCTGGAGCGGTTGCGTCAACGCTGGACATGCGTAATGGTTCGGCCAACGGCATGCCGCCCTTGCATCGGGAAATGCGGGTGCAGGACTGGACCCGGATCATGACGGCGGCCTACGATGACCTGAGTCGGCGTCTGGACCTGGAACAACCCTGCGATTTTGACCCCTACGCCGTAACGGATCCCGGAGAGTTTTTCGCCGTGATGAGTGAGTATTTTTTTGCCCAGCCCCGGGTGCTTCAGCGGGGCTATCCGGATGTGTATGCACCGTTTCGCCAGTTCTACCGCCAGGACCCGGCAGAGCGTCGAATGTTGAGGGCGCCCATGCCCATCAGGAGTGACAGATGAGCCAGCTTCGCGATCAACTCCTCAAGGCCGGCCTGGTCACCGAGGAACAGGCCAAACAGGCCGAGGAGGTACAGACGCGGCCGCCCCGTGCCCGGGATGGACGCCCACCCCGGGGGGGGGGCAAGGGCCGGGCGGACAACCGCAAGGGTGGCGCGGCTCGCGCCAGGAAGGCCCGCCCCCAGAGTGACACCGACAAGCCCCGTCGCGCGCCTGGCCGCGGAGCCCGGCCAAAGCCAGCCGCCAAGCCCGCCAGGCCCGACAATGGTCAGCCCACACCGCAGGCCCGCGCCCTCAAGCAGGAGCTCAGGGAGTTGATTGCCGCCCAGCGTGTCAATCAGGACCAGGCGGAACTGCCCTATCATTTTCAGGTGGGTCAGACCATCAAGCATCTGTACGTCACCGAACAGCAGCAGACGCAGCTGGCCGAAGGGCAGCTGTGCATCGCCTTTCTGGATGGACGACGCCATCTGCTGCCCGCGGCTATCGGGCGTGACATTCTTGCCCGGGATGCGAATCGGACCGTTGTGTTCCCCGGTGCGCCTGAAGCGCCCGGCCCGGATCCGGCGTAGGTCCGGACCCGCGTCATTTGCCCTGTCGAACCTGACCCCTTTCTCCGGAGACAAGACACCCCCATGAAGACACGCAGATACCTCCTGAAGGCATTGGCCATGCTCCTGCTTGCAGGCGCGCCGATGGGCGCGTGGGCGGCTGCCCCAGCTGCGGATAAGGGCGAAACCTATCCCGGCTATATCGCCCTGGACCCCCCTTTGGTGGTCAACCTGGACAACCCGCGCCGTGCGCAGTTTTTACAGATCAAGGCCCAGTTCTACGTGGAGACCGCCACCGACGCGGAACAGGTGCAGCGGCACATGCCGGTGCTGCGTGACCGCATGATCACCTATTTTGGTGGCCGGGATCCGGAGAAAGTACGGGGCGCGCAGGAGCGCGAGCGGATGCGTGGCGAGGTGCTTGATCAGCTGCGCCAGGCCATGGAGGAGACAACCGGGGCCCCGTGCATCAGCAGCCTCTATTTCACCGGCTTCATCGTGCAGTGAGCCCGTCCCGTCGGGACGGGGCGGGTTCCCATCCGTTGAGCCGGGTTAGTGGCAAGGGGGATCGATTCCCCCTATGCTCCACTGAAAACCACACCAGCAGGGAGTCCATTCCGTCATGAGAAACAATCCACGTTCCTCCAGCGTTGTCGGTTCGGTGCTCATGCCCGGCATTCTGGCCCTGGCCTGCGCCTCGAGCACGGCCCTTGCCCATAATCACACTGAGCACGAACAAACCGCTGATGCCCACGAGGCCGCAGGGGAGACCATGCCCTCGGCGCCGGATCGGAACGCCGAGACAGCCCCAGCCATGGATGAGACGCCTCATTCCAATTTCGAAGAACCCTCCGAGGCGATGCCGGATGCGGCGCCCGCCACCGAGATGCCGGCCGCGCGGGAGGATGCTCCTGACGGGGATGCCCCGGCCTTGGATGAGCCCTCTGAAACCGCGTCTCCCGCCGAGGAACCGACCGAGCCGGCCCAGCCGGAAACTGCCGACGAAGTGCCTGAATCGGCTCCAGAGCCGGGTCCGCGAGGGGATGTATCCCGCGCCCAGTTCACCTCGGCCGTTGAGGATCGTGAGCCCGTGGACACTCTGACCCGGGTGGATGCCGACATGGACCACGTTTACTTCTTCAGCGAGATCATGGATCACGAGGGGGGCGAGATCATCCACCGCTGGCGTTATCGGGACGACCAGGACATGGGGGAGGTCCGTTTCGATGTGGGTGGCCCCCGCTGGCGCGTCTGGTCCATGAAAACCCTGGACCCGGCCTGGACCGGCCCCTGGCGCGTGGAGGTGGTCACGCAGGACGGCGAGGTGCTGGACACCTATCGGTTTGAACTGAGGTGAGTGCAGTCATCAACCTGATCACCGGCTTTCTGGGGGCCGGCAAGACCACCGCCATCCTGCATCTGTTGGCCCACCGTCCGGCTCATGAACGCTGGGCGGTGGTGGTCAACGAGTTCGGCGAGGTGGGCATCGACGGCGAAATCCTCGCCGATGCCGCTGGAGATGCAATCCGGGTGCGAGAGGTGTCGGGCGGCTGCATCTGCTGCACCGGGGCCATGAATCTGCGGGTGGCTCTCACCAAGATACTGCGTGAGATCCGCCCGGATCGGCTGCTGGTGGAGCCCACCGGGCTGGGGCATCCCACGGGCATCGTCGACACCTTGCGCGACCCCTGGCTGGCCTCTGCCGCCCGGCTGGGCAACATCACCTGCATCGTCGATCCGGCCGGTTTCACCCAGGAGCGTCTGGACAAGTCCCTGATCTACAAGGATCAACTCACCCTGGCCGATGTGGTGGTGATCAACAAGACCGATGTGGCGCCGCCTGACCGGCTGGCGGCGCTGGAGGCCTTCGTGGCGGGGCTATACCCGCCCAAGCAGGCCGTGGTGCGCACCGCCCACGGGCAGATCGATCCGGCGCTGCTGGATCTGGAGGCTTCGGGGGTGAGCGGCACGAGCGGCGCCGGGGGGCAGGGTGTCTTCACGCGGGTGATGCCAGTAGTCACCCCTCAGTCTGGTACATCCACCGGATACAGTGCATCCAGTGCATCCAGTGCATCCAGTGCTTCCGGTGCTTCCGGTGCTTCCGGTGCACCTACTGTCTCTGCTTTGTCTTTGAGTGCCCCTAGCCAAGGCACTCAGGCGCCGGCGGCTGATACCGCCCGCGGCTGGCGATTTCCGCCTGAGGATCGTTTCGATCTGAAGGTGCTGGAGGGATTGTTCAGTGAGCCACCCTTCAGTGAGTTGGTGCGGGCCAAGGGTGTGCTGCGTACCGGTCGGGAGTGGTATCGCATCGACTGGGCCGAGGGCCGATTCTCCACCGCCCCCATCGCCTGGCGGCGGGACAGCCGGTTGGAATTGATTGCCGATGAGGTGCTGGATTGGGAGGCGGTGGAGTCATTGTTGCTGCAGGCCCTCACCCCACCCCCTCTCCCGCAAGCGGGAGAGGGGCTTTGACTCCCTTCTCCCCCACGGGGAGAAGGGGCGCAGCACCGGCCACCATGGAGCTCAAGCGCCGGCCTCCCTTCTCCCCTACGGGGAGAAGGGTTGGGGATGAGGGGGCGGTGGGCTCCCTGTCTCTCCCGCCGCCTTCACCCCACACACGGCGGCGATTCCTTCACCCGCCCGCCACGCGCCGACCACTCCGCGGGCGTAAAGGTATGCAGCGCCAGCGCATGTACCGTGCCCTGCAGCTCATCCATCAACAACGCATTCACCTGACGATGCCTGGCCAGCAGGCGCTGACCCTCGAACGCATCAGCCGCCACCGTCACCTTGAAATGGGACTCCGAGCCGGCAGGCACATTGTGACCATCGCTCTCGTTCTCCACTTCAAGGTAGGCCGGGTTCAGCCCCTGGGACAGCTTGCGTTCGATCTCTGATTGGATGCTCATAATTCCTACCATGGCGCTATGGATTGTGGCCTGCATCATCCGATACCCAGCCACGACAGGCAAGCCGTGCGAGAGCATCCGTCAAGTTCATTGCCCGGCACGCGCCCCCCCCCCCCTGTAGGGGCCGTTCGCGAACGGCCCGTGCGGAGTGTCCAGGGTCGATGGCCTGGGCGGAGGCTTCGGGGTCGGTGGCTTGTGTGGAGGCTTCGGGGCCGGTGGCCCGGCGGGTGGCTATCGTGGTATCCGAAGCCCCGGCCGGGCGCTTCTCGAAGCGCCCCTACGGTTTTGGTGGTCCTTTGTGAATGAACGCATCCCCCGTTGATGGTCCTTCGTGAATGAGTACATCCCCCTGTAGGGGCCGTTCGCGAACGGCCCGTGCGGAGTGTCCAGGGTCGATGGCCTGGGCGGAGGTTTTGGGGTCGGTGGCCCGTGCGGAGGCTCCGGGGTCGGTGGCCTGGCGGGTGGCTATCGTGGTATCCGAAGCCCCGGCCGGGCGCTTCTCGAAGCGCCCCTACGGTTTTGGTGGTCCTTTGTGAATGAACGCATCCCCCTTTGATGGTCCTTTGTGAATGAACGCATCCCCCGTTGATGGTCCTTCGTGAATGAGTACATCCCCCTGTAGGGGCCGTTCGCGAACGGCCCGTGCGGAGTGTCCAGGGTCGATGGCCTGGGCGGAGGTTTTGGGGTCGGTGGCCCGTGCGGAGGCTTCTGGGTCGGTGGCCTGGCGGGTGGCTATCGTGGTATCCGAAGCCCCGGCCGGGCGCTTCTCGAAGCGCCCCTACGGTTTTGGTGGTCCTTTGTGAATGAACGCATCCCCCGTTGATGGCCCTTCGTGAATGGCTCTTGGGGGCTGGGCAAACCCTTGGCCACCTCTAACCCAAACGTTATAGTGAGGAATAGCCCGTCACCCCAGCCCGAACGCCCGGTCAGAAGGGACATCGCCCCATGAAAGAATCCACCCCCGCCGCCATCCACCTCACGGACTACGCGCCACCCCAATGGCGTATCGAGCAGGTGGATCTGTGCTTCCTGCTCGACCCAGCCGACACCCGCGTGCGCTCCCGGTTGCAACTGCGGCGCACGGTGAGTCAGGAGGCACCGCTGGTGCTTCAGGGGGAAGAACTGAAACTGATCAGCCTCACCGTGGATGGGCAGCCCATGGCCTCGGGCAACCTGCATCAGGACGAGAACAGCCTCACCCTGCATGAGCTCCCGGCCCAGTGCACCCTGGAGATGGAGACCGCCATCAGCCCTGAAGCCAACACCGCCCTGTCCGGGCTGTATGTTTCCGGCGGCAACTTCTGCACCCAGTGCGAGGCGGAAGGGTTCCGGCGCATCACCTGGTTCCTGGACCGCCCGGATGCCATGACCCTCTTCACCGTGCGCATCGAGGCGGACAAGGCGCGTTATCCGGTGCTGCTGTCCAACGGCAATCTCACCGATTCCGGCGACCTGCCCGAAGGGCGCCATTACGTCGTGTGGCACGACCCCTTCCCCAAGCCCAGCTACCTCTTTGCCCTGGTGGCCGGGGATCTGGTCTGCCAGCAGGACCGCTTCACCACCTGCTCCGGCCGGGAGGTGGACCTGCGCATCTACGTACAGCGTCACAACCTGGACAAATGCGACCACGCCATGCGCTCGCTGCAAAAATCCATGCGCTGGGATGAGGACACCTACGGCCGCGAATACGATCTGGACATCTACATGATCGTGGCCGTGGACGACTTCAACATGGGGGCCATGGAGAACAAGGGCCTGAACGTCTTCAACTCCAAATACGTCCTGGCCCGCCCCGACACCGCCACCGACGATGATTTCGTGGCCATCGACAGCGTGATCGCCCACGAGTATTTCCATAACTGGTCGGGCAATCGGGTCACCTGCCGGGACTGGTTCCAGCTCTCCCTCAAAGAGGGGCTCACCGTCTTCCGCGACCAGGAATATACCGCCGACCAGAGCCTGCGGGCCGTCAAGCGCATCGGTGACGTGCAGCGCCTGCGCTCGCTGCAGTTCCCCGAGGACGCCGGCCCCATGGCCCACCCGGTGCGGCCCCAGTCCTACATCGAGATCAACAACTTCTACACCATGACGGTGTACGAAAAGGGCGCCGAAGTGGTGCGCATGATCCAGACCCTGGTGGGCCGCGAGGGCTTTCGCCGCGGGCTGGACCTGTATTTTGAACGCCATGACGGCCAGGCCGTCACCACTGACGACTTCGTCAGGGCCATGGAAGATGCCAACGCCCGGGACCTGCGCCGCTTCCGCCGCTGGTATGACCAGGCCGGCACCCCGGTGCTGGACGTGGCCGGGGAATATGACGCCGCCAGCGCCAGTTATCGCCTCACCGTGCGCCAGTCCTGCCCGCCCACCCAGGGGCAATCGGAAAAGCTGCCCTTCCACATCCCCCTCACCCTGGCCCTGCTGGACAGCCAGGGTCGGGAGATCCCCCTGCGCTTGGAAGGCGAGAGCCAGGCCAGCCCTGGCGAGCGGGTGATCGAACTCACCGCCCCGGATCATGTGCTGGTGTTTCACGACGTGCCCGAAGCCCCGGTGCCCTCGTTGCTGCGCGGCTTTTCGGCACCGGTGAAACTGCGCTTCCCCTACACCCATGAGGAACTGGCCTTCCTCATGGGTCACGACACCGATGACTTCAACCGTTGGGAAGCGGGTCAGCAGTTTGCTGTACAGATGTTGCAGGGGCAGATCCATGACATCCAGGCGGGCCGTGAGCCCATGCTGGATCCGTTGTTCCAGGAGGCCTTCGCCCGGGTGCTGGATAATGACACCCTGGACACCGCCTTGGTGGCCGAGGCCCTCACCCTGCCCGGTGAGACCTACCTGGCCGAGCAGATGCAGGTGGTGGACGTGGATGCCATCCACCAGGCCCGTCAGTTCACCCGTCGCGCCCTGGGCGAGGCCCTGGCGGCGCGCTTCCGGGCCGTGTACGACGCCTTGCGGGACAGTTCCGGGGTAGCAGGCGAGCAGATGGATGCCGCCGCCATGGGACGTCGACGCCTGCGCAACCTGTGCCTGGCCTATCTGTGTGCCACGGGTGAAGAATCCGCCCCGTCCCTGGCCGAGGCCCAGTATCAGGCCGCCGACAACATGACCGATGCCATGGGCGCCCTGCGGGCCCTGATGGACTGCCCCGGAGCGATCCAGGAGCGCAGCCTGGCCCACTTCGAGGCCCGCTGGCGGGACGAGCCGCTGGTGCTGGACAAGTGGTTCGGCCTGCAGGCCACCGCCAGCGACGCCGGGGCCCTGGAGCGGGTACGCCGCCTGATGCAGCACCCGCGCTTCTCCATCCGCAATCCCAACCGGGTGCGCGCCGTGCTCGGGGCCTTTGCCATGGCCAACCCGGTGCATTTCCATGCCGCCGATGGCAGCGGCTACGAATTGATCACCAACCAAGTGCTGGAGCTGGATGCCCTGAACCCCCAGATCGCCGCGCGGCTGGTCACCAGCCTGAGCCGCTGGAAACGGTTCGATGCGCAGCGCCAGGGGCTGATGCGGACCTGTCTGGAGCGCATCGTGGCGCACCCGGGGCTGTCGCGGGATGTCTACGAGATTGCCTCCCGGAGCCTGGGGTGAAAAGATAGGCGGCATGCAGACTCACAATGTGACGATCATGGACGATCAACCCCTGGACATCCTCCGCTCCACCTTCGGCTACGAACAGTTCCGACCGCCCCAGGACCAGGTCATCGACACCCTCATGCAGGGCGGCGATGCCTTGGTGCTCATGCCCACGGGCGGCGGCAAGTCCCTGTGCTATCAGATCCCCGCCATGGCCCTGGCGGGCACGGGGATCGTGGTCTCGCCCCTGATCGCCCTCATGCAGGACCAGGTGGCCGCACTGCGTCAGGCGGGGGTGCGCGCCGCCTATCTCAACTCCACCCTGGATTGGGAAGAGGTACAGGCGGTGGAGCGGGATCTGTTGCGCGGCGAGTTGGATCTGCTCTATGTGGCCCCCGAGCGCCTGCTCAACGAGCGCACCCTGGCCCTGCTGGAGCGCGCCCGCATCAACCTGTTCGCCATCGACGAGGCCCATTGTGTCTCCCAGTGGGGGCATGATTTCCGGCCCGAATACATCAAGCTCTCCCTGCTGGCCGAGCGCTGGCCCGATATCCCGCGCATCGCCCTCACCGCCACCGCCGATGAGCGCACCCGTCAGGAGATCCGTCAGCGCCTGGGGCTGGAGCAGGCCCGGGTGTTCATCAGCGGTTTTGACCGGCCCAATATCCGTTACCGCATCACTCAGGGCAGCGGCAATGCCCGTCGGGACCTGCTGCGCTTCATCGAGCAGACCCACCCGGACGAGGCAGGTATTGTCTATTGCCTGTCCCGCAAGCGGGTGGACGAGATGGCCCAGTGGCTGTGTGACCGGGGGCTGACCGCCCTGCCTTATCACGCGGGCCTCAGCGCCCAGGTGCGCGAGGCCCATCAGCGTCGCTTTCTCAACGAGGAGGGGGTGATTGTGGTGGCCACCATCGCCTTCGGCATGGGCATCGACAAGCCCAATGTGCGCTTCGTGGCCCACCTGAACCTGCCCAAGAGTATCGAGGCCTATTACCAGGAGACCGGCCGAGCCGGCCGGGATGGCCTGCCGGCGGATGCCTGGATGAGCTATGGCCTGCAGGATGTGATCACCCTGCGACAGATGGTGGACAGCTCCGAGGCGGACGAGAGCCACAAACGGGTGGAGCGCCACAAGCTGGATGCCATGCTGGGGCTGTGCGAGATGACCACCTGCCGTCGCCAGGCCTTGCTGTCCTATTTTGGCGAGACCGAGTCCCAGCCCTGCGGCAACTGCGACACCTGCCTGGAACCCCCCGAGACCTGGGACGCCACGGTGCCCGCCCAGAAGGCCCTGTCCTGCGTGCATCGCACCGGTCAGCGGTTCGGGGTGAACTACCTGGTGGATGTGCTGCGGGGCAAGGATGACGCCCGCATCAAGCAGTTCGGTCATGACCGGCTGAGCGTCTTCGGTATTGGCAGCGACCTGGGGGTGAACGAATGGAAGGGGATATTTCGGCAGATGATCGCCCGGGGTCTGCTCACGGTGGACCTGGAGGGTCATGGTGGGTTGCATCTGAATGAGGCCTGCCGTCCGGTGCTGCGGGGGGAGACGCAGTTGATGCTGCGCAAGGAGACACGCCCGACTCGCATCCCCCGGGAGCCCCGGCGCACGGCGGCGGCGGGTCTGGACAGCCCGGAGGATCAGCGGTTGTTCGAGGCCCTGAGGACCTGCCGGCGTCGGCTGGCGGACGAACAGGGGGTGCCGCCGTATGTGGTGTTCCATGATGCCACGCTGATGGAGATGGCGGAGATGCGCCCGGAGAGCCTCAGGGCCATGGCCGCGATCTCCGGGGTGGGGGAGCGCAAGCTGGAGGCCTATGGGGATGAGTTCTTGGAGGTGATCCTGAGATTCGAGTAGGGGCCGTTCGCGAACGGCCCGGGGCAACCATCGGGGAGAAAGGGTCTTACCGGGCGTTGAACACCACCACCGTCTTCCCGTGGGCCGTGATCAGCTCGCGCTCTTCCAGGTCCTTGAGCACCCGTCCGGCCATTTCCCGGGAGCAGCCCACGATCTTGGCCAGTTCCTGGCGGGTGACGCGGATCTGCATGCCCTTGGGATGGGTCATGGCGTCTGGTTGCTGGGCCAGTTCCATCAGCGTGCGGGCGATGCGGCCGGTCACGTCGAGGAAGGCCAGGTCGATCACCTTGCGGCTGGTGTCGCGCAGGCGCACGGCCATCTGGGTGGCCAGGAGAAAAAGAATGCTGGGATCCTGCATGGCCAGTTCGATGAACTTGGGGTAGTGGATCTCCGCGGTTTCAGTGGGGGTACGGGTCACGATGCCGGCGCTGCGCGCCTGGGAGGAGAATACGCCCATTTCCCCGAAGAACTGACCCGGGTTGAGATAGGCCAGCACCATCTCATGCCCCAGCTCATCCTCGATCATCACGCTGACCGAACCCTGAATGATATAGTACAGCGTATCCGGGCGATCCCCCGCGTGGATGATGGTGGCACGGGCGGGGTATTGGCGACGATGGCAATGGGCAAGCAATTTATCCAGTGCCTCTTCGGGCATCTGTTGTTGCTTGAGTAGACTACTCATTGTCCACCTCGTGGGGGCCGGACGACGAAACGCCAACGCGAGCAAGGGGGAAGGCGGGGCCTGTATCCGCTGATGCGTCGGATGAGCTTCGGGTGCTTATCTTATAATTTTCCCAGTGTCGAGTTTATGGTAGGCCGGGTGGATTGTCGAATATTTGCAGCGGCGAAGTGCGCCGAAGGGGAGAAGAGTCTGTGAAAACCCGGATCAAATGGCTGGATAACGCGACCTTCGTGGGCGAGTCGGGCAGTGGACACGCCGTGGTGATGGATGGCCCGCCAGAGCACGGCGGTCGCAACCTGGGCCCCCGGCCCATGGAGATGCTGCTGCTGGGCATGGGCGGCTGCACCGCCTTTGATGTGATGCAGATCCTCAGGAAATCCCGCCAGGCAGTGACCGACTGTGAGCTGGAGGTGTCCGCCGAGCGCGCGGAGACCGACCCCAAGGTGTTCACGCGTATCCATGTGCATTACATCGTCACGGGGCACGACCTGTCGGAAAAGCACGTGGCCCGGGCCGTGAGCCTGTCGGCGGAAAAATACTGCTCGGCCTCCATCATGCTGGGCCAGGTGGCCGAAATCACCCATGATGTGGAGATCCGGTCGCCCTGATGGGCGGCCCGGGCGGCGGTATCTGTCGTTGCCGCGAACTCGGGTGATACACTCAATCGTCTCTGGGGGGATCAAATCCATCACCCATCTCTCCGGTGCGGCATTGAAATGTGAACTGGTTCACATTATTCTCTCAAGCAGTGACCGTCGCCCTTTGGCTTCGGGTCCCGCCTGTGCTGCAGGCGTCAACCCGTTGGGATGAAGGGTTTCACGCAAATATTCTGCCCACCCGGGTGTTCGAATCAGTGGGGCAGGGTCGGCGCCAGAAAAGGAGAAGCACGTGAGCAAGCGTAGTGTCCAGGGGTTCATCCGGTACCTTCTCGTCGTTCTCGCGGCACTGGCGCTGAGCGCCTGTGCGACCAAGCATCCCCCGCTGGAAGATGTGTCGCTGGAAGGCAGCCCCGATTACATTATCGGCCCTGGCGACAATGTGAATATCTTCGTCTGGCGTCAGCCCGAGTTGTCCATGTCGGTGCCCGTGCGCCCCGACGGCAAGATCACCACCCCGCTGATTGAAGACGTGCCCGCCGCCAACAAGACTCCGACCCAGCTGGCCCGGGATATGGAAGAAGTCCTCTCCGTGTACGTGCGAGACCCGGTGGTCACGGTCATCGTCACCGGCTTTAGCGGCCCCTACGATCAGCAGATCCGGGTGGTGGGGCAGGCCGCCAATCCTCAGGCCATTCCCTTCAATGAGAACATGACGGTGCTGGATGTCATGATCGCCGTGGGCGGGCTCACCGAATTTGCGGCAGGCAACCGGGCGTCCATCGTGCGTCATGCCAACGGGGAAACCCGACAGTTTAATGTGCGGCTGAACGATCTGCTCAACCAGGGTGACATCGAAGCCAATGCCCCGGTGCTTCCCGGGGACATCCTGATCATTCCTGAGTCCTGGTTCTAATGCCCGTGTCGGGTGGCCAGGGATGGCGCCCCCTTTTGTTGATGTGCAGTAAGCAGCAGTTCGCGTAGGCGAGGAGGTCGCCGCCATGCAGGAAATCCTGAATCAGATCCTGGGTTACGTCAGGTCCACCTGGCGCTACCGATGGATCGTGCTCATCGTGGCCTGGATCATCAGCCTGGCCGGGTGGGCTCACGTCACCCAGATTCCCGATCAATACCGAGCCTCCGCCCAGGTCCACGTGGACACCCAGTCCATGCTGCGCCCCTTGCTGCGGGGCCTGGCCGTGGATACCAATATCTCCCAGCGGGTCAATTTCATGACCCGCACCATGCTCACCGGCCCCAATCTGGAAGAGGTGGCCCGGGAGGTGGATCTGCATCTGCAGGCGCGCGACGACAGTGACATGCAGCGGATTGTTAGCCAGTTGCGAAGTGGTATCAATATCTCCTCGGGGCGGAGAGATGAGATCTATACCATCTCGTATACTCACGGTAACCCTCAGCATGCCTACGATGTGGTACAGGCGCTGCTTAATCAGTTTGTGGAAGGGGCTCTGGGTGATACCCGTGCCGGCACCGATCATGCGCAGCGTTTTCTGGATCAGCAGATTGCGGAGTACGAGGAGCGGCTGACCGCTGCCGAGCGACGGCTGGCGGAATTCCGGCGCGAGAATGTCGGAATGTTGCCAGGGGATCGCGGTGACTACTACGGGCGCCTCCAGCGGGAGCGGAATCAGCTGGAAGCCACTCAACAGCAAATCAGAGAACTTGAGAGGAGGCGGGACGAGATCCGACGTCACCTCTCCGGTGACGGGGCTTCTGTTGGGCCTTTGGGAGGAGTGAGAACGTCCCAGGCGACCGCCGCTATCGACGAAAGGATTCAGAACCTCAGGACGCGGCTGGATGAGTTGTTGCTAACGTATACCGAGCGACACCCGGACGTTCAAAGTATCCGGCGGACCATAGAGGACCTCGAAGAGCAACGTGAAGAAGAATTGATGCTCGCGAACAGAATAGGTCCCACCGAAGATCAGTTGGCTTCGAACCCTTATTTCCAGCAATTGCGCACAAACCTCTCCAATACGGAAGTGGAACTGGCCAGTCTGCGTTCCCGTGAACAGCGACAGCAGTCGGAGTTGGAAGAGCTGGAAAGGCTGGTGAACGTGATTCCCGACATTGAGGCAGAGTTGAAAAGGTTGGACCGGGACTACAGCGTAAATCAGCAACAATACAACCAACTGCTGCAACGCCGAGAATCCGCAGCCATCAGTCGTAGCGTGGAAGAAGAGGGTGAGCAGGTGCAGTTCCGGGTGATCGAGCCGGCTCGAGTGCCTTCCTCCCCATCGGCACCGAATCGCCCGGCCATGTTCAGTGCCTCCCTGGTGGGTGGCCTGGCGGTGGGGGGTGGCCTGGCCTTCCTCATTGGCCTGCTGCGACCGGTGTTCGACAACCGTCGCACACTCAATTCAGTCACCGGCTTCCCGGTGCTGGGGGTGGTCTCCCAGGTCGCCAGCGTCAGAATGAAGCGGCGTGAGCGAGTCGAACTGGTCGCCTTCGCGTCCTTCGGTGGCCTGCTGATCCTCACCTATTTCGTGGTGGTGGCAGCAGGCGGAATTCATCTACCCATCGTGGAGCGGCTGCTGGGATGAGCGATAACGATCGAGATCTGAGCCTGATCGAAAAGGCGGCGCGCCGCCTGAGGGAGCAGGAGGGAAGCCAGGCACACGTCCAGTCGGACGTCTCCGCTTTTGAGCGGACACGGTCCGATGCCCAGGCGTCCGGGCAGCCTGAATCCTCCCTGGATAGCGCCCCGGAGGTGAGCCAGGCCACTACCGAGGGGAGCAAAGCAGATGAAACCAACCCCGCGATGCAGGCGCCCCTGAATCCCCTGCCGGATGTGCCACCGCCCCCGCCGGACCTGAATCCGGATCAGGATCGCTATGTGGAACTCAACCTGGCCCACCTGCGTGAGCAGGGCTTTGTCACGGCCGGCTCGGAACGCACCCAGGTGGCCGAGGAGTTCCGTATGATCAAGCGGCCCCTGCTGGCCAATGCCTTCGGCCGCGGCGCCGACTTGGTGGAGCAGGGCAATCTGGTGATGGTCACCAGCGCCAAGTCCGGCGAAGGCAAGACCTTCACCGCCGTCAACCTGGCCATCAGCATCGCCATGGAAATGGACAAGACAGTGCTGCTGGTGGATGCCGACGTGGGCCGATCACGGGTTCACGAGATTCTGGGCACCCCCATGGGCCCGGGCCTGATTGATCTCTTGCTGGACGACCACCTGGACGTGGGCGATGTGATGATCAAGACCAACATCCCCAAGCTGCGGGTGGTGCCCATGGGCAAGTACCATCCCCATGCCAACGAGTTGCTGGCCAGTGAGGACATGCTGCGCCTGACCAAGGAACTGGCAGAACGCTACCCGGACCGCATGGTGATCTTCGACTCCCCGCCACTGCTGCTCACCAGCGAGGCGGCCGTGCTGGGTGGCCTGCTGGGGCAGGTGGTATTCGTGGTGGAATCGGAAAAGACCCTGCAGGGGGCCGTCAACGATGCCCTGGCCATGCTGGACCATTCCAAGCCCATCGGCCTGGTGTTGAACAAGATGCGCTCGTCTTTGATCAGTCGCTATGCCGGGTATGGCTATGGTTACGGGTATGGCTACGGTTACGCCCGCCCGGCCCAGGATGAACCGGCCCAGGGATCCGCCGCATGAGTCGTCCATGGAGTGGCGCGCTGCTGGGGGGCGCGGCCCTGCTCATCCTGAGCAGCCAGGCCACCGCCAACCGTTGGGAGTTCACACCCCGGGCCAGCGTCTCACAAACCTACACGGACAACGTTAACCTGGCCTCGGACGCTGGCGATAAGGAGTCCGAATCCGTTAGCCAGCTCAACACCGGGTTCTCCCTGAGCCGTTCGGGGGGGCGCACGGATCTCAGCATGGGCTACAACCTGCAGGGCCTCGCCTACTGGGGGGATGATGGCCGCAACACCGTCAATCACACCTTCTCGGGCAACAGCACCACCGAAGTGCTCAGTGAAACCTTCTTCGTGGATGCCTCTGCCAGTTATCGGGACCGACTGGTGGATGGCCGCGATGGCTTCGCGGATGACACCATCACCGATGGAAACAGAACAGGGGTGGCCACCTACCGCGTGAGCCCTTATTGGCGCCAGCAGTTCGGGCAGTTTGCCAGCAGTGAGGTGCGATATAGCTGGGATACAACGGACTACGAGGATTCAAGCGTGGAGGGTTCAGGCAGTGAATCCAACCGTGTCCAGGCCAGCCTGAACAGTGGCCCGCAGTTCACCACCATCGGTTGGGGGCTGACCTACAGCTGGGATGAGGCGGAGTTCGAGGAGGGGACGAAAAGCACCTTCGAATCCCTTGAAGGGCTGCTCCGGCTGAATCTGACACCCCAGTTCAGTGTGTATGCTGCCGGGGGAGAGGAGCGTAATGATTTTGAGCGGGCCGAGGGCCGTAATGATCCTGACGACACGTTCTGGCGGGCAGGATTCACCTGGACGCCCACCACACGCACTTCCCTCGATGCCTATCAGGGCGAGCGGTTCTTCGGGGATACCTATGGACTGACGCTGAACCATCGATTCCGGCATGCGTCGTGGTCTGTTGCCTATTCGGAGACCATCACGACACAGAGTCGTGTTGAACCGGTTGATTTCGGTGCCGGCGGTGTGACGGAGCCGATTGAGGATCCGAGTGATCTCTTCGAGATCGTCCCTGATGTCTTCATCTCTCGCCAACTCACCGTCAGTGTCTCCGGCCAGAAGTCCAAAGTCTCCTGGAGTGTCCGCGGCGCTCGCCAGGAGCGCGAATATGAGACCGGTCGCGGCGACCAAGATGTCAACAGCCTCACCACCTCCGCCAGCTACCAACTGGCCCCCCGCACCAGCGCACAGTCCACCCTCCAATGGCAAGGCACCGACTACGAGGTGGACAACCGCAAGGACGACCTCTATGCCCTCAGCTTTGGTCTGAGCCGAACCCTGGGGCCACGCACCTCCGCCTCGTTGACCTACCGCTACCAGCAGCGTGACTCGGACCTGCCGGACGGCGATTACGAAGAAAACCGGGTGACCGCCACACTCAGCGCCACGTTCTAGGGAGCGTCATGTACGAAGCCTACTTCAAGCTGGACCGTAAGCCCTTCCAGCTCAGCCCCGACCCGCGCTACTTCTTTGGCAGCCGCATTCACAAGCGGGCACTGGCCTATCTGCGCTACGGCCTGAGCCAGGGGGAGGGCTTCATCGCCATCACCGGCGACGTGGGCACGGGCAAGACCACCCTGGTGCGCATGCTCTTCAACGAGCTCAATGACGACAACCTCGTCGCCGCCCAGATCGTCACCACCCAACTCCAGGCCGATGACCTGCTGCGCATGGTGGCCATCGCCTTTGGCCTCGAAGTGGAGAAGGATAGCAAGGCCGCCATCCTCACCCGCATCGAACGCTTCCTCACCGAAAAGGCGAGGGAAGGCAAGCGCATGCTGCTGGTGGTGGACGAGGCCCAGAACCTGCCCCCGCATGCCCTGGAAGAGCTGCGCATGCTCTCCAACTTCCAGGTGTCCGGTCGCCCGCTGCTGCAAAGCTTCCTGCTGGGGCAGAACCAGTTCCGCCGCACCCTGCAGATGGCCGAACTGGAACAGTTCCGCCAGCGTTTCCTGGCCGCCTGTCACCTCACGCCCCTCTCGGAAGAGGAAACCCGGGAATACATCGAGTATCGCCTGGAAAACTCCGGCTGGCAGCGGGATCCGGACTTCACCCCCGAGTCCTTCGCCGAGATTCATCGCCAGACCGAGGGTATCCCCCGGCGTATCAACAGCCTGGGCGACCGCCTGCTGCTATACGCCTTCCTGGAAGAGCGTCACCAGATCGATGACGCCGTGGTGCGTACCGTGGCGCAGGAACTGGGCGAGGAGATGAATTCCCTGGCCGAGGACACCGGGTCCGGGCCGCTGGAAGGGGGGCTGGATCGCGGTGGCGTCTACGATGCCGAGGGCCTGCCGGCCCATTACTCCTGGAGCAACCTGGATCTGCGGGTTTCAGCCCTGGAAAGCCGCATCCAGACGATGGAGAAGACCTTTTACAGGGAAATTTCCCAGGTGCGACGCTTCATCAAGCACTTCCTGAAGGAGAAGCCCCAGTGAATCAGGTCCCCAACGCCCCCCAGGGCATCCGCAATGCCATGACCGTGGATGTGGAAGACTATTTCCAGGTGTCCGCCTTCGAGGAGCACATCTCCCGGGGCAGTTGGGACGAGCTGCCCTGCCGGGTGGAACAGAACGTGGATCGTATCCTGCAGTTGTTCGCCGACCAGGAGGTGAAGGCGACCTTCTTCTATCTGGGGTGGGTGGCGCGCCGCTATCCGGCGCTGGTGCGACGCACCCGGGATCAAGGCCACGAGATTGCCAGCCATGGCTGGTCCCACATCCGCGCCACCGAACAGACCCGTGAGGCCTTCCGTCAGGATGTCAGCCGCACCCGGGCGCTTCTGGAGGATGTGACCGGCGAGCCGGTGAAAGGCTATCGGGCGGCCAGCTATTCCATCGGCCGGGATAACCTCTGGGCCCTGGATATCCTGCAGGAGACCGGACACCGCTACAGCTCCAGCATCTATCCCATCCGCCACGACCTCTACGGCATGCCCGAGGCCCCCCGTTTCGCCTTTTACCCAGGGGATGGGGATTTGCTGGAGGTGCCGGTGACCACCCTGGAACTGGCCGGCCAGAAATTCCCCTGCGGCGGGGGCGGCTACTTCCGGCTATTTCCTTATCACCTGTCCCGCTGGGCCATCCAGCACATCAACCAGTCTGAAGGCCAGTCGGCGGTGTTCTACTTCCACCCCTGGGAGATCGACCCGGAACAGCCCCGCCAGGAGAATATCGGCCTCAAGACCCGGGTACGCCATTATCTCAACCTGGCGCGCACGGAATCGCGCCTGAAACAACTGCTCAAGGATTTTCACTGGGACCGCATGGATCGCGTGTTCCTGGAGCCTGCCCCCGGCCCATGCCCAGCGCAATGAGTGAACAGCCCCAGACTGCCAGCCCTTCCACCAACCTGACCATCCAGCGCCTGGAACCGGCGATGGAGCCGGCCTGGGAGGCCTTCGTGGAGGGCTGCCCCACGGCCACCTTCTTTCACCGGGCCGGCTGGAAACGGGTGCTGGAACAGGCCCTGGGCCACACGGGGTATTACCTCTATGTCGAGAGCGAGGGCCGGATCCGGGGTGTGCTGCCCCTGGGGCATGTGAAGACCCTGCTGTTCGGCAATGCCCTGATCTCCGTCCCCTTTTGCGTGTATGGCGGCGTGGCCGCCGAGGATGCCGAGGCCGAACAGGCCCTGATCCGGGCGGCGCAGGATCTGGCCGAGGAGCTTCAGGTGGACTATCTGGAACTGCGCCACCGGGAGCGGCGTCTGCCCGACTGGCCCTGCAAGGATGACCTGTACGTGACCTTCCGCAAGCCCATCGATCCCGACCCGGAAGTGAACATGAAGGCCATCCCCCGCAAGCAGCGGGCCATGGTGCGCAAGGGCATCAAGCGGGAACTGGCCTCCGAGCGGGATGCAGGCATCGACCGCTTCTTCCCCATCTACGCCGACAGCGTGCGGCGCCACGGCACGCCGGTGTTCGCCTGCCGCTTCTTTCAGGCCCTGAGGGATGAGTTTGGCGAGGCGGCCCAGGTGACCACGGTCAACCATGACGGGCAGCCGGTGAGCAGTGTGCTGAGCTTCCTGTTTCGGGATGAAGTGCTGCCTTACTACGGTGGGGGCACCCCGGAGGCACGCGACCTGGCGGCCTTCGATTTTCTCTATTGGGAGGTGATGCGCCGGGCCGCTGAAGAAGGATATCGCCTCTTTGATTATGGTCGCAGCAAGCGGGGTACGGGGTCGTTCAGTTTCAAGAAGAACTGGGGTTTCGAGCCTGAGCCTCTGTATTACGAATACCATCTGGTGCGGGCGAAGGATGTCCCGGACATCAACCCGCTGAACCCCAAGTACCGGTTGTTCATCGCCGGCTGGAAGCGGCTGCCGTTGCCGGTGGCCAATGTGTTGGGGCCGGTGATCTCAAGGGGGTTGGGGTGATGGGGTGGAGTCCGTGCCTTCGACTTTCGCGACCAAGGGTCGCTCCCACAAGGAGCGGGGCCAGCCCCACCCTGAGGAGCACCACCCCGTGGGAGCGGCCCTCGGCCGCGAAGGCCGGAGCCCGGTAATGACAAAACCCCAACTTCTGTTCCTGGCACACCGGATCCCCTATCCCCCCAACAAGGGGGACAAGATCCGCTCCTTCAACCTCCTCAAACACCTGGCGGGGCACTACCGGATCCACCTGGGCTGCTTCGTGGACGACCCGGCGGACTGGTGCTACCAGGACGACATCACCGCCTACTGCGAAGATGTCCACCTGCAGCCCCTGAACCCCCGCATGGCCAAGCTGAAGAGCCTGCGCGGGCTGCTCACCGGGCAGGCACTGACGGTGCCCTATTACGCCGACGCCCGCATGCATGAGTGGGTGCGCAAGAGACTGGACTCCGGCATCGACCGGGTGCTGGTGTTCTCCTCGGCCATGGCCCAGTACCTGCAGCCCGAGGACCATGCCCGGCGCCATGTGGTGGTGGACTTCGTGGATGTGGATTCGGACAAGTGGCGTCAATACGCCCCATCGCACCGCTTCCCCATGAACCAGCTGTACACCCGGGAGTCTCACAAACTACTGGCCTTCGAACGCAAGGTTTCCAGTCGGGCCACCGCCGGTGTGTTCGTCAGCCACGAAGAGGCTGCACTGTTCCGCCAGTTGTCCCCGGAGACGGCTCAAACCACCCATGCCATCGATAATGGCGTGGATGTGGATTACTTCTCACCGCAACATGTGTACCCCTCTCCCTATCGGGCAGGGGAAAGGCATCTGGTCTTCACGGGTGCCATGGACTACTGGGCCAATGTGGATGCGGTGTGCTGGTTTGCCGAGACAATCTTCCCGAGTATTCGCGAGCGTTGCCCCAGGGCCCGTTTCACCATTGTGGGTGCCCGTCCCACACCGGAGGTGAAGCAACTGGAACAGGTGGACAGCGTGCACGTGACCGGTGCGGTGAAGGATGTACGCCCGTATTTGGCCTATGCCGCAGCGGCCGTTGCCCCCCTGCGGATCGCGCGCGGGGTGCAGAACAAGGTCCTGGAGGCCATGGCCATGGCCCGCCCGGTGATCGCCACCTCCCAGGCCATGGATGGGCTGCGGGTGTGCCCGGATGTGGAGCCCATCGTGGGTGACACCTCCGAGGCCCTGATCGAACTGGCAGTCGCGGCGCTGACGGGGGAGATCCCGGAGGATACCGGGGCGCGGAATCGGACCTGTGTCTGTCGACACTATAGTTGGGCAGAGCACATGGGGCGATTTGTGGATCTGCTGGAGAGTGAGCGGGCCCTCACCCCAACCCCTCTCCCGCAAGCAGGAGAGGGGCTCAACAGCTCCCACTCCTGTGGGAAAAGTGAGAGAAGGGCTCAATAGCTACCCCTCCTGTGGAGAAAGTGAGAGAAGGGCTCAATAGCTCCCCCTCCTGTGGGGAAAGTGAGAGGAGGGCTCAATAGCTCCCTTCTCCCCTCTGGGGAGAAGGGCCGGGGATGAGGGGAACGGCGGGCACCATGCCCATAAAACGCTAGGAAAACAGATGAACACCAGCCCATCCAGCACACAAGCTCAACCCGCTGCCCCGGCCCCCCTCAAGGCCGGCAAGAAGGGCCTCCCCTGGCCCCTGGCCCTCGGCCTACTCGGCTCCGCCTTCCTCGTCATGCTGGCCCTCTACTGGCCCAGCGTGGAGCGCCTGGTGAACATCTGGGCCAGCTCGGATACCTACGCCCATGGCATGGTCATCCTCCCCTTGAGCCTCTTTCTGGCCTGGACCCAACGCCACCGCCTGGTACAGGTGACTCCCACTCCCAGCCTCCTCGGCGCCCTGATCATCCTCGCCCTGGGGGTGGGCTGGTTCCTGGCCCGGGCGGCGGATGTCACCGTGGTGCAGACCTTCGTGGTGGTGGCCATGGTACCCGCCCTGGTGCTGGCCATCATGGGTTGGCAGGTCTCGCGGGTGATCGTATTTCCCCTGGTCTACCTGTTCTTCGCCTGGCCGGTGGGAAGTTTCCTGGTGCCCATCCTGCAGGACTACACCGCCTGGTTCACCGTGTGGATGCTACGCATCAGTGGCATCCCCACCTTCAGCGAAGGCTATTACATCAGCATCCCGGCCGGCGACTTCGTGGTGGCCGATGTATGCAGTGGCATCCGCTACCTGATCGCCTCCGTGGCCCTGGGGCTGGTGTATGCCTATCTGGTCTATCGCAGCATCTGGCGCCGTCTGGCCTTTGTGGCCCTGTCGATCATCGTGCCCATCGTCGCCAATGGGGTGCGCGCCTACGGGATCATCATGATCGCCCACTGGACCAACTTAGAGCACGCCGTGGGCGTGGATCACCTGATCTATGGCTGGCTGTTCTTCGGGTTCGTGATGTTCCTGCTCTTCTGGATCGGGACCTTCTTCCGGGATGATCATGAACCGCTGAGCGCCAAGGTGACCGGGGATGACCCCAGCCCGGTTTCAGGCACGCGTGCCCCGATGACCCGAAGCCTCGCCTCCCTCGCCGCCCCCATGGTGGCCGTGATTGCGGCTCTTGCCCTGGCACCGGCCAGTGAGGTGTGGTTGGACCAGCGCATGGATGCACTGGCAGGTGAGCAGCGGCCGTTAGCCCCGTTCATGGCCGGCTGGCAGGGTCCGGAAACCATGGAAGATCCGGCCTGGAGTCCACGTTGGGCCGATCCCGATGAGAGGGTGCAGGTCGCTTATGAGGGTGGTCCTCGGGGGAGGGTGGAGTTGCACCTGTTCCATTATCATCAGGATCAACCGGGCACCGATCTGATTCGTTATGACAACCGCATCTTCGACGGTGAACGGTGGCGCAGGGCTTCTCAGGGGACCCATAACCTGACCCTGCCGGACGGAGGCCAACGTGCCGTTCGTGAGACCATCATCAGGGGGCCGGGAGGGTTGGATCGCCTGGTATGGCATTGGTACCAGGTGGCTGGCAGCACCACCGTAAGACCCATCGAGGTCAAACTGCGTGAAGCTCAAGCCAGGCTCACCGGTAACCCCGAGGGTTCCATGCTGGTGGCCGTGAGCGCTGAGTTTCAGGTGACGTCAGACGAAGCAAGGGAAATCCTGGCGGAGTTTGTAGCCAAGCTACCACGCCGGGTGGCTGTGGAATAGGGAATACATTCTCCCTCTTCCCAGTATGGCGTCACCAACTCCCTTCTCCCCTCGGGGGGAGAAGGGCCGGGGATGAGGGGAGCGGAGGGCACGGTACCAGCGGGGGCCCTCACCCCAACCCCTCTCCCGCAGGCGGGAGAGGGGTTCAATCAAAGAGAACAAGTTTATGTGCGGCATCACAGGGATATTCGACACTCGCGAACAGCGACCCATCGACCGGGCACTGCTGGAACGCATGAACCAGACCCAGTTCCACCGGGGGCCGGACGAAGGCGGCATCCATGTGGAACCCGGCGTGGGCCTGGCGCATCGGCGCCTGTCCATCATCGACCTCTCCAGCGGCCAGCAACCCCTGTTCAACGAGAATGGGTCCGTCGTGGTCACCTACAACGGTGAGATCTACAACTTCCCCGAGCTCACCGAAGAACTCAAGGCCGTTGGCCACCAGTTCCGCACCCACTGCGACACCGAGGTGATTGTCCACGCCTGGGAACAATGGGGCGAGGCCTGCGTGAAGCGCTTCCGGGGCATGTTTGCCTTTGCCGTGTGGGACCGCAACCTGCAAACCCTGTTCATCGCCCGTGATCGCCTGGGCATCAAGCCCGTCTACTATGCGCTTCGGCCCGACGGCATGCTCACCTTCGCCTCCGAGCTCAAGGCCCTGATGGCCGACCCGGACCTGCCCCGGGCCCTGGACCCCCAGGCCGTGGACGACTACTTCGCCTATGGCTACGTCCCCGAACCGCGCACCATCTATAACGCCGTGCACAAACTCCCCCCGGGGCACACGCTGTCCATCCATCATGGTCTGCCCGTCCCCGAACCCCGCATCTACTGGGATGTGCCGTTCCACAACGCCGGCCCTATGAGCGAGGCCGATGCCATGGAAGGGCTGGAGGAGCGTCTGCGGGACGCCGTGCGTGTGCGGATGGTGGCCGAGGTGCCGCTGGGCGCCTTCCTCTCCGGTGGCGTGGATTCCAGTGCCGTGGTGGCCATGATGGCCGGCCTGTCATCCGACCCGGTAAAGACCTGCTCCATCGCCTTCAGCAACCCGGCCTTCGACGAGTCTGCCCACGCCGCCCAGGTGGCGGAGCGCTTTGGTACCAGTCACCAGGTGCGCCAGGTGGACCCGGACGACTTCGGGCTGCTCGACCGTCTGGCCGAGTTGTACGACGAACCCTACGCCGACAGCTCGGCCCTGCCCACCTACCGCGTCTGCGAGCTGGCACGGGAGCAGGTGACCGTGGCCCTGTCCGGTGATGGCGGCGATGAAACCCTGGCCGGCTACCGGCGCTACCGCTTCCACGTCCAGGAAGAACGCCTGCGCTCCATGATGCCGCTGGGCCTGCGCCGCCCCCTGTTCGGGGCCCTGGCGCGCCTGTACCCCAAGGCCGACTGGGCACCCCGCATGTTCCGGGCCAAGGCCACCTTCCAGGCCCTGGCCCGCGATGCCGTGGAGGGGTATTTCAACAACAATGCCATCATCCGCGACGAGCAGCGCCAGCGCCTGTACAGCCCATCCTTCCGGCGCAGCCTGCAGGGGTATCACCCGGTGGAAGTCCTGCGCCATCATGCCCAACGCGCCCCCACGGACCACCCCTTGTCCCTGGTGCAGTATCTGGACATGAAGACCTACCTCCCCGGCGATATCCTCACCAAAGTGGACCGCGCCAGCATGGCCCACGCCCTGGAGGTGCGGGTGCCGATCCTGGATCACCCGCTGGTGGAATGGATCTCCGGCCTGTCACCGGACATGAAGCTCAAGGGCGGGGAGGGCAAGTACATCTTCAAGAAGGCCATGGAGCCGCACCTGCCCCACGACATCCTCTACCGCCGCAAACAGGGCTTCGCCGTGCCCCTGGCCCAGTGGTTCCGCGGGCCGTTGAAACAACGCCTGCAGGAAACCATCCTGGGCGACCGACTCAGGGATTCAGGCATATTCGACATGAACACCCTCCAGCACCTGGTGGACGCCCACATCAGCGGCCAGCGGGACTACAGCGCCCCGCTGTGGAGCCTGTTCATGTTTGAGGCGTTTTTGCGGAGGAATGAAGGGTTGGGGGGAGGACTGCGCTGACTCGCATGACGTGAAGGCATTGTTGCGCGGTGCGCTACGCTTGTCTGTCATGATCAAATCATGCGACTCACTCTCATGCATCACAGTGGTGAGGTACCTCCGCGATGATGAAACACGCTCGAAGCCCCTCTCCTCTGTGGGGAGAGGGGTTGGGGTGAGGGGGGAGGACCGGCACAGCGCCTCCCTCACCCCCTCATCCCCAGCCCTTCTCCCCCGAGGGGGAGAAGGGAGTGTCTGTTGCTGAACCTTGCTTATTTCACGCTAACCCTCGAATTCTACGATGGCAATGCGTATCTGCTCGATTACGAGGATTATCACTGATGGCTATGTACAATCCCCCCCATCCTGGCGAGTTCATCCTTGCAACCTATATGGAGCCCTATGGGCTCAGTTGCCGGTACCTGGCAGAGCAGTTGGACGTCTCTCCATCTACTCTGAGCCGGATCCTCAAGCAGCAAAGCGGCGTCAGCCCTGAAATGGCATAGCGTTTATCGAAAGCACTTGGCCGCACACCGCAAAGCTGGCTTGCGATGCAAGATTCCTATGACCTTTGGCACGCAGGCAAAAGCATTAGCCTCGACAGGGTTCACAAAGTCCAGTTGAATCCCGCATAACCATGAGCCGGTGAAGAATTCACTCTGGGTCATAGCCGTATCCCCGTTTTCAGCGCCCGATCATGGATCAGCTAACAGCCGCATCGGCTCACTCGAAGACTGAAAGCAGGCCCCTCAGGCCTGTTTGCGGACCTTCCGCAACACCTCGGCCCCTTCACGGATCATCTCCTCCGTGGTGGCCCAGTTCACGCAGGCGTCGGTGATGGAGCAGCCGTAACGCAGTTTTGAGCGATCCTCCGCCATGGGCTGGTTGCCGGCCTCGATGAAGCTCTCGATCATCAGGCCAACGATGGACTGATTCCCCTCGCGGATCTGATGCATCACATCCTTCATCACCAGGGGCTGCAGTTCCGGCTTCTTGGAGGAATTGGCGTGGGAGCAGTCCACCACGATGTTCTTCGGGATGCCCGCCTTCTCCAGGGCCTGCTCCGCCAGGGCCACGGAGACCGTGTCGTAGTTAGGCTGCCCATTGCCACCGCGCAGCACCAGGTGCCCGTACCGGTTGCCCCGGGTGCGCAGGATCACCGACTGGCCATCGCTGCCGATCCCGAGAAAACTATGGGGACTGGAGGCCGACAGGATGGCGTTCACCGCCACGCCCAGATCGCCATCCGTGCCATTCTTGAAGCCCACCGGCGTGGACAGCCCCGAGGACATCTCCCGGTGGGTCTGCGACTCCGCCGTGCGGGCACCGATGGCCGTCCAGGCGATCAGATCCCCGTAATACTGTGGCGCGATGGGGTCCAGGGCCTCGGTGGCCGCCGGCAGGCCCAGCTCGTTGATGTCCATGAGAAAACGCCGCGCCTTGGCCATGCCCTCGTCAATCCGGAAGGTGTCATCCAGGTAGGGGTCGTTGATGAAACCCTTCCAGCCCACGGCGGTGCGGGGTTTCTCGAAATACACCCGCATCACCAGCAGCATGGTGTCGGCCACCTCATCCGCCAGCACCTTCAGCCGCCGGGCATAATCCAGCCCGGCCTCCGGGTCATGGATGGAGCAGGGCCCCAGCACCACAAACAGCCGCGGATCCTTGCGATCCAGAATGTCGCACAGGGTCTGACGCCCCTGCAGCACCGTATGCTCCGCCGCCTCGGACATGGGTAACTGGGTCTTGATCTCCCGCGGCGAAGGCATGTAATCCACGGAGGCGATGTTGAGGTTGTCAGTCTGTGCGCTGCTCATACGGCGTGTCCGGGTGATGTGAATGGCAATCTTCCCAGTTTAACGCGAAAAACGGGGGCTGTGCGTTGCGGGGCAGGGGGGCGGTCAAATAGACTGGTCTGCCAAGCTAGTCTAGTGCAAAGTGCCCATGTCCCTGAAGGAAACGATTGGCGCATATCAGGCCAAGACCAACCTGCCAGCGTATCTTCGTCGGGTTCAGGCGGGCGGGCGGGTAACCATCACGCAGCGCGGTAAGCCCGTGGCTCAACTGGTGCCTTATGTGGAGCCCGAGGCCAGTTCAGCTCAGGTGGCGGCAACACGCATGCGGGCCTTCATGCGCGATCGCGTGCCCATCACTGGCGTCGATATCAAGACCTTGATCGAGGAAGGCAGGGACTGATGCTGTTCGTCCTGGATAATTCCGTGACCATGCGATGGCTGTTTGCGGATGGCAGTGATGAAGATCTTGCCTACGCTGAATTTGTATTGTTGTCCTGGTCCAGGGCGCGGTGACTGCTTGAGGCGAGGGTATCTGAGGGGCATCTGGTGTGCCCAGCTGGTCCAGTAAAGTGGACTGACTTTCTCGATTATCTTATTGTTTTTGAAGATTCATCATGAAGTGTGATGAGGGTTCGTCACGGATTCAGGTAGAAGCCTGAATGACTGGGGGCTTAAAATGTTGGATTTCCTTATGCGACTGCAACGGCGCCTTCGTCGTGATTTTTATCGGTGGCGTTTCTCACGTGATGAGGCTTTCATTGTAGAAACTGAACCTGTTTTTGCCAACGTCGAAGCGGGAGTGGTTGTCGTATCGCAAGTTCATCATGCGGCAGTTAAGGCGGCGTTGATTGCCATCAAGTCCTTCATTTACCAGTTTGGTCAAGTCAAGGTAGAAATTTTAGATGATGGGAGCCTGACGGCGGATGACTACTCGACCCTCAAGCACCATCTTCAAGGGGTTCAGATCACGCCAATAGCCGATGTGGAATTGGGTCGCTGTCCTTCCGGTGGCACGTGGGAGCGCCTGGCTTATATTATTAAGCGGTCCCAGAATGCCTACGTGATCCAGATTGATTCTGATCTTCTTTTTATTGGTCCTTTACCGGAGATCAATAATGCCGTCCGGGCCAACCAAAGCTTTATGATAGGAGGGCCGATGTGGACGGATGGTGCGGACCTCGCGTACATGGCGAAGCTGGCCAAGCGCTGGGGGAACTCGCACATTCAACCCATATGCGAAGCACACCTAGATCAAATTCCCCTTGATTGCGTTGATAGATACCTCAGGGGCTGCTCGGGCTTTGCAGGTTTTGCCCAAGGCGCTTTTCGATTCGGCGACCTGCAGGCGCTGAGCGAGTTCTATGCGCAATTGCTCGGCGACGCGGTTTGGCAACAATGGGGGTCAGAGCAATTTGCGTCAAACGTGATGATTTCGAGTGATTGCGGCGGGATGCTTTTACCTTGGCCCAAATATCAAAATTATCGATTTCCGGTATACGAGGGTGGATTTTCAGGTCGGGTTTCGGCTGTGCATTTTATAGGATCGGATCGATTTCACACAGATGACTACCGGCGATTCGCCAACCGTGTGATGCGGAATCTGTAGGTGTCCTCTGCTTCATGCCGCTTAAAGCATAGGGGGTGTTATTCATGAATCGCTTGTATCGACTCATTGCCAAAGTGCCAAATTATGTTCGCGCCTTTGGGTTTTGGCGTGGTTTGCAGTTGCTGTTTTCAAGCGAGTCACGGTTGTTACGAAAGCATGACTCTTTGTTGGAATGCCGTTTGCCGGGTTATCCTAATAGTGTGTTTCTTAGGAATACAGTAAGTGATCATGCAATCTTTTGGCAGTGCTTGGTGACCCAGCAATATAGGCTTGAAAAGTTTTCCCAAAGTGCGCGTGTCTTCGAGTCATATCGGTCGAAGTTAGCCAATAACCAGCGCCCTGTCATACTGGACTGTGGGGGTAATATTGGGCTTTCATCGCTATATCTTGCTAACATGTTCCCCGAGGCCACAATAGTGGTGGTGGAGCCAGATAAGGAAAACTTCAGCCTTCTAGAGAAAAATCTGGCTGGTTTGGGGGGGGCGGTATTGCCCGTGTGGGGTGCTGTCTGGAGTGAGGGTGGCTATGTGAATATTAAGAACCCTCAGGCTGGATCCAGTGCCTTTCAAGTGGGAAAAGGTGAAGTGCAAGTCGAGAATACTGTCCCGGCGTATACTGTCGAAGACCTCTGCAGGCGGGCCGGAGTGGATTCACCATTTATCATCAAAATCGATATCGAAGGTGCTCAAGGCGAGCTTTTTTCCCGGAATTGTGAATGGGTCGAAGACTGTCACCTTATAATGATTGAGCTGGATGACTGGGTATTGCCCTGGCAAGGAACTAGTCGTTCGTTTTTTTCATGCGTGAGCCAATATCCCTTCGATTATATCCTTTCCGGCGAGACCTTGTTTTGTTTTCATGATAAGAATATACAGGGAGCCGCCTAACTGCATTGAGACTGGATGGGAATTTAGAATGCTCGCAGGGTATCGCACATCCGTGCCGTTCTTGAAACCCACCGAATCCGACAGCCCCGTGGGTCTCGTCGGAGTAACGCTAAAAGCGACTTGTGCGTTTCGGGGAATGACCCGGGCGGATGGGATCCGTTACACTTGCCGCAAATAACCAAGAAAAGCCCCCATGACCCGCCCAGGATTCGAAGAACAATGGCGACGCCGCTTTGTGGAACGCGGCCAACGGTTTCAGGATGATGCCGAGATTGCCGGATGGACGGCTTCGGGCCTGGACACTCGGCTGCGCAACTTCCAGCGCCTTTGGCCCGGGGATGTGCCCGGCTCGCTCTGGCTGGATGCCGGCTGTGGTGCCGGCAGTTACACCCGTTACCTTTCCGAACAAGGCGTCAGCGCCATTGGGCTGGATTACTCCCTTCCATCCCTGCAAAAGGCCTGCGTGCGAAACTCGCTGAATAACACCCCCTGGGCCGTAGGGGACGTCACGCAACTTCCCATCGAGTCCAGCGCATTGGACGGGATCATCTGTTTCGGTGTGATGCAGGCGCTATCACGTCCCGAACGGGCAGTGTCCGAAATGGTGCGGGTGGTCAAGCCAGGAGGCCAGATCTGGGTTGACGTGCTGAATCGCAATTGCCTGCATACCCTTGCCAAACGTGCGCAAGCCCGCCTGCGGCGGCGTTCGCTCAATCTTCGCTACGATCGCGTTTCGCAATTCGGAGCATGGCTGGAGGCGGCGGGTGCTATGGACGTGCAGGTGCACTGGGTGCCCATCGTGCCCACCCAATGGCACCGGCTGCAGTGGGGCGTGGAAACCCGGTCCGCGCGAAAACTGTTTCACGCCTTACCCTGGCTTGGTTCCCTCGCGAGTCACGCCGTGCTGTTGTCGGCGAGAAAGCCCAGTGAGTAGCGCAAATGCAAGCCCTGGCCCCCGTCCCTTGGTGGCCCATCTCATCTATCGCCTGGATGTGGGGGGGTTGGAGAACATCCTGCTGGAGCTCATCCAGGGTTTGCCCAGCGACCGGTATCGCCACGTGGTGGTGTGCCTCGATGATTTTAACCCCGACTTCCTCCATCGGCTTCCGCCTGATACCGCCATCCACGCCCTGCACAAACCCCCCGGGCTTGGGCTCACGACCGGGTATCGATTCTGGCGTCTCATGCGGCGGCTGCGTCCCGATATCCTGCACTCGTGCAATATGGCCGCACTGGAATATCAGCCGCTTGCCTGGCTGGCGGGCGTGCCGGTGCGTATCCATGCCGAGCATGGGCGCGATATGGGTGACCTGGATGGCAGTAACGTCAAGCTTCAGCGCCTCAGGCGCCTGCTCAGCCCCTTTGTGCATCGGCACCTCGCCGTGTCCAGTGATCTCCTGGAGTACTTGCACCGAATAGGCATACCCGGTGGCCGTGCGGCGCTCTTGTACAACGGGGTGAGTACGCAACGCTTCAAACCGCGCTCACCGGCCGATGCGCCCCTGATGCCGCCGGGATTTGACACCTCCCAAGGCACCCTCGTGATAGGCACGGTGGGTCGCATGCAGCCCGTCAAGGATCAAGTATCCCTGGTGCGAGCCTTTGCCCAACTGCGATCGCTGCGGCCCGAAATGTTTGAACGTTTGCGGCTCGTGCTGGTGGGGGATGGGCCGGAGCGTGATGCCATCGCCCGCGAGGTGGAGCACCTCGATGTGTCGGATCAGGTCTGGCTGACGGGGGCACGGGATGACACCCCAATCCTACTGGCTGGCATGGATATCTTCGTGCTTCCCTCACTGGCAGAGGGCACGCCGGTCACGGTGCTGGAGGCCATGGCCAGTGGACTGCCCGTGGTGGCCAGCCGAGTGGGGGGGCTACCCGAACTTGTGGTCGAGGGCGAGACAGGCAGCCTCGTTCCGCCGTCAAGCCCGGCAGCATTGGCGAAAGTCCTGGTTCATTACCTGGATGATCCAGCGCGGATCAGGCGAGAAGGGCAAGCCGCCCGAAAGCGAGTGGAGACGGCCTTCAGCCTGTCGGCAATGATCCATCGGTATGATGAACTGTATGCCGGATTGTTGTGCAGGGTCCGCTGACGGCCGCTGACGGCCGGTGATTGCCGCGTGACCATTAGAGCCATGAGGTAGGATGCATTGGACGAAAGATTGACGCGTTTTGTGTTATTGCCGCTGCATGAGCGCCTCAGGGGGCGGGGCACCATGTCTGCCTATGCCGGCTATCATCGACTGGAGCAGCTTGATGCGTCGACGCGCCAGGAAATGCGCTGGCAGCGTCTTCAAGCCTTGCTAACTCATTGTCAACGGCACGTGCCTTACTACAAAGAGACATTGTCGGCTGCCGGTCTGAGAGACATGGAAACACTGACGCCTGAAGGCTTTCGCAGGCTCGCCGTGCTCACCCGCCACGACATTCGCAACCATCGCGAAGACCTGGTGGCCCCCATGTGGAGGGGGAGGCTGATTCCATCCAATACGGGGGGCTCCACCGGTGAGCCCCTTACGTTCTATAGCGACAAGGTCAAAGAATCACGCCATAACGCCCAGAAATACTTTGCACGGAGCTGGTTTGGCGTGCTGCCTGGGCAGCGCCAACTGGATTTCTGGGGGTCTCCTATCGAGCTGGGCAAGCAGACACGTCTTGTTGCATTCAAGAATCGATGGTTACTGAACCTGGCACTGCTCTCTGCATTTGATCTCACAGACGCCCGCCTGCAAGGGTATGCGGCCTACTTGGCCAGCTTCAAGCCAAGATTGATCTACGGATATCCCACTGTCATTTATCGCATGGCCTTGTGGTTGTTGGACCATCCCCAGGCTTTAGGCAATTATCGGCCCGCCCTCGTGTCCTGCACCTCGGAGATGCTGCTTGACCATCAAAGGCAGGCCATGCAGACGGCCTTCGGCTGCCCTGTGGTCAATGAATATGGTTCTCGAGATGGGGGGCTCGTGGCCCACGAGTGCCCTTTCGGCCATCTGCATGTCATGGGGGAGCACGTCCATGTGGAGGTGGACGAACCGGACGCCGAGGGTGTCGGTGAGCTGCTGGTGACCAACCTGGATGGCTATGGGATGCCCCTGGTGAGATATCGAATCGGTGATCGGGGCAGTTTGAACGAGGATGCCTGTCCCTGCGGTCGCCCTGGCCCATTGCTTGGCAGGCTGGAGGGGCGCTCGAATGATTTCCTGGTGGGGCGTGACGGGAAGACCATACACAGCCTTGCCCCGGTTTATGTCTTGCGTGAATGGCCGAAACTTCGACAGTTCCGCATCTATCAGCGCCCCGACCACAGCCTGGATGTGCAGTTGGTGTGCTCGCAAAGCCTATCCGATGCCGAATTGGCGACCCTTCGGGAAAAGCTGCAGGCCATCCTGGATGAGCCCGTGGCAGTGCGATTTGAGTTCCCTGAAGCTATCCTCCCTGAGCGCTCGGGCAAGTATCGCTGGGTGCTCAGTGAGGCCTGCAGCGGACGTTTCGAGCCTTGAAGATCCTGGCGGTGTTTACCGGCTACCCCTCTCCGCCGACTGACGGGCAGAATCTGCGCCTGACCCATTACGTGCCTGCCCTGGCCACGCGCCATCGAGTGGACTTGGTGCACGCAGGGGCCAAGCCGGAACCCTACGAGGGTTTGCAGGGGTGTTTTGGAGAGATCCTGCACGTGGCAGATTGGCTGCCACCACGGGGCAGGGGGGCATGGCATCGGATCATGGATGCCATGAATCCGCAAAAACTGGTGCCATCAAGCCAGACCATGCTGCAGGCCATCAGGCGACTACACCAGGAAAACTCGTATGATGTGTTGTGGGTGGGCGGATTCAGGCTCATGCCTTCGGTGCCGGATGATTTGAACATCCCCGTGCTCGTCGATGAGTGCGATCACGATGGCTTGACGCTGCGTCGGCTTTTGTTGCGCGAGCGTCGCCCCTATCGATGGTTAAGGCTGTATAAGCGCTATCGACTCACGCTGGCCTTCGAGCGCAGGCTGGCACCACGGGCGCGCGCGGTTCTATTTGTGGCACCGGCGGATCGTGAATCCTTTGTTCGAAACTGCCCCCAGGTGCCCACGCACGTCATCCCCAATGGGGTGGATGCAACTTTTTTCGCGCCGCCTTTCAAGAAGGCGCAGAACTCGGGTGAGATCGTGTTCGAGGGCAATCTGAGTTTTCCGCCCAATGTGGATGCGGCCTGCCACCTGGCACGGGACATTCTCCCCTGTATCCGGCGTGTCATGCCCCATGTCCATCTGACCTTGGTGGGGCAGGATCCATCCGAGGAAATCAAGGCATTGGCTCACGATAAGGCCATCGAGGTGACAGGGTTTGTCAGCGATATCCGACCGTACCTGGCCCGTGCCCAACTCTTTGCCTGCCCCATGCGCCTGGGCTCTGGTATCAAGAACAAGATCCTGCAGGCCTGGTCCATGGGGGTGCCGATCGTTGCCACGCCCCTGGCCGTGGACGGGTTGGAGGCAAGGGATGGCGCGAATGTACGGATAGCCGTCAAACCCCAGGCATTTGCAGATCAGGTCCTGGCCCTGCTAAGCGATAAGGGGCAAAGAAGGCGCATGGCAAGCGAGGGCCGAAAAACGGTGCTTGCTCACTACACGTGGGAGGCCCAGGCAAAAAAGCTGGAGTCTCTGCTGACTGAGTTCAACACAACCCAGGGTCACTCCACTTAAAACTCCACTCTTCATGCAACCAGCGACACAACGAACTTGATCATGGGGCAAGTGCCATTGAAAATTGTCTATCATCATCGCACTCGAGGCGAAGATGCCCAAGGGATCCACGTACATGAACTCTGCCAAGCGTTTGAAGAGCTCGGGCATCAGGTGTTGAAGGTGGCGCCGCTGGCAAGGCGTTCATCCACAAGGTCCAGCGGTTCCCTGCAAGGCAACTCCTTGTTTGGTCTTGGGGTGCCGCATGCCCTGTACGAGCTGATGGCCATGGCGTATAACCTTGTCGCCTTCATCGTCTTGAGCGGCGCGATTCTGCGCTTTCGACCGCATTTTATTTACGAGCGTTACAGCCTCTTCTGCGTCAGTGGTTTATTGATGGCGCGCCTGCTGCGCAAGCCTTTTATCCTCGAAGTGAATGCGCCTTTGAGCATGGAGTTGGACCAACACGGTGGTCTGGTATTTCGTAGGCTGGCCCAGGGAGTGGAGAACTGGCTGATTCAAAACGCCGATAAAACCATCGTGGTCACCAGTGCAATGGCGCAGATCTTTGTGGATCGAGGCATCCCAAGAGAAAAGTTGCTGGTCATGCCCAATGGCGTCAATCGTGACATGTTTCATGCTGGGGTTGATGGCACACTCGTGCGGGATCGATACGGATTCCAGGCCTCTACCGTGATCGGTTTTGTGGGCTGGATTCGGCCGTGGCATGGGGTTGACGGCCTGCTGGCCGCCGCCCCCAGGCTCTGCGCCAGATTTCCCGAGGCTCGTTTCCTGATCGTGGGGGAGGGGCCGGCCTTGCTCGAGCTCAAGGAGCAGGTGGCTCGGCAGGGCCTGGAGGACAAGATCATCTTTACCGGGTCTGTGCCCCGGGAGGGCATTCCAGCCCATATCGCCGCCATGGATATTGCGGTACAGCCAGATGTCACCAGCTACGCATCCCCGATCAAGCTGTTTGAGTATCTGGCCATCGGGCGTGCCGTGGTGGCGCCGGAGAAACCCAATATTACGGAGGTCGTGGATAGCCGCGTCGCCGCACTCTTTCCAGAGCGGGACTGGCCAGCCATGGAGGAGGCGTTGGCCGCCCTGCTGGTAGATCAAGACCGCCGCAGGGAAATGGGCCGATGCGCCGCCGAGCGGGTGATTCAGCAGGGCTACCACTGGCAAGCGAATGCCGCCCGCGTAGTGGATCTGGTGGAGCGTGCCCATTGAGATCACAAGTCGCGCAAGGGGGGCCGCAAACGACCCCGAGTGAGCCTGCGCCAAGGGGCGCTGTCGTGGTGTTATCTCACGTCTATCCCAATGGCGCCCAGCCGACATTTGGTGTATTCGTCCGGGAGCGCATGCGCAGGGTGGGTGAGACGCTGCCCGTCGTGGTGGTGGCCCCCGTCCCCTGGACACCCGGGCAATCGTTGCTGCGAAGGCTCCGGCCGGGATACAGGCCATCGGTTCCCTACAAGGAGATACAAGAAGACCTGGTGGTCTACCATCCGCATTTCTTGTGCATTCCCGGGATGTTCAAGGCGCTGGACGGCCTATTCGAGGCCCTGGGAAGCCTGCGAACCCTGCGTCAAATTCAGCGTGACAGGGGTATCGGGGTCATCGATTCCCATTTCATCTACCCTGATGGCGTGGCTGCCTGGCTGCTCGGGAGAGGGTTGGGGGTGCCTTATACCATCACCTTGCGTGGCACGATTAATCGCATCGCCAAAACCCGGGTGCGTCTTTGGCTCTCCCGCAGGGCCATGGCGGGAGCGGCGCACATCTTCACGGTATCGGCCTCACTGCGCGACACCGCCATGGCACTGGGTGAATCCCCGGAGCGGGTTACCGTGATGTCCAATGGGATCAATCTGGATCTGTTCCGCCCGGAACCTCGGGCTGAGGCCCGTTCCCGATGGGGGGTTCCGGAGGACGCCCGTGTATTGGTGTCTGTGGGAAGCCTCAATGAGCGCAAGGGGCATCACCGTGTGATCGCCACCATGCCCCATCTGGCCCGTGAATACCCCAATCTCTACCTGCTTATCGCCGGTGGCGGGGGGCCGGATGGCAATAACGAGCACGCACTGCAGGAACAGGTGCGCGAACTCGGGCTTGGGGATCGTGTGCGTTTATTGGGGTCGGTGCCCGCCGATGAGCTGCGCTGGGTGTATTCCGCGGGAGATGTCTTCGTCCTTGCCACGCGTTTTGAGGGGTGGGCCAATGTCTTTCTGGAGGCCCAGGCCTGTGGTCTGCCCGTGGTCACCACCAACGTGGGGGGCAATGCCGAAGTCATCAACCACGAATCACTGGGGAGTATCGTGCCCTTCGGGGATTCGGCGGCATTGTCGGCATCCTTGCACAAGGCCCTGGCTCGGCAGTGGGATAAAGAGCCCATACTCACCCATGCTCAAGAACAGGTCTGGGAGAAGAAGATCCCCCCTTTGGTGGCTGCCCTGCAAAAGATACTTGAGTCTTCCTGCTCTAGTTCTTCTGCAGCCAGTCACGCACGCGGGCGGTCAAGGTCCCCACGGTAGCAAAGGCCTCTGCGTCCACGCAGTCATCGTTGATCTGGATACCAAAACGCCCTTCCAGTCCCTGTATCAGCCAGGCAACGGCCAGTGAGTCCAGTTCCGGTAGCGCACCGAGTAGGGGCGTGTCCGCATCGAACCTGGCCGTGCGACCTTTCAGTTCGAGGGTGTCGTCAAGCACCTCAAGGACTGCCCTTTGAAGGTTCGAATCGTCAGGAGTGAGTCTTGCGTTCATGCCTCGATGTTAACGTATTTGACACCATGAGTGAGCGGGCGTGACGTCCGAGCCGCCCGTCGATTCATCCGGTTACCGCCGGCACATGGTGATCGGCACGCTTTGGACCGTGGGCATGCGCTGGGCCATGCGCGGCATCGGGCTGATCAGCACCCTCATCCTGGCACGGTTACTGGCGCCGGAGGACTTCGGCATGGTGGCCATGGTCATGGTCCTCCTGGCGTTTATCGGGGTGTTCCTGGATTTCGGGGTGGAAATGGTGCTGATCAGGATGAGTCAGCCAAGCCGCGCCCATTATGACGCAGCATTCACCCTCCAATTGATACAAGCCGTGGTGACGGCCTTGCTGCTGGTCTTGGTGGCGCCCCTTGCCGCGTGGTACTACGACGAACCGGCGGTGCAGACCCTCATGTGGGTATTGACCCTCTACGTCCTGCTCAGCGGCCTCGAGAATGTGGGCATTATCGATTTTCGGCGCCATCTGCAGTTTGAACGGGACTTTCGTTTCATGGTGATGGTCAAGCTGATTGCCTTTGTTTGCACCATATCTGCCGCCTTTGCCCTGAGGTCCTACTGGGCCCTGGTCCTGGGCATGACAATCAGTCGTCTGGCGGCCACGGTATTGAGCTATTACGTGCACCCTTTTCGCCCCAGGCTGAATCTTTCCCATATCCCTGAGCTCTGGCGTTTTTCCAAATGGCTCATTGCCGGCAACGTGGGCCGTTTTTTCGAATACAAGGGCGATATCCTGATCGCGGGGGGGGTGTCGGACGCCCGCGGCACGGGCATGTACTCCCTGGGGCACGAACTGGCCACCCTGCCGGCTCATGAGTTGTCAGAGCCCATTGGTCGCGCCTTGTACCCGGTGATGTCCAGGATCAATAACGATATTGCGCGCGTCAGGGGGGCTTACCTGCAGACGGTGGGTGCTACCGCAACACTTATCCTTCCCCTTTGCATCGGGATGGCCTTGGTGGCCGAGGATGCTGTGCCGGTGTTGTTGGGTCCGGGATGGAGCGAGGTGATTCCACTCCTCCAGATTCTGGCTTTGTATGCTGCCTTACGGACCTTGCTGACCCACGTCTCGGACACGCTCAACGTGCTCGGCCTGCCGCGCACGGCGGCCCTGTTCTGGTTGGGGCAAGGTGGTCTGACCATGCTGGCCTGCGTGATCGGCGGGATCATCTGGGGTTTGCCGGGTATCGCCTGGGGTAACGTCGTGGCAACGGCCTGCATGGTCGTGCCTTTGCTGATCCTCCTGAGGGTGACGCTGCAGCTTGGGGTGGCACGTTTCATTCAGGCCATCTGGCGCCCCTGGTTTGCGGCCGGGGTGATGGCGTTAGGGTTGTGGTTGTTCCCGGGGATTGATACCCAGTGGGTCTTGCTGAGCCTGACACAGGATGTCGTGCTGGGGGCCGGCATCTATGTCCTTGCGCTGTTCCTGGGATGGTTGGCAAGCGGACGACCCAATGGCATCGAAACGCTGGGGCTTCAATACCTTGGGAGAAGTTTTCGCATTGTAAAGTGAGTCGTCATTGCCCGGATTCGTGGTGCGTGTAACAATGCACACCACGCCTATCCATGAGCCCAAGTCCACAATGTTTCCAGAGAGTGGGTTTTGAATGAGCGATTCTGATACCCCCCGATCCTCGGCGGGAGATGATCTGGACCCTCAAGACTGGGACACGTTGCGTGAACACTGGCGACGGTTCGTGGATCTTGGGGTAACCCATCTCGAAGGCATCCGTGGACAGCCTGTCTGGCGTCCCATCCCCGAACAGACCCTGCATCTCCTGGCCAGGGACCTGCCCAAGACCCCCGTCTCCCTGGAAACCCTGTACCAGGAGTTTTCCAAACTCTGCCTTCCCTATGGTAATGGCAACACCCACCCCTCGTTTTTTGGCTGGGTGCACGGAGGTGGCAATGTATATGGCGCCATCGGGGAGATGTGCGCGGCCTTCATGAACAGCAATGCCGGTGGGCGGGATCATGTGGCCATTCATATCGAACGCCAGGTGTTGCGTTGGTGCCGGGAACTGTTCGGGTATCCCGCGGATAGCTCCGGCCTGCTCACCTCCGGGACCTCCATGGCCACGCTTATCGCCCTGGCCGTGGCGCGAGAGCGCGCCTGCCAGCCCCATGTGGCTAAAACTCAGGGCCTCAAGGCCTTCCCCCATGCCCTGACGGGATACTGCTCCCAGGAGTGCCATCACTCCGTGGCCAAGGCGTTTCAGTTGTTGGGGCTGGGAGAAGACGCGCTGCGCGTGGTGTCCGTGGATGAGAGCCATGGGATCCACGTGCCATCACTTGCCGCCCGCATTGCAGAGGATCGCGAGCAGGGGCACGTGCCCTTTGTTGTGATCACCACCATCGGCACCGTCAACACCGGCGCGATCGACGATGTGCCGGCCGTGCTCGATCTCTGCCAGCAAGAAGGGCTCTGGGTGCATGTGGACGCCGCGTTCGCGGGTGCACTGGCCCTGGGGAAGAAGTATCGCCACTGCTTTGACCAGGTAGGGCAGGCCGACTCCATCGCCTTTGATTTTCACAAATGGTTTCAAGTGCCCTATTCCGTAGGGGGCCTGCTGGTGCGGGACGCGCAGGCCCATATGCATACCTTCGGCAGCCGGAAGGATTATCTTGCCACTGAGTCCATCGGTCTGGCCGGTGGGCAACCCTGGTTTTGTGATTTTGGGCCTGAACTTTCCCGATCCAGCCTGGCCATCAAGGTGTGGTTCACGCTCAGGGCATTAGGTGGCGAGCGGATCGGTGCAATGGCAGACCGTCATTGCGACTTCGCGGCGGGACTTGCCCGCCGTATCGAGGACAACCCCGATCTCGAACTCCTGGCGCCGGTACGAACCAATATCGTCTGTTTTCGCTATCTCCATCCCGATGAAGAACTGAGGGACGCATTCAACCGCGCCCTTGTGTCTCATCTGCAGTTCACGGGGCGCGCGGCCCCCTCCACCACCCGTATCAACGGCTCACTGGCCATCCGCATCGCCATTGTCAATCATCGCACCCGCATGGAAGACCTGGATCGGATGGTGGATGATGTGATCACCTTGGCAAGCCACCTGTCCCAGCCATCCTTGACGGATCTGCTCCGCCCCACCCATTGGCACCTGATGCATGGAGGGGATGCACGGTTACTGGTGGACCCGGCCACCGGCTTGAATCGCTATGGCTGTGCGCCGTTCCTTCGCGAACATGCCTACACCTTTGCCTCATCCACGGCCACTTCGGTGTCTGGCCATGCCTATGAGCATGCGGATATCGACAGACAAAAGCTCCTCCACGCGGCATGGGAGGCGGATGCGTTCCTGGATGTGGCCCGTGAACACGCGCAAGGCTTGTGTGGGGACATCGCCCGAATTCTGGGTATTCACGACCTGGCGCCTGAAATCCGGCTGTCTCCATCCGGAACGGACTCCCAGCTCCATGTGATGGCCGCCCTGGCCACAATCGTGGACCGCCCCCTCATCAGCCTGGTCTGCGCCGCCGATGAGACCGGCAGCGGCACGCCATTTTCCGTCACCGGGCGCCATTTTGATGCCACAACCGCCCTAGGCGCCAAGGTGCCCAAAGGGGAGCCACTCCGGGGGATGCCCTACATCGGTTTTCACGGCGAACCCCTGCACGATGCGACCGGGCGGCTTCGTGGTATCGACGAAGTGGACGGCGCCATCGAACAGAAAGTAGCCAAGCTGATTCAAGACGGCCAGCATGTTGTCTTGCATGCCATGGACTATTCCAAATTAGGGTGCTGGTCACCTTCCCGTCACGCGCTGGAACGGCTCCACGATCGTTTTGGGGCGCACATGACGGTCATCGTGGACGCCTGCCAACTTCGAATCGACCAGGAAGACCTCAGGCAACACCTGGCCAAAGGATTCATCGTGCTGGTCACCGGGTCAAAATTCTTTACCGGCCCCCCGTTCAGCGGCGCAGCCATCTTCCCACGCGCGTTCGACCAGCGCCTGCGTGAAGACGGCCGCGATCTCCCGGCGGGCGTGGCCGACTATCTGCCTGGAGCCGACCTGGGCAGCTGGCATGGAAAACTGGCCGAAGCCACGAATCGGCCCTTCAATTCAGGCGCATACCTGCGCTGGAGGGCGGCGCTTGCCGAGATGCAGCGCTACTATTCCGTGCCTGTGGAATACCGTTGCCAGGCACTGGATTCCCTATGTGCCGGCGTGATCGAGGCGGTGGGTCGGCACCCCTTCCTCGAACTGCTGTTCCTTGAGGGAGAGTCCTATTTTGAACGCACCCAGTGGCTGGGGCGGGAGCTGTCATCGCGGCGAACCATCATCCCCTTCCTGATCAGGGATGAAGCCGGATATCTGGCGGAATCGAGGGTCAAGTGTCTGTATGAGTTGCTCAACCGCGACCTCACCATGATGCTTTCGGATCAAATGCCCCACAAGATGGGCCCCGAGGCACATGCCATTGCTGCCCAGGCCTGCCACATCGGCCAACCCGTCAAGATAGCCGGGCGCAATACGGCCGCTCTCAGGATCAGTATGGGTGCACGGGCCGTGGCAGAACACTGGCAAGGGCATCCCCAGGGCTATCTGCAATCGGTTGCTGGTGAGTTGAAACAGGTTGAGATGATTCTGCGCAAGATCGGTCTGTGTCTTGAATATCGATTATGTTGAAGGATGGATAAGCAGATCATGCAAGTCCGCCGCAAGTCGACTTGAATCCCTAAAGGATCACAATATGCCTCACCCATACAAGAACATGACCTACTTCGCAGCGCTCACGCTTGCGCGAACGCTGGGTTGGTTGAAAAAAGAAGAAATCAGGGATGTCGCCCGGTTACTGTCGCACAAAAAAATAACAAGCACATCGATCATCTTTCGGTTTTTTGTCGGTCATTTGATCGCGAGTACCACGGCATCGAGAACAAGATCCGCATCAATGGAGAGGCTTGGCTCCTCGAAATCCTGGCACCGCTGCAGTTTCAAACGATCTTCGATGTGGGTGCCAATGTGGGCAACTGGTCACGCATCGCCTACACCCATCACGCTCACGCTCAGATCCATGCATTTGAAGTAGTGCCAGACACACGCGAAGTACTCGTTAGCAACCTGAAGGAGATGATGGATAGGGTGGTTATCAATGACGCAGGGCTTGGCCCAGAAGAAGGTAGCCTGCCCATTTGGTACGAACCTGATCAAAGCGTCCTTTCAAGCGCATTAAATTTCCAGTCAGCTAAAGCAAAGCAAAGAGATTGCCCGATTACTACAGGTGATGCCTATTGTAAACGGCACGGCATCGATCGCATCGACCTGCTCAAGATCGATGTGGAAGGAGCGGAAAAAATGGTCCTCGATGGGTTTGAGGGCATGCTAGAGGAAAAAGCCATCCGCCTGATTCAGTTCGAATACAACCAAGGCGCAATTTTAAGTAAATTTCTGCTACGTGATTTCTACGAGTTCTTTGAGCAGCAAGGGTATCGGGTTGCCCGTCTGTTTCCAGATCGAGTTCAATTCAAATCATATGGTTTTGATGATGAAGACTTCAAGGGGCCTAATTATCTCGCGATTTATACAGATGATACACAAGTCCTCGAAGCGCTTGGAATGGCACCGGTCCACCGCTAAGATATTCGGCCGACGGATCACTGCAAACCCGGTCGTGGGGCGTGACCTATCTGCCCAAGGCCAGTGTACATGATCATCGATATCTACAGCCGCATGATCGTCGATGGGGCACCGTGGTTCGCATTGTAAAATCGCAGAACGAAATTAGGAGTGGTATATCATTATGTCGTCTGGCCTAAAGAGCCTTATGATTCGCGCGTTGCCGGCCTATATATATGTAGTACTCCGCTATATCTATAGCTTTAGGCGAATGCCAAGCCTCATGTTTCCTGGACGACTTAGTGAGCTAATTCAGCATAAGAAGCTAAATGCCAAGGATATACTTGTTGCCTTTACATCCGATAAAGAGTACGCGCGCCAATATGTTAAAGCAGTTGTTGGCGAGCAGTATTTGATTCCATGCCATGGTATTTTCAGGTCTGCAGAGGAGATTCCGTTTGACCGATTCCCTGATGCCTTTGCATTGAAAGGTACCCACGGGTCCGGATATAACGTGATTGTAAGGGATAAGCACGGCCTTCCCGAAAATTTAGTACAGACATTGGCGGCTTGGGGCCAGGCAAATTATTACTGGGTTTCTCGTGACTGGGGTTACAAGTATTTGACCCCAAAATTTATCGTTGAAGAGTTATTAGTGCATGACGGTGCGCTTGCGGTTGACTATAAGATATTTGTTTTTTCTGGCAAGGCGCGATTAATTCAGCTAGATTTTGATCGCTACACAAAACATAGTCAGGCGTTTTTCAATGAGAACTGGAAGCGGCTTAATATAAGTTTTGGTGCTGGCCTACAGTATCCTCAGCAAGTGCCGCGGCCAGATCGTTTGGAAGATGCTATAACGGTAGCAGAGGCCCTTGGTGCAGCGTTTGATCTCGTGCGGATCGATCTCTATCTGCATCAGGGCAATATCTACTTCGGGGAGTTTACGCATTACCATTTGTCGGGATTCTGGAGTAAAGAATTCGACGAGGTAGACCGCGAATTATTCGAGGTGTTCTCTGAGGATAGGCCGATCGCCAAGCGTTTTTATATGGACTGAAGAGTGGCCGCTGGTCCCCCGCGTTCAGTCAGGCATCACGAGATGCTGGCGGCTGTTCTGAATGAGCATCTCACGAGCCGCCTGGTAGGCTTCGCGCGCCTCGGCCAAACGCGCTGCATCAGTTACCGGTGAGTGGAGGGTAGCCTTGCGCGAGATGTGTCCGGTGTGAATATTGGAGGACGAGTCGCCCCGTTTGGCGAGGCCTGTCAATGGCTTGACCTCGTACTCTTCACTCAGCGGTTGTTTAACGCCAATATGGTCCGCAAGCAAAGGAAGTGTCTCGGCAGTCCGAGACCGAAGGCATTCGGCATCCAGGTAAAGGTAACGCCCGCTGAGTGACTGGGAGATGTCGCATAAAGTCTCTAGCCTGTCAAGGTAATAACAAAAAGCGCCGAGTTCAGTGGCAAGTGGGTTCTGTGGGTCCACTCGGGCGTACAGTTCATTGATGCTGGGGATTGTTTCATGCGGTGGTCTCAGCGCTAGAATAAAGCTGAAGCCCTTGCGCGTGAGTATGGTATCACTGAGCCTGTGATCATTGTGCAAGACCTTGTCGAATAAGAACCGTGCGCCCCGCTTAGGGTTGTGGTTATCTCGCACAAAATACACCAGCTTCTGACGTAATAAACTGCGCCAGCTATAATATCCAATATGGAGTTCATAATAACCGTCGATCTCGGGATGACTGCCCAGGATGTGAGCAAACAAGCTGGTATACGCCCGCATATGGCTTAGTAGAAAAATACGTCCGTAAGGCCTGGCTGCGGCCCAGTAATGAATCGGTGTTCTGATGCTCATGCTGAGTGCCTTGGCCTCCGGAACCGATGGTCTGCCCACAGCAGAAGCGTTCGCGCTCTCCATTTCCAGCCACCATCCAGTGCCAGCGCTTTCTGTGCATACCGCAGGGCATCGTCTAAACGTCGCTCTCTCGCTAGCTGCTCGGCCAAGTTCTTGTAAACGTAACTCAAGCCCACCCGGCATGCATTACGTATCGCTGGCCGCCGAGACAACAGCTGATTCTTCTCGTACACGGCGATCTGGTAAAGTGCTTTCTGATAGTCCGAAACGAGTGTGGACATATTGTCACGGCGGCCCTTTTCGGGAATATGGTGTCGTGAAGTGAATAGCGGGCAATAGAGAAAGTTCTCTGCGGCATCAAGCGTACGCAGGAAGAAATCGCGATCACATTCATACCGGATATTTTCATCCATGCCGGATAATTGTAAGTAGAGCTCGCGTCGGATGATAGAACAATTCAAGTGGGCAAACCCTTTGCTGCTCAGGAGAAATTCCGGTGAGACTCGGTAGGCATCTCCATATGCCTGGCCTTGGGTTACCACCTGGCTGGCAAGATCCTCTATCCATACAGTGCGCGCAGTTTCCGACCCGTCAGCGAAATACGCCCGTTGATCCGAATAGTAGGCATCCACTTCTTGCTGAGACGCTTGAATGGCCGTATGTGCGCGCGCTAGATGCTGTGGATCGGTCCAGTAGTCATCGTCATCCAGGAATGCAACGTAATCGCCTTGGGCGATGTACGCCCCGGTATTCATTGAGTAGCTCTGCCCATGCCCGTTGGGCCGATGGGGTTGCCTGTGCGTGCAAGCATTGGGCGCCTCTGCCAAAACGACTGCGTATTCAGGGTCGTGCTGCGGATCTGAGCCGTCCATGACCACAATGATCTCGATCTCACGAAACGATTGCTCTAGTACGGAACGCAACGCCAGGGCAAAAAGCTTTGGGCGGTTACGAGTCGGGATGACCACTGAAAAGAAAGGTTTAGCTAAGTTATCCATAGGTGACAGCATACCGCCAATATGGTACGGGGTAAACGCTAAAATGAGCTCGCAGCGTGAAGGAGGGGCGGGAACTTCAGTTGCTTAACACTATCTCTTCTGGAGCAACTACGTAGTCACATTGGGTGAGATTAGAGTGGATGCCGATAGCATCTATCTTTGACAACGACGAAAACTTATCGCCATTCTTGGCGATCCTGTGAATTACATAGTTAATCCTTCTAAATATTTGCTCTATTTCTTTTTGCCGGTCAAGTCGGAAATTATTTGCCTCGTTATACACGGGTAAGATTTCCAGTACAATTATGGGTCTGTATAATTTAATTGGCTCCAATAAGCTTTTTATGACCTCTAGCTCTGCGCCTTCCACGTCTATTTTTATGATGCCTATGTCGTCGAAACTTATTAGATTCGAAATGCTCTTAAAGCTAAATGCTGGGATAAAGAGTTTCTCAGCGACCTCGCTATTTGGCCTAAAATTTTCGATTAGTGAAGCACTCGAATTGGTTGGTTCGCTAGTAAAAAGATTTAGCGACATTGTCATTTATATGAACGTTCCGATTGGATAGGGGGGGCGGAGTGGATATGCGCCGGCAAGATGGTGTCTTTTTAACGTTGCTGCGCCGCCGGATGCCAGCCACTTAAAACCACGCAAACGGGTTAGTCATCGCCGATGATATGTTTCGCAAGCCGGTCAATTGCCTCACGAGAGAACGCCGACTCCGCAGTATCTCGGGCCCCAATTGATAGGTTAACGTAAAGTTTGGGGTCGGAACGTAGCTCCAACATTCGGGATTCTGCCTCCTGGTTATCAGAGATAATATAACCGTTCTTGCCGGGTCTCACCCATTCAATAAACCCACCCAGGTCGCCACAGATCACCGGAAGCCCTGTGGCGAGTGCCTCGGTGACAACCCGACCATGGGGCTCGACCCACTGTGCGGTGTTCGTGCGGTAGAAAAACACATCGAGCGAACGCAGAAAGTCATCCGCTGCCATAGCACCTTCCGGAAGAATCTCAATATTGGGGTGTGGCGCCGTTCGGAGGCTGTCGCCGCCCATCACTCGCACCTTGAACCCTTGTTGAGCGAGACGTTGATATAATTGCGAATCGTCAGGGTGGTGCTTGTATGGAATATCGCGACTCAATCGTCCAATGGTAAACGGCCTGCTCCGAATCTGCGCTTCCAGTGAGAGTGGCCGAAATCTTTCAATATCAATGGGAGAGATCAGGACCGGACCGGGCCGGCCGACGGCGCTACGAATCCACTCCGCCGCATACGCAAAGTGTATCCGGCCCTGGAGCCCGTAGGATTCAAGTTCGCGTATGCGGTTGTGGATTTGTTCAATGTCGGGGAGGTTGCAGATATAAACGACGCGTCTTGGCCTGAAGTATTTTATCCAATTACCGATCCACCAAGGACCAGCTGCCGCCAAAACCACTGTGCCTCCAAAGGGAAACTGCAAGCGCCTTGGGCGAATTCTCCTGATCGGAAGTTGAGCTGTAAGCAGGGGTGATGGACTGCTTCCGGCGGGGCTCCAGATGTTGACGGTTGTTCGGGATTTGAGGACGTGATAAAGCTCCTTTACCCGGTTTTCCGCACCCCCGTGGGGGTTGACCATCGGGTTAATCAAGTGCACGGTACGTTTTCTATTGACTAAGATCGGCATGTTATCAAGTGGCTGCGTCACGGGGTATGTGATCAAGGGGTAATGCCTGAATCAGCGGGGCTTCTACAACTTGCGTGCGTCGAGTATGTTTTGGTGGCGTCCCTGGATTGTGAATAGATAAGCGCCGCGCGGCAGCAACATTATATTATGCTCATCTGAGGAGTGTTTGTGGTTTCTATTCGAGGCCGATCTCGCTTCGGCATTCACTGCTTAACTGCCGGATACCCTCAATCCCTTTTTTGCCTTTAATCCGAGCAAAGTAATCTGCCTCCCGCCGCTTGCGCTCAGTCACGAAATGGTCCGTTGACCAATGAGCGAATTCATCTCGCCGAAGATCCTTGTGCTCATATATTCGGAAGCAGTCGAAAGTCTTATGTTTCGCCAAGCAATTTTTGGTGAGCAGCTCAAAGTACCCATTTTTTGCAAAGAATACATCCGATCGATTTGGCGCAAGGTGGGTTTCGCAGTTGACGTCATCCTCAGGAGCGTACACGCCATCATCGCTTACGTAAATGGTCTGCAATTTAAAGGAACCCCATATCGGCCAATATGGCGATAGCGAGTCAAGGTAAAGGCGTAAATCGGTGGCGGAATCGGGGTGGAGTAGCATATCCGCGTCCCATTTAAATAAATACGCGTATGATGCGTGTTTTAGCGCCCAATTACTGAAATAAACAAAGCTGTGTATGGATTTATCATCAGTGGCTGCATTCTCCGGGCCGATCCGGGAAAGGTCAAATGGGTATGTGTGGAGCTTTATCTTGCCCTTTGAGTGAGTCTTTTCAATGTCTAAAACGACCTTCTGCGTCTGATCAGCACTATTATTGTCGACGACGATGATCTCGTCGAAGACAGGGTAAATCAGATCAAGGCAGCGACCGATGATGTGGGCTTCGTTCTTTGCCCGGATAATTGCCGATACCCCCCGCTTTCGTGAAATCATCGGCCTTCTAATCCTATATTCGTCGTGGCCTTCCTTATTGTCTATTATCAGTCCATTGGCCGGCCCAAAGACTCTTTGCGTGTACTGACGCGGATGCCTCGCTACATTCATGAGTTTTTGTAAAGCTATATTTCTAGGAATCATTTCACTTGGTCTCTGCGATTTCCCGAATAAGATGGTGAGGAATGATGCTGATAGAAGTCCCTGAGTTGGTTTAAAGCAATGAGACCACTGACGCCGTACCGAAGAGCTGGCTAGAGTGCGCGCGGCCAATACCTGTGACACCCGCTCGATTCAGATAAGTTGGAACAGCTTAGAGTCGCTCAAAATATGTCTCGTATTGCTGAGCGCATTTGGCGGGATCCCATTGCTCTAGAACATGCTTCTGCCCAGCCTCGGATACTCGGGCGAGATCTTCAGGTCGCCTGCTTAGCCCGATCATCCGGTCGGCCCAGGACTCGGGGTTGTTATCAACTAGAAATCCTGTCTCACCCTCTCGAATGCAACTATTAACTGAGGCCACATTTGAAGCCAGTACGGGCAGTCCCTTGGCCATAGCCTCGAGTATCGCTTTCGCCAAACCCTCAGAGTTTGTTGCGTGGCACAGAAGATGTTCCTCCTGCAGTCGTTTCCATAAGATCTTTTGGTCGATAAAGGGTATGATCTCAACTCGGTGACTCAAATTGAGCTGCTCAACTAGGGCCTGAATGGCCGGCCTATCAGGCCCTTCACCAACCAGCGTTAGTGAAACAGGTATCTCTTCGGGTATCAGAGCGACTGCTTTTACGAGCAGATCTTGACGCTTTGAATAACTGGCAAAGCGTCCAACCATCAGCATTCGAAACGGTGTTTGTGGAAGGCTGTTGTACGGTAGCGTCCTCACGGGTGCGGATGAACAGCCAATGTCATGGACGAAGGTATCACGGAACCGCACTTGCATGCCCAGCTCAGCGGTCCCTTTTTCGGTCATTTCAACCAAGCCTTCTGTAACGAAATTGACGCTATCCACAGAATTAAATGCCAGCTCATATCGAGTTCGAAGCCTCGGGTCACGCGTGGAAGTTGAATGCCAAAGAAAGCCAGCCATGCGTACTACAACCTTCGGACGTCTCAGCCAGTTCCGAACGCGAAGCGCTGCTTCCATGACGTCGATTTCGTAAAAGCAATAGAGGACGTCAATCCTGTATCGAAGCGCTAGCAACGCAATCATGGCTGGGAGGCGAAGCTTCCCGACCGCCCGAACAAGTCGGAAGCGGTTTCCACGAAGCGCAGGGACCGCCCAAAGCTTAACACCAGCTGCCTTGGCGATTTCGTAATCCCGCTCTTCTGCGCGCAGGGTTAGATAGATCACCTTATGGCCGCGTGCCGCCATGCTTTCGGCAAGTAGCCGGATCGATGTCTCAGCGCCGCCGAACGGCCTGCTTCCATAGGGGTTAAGTCCTGTTGTAAAAAGTAGATTCAAGCTTTCGTTTCCCCCGTCTATGACTTTAACGACGCGTTAAGTATTATCATTATGGTGGCTAATCTTTCTGGGAAAAATTACCGTGCGAGATGCAGGTATGTCATGCTGGGCTGTAGAGACATTACTTTAAGTCGCTACATGGTGGTGGCTTGAAATGCAGCCTTCACTAAAAATTGGAGTATAACGGCAGCTCCACGATGTTCTGGGTGAACTCAAGAAGAAATTGACTTCCATCATATCGCAGATGAAGTATGGTGGTCGTCAGGCCTGATCTGCTATCCGCTGAAGCCTCTCGCCTATCATGATGAATGTCCAGCCCGCGGCGCGCGACATTGTTTTCTTTAAGCCATGGCGCTCGAGATGTTTGCGGAGCCTTTGTATGGATGAGCGTACGTTGATTCGCTTATCTGGCTTATCAAGGTCAAAGCGAGTGGGGTACCATTGGCGATAGACGGCAGGCTCCTGCCAGTTCTGAATGATTGCTTCAATGCGCGCGCTGGGCCAAGCTCGTGTGTCTATGGGTAATTTCTCGCTGAGGCCGAACTCGTTGAGACTCATTTTGAAATGCTCGCCCCTGATATCTATGTGAACATCATCATAGTGTTCGATTCCACGTGCAAAGCCGGCCAGTGCTACACGATAATCAGTGTCATCGGCGCTACCTTCGCGCCAGATTGTCATAAAAAGGGGAGTTAACCCCAGATGCTTATGCGCCTGAACAAAACATTTCCGGAATATGTCCTGATAGCTTTGCTCAAAGTCATGCAAACCCACCACATAAGGCACCTGCACCCACGGGTAGCCAGCCTTTTTCATTGACCTTAGCGTATGGCCCTCTGGGCGTATATTCGTACCCTCATTCGGGATGCGGGCGATGACCTCTTCCAGGTGAGCAGTGCGATAAAGGTGATTTCCGGCTGGACGAGGACCGCCAAAGAACTTGTCTAGAACCAAGCCTTGAATTTCGCAAGCATTTGGAGGCTGTTGCTCAGCGAGTTCCAGCATATGTGCAATCGCGCCTGGACGGAGCAGTAGATCGGCGTCCACACAAAATGTCCAAGGCCGTCCTTGCTCCAGTCCTATACGAAACGACGTGCGCATGGATTGGGAGAACGGCACCTCACGGACGACGAACACTGCTTCCGCCGGTACTTCCTGAGCGAGAACTAGCTCCCTGCAGAGGGCCTCGGTGCGTTCCCGCGCAGAGCGGATGATTACGGTTGCTGTATTCGTGGTCATCGGATTAGGCTCTTTGGACCAAGCCGAGTTTTTTGGGCTTATGAGTGATAGATTTCAATTTACTTGCCAATAAGTTGCTCTCGCAACAGCTTCAATTAGATTCGATTTAATGATGTAAGCTGTAGTTCCGCTTTGCCAAAGGGGCGGCCCTGGCCGTACAGTGAAATTTTGAAATCGGTTTTGATTTGTCAAGATAAGGACCATACAGGGAGAAAGTCTGCCAGTGCACTATCCTTGTTTTCTACATAAAATTCAATTCCTTCTTGACTGTAATGCTCTGAATAGCACCGAATTACATCGGTGACTATCATGTGTCCATATTTTTGTTGAGGGTCGTTTGTTTTGTGTACGGCGCCTACTTGGTCTGTCGAAGGTATTAAGTGCTTATTTCTGAGCGCTAAGTACCTTTCCTCATTATAAAAATAATTCGTATTATTTAAGTCAATACCCACGAAGACGATTTTTTTGTAACCTAGTCTAACGCAAAAATTGGAGATGGTTTCAATAGAAGCGACGCCTTGGCCATGCATTATGGATAAATGGCGATAAATAATATGACGGTTGTGGTGCTCAATAGCCTTGATTAATTCTGAGCAATTTTCTGCGTTAATCGTCACGCTAGTGACAACGTGGCAAGGGATATTAAGCTCCTTGAATAAAAAGTAAAGCTCAGCATACCCGGCGCGTGGTTTTATTAGTGGTACCGTTTTCCGCCAGTACTCATCTCCCTTGAATAGCACCAGTCTTTTCATGCAATTCCTAGAGTCCGGATCTCTGGGTGCTTCAATGCAGTAATAGGTCGGCACATGGTTATGTATCATAAAAAAATTAAAGCCGATCGAATCATGCCTAGAAATTAAGGACCAGTCTTTTATGTTTTCTAGGGAAGATCCTGAGCCAAGGATGAATATTGTGTCGGAGGTTTTTTGTTTTTTTAGGTGCTTATGGAGCCATGCGCTCTGCAGTACGTCTCTACCGCTTCTGGCGAGATTCTTGAGTGCGTGAAAAGGTTGCGTCATTAAAAGACCCTTATTAGCCTGGTAAACAAATAGGCACACTACTGCGTACTGAATTAACGGCCCTTAAAAATAGCCGGTAACCCACTTGGGCAGCTTTTGCTGCTTCCGCATGTGAGAGATCGCGTTCTGTTTCAGTTTTTGTTCTTGGTTGCACTCTTGGCGAACCGCTGTGAACGCTATTAACCTTGATGCAAAAAGTTAGGTCTTTATCAGGGGCGAACTCCCGGCGAATACTGCGGCAAATAAAAGACCTCGATCTCATGCATGTGATCACTCAATCGGCCTCTGAATTTATACGTATGGTGCGCCTGGAAAGAATCCAAAACCAGGAAAATATTCTGGTAACAAGTCTTGGTCTGTCGCTTCATGAAGTCGGTTTGTAAATCAGCATTCGTATTGTCTTCATAAATCCGGAAGCAAAGCTTACCGCGATTGGAAATCGTGGCAATCAAGTTGATGAAAGCGCGCTCGCATGCTGCCGCAACACTGGTTTTTTCCCCTTAGGCGCATAGCCACGCACATGCTGGCAATCCGATCTCAAGCCGGTCTCATTACCTCAGTGGATCTCCGCTTTCTCCGCGTTGGCAAGGGCCTGGGTCTTGGAGTCCACCGTCAGCCAGCGCTTAACATCCGCTGGCTGCTATTCATGTGACTTCTCCTTAGACTTTTGCACTGCCGTATTTCATCTCCGGGGTGATGGCGCATGCGCAGAGAACTCAACAGCACCAATGAATAGTATTCTCATTTCTCCGGGTAATCGTAAAATCGTTTCTTCAGGAGATCATCCAGCGAGCGCTGCTCCAGAACCTTGACGATGGCCTCACTCGCCCCCCCCCCCCGTCCGTAGGGGTTTTCTACCAACGGAAGCTGCGACTGAAATTCAGTCGAGAACAATTCATCTAGTGCAGTGGTGATGGAAGCACGTTCAGGCTCGCAATCGATCACACTCGCAGCTTGCAACCGACCCCGCTGCCGATCCCCAATATTGATTGTACCCTTCTTGAAGCTGGGCACCTCGAGTAGGCCGCTGGAGGAGTTCCCGACCACGCCATTCACATGCTTGAGGCATGAGAGGTAGCACAACTGCCCGAGCGATTTATCCCATTGCTTACAATTGTCTCAATATCTCTAATGTCTCTCTCGCAATAGCGTGAATACCTCCGCGGCCATAAAGCCTGCCCGCGCGCCATGAAATTCAGCCTGCACCCGCAACGCCCTCTCACTCCTCGGAAACGGGAAGTCTCCCATCTCACTTGCATAGACCCGCATCAGTTCAATCTTTCGATCCAGGTAATCACTGATGTCCACAAATACCGTTGCTCGGAAAAGACGTTCAGGATCAAGCCCGGCATCTGTCTCCGACAGCGTTTCGTACGTGAGCACGCGCTGTACACTGGGATACCGAAACCATTTGGTACACGCGCTGACGGCCTCGAACGTGATGCGATGGTCGCTGTGCGCATCGCCAGGATGTGGGAGCAGCACCTCCTCGGGTTCGAAATCCCTGAACACCTGGGAGACACGGGAAACGAGGGTGTCCATCGGTTGCTGATCAAGTTGTGCGGTCGGGAGGTTGAGTTGATACATATGCTGTGGGTCAATACCGAGACCGACACGAACCTCCTCTATTTCTTTCGCTCGCTGCTCGATCCGCTCAAGGCCCCAACCCCCTTCTTCCGTGATCGCAGTCATCAGCAACCAACCTACCGTGCCGCCTTCAGCGGTTCGCCGCAACAGTGTACCGCCACAGCCGAGCAGTTCATCGTCGGGGTGTGGGGAAACGACCAGTGTCTTCACAAATAGTCTCCTGGGGTCAGGGAAATCCGGGGCTCGTACTCAAGCAAGCGGATGGCACCAATACCTGCCTTGACGAGAAGACCCTCTTCCTCTGCCGCCAACACCTTGCCGGGTTCGAGGTTGGCGGCTATGTCAAGCCCTATCTCAGTTCGCCATACCTTGACGGAGTGTTTCCCAAAATCGAAATGCGCACCGACATAAGGCCGTGTGAGGCCCCGTACCAGGTTATGGATGGTCTCGGCCGACATTCGCCAATCAATGCGACCATCGGTGATACCTCGTTTACGCCACACATTGGCTTTGCTGTGCTCCTGTGGCTGAGGCTGATATCGTCCGCTTTCCAGCAGGGGTACAAACTCACGTATCTGACCCATGGCGACCTCTGTGACACGGGTATAGAGCGTCCGTGCATCATCCTCCGGCTCGATAGCAATCTTCCTCTGCGACAGCAGATCGCCTGAATCCGCCCCCTCATCCATGAAAAAGAAGGTAGAAGCCGTTTCCTCTAGGCCGAGCACCAGAGCCCAGATCAGCGGATGCCGCCCCCGATTTTCTGGAAGGGCTGCGGGATGAAAACCGACGACACCCAAGCGCGGAAGTTCGAGAAGGGGTGAACGAACCAACTTGGACCAGCCGAAACAAAAGATGACATCTGGTTCACATCTGCGGATCCAGTTCAGAGCCTCTTCCCCGTTGATGTCCATTGTGGAGCACACGGGAATACCAGCCTCTTCAGCGATCGGAGTGAGATCGACATGGTCGGCATTGAAAATCGATTCTAAAAGGGTGCAAACGCCAACAACATCCGCCCGCATCTCGATGAGTTCACGTAGCGCACACGCGGAGAATTCAACAGCACCAATGAAGAGTATTCTCATTTTCCAGGGTAATCGTAAAATTGTTTTTTCAGGAGGTCATTCAGCGAGCGCTGCTCCAGAACCTTGACGATGGCCTCACTCGCTCCCCCCTGTCCGTAGGGGTTTCCTACCAACGGAAGCCGCGACTGAAATTCAGGCGAGAACAACTCACGTAGTGCAGATTCGATGGAAGCCCGTTCGGGTTCACAATTAATTACACTCGAGGCTTGCAATCGACCCCGCTGCCGATCCCCGATATTGATCGTACCCTTCTTGAAACTGGGCACTTCGAGTAGTCCACTGGATGAATTCCCGATTACCCCGTCCACATACTGAATGCAGGAGAGATAGCGCAACTGGCCCAGCGACGTATAGGCCCTAGAGCGAGGCTGCTGGGCACAGAATGACTCGATCTTGTCGAATAGCCCCCGCCCCTCAGTATCGGCATTGGGCATGGTGAAGATCAGACCGGTATCCTGTAATTCCGCTAGTGCCGCGAGCAGCTCATCCATCTGCTGTCCGCTGGTGTTGTACTCCAGCGTCACGGGATGAAAGGTGATCAGTAGATTGCGCGGCGCTAGGTTGAAATCCAGTGCCTCTTCTAGCTCTTCACGCGAGAGCAGCTTCAAACGCAGGATGTTGTCGATGCCAAGGCCACCGACATTGTAAACCCGTTCCGGCTCCTCACCGAGCTGGATCACGCGACGCCGGTACTCCTCCGCCGCGACGAAGTGCAGATGCGACATCTTTGTGACGCTGTGACGAATAGGTTCGTCAATAAGACCTTCAGTGGCCTCACCACCATGCAGATGCGCCACAGGTACGCGCGCAATCATCGCAGCACCGGCAGCAGCGAAGATCTCGTAGCGATCCCCCAGCACCACCATCAGATCCGGCTTCAACTCGGCCAGCGCATCGGCAAAGCCGATCATTCCCAGCCCCATGGACTTGGTCACGCCAACCGCTGTATCCGAACTCAGCAGCATCTCGACCTTGCGGTCGACCTGGAAGCCGTCCTCCTCGATCGCCTCGACCGTCAGCCCGAATTCGGGTGACAGGTGCATGCCGGTGGCGATGAGCTGCAACTCCAGCGCAGGCGACTGGCGGATACCCTCCATCACCCAGCGCAGCAGACCGTACTCGGCGCGGGTGCCGGTGACAACGCAGATCTTCTTCATGGTTCAATGAACTCGTCGGCGGCGTAATCCCGCGTGGCTGCCCGCCCGATCACTTCGTCCCAGCGCATCGGCGAGATGCCGGTCCCGGGGCGCTTGGCGGTCACGTTATTCGGTGTGAACGGCTCCCCAGTGCGGATCGGCCCGGAGGCGACCAGCGACTTGCGCGCTATGGGCCGATTTCCCATCTCGCTGGGGCTCGGGCGCTTGATACCATCGCCCAGCGCCTGCTCGATGTTACGGATGGCCCGCACCATGGCGGTGAACTCACCGGGTTCGAGGCTGGCCTTATGGTCTGGGCCGGGCAGGGTGCGATCGAGCGTCAGGTGCTTCTCGATCACCGTGGCGCCCCGTGCCACCGCGGCGATGGGCACCTCGATGCCCGGCGTGTGGTCCGAGTAGCCCACCGCCACGCCAAAGGCGTCGCGAATGCGGGTTATGGCGCGCAGGTTCACGTCGGCCATGGGGGTGGGGTATTCGGTATTGCAGTGCAGTACCGTGATCCGCTCGCGCGGGGTACCGGCGGACTCCAGCGCCTCCAGAGCGTCCTCGATCTCCCCGAGCGTGGCCATCCCGGTGGAGAGGATCACCGGCTTGCTGAAGCTGCCAATATGGCGCAGATAGGGCAGGTTGGTGATCTCGCCCGAGGGCACCTTGAAACGCTCCGCACCCAGCGAGGCCAGGTAGTCGAGGCTCGGGATGTCGAAGCCGGTGGAGAAGAAGCCGATGCCACGCTCTTGACAGTGGGCCATGAGTGCCCCATGCATCTCGTCATCTAGCTCGAGCTGGCGCAGCATGGTGAATTGCGACTCGCTCTTTTCCGTGGTGCGTGTCTGGTAATCGGCCTTGGGGGCGCTCTGGGTCACCAACCGTTCGGCGCTGAAGGTCTGGAACTTGACCAGATCGGCACCGGCTTCGGCGGCCGCGTCGATCAATTGCTTGGCAAGCTCAAGATCACCATTATGGTTGACGCCGGCTTCTGCGATGATGGTGGTATGTTCAGTCACGATGGTTACTCACGGTTTTTCCGGCTTCCACATCCTGAAGCACGACCTGACCGGCGCCGATGATCGCGCCATTGCCGACTTCGATGCCCTCCCTTAGGATCGCGCCACTGCCGATGAAGCAGCCCGTACCAATCCGGACACCGCCATTGACTCGAGAACCGGTCGAGATGTGGCAATGAGCACCGATCTCGGCATCATGCTCGATCAGCGCCTGGCTGTTGACGATGCAGTTCTCACCAACATGAGCGTTGGCGTTGATCAGGGCGCCGTGCATCAGGATGCACCCCTCACCCAACTCGGCATGTGGGGAGCAATACGAAGACGGCGATTTGATTACCGGAATTTCGGCGCCGTGGCTTTTGAGCAGCTCGAAGAGGCGAATGCGGGTTGCGGGGCTCTTGATCTGGCCGATGGTGACCAGTGCCCGAGGGGTCTCCGCCAGCAAGGCGGACAAGTCATCATCGGTGCCCACCACGGGGTATCCCAAAACTGGCGCTGAACCAGCGACCGATGGTTGCACAACGCCGACGATCTGATACACCGTCCCGGCTTCGATGACATCAACAGCCGCGTGGCAATGGCCGCCCCCCCCCAGAAGCAACAGCGGTTTCATACTAGCCCCGCACTGCTGGGCAGGTTAATGACTCGACGTGCCAGTGACTCCGCCACCGGCAACGGTGCACGCGGACAATCCCGGTACGGTACCAACTGGTGCATCAACGCCCAGGCCGGCCGTGTCATCAGGCCGGCCTCGTTGGTGGCCTCAAGGACTCGATCCCGTTGTTCCGCCTCACCCTCGTCCAGCAACAGTGTCTGAAACCAGTAATTGCTCTTGGTACCTTCCGGTTCTCTTATCAGGTGTGCACCTTCAACACCGGAAAAGGCTTCCTGATAGCGATCGGCCAGCTGCCGCTTGGCAGCGAGGAAATCGGGCAGCTGCTCCAACTGTGCGCAACCCAGCGCGGCGTTCAGGTTGGGCATGCGGAAGTTGTAGCCGATCTCGTCATGCACATACTCCCAGCGGTGCGGCTGCTTGGCCGTGGTCGTCAGATGCTTGGCGTGGTCGGCCAGACGCTCATCATTGGTCAGTATGGCGCCACCGCCGCCGGTGGTGATGATCTTGTTACCGTTGAAGCTCAGCGCCCCCAATAGTCCGAAGGTTCCGGTATGACGGCCATGATACCGGCTACCAAGGGACTCAGCCGCATCCTCGACCAGGGTCAGGCGGTAGTCGTGGGCAACCGCCATCAGGCCATCCAGGTCACAGGGGTGGCCGAAGGTGTGCATCGGCACGACAGCGCGTAGCGGTCGGCCCGTATGGCGGTTGCGGATGCCATCGGCCGTGCGCTCGGCCGTGTGTTCCAGCCAGTCCCGTAGCGCATCCGGATCGAGCCCCAGGGTCGCTTCGCTGCTATCCGCGAAATGCGGTGTCGCCCCCAGATAGTGCACCGCATTGGCGGTGGCGACAAAGGTAAGGGCCGGGGCGATGACCTCATCGCCCGCCCGCACGCCGGCCAGCCGCAGCGCCACCTGCAATGCCGCCGTGCCATTGACCACGGCCACCGCGCGCCGCGCGCCGGTGTACTCGGCCAGCGCGCGCTCGAAGCGGTCGACGTAGGCCCCGACGGAGGAGACAAAGGTGGACTCGATGCAGTCCTGCACGTAGCGTTGCTCGTTGCCATGGAAGCGCGGCTCGTGCAGTGGGATGGGGCCTTCACCCAGCACCGACTGCAGGGCCTCGACCACGGCTTTCGGTAATGGAGTCATAGGTTGTACTGATCCGCCTTGTAGCGCGCCAGGTTGGCGGGGTCCGTGAACCACTCCGCCGTTTCCGCCAGCCCGCGCCGGAAGCCGTCCAGCCCACCATATGCCGGGGTCCAGCCGAGCAGGTCACGGGCACGGGTATTGTCCGCCCAGAGGCGCTCGACCTCGCTCTTGTCCGGGCGCAGCCGCTGCTCGTCGGTTTCGATCTCGATCTCGGCATTCATTACCTCGGCAATGGCCTGGACGGTGTCTCCGATGCTGATCTCGAAGTTACTGCCAACATTGATCACCTCACCTACGCCCGCATCGCTCTCCAGCGCCTTGATGAAACCCTGGACGGTATCGGCCACGAAGTTGAAATCGCGGGTCGGATGCACGGCTCCCAGCTTGAGCCGCCGCTGGCCGCTGGCGATCTGGGTGATGATGGTCGGGATGACCGCTCGCGCGGACTGGCGCGGGCCATAAGTGTTGAAGGGCCGCAGCGTCACCACCGGTGTACTGAAGGAGAGATAAAACGACTGGGCGATCTGGTCCGCCCCGATCTTGCTCGCCGAATAGGGGGACTGTCCTTGCAACGGGTGGTCTTCGGTGATGGGTACGAACCGCGCCGTTCCGTAGACCTCGCTGGTGGAGGTGTGGACGACCTTACGAACACCAAGCTCGCGCGCCGCCTGTACCACGTTGAGCGTGCCCTTGATGTTGGTGTCGACGTAAGTATCCGGCGAGTGGTAGGAGTAGGGGATGGCAATCAGGGCCGCCAAGTGCAGGACGGCATCGCACCCCGCCATCGCGGTGCGCACCCCGTGCGGGTCGCGGATGTCGCCGGCAAAGACCTCGAACTGCCCACGTACATCATCGGCACAGTGATCAAGCCAACCCCAGGAGTTGAAGGAGTTGTAGAGGACGAAGGCTTTCACGTCATAGCCTGCGCGGACAAGGGCTTCCGTGAGGTGGGAGCCGATGAAGCCGTCGGCGCCGGTGATAAGTATTTTATTTGGCATTTTCGCGCTCGATTAAAAATTCAACCCAATCCCAGTCCCGGGGTGTATCCAAATCTACGGAACGCTCCGGTGGCATGACGTAGCCCAGCGTATCAGGCCCCACGAACCGGCGCTGTTCCAGCAACCAGTCCCTCCGGGCCAGATAGAGGGCGCCATTGAGGACATAGGTTGGTGGCAGTTCCTGTCGTGTGGTGATTGCGGGCTGGTCCGGAATCATGGGCTCCAGGCGGTCTTTTTCGTCGCGTTGGTACATCCAGTACGGGTGCTTGTCTACGGCGGTTACCGATACGGCTGAAGGGGCTTCTCGCTCCAGGCAGAGCTGCACGATGCCCTCGATGTCCTCTGCAGCCCGCAAGGGGGAGGTGGGCTGGAGCAACAGCACCCAGTCCACCTCGGGCAGCTGTTCGAGCGCATGGATTACCGGTTCGATACCCGGGGTATCATCCGCAGAGAGTGCCGCCGGTCGCATGAAGGGAACTTCCGCACCCAGGTCGCGGGCAAGGGCAGCAATCTCCTCATCCTCGGTACTCACAACGATGCGGTCAATGGAACCCGCTTGTCGGGCCACATCAATGGTCCATCCCAGCAGTGGCTTCCCCGCAAGTGGCTTGATGTTCTTGCGGGGAATGCCTTTAGAACCACCGCGTGCCGGTATAAGTGCAAGGAGCCTCATCGCCACTCCTGGTGTGCCCGATCCAGTGTTTCGGGTAGACCGATATCGAGCCAGTACTCATGGATGGGAAAGGCGCTGACGCGATATTGCTGTGCCATCGCCTTTTCCAGTAGCTGCGGCATGTCGAAGAACTGGTCGGACGGGACCAGCTTCAGCAAACTGGGATCCAGAAGATAGATTCCCGCATTCACGTAGTGGCTGAGGACCGGCTTCTCCTCCATCGCATGCACCATGACGTCATCCATTCGGACAACCCCGTAGGGGATCTGGGTGGTGTGCTCCCGTACACAGAGGGTCGCGGCTGCCTCATGCTCTGAATGGAAGTGCAACAAGCGCCCGTAATCCACGCGGGTGAGTACGTCGCCATTCAGAACCAGCAGGGGATGCTCGGGCATGGCTGGTAGCAGACTCAATGCGCCGGCCGTGCCCAGTGGCTTGTCCTCTTCAATGTACTGAATATTGACCTGCCAGGATTCGCCATTTCCGAAGTGGTCCTGGATCTGTTCCTTGAGGTAGTTGACGGAGAAGTAGAACTCCCGAAACCCCGCCTTGATGCACTGCTCAAGGATGATTTCCAGAATGGGCTTGCCACCCACTGGCAGCATCGGCTTGGGGCAATCGCTCGTCAGATGTTTCAGTCGCTCCCCTTTCCCCCCGGCCATGATCACGACCGGGTTAGGTCGTTTTTTGGGTTTTATGAGCTCTTCGAGGAGAAAGAGGCGTACCACTCGGCCGGTATCATCAATAACCGGAATCTGATGAATGACCTCATGTCTCATCAGGTTCAGTGCATCTTCTTCTGTGGCTGTTACCGGGAGGGAACGAAAGCCACGATGCATCACTTCTTCGATCGGCGTTTCGAGGCCCTCCCCCCGGAGCAGCGCTCGGCGAATATCACCGTCGGTGACGGTGCCCAGCAAGTGGGCATCATGATCAACCACCAAAGCAATCTGAGCTGCTCCGCGATCGATTACGGAGATTGCTTCCCGCACGGTGCAGGTTGGGGGAACCTTGTATTTAGATATTTTCTGCACGTTTACTCCGTGTTCCAGATCCTAGCATGCAGGGGGCGGCGAAGACATTGGAGATGTGGGTATAAGGTGCCTACCAATCCGAGAGCACGTTGCGATTTCGGTGACCCAGGCGACTTGTTGGGGGGTGAGTTCCTGTCGCCAGGTATCCACTTGAGTTTCTGGTGATCGTTGAATATCAAAATATCCGGATTGGGCAGAGTCAGCGCTTAGTGAGGATATGAAATTTTCTGTTTGTTCGTTCCATTGGAGTCCCGCATGGGTGACGAGTTTTTTTGTTTCTGTCATTGTGGATCTGGATAGTGACTCGTGTGTCACCAGAAGGTAATTCGGGTTTCCATTTAGCGAGGTGAATACTGCCTCGTTGATGGCCATCCATTCGAAGGTCATTTGTTTTTCGATCGGCCAGCGTTTCACTTCATCACGTCCAAATGTCCACGAGTCGGTGTATCCCGCGTCAAAAATGTCGTCGATGTAAACTGTCGGGCTCATCACGCCCTGTTCCGCACCCCGCAATCGAGAGGCGACTACGCCCGCAGGGTGTCTGACGATATGGATAATCCGGATGTCCGGAAATGCCGCCGCAAAAATGGGTGCTCTCGCGACGGAGTTCACGCTTTTGATCACCGTGGTGGCCTGAGCGAGCAGCCGGCGAGGTGCCATGTCAAGTATGAGGTTTCGCTTGCTGCCAAGTCCTGCGCGATCCACAAGGCGTGCGGCCATGGCATTCAGGCGAAAAAGAACCTCGAGTGGTGCGGATCGATACGCCTTCGGAAAAAAGGGTGTTTTGCCGCTCACTTTGGGTGCGCGGATTTCCATGAGGGCGCGGATGTAGTCTGCCGCTTGTTCAATAAAGGCCTCTGGAATGTCTTTGGGTGGCAGGAAGGGAAGTGTGCTGTTAACGTAAGCCCAGTCGGGTTCGTGGCGATATCGGACCTCCGGGTGACTGTCCAGGAGTTTTCCAAGGAACGTCGTACCCGAGCGTCCACTACCCACAATCAGTACAGGGGGGAGGGCTGACATGGTATTCCCTTCAACTAGGCTGTTTGGGGGTTGCCGTGGCCGAGTGTCTGTGAGTAGTAATCCGGGCGCCAACCGGAATGCAGGTTAACCATGTCAGGCTGCCAGAGTCTTTGTGCTGGATCAATGGAGTTGTTCCTCGGGATGGATGTCTGGGAGTTCTGACCAAGTGCCTTGAGCGGTGATTCGTCCGTGTTCGAGCACGTAGATGCGACCACAGTCTTTAATTGTGGTTAAACGATGGGCGATGATGATGATCGTCTTTTTCCCACTCAGATTGTGTACGGCACCCATGATATTAGACTCGGTTGCATTGTCCAGTGCGCTGGTCGCTTCATCAAGCACCAATACCGGCGGGTCACGATAGAGGGCGCGGGCAATGCCAATACGCTGTCTTTGGCCCCCTGAGAGGCGTACACCGCGGTCGCCGATAATGGTGTCGTACCCATTGGGTAGCTCGTTAGTAACGAAGTCATGCAGTTCAGCAATCTTGGCGGCCTGGATTACCTGTTGCATGTCGAGTTCATTTTTGGGCACACCTAAGGCGATGTTGGCCGATACCGTATCGTCGGCAAGAAAAATATGCTGTGGGACATAGCCGATGGAAGCCTGCCAGTTGCGGATGTTTTGAGCAGTGACGGCTGTTCCATCAATCTCGATTTTGCCAGAGTCCGGTTTGAGAAGGCATAAAATGACGTCCACGAGGGTACTTTTGCCTGCACCTGATCGACCAATGAAGGCGACCGTGGTGTTGGCCGGGATCTGAAAGTTCACGTGATTGAGTGCGGGTTCGTCAGCGCCCGGGTAGTAAAACGTTAACTCCGTAATGGAGAGCGAATGCTGTGGGAAGAGCCGGGGTGGGCGTTGCCGCGGGGGCAGCGAGGTTGAGTCCTTGCGATCACCAAGATCGGACAGAATATTGTCCACGGCAGGCATGGTGAACCGAAGGGTTGAAAAGGCTGCGTAGATGCCGTGAAAGGCGGGGATAAGTTTTTTACCCGCCAGGGCGTAAGCCCCGATGACCGGGATGGCGGCAGCGAGGCTGCCGGTTTCGGTGCCCACCATGACGAGCAGTGCCAGGATGATGGTTCCATAGGCCATGAGTTCGATGGCGTACTGTGGTATTTGCGATAATATGGCGGATGTGGCCTGGTGCCGGGCGAAGCGACGGGCTGGATTGGAGAACCGATCAAGGTAGACGTTCTCCCGGCCAAGAAGTTTGATTTCCTTGACGCCTGCAAATGCCTCACCGGCCGCCGTGAACCGCTGCTTGTTGGCCAGCACACGGTCAGCACCGATTCGGTTTAATAATGGCCGGATGAGCACGTAAGTCAAAAGGTACGAGGCAGCCAACGCTGCAGCCAGCCCGATCGCTACCCATGGGTGGATCAAAAGCAGAAAGGTGATCAGTGCCAGGGTGAGTAAGCCACGGTTGATGAGCTGTAGGCTGGGCATCAAGCAGCCGCCGATGACCTGTCGGCTTTCCTCTAGGACGTTCTTGGCGAGGTCGGATGAGTTTCTGAGGAGGAAGAAACCGTAGGGTCGCTTCAAGTAATCAGTCATCAGTCGTCTGGATAAGGCGAATTGGCGCATGCTGGAGAACCGCTGCAGGGCCCATGTGGTCGTGACAGTGAGGATGGAGCCCAGCGTGATCATGAAAAAGGCGATCGCACCCAATGCCAGTAGAAAGCCTTGATTTGTCGTGAATCCCAAGGCTTCATAAGCCATGCTCAACCATGCGTTGTCATGGATGATGTCTGGATTGGAGAGCACTGAGAGAAATGGCATGATGGATGCGACGCCTGCCATCTCAAAGAAGGCAGTGACGACCATCAGGGCCAGGAGAATCAGCGCTTTTAGCCGTTCCCGTCGTTCGAGCAGAATGAGAAGTTTGCGGGGTAAGCTGAGCATCAGTATGAGTCGTTATCCATCGGGGTGGGCCAAGCGACCAAATGGTCTCGGCGTGTCAGGAAGTATGTTGCCTTTGGGTGGCTTGGGTCAGCGCGGTTAACCCTTCATCGATCACGCGATAGGTTTGGATGAATTCGTTGATGTCGCCGCCGTAAGGATCGGAAATCTCGCAGCCTTGTCTGCTAGGTGGCAAATAATCTCCCAGCATGGCGACTGCAATCCCTGGATGCCCCAGGATCCCTGTGTCTCTGAGGTGGTGGAGGTTTTGGCGATCAAATATCAAAATCACGTGGTGCTGTGTCAAGTCGCAAGGCGCCGAGTGCCTGGATGAGTGGGCATCGATAGGGGTCCCCAGGGTTTGTGCCGCGATTTGCGCTTCGTGAGGCGGTTGGCGCCCGGGTTTCGGTAAAATCCCTGAGGATTCAATATGCCAACAGGGGCTCGGAGCATTGCTGCAAAGGATTCGCTCCAGTCGGTACGCTGCGTAGGGGCTACGGCATATATTGCCAAAGCATAGGGACAGCAGTCGAGTGCTCCGGTCAGCTTGCTCATCGAGGCGAATGCGGTGGTGGACCCGTCGTGCTCTCTGCCGTGCCTGCCAGCGACGCAGGGTAGCGATGCGTGCCGACGCATCGGAAACCAGCTGTGCAAGGATGCGAGCATACTCTGTCCACTGGGGGTTCGGGTCTTGCCAGGCATGCGACCCATGGACTTCCTTTCTCCATGCGGGTCGTAGGATTTCAAGGAAGGTTCGCGCGAGGGTGCCAAACAGCTGTCTCGTGCCTTTGCGCCTCGCCTGGCCAAACGCCTTCTGGAGCAGGAGGCTGTCATGACGACCGTTTCGGCAATAGATTCCAGGCCGGTAGGATGGCATTGGCGTAGCTGCCTGGGGCGGAGCGATCCAGTGGATTGGGAGGTCTGCGCCTACATGAACCGCCAACGGTAAGGCGTCATCCCAGTGTGGGATGGCGCCGATGATGTGGTACCCGTCTGCCCCTGGGGTGTATGCGAAATAAAGGGTTATGGGGCCCTCGAGCCTATGAAGGCGGATAAACTGCTCTGCCAGGCGCAGAATCTGTTCATTGGGGGCCTCGCTTACGCAGTATCCGTGATGTCCCCGCGTGTCATGGCGCAGGCTGCGGAATTGCACTGCGGCTGTGATCTCTTGGTTGTGCGCAAACGTCAGTAGGCCGATTATCTTAGTCTTGACATCGGGGCTGGTACGGGGAGCCTGTAAGGTTATGGGGGCTGGGTGGCTTTGATGGATGCGGGCGTGCCCGAAACGATCCGGGTATTGTGTTCGAGTGGTCTGGATGTGGTGCGAGGCGTTTGCGTCCAGCGGGACGATGTGGTCGTATTGCCCTTCCGCAAGTGCCTTGATGAGTCGGTCCTGTGCCTCCTTGGGGTCATGAGGAAAAGGCAGCACCTTTTGGAGATATCGCGATTGGCAGGCATGACTGAGGGGGGTATCGTTCAGGCTGTCGAGGCGGTGACCTTGTCGGGCAAGGCTGCGAACAAAGGTCAGGATTACCTCGGGGCTGCCGCCGACCAACAGGATGTCTGAATGCGGTGCCTTCATGGCGTGGTTCGTCGATGGTGAAGGCTCTGTGTAATCCGCAGAAAAGCGGTTTGAAGCCATCTTTGAATCACCTGCCCCAGTTCAGCAAGGCCGGGGAGAGGGTCGTCGAGACTCAGGGTGTCTGCATATTCTCGCAGTTGTAATATAGGAACGATCTCCCGTGCGATTTCCGGGAGTCGGCGTGTGTGGAGCGTGGGATCTTCTTTGTTTGCTCTCAGGTTTGCACGAAACCAATCCAGATCTGCCACCCAGTTTCGGCAATAGATGTCTGCGGGGTAATCTTGCGGGAAGTCGCTGCGTTGATGAATCAGCATCTCGGCCAAAAACCGGGGGAAGTCGATGCCCGCGGCAACTGGCAGTGCGACAGATCCCCATAGTCGTGCGTTAACCTCGATGAGCATCCATTCATCGGTGGTTGGATTGTGCTTGTACTCGAACATCCCGACTCCGGTGTAACTGACGGCTTTTACGAGTGCCGTGGTGGCCGCGAGCATGCCGGGATGGAGTGGGATGCTTTTTCGATAGGAACTACCCCCCCCGTGAAGAGGTTCGTGGAGTCGTAAGTGTTGGAATGCAGTGAGGATTTTCCCGTCCTTGGCCAATACTTCCACACCTGTTCCCTGGCCGATGAAGTGTTCTTGAATTAAAAGTGGGCCTTCGGAAAGGGATTGTCTCCCCAATTGGCTGGCTTCTTTTGGCGTGTAGGCCTTAAGTACTCGTCGCCTGTTATCGGGGTCGCACTTGTTGTGCGAAGATGCTGGCTTGAGGACGATTGGGAAAGAAAAGGCTTCCAAGCCCTCTTCCAGTTCATGCTCGTTGGTGACCAGCACTTCTCTGGGAGTGGGTATGCTTAGCGACCGGGCAAGTTGTCCAGTCTGTTCCTTGTGATGAAATGTCTCAAATACAGCGTCGGGCAATAGGGTGATGCGGGCGTATGGCTCGAAATCATTTCGATGCAATTGTAGCGGGATGATACTTTCATCGCTGCAGGGGATGATGAGATCGAATTTTTGCGCCGATAGGACTGCCTTTAATGCACCGATCCACGCTGGGTCTCTTGGGTCGTAAGCGGGGACAGCGTGCTTACGGTTAAGGTAGCGAGATCGGTTGGCGGCTAGATTGTCCGGGGTCCAGGCGCTGTGCACCTCCCATCCTGCCCGGCCCAGCGACCTGACCGTGGTTAAGAATGACCGATTGTCATTCCCAATGACCAGCGCTTTTCCTGGCGAGGGATTTTTCGGTGAATTGCCGTTTGACTCATGGGGAGGGGTGCTGGGCATGGTTGGTGTGTTTGGGCGGGTCAGGATGCCAGTGTACCAGCACGCCGCGCATTTACGGCGAGGCGCATCAAAAAACGCGCATCGGTGCGATCCCATGGTGTGAACCGTGGAACCTGAAAGGGATCCATCCTGGAGGATGCTGCGCCAGGGCTGGTGCTGACAGCGTACTTGAAGCCTGCGGCCTGCACCAATTCGCAGTCGCGTCGAGCATAATCGTGGTTGGGCTTACCATTCGGGTAGGCGAAGACTTCGATGGGGGTTTGGAGAATTCCCTCGAGATCGGCTCGACTCCCCTTGATTTCCTCATGGGCCATGTCAGCTTGCAGTTGGCTAAGGATGGGGTGCGTGCGCGTGTGGGCGCCAATGGTCATGCCCGCCGCCTGGAGTTCACGAATCTGCGTTGCATCCATCATCAGTCTCGATTCGGTGTGTAAGCTGACTCCGGAATATCGAACGATCATGTCGACTTGTTGAGCGCGCGTTTTGGGGGGCGCATGCTTCACCTGTTGTATGAGGCTCGAAGCAGCAGTATGGCGGGCCTTCCAGTTGTCAAGGTGGTGAGCACCGAGATTTGCGTCGCCAAGATCCAGAGTGCATTTGGGGCATCGCCTGATTGCTTCGATGATCGAGTCGTTAAACATGATTCCTGTTCCAACGAATCCCGTTGCAATGAAAAAGGTCGCAGGAATTCCCCACTGCTTCAGGACGGGTAGGGCATTTAAATAATTATCTTGATAACCGTCATCAAAGGTAACGCATGCTGCCCTGGGGGGGAGCGTGCCATCTTGCACGCGGTGCAAGGCCTCGGGTAGCGGCAAGACGTTCGCATGGCGAGCCAGTAAACCCATCTGCCAGTCAAATTGGGGGGTCGTGATCTCCCCCGGTCGCATTGGGTCTGGTTCCTTCAGTACTTGATGGTAGATCAGTACCGAAAGACGTTGTCGTGCGCTCAGTGTCCATGCCATTTTGGGCGCGTACGTGGTGAGGTGTTGGGTTGGACGCATCAGGGGCGGCGCTCCTGAATGGGGTGGTTGGGACCATTCGGTTTGCTACGAACGAAATCTGCGCCCACCTGTGTGGCAGGCGAAGTGCCTGGCGCAGGTTGTCTGGATTCCTCCAGTCCGTGGGTTGAGAAAGCATGCTGTCGCTGGGCCATGCGAGCAGTCTCGCACTCATGCAGTTCTCGTCTGAGGACGATGGTCAATGCGACCATTGCGTAGAATAGATCGAAGTAGGCAAGGCTGAGGAAGGCTCCACAAATCATGTAACCGAATATTCCGATCATCATGGCCCATGCGATGCCGCTCATCCAGCGTGTATCCTCGTAACGAGCAGCGCTTCTCCGGATGCGGTTGAGCGTGAAGAGAGTGACGGTCAATAAAAGCAGGAAAAGCGCCAGTCCGGGAAAGCCGTGTTGGCCAAGCATCTGGAAATAAATGCTGTGCTCTACGAGTGTGCGAGAAAGCGGATCAGTCCAGGTCACGTAGCTGTTCCAGACATCCCTTGGCAAGTGGAAGGTTTGAAATCCTGATCCTGTAAGGGGGGTTTCCATGGCGATATTCCAACTCACGCTCCAGGCAGCGATCCGCCCCATGGACGAGCTATCCTCTTCGTATTCCTGGAGTGTTTGCATGCGCTCAACAATCTGGTCCGGCACAGCCAGCCCAAGGCCGAACACCGCAATCAGTGCCGCCGATACTATGAGGGTTTTGTGTCTCAGCGCCTTGAAGATGAAAGGGGAAATGATGATGAGGGTCAGCATGGCTCCTCGAGAGTGGGTTCCTATGATGGCTGCGGCAGTCAGCCAGAAGACTGCGTACATCCCCAAGCCTATTTGGGATCGCCACCGGTCGAATAGCGCATTCTGGAAAGGTAACTCAAATTCGTTGTTCCGCAGGAGTCTGGCAAGCACCAGTGTCATCGGTAGAATCATAATGAGTGCCATGCCGATGTCGGTATTACCCCCAATGAAGCTCCGTTGCGGACCGAGCACCATGCCGCCAAATCCAGTTGTGAGGGAGTGAATTCCGCCCTTGAGTCCGTAATATCCGATGGAGAGGGTGAGAATGGCAAACAGCATCATGATCCGCTGTTTGCCGAATATGAGCATGGGGGTGATCAAGGTGATGAGAAAGATTTTCATTACCTTGTCCCACTGCGCCCACGCCGGGCCAGGTGACCACGCAAGGTAGGTGGTAATGGTGAAGTGAATCACCATGAGCACGAGGATGACGATTTCAGGGGTAAATGGGAGCGCGCGCCGATCTTTTGTAAGCAATAGGCCGACTAGAGTGGCGCCGGCAATGCCCATGGCAACGGGAAGCTCACGGGCAAAGCCCCAGGTCAGCTGGTGGGGGTTCATGATGCCAATCCAGTACCAGCCCACAATCCCGATCCACGGTCGGAAGAGTGCGGCTGCGACCAGGCCCATCCAGATTCCGCTGAAGATGATGTCGCGCATGAAGAACGGTGTCTCACCCCTGATAGTCCAAGTGCTATGCTAGCAGATCAGTCACGCGGGGTATGTATCGGTCGATGGATTCAGGGGGCAAGATTCTCGGGAAGGTCATGTCTGTGCCGGAGCAGGTTTCGTTGCGACATGAATGGGAAAGGCTGGAGCGCGAGGCAGAAGGCTCGCCCTTCGTCTCCTGGCCCTGGGTGGGCTGCTGGCTGGAGTGCCTGCCTGCGGCCATAGTGCCGAGGTTGGTCGTCATCCGTGATGATAACCGGACCCGGGGTATGGGATTGGTGGTGCCCAGGCTGCTATGGAGGTTGGGAGTTTTTCCAGTCAGGTGTTTGTGGTGGCAGGAAACGGGCCGACCTGACCTGGACCGATTGACCGTGGAACGTGCCGGATTGTTGCTCGGAGAGGTGGAGGCACATGAGGCTTGGGGCGCGGCGTTGAAAGGTTTGCTGCAGGGGGGCGACGATTGGGACGAGCTCCATGTCCGGTGGGTTCCACTGACTCAGGTCCAGGCGATGCGGGAAGCTGCCGGGCGGCTGGGTTTGAAGACCTGCGTTTGGGCGCAGCAGCCTAATTATCGAATGAAGCTTGGTGGGGTCGAGGGTGGGCTGGAATCGTATCTGCAGACCTTAAGTAGAAATACTCGTTATCAAGTGAGACGCTCGATACGTCTTTATCGTGAGTTGGGCGACCTCACGGTTCACCCGGCGCATGACGAAAGCACTGCCGTGGAGTATTTTGAGGCATTGGTCAGCTTGCACGAACGGCATTGGCGCCGCAGGGGGCGTGAAGGGGCGTTTGGTGGGCATTTTATGTATGAATTCCATCGGCGTTATGTTCGGGCGGCATGGGCACGAGGGGATGTGCAGCTGTTGCGGATATCCGCGGGATCCCGATGCATTGGCTACCTTTACAATATGGTTTACCGTGGCGTGGTAAGCAATTATCAGTGTGGTTTTTGTTACCCTGAGGATCCGCGTTTCAAGCCTGGCCTGGTTAGCCATGCCTTGGCCATTGCGCATAATGCCGCCCTGGGGATGCAAGTTTATGACTTTCTCCTGGGTGATGCGCGCTATAAGCGTACATTGGCGAATGATTGTGAAGAGCAGTTCTGGGTGGTTTTCCAGAAACCCAGATGGTGGTTGCAAGTGGTGGATAGATTGCAGGCGCGGCTCCATCTAATCAAAGGGAGATGATGCTTTCCCAGGAGGCGTTGGTATTTGTATTTGTGGTACGGGCGACGCCCGTGTGGTTACGGAGAGGTATGGCGGCAACCTGCAACACATGACCTCGAGCGGTCCCAGGCATAGGAAGGTCTGCCATCCGATCGATCGTGCGCCCAGTCGCTCGTGTGCCTTTATGGAGGTCTTGTTGCGAGTGTCGATGCGGCAGATACTCGCGCGTAGGCCCTTTTGCTTGAGTACCACAGAAGCTTCGGCCCAGAGTCTTGCGAAAGTCAGGCTACCGCGCGCGTGGCGCGCGATATAAACGTCCACGTCCATGGCCGTGTTCGGCGGCAGGATGAGCGTGCAACGGTGCTCCGGCTCGGTGTAAGGAGCTTCCAGCAACCAGAGATACCCGTTGAGGCTCGTGGAAGAAGGAGGAGCCTCTCCGATGCAGGTCCCTTTGCATTGGAAGCGATAGGCGATTTCCTCTTGGGTGCGTGGTATTTGCGACAGCGCGGGATCGGTTGGGTGTAGCTGCCTGACGTGTGACCGCGCTAAAAATCTCGGCACCTTGATGTCTTCGACGGACAAGGCATAAATGCGGTAAGTGGTGATGTTATATCGCCGCCTAATGTGGCGTAGAGGGGCTTTGAGTCTTTGTGTAATGGTGTTCTGCAAGGGTTAGCTCGTTAAAGAGGGCTAATTCAGCAGTGTTGGCAGCCGGGGATCGAAGGCCCCACGCCATCTGCCCGGCCCGGGTTCATCGGCTTTGTGGCATCAAATGCTCCCCAGAATGAGCCCTCACGGGGCCGGTGGTTGTAGTCGTGTAATAGGTGAGGGAGATGATTCGGCAGGGCTCCTTGTTGCGGGCGCGCCAGCGAACCAGGCTGAGGATAGAGGTTCAGGTGGGCTAGGCGCGAATCAAGATGATTCAGTTCTGCCCCGGCTTCGTCCAGGGAGGCTGTGAAGTTCTGGCGAGTGTCGATAGAGCCCGGTGCGCGAATGGTATGGGGCGAGAAGATGGCATTGCCGGAAATCTGCTGTGGGTAATCCGGATCAGCACCGGTGACGTGTATACCGGTGCCTGCGGTGACCAGGGTGTTTTGCAGGATGTGAATCGCCTTGGGTACGTCGTTGTGGGGCCTGATGATGAGCCCGTCGCCGTGGCTGTTGAAGAGCAGATTATTGTAAAGCGCAACACTCCCTTCTCCCTGAAATAGGCGCTCGTGGGGGTTTTCGTGGAACAGGTTGCCGTAGATCAGGTAGCTATCATGGCGCCCCGGTCCCTCCGGCGGCCAATGGCCCACCAGCAGGTTGGGGCGTGCTGACGGGCCGCTACTGGCTCGCTCGGCCTTGCTGAAGAGGTTGTGGCGGATGATGGTCTGCCTGGCTTGGGTCGGGATGTCCGGGAGCCGGTCACGCATGTTCTGGTGCTTGATCTGCATGTTGTAGCCCGGTGTCCGCTGGATGGCATTGCCTTCGATAAGGCCACCAATGAATGGTGCGCTGCCGTCGGGACGCCCTAGGTAGAGGCCGGTGCCCACGTCGTGGATATGGTTGTTTCGGATGGTCCAGTCCCAGGCCGATGCGCGCGTGGTGATGCCGGTGTGGCCCTGCGAGGCGTCGTAGTTTTTGATGGTGAGGTGTTCGAGGGTGATATGGTGCGCGTAATGCCCATGTGCTTCCAGAACGACGCCTGCTGCATTGCGTCCTTGTCCATCCAGGGTCAGGTAACGCAATGTGACATAGGCCGTGCGCGCGAGGCTGATGGTATTTTCGCCGTCGCGCCCGCGAAAAACTGCCGGTTCCCCTTGCTCCGGACCCGTGATGATGATTGGGGCCTCGGGTGTGCCCTTGATGTTGTGCAGGCGCAGGTTGCGTGGATAGGTGCCAGCGGCCAGGTGGAGATGGTCGCCGGGTTGCAGTGTGGCGACCCTGTCACGGTAGTTGTCCGGAGTCGCGTGGAGTAAGCGCTGGGGTAGGGGCGTGGTGAGGACGTGGGCCGTATCGAGGTTCGTTGTAGTCCTGTCCGGCCGCGCCGGCTCTGGGGATGCCAGCAGTGAGGTGAAGAGGTGCCCATGCCGCCTCTCCAGTTCAGCCGTTAGATCGCATTCGCCTGCCTTGTACTCAATGGCGCCCACATCCACCGGCGTGGATCGGCGCTGCCCGCAGAAGTCGTGTGTGACATCATTGTCCCTGCTGCCCTTGGCCACCAAGTCTCCACCATCGCTTAGCCTCAGGTCACCCATCTGTGGTGCCAGAAACCATTGTTCAAAGCGGTCCAAACCCTTGCCGAACGCGGTATTCCCCAGGCTGGCCAAGAGGTTTCCGAGTGCGCCGGTCAAGAACATTGATATGCGATCCAGCCAGGAAGGTGCGGGAGTTTGTGCGCCCACATGCCGTGCCTGAATGCGCCCCTGGATCACGGGCAGATAGCTGGCCTGGGCAAACCAGCCGGTGGTCTGATTCCCTATGAGTTCCGCGTGGCCGCCATCACGCTCCCAGATGGTGCCGGTAAGCAGGTTATCTCTCACTTGGGCTTGGGTCTGTGGAAAGCGAGCCTGGATGCCGTAGGCGTTGTAGATGGTGTTGTTGGCGACGAGGGCGTCACGGGCTCGGTTGAGGTAGATGCCCGGTTCGTTCGGGCAGTTCAGGATGATGTTGTTGGTCATCCGACTGTCAATGGCCTCTGGGCAGTCGTTTTGGCAGTTGCCGGTTCCTCGGGAATCGAAAAGGCCTTGGCCTGTGCCGCCGCCGCCGAATGAGAGGCCGATACGTTGGCCCCCCGCATGACGCCACTCGCAGATCACCAGGTTGCTGTCGAAGGCGGCACTCTGAGCACCTCCTTTGACAAATCCGGCGCTGGTGTTGCGAACCGTGTGGTGGGGGGCGTGAGCGATATCGGCAATGAAATTCTCCGTCACGTGCCAGTTCTTGCCACCGACGATGTCGATGGGGACCACGGGTGAGTCATTGTCACGCGGGTAGTCGTTGACAAAGACATTGCGGGTCACCCGAACCTCATCGGGAAAGGTGCGGGGTGTGCCCTCGCCGTTGGCTTTGATGGCGGCGTGAAAGTTCTGGAAGCGATTGCCTTCAATGCGTACGTGGTGTGCCTCAGCCACGATGTGCAGGGCATGGTGGGTGTTGTGACCGCCTTGAAAATCCAGGCCGATAATGTGCCAATGGGCACCGTAAATTTTCAGCTGCGTGGTGTGGTTGCTCCAGAGTCGCGCGGCTCCGGGGATGAGGGATTCCAACACGATGGGGGCGTTGCTTTCCCCCGATTGTCTGAGTGTAAGGCTGGGCAGGAAGTAGTCACCGGGGAAGAGTGTGATTGTGTCGCCTGGGGCGGCGTCTCGAAGGGCCTCCCGAAGGGCGCTATCATCGCGGACTTCCAGGGAATTGGCATCCGCCGCAGCGCAACTCAGTGACAACAGTGCTGCCAGCAAGAGGAACAGGCTGATGCGAAGAGCGCTCATCACTTTGGCCGCTTTCGGGATGGTCTTGCGATTGTGGTGGGTGTGGGCATCGAAATCAATTGGAATATCCATGCGTTTCTGTTGCAAGATTGAATGACCGCCCATCTTGGGTGCGCCTCCTACCTTGCATGTGGTCCTGCGGGATGCGCGTGCCCTTTTTTCACGGTCGTTGAGGGTTGTCTCATTGTCCGCAGTCTTCTCGATTCAGGCCAAACTGGCAGTGGCCGCATGGGCTTCGTTGCTGGTAGTGCTTTATGCCACTCTGATGCCTTTCGAGTTCGGTAATCAGAGTGTTGCGCAGGCCTGGTCGCATTTCACCAGTATGACGGTCCCGCAGATGAGCGCCTCGGTGCGGCAGCAATGGGTCGCCAACATTGTCATGTTCGTGCCGCTGGGGCTGTTCTGGACGGCCTGGTTGTCGGGTTATGCACGAGGGGTTGTGGCACGGTTCTGGGTGGGGGTGTTCGTGGCCCTGTTGGCGCTGGCCACCACGGCAACCGTTGAGTTTCTGCAATTCTGGCTACCCCGGCGGGAGCCTTCGCTGCTGGATATGAGTGGCAACCTGATGGGGGGCGTATTGGGTGTTTTCGCCTGGTACGCGCTGTCGGGTCCGGTTTTGCGAGGGGTTGCAACGCTCCGCCAGGGCGGGGACGTCGCGCTGTGGTGGGCACTGGTTTTGTATGCGGGGGCCTATGCGCTGGCAGCATGGCTTCCCTGGGACTTTATAGTGTCCTTGGGGGAGGTGGCTGGCAAGCTGGCGACGGACCACTGGGGGCTCTGGCGGTCGCCAGCCTCCAGCGGGGCGGGAGGCGAGTGGTGGATCCTGCGCGGCGTGGCCATGGTGATGACGGCGCCCTTGGGGATATTGCTCGGGTGGTGGCTGTTGATGCGATTACCGGGGTTGACCGGGTTTGGGGCCTTCTCCCTGGTGTTGGTCGCCTCGTTGGCGTTTGGCTTGTTGATCGAGTTGGGGCAGTTTTTGACAGTGTCGGGAGTGGCCGAGGGTGGTTCGGGCTTATTCCGTGCGCTGGGGGTGGTGGTAGGTTTTGGGCTTTTTGCTGCGCGCAAGTGTTTCAATCCTGATCGTCTGCGGTCCTGGGCGCGCGCGCTGGTGGTGATGCTCCTGGTGCCTTTTATTTCGCTTCTGGTGGTGATCAACCTTGGGGGCGAGGGTTTCGCCCTGGAGACCCGTTCGGTGCTCGCCAAGTGGGAGTCGGTGCGGTTTTTGCCGTTCTGGTACCACTACATGGTACCCGAGGCGGTGGCGATTGGCAGTTTGATCTTTCATGTGATCATGTATCTGCCGGTGGGGGTCGGCGTGTGGTTGTGGGGCTGGGGCCACCGGCGGAACACGCCTCAACGAGGGTTATGGAGTGCGGTCGTGCTGGCATGGGTGCTTGCCGTGGGGATGGAGGGTGGCAAGCTGTTCATGGCAGGCTTGCGCCCGGACCCTACCACGGTCTGGATTGCTGCAGCCGCTGCATGGTTGGGTTGGCAGCTTTGTGCCGCGCTGTGGTGGGGGTTGCAGGGGGGCATGGAGCAGGCCCGTGTGTCATGGGAGGGACCTGCTCGGTCACTGGAGCGGGGTGAGGTGCCCCGGCATGCCAGTTTTAAGCGGGCAAGCAAATATCCGGGAATTGAGCCAGCGGACTCGGGGTTTGTTCGCGATAAAGGGATAACGAAGCCAGCGACCCACGTGGGGCAAGATTAGGATTTTTTCCCATGCCGACCTGGTCAGTCAGGTGTTTTCGTGAGGGCCTTGTGGGTTAGATGTTTCACAAGTAAAGGAAGGGGCATCTTCAGGTAATGGCCGCGTACGAATAATGCCGCCTGGGCAAAGGTGTCTCGTGCGGGGCTATCGGTGGCATGGGTGTTGATGCCATGCAGATAGATGCTGCGTTCCAGGGGCCGGGTGATCGCGGATGGCTGGTGTGGCTTAAGCGGCTGCCATGCGCGCTCCGGTAGGGCCAGATGCAGCGCTGATGCGGCGAGCGTGAGTGCTCGCTCCAGTATCCAGCTTAACCCCAGGGCTTCCGCTTCGTGGATAAGTCGATCAATAAAGCCATCGCCTTCAGTCTGCTGGAAATGCTCAATGAGCACCTTGATGTCATATAAATCCCTGATGCTGCGTGCCCAATCCGTTTCGGAGAAGAGATGGCATACGCAGTGCAGTACCATGTGCTCATCGCACAATAACCGATAACGCCATGGAAGTGGGGCTGGGAGTGAGTGCTCCCAAAGGCGTTGCGGATTGATGCGGACCTTGAAGGTTCTTGGCAGGATGTTGTGGTGCAGGTCTATGGTGGTGCCTCGGACCTTATGCTGGAGTGGTGGTAGTTCGTGCATCCACTCCCGATAGTAACGCTGGTCGTAATCATCGTGGTGCGTTGTTGTCCAGCCCTCGAACTGCAGGAGTTCCTCGGCAGCTTCTACCTGTGATGAGGGGTACATTAAGTCGATGTCTTGCGAGATTCTTCCTGGCGCATTAGGTAGCTGCCTCAGAAGGTAGGCACTGCCTTTGAGTGCAATGGGCGCCGGTAGTTTGTTTAACAGCGTGTTTTGGAGTGTTTCCAGCTCCCAGCGTAACGCTTCAGTGTTGTGTTCTGATCGGATGAAGCCGCCCCGCAAGTGTCGCGCCAATGCCTCCGGGATGGTTTCGTCAATGTCATGGATTTGTGCGAGGTGCCAAAGGGTTCCCAGCATGCCCGCTTCGCGCGCCGCCGCTAAAAGCTGGCCGAGCTCCTCGCCAGTTCTTTGGAGTATGCTTTCGGGGTGTGTTAAAGCTTCCCTTAGGGCAGCGCTACCATCCATGGGCCAGCTCCTCTATCTGCGCTATGACCTCATCGAGGTCGCTGTAGATTATGTCATAGCCTTCAGATTGGCTTACGACATCCGCAATTCTATGGAATGCAGTCCTACCGAGGGCGGTGAAGTTAAAAGCGTTCCTGACGAGCCCCGCGAAGACCGCGCTACGAGGGGTTGGGGTGATTTGTAGCGGAGCCCCTTTTTGAAAACGTGGAAAAATCACAAGGCCAGGTGACGCGGTCACGCCAGCGCTTTGAGCGCTGTCGCGTGACGGGCGCATGTGAGCCACGCTGCCTTTGATTGTGTCGTGGACCGGGGGTGTTAGTACGGCATCCTTTGAAAATTCTTGAATAACCTGGACTGATTCATTTTTCAAGCTTATGGGTCTGGCAGGTCCGGAGATCTTCGCAGCATCAAGTTCAAGCAAGGTTGTCTCATCACTGAGCAGACGCCATCCGCGGCAGGAAAGCGCGGCACAAAGCGTACTTTTCCCCGAGCCTGGTGGGGCAGGCATTATCAAGGATCTCCCGTGGCGCTCGAGCGAGGCGGCATGAAGGATGAGGTGGTGTGTGGTCTGATTGGCGATGCACCAGTTCAGCCCCCACTCCAGCATCGGGAATGCCTGTGAGAGGGGGAGTGGCTTAAAAATGCACTGCCGGTCTGCGAAGAACAGGACTTGGGGCTTATACCACCGTCTCAGGTAGGGCGCCTTGCTTAGAGAAATATCGAAATCTGCAAATGATGGCGAAATGTCACAAGGGAAGTGGCCGTACATTAACTTCAGGTCTGCCTTGACTCGGGGGATTCGGCACCTGATTCGGGCTCGAAATGGCCCGGTCTGTATGACCAGGTCCCCTCGGTGTAGGTGGACTTCGAGTTGCTCCGCCGGAATGTCATCCAATGTCATTTTGGGCGATTTCGATAATGTTAAGGTCGATAAGGGTTTCGATAACGTCCAAGGGGAGTGCTTCAGTCGGGTTCGTGCGCGCACTATCCAGGATGCTTTCCTTATGCCCGGGTTGATCGGTGGAGGGGGGCATGACTGGATGTGTGTCTATCTTGGAAATGAGGTGGGTCTTGCCCGAGCCCGCATGGAAGGCCATGATCACGTCGCCAGCCTGGCGCAGTTCCCCATAAGGGGTAAGCCGATACCCTTGAGGTATGGATGCTTTGGGGATAGGCAGGGGGGTGGCGGATCGGCCCATGAGGCGTAATCGGTAGGTGGCTGTTGTAGCTTGAGGTGGGTTGCTGCCCCTGCGGGAGCTCTCTTGGATTGAGGCCGTCGGAGTACTTGATCAGAGCAGCTGTCTCAAGGCTAACCACGATCCGCCCGCTGGGGGGTATGGAAACCTCTGAGAATGTTATTGTTGGTCCCGCCATCCAGGACGGTCAGTAGATTTCCTCGCGCAGTGGGCAGATATTCTAGAGTCTACAACGAGGGCATGTAAACGTGTTGATCCGTGCGCTCGCTGTCAATGACGTTTTGAAAAAACCGTGTAACGTCATCCATGTCCAGCGTTATGCCAGTCGAAGTTACATATATGCCGCTCCCGAGTACCTGTCCAACAATTTGGCCGGAGTGATGTTGACGGCTCACCTGGAAATCATATGTTAGCTCATTCAACCTCACCGCTGCACCCCAGCGCAGGAATTTCCTTACGGGATCGCTGTTAGGCAGCACGGCGCCCGTCCATGTGTAAATGGTGTCATCCGTCGCTTCATAATCTTCCTGATCCTCGGCGTAATACATGCCCTCCTGTGGCTTGGCTGCATCGCCGAGTGTGGCCTCCTGTGTAAGGTTTTGATCTGTATAGAAGCGAAAACCAAATTCGGCACTCAGAAGCTTGTCACTATGGGTGCCAAATTGGGAGTAGCGGGAGTTGACATTGCCTACGGACTCCGTATGGCAGTTTCCATCGAGCCCCTGGGATCCGCCCGATGTCCAGCCAGAGATGGTGCAATTTCTTCCCATGGCAGTGGCATGTAGAGGCCTTGAATGCAGAGTCATTATTGCGAGCGGCACTGAGCCAGCCAGCGCACGCCCGAACCGGCGCCGAGAGCGGCTGTGCGCAAGCGCGGCATCAATGTGTTCAGCGGGCGTATCTATTGGGGAACGGTCGGGCATCGTGGTACCACTCTTTCAGTAGACTTCAGGCGCAAGGTTTGCGTGCGCCACGGGTACAAAGATAGCGCTCCAGGGGCAGTGAAGCAAGGCCGGCTGGAGTTGCCTTTTAGTATTTCAAGCAATATTCGTGTCAAGTCCTGGGGGGGCTTTAAGGCGCTGTTTGTTTGGGTGTTTTTAAGGCGGTTAGTTCCTTGGGGTGCGACATTGTAAGGAAAGTCGACGTTGCTAGGGGCGCCCCTGGAGCGCAGGCCGCTAGCCCTTGCCGTCGGGTAAGACTGCAAGGTGGCTAGCCCAAGGTGGCGGCAAACTCCAGAAATTGCAACGATTAGCGGTACTCTCGAGGGGATGGGTGTTGCGTCGCTGGACGGGCTGACGGCTACCCGGGAGGTCATAGCGGCGTCAATTTTGTGATTCCTTTCACGTAATGGGGTGGTGGGTGGAAATTTCACCGACAGTAAGCTTTTTTGCGGGGGCGCGGAATGAGGGGGTATGTAGCTGAGCCCCCGGAAGCGCACCGCGTGTGGCGGTGGCAGTCTATTTGGCGATTCCCAGAAACACAGCCAGGCAACGTTCAATCTCCAGCAGAGAGGGGGGGCGATCTGCCCAATGGCGGGGCCGACCTTGTCGCGTTTTACCGTCATCTAACTCCTCCAGCCATCCGTGTCGGCGAAGGCTTCGTCCATGAAGCGGTGCATGTCTCCGTCGGCTCTGTCTGCCTTGGCGGCCAGAAGGCACTGACGGCGGCATTCCTCGACAAAGCCGGGTCGCTGTGTGTCGGTCACCCAGATTCGCGCGGGTCAAGCCCCGCCTTGTGCAGGGCGTCACGATCTTTCTTCATTTGGGGATTATCGTGTCTGTTGGCCATGTTGCGCGTCTTCAGAAGAACAGTCCCGGGTCAATATCAAACCGTCGTGACAGCGCCTTGATGTGGCTCTTGTTGAGGCTGCGTTCGCCGGACAGCACCCGGGACACCATGGACTTCGAGCCGATCTCGGGAAGGTCGGCGATGCCGAGTTGGTGTTGGGCCATCAGCAAGCGCAGCATCGCGAGATCGGCGGGTTGTTCCAGGGCCCGTTGTTCGAATGCCGCCAGTTCTGCATCCTGGTCCTCGTAGGTCTGGATGGCGTGGGTGAGCAGGTCGATGACGGCATTGAGTGGATCGCTGGGGGAATCCTCGGCTTCCTTCAGTAAGCTCTCGACCAGCGCCAGTGCCTCTTCATAATGGGCGTCGTCCCGGATGGGGAGATAGGGTGCCGCAGCTTTGGCGAAGCTGTGGCAGGCGTCTTTGAACGCTGCAGCGGTCATGACAGCTCTCCTTTCGCGTAGCGCTTGCAAATTTTGTCGTACTCGGCATGGGTGACAATGTGTTTCACGTACATGCGGTTCTGAACGAACTGGATAAAGGCGATCATCCGCAGGTGATTGCCGCCGACGTCAAGTACCCAGCATTTGTCCTTATGCTTGAAGTTGTCCAGTGAAGGGAACACCCGTCGCATCGCCTCCGGCGTGCCGAATTTGCTGTTGCGGAGCGTACGGTAGAGATCTTCCAGGGCCTGTCGTTGGTTGGGGTGGGCCTTGGCCGCCTCGTTGAACGGGCGCTTGGAAATGACATGCATGGACGCTCCTGTCAGGGTCGACTCCGTTGACTCATTGGCAACCATAGGGTGGGGCTGTCAGTGAGTCAACCGTTACCTTTCGGGTGTGTCTGGGGTGGTGGTGGGTTGAACACTTCAGGCCAGTGATATCATCGGATGGCAAGCGCTCACCCTGATCGTTGCCCCCGGAGTCGCCCATGCCCCAGAAACGCAATCTTCCCATTGGTATCCAGGCGTTCGACAAGCTCCGCCGGGGTGGCCACTACTATGTGGACAAGACACCGCACCTGCTTCGGTTGGTGAGTGAAGGGGGGTATTTTTTCCTCTCCCGTCCCCGCCGTTTTGGCAAGAGCCTGCTGCTGGATACTCTCAAGTGCCTGTTCGAGGGTCGTCAGGATCTGTTCGAGGGGTTGTTCATCCTGGAGCAATGGGACTGGCAGGTGCGTCATCCGGTGATTCGCCTGAGCTTTGCCGACGGGGTGCTGACCACGCGCGAGACGCTGGATGTCCACATCGATGAGTTGTTGCGGGCAGAGGCCTCGCGGCTTGAGGTGGCGCTGACGAATACCAGCATTCCGGGCCGTTTCCGGGAATTGATCCAGCAGGCCCATGCTGTTCATGGTCAGCGGGCGGTGGTGCTGATCGATGAGTATGACAAGCCGATCCTGGACAACATCACCGAGCCGGAGCGGGCGCGGGCGGTTCGGGAGGGGCTGAAGAATCTGTATTCGGTGCTCAAGGATGCCGACCCCCATCTGCGGTTCTGCTTGCTCACGGGGGTGTCGAAGTTCAGCAAGGTGAGTCTGTTCTCGGGGCTGAATAATCTCAATGACATCACCCTGGACGAGCCGTATGCCGACATTTGCGGTTATACGGATCACGATGTGGATACGGTGTTTGCGGCGGAGTTGCCGGGGCTGGATCGGGCGGAGATCCGGGACTGGTATAACGGCTACCGGTGGGGTGGGGCGGATACGCCCTCGGTGTATAACCCCTTTGATCTGTTGCTGTTGTTCCAGAAGCGTCGATTCGCGCCTTACTGGTTTGAGTCGGCCACACCGACCTTTCTGGTGGATCTGCTGAGCGAGCGCGGGGTGTTCACGCCGCGGCTGGAGGCGATGCAGACGGAGGCGGAGTTGCTGGGGCGGTTTGATGTGGATGGGATTGCCACCGAGGCCTTGTTGTTCCAGACGGGGTATCTCACGGTGCATGCGGTGGAGGAGCCCATGACGGGGTATTGGCTCTACACCCTGGGTTATCCCAACCGGGAGGTGGAGTCGAGCCTGAACCAGGCGTTGCTGCCGGCCTTGGGTGTGCCGGAATCGCCACGGCAGCGGTTGAGTCTGTTCAGGATTCTGCAGGCCCATGACCTGGATGCCCTGGAGGTGCACTTCAAGGCGCTGTTCGCCTCCTTGCCCCATGACTGGTATCGGAATAATCCCATTGCCCGGTATGAGGGGCATTATGCCAGTGTGTTCTACAGCCACTTTGCGGCTTTGGGGTTGCGGATCTCGGTGGAGGATTCATCCCACATGGGTAAGGTGGACATGGCCGTGGAGTTCGGTGGCCATGTGTATGTGTTCGAGTTCAAGGTGGTGGAGCAGGTGCCCCAGGGGCGGGCGCTGCAGCAGATCAAGGATAAGGGTTATGCGGACAAGTACCGGGGGCGGGGTCAGCCGATCCATCTGATCGGGGTGGAGTTTTCCCGGGTGCAGCGGCAGGTGGTGGCGTTTGAGGTGGAAACGGTGCCAGTAACCTGATTGGGCGATTCCCGGAAACACTACCAGCCGGGTTGGGAGGGATCTGGCGCCTTTGGGGTGGTCAACGCGACTCCCACGGCCTCCGCCCTCTCCGCTGCCACGGCACGAAAGTCCGAGGATATGCGATCATCTGCCGCCGCTCGCTGCCAGAAATCCAGTGCCATGGCGCCGCCCTGGCGCCACGGCTCGATGCCTCCGTGGGCCGGTGGGGGGGTGAAGGCCGGTGTCGGTGGTACCTCGCCAGGGCGGGGTGTGTGGAGCATGGGCAGCATGTCATAGACTGGGGCCAATGCCAGTCGTCCGTCGGGGTGGGGTTGGAGGGTCAGGTTGCCCAGGTGCTGGTCGCTGTTCTCGATCCAGTTGGCAAAATTCTGAAGCAGGGTCACCGTCGTCGGGGTGTCTTCGGTCACCCGTCCTTGCCGGGCAAGGGCCTGGATGGCCAGGCTCCAGCCCCGGCCGATACCGCTGAACTCCGCATCCACGGTGAGCAGTGAGAGGGCCGGTAGACGTCCACCCCGCGCGGTTCGGTCGAAGCGCACCGACTCCAGAAAGAAACGCCCCTCTCGTTCCAGCAGCCGACTTTCGGCCACGGCCAGTCCGTGTTCCGCGAGCGTGGTCAGGGCCAGGTATTCACAGACCAGGAGGTCACGCAGGCGCTGGGCCACCGCGCTGCCGTCGTCGGGCGGCGAGAACTTCACCAGTGCCGGGCGCCCCGCCACATGGGCAGCGAACTTGGGCTGCTCGCCCCCCACCGAGGAGCCGGGGGCACCCCCGGAGAGGACACGTTGGGCCAGCACTGGGAAGTCATCGATGGTGGCGGGCTCTGGTTGCCATGCCCGCCAACGGTCGAGGGCCGCGTCCCCGAGCAGGAGGTCGCCGGGGGTGTCGACCGCGTGATCCAGTAGCCAGGCGCCGATCTGATCGGTGGACCAGTGCTCCGGGTTGTTCGGGAACGCGGGGAGGGCATGGGCATTCAGGCGACCGAGAAAGCCCTGGGGCCGCAGGTCCTGGAGAAAGAATGGCAGATCATCGAACAGGCCTGTGCCGGCCTCACCCAGGAGCAGGCTGGGTAGCGGACCGTGTTGGATGGGGCGCGCCAGTATGGCGCCCTGGTCGAGACCGACCAGTTCGGCAAGGGGATGGACATGGCCATCGGGGTCCACGCGATGGATAGGGAGGGTGGTGTCGGCGCGGTTGAACAGCGGCCCGCGAAGGGCATGGCGGGTGGCGGGCCCACGCCCAAAGGAGACGACCTTTCCCCGGGCTTCGGCATCTCGCAGTCGCCGGTAGACGGTGGGTGCGCTGGCGCCCAGGGCGGTGGCCAGCTCGGCCCGCGAGGCGGTTCCAAGGGCGCGCAGCCGGGAGAGGAGTTCGTCGCTGGTCAGGCGCATGGGGGGCGAGTGAAACGATGATGAACTGGTATTTTCTGCCTGTAGGGCTTTTAGATCAAGTGGTTGTATGTTTGCTTGGCGGGATTTGTGAAACGATTTTGTGCGTTGGTTCCGAGCGGCGCGATGATGTAATCCGTATCATCTCCGCCCGAAAAGCCACCAAACAGGAGGTGAAACAGTATGTCGAAAGTATCGAAAACTGATTGGGAAGGGCTTGCCAAGATGAACGACGAGGACATCGATACCCAAGACATGCCCGAACTAGGCGAAGACTTCTTTCAGCGCGCCGAGCTGCGTGTTCCGGTAAAGAAAGCGGTTACAATCCGTCTCGACGCCGATGTCCTGGAGTGGTTCAAGGGGCAGGGTGCGGGCTACCAGACACGCATCAACCAGTTGTTGCGCCATTACATGCATGCCCAGCAGCGGTATCGGTGATGAACACTGTAAGGCTCGGAGCCATTTGCGAAACGATACAGTGACACCATTATCCAGATTGGATATGCCCCAGAAACGCAATCTACCCATTGGTGTCCAGGCGTTCGAGAAGATCCGTCGGGGTGGCCACTACTATGTGGACAGGACACCGCACCTGCTTCGGTTGGTGAGTGAGAGTGGGTATTTTTTCCTCTCTCGCCCCTGCCGTTTTTGGGAGAGCTGAAATGGAAACGGCGTGAGTCAGGGCCTCTGGATGGCCACGCTTTGGCGCCGGATGATGTCGCGAAAGCGTTCGTCGGTACTGGCCCAGTCGACGATGTCCACCTTCCAGGGTAGGTCGGAGTCGGCGAAGGCGTTGGTGAGTTCGGTAAGCTGGCTCAGGGTGAGTGGTCGATCGGTCATGATGGCCAGGTCCAGGTCGGAGTAGGGTTTGGGATTGCCGGTCGCTCGGGAGCCGAAGGCGCGCACCTCGTATTCAGGGGCGTGTGTCTGGAGGATGTCCCGGACGATGGCCCAGTGAGAGGCCGCCATATGAACGGGTGGATCAGCGGTTGCGGGCATCCAGTTGCTCCAGCAGGTGCCGTGCATCATGGATGAATACCCGGGTGCCTTGGAAAACCTCCCGGGCCTTTTCCTGATTGTAGGTGTGCGAGGTGATGTTGCGCATGGTTCGATAGTGGAACCAGGCGGCTACGTCCTGGATCAGGCCCTTTTCGCCTGCGGTTCGCAGCAGATCGCGGAAATGGCTGTGGTCCACTTCCTCGGGGCTGGCGGCCTCCAGCTCCAGTTGGCGGCGCAGCATCTTGATGCTGATTTCGTACACAAATTCGAAGTTCTGAATGACTCCGGCCATGAGGGTTCTCTGCACGGTGGTCGGCTGGGCGTTGAACCAGTGCGTGTCGTCGACCAGCGTGATGCCTTCCTGTAACGAGGTGATGGCCTGTCGCAGGGGGGTGAGGTCGAGCCTGGTTTCCTTCACACCAGCACTTCCACTGCCGCTGGGTGCCCCAGGAATTTCTCCGGGCTGGCGGTGAGGCCGTAGGCGCCGGACTGGTAGATGACCACCAGGTCGCCGGGCTGAGCAGGGGGGAGCTCCATGCGGTCGGCCAGCAGGTCCAGGGGGGTGCACAGGGGGCCGACCACGGAGGCGGTCTCCCGGGGGGTGTCTTCCATGCGGGTGCCGATGGCCACCGGGTAGTTCTTGCGAATGATCTGGCCGAAGTTGCCGGAGGCGGACAGGTGCTGGTGCAGGCCGCCGTCGGTAACCAGGAAGGGGTGGCCGCGGGAGATCTTGCGATCCAGGATGCGGCAGACGTACAGGCCCGCTTCGCCCACCAGATAGCGGCCCAGTTCGATGAGGATCTCGGTGTGGGGCAGTTTGACGGCGGCCTCTTCGACGATGGTCTTGAGGTTGTCGCCCACGGGGGCGATGTCCAGGGGCTGTTCGCCGGGGAAGTAGGGGATGCCGAATCCCCCGCCCAGGTTGAGGAACTTGACGGGGCCGGGTGCGTCTTCGGCCAGTCGCAGGGCCAGGTCGAAGCACTGGCGCTGGGCCTCGATGATGGAGTCGGCCTTGAGGTTCTGGGAGCCGGCGAAGAGGTGAAAGCCCTCGAAGGCCAGCTGGGCGTCGCCGATGCGGACCAGCAGTTCCGGCACCTGTTCGGCATCCACGCCGAATTGTTTGGGGCCACCGCCCATCTTCATGCCGGAGCTCTTGAGTTCGAAGTCGGGATTCACGCGCACGGCCACTCGGGCGGGCAGGCCCAGTTCCCGGGCGGCCTGGGCCAGGATGTCCACTTCGCGGAAGGATTCAATATTCACCAGGATGCCGGCGGCCACGGCCTGGCGCAGTTCGGTGGCCTGTTTGCCGGGGCCGGCGAAGCTGATCTCGGCGGGGTCGGCGCCAATGTCCAGGGCCACTTTAAGCTCCCCGGCCGAGGCCACGTCGATGCCGTCCACCAGGCCCGCCATGTGGCCCACCAGGGCGGGCATGGGGTTGGCCTTCATGGCGTAGTGCAGCTTGATGGCCGGCGGCAGGTGTTCCCGCAGGTGCGCCACGCGCCGGGTGAGCAGGGCGCGGTCGTAGGCATAGAAGGGGGTGCTCCCCACGCGGGCGGCGATTCGGCTGATGGGCTGATCACCAATGAGCAGTTCGCCGTTGGCGGCGGGGAACTGGGTCATGGGGGCGTGGGTGGGTTTGGGTGAAGGCTTGGGCGTGTCCATGGTCCCGAATGGTCTCAGTATGGCTTGGAGGGGGCAAGCACCTTAACCCGGTGCCTTGTCTACGAGGTGTATTGCGCCGCCAGGCTCTTGCGATCGAGCTTGCCGTTGGGGTTTCGTGGCAGGGGGCCCTCGTGGATGTGGATGCTGGCCGGGACCATGTAGGCGGGCATGCGGGCCTTGCATTCACTCAGTAGGGCCTGGGTGTCCACCGGGGTGCCTTCCGGGGCGGTGACCACCACGGCGATGCTCTGGCCGAGAGTGTCGTCCGGGACGCCGAAGGCCACGCATTCGCCTACCTGGCGGGTGGCGTAGAGGATCTCTTCCACCTCGGTGGGGCTCACCCGGTAGCCGGAGGTCTTGATCATCTCGTCGCGCCGGCCGATGAAGTAGAGATAGCCTTCTTCGTCATATTTGACCGTGTCGCCGGAGAAGACGGCGATCTCGGGCAGGACGAGGCCGGACTGGCGGCCGGGGGCCAGGGCCGGCAGGGGCTTGAAGTGGTGGGCGGTCTTGTCAGGGTCGTTCCAGTAGCCCTGGGCGACCAGGGCGCCGCGCTGCACCAGTTCGCCGGGTTCGTGGGGGGCGCAGGGGCTGCCGTCTTCCCGCAGCACCAGGACCTCGGCGTTGGGGATGGCCTTGCCGATGGAGTCGGGGCGGTTGTCCACCTGCTCGGGGGGGAGGTAGGTGGCGCGGAAGGCCTCGGTGAGGCCGTACATCAGATAGGGGCTTGTGCGCGGCAGGTGCTCGCGCAGGCGGTTGAGGGTCTCGCGGGGCATGCGTCCGCCGGTGTTGGCGATGTAGCGCAGGTGCGCGTCGATGCCCTCGGGCCAGTCCAGCTGGGTGAGCTGGATCCACAGGGGGGGCACGGCGGTGAGGCCGGTGATGCGCTCCCGGGCGAGGGTCTTGATCACGTCCCGGGGCAGCAGGTAGTTGAGCAGCACCACCCGCGCGCCGCTGTGGAAGGCGGTGGTGAGTTGCGAGAAGCCGGCGTCAAAGGACAGGGGCAGGGCGGCCAGCAGGCTGTCGTCGGCGTGGTTTTCCAGGTACTGGGCCACGCTCTTGGCGCCCATGACCATGTTGCGATGGGAGAGCACCACACCCTTGGGTCCGCCGGTGCTGCCGGAGGTGTAGAGGATGGCGGCGATGTCGGTGTCGATGATGTGCGGTTCCGGGGCCTCGGGTGCATCGGCCAGGGAGGCCCAGCCGTGGACGGCGGCGCCGGAGAGGGTGTGCTCATCCGCTGGGGTGTTGGTGAGGATGACGTGGCGCAGGTCGTGGCAGTGTTCCAGGGCGTCCTTCAAGGCATTGAAGCGGGCCGGGGAGGTGACCAGTACGCGCACGTTGCAGTGTCGCAGGATGTAGGCCACCTGGTCGGCCTTGAGCACCGGGTTGACCGGGACGAATACACCGCCGGCGGCGCTGGTGCCGAAGATGGCGCTCACCGTCTCCAGCCGCTTTTCCAGGAAGATGCCCACTCGTTCGCCCCGTTCCAGCCCCAGGGCCCGAAGTCCGTGGGCGAAGCGTTGTGCCGCTTGGGTGGCGGCGGCATAGTCCTGCGTGTGCTTGCCGTAGGTGACCGCCGGGGCATCGGGTGCGCGGTGGGCAGAGGCCTGGAGAAGATGGTGGAGGAGGTAGGTGTTGTCCATGGGGTGTTTATAACCGATGGGAGGGGGGTGTGTCAGCGGTGGTATGGATGTTGGTTGGGGTGGGGCGCTTCTCGAAGCGCCCGTACGGGTTGGGGGGCAGGAAGGGGCGCTTCTCGAAGCGCCTGTACGGTTTGGGGGGCAGGAAGGGGCGCTTCTCGAAGCGCCTGTACGGGATACTGTTGGGCGCGACTGGCTGCACTGGGCGGAGTTGCGTGGGAGGCATGACATCATGGGGGCTTGTGGCGTTTCGGGGGCTCGGCTCATGATGGTGGGGTGGTGCCTTGGTAGAGGATGATGAAGCGCCCTTCAGGGCGTGGGAGGTTTGGGATGCGTGCGTTGAGTCGGATGGGTGTGCTGGGTGTGTTGTTCTGGGCGCTGTGGTGGGTGCCGCTGGCTTCGGTGGGGGGTTCCGATCTGGCCGATACCATTGAGAAGATCAAGCCGTCGGTGGTGGGGGTAGGGACGTTTCAGCCCACGCGTTCGCCCCGGGCGCAGTTGCTGGGCACCGGCTTTGCGGTGGGGGATGGGCGGCATGTGATCACCAATGATCACGTGATTCCGCACATGCTGGATTCGGAGAATCGCGAACATCTGGCCATCTTCATCCCTGGGCGTGGCGATTCGGGGGAGATGCGCCAAGCGCGGCGGGTGGCGTCGGATCCCTTGCGGGATCTGACCTTGCTGCGTTTTGAGGGGCGTGGGTTGCCGACACTGCGGGTGGGCAATTCGGATCGGTTGCGCGAAGGTGAGACCGTCGCCCTGACCGGTTTCCCCATCGGTGCGGTGCTGGGGCTGGTGCCGGCGACCCATACAGGGATCGTCTCGGCCATCACGCCCATTGCCATGCCCGTGCGCTCCACCCAGAACCTGGACCCGGCGGTGATCCGGCGGTTGCGGGATCCCTACACCGTGTTTCAGCTGGATGCCACGGCCTATCCCGGGAACAGTGGCAGCCCCTTGTACCGGCCTGAGACGGGTGAGGTGATCGGGGTGCTGAACATGGTGTTTGTGAAGGAGGGGCGTGAGCGGGCACTGGATCGGCCCAGTGGGATCAGTTATGCCATCCCGGGGAATTATGTGCGGGAGTTGTTGAGGGAGGCGGGGGTGTCTCAGTGAGGTGTTAACGTGAAAGCACCCAGGTTCAGCTACGGAAGCTCCCTTCTCCCCCTTGGGGGAGAAGGGCTGGGGATGAGGGGGGGAGGCACCTTGCTGGCCCTCGCCCCTCGCCCCTCGCCCCTCACCCCCACCCCTCTCCCCGGAGGGGAGAGGGGCTTGGTACAGGCCTGCCCGCGAAAGGTCAGAACGACCGCATGACCAGGACCTGTGCCTTGAACAGGATGGCGGCCACCATGAGGGCGATGCCGCCGCTGAGGACCACCAGGAGCTCAAGGCCCAGCAGGTAGTATTCGCCCATGAACCAGGTGGCGCCCACGGCGGCGCAGACGATGAGGCCGGCCAGCCCGATGAGGGTGCCCAGGGTGTTGAGAAGTGTATCCATGGTGCGGTGATCCCCGTTGTTGGTTGTTGGTGTCGTGGTTATGTTAGGTGCTTGGAGCGTATCTTTCATCATCGGGGGTGACTCACCACCGTGATGCATGAGAGTTCGTGAGGCAGCCCCGCTCTCGCAAGCGGGGAATGGGGAAAGGCTGACTCACGTCAGTCACCGGGGCATGGGATTATCGGTCGGCCAGTTTGCGCTCCCAGTCCAGTGAGGTGCGCACGATGAATTCCAGGTCGTCGTGCCGGGGTTCCCAGCCCAGCACCGAGCGGATGCGGTCGGCGGCGGCCACCAGGCTGGGGGGGTCGCCGGCGCGGCGGGGCTCTTCGCGGATGTCCAGGGGCTGGCCATTGAGCCGTTGTACCGTGTCCAGCACTTCACGCACGCTCAGGCCGTGGCCGTAGCCCACGTTGAAGGTATCGGAGGCGCCGCCGGCGCGCAGGTACTCCAGGGCCTTGAGGTGGGCGGCGGCCAGGTCGGTCACGTGGATGTAGTCGCGCACACCGGTGCCATCCGGGGTGGGGTAGTCGGTGCCGAATACCGAGACATGGGAGCGCTTGCCCACCGCCGCTTCGCAGGCCACCTTGATCAGCAGGGTGGCCTTTTCCGTGGACTGGCCGATGCGACCCTCCGGGTCGGAGCCGGCCACGTTGAAGTAGCGCAGGGCCACATGGCGTAGGGGTGTGGCGGCGGAGAGATCCCGGAGCATCCACTCGCTCATGAGCTTGGAGGTGCCGTAGGGGTTGATGGGGGCGTTGGGGGTGTCTTCCCGGGCGACGCCGTCGGTGGGGATGCCATAGACGGCGGCGGTGGAGGAGAAGACGACGTGCTTGATGCCGGCCTCCTGGCAGCATTGCAGCAGGTTGCGGGTGCCGCAGGTGTTGTTGCGGTAGTACTTGAGCGGGTCGGCGACGGATTCCGGCACGATGGTGTGGGCGGCGAAGTGCATCACCGTGTCGATGTCGTGTTCGCGCAGCAGCGTGGAAACCCGTTCGGTGTCGGCGACATCGCCGATGATGAGGTCGGACTGGATGACCGATTCGGCGAAGCCGGTGGAGAGGTTGTCCAGGACAACGACCCGTTCGCCGGCCTCGGCCAGCATGAGGGCCACGTGCGCGCCGATGTAGCCGGCGCCGCCAGTGACGAGGATGCCTTTTTGGGGCATGTGGATCTCCTTTGCTGGTTGGGATGGCTGCCCGCCGCCTTCCCCTCATCCCCGACCCTTCTCCCCCGAGGGGAGAAGGGGGTTGTAGCGCCGATCTTTGGGTGGATGAACCCCTCTCCCGCTGGCGGGAGAGGGGTTGGGGTGACAGCGCCGATCTTTGGGTGGAGGAGCCCCTCTCCCGCTGGCGGGAGAGGGGTTGGGGTGAGGGTGGCAGGTTCAGCCCTTTCTCCCGCGCCCGATGGCATAGTAAGCAAACCCCATGTCTTCCATGTGCTTGGGCTCGTACAGGTTGCGGCCGTCGAAAATGGCCGGTTCCTTGAGGTGCTTGCGGATCAACTCGAAATCCGGGCTGCGGAAGACATTCCATTCGGTCACGATGGCCAGGACATCGGCGCCTTCCAGGGTCTGCTCGTGATGATCACACAGCACCAGGTCGTCGCGTTGACCGTAGATGTGGGCGCATTCTTCCATGGCCACCGGGTCGTGGGCACGCACCCGGGCGCCGGCCGCCCACAAGGATTCCATGAGCATGCGGCTGGAGGCCTCGCGCATGTCGTCGGTATTGGGCTTGAAGGCCAGGCCCCACAGGGCGATGGTGCGGCCCTTGAGATCCCCCTGGAAGTGGCTGTGGATCTTCTGGAACAGGCGCTCCTTCTGGCGTTCGTTCACGTCTTCCACGGCGGTGAGCAACTGGGCCTTGAAGCCCACCTGACGAGCGGTGCGCTCCAGGGCCTTCACATCCTTGGGGAAGCAGGAGCCGCCGTAGCCGCAGCCGGGGTAAATGAAGTGGTAGCCAATGCGCGGATCGGAGCCGATCCCCTGGCGCACGTGCTCAATGTCGGCGTCCAGGGCCTCGGCCAGATTGGCCAGCTCGTTCATGAAACTGATCTTGGTGGCCAGCATGGCGTTGGCGGCATACTTGGTCAGTTCCGCGGAACGGATGTCCATCACCATCACCCGGTCGTGATTGCGATTGAAGGGGCCGTACAGGGCGCGCATCAGCTCGCCGGTGCGCGGGTTGTCGGTGCCGACGATGATGCGATCGGGCTTCATGAAGTCATCCACCGCGGCGCCTTCCTTGAGGAACTCCGGATTGGAGACCACATCGAAGTCGATCTGCGCGTTGCGAGCCTGCAGGGTGCCGGCCATGGCTTCCTGTACCTTGTCGGAGGTGCCCACCGGCACGGTGGACTTGGTCACGACGATGCGGTATTCGCCCATGTGCTCCGCCACGGTGCGGGCCACGGCCAGCACGTGGCGCAGATCGGCGGAGCCGTCCTCGTCCGGCGGGGTGCCCACGGCGATGAACTGGAACAGGCCGTGACGCACGCCCTCGGCGGCATCGGTGGTGAAGGCCAGGCGACCGGACTGCACGTTATCGGCCACCATGTCTTCCAGGCCCGGCTCGTAGATGGGGATTTCCCCCCGGTTGAGGCGCGCGATCTTGTCCTGATCGATGTCCACGCACAGTACCTGATTGCCCACTTCCGCCAGGCAGGCGCCCGTCACCAGGCCCACATAGCCGGATCCATAGATAGTGACCTTCATTGATTGGCAGTCCTCTGTTTCGTGCGATGATGGATGTTGGTCTGCCGGCGATCGTAGCAAAAGGTCGTGGCATGATCATTAAAATGCAAAAGGTGGTTGACAGGCGGGGGTCAGATCACAATAATACCGGGCTTTCGCGTCTGGAGGGGTTCCCGAGCGGTCAAAGGGGGCAGACTGTAAATCTGCTGGCTCAGCCTTCGAAGGTTCGAATCCTTCCCCCTCCACCAGAATGCAGTAAGGCGCCGGCAATGACCCGGAACAGGGTCAGCGCCGGCGGCCTGTCGATGTGGCAGTAGCGGGTTTTCGGCGTTATGCTGGCGGGGTAAGCTTCCCGCGCTCCATCGCATCGATTGGATGGTCAGAGGTTGGATGGCTTGGCGTAGCGCATCCGGAAGTGCGGTTTTGCGGGTGTAGTTCAACGGTAGAACCTCAGCCTTCCAAGCTGATGATGTGGGTTCGATTCCCATCACCCGCTCCAGTTTGATCAGAGGTTATGGCAGCGCTTGGCGCGCCTTTTTTGTTTTGCCCATGTAGCTCAGGCGGTAGAGCACTTCCTTGGTAAGGAAGAGGTCACCGGTTCAAGTCCGGTCATGGGCTCCATCTTTCAGTACAGTGCTGGGCTCTCAAGGCCCTGTTAAGTAGAACATCAGCCGGGGTGCTAGACCATGTCGAAGGAAAAGTTCGAGCGTAAAAAGCCGCACGTGAATGTGGGCACGATTGGTCACGTTGACCATGGCAAGACCACGCTGACGGCAGCCCTGACGGTGTGCCAGGCCAAGAAGTTTGGTGGTGAGTCCCGTGCTTACGACCAGATTGACAATGCTCCTGAAGAGCGGGCGCGTGGTATCACCATCGCGACGGCGCACGTGGAGTACGAGTCTGACGTGCGTCACTATGCTCACGTGGATTGCCCCGGTCACGCGGACTATGTGAAGAACATGATCACGGGTGCGGCGCAGATGGATGGTGCCATCCTGGTGGTGTCTGCGGCCGACGGCCCGATGCCTCAGACGCGTGAGCACATCCTGCTGGCCCGCCAGGTGGGCGTGCCGTGCATCGTGGTGTTCATGAACAAGGCCGACATGGTGGACGATCCGGAGTTGCTGGAGCTGGTGGAGATGGAGGTTCGTGACCTGCTGTCCAGCTACGAATTCCCGGGTGACGACACCCCGATCATTACGGGTTCTGCGCTGAAGGCGCTGGAAGGCGACACCTCCGAGATTGGTGTGCCTGCCATCGACAAGCTGCTTGAAGCCCTGGACACCTACATTCCCGAGCCTGAGCGCGCGGTGGATGGTGCCTTCCTGATGCCGGTGGAGGACGTGTTCTCCATTTCCGGTCGTGGCACGGTGGTGACGGGTCGTATTGAGCGCGGCATCTGCAAGGTGGGTGATGAAGTGGCGATCGTGGGTATCCACGACACCAAGAAGACCACCGTGACCGGCGTTGAGATGTTCCGCAAGCTGCTGGATCAGGGTCAGGCGGGCGACAACGTGGGTGTGCTGCTGCGTGGCACCAAGCGTGATGAAGTGGAGCGTGGTCAGGTGCTGTGCAAGCCCGGTTCCATCACGCCGCACACCAAGTTTGAAGCTGAAGTGTATGTGCTGTCCAAGGATGAAGGGGGTCGTCACACGCCGTTCTTCAATGGTTACCGTCCGCAGTTTTATTTCCGGACCACGGACGTGACCGGTTCCTGCGATCTGCCTGAAGGCGTCGAGATGGTGATGCCGGGTGACAACGTCAAGATGACGGTGTCGCTGATTGCGCCGATCGCCATGGAAGACGGCCTGCGTTTTGCAATTCGCGAAGGTGGCCGCACGGTCGGCGCCGGCGTTGTCGCCAAGATCATCGAGTAAGTCATTCACGGCATATGTCGTGTTGTAGGTGGTACTTGAAGGTGATTTAAGGGATTGAGGGGTTTCGCCGCTGGCGTTTACCCCTCGGTCCCTGTATCCTCTCTAACGTACCTGTTTGTTATAGGCCAGTAGCTCAATTGGCAGAGCAGCGGTCTCCAAAACCGCAGGTTGGGGGTTCAAGTCCCTCCTGGCCTGCCATTTCTAGCAACCCCTTGCGGTTGCAATCGGGTCACTTTATCCCATGGCAGGTAAAGCGGAAGAAGTAGAAGGTGCCGGCTTCGACACCGTCAAACTGCTGGCGGCCGTCGGGCTGCTGGTGGCGGGCGTCACCGGCTTTTACTGGTTTGCGGATCAGTCCACCCTGCTGCGCGTGTTAGGCCTGCTGGCCTTTGCCGCAGTATCGGTGGGTATTATTTTCACGACCGCTAAAGGTCGTTCCCTGGCCGCCTTCCTGACGGATGCCCGCACAGAAGTGCGCAAGATGGTCTGGCCCTCGCGGGCCGAGACCCTCCAGACTGCCCTGGTTGTCATTGCGGTCACCATTTTGGTCGCAATCTTCCTGTGGCTGATCGACATGCTGCTCGGCTGGTCGATCCGCGAATTCATCCGTTGAGCGATTAGGAAGTCAAGATGGCCCTGCGTTGGTATGTCGTACATGCGTACTCCGGTTTTGAAAACCAGGTGAAGCGCTCCCTGCGGGAGCGTATCAACCGGATGGGCATGGAAGACAAGTTCGGCGAGATCCTCGTGCCCACCGAAGAAGTGGTGGAAATGCGCGATGGTCAGAAGCGCAAGAGCGAGCGCAAGTTCTTCCCTGGCTATGTGCTGGTGCAGATGGAAATGGACGAGGACAGTTGGCACCTGGTGAAAAGCGTGCCCAAGGTCCTTGGGTTCATCGGCGCCAGCCAGGACAAACCTTCCCCCATCTCCGAGAAAGAGGCCGACACCATCCTCCAGCGCATGCAGGACGGGGTCGACAAGCCGCGTCCGAAGGTGCTGTTCGAGGCCGGCGAGGTGGTGCGCGTGACCGATGGTCCGTTCAACGACTTCAATGGCGTGGTGGAAGAGGTCAACTACGACAAGAGTCGCTTGCTGGTGGCCGTGCAGATCTTCGGTCGCTCCACGCCGGTGGAGTTGGAGTTCCATCAGGTGGAGAAGACCTGATCAGGCAATGATCGGGATGCTGGCAGGCGTGCCGGCGATCAAATCCTTGAACGGCAGCGAATCCCGGGCGTGACCCGGGATTCGCTGCTTTTCCCCAGGGGAGCCGAAAGGCGCTAACACCCATATTCAGGAGTCCATACCATGGCGAAAAAGATTGAAGCTTACATCAAGCTTCAGGTGGCGGCCGGCAAGGCCAATCCCAGTCCCCCGGTGGGTCCGGCGCTGGGTCAGCGCGGCGTGAACATCATGGAGTTCTGCAAGGCATTCAATGCCCAGACGCAGGACATGGAACCGGGTCTGCCGATTCCCGTGGTGATCACTGTGTATTCCGATCGCAGCTTCACCTTCATCACCAAGACGCCGCCCGCGGCTGTGTTGTTGAAGAAGGCGGCCGGTATCAAGAGCGGCTCCGCCACCCCTAACACCTCCAAGGTGGGCAAGGTCACGCGTGAGCAGGTGGAAGAGATCGCCAAGACCAAGTGGCCTGATCTGACCGCCGCCGATATGGATGCCGCTGTTCGCACCATTGCTGGAAGTGCCCGTGCCATGGGCCTTGACGTGGAGGGCCTCTAAGATGGCTAAACTGAGCAAGCGTATGCGGGCCATCCGCGAGAAAGTGGAGCCCGGCAAGTTCTATCCCCTGAATGATGCCTTGCAGATCCTCAAGGATACGGCTTCCGTGAAGTTTGCCGAGTCCGTGGATGTGAGCGTGAATCTGGGTGTGGACCCGCGCAAGTCCGACCAGGTGGTGCGGGGTTCCACTGTGCTGCCCAACGGCACCGGCAAGACCGTGCGCGTGGCCGTGTTCACCCAGGGTGCCAATGCAGACGCTGCCCGGGAAGCCGGTGCGGATATCGTAGGCATGGATGACCTGGCCGAACAGGTGAAGGCTGGCAATCTGGATTTTGATGTGGCCATCGCCAGCCCCGACGCCATGCGTGTGGTGGGGCAGCTGGGCCAGATCCTGGGCCCCCGCGGCCTGATGCCGAACCCGAAGGTGGGCACCGTGAGTACCGATGTGGCCACGGCGGTGAAGAATGCCAAGGCGGGTCAGGTACGTTACCGCACGGACAAGTCCGGTATCATCCATTGCACTATTGGCAAGGTGAGTTTTGAGCCGCAGGCGCTGGAGGAAAACCTCAATGCGCTGCTGAGCGATCTGCAGAAGGCCAAGCCTTCCGCAGCCAAGGGTGTGTACATGAAGAAAGTGACGGTCTCCACCACCATGGGCCCGGGTGTTCCCGTGGACCAGGGGAGTCTGGCTATCTGATGAATGAAGCCCCTCTCCCGCCAGCGGGAGAGGGGTTGGGGTGAGGGTGGAGATGGGTCAGGTGCCCGTCCCCCCTCATCCCCAGCCCTTCTCCCCTCAGGGGAGGAGGGAGCAACAAGATTAAGTAGGTTTGGGTAGGACTGCCGGCGGTTGCCGGCATCCGTCCAAGACCGCAGGTGTGCCGGGGAGGCCTGGCACTTAATGAAGCGGCAGTTTCGCCTGCGCAGACGGTGTCTCCCGATTCAGGTTCTTCCTGCTGAGGGTACGCCGTGAAAGGGGTCGGGGAATTGTTCCTCGGCTTTATCACTCAGCGTCGGAGGCGTAGTTAAGCCCCCGTCGTCAGACAGGAGGTAGGTAATCCGTGGCACTGAATCTCGAAGACAAGAAAGCGATTGTCTCTGAGGTCGCCGCGGTGGCCGCTCAAGCACATTCGGCCGTGGCTGCCGAATACCGTGGACTGTCCGTTGCCGAGATGACCGAACTGCGCCAGAAGGCGCGGGACACCGGTGTCTATCTGCGGGTGGTGAAGAACTCCCTGGCCCGCCGCGCGGTTCAGGGGACCGATTTCGAGTGCATGCAGGAAGGGATGGTGGGTCCGCTCATTATTGCCTTCTCCCAGGAAGATCCTGGTGCAGCCGCTCGTCTGGTCAAGGACTTCTCCAAGGACCACAAAAAGCTTGAGTGCAAGATGGTGTCCGTGAGCGGGCAATTGCTGGGACCGGCGGAACTTGAACGCCTGGCCAGTATGCCGACCCGCGATCAGGCCATCAGCATGCTCATGGCGACGATGAAAGCCCCGCTCGACAAGTTTGCTCGCACTGTCAATGAAGTGCCTGGCAAGCTGGTTCGCACCGTGGCCGCCATCCGGGACCAGAAGCAGGCCGCCGCCTGACCCATTATTGAACCGAATCGGGTATTGCACCCTCTTAGGAGTTAAATCATGGCAGTTTCGAAAGAAGACATCCTGGAAAGCATTGGCAACATGACCGTTCTGGAGATCGTTGACCTGATCTCCGCCATGGAAGAAAAGTTCGGCGTGTCCGCCGCTGCCGCCGTTGCCGCTGCTCCGGCCGCTGCAGGTGGCGCTGGCGAAGCCGCCGAGGAAGTGAAGGACGAGTTCGACGTGGTGATGTCCAGCTTCGGCTCCAACAAGGTTGGCGTGATCAAGGTCGTGCGCGGCCTGACCGGCCTGGGCCTGAAGGAAGCGAAGGACATGGTGGAATCGGCTCCGGCCACCATCAAGGAAGGTGCCAACAAGGACGATGCCGAGAAGATGAAGAAGGAACTGGAAGAAGCCGGCGCCACTGTCGAACTGAAATAAGGCGTTGGTCTGGTCCTTTGTTGAAAGACCAGGTCCTGTCAGTACAGGGGCTGGCGGTGCTGCACCGCCGGCCTCTTTCTGCTTGTCCCAGCTCACTTGTTCCTGTGAGTGGCGTGTCGATTCTGTCGATTCTAGTGTGAGGAATCACAATGGCTTATAGCTACACCGAGAAAAAGCGAATCCGCAAGGACTTCGGCAAACGGCCCCAGATCCTTGAGGTCCCCTATCTGTTGGCCACGCAGATTGATTCCTATCGGCAGTTCCTCCAGATGCGCGACCCTCAGGAAGGGCGCGAGGAGGTAGGTCTGCACGCCGCTTTCAAGTCGGTTTTCCCGATTGTGAGCTATTCCGGTTCCGTGGAACTGGAGTATGTGAGCTATCGGTTGGGCGACCCTGTGTTCGATGTGAAGGAATGTCAGCTGCGGGGCATGAACTATGCCGCGCCCCTGCGCGTGCTGCTGCGCCTGGTGATCTACGACAAGGATGCCCCGGCGGGCTCCCGTGTCGTCAAGGACATCAAGGAGCAGGAAGTCTATATGGGCGAGTTGCCGCTCATGACCGAGAACGGCACCTTTGTGGTGAACGGCACCGAGCGCGTGATCGTGTCTCAGTTGCATCGGTCCCCGGGTGTGTTCTTCGACCATGACAAGGGCAAGACCCACAGTTCCGGCAAGCTCCTGTTCAATGCCCGTGTGATCCCGTATCGCGGGTCCTGGCTGGACTTCGAGTTTGACCCCAAGGATTCCATTTACGTGCGTATTGACCGTCGCCGGAAGCTGCCGGCCACGGTGCTGTTGCGTGCGTTGGGTCTGGAGACGGAGGAAATCCTTTCCACCTTCTTCGAGACCACTCAGTTCCGCGTGCTCACCGATGGCTTCGAGATGGAGTTGGTGCCGGCGCGTTTGCGCGGTGAAACCGCGGCATTTGATATTCACCTGGGCAATGAGCTGTTGGTGGAATCGGGCCGTCGCATCACTGCCCGCCATGTGCGCAAGATGGAGGAGGCTGGCCTGGATTCCCTGCAGGTGCCGGCCGATTCCCTGATCGGCAAGATCCTGGCCCATGCCGTGGTGGACGAGGACAGTGGCGAGGTGATCGCCAATGCCAACGAGGAACTCACCGCCGATCTGCTGGAGAAGGTGCGTCGCTCCGGCATGAAGAGCTTCCGTACCCTGTATACCAACGAGCTGGATCACGGCCCGTATATCTCCAGTACGCTGAACATCGATACCACCCGCTCGCAGCTGGAGGCGCAGGTGGAGATCTATCGCATGATGCGTCCCGGTGAGCCGCCCACCAAGGAGGCGGCCGAGACGCTGTTCAACAACCTGTTCTTCAGCGAAGACCGTTACGACCTGTCGTCCGTGGGGCGGATGAAGTTCAACCGCCGCGTGGGCCGTGAGGAAGAGACCGGGCCGGGTGTGCTGAATAATGATGACATCCTGGACGTGCTCAAGGTGCTCATCGATATCCGTAACGGCAACGGCCAGGTGGATGATATCGACCACCTGGGCAACCGCCGTGTGCGCAGCGTGGGTGAGATGGCGGAGAATGTCTTCCGCGTCGGCCTGGTGCGCGTGGAGCGGGCCGTGAAGGAGCGGCTGAGCGTGGCCGAGAGCGAAGGGCTGATGCCTCAGGAGCTCATCAACGCCAAGCCGGTGGCGGCGGCGGTGAAGGAGTTCTTCGGCTCCAGCCAGCTGTCCCAGTTCATGGACCAGAACAATCCGCTCTCCGAGGTGACTCACAAGCGCCGTATCTCGGCCCTGGGGCCGGGCGGCCTCACCCGTGAGCGCGCCGGCTTCGAGGTGCGCGACGTGCACCCGACCCACTATGGTCGTGTCTGTCCCATCGAGACGCCGGAAGGCCCGAACATCGGCCTGATCAACTCGCTGGCCGTGTATGCCCGCACCAACCGTTTCGGGTTCCTGGAGACCCCGTACCGGCGCGTGGTGGACGGTAAGGTGACCGAAGAGATCCTGTTCCTGTCGGCCATCGAGGAAGGCAACTATGTGATCGCCCAGGCCAACGTGGCCCTGGACGAGGAAGGCCGCTTGGTGGACGAGTTGGTGTCCTGCCGTTATCAGAACGAGTTCACCATGTCGACGCCGGACAAGATCCAGTGCGTGGACATCTCGCCCAAGCAGATTGTCTCGGTGGCGGCGGCGCTGATCCCGTTCCTGGAACATGACGACGCCAACCGCGCCCTCATGGGTTCGAACATGCAGCGTCAGGCTGTGCCCTGCCTGCGTGCCGAGACCCCGGTGGTGGGGACCGGCATCGAGCGGACCGTGGCCATTGACTCCGGTTCCTCCATCGTCGCCCGTCGTGGCGGTGTGGTGGACTCGGTGGACGCCGCTCGCGTGGTGGTTCGCGTCAATGACGACGAGACCGAGGCGGGCGAGCCGGGCGTGGATATCTACAACTTCACCAAGTACACCCGTTCCAACCAGAACACCTGCATCAACCAGAGCCCGCTGGTGCGCGTGGGCGATACCATCGCCCGCGGCGACGTGCTGGCCGATGGCTCCTCCACCGATCTGGGTGAGTTGGCCCTGGGGCAGAACATGCTGGTGGCCTTCATGCCCTGGAATGGCTACAACTTCGAGGATTCCATCCTCATTTCCGAGCGGGTGGTGGAAGAGGATCGCTTTACCTCCATCCACATTGAGGAGCTGACCTGCGTGGCCCGGGACACCAAGCTGGGGCCGGAGGAGATCAGCGCCGATATTCCCAACGTGTCCGAGAGCCTGCTGTCCAAGCTGGATGAGTCGGGCATCGTCTACGTGGGTGCCGAGGTGAACCCGGGCGACATCCTGGTGGGTAAGGTCACCCCCAAGGGTGAAACCCAGCTTACCCCCGAGGAGAAGCTCCTGAGAGCCATCTTCGGTGAGAAGGCCTCGGACGTGAAGGACACCAGTCTGCGCGTGGCGTCCGGTATCGATGGCACGGTCATCGATGTGCGCGTGTTCACCCGTGATGGGGTGGAGAAGGACAAGCGAGCCCTGCAGATCGAAGAGGCTGCCCTGGAGTCGGTGCGCAAGGACCTCAAGGACCAGCTGCGTATCTACGAGGACGACATCTACGATCGCGTGGAAAAGCTGCTGAATGGCAAGCTGGCCGCGGGCGGTCCCGGGGGGCTGAAGGATGGCGTCAAGGTGACTCGTTCCTATCTGGGGGAACTGCCCCGGGAGAAGTGGTTCGAAATCCGTATGCGTAGCGAGGAGGTGAACGAACAGCTGGAATTGATGGCGGATGCCCTCAAGGCCCAGCACGACGCCTTCGAGAAACGTTTCAAGGAGCAGAAGGACAAGCTCACCGCCGGTGACGATCTGGCGCCGGGTGTGCTCAAGATGGTGAAGGTATACGTGGCCGTGAAGCGCCGCATGCAGCCCGGTGACAAGATGGCGGGCCGTCACGGCAACAAGGGTGTGGTCTCCATGATCGTGCCCACCGAGGACATGCCCTTCACCGAGGATGGTACCCCCATGGATATCGTCCTCAACCCCCTGGGCGTGCCCTCGCGCATGAACGTGGGGCAGGTGCTGGAAACCCACCTGGGGTGGGCGGCCAAGGGCCTGGGCCAGAAGATCGGTCGCATGGTCGAGGCGAAGGCCAAGGTGGATGAGTTGCGGCAGTTCCTGGATCAGATCTACAACCATGATCCGGACAATCGCAAGGAAGACCTGTCTCAGCTGAGTGACGAGGAGATCATGGAACTGGCCGGCAACCTGAAGAAGGGTGTGCCCATGGCCACGCCGGTGTTTGACGGTGCCCATGAGCACGAGATCAAGTCCATGCTCAAGCTGGCGGATCTGCCCGACACGGGGCAGGCCACGTTGATTGATGGCCGCACCGGCGAGGCCTTTGATCGCCCGGTGACCGTGGGTTACATGCACATTCTGAAGCTGAACCACCTGGTGGATGACAAGATGCATGCGCGTTCCACGGGGCCCTACAGTCTGGTGACCCAGCAGCCGCTGGGCGGCAAGGCGCAGTTTGGTGGTCAGCGCTTCGGTGAGATGGAGGTCTGGGCGCTGCAGGCCTATGGTGCGGCGTATACCTTGCAGGAAATGCTCACTGTGAAGTCCGACGATGTTCAGGGACGCAACAAGATGTACAAGAACATTGTCGATGGCGATCACCGGATGGAGGCGAACATCCCCGAGTCCTTCAATGTGCTCATGAAGGAGATCCGTTCGCTGGCCATCAATATCGAACTGGAGCAGGACTGATATGAAAGATCTTCTCAATCTCTTCAAGCAGCAGGGCCAGGTGGAGGAGTTCGATGCCATCCGGATCGCGCTGGCGTCGCCGGAGATGATCCGGTCCTGGTCATTCGGCGAGGTGAAGAAGCCGGAGACCATCAACTACCGCACCTTCAAGCCGGAGCGGGATGGCCTGTTCTGCGCCAAGATCTTTGGGCCCATCAAGGACTATGAGTGCCTGTGCGGCAAGTACAAGCGTCTCAAGCATCGCGGTGTGGTCTGCGAAAAGTGTGGTGTGGAAGTCACCCAGACCAAGGTGCGCCGCGAGCGCATGGGTCATATCGAGTTGGCCAGCCCGGTGGCCCATATCTGGTTCCTGAAGAGCCTGCCGTCCCGTATCGGTCTGCTCATGGACATGACGCTGCGCGATATCGAGCGCGTGTTGTACTTCGAGGCCTTTGTGGTGGTGGACCCGGGGATGACCACCCTGGAACGCAACCAGCTGCTCAGCGATGAGCAGTATCTGGAGGCCATTGAGGAGCATGGTGATGAGTTCGACGCCCGCATGGGCGCCGAGGCCGTGTTTGAATTGCTGCGCTCCATCGATTTGCAGGCCGAGGCCACCCGCATGCGCACGGAAGTGCGCGAGACCAACTCCGATACCAAGATCAAGCGCCTGGCCAAGCGCCTGAAGCTGATCGAGTCGTTCCTGGAATCGGGTAACAAGCCGGAGTGGATGATCCTAGAAGTGCTGCCGGTGCTGCCGCCGGATCTGCGTCCCCTGGTGCCCCTGGATGGCGGCCGCTTCGCCACCTCCGACCTGAATGATCTGTACCGCCGGGTGATCAACCGCAACAACCGCCTCAAGCGGCTGCTGGAGCTGAATGCCCCGGACATCATCGTGCGCAACGAAAAGCGCATGCTGCAGGAGTCTGTGGATGCCTTGCTGGACAACGGTCGTCGCGGTCGGGCCATCACGGGGACCAACAAGCGCCCGCTGAAGTCCCTGGCCGACATGATCAAGGGCAAGCAGGGCCGTTTCCGGCAGAACCTGCTGGGCAAGCGCGTGGACTATTCAGGCCGGTCGGTCATCGTGGTGGGCCCCACGCTGCGTCTGCATCAGTGTGGTCTGCCCAAGAAGATGGCCCTGGAGCTGTTCAAGCCCTTCATCTTCGGCAAGCTGCATCGTCGCGGCCTGGCCACCACCATCAAGGCAGCCAAGAAGCTGGTGGAGCGTGAAGGTCCGGAGGTCTGGGATATCCTGGACGAGGTGATCCGGGAACACCCGGTCATGCTCAACCGCGCGCCCACGCTGCACCGTCTGGGCATCCAGGCGTTCGAGCCGGTACTGATCGAGGGTAAGGCCATCCAGCTGCACCCGCTGGTGTGTGCTGCCTTCAACGCCGACTTTGACGGCGACCAGATGGCCGTGCATGTGCCCTTGTCTCTGGAGGCGCAGCTGGAAGCCCGCGCCCTGATGATGTCCACCAACAATATCCTGTCCCCGGCCAATGGCGAGCCCATTATCGTGCCGTCTCAGGATATCGTGCTGGGCCTGTATTACATGTCCCGTGAGCGCATCAATGCCCAGGGCGAGGGCATGCGCTTTTCCGACGTGGACGAGGTGCATCGCGCCTACGAAAACGGCTGCGTGCACATCCATGCCAAGGTGCAGGTGCGTATCCGCGAGGTGGTGATTAACGAGGAGGGTCAGCACGAGGAAACGTTCACCCGCTACGACACCACCGTGGGTCGTTCGCTGCTGTCGCAGATTCTGCCCCCGGGCATGCCGTTCGAACTGGTGAACCGAGACCTGTCCAAGAAGGCCATCTCGGGCCTGATCAATGCCTGTTACCGTCGGGTGGGACTGAAGGAAACAGTGATCTTCGCTGACCAGTTGATGTACACCGGGTTCAAGTATTCCACCCGGGGTGGTGTGTCGTTCGGTATCAACGACATGGTGATCCCGGATGAGAAGACGGGGATCCTGGCGGCCGCCGAGGCCCAGGTGAAGGACATTGAGGATCAGTACGCATCCGGTCTGGTGACCAAGGGTGAGCGGTACAACAAGGTGGTGGATATCTGGTCGCACACCAATGACCAGGTCTCCAAGGCCATGATGGAAAAGCTGGGCAGCGACGAGGTGGTGGATGCCGAAGGCAACACCCAGCGCCAGCCCTCGTTCAACTCCATCTTCATGATGGCCGATTCCGGGGCACGTGGTTCTGCAGCCCAGATCCGCCAGTTGGCGGGGATGCGTGGCCTGATGGCCAAGCCGGACGGTTCCATCATCGAGACCCCCATCACGGCAAACTTCCGTGAGGGGCTGAACGTGCTGCAGTACTTCATCTCCACCCACGGTGCACGTAAGGGGCTGGCGGATACCGCGCTCAAGACCGCGAACTCCGGTTACCTGACCCGTCGCCTGGTGGATGTCTCCCAGGATCTGGTGGTCACGGAAGAGGATTGCGGCACCGAAGAAGGCATCGTCATGAAGCCCATCATCGAGGGGGGTGACGTGGTCGAGCCGCTGCGTGAGCGTGTGCTGGGCCGTGTGCTGGCCCTGGATGTGCTGGCCCTGGATGGCTCGGTGATCATGCCCAAGGGCACACTGCTGGATGAGGCCCGAGTGGACGCCATGGAGGCGGCTGGCGTGGACGAGGTGGTGGTGCGTTCCGCCATCACCTGCGAGACCCGTCACGGGATCTGCGCCAAGTGCTACGGTCGTGATCTGGCCCGAGGCCATCAGGTGAACATCGGCGAGGCGGTGGGGGTCATTGCGGCCCAGTCCATCGGCGAGCCGGGTACCCAGCTGACCATGCGTACCTTCCACATCGGTGGGGCTGCCAGCCGGACGGCGGCGGCCAGCAACATCGCCGTGAAATCCAGGGGTTCCATTCGTCTGCACAACATCAAGACGGTGGAAAACAAGAACCAGAACCTGGTGGCGGTGTCCCGCTCCGGTGAGATCGGCGTGATCGACGAGGCCGGCCGCGAGCGTGAGCGCTACAAGCTGCCTTACGGTGCCGTGATCCTGGTGGGTGATGGTGATGCGGTCGAGGCCGGCCAGGAAGTGGCCACCTGGGATCCCCACACCCACCCGATCATCACCGAGGTGGCCGGTACCATCCGCCTGCACGACTTCACGGAAGGCGTGACCGTCAATAAGCAGGTGGACGAGGTGACCGGTCTGACCTCGACGGTGATCATTGATCCCAAATCCCGCGGTTCCATGGGTAAGGATCTGCGTCCTACGGTGAAACTGATTGGCCCCGATGGCCGCGACCTGTGCCTGGCCGGTACGGAGATCCCTGCCCAGTACGTGCTGCCCGCCAACTCCATTGTGAATCTGGAGGATGGTGCAGCAGTGGAAGTGGGTGACGTGGTGGCGCGTATCCCGCAGGAGTCCTCCAAGACCCGTGACATCACCGGGGGTCTGCCCCGGGTGGCCGACCTGTTCGAGGCGAGAAAGCCCAAGGAGCCGGCCATCCTGGCGGAGCGTTCCGGTACCGTCAGCTTCGGCAAGGACACCAAGGGCAAGCAGCGCCTGATCATCACTGATGAGAAGAGCGGCGAGAACCACGAGGAACTCATTCCCAAGTGGCGTCAGGTGAGCGTGTTCGAGGGTGAGCACGTGGAGAAGGGGGAAGTGATCGCCGAGGGCGAACCCAACCCCCATGACATCCTGCGCTTGCTGGGCGTGACGCCGCTGGCCGAGTACATGGCCAAGGAGATTCAGGACGTTTATCGACTGCAGGGCGTGAAGATCAACGACAAGCACATTGAGGTGATCATCCGTCAGATGCTGCGCAAGGTGGACATCACCTATCCGGGAGATGGGCGTTTCCTCACCGGCGAGCAGGTGGATCGCTCCCGAGTGCTGGAAGAGGTCGAGCGTCTGGGTTCCGACAAGCAGGCCCCGCTGTATGAGCGCGTCCTGCTGGGCATTACCAAGGCCTCGCTGGTGACGGAGTCCTTTATCTCGGCGGCCTCCTTCCAGGAGACCACCCGGGTGCTGACCGAGTCCGCCGTGCGCGGGGCCCGGGACGACCTGCGCGGTTTGAAGGAGAACGTCATCGTGGGACGTCTGATCCCGGCGGGTTCCGGACTTGCCTATCACAAGGAACGGCGTCGCCGTCGCTACGGCGAGGGGCTGAACCTGGGGATGCCGGAAGCCCCCAGCGAGGCACCGCGCGACACACCGGTCGATCCCGAGGCCAGTACCACCGAGACGGATCAAAACCCGCCGTCTTCCACGGATCAGCCGACCCAGGAATAACCACCCACTTGACGGACTCAAGTCCCCTGCTTGACAGGGGCCTTGAGTCTGCCTAACATATCGCACCCTCGACAGGCCGGTTGGGTCCGGCCTGTCGTTGTTTTTGGGCTAGGAGAAAAGCTTTCATGGCAACAATTAACCAGTTAGTGCGCAAGCCCCGCAAGCGCCCGACGGAAAAGAGCAGTGTGCCGGCCCTCGAGGCCTGTCCGCAAAAGCGTGGTGTCTGCACCCGCGTGTACACCACGACGCCGAAAAAGCCGAACTCTGCGTTGCGTAAGGTGGCTCGTGTGCGCCTGACCAATGGTTACGAAGTGTCCAGCTACATCGGCGGTGAAGGCCATAACCTTCAGGAGCACTCCGTGGTGCTGATCCGCGGCGGTCGTGTGAAGGACTTGCCCGGTGTGCGTTATCACACGGTTCGCGGCAGCCTGGATACCCAGGGTGTGCAAAATCGGAAGCAGGCTCGCTCCAAGTACGGCGCGAAGCGTCCCAAGAAGGCCTAAGCGGCCTGTTGAGATAAGACCATGTCCAGAAGATCCGAAGCTCCCAAACGCCATATCCTTCCCGACCCCAAGTACAAGAGCGAACTGCTTGCCAAGTTCATCAATACGGTGATGCGTGATGGCAAGAAGTCCGTGGCTGAGCGGGTTCTGTACGGCGCCCTGAGTCAGATTGAAAGCAAGAAAGGCGATGGCCTGGAAGTGCTCGATCTGGCGCTTGAGAATGTGCGCCCTCGTGTTGAGGTGAAGTCCCGCCGTGTCGGCGGCGCCACGTACCAGGTTCCTGTGGAGGTTCGTGCAGTTCGTCAGAACGCCCTGGCCATGCGCTGGATCGTGGATGCCTCCCGCAAGCGCGGTGAGAAGTCCATGGCCCTGAAGCTGGCGGGTGAATTGATGGATGCATCCGACAGCAAGGGTTCGGCCGTCAAGAAGCGTGAAGACACGCACCGCATGGCAGAAGCCAACAAGGCCTTCTCGCATTACCGCTGGTAAGACGGCGGCCTAGGCAATAGTTTCTTCGAGGTATTTTTACAGTGGCACGCAAAACCCCCATCGAGCGTTACCGTAACATCGGTATCATGGCGCACATCGACGCCGGCAAGACGACCACCACGGAGCGGATTCTGTTCTATACCGGTGTGTCCCACAAGCTCGGTGAGGTGCACGACGGTGCCGCCACCATGGACTGGATGGAGCAGGAGCAGGAGCGCGGGATTACCATCACCTCCGCGGCGACCACCTGCTTCTGGCCGGGTATGGAAAAGCAGTTTCCTGAGCATCGCATCAACATCATCGACACCCCCGGGCACGTGGACTTCACCATTGAGGTGGAGCGCAGCCTGCGTGTGCTGGATGGTGCCTGCGCCGTGTTCTGTGCCGTGGGTGGCGTGGAGCCCCAGTCCGAGACGGTGTGGCGTCAGGCCAACAAGTACCAGGTGCCGCGCATGGCGTTCGTCAATAAGATGGACCGTCCCGGCGCCGACTTCCTGCGTGTGGTGAAGCAGATCAAGGATCGCCTGGCCGGCAATCCCGTGCCGCTGCAGTTGCCCATCGGGGCCGAGGACGGCTTCGAGGGGGTTGTCGACCTGGTCAAGATGAAGGCCATCTACTGGGATACGGACAACCACGGCATGACCTTCCAGGAGAAGGACATTCCCGCCGAGATGCAGGACGACTGCCAGACCTGGCGCGAGCACCTGGTGGAGGCGGCTGCCGAGTCCTCCGAGGAGTTGATGGAGAAGTACCTGAATGACGGCGAACTCAGCACGGACGAGATCAAGCAGGGCCTGCGCAAGCGCACCCTGAACAACGAGATCGTGCCTGCCCTGTGTGGTTCCGCGTTCAAGAACAAGGGCGTGCAGGCCATGCTCGACGCCATTGTGGAATACATGCCGTCGCCAACGGATGTGCTGGCCATCAAGGGTCACCTGGATGATGCCAACGAGACCGAGGCGCTGCGTCATTCCACGGACGATGAGCCCTTTGCGGCGCTGGCCTTCAAGATTGCCACCGACCCGTTCGTGGGTACGCTGACCTTCTTCCGGGTGTACTCCGGCGTGGTCAAATCCGGCGATACCGTGTTCAACCCGGTGAAGAGCAAGCGCGAGCGTATCGGTCGTATCGTGCAGATGCACTCCAATTCCCGGGAAGAGATCAAGGAAGTGCGCGCCGGCGATATCGCGGCGGCCGTGGGTCTCAAGGATGTCACCACCGGTGAAACCCTGTGCGCCATGGATAGCGTCATCACGCTGGAGCGCATGGAGTTCCCCGAGCCTGTGATCTCTGTGGCCGTGGAGCCCAAGACCAAGAGCGACCAGGAAAAGATGGGGGTTGCGCTGGGCAAGCTGGCTCAGGAGGATCCGTCCTTCCGCGTGCGGACTGACGAGGAATCCGGTCAAACCATCATCTCCGGGATGGGCGAGCTGCACCTGGACATCATCGTTGACCGCATGAAGCGCGAGTTCAAGGTGGAGGCCAATGTCGGCAAGCCGCAGGTGGCCTACCGTGAAACCATCCGCAAGACGGTGGAGCAGGAAGGCAAGTTCGTGCGTCAGTCCGGTGGCCGCGGTCAGTATGGTCACGTATGGGTGCGCATCGAACCCCGTGAGGCCGGTGATGGTTACCTGTTTGAAAATGCCATCGTTGGTGGCGTGGTTCCCAAGGAATACATCCCTGCCGTGGACAAGGGCATCCAGGAGGCCAGTAAGAACGGTGTCGTGGGTGGTTTCCCGCTGGTGGATTTCAAGGTCACCCTGTTCGACGGCTCTTACCATGATGTGGACTCCTCCGAGTCGGCGTTCAAGATTGCCGGCTCCATGGCCTTCAAGGAAGGCGCCGCCAAGGCGAGCCCGGTGCTGCTTGAGCCGATCATGAAGGTTGAGGTGGTGACCCCGGAAGAATACATGGGCGATGTGATGGGCGACCTGAACCGTCGCCGTGGCCTGGTGCAGGGCATGGATGATGCCCCGGCCGGCAAGATCGTGCGTGCCGAGGTGCCGCTGGCCGAGATGTTCGGTTATTCCACCGATCTGCGTTCTGCCACTCAGGGCCGCGCCGTGTACTCGATGGAGTTCTGCAAGTACGCGGAAGCGCCCGCCAGCGTGGCCGAAGCCGTCGTCAAGAAGGCGTCCTGATCCCGGGTCATTGCGGCCCAGCCAGATTTGAATTTTTTGAAGGGGTAGAAAGGTGTCGAAGGAAAAGTTCGAGCGTAAAAAGCCGCACGTGAATGTGGGCACGATTGGTCACGTTGACCATGGCAAGACCACGCTGACGGCAGCCCTGACGGTGTGCCAGGCCAAGAAGTTTGGTGGTGAGTCCCGTGCTTACGACCAGATTGACAATGCTCCTGAAGAGCGGGCGCGTGGTATCACCATCGCGACGGCGCATGTGGAGTACGAGTCTGACGTGCGTCACTATGCTCACGTGGATTGCCCCGGTCACGCGGACTATGTGAAGAACATGATCACGGGTGCGGCGCAGATGGATGGTGCCATCCTGGTGGTGTCTGCGGCCGACGGCCCGATGCCTCAGACGCGTGAGCACATCCTGCTGGCCCGCCAGGTGGGCGTGCCGTGCATCGTGGTGTTCATGAACAAGGCCGACATGGTGGACGATCCGGAGTTGCTGGAGCTGGTGGAGATGGAGGTTCGTGACCTGCTGTCCAGCTACGAATTCCCGGGTGACGACACCCCGATCATTACGGGTTCTGCGCTGAAGGCGCTGGAAGGCGACACCTCCGAGATTGGTGTGCCTGCCATCGACAAGCTGCTTGAAGCCCTGGACACCTACATTCCCGAGCCTGAGCGCGCGGTGGATGGTGCCTTCCTGATGCCGGTGGAGGACGTGTTCTCCATTTCCGGTCGTGGCACGGTGGTGACGGGTCGTATTGAGCGCGGCATCTGCAAGGTGGGTGATGAAGTGGCGATCGTGGGTATCCACGACACCAAGAAGACCACCGTGACTGGCGTTGAGATGTTCCGCAAGCTGCTGGATCAGGGTCAGGCGGGCGACAACGTGGGTGTGCTGCTGCGTGGCACCAAGCGTGATGAAGTGGAGCGTGGTCAGGTGCTGTGCAAGCCCGGTTCCATCACGCCGCACACCAAGTTTGAAGCTGAAGTGTATGTGCTGTCCAAGGATGAAGGGGGTCGTCACACGCCGTTCTTCAATGGTTACCGTCCGCAGTTTTATTTCCGGACCACGGACGTGACCGGTTCCTGCGATCTGCCTGAAGGCGTCGAGATGGTGATGCCGGGTGACAACGTCAAGATGACGGTGTCGCTGATTGCGCCGATCGCCATGGAAGACGGCCTGCGTTTTGCAATTCGCGAAGGTGGCCGCACGGTCGGCGCCGGCGTTGTCGCCAAGATCATCGAGTAAACGTCCATGGCAGCCAAGCAAAGAATTCGTATTCGCCTCAAGGCCTTTGATCATCGTTTGATTGATCGCTCGGCCGTTGAGATTGTGGAAACCGCGAAGCGTACCGGTGCGCGGGTGAAGGGTCCGATCCCTTTGCCCACGAAGATGGAAAGCTTCACGGTGCTCATCTCTCCCCACGTCAACAAGGACGCGCGGGACCAGTATGAGATCCGTACACACAAGCGCCTGATGGATATCATGGACCCCACAGACAAGACCGTGGACGCCCTGATGAAACTGGACCTGGCGGCTGGTGTGGATGTGCAAATAAAGCTTAACTAGCCCTAGTTTCTGTGGCATAATAGTTGGCTTTCCATGGCCCGGTGCAGGGTAACTTGTGCCGGGCCGTGACTTTCAGAATGAAATAATTTCTCCGACGCCCCGGGGTCTCGGGGTGGAAGCAGAGGTAGTGTCATGGCAATCGGACTGGTCGGTCGCAAGGTGGGCATGACTCGTGTCTTTACGGAAGACGGAGTGTCCCTGCCGGTGTCTGTCATCGAGGTGGAGCCGAATCGTGTCGCCCAGGTGAAGGCCGGCGAACGCGATGGTTATCGCGCCCTGCAGGTAGCGGTGGGTTCTCGTAAGGCGAGTCGTGTGGGTAAGCCCCTGGCCGGTCATCTGGCCAAGGCGGGTGTGGAGGCCGGTCGCGGTCTCTGGGAATTCCGTCTGGAAGAGGGTGAGGGTGAAGGCGTTGAGGTGGGCGCTGAGCTGAAGGTGGATGTCTTCTCCGAAGGTCAGATGGTGGATGTCACCGGGACCAGTAAGGGTAAGGGCTTCCAGGGTGTGATCAAGCGTCACAACTTCAGTATGCAGGACGCCACTCATGGTAACTCCCGCTCTCACCGTGCGCCGGGCTCCATTGGTCAGAACCAGACGCCTGGTCGTGTGTTCAAGGGCAAGAAGATGGCTGGCCAGATGGGTAACGAGCGCTGCACGATCCAGAACCTGGAGGTTGTCCGGGTTGATGCCGAGCGGAATCTGCTTCTGATCCGTGGCGCGGTGCCGGGTTCCACCGGTGGTGACGTCATGGTGCGTCCCGCTGTCAAGGCGAAGGGTTGACTCTCATGAAGCTTCAGGTTCAGGACACTCAGCAGGGCGTCGACGTCTCCGACGTGGCATTTGCCCGTGATTTTAACGAGACATTGGTGCACCAGGCGGTCGTGGCTCACATGGCTGGCGGCCGCTCGGGCACCAAGGCGCAGAAGACCCGCGCCCAGGTGCGCGGTGGCGGTGCCAAGCCCTGGCGGCAGAAGGGTACGGGTCGTGCTCGTGCCGGTACCATTCGCAGCCCGCTGTGGCGTGGGGGCGGCAAGATCTTTGCGGCTTCGCCGCGCAGCTATGCGCAGAAGCTGAATCGGAAGATGTATCGCGCCGCCATGGCCAGCATCTTCTCCGAATTGGTCCGCCAGGAGCGCCTGGTGGTGGTTGAAGATTTCAAGGTGGGTGAGCCCCGCACCAAGGCGCTGATCGCCAAGCTGTCCGAGTTGGGCCTGGAGTCGGCGTTGATCGTGGCAACCGAGGCGGACGCCAATCTTTACCTGTCGGCGCGGAATCTGCCGAAGGTGGATGTCCTGGACGTTGCGGAAATCAATCCCGTGAGTCTGGTGGGTGCCGAGAAGGTGCTGATCACTGTGTCCGCGCTCAAGCATGTTGAAGGGTGGCTGTCATGAACGAAGAAAGAATGCTGAAGGTGATCGTGGGGCCGCATGTGTCGGAAAAAGGCACCATGCTTGCTGATGCCGCGAACCAGCACGTGTTCAAGGTGGCTGTCGACGCAACCCGTGATGAAGTTCGCCAGGCCGTGGAAAAACTCTTCGAAGTGAAGGTTTCCTCGGTGCGTGTGCTGAACCAGCAGGGTAAGCGTAAGCGGTTGGGCCGATCCCAGGGTCGCCGCAATCATTGGAGAAAGGCCTACGTGACCCTCGAGCCGGGTTACGATATTGAATTGGCCGGCAACGAGTAATCGGAAAGGTAACGCGAAATGGCGATCGTCAAATCGAAACCCACTTCCGCGGGCCGCCGTTTTGTGGTCCGGGGTGTGACCCCCGATCTTCACAAGGGCGAGCCGTACGGGCCGCTGTTGGAGAAGAAGAGCCGCACCGGTGGCCGCAACAACCAGGGGCGCATCACGACGCGCCACGTGGGTGGCGGTCACAAGCAGCGCTATCGCATCGTGGACTTCAAGCGTAACAAGGATGATGTCCCGGGCAAGGTTGAGCGGCTGGAATATGACCCGAACCGCAGTGCGCATCTTGCATTGGTGCTGTACGCGGACGGTGAACGTCGGTATATTATCGCGCCTCGTGGCGTGAAGGCCGGCGACCCGGTGGTCTCCGGTGTGCATGCCCCGATTCGTGCCGGCAATTGCCTGCCCCTTCGGAACATCCCGCTGGGTACCGTGATTCACTGCATCGAGATGCGCGCCGGGAAGGGAGCGCAGCTCGCTCGTAGTGCCGGGGCCTCCGTGCAGTTGGTCGCCCGTGAAGGTCAGTATGTCACGCTGCGGCTGCGCTCTGGCGAAATGCGTAAGGTGCATTCGGATTGCCGCGCCACCATCGGCGAAGTCAGTAATTCGGAACACAGCCTGCGCAAGTTCGGCAAGGCTGGCGCCCGCCGCTGGCTGGGGATTCGTCCTACGGTGCGGGGCACGGCGATGAACCCGGTGGACCACCCGCATGGTGGTGGTGAGGGTCGGAACTTCGGCCAGCACCCGGTGACCCCATGGGGTATTCCGACCAAGGGTTACAAAACCCGAAAGAATAAGCGGACGGATAGCATGATTGTGCGCCGTCGGAAAGCGAAGTAAGAGTTGAGGGGATAGATCAGTGCCGCGTTCGCTGAAGAAAGGTCCTTTTGTCGACCATCATCTGTTCAAGAAAGTGGAGGCAGCTTCTGCTGCCAACGACAGGCGTCCCATCAAGACCTGGTCCCGTCGGTCCATGGTGATTCCGCAGATGGTGGGGTTGACGTTGGCCGTCCATAACGGGCGGCAGCATGTGCCGGTGCTGATCAACGAAAACATGGTGGGTCACAAGCTCGGGGAGTTCGCGGCAACGCGCACCTTCAAGGGCCACGTGGCTGACAAGAAGGCAAGGTAAGGGGTTGATGATGGAAACCGTCGCAGTATTGCGATTCGCTCGCATATCGCCGCAAAAATGTCGGCTGGTGGCGGATCAGGTCCGTGGGCTGCCCGTTGAGCGGGCGCTGCAGGTCCTGTCCTTCAGCCCGAAGAAGTCCGCTCAGTTGGTGCGCAAGATCCTTGAGTCGGCCATTGCCAACGCCGAGCACAATGATGGCGCGGATGTGGATGAGTTGCGTGTGTCACGCATCTGTGTGGACCAGGGTCCGGTGCTCAAGCGCATCCAGGCGCGGGCCAAGGGCCGGGCAAACCGGATCAACAAACGTACAAGTCACATTACCGTCGCCGTCAGCGCCGAGTAAGGTAGGGGTCTGAGATGGGTCAGAAAGTCAATCCGATCGGTTTCCGTCTGGGGGTGTCCGCGGACTGGGCATCCACCTGGTACGCAGATGGTCGGGATTATGCCGACAACCTGCACAGTGATCTGGAAATCCGTAAGTTTCTGAAGAAGAAGCTGTCCCAGGCCTCCGTCAGCCGCATCGAGATCGCCCGGCCCGCGCGCCAGGCGTTCATCACGATTCACACGGCACGTCCGGGGATCGTCATCGGCAAGAAGGGTGAAGATATTGAGGCGCTGCGCCGCGAGGTTGCCGGCCGCCTGGGTCTTCCTCCGCAGGCCGTGAAGATCAACATTGAAGAAATCCGCAAGCCCGAGACCGATGCACAGCTCGTGGCCGAAGGGATCGCGCAACAGCTGGAGCGCCGTATCATGTTCCGCCGCGCCATGAAGCGCGCGGTCGGTAACGCGATGCGTCTGGGTGCCCAGGGTGTGAAGGTGCATGTCTCCGGCCGCCTGAATGGCGCCGAGATCGCCCGCAGCGAGTGGTATCGCGAAGGCCGTGTGCCGCTGCATACCCTGCGCGCGGAAATTGATTATGGGTTTGCCGAAGCTCGGACCACGTACGGCATCATCGGTGTGAAGGTCTGGGTGTTCAAGGGTGAGGTGTTCGACTTCGAGAAAAAGACGGACGCTGCCCAGGAAGGCAAGGCCGCGGTTAACTGAGGAGTTTGAGTGATGCTGCAGCCCAAGAGAACGAAATTCCGGAAGCAGTTCAAGGGCAGGAACCGCGGTCTGGCCATTTCCGGTGGAAAGGTCAGTTTCGGCGAGTTCGCCCTGCAGTCCGTCGATCGCGGTCGTATTACGGCGCGTCAGATCGAGGCTGCACGTCGTGCGATGAACCGGCATATCAAACGTGGCGGCAAGATCTGGATCCGTGTGTTCCCGGATGTGCCCGTCACCAAAAAGCCCGTCGAAGTACGTATGGGTAAGGGTAAGGGCAACGTGGAATACTGGGTATGCAAGATTCAGCCCGGTCGCGTGCTCTATGAGATGGAAGGCGTGAGCGAAGAAGTGGCCCGCGAGGCATTCCGCCTGGCCGCTGCCAAGCTGCCCATCAAGACGGCATTTGTGACACGGCAGGTGATGTGATGAAGGCGAGCGAAGTGCGTGAGCAGAACACCGAAGAACTGCGTGGTGAGCTGCTGGAGCTGTACCGCGAGCAGTTCAAGATGCGGATGCAAAAGGGCACGGGCCAACCGCCCCGCCCAGACCGCTTCGGCAAGATCCGCAAGGACGTTGCCCGCATCAAGACCGTGCTGAACGAGCGTTCGAGAGCAGGCGAGTAAAGTCATGAGCGAACAAGAAGTCAAAGAACAACGTGCGGTCACTGGCCGTGTCATCAGTGACAAGATGGACAAGACCCGCACCGTGCTCATCGAGCGCCGTGTGCGTCATCCACTGTATGGCAAGTACATGCGCCGCTCCACCAAGCTGCACGTCCATGACGAAGGCAACGACTCCCGGATGGGTGATACGGTCCTGGTAAAGGAGTGCCGTCCCATGTCCCGGACGAAGACGTTCCGCCTGCTGAAGGTTGTCGAGCGCGCGCCTGAGTGAGGCCGTTGACGGCCACCACCGATACGAAGTGAGATCAGATCATGATTCAGATGCAGACGGTTTTGGATGCAGCGGACAACAGCGGGGCGCGCCGGGTCCAGTGCATCAAGGTTCTCGGCGGCTCGCACCGGCGCTACGCTGCCGTGGGTGACATTGTCAAGGTGAGCGTCAAGGACGCGATCCCCCGCGGCAAGGTCAAAAAGGGCGAGGTTTACAACGCGGTGGTCGTGAGAACCGCCAAGGGCGTCCGTCGTCCTGATGGCTCGGTGATCCGCTTTGACCGTAACGCAGCCGTTCTGCTCAATAACCAGCTGCAGCCCATTGGCACCCGTATTTTTGGGCCCGTGACTCGCGAGCTGCGCGGTGAGCGGTTCATGAAGATCATTTCCCTGGCGCCGGAAGTACTGTAACGCGAAAGGCTGAGGTAGAAGACGATGCGCAGAATTCGACAGGGTGATGATGTAGTGGTCATCGCCGGCAAGGACAAGGGCCGCCGCGGTACCGTATTGAAGGTGATCGACGACAAGCGGGTCCTGGTCCAGAACCTGAACATGGTGAAGAAGCACCAAAAGCCCAACCCCCATAACGGGGTGCAGGGCGGCATCATCGATAAAGAGATGCCCCTGGATGTTTCCAATGTCATGCTGTTTAACCCCGCAAGCGGCAAGGGTGATCGCGTGGGCTTCCGGACGCTCGAGGACGGCCGCAAGGTGCGGTATTACAAGTCCAACAACGAAGTCGTTGACGCGTCTTAAGGTGAATACGATGGCCAGGTTGAAAGAATTTTACCAGGAGACCGTAGTCAAGCAGCTCATGGAGCGCTTCGAGTACGGCAATGTCATGGAAGTCCCGAAGATCACGAAGATCACCCTGAACATGGGTCTGGGCGAGGCTGTGGCGGACAAGAAAGTCATTGAACATGCGGTCGGTGATATGGCTGCGGTCTCCGGTCAGAAGCCGGTGGTGACCAAGGCACGCAAGTCCATCGCGGGATTCAAGATCCGTGATGGCTACCCGATCGGCTGCAAGGTGACCCTGCGCCGGGAACAGATGTATGAGTTCCTGGACCGCCTGGTGAATGTGGCCCTGCCGCGGGTGCGTGACTTCCGTGGTCTGAATGCCAAGTCCTTTGACGGTCGTGGCAATTACAATATGGGCGTGCGCGAGCAGATCATCTTCCCGGAAGTCGATTACGACAAAATCGACGCGCTGCGTGGGATGGACATCACCATCACCACCACGGCCAAGACTGATGAGGAAGGTCGGGCGCTGCTGCAGGCGTTCAACTTCCCGTTCAAGAATTGAGAGGTTTTTAGACATGGCCAAGATTTCCATGATGATGCGTGAAAAGAAGCGCGCCCAGCTGGTGAAGCAGTATGCCGAACGGCGGGCCGAGCTCAAGGCGCTCATCAGTAGCCCGGAGACGAGCCCGGAAGCCCGTATGGAGGCGGTGGTCAAGCTGCAGAAGCTGCCCCGTGATTCCAGCCCGGCACGCCAGCGTAATCGCTGCCGTCTGACCGGTCGTCCTCACGGTTACTATCGGAAATTTGGCCTGGCGCGGAACAAGCTGCGCGAAGCGGCCATGCGGGGCGATGTGCCCGGTCTGGTCAAGTCGAGCTGGTAAGAGGGAAAGACCGAAATGAGCATGACCGATCCCGTGGCAGACCTGCTGACCCGCATTCGCAACGGCCAGCGCGCTGCCAAGACTGAAATTACCCTGCCGGCCTCCAAGCTGAAGGTGGCGATTGCCCGCGTCCTGAAGGACGAGGGCTACGTGGCCGATGTGGTCGTCGACGAGCAGGAAAAGAAACCCGTCATGACGGTGAAACTGAAGTACTTCCAAGGCAAGCCCGTGATCGAGACGATCAAGCGGGTGAGCCGTCCGGGCCTGCGTATCTATCGCTCCAAGGATGACTTGCCGACTGTGATCGGTGGCCTTGGTGTTGCGGTGATCTCCACCTCCGGTGGTGTGATGACCGAGCGTCAGGCACGTGCCCAGGGTCAGGGCGGCGAAGTACTTTGCGTCGTCTCCTAATCGGATAGAAGCCATGTCCCGAGTAGCGAAAAACCCCATCACGCTCCCCAAGGGCGTGGATGTGATGATTAACAACGAGATGATCTCCGTCAAAGGGCCGAAGGGAGCGATGGAGTTCCCGATGAACCCGAACGTCGAGGTCTCCCAAGATGAAGGCGTGGTGCGCCTGAATCCGGCCAACGGCAACGAGAAGCATTGGGCCATGGCCGGTACGATCCGCGCGCTGATCAATAATATGGTCACGGGCGTCAGCGCTGGCTTCGAGAGAAAGCTGGAACTGGTGGGCGTGGGTTATCGCGCTCAGGCACAGGGCAAGACGCTGAACCTGACGCTGGGGCTGTCTCATCCGGTGGAGTACCCGGTGCCCGAGGGCATCACCATCGAGACCCCCAGCCAGACCGAAGTCGTGGTCAAGGGCATCGACAAGCAGCAGGTCGGCCAGGTGGCTGCCGAGATCAGGAGCTTCCGCCCGCCGGAGCCTTACAAGGGTAAGGGTGTCCGGTATGCGAATGAGCAGATCATTCGCAAGGAAGCCAAGAAGAAATAAGGCAAGGTGACCACGATGGATAAGAAAGCAGCTCGACTCCGGCGCGCGAACCGTGCCCGGCACAAGATCCGTGAACTGGGTGCACACCGGTTGTGTATTCACCGCACGCCGCGCCACGTCTATGCGCAGATCATTGCCCCGACGGGTTCCGAAGTGGTCGCTTGTGCTTCCACGGTGGAAGCCAGTGTACGCGGTGATCTGAAGGCGACCGGCAATGTGGAAGCCGCCATGGCGGTGGGCCGCCTGATTGCCGAGCGGGCCTCGGCCAAGGGCATCAAGAAAGTGGCCTTCGACCGTTCCGGGTTCAAGTACCACGGCCGCGTGAAGGCGCTGGCCGACGCCGCCCGTGAGGGCGGCCTGGAATTCTGACAAGGGTGATTCAATGGCAAGTGTGAACGCGAGCGACAACGACGGCCTTCAGGAGAAGCTCATCTCCGTGAACCGCGTGGCCAAGGTGGTCAAGGGCGGTAGGCAGTTCCGTTTCACGGCGCTCACCGTCGTGGGTGACGGTAACGGGAAGGTCGGTTTTGGCTACGGCAAGGCCCGCGAAGTGCCTCTGGCCATCCAGAAGGCGATGGAGTCTGCCCGCAAGAACATGCGTAAGGTCCCCTTGAAGGACGGCACGCTGCATTATTCCACCACTGCCCGTCATGGGGCGGCCAAGGTGTTCATGCAGCCGGCCTCTGACGGTACGGGTATCATTGCCGGCGGCGCCATGCGCGCGGTCTTTGAAGTGGCGGGCGTGAAGAACGTGCTGGCCAAGTGCATTGGTTCGCGGAACTCCAGTAACGTGGTGCGCGCGACCCTCAATGGGCTGACGTCGCTGCATGATCCGGAGCTGATCGCCGCCAAGCGTGGCAAGCAACTGGACGAGATCACGGGGTAAGACATGGCTGGCGAACTTAAAGTAACGCTGGTGCGCAGCAAGCACGGCCGCTTGAAGAAGCATGCCGCCTGCCTGCGTGGCCTGGGGATCCGGCGGATCCACAATCCGGTGGTTGTCAAGGACACGCCGGAGAATCGGGGCATGATCAATAAAGTGTCCTATCTCCTGAAGGTTGAGGAGGCTTGAGATGAAACTGAATAATCTGAGCCCGGCCGATGGCAGCCGCATGCCGGCACGCCGTGTGGGTCGTGGTATCGGCTCCGGCCTCGGCAAGACTGCCGGTCGTGGTCACAAGGGTCAGAAGTCCCGTTCCGGAGGCTACCAGAAGGTGGGCTTCGAGGGCGGTCAGATGCCCTTGCAGCGTCGTCTGCCCAAGGTTGGATTCCGTTCGCGGACGGCTGGCGATTGCGCCGAGATCCGTTTGCACGAGCTGGTCGGCTTTGATGGCGTGATCGACCTGGCTGCTCTGAAGGCGAAGGGTGTGGTGCCCGTTCAGGCCAAGTCTGCCAAGGTGATCGCTTCCGGATCCCTGGAACAGGCGGTGACCCTGAAGGGCGTGGCTGTAACCAAGGGCGCCCGTGCCGCGATTGAAGCGGCAGGCGGGCAGATCGAGGAATAAGTGGCTGCATCCAATCCAACTGGGGGCGTTTCACTGGGCGGTATGGGGAAGTTCACTGAACTTCGCCAGCGTCTGCTATTCGTTTTGATGGCTTTGGTCGTCTACCGGATCGGGACATTCATTCCCGTGCCGGGGATCGACCCGGTGGCGTTGGAGCAGTTTTATGATGCCCAGTCCGGGACGATCCTGGACATGTTCAACATGTTCTCCGGGGGCGCCCTGGAGCGGCTGAGCATGTTTGCACTGGGTGTGATGCCGTATATCTCGGCGTCCATCATCATGCAGTTGATGTCGGCCACGGTGCCAGCGCTGCAGCAAATCAAGAAGGAAGGTGAGCCGGGTCGGCGCAAGATCACTCAGTACACCCGTTACGGTACCGTGTTCCTGGCCTTGATTCAGAGTATTGGTATCAGCATCGCCCTGAATCAACAGACCATGGGGGACTCCACGGTGGCGTTGACCCCGGGTCTGGGTTTCATGTTCACCACGGTGGTGACGTTGGTGACCGGCACGGTGTTTCTGATGTGGCTGGGCGAACAGGTCACGGAGCGGGGCATCGGCAACGGTATCTCGGTGATCATCTTCGCCGGTATCGTGGCGGGTCTGCCGGGTGCCTTTGGTGGCACGCTGGAGCTGGCGAGCACGGGTGAGTTGTCCCCGGCGTTCGTGATGCTGCTGGTGTTCATGGCCCTGGCGGTCATTGGTTTCATTGTGTTCATCGAGCGCGGTCAGCGCCGGATCACCGTGAACTATGCCAAGCGCCAGGTGGGCCGCAAGGTCTACGGCGGGCAGAGCAGTCATCTGCCCCTCAAGCTGAACATGGCAGGCGTGATCCCGGCGATCTTCGCGTCCAGTATCATCCTGTTCCCGGCAACGCTGGGAACCTGGTTTGGACAGGCGGAAGGGGTGACCTGGTTGCGCGACCTGTCGTCGGCGCTGGGTCCGGGTGAGCCGCTCTATGTAATGTTCTATGGTGCGGCCATCATCTTCTTCTGCTTCTTCTACACGGCGCTGGTGTTCAACGCCCGGGAGACAGCAGAAAACCTGAAGAAGTCCGGCGCGTTCATTCCCGGGATTCGTCCCGGGGTGCAGACCGAAAAGTACATCGATAGCGTCATGACCCGTCTGACTGCGGTGGGTGCGATCTACATCACGGCCGTGTGCCTGATGCCCGAGTTCCTGATTCTGTACTGGAACGTGCCGTTTTACTTTGGCGGGGCCTCGTTGCTGATTATCGTGATCGTGGTGATGGACTTCATGGCACAACTTCAGGCGCACCTGGTGTCTCATCAGTACGAGGGACTGATGCGCAAAGCCAACCTTAAGGGCTACGGCAAGTCGGGCATGCTGCGCTAGCAGGCTGGCAGGCCCAGTGAGAGGAAAGAAACATGAAAGTACGTGCGTCTGTAAAGAAGATCTGCCGTAACTGCAAGATTATCCGTCGAAATGGCGTCGTTCGCGTGATCTGTTCGGATCCGCGTCATAAACAGCGTCAGGGTTAAGCATTGCTTTGGCAGCGTTCACTGGTTAGAATAGCCGGCTTTTCTGCCGGTTCTTGGAGATAGCTGGATGGCTCGTGTAGCAGGTGTCAATATTCCCGACCACAAACATGCGGTGATTGCACTGCAGGCAATCTATGGCATTGGTAACACCCGTGCCAAGATGATTTGCGGGGCGGCGGGGATTCGGCCGGAGCAGAAGATCCGTGACCTCTCTGAAGAAGAGGTGGAAAAGATTCGCGCCGAAGTCGGTCGCTTGAGTGTAGAAGGTGACCTTCGCCGCGAGACCTCCATGAACATCAAGCGTTTGATGGATCTGGGTTGCTACCGGGGTTTGCGTCACCGCCGCGGTCTTCCGCTGCGCGGCCAGCGCACCCGCACGAACGCGCGCACCCGTAAGGGCCCGCGTCGTCCCATCCGCAAGTAATATTCAGGATTACAGGAAACAGGTATGGCACAGGCCTCCACGCGGACCCGTAAGAAGGTCAAGAAGTCCGTCTCCGATGGAGTGGCGCATGTTTATGCGTCCTTCAACAACACGATCGTGACCATCACTGACCGTCAGGGCAACACCCTGTCCTGGGCAACGGCCGGTGGCTCCGGGTTCCGTGGTTCCCGGAAGAGCACGCCGTTTGCTGCGCAGGTGGCAGCTGAGCGTGCCGGTACCGCAGCTCAGGAATATGGTTTGAAGAATCTTGAAGTGCTGGTCAAGGGTCCCGGCCCCGGTCGCGAATCGGCGGTGCGTGCGTTGAATAACGTGGGCTACAAGATCACGAACATCAGCGATATCACGCCGATTCCGCACAATGGCTGCCGTCCGCCCAAGAAGCGGCGCGTCTAGACTGGAGGAACCCCATGGCTCGTTATATTGGCCCGAAGTGTAAGCTTAGCCGCCGGGAAGGTGCAGACCTTTCCCTGAAAAGTCGCGCCCGCGCGCTGGACAGCAAGTGCAAGCTCGATAAGCCACCCGGTCAGCACGGCGACCGTCGCACCCGTCTGTCCGACTATGGTGTGCAGCTGCGCGAAAAGCAGAAGCTGCGTCGTATCTACGGCGTACTGGAAAAGCAGTTCAGAAATTACTACAAGGCCGCCAGCCGACTGAAAGGCTCCACGGGTGACAACCTGCTGAAGCTGCTGGAATGCCGCCTGGATAATGTGGTGTACCGCATGGGCTTTGGCACGACGCGTTCCGAAGCGCGCCAGTTGGTCAGCCACAAGGCGGTGCTCGTCAACGGTCAGACGGTGAATATCGCTTCTTATCAGGTGAAGGCCACGGATGTGGTTTCCATCCGGGAAAAGGCCCGCAAGCAGGTGCGTATCCAGGATTCTCTGGCCCTGGCGGAGCAGTACGGATTTCCCGAATGGGTCGATGTGGACACCAAAAAGATGGAAGGCGTGTTCAAGAGCGTTCCCGAGCGTACCGATTTACCGGCGGATATCAATGAATCCCTGGTGGTCGAGCTCTACTCCAAGTAATCAGTTACGAGGTCTTTGATGCAGACCAAGGTCAACGAACTCCTCAAGCCTCGTCATATCGAGGTCCAGGCTGTCTCCGAAAGACTTTCGAAGGTTGTCCTGGAGCCGCTTGAGCGTGGTTTCGGTCATACGCTGGGTAATGCCCTGCGCCGAATCCTGCTGTCCTCGATTCCGGGGTCGGCCATTCTGGAGGCGGAAATCGAGGGTGTGCTCCACGAGTACACCACGATGGAAGGTGTTCAGGAAGATGTGGTGGATGTGCTGCTGAACCTGAAGGGTGTGGCACTGCGCATGCACAACCGCGAGGAAGCGACGCTGACTCTGCGGAAGAAAGGCCCGGGCACCGTGACGGCGGGTGATATCACGCTGGATCATGACGTGGAAATCGTCAATCCAGAGCACGTGATCGCGCACCTCACCAAGAGTGGCGAGCTCAACATGACGTTGAAGGTCGGCCAGGGTCGCGGCTATCAGCCGGTGAGCACCCGCCGTTCGGCGGAGGGTGAGGATGGCTCGATTGGCCGTTTGTTGCTGGATGCCAGCTTCAGTCCGATCCGTCGGGTGGCTTACAAGGTGGAAAGCGCCCGCGTGGAACAGCGCACTGACATGGACCGCCTGGTGATTGAACTGGAGACCAATGGTACCGTGGATCCGGATGATGCCATCCGCGAAGCGGCAACTATCCTGCAAAGTCAGTTGATGGCCTTTGTGGAGCTTCGGGGCGATGAAAGTATCTCCCAGGAAAGCAAGCCGATGGATATTGATCCCATCCTGTTGCGCCCGGTGGATGACCTGGAATTGACGGTGCGTTCGGCCAATTGTCTGAAGGCGGAGAACATTTATTACATCGGCGACCTGATTCAGCGCACTGAGGTGGAGCTCTTGAAGACGCCGAACCTGGGCAAGAAGTCGCTGACTGAGATCAAAGACGTGCTCGCATCACATGGCCTGTCCATGGGGATGCGCCTGGAGAACTGGCCACCGGCCGGTCTGAAAGAGCACGAGAAAAAGAGCACCGGCTGAACAGGCCGGGTGCACAGAATCTGACTGGAAGGATAATTAAGCCATGCGTCACCGCAGCTCCGGTAGGCAACTCAACCGCAATAGTTCGCATCGCAAGGCGCTGATGCAATCCCTCGCCCTGTCTTTGTTCCGTCATGAGGCGATCAAGACAACCTTGCCCAAGGCCAAGGAACTCCGTCGCGTGGCGGAGCCGCTGATCACGATGGCGAAGGAAGACAGTGTGCACACCCGGCGCCTGGCATTCTCCAGGTTGCGGGACGATGAGGTGGTGGGCAAGCTGTTCAATGAGTTGGGTCCTCGCTATCAGTCTCGCCCAGGCGGTTACCTGCGTATTCTGAAGTGCGGCTTCCGCAAGGGTGATAACGCACCGATGGCCTTCGTGGAATTGGTGGATCGTCCGGACTCGGACGAGGCCAGCGAAGCCACAGCCTGACCGCAGTGACAGTTTGAACCGTCCTCTGGGGCGGGGAACGCAAAAAGCCGGCCTTGTGCCGGCTTTTTGCGTTGGTGGTGGCTCATCGAGGTGTCGGCTTGCTGGATGTTGATGTCGGTGCCTATATTGGTCCGATTGAACAAACTGCGGGAGACACATGCTCGTCACATATACCGATTTTGGTTTGACCGGTCCCTATACAGGCCAATTGGAGGCCGTGCTTCGGCAACTGGCGCCTGGGGTTCCGGTGGTGCATCTGCAAGCGGATGCGCCGGCTTTCAATCCTCGCGCGGCCGGGTGTTTGCTCAAATCCCTTGTAACGCCTTTTGCTCCGGGGTCTGTCCTTGTGTGTGTGGTGGATCCTGGTGTGGGTACGGCGCGTGACCCGATCTGGGTGCATGCACATGGGCGGATCTTTGTGGGACCGGATAACGGCCTGTTGGCGGCGGTTACCCGGGATGACCCGGATGCTCAGGTTCATCGCATCCTGTGGCGGCCGCCACAACTCTCAAACAGCTTCCATGGTCGGGATTTGTTTGCGCCGGTGGCTGCGGCGCTGGCGAAGGGGGAGGCGGTGGCCTCGGAGTGCGTTACGCCTGAAAGGCTGTGCGGCGCGGATTGGCCAGCGGAACTGTCGGAGGTTATTTACGTGGATGTCTACGGAAATCTGGTCACCGGGCTGCCGGCCCAGGCTGTGCCGTCAGAAAGTGTGCTGAACCTGGGGGGGTGGAGCATTGCTCATCGTCGTGTGTTTGGTGAGGCCGTTCCAGGCGAGCCGTTCTGGTACGCCAACTCCATGGGGTTGGTGGAAGTGGCTGTGCCCCAGGGGAATGCAGCGGATCTGTTGAAGGTGGGGATGGGTGCGGTGATAGAGGGAATCGGTTCGGAAGGTCGAGGGGGGGCAGCATGAAGCCAGTGAGCGCCTATGGATTCATTCGCGCCACGCGGCCCTTCACCTTCAGCGTGGCGATCGCCGCCTGTGGGTTGGGTACGGTCCTGGCACTCCACGAGGGGCATGGCTCGGTATGGTTGGCGCTGCTCATCGTGGGGGCGGGTGTGCTGCTGCAGGCGGCGGTGAACCTGATCAATGATCACGCGGATCTGCCGCTCCTGGAGGAGCAGGTGCAGCAGGCAGAAGGGGCGCGACGCGCGCAACTACAGGCGGTCATTGATGCGATCCGCCGCAATTTTCGTTGGGGGATGGTGTTTCTGGGGCTCGCATTCCTGATTGGTCTGGGGCTTGTCTGGGTCCAGGGGTGGCCCTTACTGGTCTTGATTGTCATTGGTCTGCTGGGAGCCTATTTCTATTCAGGTGAGCCCGTGCACTATAAGCGCCGGGGATTGGGCGTGGTCCTGGTGTTCTGGCTGATGGGGGTGCTCCTGGTGGGTGGCTCGGCCGTGGCCATGGGTGCCCCTCTGACGGTGGAGGTGCTGCTGATCAGTATTCCTTTTAGCCTGCTGACGTCGCTGGTGCTGTTGGGTAACGAGCTGCGCGATCATGCGGAGGACGAACGCCATGGTCTGCGCACCCTGACCGTGCGGATTGGCGAATGGCGGGCACGGCAATTATTCGGGCTGATGCTCGGTGCGGTGTATGCGGGCAGTCTGCTGCTGTGGTGGGGCGAGCTGTTGCCCTGGGTCTGGCACCTGGCGCTCTCGCTGCCCCTGGCCTGGCCGCCCCTGCGCGCCGCCTGGCAACCCGGTGCGGACCGCTCGCAGTTGCCCCAGCAGACGGGGCGCCTGTTTGCCGGGTTCGGGTTGCTGTTCCTGATGCCCTACCTGGCACGCCTGTTCTGAGTCTGGATGTGTTCCTTTGGTCACAACCTGCTCTGTTCGCTTCATCCCCCTCACCCCAACCCCTCTCCCCCGAGGGGAGAGGGGCTCGAGGCGCCTATCTATCCTGCGGTGGGATGAGTTTTCTCCCTCGAAGGGAGAGGGGCTCGAGGCGCCTATCTATCCTGCGGTGGGATGGGTTTTCTCCCTCGAGGGGAGAGGGGCTCGAGGCGCCTATCTATCCTGCGGTGGGATGGGTTTTCTCCCTTCTCCCCTTGGGGGAGAAGGGCCGGGGATGAGGGGTGGAGGGGCACCCGGTGGTATCTGTTCTTTCCAATGTATTGTTTTTCTTAGGCATTTCAAAATAGTTTCAAAAAAGTGAATTCAGGGTGTTGACGGTATTTTTCAGTGGCCTATAATGCGCGCTCTCCAACGG
>NZ_FOAA01000030.1 GCF_900109495.1 Ectothiorhodospira marina | reverse complement strand
GTGGCGCGTGCCGAGGAATATGCCGATGAGTACCGCGGCCGGTTGCATGATCTTTCCTGGTTCATGCGGGTCTTGAACGAGTCCATTGCCCGCCGCGCCAATGCGGAAGACAAGGTTCGGGGGCGGTTCTGGGAGGGTCGCTTCAAGAGTCAGGCGCTGCTGGACGAACAGGCGTTGCTGGCGGCCATGAGTTATGTGGATCTGAATCCGATTCGGGCGGGGGTGTGTGAGGGCCTGGAGGACAGCACGCACACCTCCATCGCTCGAAGATTGAGCCAACCTCAGGAAGAGGCCACGGCCACCCAGGTGGGTGAGGCATTGCCCGAGCGCGAGGATGACCGCCCTCCCCTCCTTCACAAAACCAACACAGACGCCCCCACAGACCCGGCCATCATCAGTGGCATCTTCAATAGTGAGGTCCTGCGCGAGGAGCGTGTGCTGCGGTCGTTGCAGCCGGCTCCGCTAATGCCTTTTGACGGCACGGGTCGATTCGAGGCGGGCATCCCCTTCTCATGGCCGGATTATGTGGAACTGACGCAGACCCTGGGCCGCTGCGTTCACCCCAGTAAGCGGGGACGTATACCGGAAGGCACGCCAAAGCTGCTGCAGCGCTTGGGAATGGGGACTGAGACCTTTATCGCGCACGCGTTCGATCTGTTCCATTCCTTTGGATCGGCCATCGGGGCACCGGCGAGTCTGGTGGATCTGGCGGCGCGAAGGCAGTGTCGGTATATGCGGGGTATCAGGACGGCTCGGGATATGTTTGGGCAGGACCTTTTGGCAGCATCGTGACGATTGGGCTCGCAGTAGCCTGCCAGGGGAAACGATATCAGTGCCCTCCGCTTTTCGCGGCCGAGGGCCGCTCCCACCTATCTTGTTGCCATTCCATCGTCGGTGGCTTTGGTAGAGAATGATGCATCGTCAAAGGAGTGACCATGACTGACCAAGACAGCGCCCGGCGTACAGATCACGACAGCCCCTGGAAGGATGCCCTGGAATCCTACTTCGAGGAGTTCGTGCAGTTGCTGTTCCCCGCCATCCACGAGGAGGTGGATTGGTCGCGGGGGTACAGCCCCATGGACAAGGAGTTGCAGCAGATCACGGCAGACGCCAGCAGTGGCCGGCGCCACGCGGACAAGCTGATCAAGGTGTATGCCCGGGATGGGGGCGAGACCTGGGTGCTGGTTCATGTGGAGGTTCAGGGTGAGCCGGAGGATGGGTTTGCACAGCGGATGTATACTTACCAGTACCGCTTGCGGGACCGGTATGGGGTGGATGTGGTGAGCCTGGCGGTGCTGGCAGACACCAGCCCGGGGTTTCGACCGAAGCGCTTCCGGTATGCCCGCTGGGGGTGTGAGCTGAGCTTTGCGTTTCCCATGACCAAGTTGATCGACTGGGAGGCACGCTGGGCGGACCTGGAGGTCAGCGAGAATGTCTTCGCCTTGGTGGTGATGGCGCAGATCAAGGCCAAGCGGCTGGATAATGGAGAGGAGCGTCAGCGGGCCAAGGTGGGCCTGATTCGTCTGCTTTATGAGCGGGGTTACAGTCGGGCTGAGATTCAGCGGCTGTTTCATATCATCGACTGGATGATCCAGCTGCCCAGGGGACTGGAACGGGGTTTTCTGGAAGTGGTCTATGCCATTGAGGAGGAAAAGCGTATGCCTTACATCAATACGGCTGAGCGGTTGGGGATGGAGAAGGGACTTGAACAGGGGATGGAGAAAGGACTTGAGCAGGGCCACAACCTGGGTGTTGCGGATACCCTGCGTAAGCTGATTGCCTTGAAGTTTGGAGAACTGCCTACCTGGGCCGATGAGCGCCTGAGCCAGGCCAGCGATGAGCAGTTGGATGAGTGGGTCGTCAAGATCCTGTCTGCTGAGAGCCTGGAGGCACTCCTGGGCAATCATTGATCCTGCCGCTCCCCAGGTAAACTTCGGCGGCTGAGGTATCGCCCGATATCAGTGCCCTCCGCTTTTCGCGGCCGAGGGCCGCTCCCACCTATCTTTCGGCTGCGGCCTGCTGTATGTGGTCAAGGTAGTCGGGTAGCCGATTTTCACTCATACCGGTTGAGCCTCCGCAAGCACCTTGACCCGGAACTTCGGCGGCAGGTCGCCAGGTGTAAGCAGATCGACGTCCACGCCGAGCAGTGTTTTGAGCTCTTCTTCCAAATCACCCAAGTCCAACAGCGTTGCACCAGGCAGCGCGTCAACCAGTAGATCAAGGTCGCTGCCATCCCGGTCGGTGCCATGCAGCACGGAACCGAAGATGCGCGGGTTCGCGGTGCGGAAGCGACCGACTACCTGACGCACTGCGTCTCGCTTCATATCAAGCGCAGCAGACGGTCGCATGAATATCCTTTCTTATCGAAGCTCGTTGGGACAACATGAACCAATGATAGCATTGTTCAAGAACCATCTCCGAGAATCGCTGTTGCGGGTGGATGCGAGGGGATCTTCAGAAAGAGATCGAGCAACTGCGGGCCGAGACTACGCACCACGCCGCCATGTCATCCCAGTAGGTAGCGCAGGCCTCCCAGGATGAGTGTCGCCTGAGCCAGCAGTAAGCCTCCGGTCCAGGCCACCGTCCATTTGATGGTTTCAATCTTGCTTTGGGCGATATCGCCCCGAACTTCGGCGACGTCCTTTTTCACCTCCCCCCTGAGCTGCTCAATGTCTTTCTGCATGTCCCCCCTGAGCTGCTCAATGTCTTTCTGCATGTCCCCCCTGAGCTGCTCAATGTCTTTCTGCATGTCCCCCCTGAGCTGCTCAATGTCTTTCTTGACCTCGCCTCGAAGTTGCTCTATTTCCTTCTGCAGCCGCAACTCTGTTTCACGCAGTGCCGCTCCCGTGGCCAGGTCGGTCACCTCAGGGTAGCGTTGTTCCATTTGTTCGAAGGCCTCGGCGATCAGGCGAGCGCGCGTCTTATCATCCGGGGCGCTGGATAGCTGTTCGTAGAGTTCGATGACGGAGGTCATGTGAGTATCCTTGACGATTATCCTTCCATTATCTCAGGCCGCGAGGTGAGCGGCAATAAAGGGGCAAGCTACCCTTGCCCTCCGTGGGAGCTGCCCTCGGCGGCGACAGGCGGTGTATACGAAACCCGAACTACGGGGAACGATCATGTCCATCTGGCCGGCGTGGGGACAGCAAGGGCCACGTCGCTTGGCGTTCAGCCTATCGCTTCATCTGGCACCCCCAACCAAGCGGTGTCATACTGCCCACCATGACCTCCGTGATTGAACTCTACGAGCAAATCAGCAGCGCCCCGGACGAGAAGACCCGGGCGCGCTTGATCGTGGAAGCCATCGAGCATGTGGAACGCCGCTTCCCGGCCGTGAACGATCTGGCCACCAATGCGTCTTTAAGGGAAACTGAGCTGCGGTTGCAAAAGGAGATCGAGCAGCTGCGGGGGGATCTTCAGAAGGAGATCGAGCAACTGCGGGGGGGCCTTCAGAAGGAGATCGCGCAGCTGCGGGGCGATCTTCAGAAAGAGATTGAGCAGCTGCGGGGAGAGACTCGACAGATTGAGGGGAATCTGCGAAAGGACATCGAAGAGCTTCGGGCCGAGACTCGCCAAATAGAGGGGAATCTGCACCGGGATATCGAGCAGCTGCGGACCGAAACTGCGCACCACAAGGTGGATATCATCAAATGGACGTTGGGTGCCCTACTGGCCTACGCCGTCCTTATCCTGGGTGCGATGCGCTTTTTGGTTGTTTAGGATCTTCACTTGACGCTGGCAGAGGTGGCGAAGGCCAAGGCCTATTCCGAGCTGCATTTACCCCACCAAACGAAGACGCATACCGGAAGGCACGCCAAAGCTGCTGGCGCGCATGGGTATGGGGACTGATGCCTTTATCGCGCATGCGTTCGATCTGTTTCATTCCTTTGGCTCGGCCATCGGGGCGCCGGCGAGTCTGGTGGATCTGGCGGCGCGAAGGCAGTGTCGGTATCTGCGGGGCATTTGGACGGCTCGGGATGTGTTTGGGCGGGAGCTTTTGGCAGCATCGTGACGATTGGGCTCGCAGTAGCCCGCCAGGGGAAACGATATCTGTGCCCTCCGCTTTTCGCGGCCGAGGGCCGCTCCCACCTATCTTTCAGCTGCGGCCTGCTGTATGTGGTCAAGGTAGTCGGGTAGCCGATTTTCACTCATACCGGTTGAGCCTCTGCAAGCACCTTGACCCGGAACATCTCCATCTGGCCGGCGTGGGGACATCAAGGACCACGTCGCATGGCATTCAGCTTATGGCTTCATCTGGCACCTCCAACCAAGCGGTGTCATACTGCCCACCATGACCTCCGTGATCGAACTCTACGAGCAAATCAGCAGCGCCCCGGACGAGAAGACCCGGGCGCGCCTGATCGTGGAAGCCATCGAGCATGTGGAACGCCGCTTCCCGGCCGTGAACGATCTGGCCACCAATGCGTCGTTAAGGGAAACTGAACTGCGGTTGCAGAAGGAGATCGAGCAGCTGCGAGGGGATGTTCAAAAAGAGATAGAGAAGTTGCGGGCCGAAACCCTGCAGATCGAGGGTAACCTCAAAGCAGAGATGGGGCGCCAGAAGGTGGACATCATCAAATGGACTCTGGGCGCCCTGCTGGCCCATACTGCCCTCATCCTGGGGGGCATGCGCTATTTCTTCGGCTAGGACTCAGTCGATCAGTCAAGCCCTGGAATGCCCCTGCAAACAAACGTGGCCAGCCAGTTGGCTGGATCGCTGAAAAGCTCATCCATGTGGGCGGCCGCGCCGGGGTTTTCGGCGACGATGTAGTCCCAAATGTCAGCGCGATCTTGTCCCGCCTCCGGCGTCCAGACAACGATCACGTTTTGCCAGCTGCTACCTTTTTCCGCTTGACGGCGAACCGCGCTTCCACCACTTCATCATGTGAACGGCCACGCCCGGCACGGGCTGAGTCGCGCCCGGCCTCCACCTTGCGGCGCAGATACTCGTCATATTCACGAGCCTCCGGCCCCCTTGCGGTACTCATAAAGTATATACGTCGTCAGCACTATGCGCAGGCTGAATGGCAGCCAGTCGGGTTTTTCCCTTCTCACCTTAGGACACCCACTTTGTTATTGACTCAAGTGCACCGCCCCACTAAGATCGTTCCATGACCCAACCCCGCGCTTCCCAGATCTGCCTCGAAGACACGCCCTGGTATCACGTGGTGTCCCGCTGCGTGCGGCGGGCGTTTCTCTGTGGCCAGGATTCAGTCACCGGCAACAACTATGAGCATCGGCGCGGCTG
>NZ_FOAA01000004.1 GCF_900109495.1 Ectothiorhodospira marina | reverse complement strand
GACCTGCATGACCCGACACAAATCCATCACCGTAAAGTTGGCCTTCTCCACCTTGATGAACTCATACCTCAGTTCGACTCTTTGGCGAAGAAGGCAGCCGCCTTCTTCATCGTTCGCGCCTTGAACTGCAGCTTTTTCCGGCCGCGAGCAATAACGAAATTACTTGACAAATGGTTCTGTGGACCACACCATCGCACTGTTCTCTGCCAGTGGCAGCAGAACCTACAAAGGCCTCCGCTGAGCCAGCCTGGCGAATCAGCGGTACTTTTATTTCCATTTCGGCCCCCTCCTGATCATTTCTACCGTGGATGGCCTCCCCGGTACAGTGGGCGTGTCTGCCAAAAAAGCAGTCACGAAGTCCGCCTGGCCGCTCTTTCGCTTGAATGCGATAACGACCACGTAATCCTCCAGCACCACGGCCACTCTGCGGCTGCCGTCGTAGCATTTTCGTTTTTTATCCCACCCTTGGTAGCATTCACTCTGCGGATCCTGCAATGCGGCTTTGATCCAGTCCAGCCTTCTCGCCCTCGGCAACGAAAATGTATCCTTATTGCCGTCTCGGCGGGATGACTCAAAGCAGCAATGGTCAAAGTCCCGCTGGCGAAACCGTACTTCAATGCCATCAAATGCCCGGATCGGACCGCGACAATATATCGCCTCGAAGTGAGCGCGGTATTCCGCTTCGCTGGCCAGTTCAAGTAGCGGGGGATAGGACAAAAGTCACCAGCCCCCGGCCAGATTGATGCGGAACACGTTAAACTTCTGTTCGCCCTTGTATGTCGGTGCAAGCTGGCGCCCGATAAGCGCCTCGTAGTGTTCCAGTGTCCGAGCTTTGGCGCTACCTTCGCGTAACCGATTATTGAGGCGGTATGCGGCCATTCCACTCAGCACATCGGCTAACTGGATGAGCACCGACTCCTCAGAACGGACTGCCTGAACTCCGTGCACTTCCGAGGAGAGGTTAGAATAGTCCAAACACCTGCACAGTACATGCAAACGGTCACGCCTCCGGTTGCTTTTGAAGTCCACAAAGACACTGTATTCATTGAAATCCAGTATCCAGTGGTGCAGCAACTGATAATAGAACTTGTAGAACCCCAGCTCTTGATCGTCTTCGTGGTAGAGCTTTAGATCGACCTGACTATGATCCACGGCAATACAACGAAAACGCAGTTGATCGCCCTTGCCCTGAAACCACTCTACCAGTTGCTGATAGAAGGCGACTCTTGACGGAGACACCTTCTGCCACTTGAACTCCCCCCCAATCCGATACCGTTCGCGCAACTGATGAATCTCAGCTTTGAAGGATTCACGCTTTGATGTAGGAAGCCAGAGCCCGCCAATGACCATGAACTGACTCTGAGGGTTTTGGGAGCCCAGCAAGTCAGGCCGGCTTTCATCGCAATATACGTCAAACTTCACGCCTGATCCCCACCGTTTTCCGCCTGTTCCTGCTTAAACTCCGCCGTCTGCCATAGGGCTTCGGGATCAACGCCGAGTTCGTTGTTTTGATCAGTCACTAATGGAATCCGTGCGTAGGCTAATGGCTGGTTGGTTTTGTGCGGGCCTTGACGACGCTCATCAGAGCGTGGCCACGATATGGCCTCGACTGGATGGGTTGGTAATATGCTTTAGTCGAACCGATCCGAGACGTTTTCAAGCAGCCTCTTTCCATGGATCACTGCCACGATAAGAATCATTCCGGACGCAACCCGATATATCAAACGATAGCTATAGACAAATCGCTCTCGGATAGTGTCATCACGGATCTCCGGGACAGTGCGACCTATAAGAGGAAATTCACCGATGCCCCTGGAAACCGACAACATCTCGGAAACCACAGCCCGAGCGTAGAACTCAGAATCCCTGGCTATAAACCCGGCAATGGTTCAAGGTCCTCGGTCGCTTCAGGTGACCACCTTACATCGAAGTCCATTTACTGAAGTTCTTCTCCGCATCTTTCTGGCTGATCGTACCCTCCTTCTCAGCCCGCTCTATGCCTCTGCGGATTTTTTCAACCACGTAAAGGTGATACTGAACATCTTCAAGCGAACAATCGTCAGGAAGCTTGTTGAGAATAGCCTTCACTTCATCCTTTGCTGTGTTCATGAGGTATCACCTCGGATTTTAGCGCATATAGCCGATAGGCATGGAAGACATGCCGCATATGAGGCCCTTGGTCGGCAACCGCTGCAAGAACCCGCGTCAGCTCATCTGGCAGGCTGTGGATTTCCCAGGGGACGGCGGCAAAAATCCGGCCTGACACATTCAGAGGTTATCCGGATTCGCCGCCTTGCGTCTGGCCTCTTCCTTACTCACCAGGCCTCGCTGGAGCATTTCCTTGAGGCCCTGGTCGAGGGTCTGCATGCCGACGCCCTGACTGGTCTGGATGGCGGAGTACATCTGCGCGATCTTGTTTTCCCGGATGAGGTTGCGCACGGCTGGAGTCCCCAGCATGATCTCGTGGGCGGCGCAGCGGCCGCCGCCGATCTTTTTCATCAGGGTCTGGGAGATGACCGCACGCAAGGATTCGGAAAGCATGGCGCGCACCATGTCCTTCTCCGCTGCGGGGAAGACATCGACGATGCGGTCGATGGTCTTGGCGGCGGAACTGGTATGCAGGGTGCCAAAGACCAAGTGACCCGTTTCGGCAGCGGTGAGGGCTAGACGGATGGTTTCCAGGTCACGCATCTCCCCCACCAGGATGGTGTCGGGATCTTCCCGCAAGGCGGAGCGCAGGGCCTCGTTGAAACCCAGGGTGTCGCGGTGCACCTCGCGCTGGTTGACCAGGCATTTCTTGGATTCGTGCACAAACTCAATGGGATCCTCCACCGTGAGGATGTGCCCGTACTCGGTCTCGTTCTTGTGATTCACCATGGCCGCCAGGGTGGTGGACTTGCCCGAGCCGGTGGGGCCCGTCACCAGCACGATGCCGCGGGGATATTCGGAAATCTTCTCGAAGATCTTGGGGCAACCCAGTTCCTCGAGGGTGAGAATCTTGCTGGGGATGGTGCGGAAGACCGAGCCGGCGCCACGGTTGTGGTTGAAGGCATTCACGCGGAAGCGCGCCAGGCCGGGGATCTCGAAGGAGAAGTCGGTTTCCAGGAACTCCTCGAAGTCCTTGCGCTGCTTGTCGTTCATGATGTCGTACACCATGGAATGGACCTGCTTGTGGTCCATCGCGGGTACGTTGATGCGCCTGACGTCCCCGTCCACCCGGATCATGGGGGGCAATCCCGAGGAGAGATGCAGGTCGGAAGCGCCATTCTTCACGGCAAACGCGAGCAATTGGGTGATATCCATCCAGCCCCCTTTAATGTCCTGTCCTCACCTGAGCACGGATGTAACGCCTGCCAACAGGTGACTCTGATCAATGCCGAATATAGCATAGGCCCATGACCCAGCTATGCGATCGAATCCAGGCGGTACAGGACCGCCTACAGGCGGCAGCTCAGCGCTTTAGCCGCCCCATTGAAGACGTCCAGCTCCTGGCCGTGAGCAAGACGCGCCCCGCGGAAATCGTGGCCCAGGCCATGGACTGCGGGCTCCGGGAGTTCGGCGAGAACTACGCCTCGGAGCTGGAGGAAAAGTCCCGAACACTGAGTGACCGGCAGCCTGCCTGGCATTTCATCGGCCCCATTCAGAGTAACAAGACGCGCCTCATCGCCGATACGGCCCGCTGGGCGCACTCGGTGGATCGGGAACGCATTGCCCGCCGACTGAGCGAGCAGCGCCCCGTTGGCGCCGTGCCGCTGAATGTGTGCCTGCAGGTGAACATCAGTCAGGAGGACACCAAATCCGGTGTCAACCTGGAAGCCCTCCCGGCTCTGGCCGAAGCCGTGGCCCCCCTGCCCGGCCTGACACTGCGCGGCCTGATGGCCATCCCTGCCCCCAGCGAGGACTTTGACGAGCAGCGACACGCCTTTGCCCGCTTGCGGGAAGCCCAGGAAGACCTGATCCGGCGCGGCTTTGATCTGGATACCCTCTCCATGGGCATGACCGACGACCTGGAGGCCGCCGTGGCCGAAGGCGCCACCATTGTCCGCGTGGGCACAGCCATCTTCGGTGCCAGAGGATAGATGGCAGGGCATACGAATCCACCCGGCGTTCGGGTTACCATAACGCCCCTACAGACATAGCCATGGCGGGCCATCCCATGAATGAGACGATCGCCTTTATCGGCGCCGGCAATATGGCGCGCAGCCTCATCGGCGGACTCATCGCCGATGGCTGGAACGAGGACGCCCTCTGGGCGGCCGACCCGGACCCGCATCAGCGAGATGCGGTGAGCCAGCGCTGGACCGGTGTACACGCAACCGATGACAATGCCGCAGCCATCGCCCATGCCCAGGTACTGGTACTGGCGGTAAAACCCCAGGTGCTCGGCGAGGTGTGCCGGTCGCTGGCCGCACAGGTACAGGAACGACACCCCCTGGTGGTGTCCATCGCCGCTGGCGTGCGCGGTGCGGATATCGAGCGCTGGCTTGGGGGTCATTTGCCAGTGGTACGCTGCATGCCCAACACGCCGGCGCTGGTGGGTAGTGGGGCCACGGGCCTGGCCGCCAACCCTCATGTGAGTGATGAACAGCGTGACCTGGCGGAATCCATTCTGAGGGCGGTGGGGCTGGCCGTCTGGCTGGACGATGAGGCCCAGCTGGATGCGGTGACGGCCCTGTCGGGCAGCGGACCGGCCTATGGCTTCCTGTTCATCGAGGCCCTGGAAGATGCCGCCGTGGAACTGGGCCTGCCCCGGGAAACGGCTCGATTGCTGGCCTTGCAGACCGTCTTTGGCGCCGCCAAGCTGGCCCTGGAGTCCGATGAGGATGCAGCCACCCTGCGCACCCGGGTGACCTCCAGGGGAGGGACCACCGAGCAGGCGCTGGCGCAGCTGGAATCCGGAGGGCTGCGCGAACTGATGCTGCGCGCCCTCACCGCTGCCCGCGACCGTTCCCATGCACTGGCCGACCAACTGGGTCGGGACTGAGGTTTATCCATGACGCACGCGTTTCAAAACGTCGCTGACTTTCTGATCTCCACGCTGTTCAGCCTGTATATCCTGGCGGTAATGCTCCGCACCCTGCTGGCCATGTCCCGGGCGGACTTCTACAACCCGGTGTCGCAGTTCCTGGTGACCATCACCAATCCGCCGCTGCGGGTACTGCGTCGGGTGATCCCTCCCATGGGTCGAATCGACACGGCGGCCTTCGTACTGGTGCTGGTGCTCAAGATGCTGGAGATCTGGCTGATCACCCTGCTGCACGGGGTGGGCATCCCCCTCTTCACCCTGTTCATGGTGAGCGTGCTGGCGCTGATCCGCCTGGTGATCTGGATCTATATCATCAGCATCATCATCCAGGCAGTGATGAGCTGGTTCCAGGCTGGCGGCGCCATGGGGCGCAATCCGGTGGCCGATCTGGTGTTCAGCCTGAACCGCCCCATCCTGGCCCCCATCCGCAACATCATGCCTCAGACCGGCATGGTGGATCTGTCACCACTGGTGGCCATCATCATACTGAACGTGCTGCTGATCTTCGTGGGCTCTATCTGAGTAGGGCACTGAATACCAGCATGCTTCTCTCGGGAGGGGCTCTCCGCCCCTCCCGAAGGGAAAGGCGGAGAGGAATGGACCTTGGGCATGGATGCATCCATTACCCTCGGGGGACATAGGCGGTGCACCACCCGCCCTCTGATACCAGATGATTGGGGAAAACCGCACACGGACCCCACTCCTGGGCGTCCGGGTCGGTGTACAGCAGGCAGTTCCCGCACTGCTGACCCTCTTCGTGATCGGCATGATCCACCTGCGTGGCGTCATGCCGGTAGTTCAGGGCCTGGGCATCGGCGGAGTCTTCCTTCAGGTGCGGCAACGCGTCATCCTCTGCCGAGACCGTGGACACCAGCCCCGCCATCGGAGCTGCCATCACTCCAGAGGCGGCAAGCTTCAGAAAGTTGCGACGCTTCAGATCAGCCTGTTTCATCTTCATCTTTCTCCTATCGAACGGAATGGCATCGCCCATCGGCGCTTCAGGGCAACTGACGGCACCCGCCGCGTCCACGGCCGCGACGATGGCCGCGCCCCATGCCAGGGCCTGTCATTTCAATGTGTTGGGCTTCTTCGGCGGGCATGGCCACTCTTGAGCCCACGGCCACGGCGTCCTGGCTGCGGCCCATGCCGCGACCTCGACCCAATCCCTGACCACGGCCCATCATGACCTGCCCCATGCCGGACATCTTTCTTGCTCTGTTTCGCATTGCAGAATTCTCCTCTGCGGTGTGTTCAGGCCCATTATGAACATATGTGCATAATATGCAAACCCCACGGGCGCCCCATGCGTCATCGCCCCACGGGAATCACACGGGATAAGGAGTCGAACGATGAGCGATCAATGGTGGCAATGGCAGGACAATACCCTGGTGCTGCATCTCAAACTGCAGCCCAAGGCCTCGCGGGATAAACTGGGTGAGCCGCTGGGTGATCGGCTGAAGGTGTATGTCACCGCCCCGCCGGTCGAGGGGGCGGCCAACGAGCGCCTGATCAAGCTTCTGGCCCGGCACTGCGGCGTGTCCAAATCCAGCGTGAGCCTGGTAAGAGGAGAAACCGCCCGGGAGAAGACGGTAGCCATCCACGCCCCAAGACGGCTTTTGGCAACACTCCAGCTTTGCGCCAAGGAATAATGGAGTCACACCAGGAGCCGGCTCGCCTCCAGGTCAGGATCAGGCCCAGGACACGAACAGCATGTACACACCATAAGCGGCCACCGCGCCGCCGGCAATGCCGCGCACCCAGGGCTTGCGCACGAAGCGGGCCAGGCGAGCGGCAAACACCCCCATGAGCAAGAGGTTGGGCAAGGTACCCAGGCCAAAAGCCAGCATCAGCGCCCCCCCTTGCAGGGCGCCCCCAGCAGTGAGCGACCAAATGAGCACGCTGTAGACCAGGCCGCAGGGCAGCCATCCCCAGACCAGCCCCAACCCCAGCGCCTGGCCGGGTGAGCGCACCGGCATCATGCGCCTTCCCAGGGGTTCCAGGCGCCGCCACACCACCCCACCTGCCCGCTCCAGCCGGGTGAGCCCGTACCACCACCCGGCCAGGTACAGCCCCAGGGCAATCATGAACAGACCGGCCAGGATCTGCAGCACCTGCTGGGCATGGTGCATGTCGGTCAGATGGGCGGCAAAGCCACCCACGCCCCCGGTCAGCACACCGGCCAGGGTGTAGGTGATGATGCGGCCACTGTTATACGCCAGGAGGAAGGGCGCCAGCCGGGGGCTTTCCTCACTCTGGGCGCCCTTCACGCCCAGGGTCAGCGCACCGACGATGCCGCCGCACATGCCCACGCAATGCACGCCGCCAAGCAGGCCGACGACAAAGGCGGCGAGGAGGGTTCCGGGTTCCAGTGACATGTGACTCCTTGGGTGGTCGATCAGAGTTGAGTCGTGCACGCCGCAGGGCCGTTCGCGAACGGCCCGTACGCACGCGCGAACGCTGTGCGCGCGGTGTACGCCGCGTTACGCGATCAGGGCATCAGTTCCCGGAAGTCGCGGATGGCGGCGAACTCGCCGGTGTCCACCTCGTCACGGCGGGTATCGGGCCTGCGTACGGCGCGCAGGTGGGCGATGCCGAAACGCTGGGCGGCGCGCAGCACATCCAGATTATCGTCCACGAACAGAGTACGGGCGGGGTCGAAGGGTTCCTTGGCGTGGAACTGCTCCCAGAAGCGCTGATCCTCCTTGGGACGCCCGTATTCATGGGCACTGATCACCCGGTGGAAATGCCCTTCCAGGGCGGTCAACGTGAGCTTCATCTCCAGCCCGCCGCGATGGGCATTGGTCACCAGCACCAGCCGGCGGCCCTGGCGGCGCACGGCGGCCAGAAAGGCCGGCACGTGTTCATGCACCGCCACCAGGTGGGCCACTTCCTGCTTGAGGGCAACGATATCCATCTGCAACTCCTGCTGCCAGTAATCCAGACAGTACCAGCTGAGGGTCCCTCGGACCGCGGCATAACGCTTCATCATGCCCTCGCGGGCCGCCTGCGGCGCCATGCCGTGACGTTCCGCGTAGCGGCGGGGCAGATACTCCAGCCAGAAATGATTATCGAAGTTGAGATCAAGCAGGGTACCGTCCATGTCCAGTAACACGGTGTCCACGTCGGTCCACGGCAGGCTTGGGGCTGTTGGCTTCACGGTGCGGGGGTCCTCGAGAAACTCAAAAACGTGAAATCCGGGCCTTGAGACTTGCGCCGGCAAGCATGAGACTACCCTATCGACCCATCACAGGGCACCCAGACACCATGCCGCAAAAACCTCAGATCCTCAGCCGCCGCACCGTGGCCCGCAGCCGACTCTTCCAGGTGGAGGAGCTGGAACTGCTGTTTGCCAACGGCGTCCGCACCCGCTTTGAACGCCTGGTGAGCTCGGGCCGGGGCGCGGTGTTGATCGTGCCCATGCTGGATGACGACACGGTGTTGCTGATCCGTGAATATGCCGCCGGCACACAGCGCTATGAACTGGGCCTGCCCAAGGGGCTGGTGGAACACGGCGAGGAACTCCTGGAAGCGGCCAACCGCGAGATCATGGAAGAGGTGGGCTACGGCGCGCATCAACTGGATTACCTGACTGCCATGACCGTGGCCCCGGGGTATCTGAGCCACAGCACCCATGTCATCCTGGCCCGTGACCTCTACCCGGAGCGTCGTCCCGGTGACGAACCTGAGGACATCCAGGTGGTACCCTGGAAGCTCAGCCAACTGGACCAACTCATCGCCCTGGACGACTGCACCGAAGCGCGCTCCATCGCCGCCCTCTACATGGCCCGCGACCAACTCTCGAGAATCTCATGACACTGGACGAACGCTCACTGGACCTCCTTCTCAACAACGCCTGCCGCATTGCCCGCGAGGCTGGCGCGGCCATCATGACCATTTACGGTGAAGGCTTCGATGTCACGGAAAAGGCCGATCGCACGCCACTCACGGAGGCGGACATGGCGGCACACCGGCATATCGTCCAGGGCCTTGGCGAGTTGACCCCGGCAATCCCCATCCTTTCAGAGGAGTCGAACCAGATCCCCTTCAGCGAACGCAGACAGTGGTCCAGCTACTGGCTGGTGGATCCGCTGGATGGCACCCGGGAGTTCATCAAGCGCAACGGCGAGTTCACCGTGAACATCGCCCTGATCCAGGACCATGAACCGGTGCTGGGGGTGGTCTTTTGCCCGGCCCTGGATCTGCTCTACAGTGCCGCCCGAGGCTTGGGGGCCCATCGTCGCCAGCCATCAACGGCTGCGGCCGAACCCATCCAGGTGAGCCACGGGCAGCGCATCCCCGTGATCGCTGGCAGTCGATCCCACGGTACCGAGCGCTTACAGGCTCTTCTGGAACGCGTGGGTGAGCATGAACTCATCAGCATGGGCAGTTCGCTCAAGTTCTGCCTGGTGGCCGATGGCAGGGCCGACTTCTACCCTCGCCTAGGCCCCACCTGCGAGTGGGACACGGCAGCAGCGCACTGTGTTGTCCGCGAGGCGGGCGGGCAGGTCACGGATGTCCGGTTCGAGCCGCTGCGCTACAACACCAAGGATTCGCTGCTCAATCCCGAATTCCTGGTGATCGGCGACACGGACCACGACTGGAGCCGGTACCTGGAAGGTCTTTGAGACCTGTTTACGCCTCTCAGATGCGGCGGGTCAGGCCCGCCTGCTGCATGAGCTGGGCGGAGATCTCCTCAATGGAGCGCTGGGTGATGTTGAAGAACGGGATCCGCTCACGCTTGAAAAGCCGCTCCACGGCGCGAATCTCCATCAGGCATTGCTCCATGCTGGCATAGCCACTGTCGGGGCGGCGCTCCTTGCGGATCTGATGCAACCGCTCCGGGTCCACGGTGAGGCCAAACAGCTTGTGGCGGTAGGGCTCCAGCACCGCCGGCAGGCTGCCACGCTCGAAATCGTCATCCGCCAGCGGATAGTTGGCGGCTCGCACCCCGTAGGTGAGTGCCAGGTACATGCAGGTGGGCGTCTTGCCGGCCCGGGACACGCCCATGACCACCACGTCGGCCATGGGGTAGTCGCGAGTGGTCGCGCCATCATCATTCTGGATAGCGTAATGCAGGGCATCAATGCGCTCTGAATAGGCACGCACATTCCCCATGCCGTGAGATCGCCCGGCCACGCGCTGGGCGGTCACACCCAGTTCCTTCTCCATGGCGCCGGTAAAGGTCTCAAAAAAGTCAAAGACCACGCCGTCGCACTTGGCCAGGTGGGTTCTGAGTTGGGAGTCGATGAGGGTGGAGAACACCAGGGGCTTGACCCCATCGGATTGGGCCGCCCGATTGATGCGTTGCACGGCCCATTCCACCTTGTCGTCGGTGTTCACGAAGGGCAGGCTCATTTGCTGGAAGGAGACCTGCTCAAACTGGGTGAGCAGGGTGTGTCCGAGGGTCTCGGCAGTGATGCCGGTGCCGTCGGAGACGAAAAAGACGGAGCGGATCATGGCCATTCTCCTCGCGTGCAGCCAGTGTTCAAAAAAGAGCCCCTCTCCCCGTGGGGTGAGGGGCGGTAGGGGCACCGTGCCCGTCGCTCCCCTCATCCCCCACCCTTCTCCCCCGAGGGGAGAAGGGAGTTGAGATAGCCCCTCTCCCCCCGTCGGGAGTTGAGGTAGCCCCTCTCCCCCCGTCGGGAGTTGAGGTAGCCCCTCTCCCCCCGTCGGGAGTTGAGGTAGCCCCTCTCCCCACCGGGGAGAGGGGTTGGGGTGAGGGGGCGGGTGCGCCCCCACGGCCTCAGGCGTCCTTGCGGCCCTTCTCGTCGCCGGCCAGGCGCAGCCAGGTCTCCACCACCGTATCCGGGTTCAGGGAGATGGACTCGATGCCTTCCTGCATCAGCCATTCCGCCAGGTCCGGATAGTCGGACGGGCCCTGACCGCAGATGCCCACGTACTTGCCAGCCTTGCGGGCACCCTGAATGGCCATGGACAGCAGGGCCTTCACCGCCGGGTCGCGCTCGTCAAAGGTGGCAGCCACCAGACCGGAATCCCGGTCCAGCCCCAGGGTGAGCTGGGTCAGGTCGTTGGAACCGATGGAGAAACCATCGAAATACTCCAGGAACTGCTCGGCCAGCACCGCATTGGAGGGGATCTCGCACATCATGTAGATCTTCAGGCCGTTCTCCCCACGCTTGAGGCCCAGTTCCGCCAACAGATTGATGACGCCCTCAGCCTCGCCCAGGGTGCGCACGAAAGGCACCATGATGACCACGTTGGTCAGCCCCATCTCGTCGCGCACCTTGCGCACGGCGCGGCATTCCAGTTCGAAGCAGTCGCGGAAGTTTTCCGACAGGTACCGGGAGGTACCCCGGTAGCCGATCATCGGGTTTTCTTCATCGGGCTCATATTGCTCACCGGCCAGCAGGTTGGCATATTCGTTGGACTTGAAGTCCGACAGGCGCACGATCACCGGCTGCGGGTTGAAGGCGGCACCCAGGGTGGCAATCCCCTCCACCAGTTTTTCCACGTAGAAGGTCACCGGATCGTCGTAGCCTGCGATGCGACGGGAGATCTCGTCCTTGAGGTCGCCGGACAGGGAGTCGAAATTCAGCAACGCTTTGGGATGCACCCCGATCATGCTGTTGATGATGAATTCCAGGCGAGCCAGCCCCACCCCGGCATTGGGAATGTTGCGGAAATGGAAGGCTCGGCCCGGGTTACCCACGTTCATCATGACCTTGCAGGGCACTTCGGGCATGGAATCGGTGCGGGTCTGAGTGACCTCGAAATCCAGAATTCCCTTGTAAATACGCCCCTCGTCGCCCTCGGCGCAGGACACGGTGGCCTCCTGGCCATCCTTGATGCGTGAGGAGGCGTCACCACAGCCCACCACAGCCGGGATGCCCAGTTCGCGGGCGATGATGGCTGCGTGACAGGTACGCCCGCCCCGGTCGGTGACGATGGCGGCGGCCCGCTTCATGACCGGCTCCCAGTCCGGGTCGGTCATGTCGGTGACCAGCACGTCGCCAGCCTCCACTTTGTGCATGTCGTTGAGGTCCATCACCACGCGCACCTTGCCGGCACCAATGCGCTGACCAATGGCGCGGCCGCGGGCAATGACCTCGCTGCGCGGCGAACGGATGCGGAAGCGTTCGATCACCTGGCCGTCCTGGCGGCTCTCCACCGTCTCCGGACGGGCCTGGACGATATACAGCTCACCGTCCACGCCATCCAGGGCCCATTCGATGTCCATGGGTCGACCATAGTGCTTCTCGATGATCACGGCCTGGCGGGCCAGTTCCTCGAGTTGCTTGTCATTGATGCAGAAGCGGTTGCGGTCGGCGTCTTCCACGGGGATGGTCTGGGTGCTCTGGCCATCGTTGCCGAAGGTCATCTGGATGGCCTTGCTGCCCAGGTGGCGGCGCAGCACGGCGGGGCGCCCAGCCTCCAGGGAAGGCTTGTAGAGATGAAATTCGTCCGGGTTGACCGACCCCTGCACCACGGTTTCACCCAGGCCCCAGGAGGCGGTCACGAAGACCACGTCGCGGAAACCGGATTCGGTATCCAGGGTGAACATGACGCCGGAGGCACCAATGTCGGAACGCACCATGCGCTGCACGCCGGCGGACAGAGCCACCTCGGAGTGATCGAACCCCCGATGCACGCGATAGGAGATGGCGCGGTCGTTGTACAGAGACGCGAACACTTCGTGGATGTGGTGCAGTACGCTGTCCAGGCCCTGGATGTTCAGGAAGGTTTCCTGCTGGCCCGCAAAGGAGGCATCCGGAAGGTCCTCGGCGGTGGCGGAGGAGCGCACAGCCACGGTGAATTCGTCGCCGGCCGCCTCTTCCATCATCCGGTTCCAGGCTTCGCTGATGGCTTCGTTCAGGGCCGGGGGGAAAGGGGTTTCCACCACCCATTGGCGAATCTTGGCACCGGCCTCGCGCAGGGCGTTGATGTCATCCACGTCCAGCTTGCTCAGCTCATTGTTGATGCGGTCCGCCAGGCCTTCGTGACGCAGAAATTCACGGAAGGCATAGGAGGTGGTGGCAAAGCCGCCGGGCACACGCACGCCAGCTTCGGACAGGCCGCGAATCATTTCCCCCAGGGATGCATTCTTCCCTCCCACATCGGGAACGTCGTTCATGCCCAGATCTTGGAACCAGATCACATACTTATCCATGGTCCTGCCCTTTGCCTCTTACGTTGGAATGTGATTGTAGCCGGGACCGTAGCTTGAAGACGAGTATTCAGCCAAGCTATTGCCCCATGAATCAGTCTTGTGTTTGTTAATAGTAACATTGATGGGGAGAAGATCATGGGCTCGGTGCCCAACCTCTACTACAAACAGAACCGTCTCAAGCAGTTGCGGGCCTTCTGCCGGGCCGCCCGGCTGGGCAGCATCTCCATGGCGGCCGAGTCGCTGTTCCTCAGCCAGCCAGCTGTATCGCTGCAGATCCAGGCACTGGAGCGGGAATTCGGCACCACCTTTTTCGAACGCCGCGGCCCGCACATCAAACTGACGCCCGAAGGCGAGGCGCTCTACAAGCTGGCCGACCCTCTGGTGGAGGGCGTGGACAAGCTGCACGAGACCTTTGCAGCCCGATTCGGACACCTGGAGTCGGGGGAATTGAACGTGGCGGCCGGGGAATCCACCATCCTCTATGTGCTACCCGAGCCGCTGCGGCGTTTTGCCGAGGTACATCCCCATATCCGCATCAAACTGCATAACGTGACCGGTCGCGACGGGTTGGCCATGCTGCACCGGGACGAAGTGGATTTTGCGGTGGGCTCCATGCTCGAGGTGCCCGATGGCATCACCTACCAGCCCATCGTGGATTATCACCCCAAGCTCATTACCCCGATCAACCACCCCCTGACGCGCAAGACCGATCCGGTTCGGCTGGAGGATATCAGCCCCTTCGGCCTGATCCTGCCGCCACGGCATCTGTCCACCTGGCGCATGGTGGACCTGGTGTTCCGCCAGCATCATGTGGACTATCACGTATCCCTGGAGGCGGGGGGCTGGGAGGTCATCAAAAAGTATGTGGAACTGGGGCTTGGCATCTCCATCGTGACGGATGTCTGCCTCACCGGCGAAGAGTCGCTGGCGGCCATCCCCCTGGATCACTATTTCCCCGCCCGCAGCTATGGCGTGGTACAACGCCTGGGCCGACATCTCTCCCCGCAGGCCAAACGGTTTATCCACTTCATGGAACAGGCCTATACCGCCGAGCACGTCGAACACTCCAGACCAGAAGCCTGAAATGGGGCCTTCGTCAACGTTCCGGGCCGAGGCCCACGCCTAAAATTGCGAATCATTACCGAAAACAAACCGGAGACCCAAATGAAATGGCTGGTGATGACCGCCCTGGCCGGGGCCCTGCTGGTGCCCATGGCTGGCGCCGATGATGACAAGGACGCACCGGATTCCGAGGCACCCGAGCCGATGCGCATCCTGGGGTATGTGGAAGATGTCACCCTGATGCCGGAGGGGGTTGTGCTGAAGGCAAAGATGGATACCGGTGCCACCACCAGCTCACTGAATGCGCTGAACAAGGAGACTTTCGAGCGTGACGGCAAAGAATGGATCGCCTTTGACATCATCGACCCGGATGACGAGGACAACAGGATCCGGCTGGAGAGGGAGATCACCCGCCATGTGCGCATCATTCGTCACAGCGGTGACCATCAGCGCCGCCCCGTGGTCGAGGTGGGCCTGTGCATGGGGGACGTCTACCGCAAGGAGGAGGTCAGTCTGATTGACCGAACAGCCCTGAGCTATCAACTGCTGGTGGGCCGCAACCACATGGCAGGCGCGATCCTGCTGGACTCCAGGGACAAGTTCCTGCAGGCCCCGGACTGCAATCTCGACTGATCCGGGCCCCTGCCCCAAGGACACCGCATGAAGCGATTTCACCTGCCCCTGCTGATCGTGGCGCTGGTCGCCACGAGCCTCACGATCTTCTATCACAAGGCCTTCAACCTGGGGTTTCCCCTCACGCCCGCCCAGACCACCAATAACTGGATCGTGGAGGCGCGGGTTGGCTTCGAACCCAATGGAGGCGCGGTCACGGCGCGGGTCTTCATCCCCTATGAACCCAAGGGGCTGGCCATCCTGGACGAGAATTTCATCTCGCGGGGGTATGGCCTGACCACCAGCCTCTCGGGCGAGAACCGTGAGGCCGTGTGGACCACCCGTCAACCTAGCGGTCGACAGGTGCTGTATTACCGCACCACGGTGTATCAACTGGAAAGGGATCGACGCGAGCCCCCCTACCCCGGGCCGGTCAGCCCGCCGGAGCTGGAAGAACCCTACGCCTCGGCAGCCGAGGAGGTGGTCACCCGGGTGCGCGCCCGGTCAGCCGATATCACCAGCTTTGCCACGGTGCTGGTGCGCGACATGAACCAGATTCCGGACGAAAACATCAGCCTGTTCGTCTCCAGTTCGGACAGTGACCGTACCAAGGTCAGGACGGCCATTGACCTGCTGGCCGGAGCCCGCATCCCGGCACGCATGGCCCATGGCATTCCCCTCACGGAGCGGGGCCGGGACCTGCAACCCCAAACCTGGCTTGAAGTGCACAACACCCGCGAGTGGGTGCCCATCAATATCCATGACGGCAGCGTGGGCTACCCGGAAAACTTCATGGTGTGGTGGTATGGGGATGTGGATCCTGTTCGACTCAACCGGGCACGCAACCCGCAGATCAGTTTCGCAGTGACCCAGAACTACATGGACGCCGTCGGCGTGGCTCAGCAGCGTGCCGAGATACTGGATTCCCGACTGATGGACTTTTCCCTGTTCAACCTGCCGGTGCAGACCCAGAACATGTATCGGGTCCTGTTGCTGGTCCCCCTGGGGGCAATGATCATTGTGCTCTTGCGCAATATCGTCGGCGTCCAGACCTTTGGCACGTTCATGCCCGTGCTGATCGCCCTTTCCTTCCGGGAAACGGAGCTTCTGGGCGGCATCATCCTCTTCACGCTGATTGTCTCCCTGGGGCTGGCGATCCGTTTCTACCTGGACCGGCTCAAGCTGTTACTGGTGCCCCGACTGGCCTCGGTGGTGATCGTGGTCATCATGCTGATGCTCACCTTGAGCATTCTCAGTCACAACCTGGGCATTGAATACGGTCTGTCCGTCGCCCTGTTCCCCATGGTGATCCTGGCCATGACCATCGAGCGCATGTCCATCCTCTGGGAAGAACACGGGCCATCAGATGCCATCCGCCAGGGCATTGGCAGCCTCGCCGTGGCGGCCGCTGCCTACCTGTTGATGATCAACCCTTATATCGATCACCTGTTCTTCGTCTTCCCGGAAATGCTGCTGATCGCCCTGGCGGTCACGCTCCTGCTGGGTCGTTACACAGGCTACCGCCTGAGTGAACTGGTGCGTTTCCGGGCCTTCAAAGGGGCGTCGTCCTCATGAAGTGGTTCGTTTCCCCCCGTGAGCTTCGGCGCCGTGGCGTGGTGGGCATGAACCAGCGCAATGCCGGCCTGATCTCCGAGCTGAATCCGCGCAGCCGCTACCCCCTGGTGGACGACAAGCTGCGTACCAAGCAGTTGGCCCTGGAGGCGGGCATCGCCGTGCCCGAACTCTACGGAGTGATCGAGACCAATCACGACATCCGGCACCTGCCACGCATCGTCGCGCGCAGCGATGACTTCGTGATCAAACCCGCCCACGGAGCCGGGGGCAACGGCATTCTGGTGATCACGGGGCGGATGCGGGACAGCTTCCGCAAATCCAGTGGCCGCATGGTGGATCTGGAGGGGGTAGGCCACCATGTGTCCAATGTGCTCAGTGGCATGCACAGTCTGGGGGGGCAGCCGGACACAGCCATGGTGGAATATCGGGTGAAATTCGACCCCCTGTTCGAAAAGGTCAGCTTTCAGGGCGTGCCGGATATCCGCACCGTGGTCTACAAGGGTTACCCCATCATGGCCATGGTGCGCCTGCCCACCCGGGATTCCGACGGCAAGGCCAATCTGCATCAGGGCGCGGTGGGTGTGGGCGTCAACATGGCGACCGGGCGCACCGGGCAGGGGGTGTGGCATAACCGCATCGTCGACCTCCACCCGGACACCGGCGCCCCCATCAAGAACCTGCAGATCCCCGACTGGGATACCTTGCTGGAACTGGCGGCACGATGCTTTGAGCTCACCGGCCTGGGCTACCTGGGCGTGGACGTGGTGCTGGACCGGGAACGCGGGCCCCTGATGCTGGAACTCAATGCCCGTCCCGGTCTGGCCGTGCAACTGGCCAATGGTGCCGGTCTGGGTGAGCGGGTACGCGTGATCGATGCACTTCAGAGAGAGAGGCACCCCCCCCAGAGCCGCGCCACCCTGGCCCAGGAACGCTTCTCTCAGGCCATACAACCCGCGGCATGAGCACCATGACGATCGAAGTCCTGGCGGGTGTGCTCCTGGGTAGCGCCGCGGGCGGTGTCGCCCGCTTTCAGGTGGGGGCCTGGGTCACTCGGTTCGCCGGCACCTCGTTCCCGTGGGGCACAGGGGTGGTCAATGTCAGTGGTGCCCTCGCCGCCGGCGTGCTCATCGCCCTGTGGCCCGCGGAAGATCCGTCCTCACCGGGGCTGCAGGCCCTGCTGATGGCGGGTTTTCTGGGGGGGTACACCACGGTGTCCTCATTTGCCCTGCAGACTCTCAACCTGGTTCGACAGGGCCATCGGCTCAAGGCCATTGGCAATCTCCTGGCCTCGGGCCTCCTGTGCCTGGGAGCAGTCTGGTTGGGATACCAATCGACCACGCTTTGGTTGGGTCACCCGTGAGACTGCGTCTGGCCATCGCCGCCGGCACCGCCCTGGGGGGGCTCACCCGTTATCTGACAGGTATCACGGTGGTCGGCGGCCTGGGCCTGGCGCATCCCATCGCCACCCTGGGTGTCAACCTGCTGGGCTGCCTGCTGATCGGCGCCTTTGCCACCCTCACCGGGCCGGGCGGACGCCTCAGGGTGGGCCCCGTCACTCACCAAGCGGTGGTCACGGGATTCCTTGGAGGATTCACCAGCTTTTCCATGCTCAGCGTGGAAACCCTGGATTGGGCCCACTCGAACGGGTTAACCTCCGCGACCATCGCCATGGGTCTGCACCTGATCGCAGCCCTGGCGGCGGCCTGGCTGGGCCATGGCCTGGTCGCCCGTTACAACGCCTCTCGCCCGCGCAACCCTTGAAGCCGTCCTGAAAACTCAGCAGTCAGGCGAAATGAACTTCCCCTGGCAGGCTTGTACCTCAGTGCTAAACTCAAGTATGTTGAGTTCCGGCTCCCCAGGATTTTCCGGACAGGCGGTCGAATCCACTTGACGAGTGCAGCTATGATCCCGAGCAATGTCATGAACATCAAGAATCTCAAACAGGCCTGCCAGGCCTGCAGTCTGGGTGATCTATGCCTACCGCTCGGGGTCCCCCTGGAGGATCTGGAGTTGCTGGAAGGCATCATCAGCCGCAAGCGGCCGGTACATCGCGGCGACCCGCTCTATCAGTCGGGAGACTCTCTGGGCTGCCTGTATGCCGTGCGCTGCGGATCGGTAAAGACCTTTGTGCTCACCGATGACGGCGAGGAACAGATCACGGGTTTCCATCTGCCCGGGGAGTTGTTGGGGCTGGACGCCATCGGCGAGGGGGTACACCCCTGCACGGCCATCTCCCTGGAAACCTCCAGTGTCTGCGAGATCCCATTTGAGGGCCTGGAGGCCCTGGCGGCACGCACGCCGGGCCTGCAGCATCAACTGCTCAGGATCATGAGCCGCGAACTGCAAAGCGATGAACAGCTTATGACCCTGCTGGGCAAGCGCGCCTCGGATGCCCGCCTGGCCGCTTTCCTGCTCAACCTCTCCGACCGCTTCGGGCGCCGGGGTTTTTCCCGGCACGAATTCAACCTGACCATGTCCCGCAATGATATCGGCAATTATCTGGGGCTGGCGGTGGAGACGGTCAGCCGGATGTTCAGCCGCTTTCAAACCCAGGATCTGATCACCGTGCGGCGCAAGCTGATCACCCTCCACGACATCGAAGGCCTGCGGCGCGTGGCAGGGCTGCACGGCCAGCCACCGTGTACCACGGAATGCGAGCACCGCTCCGAGGCTTCCGCAAACGGCTGAGGGTCTTCCGTTCACCGCTCCAGATCGGAAACCAGCACGCGCCAGTCGATGGTACCGAAGGCCACCTGGTATTCCAGCAACATCTGCCCCCGGACATGGCCGTCCTCGAACGTGGCCAGCACCCATTGGTCATTGAGGATATGACTTTCATCCGGAATGAAGAACAGGGTTCCGCCCAGCACAGGCTCATGATCGATGAGTTCCGGTCTCTGGATCAGATCATTGAGCAAATCCTCCCGAGGTTGATTCAATCCCTGGCGCCGCAGACGACGCGTCTGCGCCTCGGTGAGCCCCACGGCGGCGGGCTGCTCCACCTGCCCTGCCGTGAGCGCGTTCAGGCGCATCTGCAGCGCCAGGGTTTCCTGATGGGCCTGCTGCAGATCCCGTTCAAGACCCATCCCCCGATGGATGTAGATCATCGCGGTGATCAGCAGGAACAGCATGAAACCGAACCACATCAGGCGTTCGGCATGGGGCAGAAAGCGGGACTTTTCCGACATGGCACTTCCTCGGGACGTGAAAGTGGATCAATGGACCGTGCATCCGGCATCCACAAGAGGGTGGGTGCCCGTTACATGGCTTCATCTGTACACGCCTGCTCCTTCCCTGTCGAGACCGCTGCGCCCCCTACTTCCGTCAAGGTTCAATCTTGAGTCCTTCGGCTGGTTGTTGTAACCTTCGCGGGCTGTCGGGGAGGTAGGCGCGAGATCATCGTCCCAGCCACCTGCCCGGGCACGCCGGAGTAGCTCAGTTGGTAGAGCAGGGCATTCGTAATGCCAAGGTCGGGGGTTCGACTCCTCTCTCCGGCACCAATGCAAAGGGCGGCCCTTGGGGCCGCCCTTTTTCGTATCCAGTGATGTGTGCCGGACACAGAATCGGTTCAGTTGAGCTCCAATGCCCCGGTGAGCTCCGAGACATGGCTCATGCCATGGCGCTGCAGATAGTCGTTGATGCCCTGGTTGATCTTGCCGCACAGCAGCGGATCGTAGAACAGCCCTGTACCCACCCCCACCGCCGTGGCACCGGCCAGCAGAAACTGGATGGCATCATCGGCACTGGCCACCCCACCCTGACCGATGATGGGTATGCCGTGAGGACGAGCCACCTGGTAGACCTGATGCACCCGCAGCAGGGCCACCGGCTTCACCGCCGGGCCAGACAGCCCCCCCTGGTTATTGCCAATCACCGTGCGGCGACGCTCGGTGTCGATGGCCATGCCCATCAGGGTATTGATGGCGGAAAGCCCATTGGTACCCGCCTCGATGCAGCGCCGTGCATTGCCGGCGATGTCCGTCTGATTGGGCGACAGCTTGGTGATCAGGGGCTTTTGCGTCACCTTGCGACAGGCCTCCACCACCCGGGCCGACATATCCGGATCATTGCCAAACGCCACCCCGCCCTCCTTCACATTGGGGCAGGAAATGTTGATCTCGATGGCATCCACCGGGGAGTCGTCAAACCGCTGGGTCACCCGGATATATTCCTCGAGGGTTGAGCCGGACACATTGGCGATGAAACGCGTCTCATCGAAGTCCAGTCGGGGCAGGATGTCATCCACCACATGGTCCACCCCGGGGTTCTGCAAACCGATGGCATTGAGCATGCCGTCGGGCGTTTCATACACCCGATGGGGTGCATTGCCCAGGCGGGCATCCCCCGTGGTGCCCTTGAGGCACACCGCCCCCACCTGACGATTGGAGAACCCTGCCACGCGGGTATACTCCTCGCCAAAACCAACGCAGCCCGAGAGCAGCACCAGGGGCGAGGCAAATGGCAGACCGCAGAAATCGATGGCAAGGGTCTGTTTGTGATGGGTATCGACTGGCATGTTTCACATCGTCCTGTATCAACCGGAAATCCCCCCCAACACCGGCAACATCATGCGCCTGGCGGCCAACACGGGCTGCCGCCTGCACCTGATCCATCCCCTGGGGTTCACCCTGGATGACACACGGCTGCGTCGCGCCGGACTGGATTATCGGGATCTAGCGTCGGTGACGGAGTATGACAGCCTGGGGGCCTTCTCGGAAGCAGTGGCCCCCCGGCGACTGTTTGCCGTCACCACTCGGGGACAGCAGGCCCTGGGCAACACCCGGTTCGAGGCGGGGGATGCACTGCTGTTCGGGCCTGAAACCCGGGGCCTGCCGGCAACGATATTGACGGACATGCCGGCAAACCGGCGGCTACGGATCCCCATGGTACCGGACAGCCGCAGCCTCAACCTGTCCAACTCGGTGGCCCTGGTGGTGTACGAGGCCTGGCGGCAATGCGGTTATGCAGGCGGGGCCTAGAATTCGGGTTTGGGATCCCGACTGAGCAGTTCCTCCACTGCCACGGTGGGGGGCAGTTGCTCGAACAGGACCCGCGCCACCTGACTGCAGATGGGCATATCCACCCCCAGGGCCGAGGCCTTGGCCACGGCGATGCGGGCCGTACTCACCCCTTCCACCGCCTGACCGATGGCCGCGACGGCCTCTTCCAGGCTCTGCCCCTGCCCCAGGGCCAGGCCCAGGCGGCGATTACGGGATTGGTTGTCGGTGCAGGTGAGGACCAGATCCCCCAGACCGGACAGCCCCATGAGGGTTTCGGTACGGGCCCCGGTGGCGGCTCCCAGACGCATCAGTTCCGCCAGCCCCCGGGTAATCAAGGCGGCGCGGGCGTTGGCACCGAAACCCAGACCGTCAGACACCCCAGCGGCGATGGCCAGCACGTTCTTGAAGGCCCCGCCCAACTGCACCCCCACGACGTCATCGCTGGTATAAACACGAAGCGTGCCCCCCGCCAGCCAGGCCATGGCCTCCTCGGCAAAATCCGTATCAGGGGAGGCCAGGGTCAGGGCGGTAGGCAACCCCCGGGCCAGTTCACCGGCAAAGGAGGGCCCGGAGGCCACGCCCCAGGGTCGATCCGGACCCAGATCCTCCAGCACCAACTCATGCAGCCAGCGAGTACTGTCCAGGTCCAGTCCTTTAGTGGCCCAGATCAGGCCCCCTGAACCCAGATGCGGCGCAATGCGATGGAGCACCGCCCGAAAGCCACCGCTGGGCACGGCAAGCAGTACATGGTCGGCCCGACTCACCAGACCTTCCAGGTCTGATGTGGCCTCCAGGGTCGCAGGGAAAGGCACATCCGGCAGATAACGGGCATTGCGGCCCTCTGCCTGCATGGCCCTGACGTGGTCCGCGTCGCGACCCCACAGGCCGACTCCCAGCCCCTTGCGAGCCAGGTGCAGGGCCAGTGCTGTGCCCCAGGAGCCGGCACCCACCACCGCTACATTCCGAACGTCACTCATGAAATCGGTCCGGATCCGTTCTACGTGATGATACCCGCGTCGCCATTCTTGCGCCCCTCAGTGGCCGGCTGTTGACCGCGCATCTTCTGAGCATAAAGGGCATCGAAATTCACCGGCGCCAGCAGCAGCTGGGGGAAACCGCCGCGGGTGACCAGATCGGAAATCACTTCGCGGGCAAAGGGGAAAAGGATGTTGGGGCAGTAGGAAGAGAGCAGCGGTCCCTTCTGTTCCTCGGGAATTCCCCGGACCATGAACACACCGGCCTGCTTGACCTCCACCAGGTAGGCGGTCTCACCCTGGGACTTGGTGGTTACCGTCAGGGTCAGTTCCACCTCATGCACGCCCTTTTCGTCCAGGGCGCGCGCCTGGGAATTCAGTTGGACATTGGTTTCCGGCTTCCACTCACGGGTAAACACACCCGGCGTACCTGGCGCTTCAAAGGAGATGTCCTTGGTGTAGATCTTCTGCAGCCCGAACTCCTGCTGCGGTTGATCCTGGGCGGCGCCGTCGGCGCCTGCATTCGGTGACTGGTTTTCCGACATGATAACTCCGCGGGCAAGTGACTATTCGGGGGGCATGATAGGGTGCGGCCCCCCGGGGTGCAACGGTGGCAGAGCTGGGTCTACAGGCCGAGGCGTTCGTCCAGCTCGCCCCGCTGTTCCAGCTCCACCAGATCGGTATACCCCCCAAGGTGATCCTCGCCGGCGAAGACCTGCGGAACCGTATGCCGCCCGGAACGCTCTTCCATGACGCGGCGCTGTGCCGGATCATCATCGATGCGTATTTCCTGAATCTCCACACCCTTGCCGCGCAGCAGGCGTCGGGCCATCATGCAGAAGGCGCACCAGCCGGTGCCGTACATGATCACGGGAACCGGCTTACGGAGGGAGGATTCAGTCAACGGGGGACTCTCAACGGTCGATCGGGCTTAGCGCTTGCTCAGCGGCAGACCTTCGGATTGCCAGCCCAGCACGCCGCCACGCAGATCGATGACCTTATCGAAGCCATTCTTCACCAGCGTGTTGCAGGCCTGGCCGGAGCGGCTGCCACTCTCGCAGTAGACAATCACGGTCTTGTCCTTGTGCTTGTCGATCTCGCTCAAGCGATCCTTGAGTTTGGTGAGCGGGATATGGCGGGCACCGGTGATCTTGCCATTCTTGCGGGCCTCCGCCTCTTCTCGCACATCCAGGACCAGGGAGTCGTCCTGATTCATGGCGCGCACCGCCTGCTGTGGCCCCATGACCTGAAACTTTCGGGTCAGGCGGGAGAACTCAGTGTAGCCAATGGCACCGATCACGGCGGCCAGCAGGCCGAACAGCAGGGGGTGGTTGGCAACAAACTCCAGATACTGGTCCATGAATCGCTCGGGCTGGGTCAATCATTGGGAGGTCCGCATTCTGCCCCCTCGGGGCCCGGCGGGCAAGCCAGGGGACTCAGACGGACCGGCAGAACACATCCTGCATCATCCCGATCAGGCGCAGGGTGCGGCCATCGCCCACCCGGTAATACACCCGATTGGCGTCCTTGCGGGCGGAGAGAATACCCTTATCCCTCAGGATCGCCAGGTGCTGGGAGATATTGCTCTGGGAAGTGCCCACATGGTCCACGATCTCCTGCACACTCACCTCGCGGTCCCCTAGCACACAGAGGATCTTGAGACGCAGCGGGTGCGCCATGGCCTTGAGCGAACGCGAGGCACGCTCGATATCCTCCTCCTTGTCCATCAATTCAGACGGATCGGATGGCATGGACCCAACCCTGTTGACGGGCTCAGCAGCACTGTTAGCGAATGGAACCGGTGGCATCGGACATCTCGTATATTAGTAGTGGTTAATCCAATTATGATCTTTATCAAAAATATTTCAATGGGTGACCGGTCAGAAGGCCTGTTCAGGGCGATCACGTTCACCGCCCTGCTGGCACTGTCCCCGGCGGCCAGCGCCGACGGGACGGACTGGGAGCAGGCCCGCGAGCGCCTTCAGGAAGTGCAGCAGGAAATTGAGCAGGTTCGGGATGAACTGGAGAAGGCCCGGGGCAAACGAGGCACGCTGGAAGCGCAACTGCGCGAGACCGAGCGCGCGGTCAGTCGAACGTCCCGGGACCTGACCCAAAGCGAGGCCGATCTGGAGAAAACCCGTTCACGTCTGCGCACCCTGGAGGCCCGCGCCCGGAAGGAGGAGGCGCGCCTGGAGGCGCACCGCGAAGGCCTCGCCCTGCAATTGCGTCACGCCTATCAGGCCGGTCAGCAGGATCAACTCAAGCTGATCCTCAATCAGGAAGACCCGGCGCGACTGGAGCGAATGCTCACTTACTATCGCCACTTCAACGCGGCGCGCAGCGAACGCATCCGGGAAGCCCGGGAGGCCCTGGCCGACCTGGCGCGCACCCGACAGGCCCTTGACGAGGTCAGGGTGGACCAGGCCCGGCAACGGTCCGCCCGGCAGCGCCTGCAAAATGAACTGGAGAGGCGTCGGGAGGAACGGGCCGGGGCCCTGGCTGCACTACAGGCGGACATCGACGCCGCTGGCCAGACCCTCACCCAACTGGAAAGCGATCAACAGGCCCTTGAAGACCTCATTGAATCCCTGGATGCCGCATTGAGCGACATCCCGGACGAATCGCTCATGGATGAGGCCTTCGCCGATCATCGCGGTCAACTGCCCTACCCCGTGCCCGGCGAGATCCGGCATGGTTTCGGCACAACCCGCGCCAGCGACACCGGGCAACGCTGGCGTGGCCTGGTGATCACCGCGGAGCGAGGCGATCCAGTGAGGGCCATCCATCACGGCCGGGTGGCGTTTGCCGACTGGATGCGGGGCTTCGGCATGCTACTGATCGTGGATCACGGTGATGGCTACATGACCCTGTATGGTCACAACGAGAGCCTGCTCAAATCCCCGGGAGATTGGGTACGACAAGGTGACACCATCGCCCATGCCGGGGACAGCGGCGCCGATCAGACACCGGGGGTGTACTTCGAGATCCGCCACGAGGGCCAGCCCGTGAACCCCGCCCGATGGTGCGACTCTAACCAGCGAATGGTAGGCTCTCGTTAATGGCGCATGCCAGCCAAAACCGTCTGGCCTATTGAGGCCCTGTCACAGTATCCCGCGGATTCCCCGCACGACGGGACAGTAGTGGAGTAAAAGTATATGAAAACCCAAACCCGCGTGGGCGCAGGCCTGCTGATGGGCATGATCCTGGGCGTGATGCTCAGCATCTCTTTCGGCGTGGTCGCCGACAGACAGGAATCCTCACAAGCTGTTCCCCTTGAGGACCTGCGGGCCTTCACGGACGTATACATGCGCATCAAGCGCAACTACGTGGACGAAGTGGAAGACTCGGACCTGCTGGAGAACGCCATCCGGGGCATGCTCTCCGGCCTGGACCCCCATTCCACCTTCCTCAATTCCGATGAGTTCTCGGAACTGCAGATTGGCACCCAGGGCGAATTCGGCGGTTTGGGGCTGGAAGTGGGTATGGAAGATGGCTTCGTCAAGGTCATCTCCCCCATCGACGACACGCCGGCCAGTCGCGCCGGCATGCGCGCGGGCGACCTGATCATCCGCCTGGACGACACGCCGGTGAAGGGCATGACCCTCAACGAGGCCGTGAGCAAGATGCGTGGCCCCAAGGGCAGTGACATCACCCTGACCGTGGTTCGTGAGGGCCGTGAGGCCCCCTTCGAGGTGGAGATCACACGGGACACGGTTCGCGTGCAGAGTGTGCGTAGTGAAATGCTGGAGCCAGGCTTCGGCTACCTGCGGGTGACCACCTTCCAGTCACGCACCGCACAGATGCTGGTGGAAGAGGCCCGTGCGTTGCAGAAGGAAAGCGGCGGCCTCAAGGGCCTGGTGCTGGACCTGCGCAATAACCCGGGGGGCATTCTCAACGGCGCCGTGGGCGTGTCGGATGCCTTTCTCAACGACGGCCTGATCGTTTACACCGAAGGCCGTGTGAAGGACTCTGAGTTCCGCTACACCGCCTCCCCGGGAGACGTGCTCAATGGCGCGCCCCTGGTGGTGCTGGTGAACGCCGGCTCGGCATCGGCATCGGAGATCGTCGCCGGGGCCCTGCAGGACCATGAGCGGGCCATCATCATGGGTTCCTCCACCTTCGGCAAGGGCTCGGTGCAGACCATCCTGCCTCTGGACAAGGGCGAGGCACTCAAGCTGACCACCGCACGCTACTACACCCCGGCGGGCCGCTCCATCCAGGCCGATGGCATCGAACCGGACATCAAGCTGGAACAGATCACCCTGGCCGAATCCGGTGAACCCGGCATCCGCCCGATCACGGAGGCCCAACTGAGTCGTCACCTCGCGGGAGAGAACGAGAAAGCCGACGACGAGGAAGGTGAAGAGACGCTGGAATCCCTGGCGCAGCGGGACTACCAGCTCTATGAGGCCCTGAACATGCTCAAGGGGCTGGATCTGCTCCAGGCGCGTCGCTGAGGTGCCAGGCCTGGGGCGAGCCAGCCTCTGGGGTCTTCTATTCTGGGCCCTGACGGGAGCCGCCACCGGAGCAACTGCGGACGCGGATCCGTGGCCCGTGGTGGCGATCGTCATTGATGACCTTGGCAATGACCCGCGGGAGGCGCGACGCACCGTTGCGCTTCCCGGCCCCCTCACCGTGGCGGTACTGCCTCATACCCCTCAGGCGCACAACGCCGCTCTCTGGGCCCATCAACGAGGCCATGAAGTCATGCTGCACCTGCCCATGGAAGCCGACAATGGGCACGACCCCGGCCCCGGGGCCATCCTGCGACACATGACCGAGTACGAGACCCGGGACACGGTCCGCGAGGCACTGGCCAGCGTCCCATACGTCCGCGGCGTGAACAATCACATGGGCAGTCGCCTCTCCCGCGAGGCGCATCATCTGGCCTGGGTGATGGCAGAAGTCAGCCATACCGATCCAGCACTCTATTTCGTGGACAGCCGCACCCATGCACAGACTCTGGTGCGGCATGTGTCCACCTGGGCCGGCCTGCCCAGCACCCAGCGGGATGTCTTCCTGGACGCAAAACCCCACGACGCGGATTTCGTGCGCAAGCAGGTGAAACGGCTGAGCCAGCTGGCACGCCTGCGGGGCTATGCACTGGGCATCGGACATCCCTACCCCGCAACGCTGGAGGTGCTGGAGGCCATGCTGCCCGAACTGGAGGCCCAGGGTATCCGCCTGGTCACCGTCAGCGATTACCTCACACGCAAGCAGGAGGTGAAACAATGGCACGCATCCTTATCCCCATCGCCCACGGCAGCGAGGAACTCGAAGCCGTCACGCTGATCGACCTGCTGCGCCGCGCCGACTTCCAGGTGGTGGTCGCCGGCTTGGAACCGGGTCCCGTCACCTGCTCCCGAGGGGTGGTCCTCAAACCCGATGTGCTCCTGGACGAGGTTCTGGATGACCCCTTCGATCTGGTTGTCCTACCCGGCGGCCTGGCCGGGGCCAACCGCCTTGATGCTGATCCCCGCATCCATGCCCTCTTGCACAGCATGCAGGAGGAAGGGCGATTCATCGGCGCCATCTGCGCCGCGCCCAAGGTGCTCGGCAGCGCCGGCCTGCTCAAGGGTCGCACCGCCACCGGCCACCCCGCGGTGGTGAAGACCCTGGACCTGCCGGAGACCCGATTCACCGGGCAGCCGGTGGAGGTGGACGGTAATATCGCCACCTCCCAGGGCCCGGGCACCGCCATGGACTTCGCCCTGACCCTGATCGAACTGCTGGCTGGCACCGATAAGCGCCGGGAGGTGGAGGGCCCCCTGTGCCGACCCTGACAGGCCGACACGTTGTCACCGGTGCAGCCCCCGCATCGCCCACAGCCCCAGAAGCGGCCCCGGCAGCAGCCACAGCATCACCCAGGTGCCCTGCATCTCCCACAGCAGGCTGGTAAGCCAGATGGCCGGCACGGTCAGGGCGAAACCGATGGCGTTCATCACCGCAAGCGACGACCCCACCAGTTCCCGGGGCGCATGGGCCGCCGCCAGGGCAGAAAACTGGGGAGAGTCGGCAATCACGGTGACACCCCACAGGGCCAGCAGGATCAGCAGCACGCCGGCGGGGGCCCAGGCCAGCAGCGGGTAGGCGAGGCAGAGGGCGCCCGAAACCGCCAAGGCGCGACGGGCCACCCACTCACTGCCAAGACGCCGGCTGAACCGCCCCCCCCATACGCAGCCCAGGAAGCCCACGGCAATGACCGCAAAGGCCAGCCAGGGGATCCAGGCCGCCGGCGCCTCCAGCCGGGCGACCTCCCGCCCCACCAGCAGCGGCACCAGCATCCAGAAGGCATACAGCTCCCAGCAATGGCCGAAATAGCCCCCGGCCACGGCGCGAAAATGCGGCAGCTTCAGGCCCGACAACCCATGGCGCAGGGACGTCCTGCCCCCGGCCTTGGGAAGATGCGGGCCATCGCCCAGGGTGAGGATCAACAGCCCCCCCAGCAGCGCCAGCCCGGATGCCGCCAGCAAGGTCCACTCCCACGGCAGTCCCAGGGTGGCGCCACGCATCAGGTGCGGCAGGGCCGTGCCCAGGGTCAACATCCCCACCAGCCAGGACAACGCCGCCCCGGCGTACTGAGGCACCCAGGAAATGACCAGCTTCATCCCCAGCGGATAGATGCCCGCCAGGCACAGCCCGGTGAGGAAACGCACCAGGACATCCAGATAAGGCTGGGTCGCCACCAGCAGAAAACCGGCATTCACCAGGGCGCCGCAGAGGCTGGCCACGGCAAAGATGTGGCTCGCCCGGAACCGGTCCGCCAGGCCGGTGGCGGCCAGGGTGAGCGTGCCCACAATGAACCCGGCCTGCACCGTGAGGGTGAGATACCCCAGATCCGCATCCGACAGCCCCAGCTCCTCGGACATGGACAGCCAGACACCATTGATGCTGAACCACAGCGACGTCCCGAACAGCTGGGCCAGGACCACCACGGGGACCGGATGGCGGCGGATGAGGGCGGCCACTGGCGGGATCATGATGCAGGCTCCTTCTCTCCTGTGCTGAACCTGTGCCCTATGACCATGGCAGCGGCCCATACACGCGTACGGGCCGTTCGGGAACGGCCCGCCCGGTGTGCCGGGAGGCTGGGAGGTCTTCGCTGCGCCGACGGGGCGCTTCTCGAAGCGCCCCTACGACAATACCTTCGGGGATCGGAATGCCCCTACTCCACCGTCACCGACTTGGCCAGGTTGCGCGGCTGATCCACATCGGTGCCCTTGAGGATGGCGGTGTGGTAGGAGAGCAGTTGCAGGGGCACGGTGTGGATGATGGCGGAGAGCCAGTCGTCCACGGGGGGGACGGCCAGGCTCTGGATGGAGTCGTCGCTGCCCAGGGCGGCCACATCGTCGGTGAAGACCATCAGGTGTCCGCCGCGGGCACGGACCTCTTCCAGGTTGGACTTGAGCTTTTCCAGCAGGTGATTGTTGGGGGCCACCACCACCACGGGCATGTCGGCGTCCACCAGGGCCAGGGGGCCGTGCTTGAGTTCCCCGGCGGGGTAGGCCTCGGCGTGGATGTAGGAGATCTCCTTGAGCTTGAGGGCGCCTTCCAGGGCAATGGGGTAATGGCAGCCACGACCCAGGAACAGGGCATGGTGCTTGTCGGCCAGGCCCATGGCCAGGCGCTCGATGGGCGTATCCAGGGCCAGCACCTTTTCCAGGGCGGCGGGCAGGGCGCGCAGTTGCTCCACGAAGGACTGGGCGCGTGCCGGGGCCAGGCCGTGATGACGGCCCAGGGAGAGGACGAGCAGGAACAGGGCCACTAGCTGGGTGGTGAAGGCCTTGGTGGAGGCCACGCCGATCTCGGGGCCGGCATGGGTCATGAGCACCATGTCGGATTCCCGCACCAGGGAGCTCTCCGGCACGTTGCAGATGGCCAGAGAGCCCAGATAGTCATCTTCACTGGCCTGGCGCAGGGCGGCGAGGGAATCGGCGGTCTCGCCGGACTGGGAGATGGTCACCAGCAGGCAGTCGGGGAGCACGGCATGGCGCCGGTAACGGAACTCGCTGGCCACCTCCACCCGGCAGGGCAACCCCAGCAGGCCCTCGATCCAGTAACTCGCCACCAGGCCGGCATGGTAGCTGGTGCCACAGGCCAGGATCTGCACCGACTTCACCCGCGCCAGGATCTCCTCGGAGCCGGGCCCCATGATGCCTTCCAGCACCCCGTCGGGGGCCAGGCGGCCCTCCAGGGTCTCGGCCACGGCGCGGGGCTGCTCGTGGATCTCCTTGAGCATGAAATGGCGGAAGCGGCCGCGATCGGCAGCGCCGGCGGTGAGCGAACTCTCGGTCACCGGCCGCTCCACCGTATGGCCCTGTGCGTCCAGGACCCGATAGCCGTCGCGACGCAGTTCGGCGATGTCGCCGTTCTCCAGGTACACGAAGCGCTGCGTGACCGGCAGCATGGCCTGGATGTCCGAGGCGATGAAATGCTCACCGATGCCCAGCCCGATGATCAGGGGGCTGCCCTCGCGCACGGCGATCAGGCGACCGGGCTCGTCCCGGCTCATGACACCCAGGGCGTAGGCGCCACTGAAATGCGCCGTGGCCCGCCGCACCGCCTCCAGAAGATCATGACCCTGCTGGCAGTAGTCCATGATCTGGTGGGCGATGACTTCGGTGTCGGTGTCGGAGGTGAATTCAAAGCCCCGAGCCTTGAGATCGTCCCGAAGGGCCTGGTAGTTCTCGATGATCCCGTTGTGGACCACGGCAATGCGTTCACCACTCAGGTGGGGGTGGGCATTGCGCTCGGTGGGGCCACCATGGGTCGCCCAGCGGGTGTGTGCGATGCCCAGGGTACCGGTCAGGCCGCTGCCGGCCACTCGCTGCGCCAGGGCTTCCACCTTGCCCACGGAGCGTTCCCGTTGCAGGCGACCCTGAGCGTCCATGATGACCATGCCAGCGGAGTCGTAGCCCCGGTACTCCAGGCGCCTGAGGCCTTCGATGAGGATGGGTTGGACGTCACGTTGGGCGATGGCGCCGATGATTCCGCACATGGTGAATCCTTCTGTTTATGTCATGAGGGCGAGTATCTGGGCCGGGGCTTCGTGCCCGCCGCGCCCCTCATCCCCGGCCCTTCTCCCCCGAGGGGAGAAGGGAGCTGTAGCCCCTGTGCCCTGGGGTAGAAGAGTATTGAGCCCCTCTCCCGCCAGCGGGAGAGGGGTTGGGGTGAGGGCCCGTATGGCACCCCACGTCCCTCAACCGCCTTTCTTCGTCGGTCGCTGCCAGTCCGCGCGGGTTTCCAGCGGCGCGCGGGTCAGCGTGAGTTGCCCTGCCGGGGCATCGGCGTTGATGGTGGAACCGGCACCGATGGTGGCACCCTCCCCTACCGTGACCGGGGCCACCAGGGCCGTGTTGGAGCCGATGAAGGCCCCATCGCCGATCACGGTGAGGTGCTTGTTGGCACCATCATAGTTACAGGTGATGGTCCCGGCGCCCACGTTCACACCTCGGCCTACCTGGCTGTCGCCCAGGTAGCTCAGGTGATTCACCTTGGAGCCTTCACCCACCCGGCTCTTCTTGATCTCGACAAAGTTGCCCACGTGCACCCCAGCGGCCAGTTCCGTACCGGGCCGGATGCGGGCAAAGGGCCCGATTCGGGCATCGGCGCCGATGGTGGCGTCCTCCAGGATGCAATGGGGCTGGATGATCGTGCCCGGTCCCACGCTGACGTTGCGCAGCACGCAATGGGCACCCACCGAAACGCCCTCCCCTAGAGTGACATCGCCTTCCAGGATCACGTTCACGTCCAGGGTGACGTCCTGCCCGGCGGTGACAGCACCACGGATATCCAGACGCGCCGGATCACGCACCGAGACGCCAGCACGCATCAGGATTTCCGCCTGGCGACGCTGATAGGCACGCTCCAAAGCCGCCAGTTGAACCCGGTCGTTGACACCCTGGAACTGTTCGGGATCATCGGCTACCACCGCAGCCACACGGGCACCATCCCCGGCGGCCAGCGCGATGCAGTCGGTGAGGTAATACTCGCCCTGGGCATTGTTACGGTCCACGCGCCCCAGCCAGTCTTCCAGATGGCGCCGATGGGCGGCCATGAAGCCGGTGTTCACCTCGCGAATGGCCCGTTCTTCGGTGGACGCATCCTTCTGTTCCACGATGCGTTGCGGTTGTCCCTTTGGATCGCGCAGGATGCGACCGTAGCCAGTGGGATCCTCCAGCATCATGGTCTGCACGGACAGATCATGGTCATCCAGGGCCTGCAGCAGGCGCTCCAGGCTCTCTTTGCCCACCAGGGGCACATCTCCATACAGCACCAGGACGCGGTCGTCGGGTCCGGCCTCAGGCAATGCCTGAGTGACGGCGTGGCCTGTACCCAGTTGCTCGGTCTGCTCTACCCACATGACCGGGGCCTGGGACAAGGCCGCGCGGACCTGATCGCCGCCATGTCCGTGGACGACAATGATCCGATCAGGTGACAGTGTCTGTGCGGTCTGGATGACATGGGCCAGCAGAGGTTGCCCGCCCAGGGGATGCAGGACCTTGGGCAAGGCGGAGCGCATGCGCGTTCCCTGGCCGGCGGCGAGGATGATGACAGTGGTTGGGGTGCTCACCTGGGGGCCTTCCCGATCTATGTTCCAATGAAGGGGAAAGTCTACCGGAATGGAGCGCGGCGAGGGAACCGACGGCGCCCCGGAGCCAGGTACCACGACTGGCGCAGAACGACAAAAGGCCCCTCTCCCGAAGGCGAGGGGCCCTTGTCTCGAACAGGAATCTCTCCCCGTTCGGCCTGACTACCTGTTACTGCTGTTGCGCAGCTTCTGGATCATGCGCAGGCGGGCAGCCGCCTCGATGAGTTCCGACTGGGCCTTGGCGTAGTCGAAATCCGCCCTGCTGTTGGCCAGGGCATCCTCGGCGCGCTGCTTCGCTTCCAGGGCCTCGGCCTCGTCCAGATCCTTGGCCCGGATGGCGGTATCCGCCAGCACGGTCACTACATGGGGCTGCACTTCCAGCAGACCACCGGAGATGAAGATGTTGTGCTCCTCACCGGAGTCCGACACCCTCACCCGGATCTCGCCCGGCTTGAGCAGCGAGATGTACTGGGAGTGACGCGGCATGATCCCTACCTCGCCATGCTCTGCCGGTGCCACCAGCATGTGAGCTGTACCGGAGTAGATAGACTCCTCCGCGCTCACAATATCGACGTGAAACGTCATGGACATGGTTGCTCCCGCTTACTTGTTGAGCTTCTCCGCCTTTTCAGCGGCCTCGTCAATACTCCCCACCATGTAGAAAGCCTGCTCGGGCAGGTGATCGTACTCGCCGTCGACGATGGCCTGGAAGCCGTTGATCGTGTCCTTGAGAGACACGTACTTGCCGGGGGCACCGGTGAACACTTCCGCCACGAAGAAGGGCTGGGACAGGAAGCGCTGGATCTTACGCGCACGGGACACAGCCAGCTTGTCATCCTCGGACAGTTCGTCCATCCCAAGGATCGCGATGATGTCCTTGAGCTCCTTATAGCGCTGCAGGGTATTCTGCACGGCGCGGGCCGTGTCGTAGTGCTCCTGACCGATGATCAGCGGGTCCAACTGACGGGACGTGGAATCCAGGGGATCCACAGCCGGGTAGATGCCCAGCTCGGCAATCTGACGGGACAGCACCACCGTGGCATCCAGGTGAGCAAAGGTGGTGGCCGGAGAGGGGTCGGTCAAGTCATCCGCGGGCACGTACACGGCCTGGATGGAGGTGATCGAACCCTTCTTGGTGGAGGTGATGCGTTCCTGCAGCACACCCATTTCCTCGGCCAGGGTGGGCTGGTAGCCCACTGCGGAGGGCATACGGCCCAGCAGTGCGGATACCTCGGTACCGGCCAGGGTGTAACGGTAGATGTTGTCGATGAACATCAGCACGTCGCGGCCTTCGTCGCGGAAGTATTCCGCCATGGTCAGGCCGGTCAGGGCCACGCGCAGACGGTTACCCGGGGGCTCGTTCATCTGGCCATAGACCAAGGCCACCTTGTCCAGCACGTTGGAGTCCTTCATCTCGTGGTAAAAGTCGTTGCCCTCACGGGTACGCTCCCCCACACCCGCAAACACGGAGTAACCGGAGTGCTCGATGGCGATGTTGCGGATCAGTTCCATCATGTTCACGGTCTTGCCCACGCCGGCACCACCGAACAGACCCACCTTACCGCCCTTGGCGAACGGGCACAGCAGGTCAATCACCTTGATGCCGGTCTCCAGCAGTTCGGTGGAGCCCGCCTGCTCCTCGTAGCTGGGAGCCGGACGGTGGATGGACCAGGTCTCCTCGGCCTTCACGTCGCCGGCGTTGTCCACCGGCTTGCCCAGCACGTCCATGATGCGACCCAGCGTGGCCTTGCCCACAGGGACGGAGATGGGCTTGCCATTGTTGGACACCTTGATCCCACGGCGCAGGCCGTCGGAAGAACCCATGGCGATGGTCCGCACCACACCGTCACCCAGCTGCTGCTGAACTTCCAGGGTGAGGCCGACCTCTTCCACCATGAGGGCATCGTAGATCTTGGGCACGGCATCACGGGGGAACTCTACGTCCACCACCGCGCCGATAATTTCAACGATGTTTCCAGCACTCATGTTGATAATCCTCTAGTCTTCGAATCTTGAACCGGGGTCGGCCTAGACCGCGGCGGCGCCGCCGACGATCTCGGAGATCTCCTGGGTGATGGCCGCCTGACGGGCCTTGTTGTAGACCAGCTGCAGTTCATCGATGAGGTCCCCGGCGTTGTCGGAGGCGGATTTCATCGCCACCATCCGGGCAGCCATCTCGCACGCGACGTTCTCGACCACCGCCTGATAGATCACCGACTCGATGTAGCGGGTCAGCAGGGTGTCCAGCACGGGCACGGTGTCCGGCTCGTAGATGTAGTCCCAGTGGTGCTTGAGCTGATCCTCGCCAGTGGGCTCGATCGGTAACAGGGTCGTCACCTTGGGCGTCTGGCTCATGGTGTTGACGAACTCGTTTTCCACCAGCAACAGCCGGTCGATACGCCCCTCGTCATAGGCCTCCAGCATCACCTTGATGGTGCCGATCAGGTCATTGAGTCGAGGCTTATCGCCCAGATTGGCCGTATTGGCCACCACATTGCCACCCATGCGGCGGAAGAACCCGAGGGCCTTGCTGCCGATCAGGCACAAATCGATCTCCACGCCCTGTTCCTGCCACTCGCGCATGTTCTGCACGGTCTTTTTGAACAGATTCATGTTCAGACCACCGCACAGCCCCCGGTCGGTGGACACCACGATGATGCCCACCCGCTTGACGTCCCGTTCTTCCAGATACGGGTGCCGGTATTCCGCGTTGGCCATGGCCACATGACCGATCACCTGCCGGATCTTTTCCGCGTAGGGGCGGGTTTCCAGCATGCGATCCTGCGCCTTGCGCATCTTGCTGGCGGCCACCATTTCCATGGCTTTGGTGATCTTCTGAGTATTCTTGATACTCTTGATCTGGCCGCGGATCTCTTTTGCGCCTGCCATAAGTCAGCCCCCGATTACCAGCTGTGATTTGCCTTGAAGTCATCAAGGGCGGACTTCATGCCGGCCTTGATCTCGTCGCCGAAATCACCCGTCTCGTTGATCTTGTCCAGCAGTTCCTTCTGGCTCGAGCGCAGGTAATCGTGCAGGGCGTGTTCAAAATCCACGACCTTCTTCTCTTCCACGTCGTCCAGGTAACCCTCTTCGGCGGCAAACAGCGAGAAGGCCATTTCCCCGATGGAAAGCGGCGCGTACTGCTTCTGCTTCATGAGTTCCATGACGCGCTGGCCACGTTCCAGCTGCTTGCGGGTGGCCTCGTCCAGGTCGGAAGCAAACTGGGAGAAGGCTGCCAATTCGCGATACTGAGCCAGGGCCAGACGCACACCACCACCGAGCTTCTTGATGATCTTGGTCTGGGCCGCACCACCCACACGAGACACCGACAGACCGGCATTGATGGCCGGACGGATACCCGAGTTGAACAGGTCGGTTTCCAGGAAGATCTGACCGTCGGTGATGGAGATCACGTTGGTGGGCACGAAGGCGGACACGTCACCGGCCTGTGTCTCGATGATGGGCAGGGCGGTCAGCGAGCCGGTCTGGCCCTTTACCTTGCCATTGGTGAATTTCTCCACGTAGTCGGCATTCACGCGGGAAGCGCGCTCCAGCAGACGGGAATGCAGGTAGAAGACATCACCAGGATAGGCTTCACGACCCGGCGGACGACGCAGCAACAGGGAAACCTGGCGATAGGCCCAGGCCTGCTTGGTGAGGTCGTCATAGATGATCAGGGCGTCCTGACCGCGGTCACGGAAGTACTCACCCATGGCGCAACCGGCATAGGGGGCGATGTACTGCATGGCAGCGGATTCGGAGGCGGTCGCGGCAACGATGATGGTGTGTTCCAGCGCACCATGCTCTTCCAGCTTGCGTACCACGCTGGCAATGGAAGAGGCCTTCTGCCCCACGGCCACGTAGACACACTTAATGCCGGTGCCCTTCTGGTTGATGATGGCGTCCACGGCCACGGCGGTCTTGCCGGTCTGGCGGTCGCCGATGATCAGCTCACGCTGACCACGACCGATCGGCACCATGGCGTCCACAGCCTTCAGACCGGTCTGCACCGGCTGATCCACGGACTGACGCTCGATCACGCCCGGGGCGATTTTCTCGATGGGAGCGGTCCCATCGGAGTCGATGGCGCCCTTGCCATCGATCGGCATGCCCAGGGAGTTGACCACACGGCCCAGCAGGGCCTCGCCCACGGGCACTTCCAGGATGCGACCGGTGCACTTGGCGGTATCGCCTTCCGTGATGTGCTTGTAATCACCCAGGATCACGGCGCCGACGGAATCACGCTCCAGGTTGAGCGCCAGCCCATAGGTATCACCGGGGAATTCGATCATTTCGCCCTGCATGACATCGTCCAGACCGTGCAGTCGGCAGATACCATCGGACAGACTGACCACGGTGCCCTCGGTGCGTGCCTCGGCCGCCGATTCGTAGCTTTTGATACGCTGGCTGATCAGTTCACTGATTTCAGATGGGTTGAGTTGCATAGTTCGAAATCCTCTTAGCTCGAATCCTCTTAGCGGCTCAGACTACTGGCCAGGCGCGTTAGACGCCCTCGGACCGAGCCATCGATGACCAGGTCTCCCGCGCGGATGATGGCGCCGCCGATGAGGCTGTCGTCCACCTTGCAGATCAGATCCACGTCCAGGCCGAGGCGCTTTTTGAGCGCGTCGGCGATCGCTTTCTTCTGATCCGCGTCCACGTCCTGCGCGGAGAACACCGTGGCTTCCACCTTGCGTTCAGCTTCCGCCTTCATGCCCTCGAAGAGCCGGGCGATCTCGGGCAGTAGCGGCAACCTGTCATTATCCGCCAACAGGCGAATGAAGTTGCGTCCACCATCATCCACCTTGCCTTCGCAGGTCTCGAGGAAGGCCTTGGCCATCGTCTCGCGGGTGACTTTGGGGCTATCGAGAAACTCGTCCATCCTCGCGTCGCTGGCGACTGCGGACATGAAAGCGAGTTGATCGGACCAACCGGCCAGATTGCCGGCGTCCTTTGCGACCTCGAACGCCGCCTTGGCGTAGGGCCTTGCGGCCGTGGTTTGTTCAGACATGGCGGCTCACCTAGATCTGGCTCACCAGGTCTTTGATCACCTGATTGTGAGCTTTGGCGTCGACTTCCTTCTTCAGGATTCGCTCGGCACCGTTGACCGCCAACGTCCCCACCTGCTTGCGCAGTTCCTCGCGGGCACGGTTGACTTCCTGCTCGATCTCGGACTGAGCGGATGCCTTGATACGGTCGGCTTCCTGGCGAGCGGTATCCTTGGAGGATTCAACGATTTCGTTGGCGCGCTTCTGAGCCGTGGCGACGATCTCCGCGGCCTGCTGCTTGGCTTCCTGAAGGACCTTCTTGGCCTTCTCTTCGGCAAGCTGCTGTTCATGCTTGCCCCGCTCGGCGGCCGCCAGGCCATCGGCGATCTCTTTCTGACGCTCTTTCATCGCCTTGATGATGGGGGGCCACACATACTTCATGGTGACCCACACCAACAGGGCGAAGGTGATCATCTGACCGAGCAGCGTGAGATTGATATTCACGTTGCTACCTCCCCTAGAGACGGTTGTATCGGGTGAACTGCGCGGGAATGCATCCGCGCCTTAACCGGTCACCGCGCCCAGGAAGGGGTTAGCAAAGGTGAAGAACAGGGCCAGACCCACACCGATCATGGTCACGGCGTCAAGCAGACCAGCAACAATGAACATCTTCACCTGCAGCATGGGGACCATCTCGGGCTGACGCGCGGCGCCTTCCAGGAAACGGCCGCCCAGCAGGCCGAAGCCGATGGCGGTACCAAGAGCGCCCAGACCCAGAATCAGGCCGACAGCAATGGCGGTCATGCCCTGAACGTTAGCGATGGCGAGTTCCATAACTTCCTCCAGAAAGTTGAAAAGTCAAAGGTTACAAAGAACAGCTTGGGGTGAATCCATCCCGGGCCGCCAACGGCGACCGGGATGCCGTTCGTCAATGATCTTCGTGGGCCATGCTCAGGTACACGATGGTGAGCACCATGAAGATGAACGCCTGCAAGGTGATGATCAGCAACTTGAACAGCGACCAGGGTAACCCCAGCGACCACTGGATGTACCAGGGCAGCAGGGCGATCAGGGTGAAGATCAGGCCACCGGCATACATATTGCCGAAGAGTCGCAGTGAGAGCGAGACCGGCTTGGCGATCTCTTCCACCACCTTGAGGACCAGATTGAAGGGCATCAGCCATTTGCCGAAGGGGTGAAGGAGCATTTCCTTGGCGAAACCGGCACCCCCCTTGATGTGGATGCTGTAGAAGATGATCAGACCGAACACTGCCAGGGACATGCCGAAGGTGGCATTGATGTCCGAGGTGGGGTTGATGCGCATGTACTCGATCCCCACCGAATGGGCCAGATAGGGGATCAGATCATAGGGGAGCAGCTTGAGCAGGTTCATGAGGAAGATCCACACGAACAGGGTCAGCGCCAGCGGCGCGATCAGATTGCTGCGACCATGGAAGGTGTCCTTCACCTGTTGATCCACGAAGCCTACGATGATCTCCACGAGATTCTGCAGGTTGCCCGGCACGCCCTGAGTGACATATTTGGCGGCTTGCATGAAGATGAAGAGGAACAAACCACCCATGGCCAGGGAGAAGAACATGGTATCCAGATGGATGGACCAGAACGATTCCGGGTTGCCCAGAGTCAAATGACTCAGGTGGTGTTTGATGTAGTCTCCAGCAGACTCGTATTCCATTGACATGGTGTTCGCTCGCTTTTACTCGTTTGCGCCGGACATCACCGGCAGCAGGGCCAGCCAAAAGGCCATGAGTCCGGCCATGTAAGTCAGAAACATGGGCAGGAACTCAACCTCCAGCCACACGATTGCGACCACAAACAGGGCCACAGTCAGGAAGATTTTCTGGGTCTCCCCGACATAGAAACTTCTTACGATGGTTTTCGCCGGCCGCCCCCTGCGGCCAGAAAAGACGCGGAACGCAAAATACGCTGTCGAGATGAAACTGATCAAGCCACCCATCAGGGCCGCCCACGCCGTCTCCGGCCCGCCTGCCAAGTATCCCCCCAGGTAACCCAGGGCCGCGACCAGCAATTGCAGGCCAAGGATGAACTTGGTCGCCCGGTTCCAGAGTCTTGCCTGGGCGAGCGGGTGTTGGGTCATGTCGTCGATCGGTGCTTCACCTTGTTTTTTCGGCGCTCCGGAAGACCGCTGCACCGATGACAGCAGCGCGGCATTATAAGAGTCCGCTAACGGGTGGTCAACGCTGGAATTGACAAACACGAGGTTTGATGACCCACTAATTGATGTGGCCAAGGATGCCATCCAGCTCATCCAGGCTATTGTACTGGATGACGAGCTTGCCCCGCCCGCGGGTGTTGTACTGGATGTTCACCCGCGCCCCGAGGCGGTCGGAAAGCTCGGATTCCAGGCGCTCCACGTCCGGGTTGCGCGGGGGGTTGGCGGTCTCGGGGGGCTTTTCCTGCGCATTGAGCAGGGACTGCACCAGACGCTCGGTCTCGCGCACGGACAGCCCCTTATCGGCCACGCGGCGTGCGGCGTCCACCTGCACCGACCCCATCAGGGAGAGCAGCGCCCGGGCGTGCCCCATCTCCAGACGCCCCTCATCCACCAGGGTCTTGACCGGATCCTCCAGTTCCTGCAGGCGCAGCAGGTTGGTGACACTGGTGCGGGAACGCCCTACGGAGTCTGCCGCCTGCTGGTGCGTGAGGCCGAACTCCTCGATAAGACGATGCAGTGCATTGGCCTCTTCCAGGGGATTGAGGTCTTCCCGCTGGATATTCTCGATCAGCGCCATGGCCGCGGCGGCCCGGTCGGGCACATCGCGCACCACGGCGGGGATCTCGTGCAGACCCACCATCTGCGCGGCCCGCCAGCGACGCTCACCGGCCACCAGTTCAAACCCCTCCCCCACCGGCCGAATGACCACCGGCTGCACCATGCCCTGGGCACGGATGGAGCTGGCCAACTCCTCCAGCGCCTCCGGCTGGATGTTCACACGAGGCTGATAGCGCCCACGGCGAATCTGCTCCACCGGCACCTGCCGCAGATCGGAAGGGTCATCCCGTTCATGTCCGGCCTGGCTGGCGCTGGAAAGCAACACGTCCAGGCCGCGACCCAGTCCCGATTTTCTTCTTGCCATGATGCTGTTTACCCGAAAGTAAGGGGCTGCAAAGCGGATGGGGCGCGCCGCGGGACGGGCAACCCAGTCGCGGTCGGCGAATGGACTCAGGCCACGCCCGGGACATTCTCAGGGGTCGTGGCCCGGCCTTCGCGACGCAGGATCTCGCCGGCCAGGGCCAGGTAGGCCAGAGCACCGCGGGAAGACTTATCATACAGGATGACCGGCAGCCCATGGCTGGGGGCTTCCGCCAGACGGATATTGCGCGGAATCACAGTGCGATAGACCCGCTCCCCGAAGTGCTGGGTGAGCTGTTCGCTCACCTCGGTGGACAGGTTGTTGCGCGGATCGAACATGGTGCGCAACAAACCGTGAATCTGCAATTCATGATTGACCGACTCACGGATGCTGTCGATGGTCTGCACCAGCGCCGAGAGCCCCTCCAGGGCGTAATACTCGCACTGCATGGGGATGATGACCCCATGGGCCGCCACCAGGGCATTGACGGTCAGCATGTTCAGTGCGGGCGGACAATCGATGATGATGAAGTCGTAGTCTTCCTGGACACCAGCCAGCGCCTCCTGCAGACGGTATTCCCGGCGCAGGGCAGTCATCAGGTTCACCTCGGCCACAGTGAGGTCGCTGTTGGCGGGCATCAGACTGTAACCCACGGCCTCCATTTTCATAATGGTGTCGGCGGCCGTGGTGCGCTTCATGAGTACGTCACAGGCGCTGTGTTCCAGGTCGTACTTGTCGGCACCACTGCCCATGGTGGCGTTGCCCTGCGGGTCCAGGTCGATCAGGAGCACGCGCCGCCGGGCAGCCGCCAGGGAGGCGGCCAGGTTAATGCTGGTGGTGGTCTTGCCGACTCCACCCTTCTGGTTGGCCACGGCGATGATTCTGACCATGTCTCAGGAATCCTTTGTGATTTCGACCAGGTGGCGCACGGCGGATAGGCCGGGCACCCGGAGCGAATGGGTCGCCACCACGGACCAGCCGGCAGGCAGCCCTTCGGGGTCGTTGTCGGCGTCACGGCCCTTCATGGCGAGCAACTGCCCGCTGGGGCCGCACAGGTGGCCGGCCACACGCGTGAATGTGCCGGTGGCGGAGAATGCGCGGCTGATGACTGTATCAAAGCCCTGCTCCATACGGTAGTTTTCCACCCGGGCATGGACCACTTCAACGTTCTCGAGACCCAACTCCATGGCCACCTGACGCAGAAACCGGGTCTTCTTGATCCCTGAGTCCAGCAGCACAAACTGCCACTCGGGCCTGGCCAGGGCCAGGGGGATGCCCGGCAGACCCGGCCCGGTCCCTACATCCAGGATACGCGGACCCCGCACATGGGGCAGTGCGGCCAGCGAATCCAGCAGGTGGACATTGACCATGTCCCGAGGATCGCGCACGGCGGTGAGGTTGTAGGCCTTATTCCAGCGGGAGAGCAGGGAGACGTAGGCCAGCAGCGGCGCCTTCAGTTCGGCGTTGAGCCCCAGCTGGCCCAGTCCCCGGGCCAGGCGCTCACCCACGTGGGGCGGAAAGGGATGAGGGGCATCGGACAGGTGGGTGGAATCAGGCACTGCGCTTGAGACTCATGGATTGTTTCTTCAGATGCACCAGCAGCAGGGAGACGGCCGCCGGCGTCACACCGGGGATACGCGACGCCTGCCCCACGGTGGCTGGACGGTGTTCGGCCAGTTTCTGGCGTACTTCATGGGACAGACCGGCCACGGCGTGGTAGTCCAGGTGATCAGGCAAACCGGCATCCTCCAGGCGACGGGCGCGTTCCACGTCGTCCTTCTGGCGCTGGATATAGCCGGCGTATTTGACCTGGATCTCCACCTGCTCGGCCACCCGCGGGTCAGCCACCGGCGGCCCGGCATCCGGCAGGGCGGTGAGTTCGGCGTAGCCAACGCCGGGACGGCGCAAAAGCTCCAGCAGTGAGCAGTCCCGGGTCAGTGGCCCATCGAACAGGGCCCGTGCCTGGTCCTCGGGCACGCGTCCAGGCTTGAGCATCACACTGTCCAGCCGGGCAGTTTCCCGCTCGATGGCCTCACGCTTGGCGGTGAAGGCTGCCCAGCGTGCGTCGTCCACCACGCCCAGCTCACGCCCCGCCGGGGTGAGTCGCAGATCGGCGTTGTCCTCACGCAGGGTGAGCCGGTACTCGGCGCGACTGGTGAACATGCGATAGGGCTCGCCGGTACCGCGGGTGATGAGGTCGTCGATCATCACGCCGATGTAGGCCTCGTCCCGGCGCGGGCACCAGGCGTCCTGGTCCTGCACGCGCCGGGCGGCGTTGATACCGGCCACCAGCCCCTGGGCTCCGGCCTCTTCGTAGCCGGTGGTGCCGTTGATCTGGCCCGCGAAGAACAGCCCCGGCACGGCCCGGGTTTCCAGGCTCGGCTTGAGGTCGCGGGGATCGAAGAAGTCATATTCGATGGCATAGCCAGGCCGGGTGATATGGGCCTGCTCGAAGCCTTCGATGGAGCGCACCACCTGGACCTGCACATCGAACGGCAGGCTGGTGGAGATGCCATTGGGATAGATCTCGTGGGTGTCCAGGCCTTCGGGCTCGATGAAGATCTGGTGGCGTTCCTTGTCGGCGAAGCGGACGACCTTGTCCTCGATGGACGGGCAGTAGCGTGGGCCGACGCCCTCGATCAGACCGCTGTACAAGGGGGAACGGTGCAGGTTCTCGCGGATGATCTCCAGGGTGCGTGGTGTGGTCCAGCTGATGTGGCAGCTGATCTGGCGCGGGTGCTCGGCGACACTCCCCATATAGGAGAACACGGGCGTGGGGCTGTCGCCAGGCTGTTCGCTGACCCGGTCGAAGTCGATGCTGCGGGCGTCCAGGCGTGGCGGGGTGCCGGTCTTGAGGCGACCCACCCGCGGTGCCAGTTCCCGGAGGCGTTCGGCCAGGCGGATGGCTGGGGGGTCGCCGGCGCGGCCTCCTGCGTGGTTGGCCTCGCCCACGTGGATGCGGCCAGCCAGGAAGGTGCCCACGGTGAGCACGACGGCGGGGGCCATGAAGTGCAGGCCGGCCTGGGTGATGACGCCGGTGACGCGTTCGCCTTCGATGATGAGGTCATCCACGGCCTGCTGGAAGAGTTGCAGGTGGGGCTGGTTCTCCACGGCATGGCGCACGGCGGCCTTGTAGAGGCTGCGGTCGGCCTGAGCCCGGGTGGCGCGCACGGCGGGGCCCTTGCGGCTGTTGAGGGTGCGGAACTGGATGCCGCCCCGGTCGGCGGCCCGGGCCATGAGGCCGCCCAGGGCGTCGATTTCCTTGACCAAATGGCCTTTGCCGATGCCGCCGATGGCGGGATTGCAGCTCATCTGGCCGATGGTGTCGATGTTGTGGGTGAGCAGCAGGGTGTTGCAGCCCATGCGCGCGGCCGCCAGGGCCGCCTCGGTCCCGGCATGTCCGCCGCCGACGACGATGACGTCGTAGTGAGCCTGGTAGTGCATGGTGTGGGCCGGGGTTGGAATATCTCAGTAGTTTAACCGGTTAAGGGACGGGTTGCAGGGGGATCGTGAGAGGGTTGCTTGGGCATCGGTTGGTATCTTTTGGCACCGCCCCCTGGCTTGGCATCGGGAGAAACCCCTCTGGGAGAGATGGGCAGGGTGTCAGCGTCGGTTGCCATGGGTGAGTACCGCTCCCTGGGCTTGGCATTGGAGGGAACCCCTTTGGGGCGGGTAAGCCTGTCCGCGGGACGCCGTGAATACCTCCCTGTAGGCTTGGGCGCCGCTTCCATGCGGCGCACACCCGCGCACAGGCTTCCCCTCCCCAAAGGGGCTTGGATGCATTCGTGGCTTCGCGCTGAATGTGTCCTCCGCAGGTGATCGCCGGCCTTGATGTGAAAGAACCCTGGTTCAGCTACAAACCCTCCCTTCTCCCCCTCGGGGGAGAAGGGTCGGGGATGAGGGGGTGAAACAGGCACGGTGCCGGCCCTTTCCCCTCACCCCAACCCCTCTCCCCTTGGGGAGAGGGGCTTGTCACTTTCGTCATCGGGGATGACTCACCACCGTGATGCATCCGGGTTGGTATGCGTGTCGGGTCTCAGTTGTCGCCTTCGCTTTGCAGGATGCGGATGTCCAGGCCGTCGAGGCCCCGTTGGCCTACCTTGTGGCCGGCCAGGCGGGTGGCATTGGCGAGGGCCTCGGGGACGGTGCCGCCGTTGGCGAAGGTATGGATGAGGCCGGCGTTGTAGGTGTCGCCGGCGCCCAGGGTGTCGATGACTTCGGGGGGTGGGCAGGCGGGGGCGTGGTAGAGGCCGTCGCGGCTGGCCCAGGCCCAGGAGCCTTGATCGCCCCAGGTGCAGATGAGGATGGCCCCGGGTACGCGCTTGTGGATACCGCGCAGGAAGGCTTCGGGTTCGTCGTAGCCGCGGCCGAGGACGAAGGGGCGGGAGAAGACGATGACGTCGGGTTGGCCGAAGAGCATGTCGATGCCGTCGCGGTCTTTTTCCACTTCCAGGGAGATGGGGCGGTGGGTGGGCTGGCGGCTGCGCAGGGTTTGCAGTATGCGGCTGGTGGCGTGGGTCTCGCGTGCCTGGAGGTGGACCCAGTCGTAGCGGTCCAGGGATAGGCCGGCGACGTGGCGGGCGTCCAGTTCTGGCAGGTCGCGGTGGTGGATGATGGTGCGGGAGCCGTTGGTGGTGTTGAGGGTGATGTAGGAGGTGGGGGTGCGGCCGCTGCGGCGTTGGCAGGTGTCGACGCCGATGCCGCGCTGGGCCAGGAGGCTTTGCAGGCGGTCGCCGTCGGGTTCGTCGGCCAGGACGGTGGCCAGGTCGCAGTGGTGGCCCAGTTGTTTGAGGACGTGGAGGGTGTTGGCGGCGTTGCCGCCGGGGCAGGCGCGTTGTTGGAGGGCGCGGATTTCTTCGTCTTCCGCGGGGTAGTGGTCGACGATGTTGATGATGTCCAGCGTGGCAACGCCGATGCCGAGGATGTGGGCCATGGTGGGGTGCCTGTGGGCGGGTGAAGGCGGGTGGGGATAGGATAGAGGGTGGGGGTGTGGGGGTAAAGGAACCCCGCTTGGGCTACGCCCTCTCTGCACCCGTACGGGTCGTTCGCGAACGACCCCGGCGAAAGGATCAGGCGCCACGGGCCTATCGGGCAAGGCAGGGGGATGCGGAGGCAAACCACCCCCGTTTGGGATACGCCCCCTCTGCACCCGTACGGGTCGTTCGCGAACGACCCGGCGATAAGGATCAGGCACCACGGGCCTATCGGGCAAGGCAGGGGAATGCGGAGGAAACCACCCCCGTTTGGGATACGCCCCCTCTGCACCCGTACGGGTCGTTCGCGAACGACCCGGCGATAAGGATCAGGCACCACGGGCCTATCGGGCAAGGCAGGGGAATGCGGAGGCAAGCCACCCCCGTTTGGGATACGCCCCCCCTCTGCACCCGTACGGGTCGTTCGCGAACGACCCGGCGATAGGATCAGGCGCCACGGGCCTACCGGGTAAGGCAGGGGGATGCGGAGGAAACCACCCCCGTTTGGGATACGCCCCCTCTGCACCCGTACGGGTCGTTCGCGAACGACCCGGCGATAGGATCAGGCGCCACGGGCCTATCGGGTAAGGCAGGGGGATGCGGAGGCAGCGGCGGGGCCGTTCGCGAACGGCCCGTACGGGTGACCCGGCGGGTAGCGCCACCCTGACACGACAAAGGGGGCCAACGGCCCCCTTTGTCTCTTAGGCATCGGCGCCCCGACTGGAGAGCCGTGCCAGATCACGCGATCGACTTAGAAGTCGTAGCGCACGCCGGCGGTGAAGACTTGGCCACCCTCGTAGTCGCCAGTAACATCGTCAGGCTTGGCGCCACGCTCACTATCGATAGCCGCGGTCTCTTCCTCGTTGTAATACTCAGCGAACAGCATCAGCGCATCAGTCATCTGGTAGTCGTACCCAAGATGAACCACCGTTTCACCGTAGCCCTCCACTTCTGCCACCATGGCCTTGAAGGTGTTGTTACCCATGGAATAAGCCGCATAGGCATTGATAGCCGTATTACCGTCCACGGCGTTGTCATCGCTGGAACGGCGCTCGTACTTGGCGCCGATGTATAGATTGCCCATGGTATGAGCCAGCGAAGCACCAACACTTGTATCGTCGTTTGCGCCACGGCGATCGTCCATACCCAAGGCCAAAGTGGTATTGCCGAAGCTGTAGCTACCGGTCAGCTGAACCCGGTTGTCAGCTGAACCGGAGGATTTTTCCGCACCACCGCCATCGGACCAGGAGAATCCCATGGAGAATCCGTTCATGTCAGGGCTGTAGTAGGCAACCGTATCACTGATGCGGAAAGCGGACTGGGTCGCGAAGCCACTGTAGTAAGAACTGAACATGTCCACCGGATAGGCGATGGCATTGTAGTAAGGGACCCACATCTGCCCCACAGTCAGGGTACCCATATCACCCTGCACGCCGATCTTGGCGACGCGGATGTCTTCATCCTGATCCCAAGGATCCTGCACCGCCTTGTTGGCGATATCGAAGGGCACTTCGAACTTACCGATCAGGGTCAGGCCTTCAGCGAGCGGGTAGTCGGCATTGAAGCCGATGCGGGAGTACGCATCGCGAACGCCGGTGTAGGAATCCAGCACATCGTCGTTATCCGGGTGCACGGATTCCACCCCAACCCGAGCGGAGCCGTAGAAATCAAAGTTCAGGTCATTGGCCTGAGCGTAAGCCGGCACGGCCAGGGCGGCGGTGACGGCGGTGGCGATCAAGGTCTTTCTGTTCATGGCGTGTGTGTTCACTCTTTTCCCGTCTGAGCGGGGTTTGATCGAGAGCACGTTCAGACCCGCTGAGCGTGCCGGTTTTGAAGGTTTTGCACGGCTAAGGTGATGCCTTGGGCCCCGCCAGGGCCTTCGGCATCAGCGGGTGCCCGGCATGATGCCGGGCACCCCAGGGACTTACGGCAGCCAGGTGTCCACCAGGTCGCGGTTCTGTTCGACCCAGCGCTTGGCGTTGTCGTAAGGATCGCCCCCCTCTTCGTTCATCACCATGACCGCGGCCATGTCTGCCGGGGTCCAGTTGAAGTTGTCGAGGATGGCGTAGGCTTCGGGCATGTCGTCCTTGAGTCCGGCCCGAACGATGGTGTGGATGGATTCTTCACCACCGTAGATGCCCTTGGGATCTTCCAGGTACTTGAGATCCCAGCGGGCTTCCTTCCAGTGAGGGGTCCAGCCGGTGACCACCACCCAGTCGTTGCTGCGGATGGCGTTGGCCAGTACGCCGGTCATGGTGGCACCGGAGCCTTCCACCAGGCGCAGGTTGAGGTCATATTCTTCGATGGCTTCCTCGGTGGTGCTCATGATGCCGGCACCCGGGTCGATGCCGATGATCTGACGCCCGAACTTCCGGCGATGATCATTGAGCTCTTCAATGGAGTCGATCTCCACGTAGGCGGGCACGACCAGGCCGATGCGGGTGCCTTCCAGATTAGGGCCCAGGTCTTCCACGCTGCCCTCGACTCGTTCCAGATAATGGCCGTGGGTGGTGGGCAACCAGGCGGCGACGAAGGCGTCCTGGTCGCCGGTGGCGACGGACTGCCACATGGCGGCGGCACTCACCGAGACCATACGCACGTCGTAGCCGGCCTCTTCCAGCACCACGCGCAACACATTGGTGCTGGCCACTTCGCTTGCCCATTCCACGTAGGGCAGTTTGATACGACCCTTGTCATCAGCGGTTGCGCTCATGGGGAGCACCACCAGTGCGACGATCATGATGATGCCCACCCAACGGGCGGCTCGTGTCTGTTGTCTGCTATTCATCGGCATGTCTCCGGTTAGGGGGCTACTGCTGCTTCTTTTTGGGCTGCCCGATCTTCTGGGTCACCCGGTCGAGGATCATGGCGAGGATCACGATGGCGATGCCGGCCTCGAAGCCGTTGCCCGGCTGCAGGCGCTGGATGGCCCGCCAGACTTCGCCGCCCAGGCCGCCGGCACCGATCATGGCGGCGATCACCACCATGGAAAGCGCGAGCATGATGGTCTGGTTGATGCCCGCCATGATGGTGGGTATGGCCAGGGGCATCTGCACCTTGAAAAGCTTTTGTCGCCAATTGGCACCAAAGGCGTCCGAGGCCTCCACGAGTTCCGCGGGCACCTGGCGGATGCCCAGGATGGTCAGGCGGATGGCCGGGGGCATGGAGAAGATGACGGTAGCAAACATGGCAGACACCTGCCCCAATCCGAAGAAGGGAATGGCCGGGATCAGGTAGACGAAGGCCGGCATGGTCTGCATGAAGTCCAGCACTGGCATCACTGCCGTCTTGAAGCGATCCGAAAGTCCGCCGAGTATCCCCAGCGGTAAGGCGATGGCCACGGCCACGGCGGTGGCAAACAGCACCAGGGTGAAGGTTTCAACGGTGGCCTCCCACAGCTGCAGATTCCACAGGAACAACAGGCCGGCCGCCGTACCAATGCCCACACGCCGTCCAGCCAGATACCAGGCGAGGGCAGCGAAACAGAGGATGACCACCCAGGGGGGCGGGAAGCTGAGGGCGGTCACCACGGCTTCCACGCCGGTGCCGAGCACATTACTGATCGCACGGGTGACACCCGAGAAGGCGTTGGTCAGCCAGTCCAGGCCGTCGTCGATGTAATCCGATAACGGGAACTTGCCTACAAAGGGAAAATCCTGACTCATGATAGTGTGATCCGGGCTTGAACGGGGGTCATGGGAGTGGCCGTGCCATCCGGGCGTGGAGCCACGGAGGCTCGCGCCGGAGGACGAATGCCGTTAGGCGCCGACCTTGGCATCGGGGGCCTCCTGGGTCTGGGCGGGCTCACCCTCCTCTTCGTTGGTATTCTCCCTGTCCGGTTGGGCATCCGCGAGTGCGGCCAGCACCTGGGTCTTGACGATGGTGCCCAGCAACTTGCCATGATCATCCACGACGGCAAGCGGAATGCGCGTGTCCACCAACATCTGGAACAGCGTGCCCAGACTCTCGTCGGGCTTGACTGCGTAGTGGTCGCGCTGGATGAGACCTTCCAGGGTCTTTTCCTTACGCTTGACCGCCTCGGCGGCATCTTCGGCCCAGACGTAACCTTCCAGAGTGCCATCGCGCTGGGTGACGAACACGCTGTAGAAACTCTCCTGGTCCATCTTGTGCAGGGCAGTGCGCGGCCCATCGTTGGGCGTGACCCGAATCTTGGGGTCATGCATGAGGGCGCCCGCCGTGAGCACCTGGGTCTTGTCCACATCCTCGACGAACCGCTCCACATAGCGCGTGGCGGGGGACGTAAGGATGTCTTCGGGAGTGCCGATCTGCACCACGTAGCCATCCTTCATGAGCACGATGCGATCCCCCAGCCTCAGGGCCTCATCCAGATCGTGGGTGATGAAGACAATGGTCTTTTTCACGCGGGACTGAAGGGCCAGCAACTCATCCTGCATGTCGCGACGGATCAAGGGGTCCAGGGCGCTGAAGGCCTCATCCATGAGCAGGATATCCGGATCCACCGCCAGTGCACGGGCCAGGCCTACACGCTGCTGCATGCCGCCGGAGAGCTGTGAGGGATAGGACTGTTCCCAGCCATCCAGGCCCACCAACTTCAGCGCCTCGGTGGCCTTGGCGTCGCGAGTGGCCTTGTCGGCACCCCCAATTTCCAGGCCGAATCCGGCGTTATCAAGGATGGTGCGGTGGGGAAACAGGGCGAAGTTCTGGAACACCATGCCGAACTTGCGCCGCCGCCGCTCCAGCACTTTTTCGTTGGACAGCTTGAGGATGTCTTCACCGTCGATCACCACCTCTCCGGAGGTGGGTTCGATGAGGCGATTGAGGCATCGAATGAGGGTGGACTTACCGCAGCCACTGAGCCCCATGACCACGAGGATCTCGCCCTGTGCCACATCGAAACAGACATTCTGAATCCCCACCGTCTGCCCGGTGCGCTGGAGGATTTCCTTTCTGCCCAAGCCCTCATCCAGGAGTTCCAAGGCGCGTTCGGGATGGTCACCAAACACCTTGGTGACATTCTTTACCTGGATTTTCGGTTGCAAGGTCTTGTCCTGCCTGGGCCCGGCGATGGGCCCGTGAAAGTTCGGAAAAACGAAAACACCGCGCCCCAGTCCCTGTTCAGGTTTGGGGCGCAGTGAGCTTCAAGACCGGACCCGGCGCTACAAGGCGCCCCGGTCCGGTGTCATACCATGACCTCAACGCACGGCGTCGAGGAAGTGCATGTGCCGCTCGTAATGCTCCAGCACATCGTTGATGAGCGCTTCCTGGCTCCAGCCCACCACGTCGTAGTCCTGACCACCCTCGCTCAGGTGCACCTCGGCCCGGAAGTATTTGAGGGACTCAGCCCGCTTCGAACCCGTGTCACGCATGACGAAGGTGGGGGGGTCATAGGCCCGGGGACGCACGGAGTAGAAGAAATCGATCTCCTCACCGTGTCGTACTTCCACCCAGCAACGACCATCCTCATGCTCCCCAACCACGGCATCCAGGTTCTGCTTGCGCAGCTCCTCGGACACCGCATTCAGTGCGGGCTTGACCGTCTCCTGAATATAGCGGATCACCTCATTGCGCCGTGGCTGATGCACGATGGACCGCAGACGCCGCTGCCAGCTCACCGCCGCGTGCGGACCCACCGGCGACACCCGGGCCTCCAGCAGGCTGACCTTCTTCATCCGGTCGATGCGCAGTGCCTTGAGCAGGCCCCAGCACATGATGATCATGATGATGGTGAAGGGCAGTGCACTGGCAATGGTGGCCGTCTGGAGGGCCGTCAGACCACCGGCCAGCAGCAGGGCCGCCGCGATCACCCCTTCAAGAGTGGCCCAGAAAATACGTTGCCATGTGGGGGAGTCCTCTTTACCCCCGGAGGTGAGGATATCCACCACCAGTGAACCGGAGTCTGAGGAAGTGACAAAAAAGGTCACGATCAGGATGGTGGCCAGCAAAGCGGTAATGGTGGAAAACGGCAGGTGCTCAAAGAACTGGAACAGCGCCACGGAGGTATCCGCCGACACCTGCTCTGCCAGGTCGCTGATGCCCTGCTCCCTGATCATGTTCAGGGCGGTGTTACCAAAGAAGGTCATCCACATGATGGTGAAGCCTACCGGCACCAACAGCACACCAAAAGTGAACTCACGAATGGTGCGCCCCCGGGAAACACGGGCGATGAACATGCCCACAAAGGGTGCCCAGGCGATCCACCAGCCCCAGTAGAACAGCGTCCAGCCACCGATCCAGTCCGTGGGTTCGTAGGCATAGAGGTTGAAAGTCATGCTGAACACACTGGAGATGTAATTCCCCGTGTTCTGTACCACCGTCTGAAGGAGATAAACGGTGGGGCCAGCCACCAGCACGAAGACCAACAGGGCCACCGCCAGGATGATGTTGAACTCGGAGACCCTGCGGATGCCCCCATCCAAACCCAGCACCACGGAGACCGTGGCCATCATGGTCACGATGGCGATCAGAACCACCTGCACAATGGGTGTATTGGGTACACCAAACAGGTATTCCAGACCGGAGTTTATCTGCATGGCCCCAAGCCCCAGGGAGGTGGCCACGCCGAACAGCGTGCCCAACACGGCGAAAGTATCCACCGTATGGCCAATACTGCCATGGATGCGGTCACCGATCAGGGGGTAAAGAGAGGAACGAATGGTCAGGGGAAGGCCCTGACGGAAGGCGAAATAGGCCAGTGTAAGCGCCACCACCCCATAGATGGCCCAGGCATGCAGCCCCCAATGGAAGAACGTGATGCTCATGGCATCGCGCGCGGCCTGAACCGTTTCCGGGTCACCGGTGGGCGGGGATACGTAGTGCATCACCGGCTCGGCCACACCGAAAAACATCAGGCCAATCCCCATGCCCGCGGAGAACAGCATGGCGAACCAGGAAATATAGCTGTAATCCGGCTCACTATGGTCGGGCCCGAGCTTGATCCCTCCGTAACTGGATATGGCCACGGCGAACATGAACACCACAAACCCGGCCACCGCCAGCACATAGAACCAGCCCACCTTGTCAGTGATCCAGCCCAGCACGGCACTGAATACATCCCCTGCCACATCGGTGAACACCGTGGCGAACACCACCAGGAAAAAGGCCATCAAGGCCGAGGCGATGAACACCGGCGGATTGATCTGTATCCGCGGCGGGCGCGTTGAGGCATCATTTTTTTCGGCCATGGACCCTCCTGTTGCACTTGGCTCTGCACACCGGCCATCAGGCCGGACATTCATACCAGATGGTAGCCCAGCCACGGGAGATGATCGGAAAACGCCGCCCGATCCGGGCGCTACGCGCTGACCATTCCGACCACGATACGCCGCAGGGAATACCACTCATCATCTGGCCCCAAACCCCTGCCCGACGGCCGTTCTAGTCGTGATGTCATTGCCGGCGCCTTGAGGCGAACTCAGCGCTTTCGGGAGGGTCATGAAAGGATATTAGCCCAGGAACCTAACATAAATGCCCCCACTCAGGCGACCCGGTAGCCTTCAGCAGGAGGCGGGCCACTCATAGTCCATGATCACCGGGGCGTGATCGGAAAAACGATCTTCACGGTGCACGCTGGCTGCGCGCACGCTGCCCGCCACCCCCGGTGTCGCTACCTGGTAATCCAGGCGCCAACCCACGTTCTTGGCCCAGGCCTGACCCCGATGCGACCACCAGGTGTATTCATCGGGCTGCAAATTCACCCGTCGAAAGGTATCCACCCAGCCCACCGTGTCGAAGAGTTGATCCAGCCAGGCCCGCTCCTCGGGGAGAAAACCGGAGTTCTTCTGGTTGCTGCGCCAGTTGCGCAGGTCGATGGCCTTGTGGGCAATGTTCCAGTCGCCGCACAGGATGTACTCGCGGCCATCCTGACGGGCCGCCCGCAGACGCGCCATGAAGGCATCCATGAAACGATACTTGGCCTGCTGCCGGGCCTCGCCGGAGGACCCGGATGGCAAATACACGGAGGCCACCGACAGGCCGCCAAAACGCGCCTCGATATAGCGGGCTTCCGGATCGAACTCCTTCGAATCCATGCCGATCACCACTCTGTCGGGCGCCTGGCGAGTGTACAGGGCCACCCCACTGTAGCCCTTCTTCTCGGCATCGAAGTAGTGGCAGTGATAACCCCGGGGATGAAAGGTCTCATCAGTGAGCTGATGCACCTGGGCCTTGGTCTCCTGAATGCACACCACATCCGCCTCGCGGGCTTCGAGCCATTGGAAAAAACCCTTGCGAGCGGCGGAACGGATACCATTGGCGTTAAAATTGATAATGCGCATCACTGAGTCAGGTCGATGAGGTTTCGGGCCGGACCGACGAACTTACCACAGCGGCCGCCCATCGGCCTTGTGAAGCCCAGGGGAACCTTGTAACTTCAAGCCCATGAACACATTCCGCACTGAATTCCTGCAATTTTGCCTGGAGCGAGGCGTACTGCGCTTTGGCGAGTTCACCCTCAAGTCCGGGCGAATCAGCCCCTACTTCTTCAATGCCGGCCTGTTCAGTACCGGCCGGGACCTGTCACGGCTGGGGGCGTTCTATGCCCGCACCCTGGTGGATGCCGGCGCCCAGATCGACATGCTCTTCGGTCCCGCCTACAAGGGTATCCCGCTGGCGGCCGCCACGACCATCGCGCTGGCGCAGCAGCATGACCGGGATTACCCCTACTGCTTCAATCGCAAGGAGGCCAAGGACCATGGCGAGGGGGGCAATCTGGTAGGCGCACCACTGCAGGGCCGCGTGCTCATTGTGGATGACGTGATCACTGCCGGCACCGCCATTCGTGAGTCCGTGGAGGTCATCCGCGCCGCCGGCGCCGAACCTGCCGGCGTGCTGATCGCGCTCGACCGTCAGGAACGGGGCCAGGGCGAACTGTCTGCCATCCAGGAGGTGGAGCGTGATTTCGGTCTCAAGGTACACGCCATTGCCACCCTCTCGGATCTGGTGGAATTTCTGCACGAACTGCCCGACATGACCAGACACCGGGATGCTGTCGAAGCCTATCGAAAGGAATTCGGGATCCGGACTTAAGGACGGACGAGCGTCGTGATCCGCCTCACCACGCGATGGTCGCCCCGCCTGCTGGCGAGTGCCCTGCTGTTGGTCTTGGCCGCGGGAGCCGGGGCACAGATGTACCGATGGGTGGACGAAGACGGTCAGGTCCACTTCAGCGACACGCCTCCCGCAGATGCGGGCCGCTATGACCGGGAGGTCCTGGACCGGCGCGGACTGGTGGTGGAGCGGTTGGAGCGGGCCCCGACCGCCGAGGAACGACGGCAGGCGCAGACCCGCGAGGCCGAAGAGGCGGAAAAGGCACACCGCGAGGCCGAGCAGGCACGCGCGGATCGTATCCTGCTGCAGTCCTTCGGCTCGGAACGGGAGTTGCTGCACGCCCGGGATGACCGCCTGGACATCGTGGACGGCAATCTGAACCTGATGCGTAACAAGCTCTCATCCCTGCAGGAGCAGCACCAGGAAGCCCTGGGCCGAGCACAGCGCCTGGCGGCTCAGGATCGCGAACTGCCGGAAAACCTGCAGCGACGCCTGGACTCCCTGGAAAGGCAGATCCTTCTCCAGGAAGAGCAACTGGCCACACGCAGCCAGGAACGCGAGGCCCTGGTGGAGCGTTTCAACCGCGATTTGCAGCGGCTGCGGGAATTGCGCCAGGCGCAATGAGCCCCGAGCCGGTCACCCTCGGATCAGCGTTCCCACCCCCTTGTCGGTCAGCAATTCCAGCATCACCGCATGAGCCACGCGCCCATCAATGATATGGGCGCTCTTGACCCCCGACTTGACCGCATCCAGCGCACATTGAATCTTGGGAATCATGCCCCCGTGGATGACACCCGAGCCAATCAACTCATCCACCTCACGCGCCGTCAGCCCGGTCAGCAGATTGCCCGCGTCATCCAGCACGCCCGGGGTGTTCGTGAGCAGGATCAGTTTTTCGGCCGCCAGCACCGAGGCCATCTTGCCCGCCACCAGATCCGCGTTGATGTTGTAGGCCACGCCATCCTCGCCCACCCCCACCGGCGCGATCACCGGGATGAAGTCACCGGAATCCAGCATGTGCACCACCGCCGGATCAATGGAGGCCACCTCCCCCACATGCCCAAGATCAATGATCTCCGAGGCATCGGGATCGGCCTTCACGCGCCGATGGTGCAAGCGCTTGGCCCGGATCAAGCCGCCATCCTTGCCGGTCAGACCCACGGCGCGCCCGCCGAACTGGTTGATGAGGCTGACGATCTCCTTGTTCACCAACCCCCCCAGGACCATCTGCACCACATCCATGGTCTCTCGATCCGTCACCCGCAGGCCGTCGATGAAGCGGGACTCCTTGCCCAGCTGGTCCAGCATCTTGCCGATCTGCGGCCCCCCCCCATGGACCACCACCGGATTCATGCCCACCTGCTTGAGCAGGACGATATCCCGGGCGAACCCCCGCTTGAGTTCCTCGTCCACCATGGCGTTGCCGCCGTACTTGATCACCAGGGTCTTGCGGGAAAACCGCTGGATGTAGGGCAGCGCCTCGGTCAGCACCCGGGCAATGGTGTGCACACTGATTTGGTCCATGGCGGTGGACTCGGACATGGGGCATTTCTCCGGTTTTACAGATCAGGACAATACGATGAATCATGGCATCAGAATGGTCGCCCGTTTCAGAACGGCAATCCCAGCGCGGCATCCACCTGATGCACCAGCGCACGGAATCGGGCCTGAATCCGGGCCAGGGCCTCGGGGGTATCTCCCTCAAAGCGCAGGGTCAGGCAGGGGGTGGTATTGGAGGCGCGCACCAAGCCCCACCCATCGGGAAAATCCACCCGCAGGCCATCAATGCGGGTGATCGCGCCGCCGTCCAGCGTGTCCCGACCCTCCACCGCCTCCAGCAGGCGGGCCATGAACACATCATGGGCCTCTTCAACGCCCTCGGGGCTCACCAGGATTTCCGGGGTATGGCACCCCTGGGGCAGGTCATCCAGCACCCGTGCCGGTGGACGCTCATCCCGCGACAGCCATTCCAGTAGGCGGGCTCCGGCGTAGAGGGCATCATCCACCCCCAGCCAGCGATCCCGAAAGAATATATGGCCGCTCATCTCTCCCGCCAGCAGCGCTCCTGTCTCTTCCATGCGCGCCTTGAGTAGCGAGTGCCCGGTACACCACATCTCCGGCACCCCCCCCAGGCGCCGCACCTCATCGGTCAGGTGACGGGTGCATTTCACATCAAACACCACGCCGGCACCGGGGTGACAGGCCAGGACATCATCGGCAAAACACATCATCAGACGATCCGGCCAGTGGATGCGTCCCTCACCGTCCACCACACCCAGGCGATCCCCGTCACCGTCAAAGGCCAGCCCCAGGTCCAGCCCCTGGCGCTGCACGATATCAGCCAGGTGGGCCAGGTTCTCGGGGCGCGAGGGGTCCGGATGATGATTGGGAAAATGCCCGTCCACCCGGCAAAACAGGGGTTCCACGCGGCAGCCCAGGCGCCGATAAACCTCCGGGGCCACATCCGAGGCGGCGCCGTTACCACAATCCACGGCAACAGCCAGGGGGCGCTGCAGATGAATATCCTTGCACAGCCGTTGCAGGTAGGCCTGGGTCACCTCCGCCCCGGAACAGCGACCACCCGGACCTTTGGGCAAGCGATCATCAGCAATGCGGCGGCGCAGCCGTTGCACGGTTTCCCGGTGCAGGGTGCGCCCCCCCAGCATGAGCTTGAAGCCATTATAACGGGGCGGATTATGACTCCCGGTCACCATCACGCCATTGCCATCGGCACGCTCCAGCGCAGCGAAATAAGTCACCGGCGTGGGCACGCAGCCCAGCAGGATCACTTCCAGCCCGGCAGCCATCAGCCCTTCCACCAAGGCAGCCTCCAGTGCCGGGCTGGAGAGACGACCATCACGGCCCACGGCCACCCGCGTGCCGCCTTGCTCACGGGCCTCCGCCCCGTAGGCCCGCCCCACCGCCCTGGCCACGCCCGGGTCCAGGCCAGCCTCCACCACCCCGCGGATATCGTAGGCCCGGAAGATGGAAGGCGACACCTGAAAACTCATGTGGGTACTCCCTGTTAACTCTCATGCATCACGGTGGTGAGTCACCCCAGATGATGAAAGATACGTTACAAGCCTCAGGTTCGCCCCGAGGAGCCAAAACCTCCGGTTCCCCGTTGCGTGGCCTCGAACGCCTCCACCACCTGGAAGTGGGGCTGCACCACGGGCACTACCACCATCTGGGCAATGCGCTCCCCCGGAGAGATCACAAAGGGCTCTTCTCCCCGATTCCAGCAGGAGACCATCAGCGGCCCCTGGTAATCGGAGTCGATCAAGCCGACAAGATTGCCCAGCACAATCCCCTGTTTATGGCCCAACCCCGAGCGGGGCAGGATCATGGCGGCCAGGCCCGGATCGGCGATGTGCATGGCCAGGCCCGTGGGGATGAGTTCAGCCTGACCGGCAAGCAGCGTTAACGGCTCGTCCAGGCAGGCGCGCAGATCCACCCCGGCGGAGCCCTCCGTGGCCGGAGTGGGCAGGGGAAACTCTCGACCCAGGCGGGCATCGAGGATCTTGATCTGTACGGTCTGCATGTTCGGCTCAGTCCTGTTCTCGTGCCATTTCAAAACGGTCTGCGATCACCCGCACCAGCGCCCGCGCCAGGGTGACCTTGGATTGTCGCGGCAGCGAACAGTCTCCATCGACCCAGAATACCCTCAGGGCATTGTCGTCCACATCGAACCCCTGGCCGCCGGACACGTCATTGGCGGCGATCATGTCCAGGTGCTTGTTCTCCAGCTTGGCGCGGGCATGCGACTCCAGGGAGTCGGTCTCGGCGGCAAACCCCACGGTGAAGGGGCGATCCCCGGAGGCGGCCACCTCGGCGAGGATGTCCGGGTTCTTCACCAGTTGCAGGTCCAGGGTGTCACCCTGTTTCTTGATCTTTTGCTGCGCCGGTTGCGCCACGCGGTAATCGGCCACGGCAGCGGTGGCGATGAAGATGTCGGCATCCGGCAAGTGGGTCATCACTGACTCGCGCATCTGCCCTGCGGTCTCGACCATCAGGCGTTCGACGCCTGCGGGCGCCTCCAGAGCGACCGGGCCGCTCACCAGGGTGACCCGGGCGCCCGCCAGGGCAGCCGCAGCGGCCACGGCATACCCCATGCGTCCGGAACTGCGGTTGGTGATGTAACGCACGGGGTCCATGGGCTCCCGGGTGGGGCCGGCGGTGATCAGCACATGGCGCCCGTCAAGACGCGGGGCTTCGAACAGGGACTGAAGTGCCTGCACCAGCTCGGCGGGCTCAAGCATGCGCCCTGCCCCGGTCTCTCCGCAGGCCTGTCCGCCGGTGCCCGGCCCGAAGAGGTATACGCCGTGGGAGGCCAGCAGGCGGGCATTCTCCTGAGTGGCCTCATGACCCCACATCACCCGGTTCATGGCCGGGGCCAGGCAGACGGGGGCCTCGGTGGCCAGGCACAGGGTGCTGAGCAGGTCGTCTGCCATGCCGTGGGCGAGGCGGGCCATGACATCCGCCGTGGCCGGCGCCACCAGGATGGCGTCGGCCCAGCGGGCCAGGCTGATATGGTCCATTCCGGCCTCTGCCTCGGCGTCGAACACTGCCGTGCGCACAGGATGCCCGGACAGGGCCTGGAAGGTGAGTGGCGCGACAAATTCCGTGGCTCGGGGGGTCATCACCACCCGCACCCGAGCCCCGGCCCCGGTGAGCAGGCGCACCAGTTCGCAACTCTTGTAAGCGGCAATGCCGGCGCTGACGCCCAGCAGGATGTTTTTTTGCGTGAGTGACATGGGGGGATTCTACCTTGTCGGCAAGGGCAAGTCCTGCAAGGAGGGCAGTATCTCCCTGCCCTGTGCCCGCCCCCCCCTCACCCCAACCCCTCTCCCCTTGATGAGTGGGGCACAATGCGTGACGTCCACCCCACGGGGACGGTAACGTAACACCCTGGATGAACCCTCCCAGACCAAGGACTCCCCATGCCCCAAGCCTACGACCCCGCCCGCTTCGAACGGGCACGCTGGACCATCTACAGCGTGCTCATCGCCGCCTACATGCTGGTGTTCTTCCACCGCTTCGCGCCAGCCATGGTCTCTGGTGAACTCACCGAGGCCTTCGGAATCACCGCGGCGGCGCTGGGCTCGCTATCCGCCATGTATTTCTACATCTACACCGCCATGCAGATGCCTGCGGGTGTGCTGGCGGATACCCTGGGCTCGCGCTTTGCCGTGATGCTGGGCAACGCGGTGGCCGGTTGCGGCTCCATCGTCTTTGGCCTGGCCGAGACCCTGGCCACCGCCAGTATCGGGCGCTTTCTGGTGGGCCTGGGGGTTTCGGTGGTGTTTGTGGGGCTCATGAAGAGCAACTCCGTGTGGTTCAGCGCCAAGCGCTACGGCACCATCAGCGGCCTGACCCTGCTGCTGGGCAATCTGGGCGCCATCGCCGCCACCGGCCCCCTGGCACTGATGCTGTTGCTGGTGGACTGGCGCAGCCTGTTCGTGGCCCTGGGGCTGATCGCCATTGGCCTGGCCCTGCTCTCCTGGTGGCTGGTGCGTGACAAGCCCGAACAGATGGGCTTTCCCTCGGTGCGTGCGATGGAAGGCCTGCCGCCATCGACACCGCGCCAGCAGCACTGGATCCAGGATCTCAAATTGGTGATGAAGAACCGGCGCCTCTGGCCCGGCTTCATCTACGACTTCGGTATCACCGGCAGCCTGTTCGGCATGCTGGGGCTCTGGGCCATCCCCCTGCTGCGGGATGTGCATGATCTGAGCCGGGGCGACGCCTCCCTGTACACCACCCTGGCCACCGTGGCCTTTGCCATCGGCTGCCTGGTCGCGGGCAATGTCTCCGACCGCCTGGGTCGACGCCGCCCGGTCTTGCAGGCCGGTGCCCTGGCCTACCTGGCCATGTGTCTGGGCCTGTTGTGGCTACCCTGGGGGCCGGGGGTACTGGGGATGAGCCTGTTCATCCTGCTGGGCCTCAGCGCCGGCTGTTTCGTGGTGGCCTATGCCCATGCCAAAGAGGTGGCGCCACCCGCCCTTTCGGGCATGGCCATCGCCCTGGTGAACACCGGGCTGTTCTTGGGCGCGGCCCTGTTCCAACCGCTGTTTGGCTGGGTGATGGATCTGGGCTGGGATGGCACCCTCAGCGCCACCGGCATCCCTGTTTATGATGCCGGGGACTACCAGCGCGGGCTGTGGCTGCTCACCGGCTTTGCGGCGCTGGCCACGGTGGCGTCGTGGCGGCTGGTGGAGACCCGGGGGAGGAATGTTGTGGAGGATTGAGAGGGGAAAGGGGCTCAGGAGTCTTGCCTCCCCTTTGGGGAGATGGGCTGTTACTCCCTTCTCCCCCCTTGGGGGAGAAGGGTTGGGGATGAGGGGCGCATCAGCACCTGAGCCCCCGGCATCATTATTTCTCCAGCCGCGCCGCCAGAGGCCGATACTGGAGGGCATAGAACATCTCCAGATAACGCCGGGTCTCCGCCCGCTCCAGGTTGGTGACGTACTTCCAGAATCCGTAGATACGGGACAGGGTCATCATGCGTTCGGCGTAGAGCTTCCAGGTGTAGCGGGCCTCCACCCGGTCCATACCGGCCTGGGAGATACGGTTCCAGTGGCCCGGGTCGCGCTCGCAACGGGCGAAGAAGTCCACCAGAATCTCTGCGGCCTCGTCCCCATGGTTGGGGTCGATGTGATACCCGGAATGCCCGTGCTCGATGATCTCCAGCGGCCCCCCATAGAGGGTGGCGAAGGTGGGCAGCCCGGAGACCATGGCCTCGATCACCGTCAGACCGAAAGCCTCGAACAGGGCCGGCTGCACGAACACGCCGCGGTGATCCGCCACATAGCGGTAGAGTTCGCCGCACAGCACCTTGTCCAGGCGCACCCCCAGCCAGCGAACCTGATCCTCCAGGCCATGCTCATCAAAGAGCTGATGCATGTGTGCGATCTGTTCCTGTTCCTCCCGATCGGAGGAACGGGAGGCGTCGGTGTAACCGGCCACCACCACCAGGTTGGCCCGCTGGCGCAACTCCGGATTGGCCGCGTACCAGGACACCAGACCGGTGATGTTCTTGATGCGGTCCAGACGGGCCATGGTGAAGATGATGGGCTTGTCCGGCTCCGCCAGCACGCCGCGCCCCTCCGGGTGATGGCCGCCGAAGATCATCTCATGCAATTCTTCGTGCAACCCCTTGATACGCCGATCCCCTTCCTGGTGGGAGAAATACACCTCGGAATCCGCCCCCGGCGACACGATATTGAATCGAGGATCGAAGACATCGATCCCATTCACCACCCGATAAAGATCCGGCATGCTGAAGGAGCCATAACTCTCATACTGGCCGATGGCATGATCGGTACCGGCGATCTCCTGATAGGTACTGGTAATGATGAAATCCGCCGCGTTCATGGCAATCAGATCCGCCGTGAACTGGCAGGAAAAATGGTAGTGCTCCTCGTTTTCCTTCCAGTAGAGATCCGAGTAGAGGTACTTGGTCTTCTCCAGGGCGTGAGCGATGTTGCACTGGGTGACATGCATGCGTGCCGACAACAGGGTAGCCACCAGATTGCCGTCGGAATAGTTGCCCACGATCAGATCGGGGCGCCCCCCCAGTTCCGCGCGCACCCGGGTCTCCACATCATTGGTGAAACGCTCCAGATAAGGCCAGATCTCGAAACGGGAGGTCCAGTGGGGTACCACTTCGCCGTCGCGACCACGAAACGGCACGCGCAGGATCTTGGCGTTCTGGGTGCCGGAGATCATCTCCTCGGGCTGATCGCAGGTGGTGCCCCGGGCCTCGGGGATGAGGCGGGTGACCACCAGGATGCGGGGCTGGATGTCCAGGCCCTGCTCCGCCAGGCGCGCATGCATCTCCCGCTCCAATGCTCGGACCTGGTCCAGGATGTATACCACCTGCCCACCGGTATCGGGCAGGCCGAGCACATTGGATTGCCCGAAGAACCCGTGGGGCGAGAGGATCAGCATGCTGAAGATCATGGGAATCCTGGCCAGAAAATGCTCCAGGGTCTTGGGTGAAGGCGCCTCCAGCAATTCAGAAAGCAACTGCAGGCTCTCCAGTACCCGACCCACATCCTTGCCCCAGCCGGCCTCCAGACCCAGGTCCTGGAGTGCATGGGCCACATCAACCCAGGGGGTCTGACGATCCTTGCGGGTGAGCTTTTTCTCGGCGGAGCGGATGGCGGTACGCAGGCCATCCACATCTCGCACTCGATCGTTGATCATCAATTGCTGGCCGTTGCAGCGATGCTCCCGCAGGAACTGAAACAGCTTGTCGAAGCCCTGGCCCTGGCCATCGAACAACTGGCTGGACAGTTTGCGGTTAAGGAACTCCACCCCCTGGCCGATGGAACGGGACTCCCGCATGTTGGGAAAGTTGCGCTGGAAAGCGCCAATATCGAACTCCAGGGGGCGGTCTTCCTCCAGGTGCGGGGCAACCATGCGCTCCTTGGAGGCCAGGAACTCACCCACGCTCAGCGACTCCACCGCCAGTTCATCTGCGTGGATACGCAGGTACACCCAGCGCCCCACGCGCGGACGCACGGAGAAGGCAATCCAGGGCGGGGTGATCACCGCCTCCTGCACGTCCTCAACCATTTGCGCCAGGGCCGAGGTATCGGGGGGCGGGGCATCATGCTCCGCCTCCAGGTCCTGGAAGGCGTCCTGTATGTCCGAGCGCAACACGAAGGCGCGCCCCAGATTCTGATAACGACGCAGCAGCAGATAGGTGAATTCCCGGTGCTGGGCGATGTTTTCCCGCAAGGCTTCCAACATGCAATGTCCCCTCTGGTGCTCATGGGATGGCAGGTACGGCGTGGCTTGAGAGTGTAGCAAGGCCGACCTGCAAGCCCATTTGTGGCCCGTTCAGCTTGATGCTATTGTACAAAAAGAATTTGTGCAAAAAGAAATCTCATGGCCAGCCTCCGGACCCGAATCCATTCCAGTCCCGCCTTGCGGCATGGCAGCGCTCGTCACGCCGACGAGGCGCGCGTCCAGGCCATCATCCAGCAGCTACGGGTGCTGTTCCGGTCCCTGCAGGGACACTCAAGGCGCATCCAGGAGGACTGCGGCGTGAGTGCCGCTCAGCTATGGGCCCTCTGGGAGGTTCAACTGGAGCCGGGATTGAGCGTGGGGGATCTCTCCCAACGACTTTCCATCCACGTATCGACGGCCTCCAACATGCTCGACAAACTGGAACGCAAAGGGTTGCTGGAACGCCAGCGCGCTGGCCGTGACCAGCGCGTCGTCCGGCTGTTCACCACGCCCGCGGGCCAAAGCCTGCTGGACCACGCCCCGGCACCGGCTCAAGGGGAACTCAACCGGGCCCTGCAGGCCCTGCCTGCCGACAGCCTCGCGGCCCTGGAGGCCGGTCTGGGTGATCTGCTGGACATCATGGAAACCCCGGACGAGAAAGCGGCGCTGAAGCCCATCGCCGACGATTGACAGACCCGCTCCCGCGCCCGGGTCATCGCTGGCCTTGCAGCCACCCGGCCTAGTAGTATCCAAGGTCATATGCATAGCAGAGAGGGGACTGAATGACGCCCACCCGCATCAACTTCCAACGCCTGCAGCAGGATATCGAGGCGCTATCGGCCATCGGCCGGGATGCCGACCGCGGCATTCACCGCATGGCTTTCAGCGAGGGGGATCTTGCCGGGCGTCAGTGGTTCCGGGAGCGCATCCTCGAAGCCGACCTGGACTTCTACGAGGACGGCGCTGCCAACCTGCACGGACGCCTGGACTGGGATGGTCAGCGGCCCAGTGTGATGATGGGATCCCATCTGGACACCGTGCCAAGCGGCGGCCCACTGGATGGGGCCCTGGGCGTCCTCATCGGTCTGGAGGTCCTGCGTACCGTGAAGGAGTCGGGACTGCCCCTGAGCCACCCCCTTGAGGTGGTGAACTTCACCGACGAAGAGGGGCGGTTCGGCGGCCTGTTTGGCTCTCAGGCCGTGGCCGGTCAACTGACACCGGCCATGATTCATGCCGCCCGGGATCTGGAGGGGGTCACCCTCACCGAGGCCATGGCCGCCTGGGGGCTGGACGCCAATGCGGCCCTGTTCGCCCGCCGGCCCAAGGATTCCATCCACGCCTATCTGGAGCTGCACATCGAGCAGGGTCCGGTACTGGACCGGGGGGACATCAGCGTGGGCGTGGTGGAGGCCATCACAGGACTGTTCAAGTGGGATGTGCAACTCAAGGGTCAGACCAACCACGCCGGCACCACGCCCATGGATATGCGCAATGACACTTTCCAGGGGCTGGCCGAGTTCGCTGGCGAGATCGAGCGGATTCTCGAGGAGCACGGCAGCCCTCACAGTCGAGCCACCATCGGCCGCGTTGAACTCAGACCCGGCGCCGCCAATACCGTGCCCGGCTATACCAGCTTCTCCCTGGATGTGCGGGACACGGATCCAGACACCCTGAGCAATCTGGCCGATGCGTTCCGGCGTACCCTGTCGACCATGGCCCGACGGCGCTCGCTGATGTTCGAATTCGAGGTGCTCTCGGAGCTGCCGCCACAACGCTGCGATCCGGCCCTGGTGCAACTGCTTGAGGACAAGGCCCGCACCCTGGACCTGAAGCATCTGCGCCTGCCCAGCGGCGCCGCTCACGATGCCCAGATCATGGCGTCGCTCACCCGCACGGGCATGATCTTCGTGCCCAGCCTGGAGGGGCGCAGCCATTCAGCCGCTGAGTGGACCAACTGGGAAGATATCGAACGCGGTGCCAACCTGATGCTACAGGCCATTCTGTCCCTGGCCACCGAAAACGGGGAGGCAGTCAAGTGAACGACAAAACCCAAGAGATGGCGAGCGGCCCCGTCTACGACAACGTGGATCCGCTGCGTGAGCAGTACCGGGAGACCCTGATCACCAACCGGGCCCTGACCCGGGCCCTGGGAACCCATCATGCGGCGATGCTGTGCATCGACCTGCAATACCTGGATGCGGCACGCGGCTGGGGGGTGTTTGCCGATGCGGAACGCTCCGGCCTCCCCCCCGAGGCCCAGGACTATTACTTCGATCGTCTGGAGAATACCGTCCTGCCTAACGTTCGCCGCCTGCAGGACGGCTTTCGCTCCCTGAGCCTGGAGGTGATCCACACACGCATCCAGTCCCTTACTCAGGATGGCCGCGATCGGGGGCCCGGCCACAAGCGTCTGGGCCTGCACGCGGCCCCAGGCTCCAAGGAGGCGGACTTTCTGGAGATCGTGGCGCCTCGGGACGACGAAATCGTCATCAACAAGACGGCCAGCGGTGTCTTCACCGCCACCAACCTGGAATACGTGCTGCGTAACCTGAATGTGACGGCCCTGTTCGTGGTGGGTGTATATAGCAACGAATGCGTCTCCACCGCCATCCGGGATGCCTGCGACCTGGGTTTTTACGTCACCCTGATCGAGGACGCCTGCGCCACGGTCACGCCCGAGTTACAGCGGGCCACCATGCTCACCATGAAGGACCGCTACGCCCGGGTGATGAGCACCGAACAGGCCCTGGCAGAGATCTCCAAGGTGGAGGAGATCGCCGAGTGAACCGTTGTCTTCCCCAGTCAAAGAGGCCTTAGCCATGGTAGTCGACTCGCAGCTTCAAAAGCCGCTTCGCCCCAAGGACGGTACCGCCGGCATCGAGCGGCCCCGCGCCCTGGCGGAGAGCATCCCCGAAGATCCCAGTCCACTGCTGGCCCTGGCAAGTCGGCATGTGGTGTCCTCGCGGCAATTTGACCGGGAGACGCTCACCCAGCTTTTCCGCCTCTCGGCCCAGTACGAAAGCACGCCGGCGCTGATGCATCTGCCGCTGCAGGGCAAGATCCTGATCAGCGCCTTCTACGAGCCCAGCACCCGAACCCGGCTCTCCTTCGAGAGCGCCTGGCACCGCCTGGGGGGGGACATCATGTCCATCACCGACCCCAAGAGCACGGGCATGGCCAAGGGGGAATCCATCCAGGACATCGCCGAGATGTTCAACAACTACGGGGATGTGATCGTCCTGCGCAACAACGAGGACCGCTCCGTCTACGACATGCTGGATGCCCTGCGCATCCCCATCGTCAATGCCGGCAATGGCATCGACGAGCACCCCACCCAGGCGATGGCGGACGTGTACACCATCTTCAAGTGGCGCCCGGAACTGCTGGACCCTGACCTGCCCCGGGACAAGCGGATCCGTGTGGGCATCATTGGTGTGCCCAACCGCATGCGCACCGTGCGCAGCCTGCTGCTGCTGCTGGCGCGCTTCCCCACCGCCATCGAGGAAGTGGTGATCTTCACGGACCAGGACAGTCCCTTCGACGAAGGGCAGGCAGAGGAGTTGAACCAGGCCGGGCTGTCGGTACGCGTGTCCAAGCGACTGGAGCCTGAGCTTCCCGATCTCGATGTGGTGTACATCAATGCCATTGCCTGGGTGGGTGACAGCTACGAGCAGATGGGCGCGGAACTGAAACTTTCCACCCACTCGCCACTGAAGAAAGACTCCATCATCCTGCATCCCCTGGCCCGCGGTGAAGAACTGGATACGGACCTGGACCCCACGCTCCACAACTGGTACTTCGCCCAGGCGCGGGGCGCGGTCTTCGTGCGTATGGCCCTGCTCACCTGCATGGTGCGCCGGGTGAGCGAAGTGATGGACACCTGAGCCCGCTTCCTGCCCGCTTGATCCCAGGCACCTGCTGATACGAATTCATTCACGAGGAGTTCCCTATGTGCGGCATCGCCGGCGTCATGCACGCCGATCCCCATCAACCGGTGGATCCGGAAACCCTGGTGGCCATGGCGGCCATCCAGTATCACCGTGGCCCCGACGGCTTCGGCTACAAGGTGCAGGACGACCGCGGCGTGGGCTTCTCCCATGCCCGTCTGACCATCATCGACCTGGATGAGAACCGCGGCCGCCAGCCCTTCATGTCACCGGACAACAACCTGATGCTGGCGGTGAACGGCGAGCTTTATGATTACAAGCGCATCCGCGCCGATCTCACCTCCCGGGGTGCCAAGTTCCGCACCAAGAGCGACTCGGAGATGGTGCTGCACATGTACAAGGATCTGGGGCTGGAGGATATGCTGCCGCACCTGAGGGGTGAGTTCGGCATCGCCCTGTACGACCGTCAGCACGACCGCCTCATGCTCATCCGCGATCGCTTCGGCGTGAAGCCCCTGTACTGGACCGAGGTCGGCGGCAAGCTGGTGTTCGGCTCGGAACTCAAGGTGCTGTTCGCCCACCCGGACGTCCCCCGCCGTTTCGAGGCCCAGGGCCTGTACCACCAGCTGATGCAGACCATGGTGCCCGGGCAAACCGCCTTCGAGGGCATCCACCAGGTGAAGCCCGGCCACGTGGTCACCATCGAGCGGCGCCACGGCAAGTTCGAGATCCGCGACGACCGCTACTGGGACATGGACTTTCCGCTCATGTCCGAGCGGGGCGAGGAGAAGGACGAGTCGTTCTATATCGAGGGCGTGCGCGACAAGCTCATGGAGGCGGTGCAACTGCGCCTGGAAGCCGACGTGCCGGTGGCCTGCTATCTCTCCGGCGGCATCGACTCCTGCATCACTCTGGGCCTGGCTGCGGCCACTCAGCAATCCCCGGTGAAGGCCTTCACCATCGGCTTTGATAATGCCGACTACGACGAGACCGCCATTGCCACGGAGATGGCCGAAAGCGTGGGTGCCGACCAGGACGTGATGACGCTGAACGCAGATCATCTCTATGACAACCTGGTGGAGACGCTATGGCACGCGGAGCGCACCATCTACAACACCCTGGGCGTGGCCAAGCTGCTCATGAGCCGTCACGTGAACAAGGCCGGCTACCGAGTGGTGGTGACTGGCGAGGGCTCCGATGAACTGTTCGGGGGTTACCCCTCCTTCCGCCGGGACATGTTCCTGCATGGCCTGGACACCCTTTCCCCCGCCGAGCGGGCCAGCTGGCAACAGATGCTCTCGGAGAGCAATCAACTTTTCCAGGGGGCCATGCTGGCGGAGAACGAGCTCCATGACCCGGCCCTGGACGCCTTGGTGGGCTTCACCCCCTCCTGCCTGCAGCCCTGGCTGGCCAGCGCCGAACACGCCCCGGGTCTGATGGCCCCGCATCTGCGTGAGCAGGTGAAGGGTTATGAGCCGGGTCGCGCCATCGCCAACGCCCTGGATGCAGACATGATCGAAGGCCGTCATCCCCTGGACAAGGCCCAGTACGTCTGGATCAAGACCATGCTGGAAGGGCAGATCCTCACCTGGGGAGGCGACCGCGTGGACATGGCCAATTCCATGGAGGCCCGTCCACCGTTCCTGGATCATCACCTGGCGGAGTTCGCAACCCAACTGCCTCCGTCCATGCGCATCAAGGGGCGCACGGAAAAGTACGTGCTGCGCGAGTCCATGAAGGGATTACTCCCCAAGGTGCTGTACGAGCGCGAGAAGTTCGCCTTCATGGCGCCGCCGGCCCATACCGACCCCAAGAAGTGGGCGGCGATGAAAGCCCTGGCGGATCAGTACCTGTCGGACGATGCCGTCAAGGAAGCGGGCCTGCTGGATCCTGCCGGCGTGAAGGCCCTGTTTGACCTGCATGACGCACCGGACACCACCACCTCCACCCAGGTGCAGCTGGATGCGGTGATCAACCACATGATCGGCGTGCAGGTGCTGCACAGTCACTTCGTGGCCCAGGACATCCCGCGACTGGCCCGCAAGCGGGCCGAAGCCCTGGGGTGGCGCCCCTGAGGTGACAAGCCCTATCCCTCTCCCCAAGGGGAGAGGAGAGGGTCGGAAAGAGGCGTCGACACTCACTGAGTCCCCTCCCCCTGGGGAGAGAGGTCAGGGTGTCGATACTCACCGAGCCCCTCTCCCCCCTGGGGAGAGAGGTCAGGGTGTCGATACTCACCGAGCCCCTCTCCCCCCTGGGGAGAGGGGTTGGGGTGAGGGGCGCGCGGAGTTCCAGGCGTCATGAGCCGACGCATAGAACCCCGGATCCTCCGTGGTGGCCCCATGCAGGGTACAGACCCTGGCGGCAAATTCGGCGGCGCGATGCAGGATCACCTCCCACGGCCATCCCTCCAGCAACCCCAGCAAGGTAACCGCACTGAAGGCATCCCCTGCCCCCACGGTGTCCTTGAGCCCAGCCACCGCCGGGGCATTCATGGCATGCACGGCCCCCTCGCGTGTGAGCACCATGGCCCCCTGCGAAGCGCGGGTAACGATCATCGCCTCCAGATCAAAACACGCCAGCGTCAGGCGCGCCTGGACCTCCGGGTCGGCGGCGGGCTCCGGCGCCAGCGCCGAGAGTTCGTCCTGATTCAGCTTGACCCAGGTGGCATGGGCCATCAGGTCGTGCACCTCCTCACGCTTCCACCACGGCGCACGCAGGTTCACATCCATGAACACACGGGCATCCATGTGATCCCTCAGGCGCTCCAGGCCATGGCGTGCGGATGCCTCACGCAGAGCCAGGCTGCCGTGATACAGGATGCCGTGATCGGGCAACGCGTCCAGGGCGCCTGCCACCTCCACATGATCATAGGCCTGATCCGCCAGGATCTCGTATTGAGGCTCGCCGCCACTCAAGGTGACCTGGACCTGACCCGTGGGGTGATGCGGGTCTAGCTGCAAGCCTTCGGGGCGCATGCCCCAAGCAGACAAGGCCTGCTGTACCCGCGCGCCCAGTGCATCGTCGCCCACAGCCCCCATGAACAGCGGATCGCGGCCCAGTCCCTTGAGATTCCAGGCGACGTTGAAGGGCGCGCCCCCCAGCACGGAACGCTCCTCGAAGCAGTCGAAGAGCACTTCCCCGAAAATCACGGGTTCGGGATTCGCTGTCACGTCGGCCTCCTGCGATGATAGGAAAGGCTTCGAGGTTACCCAGCGCGAAAAGGCCTTGGCAAGCCGCGGGGGCGACCGATCATCCCTGGACGCAGCAGTTACGCCCACGGTGCTTGGCCTGATAAAGCGCCTTGTCGGCGCGGTCGAACAGGGATGAAGGGGTATCTCCCCCCCTCACCTCGGCCACGCCGGCAGACAGGGTGATGTCCACCGGATCGCCGTCAAAATGAAACCCCAGGCCAGCCACAGCCTCGCGCAGAGAGTCACAGAACGCCAACGCATCGGCGGCGGGCGTGCCCACCAGGATCATGACAAATTCCTCCCCCCCATAGCGGGCCACCATGTCGGTGCACCGGGAGCGCTCTTTCAGGCACTGGGCCACGGTGGTGATCACCCGGTCCCCGGCACTGTGACCATAGGTGTCGTTCACCCGCTTGAAGTGATCAATGTCCCAGACCACCAGACTCAGGGGCGTGCCGAGACGTACCCAGCGGCTCAACTCATCACGGATGCGTTCATCGAAAGCCTCGCGGTTGGGCAGGCCGGAGAGGCTATCCTGATGGGCACGGTTCTGTTGCCACAGGAAGGCTTCGCGCAGCTGTGCGGAGTGTCGTTCCAGATCCGCCACCCGCTGGCGCAGGCGCTCGGTCTCGAGGCGGGCCTCTTGGTCTCGCAGGGCCTCCTGTCCGCGATAGGTCTCCATGTGCTGGCCAATGGCCCGAATACGCCCCCTCACCAATTCCTTGAGATGACTCAGTTCCAGATCCCGATCCGATAGACCGGAATTCAGAAGGGACATCTCCTGTGCAAGATGATCGCGAAATGTCTCGCGGTTGCGTTGGGAATCACGCAGGTGGTCACCCTGACCTGCCAGGTAATCATCAAAGCTGGCCAATTCCCGAGTAATATCTTGCAGAAAGTCTTCCATCTCCTCCCGCTGATTGTGAAGGTCACTCAAGCACTGATGCACTGCCTGGGCCACGCGGGAGACCCATTCCGACCAGGGGGGCACACGCTCGCTGACGTGCAATTCCTGGCGCAGGCGGTCCATGGCATCCTGCAAACGGGGCAATGAGGCCAGTTCCATCAGCAGTTGCAGGCCCAAGGAGCGAATCTCCGCCGCATCCCCGGAACGGCCGTGAGCGGCGGGGTGCGCACCTCGACCGCGATCATGCAGCAAGTCGGAGAGTTCGCTCAGGTAGGCCTCCAGCTGGGTGGGGGTCAGTGTCTCCTGGGATGACACATCCATTTGCAGGCGGTTGAGGATCGGATCCAGATGCGGGTATGCCCCCTCGGCGGCCATGCACAAACGATTCAGCAAACGCCTCAGGTTGGCCTCCAGCGCGGCCCGATCATCCAGTGCCTGTTCCAGCTCCCGAATGGTATCCAGACACCTGCGGCGTACCTCGTCAGTGCTCACCCATGGCGCCTCTTCTGACGTGCCCTCCCACCTGCCCCCCGGCATGAAACTGGGCCAGCTTCACGGACTCCGGAATGACCAGTTCCACGCCTACAGGCAGGTGGTCGGAATAATTCAGATTGTAGACATGCACCTGTTCCAGCCCCAGACCCGGGGTGACCAGAATATGGTCAAAAGCATGCATGGGGCGCCAACTCGGATAAGTCTTGGCACTGTCCAGGGGCTCCTGCAGACGTGTGTTGCGCACCAGTCTGCGTACTTCCGCCGAATGGGTCGGGGTGTTGAGATCCCCCATCACCACCACATGCTCATGATCCCGCAGCACTTCGCCGATGTACTGCATCTGACGCATGCGGGTCTTTCGCCCCAGGGAGAGGTGTACCAGCATGATCACCAGAGAATCCTCGCCGCTTTCGGCCCCGAAATGCGCCTCCAGTGCCCCACGTCCCGGGATGCGGCTGGGCAGGCGATGCTCCATCACGGAGTGAGGCTGATAACGGGATAGCAAACCCAGGCTGTGCTTGGCGAACTTGCCCAGATTCCGGTTGGTCTGGCTGTACCAATAGGGCAACTGGCTCTGACGAGAGAGGTACTCGGCCAGATTCACGAAGTTGCTGCGCAGGCTGCCGGCGTCCAGCTCCTGCAGGCCCACCATGTCGAAGCCGGCGATGAATCGGGCGATGCTGTCCAGATTGCCCATGCGCCCCCCATAGGGCAGCACGTGCTTCCAGCTGTTGGTCAGGTAATGGTGAAATCGCCCCGAAGCGATCCCGACCTGGACGTTATAGCTGAGGATGCGCAGGCGCTGGCCCCGCACCGGCGGTGTGCTCGGACCCACGGAGAGGCTGGAGGCCAAAGGCCCCTCCAGGGTCATCCCCGCCTCGTCCCGATGATTCAGTCCCAACCGGTCAAAGTACGGCTCGGCGAGCACCGGCGCCATGGATCACATTTCCCCGTAGGAGTGCAGCCCACCGAGGAACATGTTCACCCCAACGAAGGCAAAGGTGGTCACAAACAGGCCCACAATGGACCACCAGGCCATGGGCACACCACGCCACCCCTTGGTGAAGCGCATGTGCAGCCAGGCCGCGTAATTAAGCCAGACAATGAGAGCCCACACCTCCTTGGGATCCCATGACCAGTAGCCGCCCCAGGCCTCGGCGGCCCACATGGCCCCCAGCACCGTAGCGATGGTGAAGAAGGCAAAACCGATGGCGATGGTCTTGTACATGACATCATCAAGGACCTGTCGCCCGGGCAGACGGGTTGCCAGCAGGCCATTGGGGCGATGCCGTTCGCCGTGGGCCCGCATGAGATAGGCCACGCCCACCATGGCGGCGATGGCAAACCCCCCATAGCCGATGAAATTGGCCGGCACATGTACCTTCATCCACCAGCTCTGCAGGGCCGGCACCAGAGGCTGCACCTCGTGGGCCTGGCGGTCCAGGGTATAAAACAGCAGGAAGGCCACCGCGCTACTCACCAGCAGCAGGACGAACCCGCCCATGCCCCGATTACGACTCCGGCCCTCGTAATAGAGATACATCAGCACCGTGATCACGCAGAACAGGACAAAGACTTCCCAGAGGTTACTCACCGGGATGTAGCCCCAGGCGGGATCATGCAGGTAGGTTTCGCGCCAGCGCACGAACAAACCCACGAGGCCGAACGTCGCTGCGGTCCAGGCCAGTGCGCCTCCCACCTGAGCACTGAATTCAGTGCGGCTCAGCGGACCGGTCAGCGCGCCCACGGCCACCAGAAAGGCCAGTGGGCTGACCCATTCCAGACCCGGAATGATCCCCCCCTGACCCAGCCAGAGCAGGCCACCGCCCAGCACGGTGGCACCCCCGGCGATGACCAGGGCCGGAACCACACCCGCTGTGCCCGTGGCTTCGCGGCGGAACAAATAGGCGATATAGGCGGCTGTGGACATGAACAACAAGGCGCACATCCACATGACGGCAGACTGCCCGGAAACCAGATACTTGAGGAAGAAGTTGGTTTCGGCCCTCGCCAGGGAGTCGCCGTAACTGAGCACGCCGAGCACACTGAGCAGGCCTACGGCCAGGGCATAGCCCCTGAAAGGCTTCCAGTACCAGCCCAACCAGATCCCCGCAACCGCGTGGATGATCAACGTGATCACCTGGTAGATGTCCATGTAACCACCGAACATGGCCAGGACAAATACGGTGGATACCGTCACCAGGGCGGCCCACAACCAGTCGGTGAGGGACAGGCGTTTGAAAAAGCCGGGGTATTCGGCCCCGATGGTGTCATGCGGGACGGACATGGTTCTTACCTCCCGTCGTGCTAAACCGGATTGGGTTCATGAGGATCACCGGGGACTGTTTTCCGACCTTGCCGGGTCGGAACCGGTGGCATCGCTGGGGATCTCCTGACCCAGCACATAACGACTGAGCGTGTCAAACTCTTCATTGAATTCCAGCATATTCCGGTTGCTGGTGCCAGCGAAAACCAGCTGACTGCCCTGCCCCGCAGGGCGGACCATCAACCAGCAGCGACGATGGCTCATGTACAACATGAGGAAGACGCCCAGAATCAGCATCAGGCTGCCAAAATAAACCACATTCTGACCCGGCGCCTTGCTGATCATCAGGCCTGATGCTTGAACCTGTTCAAAATCGTTGAAGGTGATCAGGAAGTCCGAACCAAAATGGGGCAACGCATCCAGGGCCACCAGGGCGTCGTCCAGGTAGGCCGCATTCTCGCCGCTCATGGAATCGATACCTTCTTCTTCCAGAACCTGGATGTAAAGCTCGCGCAGGGTCATATTCACCACCCGACCGAACAGGTCCATGAGCGCGTCCCATTGATGCTGAGGGGCTCGCTGCTCGATGTCCGCCACGATGGCGTCGTATCCCCCCTGAACAAACAGGTCCATCAGGCGAATCATGATGGATTCAACCACCTCCAGCGGGACGTCTCCCTGACTGCCGTGGAACTGGCGAGCCGCGGAAGCGGCCACCTCTCCCACCACATCGGCCACCCGTTGATCATCATGGATCGCGGAGACCATGCGCATGAAACGATCCACACCGCGACCGTCCGGATCCTGGGGCACATACAGATACTGGAACGGTTCGGCCATGCTGTGACGCACGCCGGTGAGCATGAAATTCGTGCCATCCCGCTCCATGGGGTTTTTCATGGCCCGGTAGAATGTGCCCGCACCGCTGGGATCGCGAATCGTGTAGTCCAGGCTCGGCCCCATGTCGCGGCGCTCCGGATTTCCGTCCGTGTCCACCACCGTACCCATATTGTGGGTTTGCAGGCCAGTGAACTCGAAGGTATAGCGATTGCCGTCGGTCAATTCCTGAACGTGGTTGCCGTAGACCCTGACATCCAGCGGCAGGGGTTCCCGGGCACCTCGCCCCAGATGATGCAGGTCCAGATCCAGGAAGGAACCGCCATCCCGGAAGCTGGCCTGGTAGATGGCATGACCCCGGTGGACCAGGGGCTCGTTCACGCGGACGGTACGCGCCAGGGGTTCATCCAGGGTATCGTCATGGATGACCAGGTCGGACTCATAGGCGCGCTCCTGCCCGGTCTCGTGCCGCTGCACACGGAAATCCTTGACTTCGATGCGAAACGGCAGATCCTGCACCACATAGCCATCACGGATCGTAATGAAGGCCACGTCTGCACTATGCCCCTCAGGAATCTCGACGCTGCCCCGGAACGACAGATTGGAATCCCCGAGGCGACTTTGCTCGGGGACCTGGGAAGCGGGAATCTCGCGTGTCTCCAGTTCCAGCCGGCCTGTCATCTCCGCCAGCTTCAGGGGCACGCTGCCATCGATCAGGCCACCCACGCAGATGATGACGATGGCCCCATGGGCGAAGAAGTAGCCCAGGCGATTGCCGCTGCCGCGCATGGCCGAGAGCAGGCGTGTGCCGTCGGACTGCTCCACCTGGCGAATCCGATAGCCTCGCGAACCCAGCACCTTGCCAGCGCGCTCCAGCACCTGTTCGGGCGGCTCGGGATGCGCCTCGCTTTGCACGTTGTGGGCAAAACCGCGCAGGGACTTCTCGCGCACGCCCAGGCGGAAGCTGCGCATGTCGCGTAGCATGGTCGGCGTGGTGCGGTAGATGCAAACGGCCGTGGAAATCACCAGGAAGGCCAGGACAAAGAGAAACCAGCCCGCCGCGTAGACATTGTAGAGGTTCAGAGTGCGAAACAACTCATGCCAGAAGGGCCCGAAATTCATCAGGTAGTTCTGGAAGGGCTGGTTCTGCTCCAGCAACGTGCCCACCACGGAAGCCACCGCCAGAACCACCAGAAGGGTGATGGCCAGGTTCATGGACCCCAGGAAACTCACCAGGATGGCAAGCCGGGAGGGGCGACGCGGGGAGGCTGAATCCTGCGGGGAACGACTCATGCGGTAGGTAAAGATCCGTTGGGATGCCGGTGGGACCACAAAAACCCGGAAAAGATCCGGTTATGCGATGACACCGGACATCATCGAGATGGGTCCCAAGGAAAAAAGGGTGGCCGAGGCCACCCTTTCTCTGACGGACTGACTACTGCCCCATGGGCGATCGAACGTCGCTCACTTGGGGTCCAGGGTCGCGATGTACTCGGACACGGCCTTCATCTCTTCCTCTGACATGCGCGAGGCAATGGTGCGCATCATCCGGCCAGGATCGTTGTGGCGCTGGCCACTACTGAACTGATTGAGCTGGTCCAGATTATAAGCACCATGCTGGGCGGCCAGCTTGGGGAACACGGCGGCGGGATTGCCCTTGCCGCCAGGACCATGACAGGCCACGCAGGCAGCCACGCCGTCGCTCACATTGCCACCGAAATAGACCTGCTCACCAAGGGCCAGGGTCTCCTCGTCGGCGCTGGTGCGGCCAGGCGCGGTTTCCTGCATGGAAAAATAGGCGGCCAGGTCACGCATGTCCTGCTCATCCAGGCGCGCCACCTGAGGATTCATCAACGGGTGGCTGCGTTCACCCGACTTGTAATCCATCAATTGTTTGAAAAGATAACCCGCATCTTTGCCTGCAGTCTTTGGCCACGCAGGGTTCACGCTGTTGCCATCGGCCTGGTGGCAGGCGATGCATGGGGTGGAGAGTTCCTTGCCGCGCTCGGGATCGCCCGACTCGGCGTGCAACGATGCCGACAGACTCATTCCCAGGGTGGCGGCGGCAATAACGACAAATTTTTTCATTGTGGGTTGACTCCTGAACCTGAAACAGTGTGCGCTTTTCTTTGGTAACCTGTGGCACCCGGACGCGACCGGCGCAACCTCAAAATAGCCGCAATGTATATCACACTCACCCCCCCGCCGCAAAAACGGGCAGGGGCGGACCTCAACCATCGCTAGAGAGAATTAGACACTCAATGAACCCGGTTTACTCCCGGGCCGAGTTCCTGACCAGTGCCGCCAGCCTCAAGGGCTTGCCACCGGAAACAGGGCGCGAAGTCGCCTTCGCCGGCCGCTCCAACTCTGGCAAGTCCAGCGCGATCAACACATTGTGCCAGCAAAAGGCGCTGGCGCGTACCAGTAAGACGCCTGGTCGGACTCAGCTCATCAATTTCTTCGCCCTGGACGAGGACCATCGCCTGGTGGACCTGCCCGGCTACGGTTACGCCAAGGTTCCCGAGGCCGTACGCCGCCGCTGGGGACGTCTGATGGAAGAATACCTGGCGGGACGCGAGTGCCTGCGCGGGTTGATCCTGGTGATGGATATCCGCCACCCCCTCACGGAACACGACTGGCAAATGGTGGGCTGGGCCCACCAGCGACAACTGCCCCTGCATGTCCTGCTGACCAAGGCTGACAAGCTCAAGCGGGGCCCTGCCCTGGACACGGTGCGTCAAGTGGCCTCCGCCCTGGGCGCCGAAGACGTGGAAGCCACGGTACAACCCTTCTCATCCCTGAAGAGGCAGGGCGTGGATGATGCCCACTCGGTGCTGGATCACTGGCTCTTCGCCGCCCATCATCCCGAGGCAGAAGCCCCGGAAGTGCTCTGAACGCAGCAGGCGCGCAAAAAAAAGCCCCGGGGCCATTGGGGGTTGGCTGATCCGGGGCAGAGGTTGGCTCGACTTGGGGGAGTTCGAGCCATCCCGCTCAGGGAGGTAAGCGGGAAGCGCCGGGCTGCAGCGCTTAATTCCTGTGACTGTCTGACGGGCTAATGGTTCACTGTTTTTCTCGGGTAAAAGCGCAAAAAAAGCCCCGCATCGCAATGGCGAGGCGGGGCCAGGCTTGGGCTCGACTTGGGGGAGTCAGAGCATCCCGCTCAGGGGGCTAAGCGGGGAGCGCCCCATCCGGGACGCTTAACCCGATGGACAGGGTCTTCAGGGGAAAGTTCTGGTCCCGAAGACCAACGGAACATGGATGTGCCAAAACGTGAAACACATCTCACTGGAGTCGCGGTAGACCTCAGTGCGCATCGTCCCAATTGGTGCCTACCCCCACGTCCACCACCAGCGGCACCTCCAGCTCGGCTGCCTGACACATGAGGCGGTCAAGTGCCTCACGCACCGTGTCCACGGCCCCCTCATCCACCTCGAACACCAGTTCATCATGCACCTGCATGATCATGGTCAGTGGCTGCCCGGAGGACTGGATCCAGGCATCCACTGCCAGCATGGCTCGCTTGATGATATCCGCCGCCGTACCCTGCATGGGGGCGTTGATGGCCAGACGCTCCGCCTGATTACGCACCTGGGCATTGCGGGCCTTGATCTCCGGCAGATACAGACGACGACCGAAGGCCGTCTCCACATACCCCTGCTCCCGGGCCCGGTCCCGGGTGTCGTCCATGTAGGCCTTCACTCCCGGATAGCGGGCAAAGTATCGATCCACATACTCCTGGGCAGCCCCGCGCTCGATGCCCAGTTGCCGGGCCAGTCCGAAGGCTGACATGCCGTAGATCAGACCAAAATTGATGGCCTTGGCAGCCCGCCGCTGCTCCCCGGTGACCTGATCCAGGCCCAGGGACCAGACCTCGGCGGCCGTGGCCTGGTGGATGTCCATGCCCTGATTGAAGGCCTCCACCAGGCCTTTGTCGCCAGACAGATGGGCCATGATGCGTAATTCAATCTGCGAGTAGTCGGCAGCCATGAGCACCCGGCCCGGCGGCGCCACGAAGGCCTGGCGGATGCGCCGTCCCTCAGGCGTGCGCACGGGGATGTTCTGCAGATTGGGCTCCGAGGATGACAGGCGCCCGGTGCTGGTCACCGCCTGATGGTAGGACGTATGCACCCGCCCTGTGTCGGGGTCGATACGGCCCGGCAGCTTGTCGGTATAGGTGGACTTGAGCTTGGAGAGCCCGCGATGCTCCAGGATCAGCCGGGGCAGCGGGTAATCTGCGGCCAGCTGTTCCAGAACATCCTCCGCCGTGGAGGGTTGACCCTTTGGGGTCTTGCGCACCACCGGCAGTTTCTGGCGTTCGAACAGGATCTCCTGAATCTGCTTCGGAGAGCCCAGATTGAAACTGCCACCGGCCACCTCGTGGGCCTCGCGCTCGATCTCTCCCATGCGGTCGGACAGTTCGTGGCTCTGGGTGAAGAGCAGATCCGCGTCCACCCGTACTCCGGCCCGCTCCATGCGCGAGAGCACGGGCACCAGAGGGATCTCCAACTCCTCGTAGATGCGCCGCTGTCCCGTCTCGCCCTGGAGCCGCCCCCAGAGATACTCATGCAGGCGCAGTGTCACGTCCGCATCCTCGGCTGCATAGGGAGCGGCCTCGTCCAGGCGCACCTGGGAGAAGGGAATCTGCTTGGCTCCCTTGCCGGCAACCTCTTCGTAATGGGTTGTGCGGATCCCCAAGTGCCGATCAGCCAGGGTATCCATATCGTGGCGGCTGGCAGTGCTGTTCAGCACATAGGACGAGAGCATGGTGTCGTGGGTGATGCCACGCAACTCGATCCCGTGATTGAGCAGCACATTGCGATCGTACTTGAGATGATGACCCAACTTGGGCCGGCTATCGTCCTCCAGCAGCGGCTTCAACCGGGCCAGGGTCTCCTCAAGGGGCATCTGCCGGGGGGCATCGGCATAATCATGGGCCAGGGGCAGATAGGCGGCCTCACCCGGGCGTACCGAGAACGACACACCCACCACCCGGGCCTGCATGTAATCCAGGCTGGTGGTCTCGGTATCGAAGGCGAACAACTCCGCCGTTTGCAGCCGCTCAAGCCAACGATCCAGCTGTTCCTGTTCGAGCAGAGTCTCGTACTCCACAGGCGCTCCTTCGGTAGCCGCCTGCTCAAGCTGTGCCTGCCCACTCGGCTGATTGCCCTCCAACTCCTTGAGCCAATGGCGGAATTCAAAGCGTTCCAGCAAGCCGCGCAAGGTTTCCGACTCAGGTGGTTGCAGATTCAGCCCCGCAGGGGTCAGATCCAGGTCCAGGTCACAGCGCACCGTGACCAGTTCCCGCGACAAGGGAAGGCTGTCCAGGCTGGCGCGCAGGTTCTCGCCCACCTTGCCCTTGATGCCGTCGGCATGGGCCATGATGGCATCCAGATCCCCATGGGCCTCAAGCCATTTCACTGCCGTTTTGGGGCCCACCTTGTCCACCCCGGGCACATTGTCCGAGGTATCCCCCACCAGGGTCAGGTAATCCACAATCAACGAGGGGGGCACACCAAAGCGCTCCTTCACGCCAGCCTCGTCCAGCGTCGTGCCGGTCATGGTGTTCACCAGGGTCACGCCGGGTTCCACCAGTTGTGCCAGGTCCTTGTCCCCCGTGGAGATCACCACATCCATGCCCCGTCGCCGGGCCTGACGGGCCAGGGTGCCGATCACGTCATCCGCCTCCACCCCTGGCACCACCAGGAGGGGGATACCCATGGCCCGCACCAGTTCATGCAGCGGATCCACCTGCGCCACCAGCTCGTCGGGCATGGGCGGACGATTGGCCTTGTACTGCTCGTAGAGATCATCGCGGAAAGTGCGCCCCTTGGCATCGAAGACCACAACCATGTGCTCGGGCTGATAGTCACTCATCAGCCGCCGCAACATATTGGCCACCCCCAGCACGGCCCCGGTGGGCTCCCCCCGGGAATTGGACAAGGGCGGCAGGGCATGGAAGGCGCGGTACAGGTAGGATGAGCCGTCCACCAGGACCAGGGGCTTGCTGTCAGTCACGGGTTGTTCTCTTGCTTTGGGTACGAGGTCGATGGGGGCCGGCATCGCCGGAAAACCCCATTGTGGCCCGATGCGGAAAAATGACCAAACAATGCGGTTTGCCAAGGCCTGGGAACACGATATGCTTCGATCAAACAATGGAACATCGAGCACATCATGAAGCGTGACCAGCGAGCCGCCCATCCAGGCCTGCAACCCATGGATGACACCATGCTCACCCGAGAGAGCTGGAAGATATTCCAGATCATGGGCGAATTCGTGGAAGGCTTCGAGCGCCTGGCTCGAATCAAGCCCTCGGTGAGCATCTTCGGCTCCGCTCGCATCCCACCGCAAAGCCCCACCTACCAACTGGCCGAGAAGATCGCCCGGGACCTGTCCGATGCCGGTTTTGCCGTGGTCAGCGGCGGCGGCCCCGGCATCATGGAAGCCGCCAACAAGGGGGCTTTTGCGGGCAAGTCACCGAGCATTGGCCTGAACATCAACCTGCCCCATGAGCAAACCGCCAATGCCTATCAGGACGTCTCCCTGGACTTCAGGCACTTCTTCTCCCGCAAGGTGATGTTCGTCAAATACGCATCGGCCTATGTGGTCCTGCCCGGCGGTTTCGGCACACTGGATGAGATGGCGGAGATCCTCACACTGGTCCAGACGGACAAGACCCGCCGTATCCCGATCATCCTGGTGGGCTCGGACTTCTGGAAGGGACTGCTGGACTGGTTTGAGAACACCCTGGTGGCACAGGGGACCATCAACCAGGAGGACCTGAATCTTTACACCGTGGTGGACGATGCCAAATCCGTGGTCGACGCCATCTTCAACTTCTACGAATACGGCGGCCTGGAACCCACCAGCGAAGAGCGCGAGAGGCTCATGGACCTATGAACACGCGTCACGCCCTCACCGCCCTGGCCCTGACCACCTGCCTGGCCACGCCCCTGTCAGCCCAGGAGCAGGCCGCACCGCCCCCCCGCCCCTGCTGGACGATTCGGCCCGGGTCACTCGGGAACTGATGGAACCCCAGGTCACCATCACCGAGCGCGAGGGAGAGCGCATCGAGGAATACCGACTTCAGGGCGAGCTGTACATGATTCGCGTACAACCAGACAATGCACCGGCCTATTACCTGGTGGACACGGACGGCGACGGCCACCTGGAAACCCGGATGGATGAACTGGACCCCAAGATCCTCATCCCAGCCTGGGTGATCTTCAGTTTTTGAAAAACACAACGCCCCCTGGCATTCCGACACCGCCCACCTTTCAGCCCGCCGACGGATCCAGGTTCGTCAACTCACGCCAGCGCGCCAACTGAGACTGGAAATCCTGGTAGGAACGGATCACCCGCCCAGCGGTGCTGTCCTCGTCGGCCATCTCTTCCAGTACCTCATCCGTCAGGCGTCGCAACGAGGCCAGCACCGGATCAGGAAAACGCTGCACGGGCACATCGTACACACTGACGAGCTCATCCAGGGCCTGCTGGTTGCGGGCTGTAAACTCCATGAGCATGTGGTCACTGGCCACCCGACAGGCATGTGTTACCGCCTGTTGAAGCCCGGATGGCAACGCCTCGTAGGCCTCACGGTTAATCAGCGCCTCCACCAGCGAGCTGGGCTGCTGCCAGCCCGGATAGTAGTAATGCCAACCCCAGCGGTGCAGCCCCAGATCCCTGTCCCCATAGGGCCCCACCCACTCGGCCGCGTCGAGGCGCCCCCCTCGCATGGCCTCCGGAATGTCATCACCCGCCATGGACACCACCCGGGCACCGGCGCGACGCATGACCTCCCCACCCAGCCCGGACATGCGAATCGACAACCCTTCCAGATCCGACAACTCGTGAATCTCCTGCTTGAACCACCCCCCCATCTGGGCACCGGTATTCCCACACGGAAAGGGAATCACATCGAAGTGCCGGTAAAGATCCCGCCACAACGCCAGACCCCCACCCTGATACAGCCAGGCATGGGTCTCCTGAGCATTCATGCCAAAGGGCACCGACGTGAACAACTGAGCCGCAGGGCCCACATCCTCCCAGTAATGGGCCGCCCCATGGCCGATCTCCGCCGAGCCACGCGCCACGGCATCAAACACCTCCAGCGCCGGCACCAGATCATCGGCCCCGAAGACCCGTACCGAGATACGCCCCCCGGAGAGCTCATTGATGGCGCGGGCCAGGTACTCGGCGCCCGCTCCCAGTCCCGGCGAACCATGAGGCCAGGCAGTCACCATGCGCCAGTGAAACCGCAACCCCGTATCCCGCACCCCGGTACTCTCACCATTAGCCTCCGGCGAACCGCAGCCCGCCAACGCCCCCGCCGAAGCCAGGGCCGCCAGACCACCCGCCTTACCCAGAAATTCCCTTCGCCGCATGAAAGACCTCACTGGATGTCTTCTTGATCGAATCTCTGAAGCCAATACCACCACGATGCAGGCCGCTGGTGGGTGGTATCCCTGAAAGCGGGCGTTCGCCGCATGGATGCGGCGGTCGAGCCTACAAGGACGTATTCACGGCGTCCCGCGGCCAGGGATAGCGCCCACCAGCGGCCGGGAAAGCACCACCGGCCTCATGACAAGGGCTCCAGCTTGGCATATCCCACCACCAACCACTTGGTGCCCTCGCCATCAAAACGTACCTGCACCCGCGCCGACGACCCCTGACCCTCGCAATCCAGAATCACTCCCTCGCCGAACTTCTTGTGCCGCACCCGCGCCCCCAGGGCCAATCCCTCCGCCGGCGGTTCCTTGACCCGCTGGGTCCGCACCGGCTCTGCCACCGGCCGCCGCAGCGTCGCCCGCGGACGCACATCCTCCAGCAGCCCCTCCGGCAACTCCGCGATGAACCGCGAAGGCGCGTTATAACTCTCCCGCCCGTGCAAACGCCGGCTCTCCGCATGGGTCAGCACCAGACGACGACAGGCCCGAGTGATCCCCACATAGGCCAGACGCCGCTCCTCCTCCAGCCGACCCGGCTCCTCCAGCGACATCCGGTGCGGGAACAAACCCTCCTCCATCCCCACCAGAAACACCAGCGGGAACTCCAGGCCCTTGGCCGAATGCAGTGTCATCAACTGAACACAATCCTCCCAGGCATCTGCCTCCCCCTCACCGGCCTCCAGGGCCGCGTGGGACAGGAACGCGGTCAGCGGGTTCATGTCCTCATGCCGCTCCGGATCATGGACAAACCCCCGGGCCGCGCTGACCAACTCATCCAGGTTGTCCAGCCGCCCCTGGGCCTTCTCCCCCTTCTCCGCCGCATAGTGGGCCTTGAGACCGGAATGCTCGATCACATGTTCCACCTGCTCGTGCAGATCCAGATCCGCGCAGGCAGCAGCCATGTCATCCACCAGCGTCCTGAATCCCCTCAGTGCATGACCCGCCCGAGCCGTGAGGGCGCCCTGCTCCAGCAGGCTGCCAGCGGCATCCCAGAGAGACACACCCTGCTCCCGGGCCTGTTGACGAATCATCGCCACACTGCGCTCTCCCAAGCCTCGCGTGGGTTGATTGATGACCCGCTCCAGGGCTGTGTCATCGCCGCGCGACGCCACCAGTCGCATGTAGCCCAGGGCATCCTTGATCTCGGCACGCTCGAAAAACCGCAACCCCCCATACACCCGGTAGGGGACGCCCGCCTGAATGAGCGTCTCCTCCAGCACCCGCGACTGAGCGTTGGAGCGGTAGAGAATGGCCACCTCACGACAGGCCCCACCCGCCTCCCGCCAGCCGCGGAGTTGGTCGGCGACAAACCGGGCCTCGTCATACTCGTTGAAGGCACCATAGAGGGTGATGGGGTCCCCCTCCAGCCCATCGGTCCACAACTCCTTGCCCAGGCGCGAGCCATTCTGACGGATCAGGGTGTTGGCCGCTCCGAGAATGGTGGCGGTGGAGCGGTAATTCTGCTCCAGTCGCACCGTCAGGGCACCGGGGAAGTCTCGGGTGAACTGCTGGATGTGCTCGATACGGGCACCGCGCCAGCCATAGATGGATTGGTCATCATCACCCACGGCGAACACCGGGGTCTGCTCCCCGGCCAGGAGGCGCAGCCAGGCATACTGGATATCGTTGGTGTCCTGGAACTCATCCACCAGCAAGTGGCGAAAGCGGCTGCGGTAATGCTCCAGCAGCGTCGGGTTGTCACGCAGCAACTCCAGGCTGCGCAGCATGAGCTCGGCGAAGTCCACCACCCCGGCCCGCTGGCAGGCCTGCTCATAGGCCGTGTAGAAGCGGATCATCTGCCGGTTCACCGGGTCACCGGTGTCCTGCATGTGCGCCGAGCGCACCCCCTCATCCTTGCGGCCATTGACGAACCACTGCATCTTGCGTGGTGGCCAATGGGCCTCGTCCAGCTCCAGGGACTTGAGCACGCGCTTCACCAGGCGGTACTGATCGTCCGAGTCCAGGATCTGAAAGTTCTCCGGCAACCTGGCCTCGCGCCAGTGGGCCCGCAGCAGGCGATGGCACAGGCCATGGAAGGTCCCCACCCAAAGCCCCCGGGGCGGCATCCCCAGCAGCGCTTCCAGACGCCCACGCATCTCGTTGGCCGCCTTGTTGGTGAAGGTCACGGCCAGAATGCTGTGAGGCGAGAGGCCCTCCGCCTGGATCAACCAGGCGATGCGGTGCACCAGCACACGGGTCTTGCCGCTGCCGGCGCCGGCCAGCACCAGGATCGGACCAGAGGGGCTGCCCACCGCTTGGCGTTGGGCCTCGTTCAGGGAATCAAACACAGGGGAAACATCCATGGGCGAATCTTATCAAAACCTCGACTCCCGGAACGCACCACTTGCCAGTTCGCCGTTTAGGGTCGAGACTTGATCCTGAGCACAACGCAAGACAGGCATCCCACACCCCACAGCGCCCACAGACAGACACGCCCATGACCAAGCCCAGCCAAGCCCGCGACATGCAGTCCCAATGGGACTCCTCCTTCCTGGACGCGGGCAACGCCGCCTATCTGGAACAACTCTTCGAGGCCTATCAGCAGGACCCTGCCCGGGTCCCGGAGATCTGGCGACAGCACTTCGACGACATCACCCACGGCGGACGCGACACCTCGGTACTCCACAGCCAGGTGCGGGAGGAATTTCGCGAGCTGGCCGAGGCCGGCCCCGGACGTGGCCTGCCCATGGGCAGCCTGGAACACGAACGCAAGCAGGTTCGGGTGTTGCAGTACATCAATGCCTACCGGTTCCTCGGACACCTGCAGGCGGATCTGGACCCGCTGGGTCTGGCCCAGCCGACGTCGCTTCCGGAACTCACCCTGGAACACCATGAACTGTCCGAGCAGGATCTGGGCACCGTGTTCAATACCGGCTCCCTGGTAGGCCCCGACGAGGCCCAGCTCAGGGAGATCACGCGCATCCTCACCGGCACCTACTGCAAGACCCTCGGTGCCGAATACATGCATATCACCGACACCGGGGAAAAGCGCTGGCTGCAGCAAAAGCTGGAATCGGTGCGCGGCGAACCCCAGTTCAGCGACGAGCGTCGGCGCTATATCCTGGATCGCCTGACCGCTGCCGAGGGCCTGGAGCGCTACCTGCACAGCCGCTACGTGGGCCAGAAGCGCTTCTCTCTCGAGGGCGGGGAGAGCCTGATCCCACTGCTGGACGAAATCATTCACCGGGCGGGCGAGCAAGGCGTCAAGGAGACCGTCATGGGCCTGGCCCACCGCGGCCGCCTCAATGTGCTGGTGAACATCCTCGGCAAATCCCCGGCTGAACTCTTCCAGGAATTCGAGGGCACGGGGCGCCGCCACCCGGGCACCGGCGACGTGAAATACCACCTGGGCTTCTCCTCGGATCTACAGACGCCGGGAGGCTCCATGCACGTAGCCCTGGCCTTCAACCCATCTCATCTGGAGATCGTCGGGCCCGTGGTGGAGGGATCGGTGCGGGCGCGCCAGAACCGGCGGGGAGACAAGGAGGGTGATCAGGTTCTGCCCCTGGTGATCCATGGTGACGCCGCCTTTGCCGGCCAGGGCGTGGTCATGGAAACCCTGAACATGTCCCAGACCCGAGGTTTTGCCACCAAGGGCACGGTGCATGTGGTGATCAACAACCAGATCGGCTTCACCACCAGCACCCTCAAGGATGCTCGCTCCACACCCTACTGCACCGATGTGGCCAAGATGGTGAACGCCCCCATCCTGCACGTGAACGGCGACGATCCGGAGATGGTGATGTTCGCCGCCCAGATCGCCCTGGACTACCGCATGACCTTCAAGAAGGATGTGGTCATCGACCTGGTCTGCTACCGGCGACAGGGTCACAACGAGGCGGATGAGCCCGCGGTGACGCAACCGGCCATGTACCAGTGCATCAAGGAGAGCCCCACCACCCGGGCCCGTTATGCCCGGCGCCTGGAACAAGCGGGGGTCATCGATGATGACGAGGCCCGCTCGATGGAGACCTCCCTGCGCACCCGACTGGATACCGGCGAGGGCATCATGCCCTACCTGCTGGAGGACAACGATCAAAGCTATGACAAATCGGTGGACTGGAAGCCCTTCCTGGATCAGGACTGGCGTCAAACGGCCCAGACCCGGGTGGGAAAGGACACGCTGAGGGATCTATGGAAGCGCATCGGCGACATCCCCGAAGGATTCGATATCCATCCCCGGGTCGCCAAGATCATGGACGATCGCCGCAAGATGGCTGCCGGATCCCTGCCCCTGGACTGGGGCTTTGCCGAAACCAGCGCCTATGCCGCGCTGCTGGCCGAGGGGTATCCGGTCAGACTCACCGGCCAGGACAGTGGTCGGGGCACCTTCTTCCACCGACATGCGGTGCTGTTCAATCAGAAGGACGGAGACCGCTGGATCCCGCTGCGGCATGTGTCGGATCGGCAGGCGGATTTTCTGGTGATCGACTCACTGCTCTCCGAGGAAGCGGTACTGGCCTTCGAATATGGCTATGCCACCGCCACACCCAACACCCTCACCCTGTGGGAGGCCCAGTTTGGAGACTTTGCCAACGGCGCCCAGGTGGTCATTGACCAGTTCATCAGTTCCGGTGAACAGAAATGGGGCCGCCTGTGCGGCCTGGTGATGCTGCTGCCCCACGGCTACGAAGGCCAGGGTCCGGAGCACTCTTCGGCGCGCCTGGAGCGCTACATGCAACTGTGCGCACAGAACAACATGCAGGTATGCGTCCCCACCACGCCCGCGCAGATCTTCCATCTGCTACGCCGGCAGATGGTGCGCCCGTACCGCAAGCCCCTGGTGGTCATGACGCCCAAGAGCCTGCTGCGCCACAAGCTGGCGGTCAGCAGCCTGGAAGATCTCACCGAGGGTCGTTTCCACAATGTGATCGGCGAGATCGATGATCTGGATCCGAAGGGCGTGACCCGGGTGGTCATGTGCTCCGGCAAGGTCTATTACGACCTGCTCGAACGCCGCCGCAAGGAAGAGAAGCACTCGATCGCCGTGCTGCGTATCGAGCAGCTCTATCCCTTCCCGGAGGAAGATCTGTCCCGTGCCCTGGATGTCTTCCCCAACGCCAAGGAGTTCTACTGGGTGCAGGAAGAACCGCTCAATCAGGGTGCGTGGTATTCCAGCCAGCATCACATGCGCACCCTGCTTGGCCCTGACCGTTACCTGCAGCATGTGACCCGGCCCGCCAGCGCGGCACCCGCCGTGGGACACCTGGATGTGCACGTGAAGCAGCAGGAAGCCCTGATCGAACGCGCCCTGCGTCAGTCGTAGGCAGCGATCATCCCATCGCGCCAGTGGACGCATTCATTGATACCCTCGGCAGAGCCACCGCCCATGCCCCTCTCGCCGAAACCAATAAGGACAAGATGATATGAGTACAGAGGTCAAGATCCCGCAACTTCCCGAATCCGTGTCCGATGCCACCATCGTCTCCTGGCACAAGCGTCCCGGTGACGCCGTTCAGCGGGACGAGATCCTGGTGGATATCGAGACCGACAAGGTGGTTCTCGAGGTCCCCGCGCCCCAGGACGGTGTCATGGAAGACATTATCGAAGACGAGGGATCGGTGGTCACCGCCGGGCAGGTGATTGGCCATGTGAAGGCTGGCGAAGAGACGGATTCGGGCGGCAAGGGGTCGGGCAAGAAGAAGTCCGGCAAGAAAGACAGCGGCAAGGACAAGCGGGCGGACAAGGACAACAAGCCAGACAGCGACGCCGGGGAGGCAGCGAGCTCGTCACGAAGCCAGACCGGGGATGATCCGGCCCTGAGCCCCGCGGTACGCAAGCTGATCAACGAACATGACCTGGATGCGGGGCAAATCCAGGGCAGCGGCAAGGGTGGACGCATCCTCAAGGAGGACGTGGTCAAGCACCTGGAAGAGATGGATACCGACTCCGCCCCGACACCCGAGCCCAAAGCCGAGTCCAAGAGCGATCAGGACGCACCCGCCGCACAGGCAGGGAAGAAGCCAGCGGCGGCCCCTCCGGCCAGCAGTGCCAGCACCGCCGGCGGACGCACGGAGAAGCGCGTTCCCATGACCCGGCTCCGGGCACGGGTGGCGGAGCGGCTGGTGGAAGCCCAACAGACGGCGGCCATGCTCACCACCTTCAATGAGGTGAACATGAAGCCGGTCATGGAGCTGCGAGCCCAGTACAAGGATCGCTTCGAGAAGCGTCACGGCGTGCGCCTGGGTTTCATGTCCTTCTTCGTCAAGGCGGCCACCGAGGCGCTCAAGCGCTTCCCGGAAGTGAATGCCTCCATCGACGGCAAGGACATCGTTTACCACGGCTATTTCGACATCGGCATCGCCGTCTCGGCCCCTCGAGGCCTGGTGGTGCCCATCCTCAGGGATACGGACAGCCTCACCATGTCGGATGTGGAGCGCAACATCAATGAGTTTGGCAAACGGGCCGAATCAGGCAACCTGAGTATGGAGGATCTTACCGGGGGCACGTTCACCATCTCCAACGGTGGCATATTCGGCTCGCTGCTCTCCACCCCCATCATCAATCCGCCGCAAAGCGCCATCCTGGGCATGCACCGTATTCAGGAGCGACCCATGGCCGAGAACGGCCAGGTGGTGATCCGTCCCATGATGTACCTGGCCCTGTCCTATGACCATCGCCTGGTGGATGGACGGGAGGCCGTGCAGTTCCTGGTCACCATCAAGGACATGCTGGAGGATCCGGCCCGCCTGCTGCTGGAGGTGTGACCCCCCCCCCCCCGCAGCCTGAAATCATATGCCGGCTCTCGGGCCGGCAACACCAGACATCGACAAGAAAGATCGGGAGCCAGACATCATGGCAGAACAGGAATATGACGTAGTGGTCATCGGTGGTGGCCCGGCCGGCTATGTGGCCGCCATCCGCTGTGCCCAGTTGGGCCTGAAGACGGCCTGTATCGACCGCTGGCAGGACCCGGAGGGCAAGGAGCGTCTGGGCGGTACCTGCCTGAACGTGGGGTGCATTCCCTCCAAGGCCTTGCTGGAATCTTCCGAGTTGTACGAGCACAGCCAGAAGCACTTGCAAACCCATGGGGTGCGTTGCGGCCAGGTGGAACTGGATCTGGCCGGGATGATGGCACGCAAGGATCGTCTGGTGAACAACCTCACCCAGGGTATCCAGGGGTTGTTCAAGGCCAACCAGGTGGAGTGGTTCAAGGGCCACGGCCAGCTTCAGGCCGAGCGCCGGGTACACTTCACCAGCCACGATGGCAAGGAGCAGATGCTGCAGGCCAGGCATGTGATCCTGGCCCCGGGCTCTTTTCCCGTGGAGCTGGGCTGCGCGCCCTTTGACCGGGAATACATTGTCAGCTCCACCGGTGCCCTGCGCTTTGCGGAGGTGCCCAAGCGCCTGGGGGTGATCGGTGCCGGTGTGATCGGCCTGGAGTTGGGTAGTGTCTGGCGGCGCCTGGGTTCCGAGGTGGTGATGCTGGAGGCGCAGGACCGCTTCCTGTCCTTCTGTGATGATCAGGTGGCCAATGAGTCGCTGAAGATCATGAGCAAGCAGGGCCTGGACATCCGTCTTTCGGCCCGGGTGACTGCCACAAAGGTGGACAAGGACAAGGGCCAGGTCTCGGTGGTGTATGAGGATGAGAACGGCCAGCATGAGGAACGCTTTGATCGTCTGGTCGTCTGTGTGGGACGAAGGCCAGCCACCGATGGCCTGATCAGCGGCCCGGTGGAATTGGCCATGGATGAGCGTGGCACCATCCATGTGAACGAGCACTGTGAGACGACCCTGCCCGGGGTATATGCCATCGGTGATGCGGTACGCGGGCCGATGCTGGCCCATAAGGGTTCCGAGGAAGGCGTCATGGTGGCGGAGCGCATTGCGGAGATGGGCAGCACGGTGAATTACGACACCATTCCCAATGTGATTTACACCTTGCCGGAGATCGCCTGGGTGGGTCGGACGGAGCAGGATCTGAAAAAGCAGGGTATTCCTTATGCCGCCGGGGTGTTTCCCTTTGTGGCGTCGGGCCGGGCCCGGGCCATGGAGGATACGACGGGGTTTGTGAAGCTGCTGGCCCACGCGGAGACAGATCGTATCCTGGGGGCGCATATCATCAGTTCACGGGCTTCGGAGTTGATCGCCGAGTGTGTGATCGCGATGGAGTTCGGGGCCTGCAGCGAGGATCTGGCACGCACGGTGTTTGCCCATCCCACCCTGTCGGAGGCGATCCACGAGGCGGCCCTGGCGACCCTGGGGCATCCGCTGCATATTCCGCCCAAGGGGAAGCGGGGGTAGTCTCCACGGGTCGTTCGCGAACGACCCGTGAGGGGCCTGGGGCAGCGAGTGCCTCAGGTTCAGGCTTCGGGGCATCAGATACCCCGGCCGCGGGCGCTTCCCGAAGCGCCCCTACTGGGATCGAGCCTTCCCCAACATCGTGTGCCCGGTAGGGGTCGTTCGCGAACGACCCGTGAGGGACCTGGGGCAGCGAGTGCCTCAGGTTCAGGCTTCGGGGCATCAGATACCCCGGCCGCGGGCGCTTCCCGAAGCGCCCCTACTGGGATCGAGCCTTCCCCAACATCGTGCCCGGTAGGGGTCGTTCGCGAACGACCCGTGAGGGACCTGGGGCAGCGAGTGCCTCAGGTTCAGGCTTCGGGGCATCAGACACCCCGGCCGCGGGCGCTTCCCGAAGCGCCCCTACTGGGATCGAGCCTTCCCCAACCAGCTTGCCCGGTAGGGGTCGTTCGCGAACGACCCGGGCGGCGGCTCCCGACGTTACGACTCCTGCAGAGCCGACCGTTTCCATACGGCGCCCAGCAGGAAGGCCAGGCCCAGGGTGCCCAAGACCCAGGCGGGCCAGGGGACAGTGAGCAGTTCCGGCATCTCCGGGGACTGGGAGGTGAGCAGCACGGCGCCCAGGGCCAGGGCGCTGCCCATCACGGCATAGACCGTGCGCCGATTGGATTCGCGGATCTCTCTCTGCAATTGGTATAACTGGGCCTGCTGCAGGGCCTGGCGCTCATCTGCGGTGGCCTGCTGGCGCAGGGTCTCGTGGATCAGCCCGGGCAGGTCCGGGGCCTTTTCCAGGATGAAGGGAAGATTGCGTCTCAGGCCCTTGACCAGGGCCCGTACACCCACCTGCTCGTCCATCCAGCGCTGAATGAAGGGGCGGGCCGTCTGCCACAGGTCCAGTTCAGGGTAGAGGTCGCGACCCATGCCCTCGATGTTGAGCAGGGTCTTCTCCAGCAGGACCAGCTGGGGCTGCACTTCCATATTGAAGCGTCGGGCCGTCTGGAAAAGGCGCACCAGGACGTGGCCGAAGGAGATGTCCTTGAGGGGTTTTTCGAAGATGGGTTCGCAGACAGTGCGGATGGCACCTTCCAGGTCGGCCACCCGCACATCGGACGGAACCCAACCGGACTCTACGTGCAGTTCCGCCACCCGAGCATAGTCGCGGTTGAAGAAGGCATAGAAGTTTTCTGCCAGGTAGCGCTGGTCAGCCGGTGACAGGGTGCCGACGATGCCAAAATCCACTGCCAGGTAGCTGGGGTCGGCGGGGTCGGTGGCGTCGATGAAGACGTTGCCCGGGTGCATGTCGGCGTGGAAGAAGTTATGGCGGAACACTTGGGTGAAGAAGACCTCGACACCACGCTCGGCCAGCAGTTTGAGATCCACGCCCCGGGCCTTGAGGGTGGCCACGTCGGACACGGGTACCCCGTGGATGCGTTCCATCACCATGACATTGCGACGGCAGTAGTCCCAGTGCACCTCGGGGGTGTAGAGCACATCGGAGCCTTCGAAATTGCGACGCAGCTGTGAGGCGTTAGCGGCCTCCCGGAGCAGGTCCAGTTCGTCGATGATGGTCTGTTCGTACTCGCGCACCACTTCCACGGGCCGCAGGCGCCGCCCCTCGGGCCAGTAGCGTTCCGCCAGTTCGGCGATCACGTACATCAGTTCCACATCGCGACGGATGGCCTTCTCGATATTGGGGCGCAGCACCTTGACCACCACCCGTCGTCCGTCATGAAGGACCGCACCATGCACCTGGGCGATGGAAGCCGAGGCCATGGGCGTGGCCTCGAAGGAGGCAAACAACGTCTCGATGGGATAGCCCAGGGCCTTTTCGATGATCGTCCGCGCCTCCTCATTGGGAAACGGGGGCACCCGATCCTGCAACCGCGAGAGTTCATGAGCGATGTCGTCTGGCAGCAGATCGCGCCGGGTGGAGACCATCTGCCCGAACTTGATGAAGATGGGGCCAAGATCCTCCAGGGCACGGCGAATACGCTCGCCTCGCTCATAGGGCACCGTGCGAAACCAGTTCCACGGGGCCAGATAGAGCAAGAAACGCACCGGCCGGAACAGACGGATCGCCAAAACCACCTCATCCAGGCCATGACGGATGAGCACGCGGTTGATGGTCACCAGCCGGAGCAGCTGGGCGGGATGCAGGTGCTGCAGCATTTAGGTTCTCATGATCTGGCCCGGTCCCGGGCTTGTTCGAGGCGCTGGATGCGCGCCTCCAGGCGGTCGGCGTCGCTACGCAAACCATCCACTCCATCCATGAAGGCCTCCACCTGCGCACGGGCTGGCAGGGTCTGGGTCTCTTCCTGAAGGTATTCGGCCACGTCTCCGCGAAAGGATTCGCGAGCACGCTGAAGCCAGGACTCGAACTCCCGAAAGGCTTCACCGGCCCGGTGGGCAAACAGGTCGCCGGTGAATCGTGACAGCAGTTCCTCCCAGTCCAGGTCCACCCGGCGCAGCAGGTCATTGAAATGCCGCGCCAGTTCCACGTCCCCCACCAGGGTGACGGATTCGGGCATGCGGGCGGTGGGTTCGCTGGCCAGCAGGCCGGCCAGGGCCAGGGGGGTGCCGGCAATGTGCGCGTCCGGGTCCCCATCGAACTGTCCGGAGACCTGCAGGGTTTCCTCACCGGGGACGAAATACAGGGTCACGCCGACGCCGCTCACGTGCAGCGCCACCACGCCCCCCTTCAGGGCCGCCAACCGCTGACGACTGCCCGGATCCATGGAGAGATACTGGTTGATGGCCCCTTCCAGCAGGGCGGTGACCGGTGTCGGTGCGATGGTCATGTCAGCTCTCCTGTACACGTGGCTGTTTGGGTAGGTGCATGGTGGGCGCGCGCCCGTCATGCCTACAGCTTGTAACCCTTGTGCAGCGCCACCACGCCCCCCGTGAGGTTGTGGTAGTCACATCGCTCGAAGCCGGCGGTTTCCATCATCTGCTTGAGGGTTTCCTGATCCGGATGCATGCGGATGCTCTCCGCCAGGTAGCGATAGCTTTCGGCATCGTTGGCCACCAGCTTGCCCATCATCGGTAAGGCCTTGAAGCTGTAAAGATCGTAGATCTGGCTGAAACCCTTGGAGGTGGGCTGGGAGAACTCCAGCACCAGCAGCTTGCCACCGGGCTTGAGCACCCGCAGCATGGAAACCAGGGCCTTGTTCTTGTCGGTGACATTGCGCAGGCCGAAGGCGATGGTGATCAGGTCGAAATAGTCATCTGGGTAGGGCAGGCACTCGGCATTGCCCTGCACGTAGTTGAGGTTTTCCACCAGCCCCTCGTCCACGAGACGGGCGCGACCGCATTCCAGCATGGAGGCATTGATATCACACAGCACCACATGGCCTTTGGGGCCGACGATGCGTGAGAATTTCGCCGCCAGGTCACCGGTCCCACCGGCCAGGTCCAGAATCTTCCAACCCGGGCGCGCGGCGGCCACTTCGATGGTGAAACGTTTCCAGGCCCGATGGATCCCCATGGACATGAGATCGTTCATCACGTCATAGCGCTGCGCCACCGAGTGGAACACCTGCCCCACCCGCTTGGCCTTTTCCGTTACCGGCACACGTTCGTAGCCGAAATCAGTGGTCTTGTCGTCGGACATGCCTGCTCCCATTGTCAGCCCTTGCGCTGGTGACCCGCGGCCGCCAGTCGCTCCAGGTACTTTTCCCACAACTGGTCCTGATGGGCGCCCAGGTGGTAGAGGTAATTCCAGTCATAGATGCCGGTGTCGTGCCCATCGGAAAACACCAGCTTGATGCCGTAATGGCCTACCGGCTCGATACCGGTGATGTTCACGTCTTCCTTGTCCACCTGCAGCACCTCCTGTCCCGGCCCGTGGCCGGTGACCTCTGCCGAGGGCGAGTGCACCCGCAGGAACTCGCAACCGAGCCGGTGCGTTTCGCCATCCGTATAGACCAGTTCCAGAACGCGCGACTGCTGGTGCAGCCGGATATCGGTGGGGCGGTGCTTGGCGGTCATCGTATTGATACTCCCTCGCCGAGGGAACGACCCCCCGACCGGTGAGGAACCCTAGAGGATATAACGGCTCAAGTCCTCGTCCTGAACCAGATCATCCAGGCGCTGGTTCACGTAGTCGGCATCGATGCGGATGGGGCTGGAGCAGTCGGGGGCCTCGTAGGAAATCACCTCCACGACCCGTTCCATCACGGTATGCAGTCGCCGAGCACCAATGTTTTCGGTGCGCTCGTTCACCTGGAAGGCGATCTCCGCCAGACGCCGCACCCCATCGTCGGTGAACTCCACGGTCACGCCCTCGGTGGCCATCAAGGCGGCATACTGCTCGGTCAGTGAGGCCTTGGGTTCGGTGAGGATGCGCACGAAGTCTTCGGCGGTCAGGGCTTCCAGTTCCACCCGGATGGGCAGTCGGCCCTGCAGTTCGGGGATCAGGTCGGAAGGTTTGGAAAGATGGAAGGCGCCGGAGGCAATGAACAGGATGTGGTCGGTGTGCACCGAGCCCACCTTGGTGGTCACGGTACAACCTTCCACCAGGGGCAGCAGATCGCGCTGCACACCCTCGCGGGAGACATCGCCGCCACTGTATTCCCCCTTGCGCACCACCTTGTCGATCTCGTCCAGGAAGACGATGCCGTTCTGCTCCACATGGGAGACGGCACGCAGCTTGATGTCCTCATCGTTGAGCAGGCGCGCGGCCTCCTCATCGGTGATGAGCTTGAAGGCTTCCTTGATCTTGAGCTTGCGATTACGGGTGCGCTGCCCACCCAGGTTCTGGAACAGCCCCTGCAGTTGGCTGGCCATGTCTTCCATACCCGGGGGTGACATGATCTCCACGCCGGAGGGAATGGCCTGCACCTGGATCTCGATCTCCTTGTCGTCCAGCTTGCCTTCGCGCAGGCGCTTGCGGAATTTCTGCCGGGTCTCGTTATCCTGGCGGGTAGGTTGGGGTTCTTCCGCCATGAAGCCGGTGCCGCTGCTGCGCGGTGGCGGCAGCAGGGCATCCAGAATGCGCTCCTCGGCGGCCTCCTCGGCGCGGGGGCGCATCTTTTCCATTTCCTGCTCGCGCACCATCTTCACCGCGGCCTCCACCAGATCGCGGATGATGGATTCCACGTCCCGGCCCACATAGCCCACTTCAGTGAACTTGGTCGCCTCCACCTTGATGAACGGGGCATTGGCCAGACGCGCCAGGCGCCGGGCAATCTCCGTCTTGCCCACCCCGGTGGGGCCGATCATGAGGATGTTCTTGGGAGTGACTTCCCGGGCCAGCTCCGGCGGCAGCTGCTGGCGGCGCCAGCGATTGCGCAAGGCGATGGCCACCGAGCGTTTGGCAGGATCCTGACCGATGATGAAGCGGTCCAGCTCCTGAACGATTTCTCTGGGTGTCATCTCAGACATGGGAACATCCCTTCATAAGACATGGGGACTGGGGTTTGACCGCAATACGACCGAGCATCACAGCTCTTCCATGCTCAGGTTGCGGTTGGTATAGATGCATATGTCGGCGGCGATGTTCAAGGCCTTTTCGGTAATCTCTCGAGCCTCCAGTTCCGTGTTTTCCATCAACGCACGGGCCGCGGCCTGGGCGAAGGGGCCGCCGGAGCCGATGGCAATCAGGCCTTCCTCGGGCTCGATCACGTCCCCGTTGCCGGAGATGATCAGCGAGGCCTCCTGGTCGGCCACGGCCAGCAGGGCCTCCAGGCGACGCAGGCTGCGCTCGGTGCGCCAGTCCTTCGCCAGTTCCACGGCGGCGCGCACCAGGTTGCCGCTGTATTTCTCCAGCTTGCCCTCGAAGCGCTCGAACAGGGTGAAGGCGTCGGCGGTGCCGCCAGCGAAACCCGCCAGGACCTTGTCATGATGCAGACGCCGCACCTTGCGGGCGTTGCCCTTCATGACCGTGTTACCCAGGGAGACCTGACCGTCGCCGCCCAGGGCGACCCGGCCATTGCGACGGACGCTGACGATGGTGGTGCCGCGAAACTGTTCCAAGAAAAGACTCCGATGTGCCGCGATTCAAAAGGGGCATTGTAACGGAAAGATCTGCCATGAGGGATGGGCAACGGCCCCGCTGGAAGAGGCCCCCTGCCGCGAATGGCAAAACGCCTCAAGTTTGCCACCCAAACCGGAGATCGGAGTGGCCCTCGGGGAGCTGGCCTGCCAGCGATGCGCTGCGCCAGCAGCGCCCGGACCAGGCCCTGTGCCCGCCGCCTTCGCGGGCAAGGCCCGCTCCCACAGGGAAAGCTCTCCCCACAGAGTCCCCCAAAGGGCCCTCCTACAAAGGACTGCTCCCGTAAACAGCGGCCACCTGACCTCAGGCCAGCCCCCGTGGGAGCTGGCCTGCCAGCGATGCGCTGCGCCAGCAGCGCCCGGACCAAGCCCTGTGCCCGCCGCCTTCGCGGGCAAGGCCCGCTCCCACCAGGAACAGGATCAGCCCTTGGCCTTGCGCCGCGCCCGAGGATGGGCCGCGTCATACACCCGCGCCAGGTGCTGATAGTCCAGATGGGTGTAGATCTGGGTGGTGCCGATGTCGGCATGCCCCAGCAACTCCTGCACGGCACGCAGATCCTGGGAGGATTCCAGCAGATGGCTGGCGAAGGAGTGGCGCAGCAGGTGCGGATGCACCCGTCGCTCCAGGCCCTGGGCAAGCGCATGGCCGGCCATGCGCTTTTGCACTGATCGAGGCGTGAGACGCCCTCCGCGACGACTCACGAACAGGGCCGGCTCGTCCGGGGCCACCCATTCGCTGCGCCGCTGCAACCAGGCGTCCAGGGCCGCCAGGGCCTTGCGACCCACCGGCAAGGTGCGTGTCTTGCGGCCTTTGCCAGTGACCCGCACCATGGCATCCGCCCGATCCAGGTCGGTGCAATTCAGGTCGGTGAGTTCCGCCAGGCGCAGACCGGACGAGTAGAACAGCTCCAGCAGGGCACGGTCCCTTACCAGCAGCAGATCGTCCCCGGGCACCTCCACCAATCGCGCCACCTGCTCGGCATCCAGTACCTCGGGCAGCTTGCGGGGCGTGCGCGGCGCGCGCACGCCCTGGGCGGGATTGGCGCCGACCACGCCTTCGCGGATCAGATAATTGAAGAATCCCCGCACCGAGGAGAGCAGCCGCTGCAGACTGCGTCCGGCCTTGCCCCCCCGATGAAGGCCCGATACCAGCGCACGGATGTCGTGAACAGTGACCTCGGACCAGTCACGACGATCCGAAAACGCCGGCTGCGGCACATGTCCCTGCAGGACCAGAAGATCCCGGCGGTAATTGCTGATGGTATGCGGCGAACAGCCCCGCTCCCGGGCAAGATGCCCCAAGTAGGCATCGATCCAGGGATCCAGAGAGGCACTCATGCCTGCCCCAGGCGCCCCCCGACGGCATGGGAGATGATCTCGCCCAGGTACCCCAGAAACAGGGTGCCCATCCCCGGATGGAACCGCGATGCATCCTGACTGCCCAGGGCCACAAAACCCAGGGGTCGGGTGCCATCCATGAGCGGCACGGCCACGGCCGAGGCCACAGTCGGGGCATCTTCCGCAGTGAACAGGGCATGCAGCTGAGTGTCCGAGAGGCGCCCGCACATCGGCCGGCGATGCTCGAACAAATGGGCCAGGCTCTGCATGGCCGGGCCATCCTCGGCCATGAAATGCATGCCCTGGGCCGGGTCGCCGCAGAGGCGCACCACTACCACATCGGCGCGGAATTCGTTGCGCAACTGTTCCTGGGTGATGGCCAGCACGGCATCCAGACTTTCCGCCTCCATCACCCCCAGGGCCAACTGATACATGCGCTGGCTGAGGCGCTCGTTCTCGCGGGCCGTGTGCACCAGGTCCATGAGCTTGCGCTCCAGGGCGCGATTTTTGTCCCGCATCACGGCCATCTGACGTTCAATGAGGGACACGGCCACGCCGCTGGGATGAGGCAGACGCAACACCTCCAGCAGGGATAGATGACGTTCGAAGAAATCGGGATGCGCGCGCAGATAGGACTCCACCGCCTCCTCGGACAAGGCCTCTTCGGCCAGCGCGCCCTTGCCTTGTGTGCTCATAGCTTGATGGTACCCGTAAAGACCGATGTCGCGGGGCCGGTCATGAAGACCGGAGCGTCTTCGCAGCCCTCCCACTGTATCACAAGCCGCCCGCCAGGCAGATCCACCGCCACCCGCTCGTCCAGCCAGCCGCGCGTACGCCCGGACACCACGGCGGCGCAGGCCCCGGTGCCGCAGGCCTGGGTCTCCCCGGCGCCGCGTTCAAACACCCGCAACCGGATATGGTCCCGCGCCACCACCTCCATGAAGCCTGCGTTCACCCGTCGGGGAAAGCGCGGATGGGATTCCATGGCGGGGCCGAGGGATTCCACCGGTGCCTTCAAGACATCCTCCACCCGCAGCACGGCATGGGGGTTGCCCATGGACACCGCACCGACCTCCAACGTGTGTCCACCCACTTCCAATGCATAGGCCGGCGCCGGTGCCTCTGCCGCAAACGGGATTTCCACCGGCTCCAACCGGGGCCGGCCCATGTTCACCGTGACCTCCCCATTGTCCTCCACCTGAAGGTGGATCAACCCGCCGGCGGTCTCCACCGGGATCAGCGTCTGGTCCGTCAGCCCCTGATCGCGCACGAACACGGCAAAACACCGGGCCCCGTTCCCGCACTGCTCCACCTCGCCGCCATCGGCGTTGAAGATCCGGTAACGAAAGGCCGCCGTGGCGGGATCCGCAGGCGACTCCACCAGCAGCACCTGATCACAGCCCACGCCCAGCCGTCGATCAGCCAGAAACCGCACCCGCTCCGGCGTGAGTTCAACCGCCTGGCGCACCCCGTCGATCACCACGAAGTCGTTGCCCAGGCCGTGCATCTTTGTAAATGAGAGTGTCATCGGCAAAAGCGTAAAGGGTGGGGGTCCGTCTGGGAAGCGTGGGGATGAAACAGAGGATCTGCGCCCGTAGGCAGACCTTAATTTTTGTGCATACAATCATCGTATGAAGATCCACTTCGATTCCGCCAAGGACGCAGGCAACCAAGCCAAGCCGGCTGTCCCCCGATGTGGTGGAGGAATTCAGGGCATCGGGGCCTGGCTGGCAGTCGCGAATGGATGCAGCGCTGAGGGACAGGCTGCGGGATCATTCTCCAGATAACTTCTAACCATCTGATTCCAGGGTAAGCCTCCCCGCCTCAGCGCCCTTTGCGTTGGGCCCCCTTGACCTGATACATGGCCTCATCCGCGCGATTGAGCAAGTCCTGGGGCTTGTCTCCGGGCACGGCTGTGGCGACGCCGACGCTGCAGCCCACCTTCACCAGGCGGCCCTTAACCTGGATGGGCAGGGAGAGTTGCTCCTCGGCACGCCTGGCCAGACGGCGAGGATCGGGATGCCATTGGCCCTTGTCATCCGCGAGCAGCAGGGCGAACTCGTCACCGCCCAGGCGCGCGGCCACCACCTGCAGGACGATATCACCTGAATCATGTCCCAGATGGTCGTTGACCCAGTGCGCGACAAGCCCCGCCGTTCAGGGCGGGGAAGAATAGCGCGGACGGCGTCGCCATCAGAGACCATTGCAAATCACCATGCGCAAACCGGCTTGCGCAAGTCTCGGCGCAGGGGCTCCGGCTTGTTACCATCCAGCCTTGTCGCCGACGAACCCCACCGAGGTGCGCATGTTCTTCCCGAAACTTCGCAGCATCGCCACCGCGAACGTGATCACCCTGCCGGCGACCGCCAGCCTGGCAGAGGCGGTGCACAGCATGCGGCGACACAATATCCGTGATGTGGTGGTCACCCGCGACGCCCACTATCGCCTGATGCTCTCCAGCCAGCTGTTGAGCCTGCGGGTCCAGGGTGTGTCGCTGTCCACCCCACTGGGCGACCTGCAACTGCCCGAGCCAGCCATCCTGGATCCGGACGAGACCGTCCTGGAGGGGCTCAAGGCCATTCGCAACGAGTCCGAGCACATCTGCCTGATCAATAAAGAGGGCATCCTGGAGGGCATTGTCAGCTACAGCGACCTGGCCGGCAGCCTGGACCCGGAGGTGCTGGCCGAGAGCCATAGCCTGGGACAATTGATCCACGGCCTGCAGGCCCTCACCGTGGAGGAGACCCAGCCCGTGCACGAGGTGATGCAGCGCATGGATGGGGGGCACTTTACCGCCACCATCGTGATCCGCCAGGGCATCCCTGTGGGCATTCTCACCCAGCGGGATGTGATCGACCTGATCGATGCCAATGCCGACCTGGATCAGCCCATCGGCGAGTGCATGACCACCCCGTTGCAGACACTCAGCCAAGACACCACCATTGCCGATGCGCTGCGCTTCTGCCGTCAACGCCGCATCAAGCGGGTGGTGGTGGTGGATGCCCACCATCGCTTTACCGGTCTGGTGGGGCAAAAAGAACTGGTCAGCCTGTATTACAACCGCTGGTTCAACCTGCTCAAGGACCATCAGCAGCAGGTGGACCAGCTCAACCAGGAACTGAGCGAGACCAATCAGGCGCTGGCGAGCCTGACCGAAGAGGTGCCGGCCGGCCTGATGGTCATCGATGACGACGGCCTCATCACCCGCATCAACCAGGCCACGATAGAACTCCTGGGTTACTCATCCGACGCGGTGGTGGGCCAGAAAGCCCTCGACTTCTTTCGCTGCACACACCAGGGGAATAGGGGATCCAACTGGCTGTGCTGCGACCATCGCCAGGGCTGGATCCCCGCGGAACGCTGCCAGGTGTTCCAGGCCCTGCGGCAGGGTCGATCGTTCGCGGGCAGCGAGGTGATGATCAACCAGGACGGCACCCCGGTCGTGATTGAACTCAAGGCCAAGCCCATGACCCAGGGGGGTGGGTTTCTCCTGTTGCTGCAGGATCCAAGCAATGCGGTCCTGCAGGCCCGCCAGCTGGAGCAGGAACTGGATCTCTTCTCCCGAGGCCCGGTGATGGTCTGTGTCTGGTTGCCCAAGCCCGGCTGGCCGCTCCATTACATCTCACCCAATGTCGCCGATATCCTGGGCTACCCCCGAGAGGAGTTGACCGACAATCAGTTCGGGTTTTCGCAGCTGGCGCATCCTGAGGACGTGGCCCGCGTCAATCGCGAAATCGATGACTATCTGGCCCGACGAGCCACTGTCATGGAGCATCAGTATCGCCTGAAAAGGAAGGACGGCAAGTACCGGCGTTTCTATGACTATTCCTTTCCCGAGTATGACGCCGATGGCCACCTGACGGCCCTGCGTGGCTACCTCATAGACCAGACGGAAAAGCTGGAGAACCTCCGCGCCCTGGAGGAACAGGAACAACGGTTCCGCACGCTGTTCGAGCTCTACCCCGACGCCACGGTGCTGATCGATGCCACCGACGGGACGACGCTGGAGTTCAATACTGCGGCCCACCGTCAACTGGGCTACAGTGCCGAAGAGTTTGCCCGCCTGCGCATCGCCGACTACGAGGCCCTGGAAACCCCCGAAGAGGTGGCGCAGCATGTGCGCAGGATTCTGGACCAGGGCCATGATGATTTCGAAACCCAGCACCGGCGCAAGGACGGCACCCTCATTGATGTGAATATCACCGTCACGCTCATGGAGATGGGCACGCAATGCTGCCTGCTGGCGGTTTTCCGGGACATTACCGAACGCAAACGGGCAGAAAACCGTCTGCGTGACAGCCAGGAACGTCTGAAGCTGGCCACCGAGGCGGCCCAACTCGGTATCTGGGACTATGACATCCAGAACGACCGTCTGGTATGGGACGAGCAGATGTTCAGGCTCTATGGTATGGAGCCCAATGACTTTGGAGGGCGATTCGCCGATTGGGTCGACATGCTCATGCCTGACTCCTTACCGCCCGCGCAGGCAGCGTTCCAGGCCCTGACCCTTGAAGACAGGCCTTTTGATGTGCAGATCCAGATCCGCCGCGCCTTCGACGGTCAGATTCGCACCCTGCGTGGCCTGGCCCGGGCCATCCGTGATGACCAGGGCAAGGCCATCCGGGTGGTGGGGGTCAACGAGGATATCACCGAGCGCATCCTGGCTGACCGCAAACTGGCCGCGGAGGAGGCCAAGTTCCGCACCCTGTTCGAACTCTCGCCGGTGGGCATCGCCATGAACGACTTCCACACGGGGGAATTCCTGGAATTCAATAATGCCATCAACGAACCCGCCGGCTACACTCACGAGGAATTCCGGCAACTGAGTTACTGGGAGGTCACCCCGTCGGAATACCTGCAGGGTGAACAGCGGGTGCTGGAGTCCATGAACAAGACGGGGGTCTACGGTCCCTTCGAGAAGGAATACATCCGCAAGGATGGCAGTCGTTACCCGGTGCTGCTGCATGGCTTCAAGACCACCACTGCCGAGGGCCGTGAAGTCATCTGGTCCCTGATTCAGGACATCTCGGCCCTCAAGCAGGCGCAACAGGAACTCAAGGACCGGGAAGAGCGGTTACAGCAACTGGCGGCCCAGAGCCGAAACGTCACCTGGGAGGTGGATGCTCAGGGATGCTTCACCTATGTGAGCCCGGTGGCCGAGGCCGTCTGGGGGTATTCGGCCAGCGACCTGGTGGGACGGAAATGCTTTTATGAACTCCATCCCGAGGACGGCCGGGAGGCCTTCAAGGCCAAAGCCCTGCAGGGCTTTGCGCGCCGCAAGACCTTCCAGGGGCTGATCAATCCCGTTGCTGACAAACAGGGACGGGTCCTCTGGATGTCCACCCATGCCTTGCCGTTGATCGATCACCGCGGAGCCTTTCAGGGATACCGGGGCAGCGATCTGGATGTGACCGAAGCCATCACCGCGAAGAAGGCCCTGGAGGCCGAAAAAGAGCGCTTCAGAGGGATCTTCGAGAAGACGGGCAGCGGGGTGGCCGTCTTCCGTCCGGTGGATGATGCCCGGGATTTCGTATTCACCGATTACAATCCCGCCGCCGAGCGGATGGACCATGCCTGTCGCGAGGAGGTTATTGGCCGTCGGCTGTTGGAGTGCTTCCCCGCCGTCGAGAAGATGGGACTCATGGGGGCCTTGCGCCGGGTGGCTTGTACTGGCCAGAGCGAGTATCTCCCCATCTCCCTGTATGACGATGGCAGCCTCCAGGGATGGCGCGAGAACACGCTGTTCAAGCTCTCATCCGGGGAAGTGGTGGCCGTTTACAACGACCTCACCGAGATCAAGCAGGCCCAGGAGACCGCCGAGCGGGCCAACCGGGCCAAGAGTCAATTCCTGGCCAACATGAGCCATGAAATCCGCACCCCGATGAACGCCGTGATCGGCCTGAGTGATCTGCTGCTGAGCACACCGCTCAACACCAAACAGCGGGATTACCTGGGCAAGATCCGCGATTCCTCGCGCATGCTCCTGGGCATCATCAACGACATCCTGGATTATTCCAAGATCGAGGCCGGCAGGCTGGAGCTGGAAACGCATGGCTTTCGCATCGATGATCTCCTGGACCAGATGCGCACCCTGTTTGCCTCAGCAGCCGATGCCAAGGGTATCGAATTGGTGTTTGACCTGGATATCCAGGACACGGCCACCGTGGAGGGCGATGCCCTGCGTCTGGGACAGGTGCTCACCAACCTGCTCAGCAACGCCATCAAGTTTACCGAGCAGGGACAGGTGGTTCTCTCCATTCGTCAGCAGGATCACCCTGTGGATGGCCTGCGCCTGCGGTTTGAGGTGCGTGACACGGGTATCGGTATCGATCCCGATCAGCAGGCCCGGCTGTTTCAGGCCTTCTCGCAGGCCGACACCTCCACCACCCGAAAATATGGTGGCACGGGACTGGGTCTGGTCATCAGTCGCAAGTTGCTGGAAAGGATGGGGGGTGTATTGCAACTGGATTCCACTCCGGGCGCAGGCAGCAACTTCCACTTCGAACTCACGCTGCCCATCTCGCCGGATCAGGCTGTGGAATCGTCACATGAATGCCTGCGAATCGGCGCGCGCGTTCTGGTCGTGGACGACCATGCCATCGCCCGGACGGTGCTCGGCAACCTGCTTGAGAGCCTGGGTTTCCAGACGAAGGAGGCCGACAGCGGCGAGGCGGCGATCAAGGCCGTCCAGGAAGCGGAGCAGGCCGGCGAACCCTTCGAGTTCATCCTCATGGACTGGAAGATGCCCGGCGGGTTGGACGGGGTGCAGGCCCTGGATCGGTTGCACCAGCTGCGCAAGCAGGGGGATTTGCAGCAGACCACCGTTCCCGCACTGATTGTGAGTGCCTACAGCCAGGAGGATCTGGCGCCCCATTCGGATCGCTTCAGTGCCTTTTTGAGCAAGCCCGTCACCCAACGTGCGCTGTTGGACGCCATGAACCGAGCAATGGCCGAGCAGACAACCGGAGAATCCTGGGCACCCATTCAGCACACCCCCTGCTTCCGGGGGCAGACTGTCCTGCTGGTGGAGGATAATGCCCTGAACCAGGAAGTGGCCCGTGAAATCCTCAAAAAAACCCAGGTCCGGGTGGTGCTGGCCAGTGATGGCCGCGAGGCGGTGGATGAGGTGGCACGACAACCCATCGACCTGGTGCTGATGGACCTGCAAATGCCCGTCATGGACGGCTTCGAAGCCACCCGGCATATCCGTGACCGGTTCCCCGATCTGCCCATCATCGCCCTGTCGGCAGCGGTGATGGAGGATGACCGTGAGCGGGCCCGGGACGCCGGCATGAACGGCCATCTGGCCAAGCCCATCGACACTCAGGCACTGCTGCATACGCTGAAGCAGTGGCTCCAGCGTGACGGCACCTGCACCGAACCCCAGGAAGACGAGCCCCCAAGCCCTGGACTGCCTGTTACACTGAAGGCCTTCGACATGGCCGCGGGGCTCAAACGGTTCGACGGTGACACGCGCCTGTATCTGCGCACCCTGCACCGCTTTGCGGATCAACTTGACGGGGAGTGGGTCACCCTGCCCGAGTACCTGGATCAGCCCGAGGATCCCCGCACACGGCGGATGCTCCACACCCTCAGGGGGCTGGCGGCCACCGTCGGGGCCCATGAACTGGCCCACCGGGCCGAGCGCCTGGAGGCCAGCCTGAAAAAGGATCCATCCTTCCCAAAGGACGATGTACAAGCCTTCATGGAGGCCTTGAAGACCGTTCGGGATCAACTGGCCACCCTGCCCGAAAAACAAGCCCCCAACAGCGTTCAGGGCACGGATCCCCAGACCCTGGCCTACGCCATGGAGCACCTTCTGCGATGCCTTTCCACGGGCGAGCTGGTGGACGAAGGGGAGCTGAACCACGTCACGACCTACCTGGAACAGCGGGCCGACCCGCGCGCTGCCCAGGAACTGCGGGAACGGGTGGATCAGTTCGATCATGATGCAGCAGCCACGCTGCTCAGACAGCTGGCCGAGCAGGCCGGTATCACACTTTCTTGAGGTCTGGTGTGTCGGAAACAAGAGCGACGGTGCTGATCGTTGACGATCAGCCGACCAATATTCATGCATTGGCTTCCCTGCTGAAGGCGGATTACCGGATCCTGACGGCCACGCGCGGCGAAAAGGCGCTGGAACTGTCCCAGGGAGAACAGGCACCGGATCTGATCCTGCTGGATATCGTCATGCCGGACATGGACGGCTACGAGACCTGTCGGCGGCTCAAGGACAACGAGACCACCCGGTCCATTCCGGTGATCTTCGTGACCGCGCTGGACCACGACAAGGATGAAGAGCAGGGCCTGAACCTGGGCGCGTCCGACTACATTTCCAAGCCCTTCAATCCGGCCATCGTGCGCGCCCGGGTGCGCAACCAGGTGAACCTCAAGCTCAAGACCAACATGCTGGAAAAGATCTCCCTGCAGGACGGCCTCACCGAGATCCCCAACCGACGTTACTTCGATCAAAAACTTGCAGAAGAATGGGCACGATCCAGTCGCAATGATCAATCACTGGCGTTACTCATGGTGGACATTGACCAGTTCAAGCCCTTTAACGATCATTATGGACATGGGGCTGGTGATGAGTGCCTCAGGCGTGTGGCCCAGGCCCTGAGACGCGTACCAACACGCGCCACGGACCTGGTGGCACGTTACGGGGGCGAGGAGTTCGTGGTGTTACTGCCGGAGACCGATACGCGGGGCGCGCAGCACGTGGCCCAGGCAATGCTTGAGGCAGTCAGATCCCTTGAAGTCACCCACGACTACTCAGATGTGGCACCCCATGTCACCATCAGCATTGGTGGCGCCATCCAATCAAGGCAACACCCCAAACCATCGGCCGAAGACCTGAAAAAGGCTGCTGATACCGCCCTCTATCAGGCCAAGACCAACGGGCGTAACCGATACCAGGGTGAGATATGACGGAATTCAGCAACCTGCCCCACAGTCACAATCCGGATGGCGATCGGCGCCGCGTGGGTATCGAGATGGAGATGGCGGAGGTCTCCCTGGATGTCATCGCCGATGCCATCATGGTGCTTTTCGGAGGCGTGCATCAGCAGACCTCCCCCTTTGAACACCGTGTCACCGGGACACGATTCGGTGATTTCGGCCTGGAACTGGACAGCGACCTGCTCAAGCGCCGGGAGTATCTGGATTACCTGGAGAACATGGGCGTGGAGGTGGATCGTGAGGCCGGGCCTCATGCCCTGGAGACCGCCCTGTCCCAGGTGGCCGGTCTGGTGGTGCCCCATGAGGTGGTGGCACCACCCATCCCCCACGATGCGCTGCCGCAGTTGGACGCCTTGCGCCAACGCCTGCAACAGGCCGGTGCGAAGGGCACCCATGGGTCCCTATTCTATGCCTTCGGCCTGCAGATCAATCTGGAGTTGGCACGCCTGGATGCCGATGAGATCCTGCATCATCTCCAGGCCTTCATGCTGCTATATCACTGGCTGCTCAGCCATTCTCAGACAGATCTATCCCGACGCCTCACACCCTTTGTGGACCCGTTCCCCGAGGACTATGCCCGCCTGATCCTGGAACCCGGCTACCACCCGGACCTCACGGACCTGATCGACGATTATCTCGCCCATAACCCCACCCGTAACCGCCCGCTGGACATGTTGCCGCTGTTTGCTCAACTGTCGCCGGAACAGATCGATGCCGCCCCGGTAGAGCATCATCTGATCCGCCCCCGGCCCACCTTTCATTATCGCCTGCCGGATTGCCGAATCGATGAACCGGACTGGGACCTGAGCGTACCCTGGAACGCCTGGGTGGAGGTGGAACGGCTGGCAGCGGACCCGCAACGCCTGGGCGCCATGGCCCGAGAGTATCTGGCTGCGGAACCTGAAACGCTGACCGACAAGGGGCAGCGCTGGGTGGAAAAGGTCAGCCACTGGCTGCGGAGCTGAATCATGGCACGACCCCGCATTGGCGTGACAGGGCCAGATCGGGGCGGCGTGGCCGCCTGGATCATGACATGGTGGGCCATCTGGCGGGCTGGCGGCAAGGCCATTCATATCACCCCCGGGCGGCCCCGCAGCTGTCGGGAACTGGACGGCCTGGTGATCGGCGGCGGTGCGGATGTGGATCCCAGCCTCTATGGCCAGGACCCGTTGAGCCTGATCCGCGAGATCGATGCCACCGAGATTGGCTGGAGACAACGCATCCTGGGGTTTGTGCTCTATCCACTGCTGTGGCTGCTGCGCCGGGTGCTGTACACCAAACGGCATGGTGGCGACGCTGACCGGGATCGTCTGGAACGGACGCTGATCCTGGAGGCTTTGGATCAGGGCCTGCCCATGCTGGGCATCTGCCGGGGCATGCAGTTGCTGAATGTGGTCTGCGGCGGCACGTTGCACCAGAATCTGGAAGGCTTTTACCAGGAGCACCCCCAGGTGCGCAGTGTGCTGCCGCGCAAGGTGGTCACCCTGACCGAGGGCTCACGCATTGCCGAACTGACCGGCGCGGAACCCCTGTCCGTCAATGCCCTGCACAACCAGGCGGTGGCCGACCTGGGCCAGGATCTGGTGGTGGCGGCACGGGAAGCCAGCGGCGTGATCCAGGCCATCGAGAGTCGAAGCGCTTCGCTCATCCTGGGGGTACAGTGGCACCCGGAGTACCTGCCCCAGAAGTCACGCCAGCGACGCCTGTTCCAGGGGCTGGTGGAATCCAGCAGGGACTTGTCGGTCAGGGTCTGATCCCAGTAGGATGCTGGTACCGGGCGAGGGGAATCGCCCAAAGGACCATCCTGGGGCCGCGGCCCCGCTCACAGGGAGAGTGCCACCATGCAGGCCAAAGACATCTTGCCGCTGAACCCCAACCCGCAGTCATCGCCTGCGAATACCCGCCAGGTGACACTGGCCCGCGTTGTCCAGGCCCAGGCCGGCGAGGCCCTCTGGGTGGACTGCGAGGGCACCACCGTGTGCCCCATGGCCCACGCCCAGTCCACACCGGCCCTGCGCCCGGGAGACCGGGTACTGGTACTGCTGCAACCGGCCACGGGTCCGGTGATCCTGGACCGCCTCCGTCGCCATGGGGAGGCCCCGCCCTCCCAGGCGGTCACCGAACGTGACGGCCACGTGCAGTTGCGGGCCGAACGCGGTCTGTATCTGCGCTGCGGGGAGTCCTCCATGACTCTGGATCCGGCGGGCCGCATGGAAATGCGTGGCCGGGAACTGCACGGCATCATGGCGCGGCTGATGCACTTTCTGGCGGCCCGTATCCACTTTAACTGACCCGGGAGCATCGCCATGGAACGGCCTCTCTGGAAACAACATGAAGACCTGGCCCGGGCCCTGTGGGATCAGCATCGCCGCCGTCAGGCCCTGCCACTGGACGACGCCGCCAGCCTCGAGCGGCTGGAGCAACGTTTGCTTACCCAGTGGCTGCTGCTGGGGCGTGACGCCAACGCCGTGCTGCCTGAGGACGCCTCAGACTCTGCCCGCTTCCTGCGCTGTGCCGCCACCTGGGTGAGCCATCAGCCGCCCCCTCCAGAGGACGTGGTCAGCGCCCTGATCGAGGATGAACGACACCCCTGGCGCTGGCTGCTGATTCACCTGTCCCCCGAGCCACTGGGACCCTGGCTGACCACCCTGGACTCCGTTCCAGCCCTGCGACCGCTCTGCTGGGAAATCGCCCGCTGTCAGGAAGGTGTACCCGCCCAGCTGCCGCACCTCACATCCAGCGACGATCCCAACGCCATGCTGGCCCAACTGCGCTGGATGGCCGATCATCCCGGCGCCCCGAACGTCGACCGGGACATCCTGGCAAGCGATGCCTCTTCGGCGATGCAGTATTGGTGGGTGCGCGGCGCCTGTGCTCGGGGGCGGATATCGGCCCGTGAGGGGCTGGCGCAGTTGCAACAGATCGAGACCAGCGACGCCGTGCTGCGACTCATGGGCGCCCTGGGCCTGCCCGAGGCCCTGGAAACGCTGGTCGATGCGCTCCCCCGACAGCCGGGCGCGGCATGGGGCCTGGCCCTGAATGGAACGCCGGCGGCAGTGGATGCGCTCATCGCGGGCCTGACCCAGGCACGCCACCTGCCTGAAATCCATGCGGCGCTGGAGGCCGTTTCGGGTCTGCGACTGCCAAGGGTTTCGCGCGGCCCGCGGCCATGGCACGCCGATGCCGGCCCTGGCCCTCAGGCGATGGCCCACTCCTGGTGGCGACAGATGCGTCCCCGGCTCCATCCCCGCCAGCGCCTCTGGCAGGGCGCACCGCAAAATCCCATCAGCCTGGCCTGCCAGGTGATGGCCACGGCGGGACGTGAGGCGGATGGGCTGCAGTTGCGTCTTGCCCTGACCCTGGGTAGGCTCCCGGCGCCACCGCGGGAACACTGGCAATACCGGCGACGACAGCAGTTGGCCGAGCGTATTCAGGCATTGCGGAGGGCGTCCCGTCAGGAGGTGGTGCATGCATGAACTGACGAACCGAACCACATGGACCGCCGGTCTCTTCCCCGGTTTTGATCCCCAGGGACACAGGGGGATCACGCTGGTAGTGAAGTGCAGCCACGCGCTGGACGGTACGGGCTGCCTGCGAGCCCTGCTGCCCAGTGAACCCCTGGTATTGACCGACACGCTGGATATCCCCCACCCGGGCATTGGGCTGTGTCGTCCGTCGGAGATCGTGCCTTTCAAGGCACAGGCGGAGTTTCTGCTGCACGGATCTCCCGGTAGGGGGAGAGGCCTGGACATCACCCTGTGGCGGGATGGACACCGGCTCTGGGGAAAACACTTTCGGGAACGCGCCCAGGTGATCACCCTGAGGCCCGGCAAGGATGCAGCAGGCCTTCCCTCGCACCGGGCCCGCCTCCTGAGGGGCTTGAACACGGCCCCCGATCGTATTCATTCCCCTCCCATCCAGGGCGCACTGCCCCTGCACTGCCACCAGGCAGCTCCACCGGATCAGCGCCTGCCGGGTCCCTTCACGGGGGGCGAACGGCTTCAGTTGAAGGCGCGCGGAGCACGGCGGGGTGAGCGGCATCTGAATCTGATACTGCCATCAACCGACCCGGTTCAGGCCTGGGTGATTGGCAATGGCCAACGAAAGCGACTGCATCTGACTTGCGATACTCTGACCCTGGATCTGGTCACCCGACGGGTTCATCGGCTATTCCGGGCATGCCTGCCCAAGGAGAGGACCGACAATGCCGGCTGGATCATCGTCCGCCACCGGGATGAGCAGGACAACACCGTCTCCGGAGACAATGGCCCATGACACTGGTGTTGGACCCGGCCCATATGGGTCTGTGCACCGCAGCCGGCAACGATCCCCTGGCGCTCTGGGCCGCGGCTTCCACACCGTTGGGCATGGAGCAACGCCTCACCCACACGGCGGCATTGGCTTCTCCCGAGGGATGTCACCAGGTGCTGCGCGGGGTGCCCTCGATGAACACCTCGCAGGACAGCGTCACGCGAATGCGAGCCCTCCTCAGGGGCGCCCTGAGGCATCCCCTGCCCGCCCAAGCTCTGGTCTTATGGCCGTATCACCCCACCTCGGGTGAACGGGCTCGGCCGCACCCGGAAGCATTCTGGGGCTGGATGGCCGAGGCAGGCCTGCGCCACCCCGAAGCACGATGGCAACCTGTCTGCGTGGATGGATCCGACATCACGCTGCTGGATCAAGCGCGGGATGCGCTGTCCTGCCACCCGGACCGCACTCTGTTCCTGGGTGGCGTGGACAGTCTTCTGCACCCTGAAAGCCTGCTGAGCCTGGTGGACTGCCAGGTGCCCCTGGCCTGGGACAATGAAGACGGCCTCGTCCCGGGCGAGGCCGCAGTCTTCCTCCCGATGCGAGATAACGGCAGGGGAATCCATGTACTGGGTTGGGACAGCTGCCCCGAACCCACACCGGGATGCGGCGCGCCCGATGAGCATCCCGCCCTGCCCCAGGCCCTGGACAGCGCCCTGGGACAGGCAGGCCTCAAGCCATCGGACCTGGATGGCATCGTATTGCCACCGGGAAGCGGCCCCCAGGGGGATCGGGCGTGGTGGAGTTGTCAGGCACGCCTGTGGCCTCTGCGCGCCGACATTCAGGAGGGTTCGCCACTCCCCCCAGCGCCCGACAATGATCCCTTGCCCCCGGAATCCATGACGCCCCCCACCCTCAATAGCGGCGTCGCCACCGGTCACGCTGGTGCCGTGCAATGGTTGCTACAACTGGCCCTGGCCAGCATCTGGATGCGGCACACCCGGTTCATGGTCCGATCCGGCGCCGGGCCCCGCATTGCCACCACCGCCGTGCTGGATTGTCCCCTTGGCGACGAGCGCGGCGCCGTCATTCTGGGCGATGAAACCGGTCAGGATGCCTGTGGCCAGGGGATGCCCGTACCGCCCAGTCCACAATAGCCACCCGGCACCTTGGCCAGATACTGTTGATGGTCATCCTCGGCAAAATAGAAGGTCGGCGCCGGCACAATCTCGGTGGTGATGGCGCCCCGCCCCCTGGCGTTCAGGGCCTGCTGATACACCTCTCGGGACTCGGCCGCCTCTCGGGCCTGGTCGTCGTCGTGGGTGTAGATGCCGGAGCGGTACTGGGTACCGACATCGTTACCCTGACGCATGCCCTGGGTTGGGTCGTGGGATTGCCAGAAGACCTTCAGCAGATCCTGATAACTGATGATCTGCGGATCAAACACCACCTGCACCACCTCGTTGTGGCCGGTCATCCCACTACACACCTCCTTGTAGGTGGGATTGGGCGTATGGCCGCCAGCATAGCCGACGGCGGTCACATGCACCCCGGATAGCTCCCAGAAGGCCCGCTCGGCGCCCCAGAAGCACCCCATCCCGAACATCGCCATCTTCATGCCTTCAGGATACGGGGGTTTCATGGGGGTGTTGAGCACCCCATGGCGCTCACTCACGGGCATTGGCTCATCTCGACCGGGCAGGGCCTGGTCAGGACGGGGCATGGCGGTCTTGCGCATGAAAGAGAACACGGTGGGTTACCTCCCGGGAGTGCATGGCTGGCTTGCCTGTATTGGAAAGCACCGGGAAGGGAAAGTTTGGTGCTTGTTGTTTTCACTTCACAGGCGAGGCCCGCTTCGCAGTGCATCCGGGTTACTGACGGGGGTTGTCCGATCCCTCTGATGATGGCCCATCCTCGTTGGGTACTGATGCGAGGGTGAGATCGCTGGTATCCACCTTCAAGGGAGGGTGGTCCCGGGGGGTGCCCAGGGTGACACCGGGCTCAGCCAGTGTCAGTTCAGACAGGTCCACCTCCAGGGGAGGAGGTTCCTCACGATCACTCAGATCGGTGCCCACAGGCGCCAGGGTCCAACCCGCCTCCGGGATCTGCGCCTCTGCACCGGATGGGATGGGCGGCTCGCCCGGGTCCTCGGTCGAGGTGGACGACGGATCAGGCTCCGGCGCGCAGGCCATCAGCCGGGCCAGTACACCCGCTTCCCTGAGGGAGGCCTGATATCGCCTGGCCGTGACCTCATCCACCCCTTTCTTGATGACCACGGGCTTACCCGACAGCATGGCCGCGGCCCGCGCCTCGGTGATACGAAACAGGCTGGCCAGGTTGGACCGCGCCGTGGCCAGGTCCACCCCTTCGACCCGTTCCCCGGTGAGTGCCACCAGATAGGCTTGGTCTCCCATGACGCCCCCTTATCACCATTCATCGCAAGAACAGATTCCCGACGAAAGCCGGCGCACACACCATTGCCGCTCACCAGCAGGCAGGCCCTGCATCAGGGCCTGCCTGCGATGGTCACGATGCCTCGGCCACCGTGGATTTTCCACCACCACGGGCCATCTTCAACTGCCACACAAGCAACGTGACTCCCAGGCCCAGGCCGACGATATCGCTGACCAGTTCACCGGAGATGGCCATCAGGGCACCAACGAACAGCAGTGTCCGCACCACGCGGTTGGCCATCCCGAAGAACCACCCCTGAGCGCCTGCTGCCAGCATGAACACACCCAGCAAGGCCGACAGGAAGCTTTGCGTGATCTGCCACCATTCACCCACCATGAGCACGGCCGGGTGATAGAAGAAGATGAACGGCACGATGAAGGCCGCCAGCCCGATCTTGAAGGCAGTCACCGAGGTGCGCATGGGCTCGGAACCGGCAATGGCCGCCCCCGCATAAGCGGCCAGGGCCACTGGCGGCGTGATTGCCGAGATCACCGCGAAGTAGAACACGAAGAAGTGGGCTACCAAGGGCTCGACGCCCATCTGGACCAGGCCCGGGGCCACCACGGAGGCGGCCACGGCGTAGGCGGCCGTGGTGGGCATCCCCATGCCCAGGATCACCGAGATCCCCATGGCAAAGAACAGGGCCAGCAGCTGACTGTTTTCCGCCACCGCCAGGAGCATGGTGGAGAAGCGTAGCCCCACACCCGTCAGACCAATGACACCAACGATGATGCCGGCACAGGCACAAACGGCAATCAACTGGATGGACATGCGTGCCGCCAGCTCCAGGGCCTTGGCAGACCCCACCAGGCCCAGGCGGAAGGGCGTGAGCCAACTGACGACCACGGCACTCATCAAGGCCACGGTACCGGCGCGGATGACCGAATACCCCATGAACAACGTCCCTATCAGGATAAGAATGGGCGCGAACAGGTAGACCTGCTTCAACAGCTTACCCACCTTGGGCAGATCCTTGGAGGGCAACCCCTTCATCCCTGTCCTGGCGGCCTCCAGATCCACCATGAAGTAAACGGAAGCAAAGTACAGCACCGCCGGGATCAGCGCGGCGATGATGAGTTCGGTATAGGGGATACCCGTGATTTCCGCCATGATGAAGGCACCCGCCCCCATGACCGGCGGCATGATCTGCCCACCGGTGGAGGCCGCCGCCTCGATGGCACCCGAACTGCGTGGGCTATAGCCCACACGCTTCATCAAAGGGATGGTCAGGGAGCCGGTGGCCACCACGTTACCGGCCGAGGTTCCGTTGATCATGCCCATCAGGCCACTGGCGAATATCGCCACCTTGGCCGGACCACCTCGGGCCCGCCCGGCGGCGGCAAAGGCAAAGTTCACGAAATAGTCACCCACCTTGGAGGCCTGCAGGAAGGCGGCAAAGGCGATGAACAGGATGATGTAGGTGGAAGACACCGCCGTGGTGGGCCCAAGGATGCCGTTATCGGTGTACAGATAGGTAAAGAAACGATCGGCATTGTACCCGCCATGCTCCAGCACCCCCGGCAACCAGGGACCAGCGAAGCCATAGAGGATGAAGATGGCCGCGATCACCACCAGCGCCATGCCGGCGACACGGCGAGTGAGTTCGAGGATCAACAGGATACCGGCCACCGAAACCCAAAAATCGGGCTGGGTGGGCATCACGCCCGCGCGAAATTGCAGGTCCGCCAGATGGAAGACCAGATAGGCACCCACCGACACACTGCTGGCCATCAATGACCAGTCGTACCAGCCGATGCGATCCGAACGGGGCTTGAAGACCCAGGCGAACAGGATGCCCAGCACGGTGGCGGCCAGCAGAGTCCAGCTGAAACTCTGGAATAGCCACTCGGGCATGGACCATGCGTCGTAGTCCCAGGCATGGCGCATGATGTAGGCGGCAATGATGGCACCCACGGAGTAGAGTGCTGCCCCCACGGTAATCACCATGGGCAGTAACTCAAGCAACCATCGTCGCCCGGGTGATTGATCGGCGGGCGGTACGCAGGCGGCGACAATGGCGAAACCGATCACCAAGGCCCCCGCCACGTGCAGAATACGGAAGGTCCATGTCTCCACAGGGAAGACATTGAGGACCAGCAGGTGGAAGCTGGTGTAGGTCAAACCCAGCGCAAACAGCAGCCAGTATTGCCAACGGGTGAGATTGCGCTGAGAGGAGGTGCCTTCCTCGGCGGCGGCCGCGGCGGCAGCGATATCTTTATCTTCAGCGGGGCCCGATTTTTCGGAGCTCGTCATGGGAGAGATCTTCTGAGCGTTCAGTGTCAATCAAGGCAACGCACCGTCCAGGGATGACGTGAGGCCGGAGCGTCAGTGTGGTTGAGGTCAAAAGCGTCGGGCCGCAATAGCGCGGCCCGACTCCTTGACAACCATCCTGGCAGCTTCTCAGCCCTCGTATTCGGGCGGAATCAGATCCTCGGGCACCTCAATACCCTTTTCCTGATAGTAACGCACGGCTCCCGGATGGAACCACATGAAATTGTTGTGCTCCATGTTTTCGGGCAGGGTTTCCCTGGCGGAACGATGCACGTTCATCATGCGGTCATTGTTGTCCAGCACCGTCTTCATGATCTCGTAAACCAGGCTCTCCGGCATGTCTTTATTGGCAATGGCGAAATTCCACAGTGCCACCGTGGCCTGATCCTCTTCCACCGTGCGATAGGTGCCACCCGGGATGACAATGCGGCTCACGGGGTGATTTTCCACCATCTGGGCGATCTCTTCCTCGTTGAGGGAGAAGATGTTCACCGGCTGCTGAGCCTCGATCTGACTGAAGGCAGAGATGGGCACGCCCGCGGCGAAGGCAAAGGCATCCAGGATACCATCCTGCACCTGACCCACCTGGTCAGCGGCACCACCGAAGCGCACACGCACATCCAGACCCAGGTCTTCAAAGAAGCGCGGCCAGAACATGCTGGCGGTGCCCCCACGGGGACCCACGCCCACACGCTTGCCGTCCAGATCGGACACGCTATCGATACCCGATCGCTGCAGCGCAACAACCTGCATGGGGGTCTGATACATGGGGAACATGGCACGCACGTTGCGCGTTTCCAGGCCTCTGGCCACCTGCAGCTTGCCATTCCAGCCTTCGAAGGCGGGCCCCATGGTGGTCATGCCGAATTCAAGCTGTCCCTGATGGACCAGCACCATGTTCTGGGCGGGGCCACCGGTGACCTCAGCGGACATATTGACACCCGTGGCTTCGTCCACAAGGCCCGCCCAGCCGGCGCCATAGATGAAGTAGGTTCCACCCTGAGAGGCGGTACCCACCTTGGCGGAGCTTGGCCAGTTGGCATGTTCATCCGCGGATACGGCGCCGCCCAGCGCCACCGCGCAACTCAGAGCGGCCACACCCGCCCAACGAATACAACTTTTCAGCATGGCAAAACTCCTCCTGGGAGTCTGGGGGCCGTTTTGGCCTCCCGTTCTTCTGGATGGTTTGAATCATGGGCCACCCGGACAGACTGCCATGTCTCCGCCGGCCGAGCCCGTTCCGGAAGATAGCATAGACCGGGTGCGGATTATTGCGGATTGATGGATTCGATTGAAATCGGCGGGCAAATTTTTCAGGTGAACTGCGTGGTGCACTACGGAACCGTGCCAAGGAGGCGGGTCAGTCCTCTGGATAGGCCAGTGCGTGAAGCTGCTCCACTGCCTGCTCCAGATGCGCCAGAAAACGCTCCGCCTCACCATCTTCAAGCTTGGCACTCAGCCGCGACATCAAGTGCTCCTGGCGGTCGTGAAGTTGTCGGGCCAGGCTCATCAGGCCAGCCCGTTCGTCGGTGCGCCGTGCTGCTTGCAGGTCCGGGTCGTCCTCGCCACGCTCCAGGGAAAGTTGCACCATTCGCCGCATGCGCTCGGCGCCGGCCTCCTCAGAGGCCTGAGCCAGTTCTTCGGCAAATACCTGGATGTCATGGATCTCCCCCATGAGGTCCTGCATCTCCTTGAGTTCCTTGATGAGATCCTTGCCACCCTCAAGCTCCCTGGCCACGGGTTCCAGCAGATAGCGCAGGCGTTTGCCGGCGATCCGCGCCTGGTGGACTTCCTCCTGGGTAGCATCGCTGCTCACCTTGTCCAGGTGAACCTGGAACTCCTCGGCAGCCTCGGTCAGGCGCAGGGCCGTGACCCGACCGAACGGTGGAGCGTCATCGTCCTTGTCCAGATCCAACCGTTCGTTCATGCGCTTGTGAAAACGCTTGAAGGCAGACGGTATTGCCGACCGGATGTCCGCATATTCATCATCGAGCCGAGACTGCAGACGCGCCTTCATCCACAGAAAACCCGAGCGCTGATGGGACTTGATGCGAGCCTGCTGGCTCATGAGCCAGGCCAGTTGCACCTCGGTATCCCGCGCCAGTCCGGTGCTGGATGCCAGATCCTTGGCGCGCTGACGCAGTTTCTTCGACAGCCACTGCTTTGCGTAGCCCTTATGGGCCTTGAGTAGACTGCGCAGGCGCCGCAGGGCCACCCGAAAGTCATGCAGGGCTTCGGTATCCGCGGGATCATCCAGTCGGTCGCAGGCCGCTTGGGCCTGGTCCAGATAGGTCCTGGCCAGGTGACGGACGGCGCGAGAGGCGGGTTGGGCTGCCAGGGCTTGTTTCATGGGGCTCCGGATCAATGGATATCAGGGGCGACATTAAGACCGAGCGAGATGACAGTATGATGAAAGTATGACAGCTGCGGAACATGCCAGGAAAAGGGCGGCCCTGAACAACAATGGCATTTGGGGCCGCTCACATCTGAATCCCCGCTGATCAATCGTCCTGACGACGGAACATGGAGTCCACCCCGTAGCGGCCGGAGCCTGCGATCAGGAAGGGCACCATCACAGCGGCATACAGCAGGGCCAACTCCTTGCTGGGACCACCGGTGGCAAACAGAGGGTCACCCCCATGGGCCATGAAGGCCGCCACCAGCATGGAACCCAGGATGGCCACTGCCGACGCCCGCGTCAGCAGCCCGGCGGCCAGCAGCAGGCCACCCATCCCCTCGGCCAGGCCGGCCATCCAGGCAAACAATTCGGGCGAGTGGAACCCGAGCCCTTCCACCATACCCACGAACCCCGGCGAAGGGGGCAGCTTACCCAATCCATGCCCAAAGGCCATCATCAGCCCGGCCGACACCCGCAGCACGGTCATGCCCGCATCGGTGGCCATGGAGGTGGGTGTCTGACCGCCGAAGAGCAGCTCGTTGAGATTCAATTGCATTCAGCTTCTCCTTTCAGCTTTTATTGATCGAGGGTGATGCGTACCCCGCCGAAACCGAGCGCATCCAGGCCGATAAGCGCATTCATATGACCGACGAGCGGGGCTACTTTGTGTTATCCAGATCTTACACTGAGAATCAGTAGCCAGTGTCCAATCCCCGTATTAGTGCACTGACAGAAGGGTTTTGTTCAATTCAATCGCCAGCGTGATGAGACCGATCGGTCTCGCGGCCCTTCAACCCACACGACCATATTCCTGGGAGCCGCTCAGCCAGCGGTCGATCAGCGGGTCCACGTGGTCAGGGTGTTCGGCGGTCAGCCGGCCGGCCGCGGTCTTCACGTCCTCCAGCAGGTCCTGATCGCGCACCATATCGGCGATGCGAAATTGCATCATCCCGGTCTGGCGGGTGCCCAGCACCTCGCCGGGGCCGCGCAGGTCCAGGTCGATGCGGGCGATCTCGAAACCGTCGGTGCTGTTGCGCAAGGCCTCCAGACGACGGTGGGCGGTCTGGGACAGTGGCGGGTGATACATGAGCACACAGGCACTGGCCGCCTCGCCCCGCCCCACACGCCCCCGCAACTGATGTAACTGGGCCAGTCCCAGGCGCTCGGCATTCTCGATGATCATCAGTGACGCATTGGGCACATCCACCCCCACCTCGATCACCGTGGTGGCCACCAGCAACTGCACCTCGCCAGCCTGGAACCGGGCCATCACCGCCTCCTTGTCCCGGGGCTTCATGCGCCCGTGCACCAGCCCCACACGGATACCCTCCAGGGCCTCTTCCAGCTGGGCATGGGTATCCTCCGCTGCCTGGGCCTGCAGCACATCGGATTCCTCCACCAGTGTGCACACCCAGTAGGCCTGGCGCCCCTCACCAATGGCGTGATGAATCCGCTGCACCACCTCTTCGCGCCGGTCATCACTGAGCGCCACGGTCTTGATGGGTTTGCGCCCCGGTGGCAGCTCATCAATGACTGAATAGTCCAGGTCCGCGTAGGCGGTCATGGCCAGGGTGCGGGGGATGGGGGTGGCGGTCATGATCAGCTGATGGGGCAGACGCCCGTCCCGGGCGCCCTTCTCCCGCAGTGCCATGCGCTGGTGCACACCAAAACGATGCTGCTCATCCACCACCACCAGGGCCAGATCCTGGAAGGTCACATCTCCCTGGAACAGGGCATGGGTGCCCACGGCCACCCGGGCCTGGCCGGTGGCCAGCGCCTCACTGGCCTCGCGGCGGGCCTTGGCCCCCTGCTTGCCCGAGAACCAGGCGACGTCAACACCCAGGGGTTCGAGCAGGGCCTTGAAGTTGCGATGGTGCTGCTCGGCCAGGATCTCCGTGGGCGCCATCACCGCCGCCTGATAGCCCGCCTCCACTGCATGCAGACAAGCGGCCACGGCCACCAAGGTCTTGCCCGCCCCCACGTCCCCCTGCACCAGACGCAGCATGGGATGGGGCCGGGCCATATCGTTCACCAGCTCATGGATCACACGCTGCTGGGCCCCGGTCAGCGGAAACGGCAGGCTTTCCAGCAATCGCTGCGGGAGTTGACCGGCTACCCGCACCGGGGGGGCGGGCTGATCCGTGGTCCGTGCCCTGACGCGACCCAGGCTCAGGTGATGGGCCACCAGTTCCTCGAACGCCAGTCGACGCTGGGCCGGGTGGCGGCCCTCCAGCAGGCTGGACACGGGGGCATCAGGCGGCGGGCGGTGCACGGTGCGCAGGGCCGTGACCAGATCCGGCAGCCCTGCCGAATCCAGGATATGCGCGGGCAACCACTCGGGGATCCGGTCCAGTCGGGCCAGGGCCTCGTCGGTGAGCCGACGCAGGCTCATCTGGTGCAGCCCCTCGGTGGTGGGATAGATGGGCGTGAGGGATTCTTCCACCACGGCCTCGCCCTCACGCAGGATGCGGTACTCAGGATGCACCAGTTCCATGCCCGCCTTGCCCATGCGGGCCTCACCGAAACAGCGCAGGCGGGTGCCCCGGGCCATGGCCTGCTGCTGGGCACCGGAGAAATGGAAGAACCTCAGGGTGATGCCGCCGGTGCCATCGCTCAGATGCACCAGCAGCATGCGTTTGGACCGTGCCACCACCTCGGTATGATCCACCTCCCCTTCCACCACGCCCTCGTCTCCGGGTCGCAGGCCACCCATGGGTACGAGGCGGGTGCGGTCCTGGTAGCGGGCCGGCAGATGAAACAGCAGGTCGGTGACGGTGGCGATGCCCAGGCGATCCAGCCGGGCAGCCATCTTCGGGCCCACCCCCTTGAGGGCGGTGATGGGTTCAGTCATGGGTGCGTCCGTTGCGTGGGGAGTCAGGCTTACTCCAGCACCATGATGGCATCCATCTCCACCTGTGCGCCCTTGGGCAGGCTGGCCACGCCGATGGCGGCGCGGGCCGGATAGGGCTCGGCAAAGTACTGGCTCATGATCTCGTTGACGGTGGCGAAATGCCCCAGGTCGGTGAGAAAGATGTTGAGCTTGGCAATATCGTTGAGATCCCCTCCGGCGGCCTCGGCCACGGCGGACAGGTTATCGAAGACGCGGCGCACCTGATCCTCCATGGGCCCATCCACCAGCTCCATGGTCTCCGGGATGAGCGGGATCTGGCCGGACAGGTAGACGGTGTGACCCACCTTCACCGCCTGGGAATAGGGGCCGATGGCCTGGGGGGCCTTGGGGGTGGCAATGATCTCGCGTGCCATGGGGACTCCTCTTGGGGAAGGGTGAAGTCTCTATTGTGTCATGTCCCACCACGGGAAGGGTGTTGCAACCTTCCACCAGGCAGCCAGCCTTTCTCCCTTCTCCCCTCCGGGGAGAAGGGCCGGGGATGAGGGGGCGGCGGGCACAACCTATGCAGGCAATACCGTCTCCCGCGCCAGCAGATCCTCCAGGGTCTCGCGCCGGGTGATCACATGGGCACGATCACCCTCCACCATCACCTCGGCGGCCCGGGTTCGGGTATTGTAGTTGGAACTCATCACGTAACCGTAGGCACCAGCGGAACGCACCGCCAGCAGATCCCCCTCCTCCAGCACCAGCGAGCGCCCCTTGCCCAGGAAGTCGCCGGTCTCGCAGACCGGGCCCACCACATCATATTCACGGCTTTCACCGCCGCGCGGCCGCACCGGCAGGATATCCATCCAGGCATCGTACAAGGCCGGGCGAATGAGATCGTTCATGGCCGCATCGACGATGGCAAAATCCTTGTGGCGAGTGGGCTTGAGATACTCCACACGGGTGACCAGCACCCCGGCATTGCCGGCAATCGCCCGGCCGGGCTCCAGCAGGATCTCGTAGCCGGTGCCCTTGAGTTCGGCCAGCATCGCCTGGGCATAGTCGCGTGGCGAGGGCGGGGTCTCATCCTGATAACGGATGCCCAGGCCGCCGCCCAGGTCCAGGTGTTCCAGGTGGATACCCTCCCCTTCCAGGGCTCGGGTCAGCAGGATCACCCGGCGCAGGGCATCCACGAATGGATCCAGTGAGGTGAGCTGCGAGCCGATATGGCAATCCAGTCCCGTCACCCTGAGGTGGGGCAGAGCGGCCGCCTGGCGGTAAAGATCCAGGGCATCTTCCACGTCCACCCCGAACTTGTTCTCCTTCAGGCCGGTGGAGATATACGGATGGGTGCCGGCATCCACGTCAGGATTCACGCGGATGGAGACCGGGGCGATCATGCCCAGCCCGCCGGCCTCCCGGTTCAGGCGCTCCAGTTCCGCCACCGATTCCACGTTGAAACAGCGGATGCCCACCTCCAGGGCCCGGCGCATCTCTCCCACCTGCTTGCCCACGCCCGAGAACACCACACGCTTCGGGTCGCCCCCGGCCCGCAGCACCCGCTCCAGCTCACCGCCGGAGACGATATCGAAACCCGCCCCAAGACGGGCCAGCACGTTCAGCACCGCCAGGCTGGAATTGGCCTTCACCGCGTAGCACACCAGGTGGGGGTGATCCCCCAGGGCATCGTCAAAGGCCTTCCAGTGGCGCTCCAGGGTGGCCCGGGAATACACGTACAGGGGCGTACCATGGGCCTCGGCCAGGGCTTGCAGACTCACGTCCTCGGCACAGAGAACGCCGTCCTGGTAATTGAAATGATCCATCCGTCGATATCCGGTTCGGGGTCGGGCCGATGGCCCGGGGTGGGTTGTGTGGCAGTGAACTGAAGGGCCTAGGGGTCGGCCCGTCGATCCTCGTCATCGGGCAGGTACAGGTCGCCGCGCTGACCGCAGCTGGAGAGCATGCTGGCCGTCCCCAGTATCACGACCACGGCGATGAGCAGCAGATTGGACCAGCAGAAACGCATGGTAAGAACCTCAAGAGTCAGAGGACGCCTCGGCGCCCCGGTATGCCACATCCACCACCTCGTAGCGGACCACCCCACCCGGTGTTTCCACCTCCACCTCATCGTCCAGGTGCTTGCCCAGGAGGGCCCGGGCCACGGGGGAATCCAGGCTGATCCAGCCACGCTCCGGGTCAAACTCATCGGCACCGACAATGCGGTAGACCACTTCGCGACCCGAGGCATCGGCCAGGGTCACCCAGGCACCGAAGAAGACACGGGCCTGGTCCGTCGGGGGATCACGCACCACCTGCAGGGAAGGCAGTCGCTTCTGCAGGTAACGGATGCGCCGATCGATCTCCCGCAATTCCTTCTTGCGGTAGATGTATTCCGCATTCTCCGAACGATCGCCTTCTGCTGCCGCGGCAGACAGGTGGCGGGTCACGTCGGCTCGTCGCGTCCATAAACCCTGTAGCTCCGCCTCCAGGGTCGCATGACCCTCGGGGGTGATGTAAGGAGATGAACGGGGTTGCGGCGGGCGCCAGCGTGCCATGGGCGAAAGACCTTATCAATCAATGACTGAAGCATACCAATCTATGGCGCCGATGAGATGCTCAGCTATCTGACATTTCCTTGACCGTGTGGGTCACCACCCGGTCAAGGGTGGTCCGGCATTGGACAATATCCCCCAGCACAATGATCGCTGGCGCCTCCAGGCGCTCCCGGGTGATGGTCTCGAGCAAGGTGGCCCGCGTGGCGATCACCACCCGCTCCTGGGGCGTGGTGGCCGAGGTCACCACGGCTGCCGGGGTGTCCGCAGCCATGCCGCCATCGGTCAGACCCTGGAGGATATGGGGCAGGTTCTTGATGGCCATGTACAGCACCACGGGCTGCCCCAGACGGGCCACCAGGGTCCAGTCGATCCCCTCCGGCGTGGGCTTGCGCCCGGCGCCATGGCCGGTGGCCAGGAACACCGCCTGATTCACGCCCCGGCAGGTGGCCGGAATGCCCACGGCACTCAGTCCCGCCAGACCCGAGGTGAGGCCCGGGATCACGCGATTGGGGATCCCCTCCTCCAGCAGCGCGGCCACTTCCTCCCCGCCGCGACCGAACATGAAGGGATCGCCCCCCTTGAGACGCACCACGCGAAAGCCGCGCCGGGCCTGATCCACCAGGGTGGCCGTGATGTCGTCCTGATGAGTGGAGGGTTTGCCGCCGCGCTTGCCAGCGAAGATGCGTACCGCGTCGGGGCGCACCATGGCCAGGGTTCTGGGGTCGATCAAGGCATCGTGCACCAGCACATCCGCTTGCAGCAACGCCGAGAGCGCATGCAGGGTCAGCAGCCCCGGATCACCTGGCCCGGCGCCCACGATCCAGACCTCGCCCGGGCGCATGCGCGGCAGCCCCGGGATCAGGGCATCCAGTGTATCCAGCGCCGTGCCCATGGTGGGTTGGCTTGTCCGGGACAGTGAATTCATCGATCAGTATACTCCGTGCTATGTCTGAGCAGACCCCTACGCCCCCCAAACAGGGTACGGCCCTTCAACGCGGTTGGACCACGGGGGCCTGCGCCACCGCGGCCACCAAGGCAGCCTTCACGGCCCTGGTCAGTGGTCAGTTCCCGGACCCTGTCCAGGTGACCCTGCCCAAGAACCGCACCCCGATGTTTTCCCTGGCGGTGCAGGAACGGGGGGATGGCACCGCCATGGCGGGCATCGTCAAGGACGCCGGGGATGATCCGGATGTCACCCACGGCGCCCTGATCCGGGCCACGGTGCGCCAGGGCGCACCGGGAAGCGGCATCACATTCACCGCTGGCGAAGGGGTGGGCATGGTGACCCGCGCGGGCCTGCCCATCCCGGCGGGCGAACCCGCCATCAATCCCTCGCCCCGGGCCATGATGCAACAGGCCGTGAGCGAGGTAGCCGCACAGTTTAACGTGCCCGGCGACCTTGAAGTGGAAATATCCATCCCCCAGGGGGCGGAAATCGCCAAGGATACCCTGAATCCCCGCCTCGGCATCATCGGCGGACTGTCCATCCTGGGCACCACGGGCGTGGTGATCCCCTTCTCCTGCTCGGCCTGGATCCACTCCATCCAGCGGGGCATCGACGTGGCCCGGGCCGCGGGCCTGCCTCATGTGGCCGGTTCCACCGGCCGCACCTCCGAGAAGGCCGTGCAGGCCCATCATGGCCTGCCCGAAGAGGCGCTCATCGACATGGGGGATTTCATCGGCGGCATGCTCAAATACCTGCGCACCCACCCTGTGCCGCGCATCACGGTGGCCGGCGGCATGGCCAAGATCACGAAGCTGTCCCAGGGTTTCATGGATGTACACTCCCGACGCGGCCAGGCGGACCTGGGGCAATTGGCGGATCTGGCGGCCACGGTGGGGGCCGATGAACCCTGTCAGGACAGGATTCGCCAGTCCAACACCGTGGCTGAAGCGTTCGACCATGCCCGGGCGGCGGGCGTTCCCATCGGCGACGCCGTGGCCCGGGCGGCACTGCACTTTGCCCTGCACCTGATCGACCCCCAACAGAGCCAGTTGGAGATCCTGGTGTTTGACCGCTCCGGTCATCTGGTGGGCGAGGCCACCTCGGCCCCGTAGGCCCTCACCCCAACCCCTCTCCCGCCAGCGGGAGAGGGGCTCAATCATATTACCCTCTCCCCAAGGGAGAACACGCCGGAATGTCAGGGTCGGCTCCCTTCTCCCCTCTGGGGAGAAGGGCTGGGGATGAGGGGACGGCGGGCATCCAACCTATTCAGCCCTCCCGGACCGATAGCGGCGCCGATACCCCGGGTCATAAAGGGCACTCTCCCGAAAGTCCCGACTCCCCAGGGCCCGCCCCACCAGGATCAACCCGGTGCGCTCCACCGGCGAGGCCCGCATCATCTCCACCAGATCCCCCAGGGTGCCGCGCACCACCACCTGATCCGGCCAGGTGGCGCGGGCCACCACCGCTGCCGGGCAGTCCGCCCCGTAAAAGGGCTCAAGGCGCTCCACCACCTCCTCCAGACGATGAATCGCCAGATGGATCGCCAGCGTGGCCTGGGTGCGGGCAAAATTCTCCAGGGTCTCATCCGGCGGCATCTTCGAGGCCCGCCCCGACACCCGGGTGATCACCAGGCTCTGGCTGACCTCCGGCACGGTCAACTCCCGACCCAGCACGGCAGCCGCCGCACCAAAGGCCGGCACGCCGGGGGTCAGCGTATACGGGATACCCAAGCGCTCAAGACGCCGCATCTGCTCGGCCACGGCGCTATACACCGACAGATCACCGGAATGCAGCCGCGCCACATCCTCCCCCGCCTCGAAGGCGCGCACATACTCCGCCTCGATGGCATCCAGATCCAGCGGCGCGGTATCCACCAGCCGTGCCCCCGGCGGACAATGATCCAGCACCTCACGAGGGACAATGGAGCCCGCATACAGGCACACCGGACACTCGCCCAGCAGACGCGCCGCGCGCAAGGTGATCAGGTCGGCGGCACCGGGCCCGGCGCCGATGAAATGAACGGTCATGGGTTAATCCTGTGAAGATCCGAATGACAGTGAAAATGATCGGTGAGGCACCACACCATACAAGATCAGTGGCCTACCGAAACCGCTACGGCCGAATCCGGGCACCCCGAACGAAGCCACAAGGCCAAATCCACTCAGCGGGGCCGGGTTCCTGGAGGCGGGTGTTCACCGCAGGGATGCGGTGGTCAAGCCTACAGGGACGTATTCACGGCGTCCCGCCGCAAGGAATACGGCCCCGGTGAGGGGAACCACCACCAAAGCATACCCAGGGCACCCCAAACGAAGCCACACAGCCCAATCCCCTCAGCGGGGGCGGGTTCCTGGAGGCGGGTGTTCACCGCAGGGATGCGGTGGTCAAGCCTACAGGGACGTATTCACGGCGTCCCGCCGTAAGGAATACGGCCCCGGTGAGGGGAACCACCACCAAGGCAGATCCCAGGCACACCATTCGCGGGCGAGGCCCGCTCCCACAAAGATACCCAAATCAAGGTGACGAGGCATACTCTTCGCGGCCGGGGGCGGCCCCCACAACCGGCTTGTCCACCACCCATTGCACCACCGACATGGCCGGCCGGAAGGCATGTAGCCCACCCACCGTATCCAGACGCTCCACGGAGAGCCGGGTGAGACTGCCCCCCAGTCGCTGCCAGGCAGCCTGGATCACCTGCTCGGTCTCCAGCACCACCACATTGGCCACCAGCCGCCCGCCAGGGCGCAGTGCCTCCCAGCAGTAGTCAATGACCTCGGGATCCCGAGCACCGCCGCCCAGAAAGACCGCATCCGGTGTCGGCAAACCCTCCAGCACCCCAGGCGCCCGTCCTACCTTCACCTCCAGACGAGGCACCCCCAGCGATGCCGCATTGCGCGCAGCCCGAGCCGCACGATCCTCATGGCTCTCCAGCGCGATGGCCTGGGTGGAAGGGTGGGCCAGCAGCCATTCAATGGACACCGACCCCGAGCCGCAGCCCACATCCCAGAGCCGCTCACCCACCCGGGGTCGCAGGCTCGATAACGTCACGGCCCGCACCTCGCGCTTGGTGATCTGACCATCGTGCTCAAACCAGTCATCGGGCAAACCCGGTGACCGCGGCAACACCCGGGCCTCCGGCCCCGCCACCACCTGAATGGCCAAAAGGTTCAGCGGGTTGACGTCATCCAGATCGAAACCACAGGCCGCCGACGATCGCTGGCGTTCACGAGGACCGCCCAGGGCCTCCAGGACGGTCACGATGCTCTCCCCGAAACCCCAATCCACCAGTGCCCGGGCCACCTCAAAGGGCGTCGTCGCATCGGCACTGAACACGAACACCTGGCCACCCGGCTGCAATGCCGGACGCAGACTCTCCAGAGGCCGCCCCGTCAGGGAGATCACCGCACAGTCCTGCTGCGACCAACCCAGCCGGGACGCCGCCAGCGCCACACTGGAAGGATGCGGCAGACACAGCCATTCGCCGGGCTCCAGATGCGGACGCAAGGTACTGCCCACGCCAAAGAAAAAGGGATCTCCCGAGGCCAGTACCGCCACCGGACGCCCCCGATGGACCATGAGTTCAGGCAGCGTATCCGACAGGGGCGATACCCAGGGCAGCGCCCTGCCCTGAATCAACGAAGAAGCCAACTCCAGATGGCGCCGGCCACCCACCACAAGTTCGGCGGAACGCACCAGGGCCTGGGCAGCAGGGGTCAAACCGTCAATGCCCTCCTCTCCCAGGCCGATCAAATGCAGCCAGGGGCGGGACGGGGCGGGTTGTGAGAGAGGGGAATCCGTCATGGGCGATGCAGTGGGGGAAGGGATCCTTGCAAGTGTGCCACAAATTGGGATTCCCGCCGGCCCCTCCCACCCTCACCCCAACCCCTCTCCCGCCAGCGGGAGAGGGGCTCAAAACGTCCTTTATCCATAGGTTGAGGAGACATGCCTGACACTCCCTTCTCCCCCCCCCCCGCGGGGAGAAGGGGCGCGGACCCCGCTGATCATGGAACACCAAGGCCGTGTCCAGTAAGGTGATGACCACCATCGGCCGTCCCCTGAAACCTCCTCCGCCCATGCCCAAAGACACCCAACACCCCCTCAAACTCCTGATCCTCGGTGGTACCGGCGAGGCCATGGAACTGGCCAAAGGCCTGGAAGATGACGCCCGGTTCGACCCCGTGTACTCAGTAGCAGGCCGAACCCGCAAGCCGCGCCTGCCCAACCTGCGCTGCCGCACCGGCGGCTTTGGAGGCATTCAAGGCCTGGTGGACTGGATCCGCGCCGAAGGCACCCACATCATCATCGATGCCACCCACCCCTTCGCCGCGCAAATCTCCGCCAACGCAGCTGCCGCAGCGGATCAAGCCGGCTGCAAACTCCTGGCCCTGCGCCGCCCGGCATGGACTCCCGAGCCCGAGGATCACTGGCGCAGCGTGCCCCACATGGCCGCAGCCGCCCAGGCCCTGGGCGATACCCCAAGACGTGTGCTGCTCACCATCGGCCAACTGGAACTGGCCGCCTTCTGCCAGGCCCCCCAGCACCACTACATCACCCGCAGCGTCGAACTCCCCGAAACCCGCCCGCCCCAATGCCTGTGCCTGACCCAGCGTGGGCCATTCCAACTTGAAGATGAACTGGCCCTGCTAAGAGAACACCGCATCGACACCCTGGTCACCAAGAACTCTGGTGGCGACGCCACAAGGGCCAAACTGGAGGCGGCCCGTCAATGTGGCGTCCAGGTGGTCATGGTGGAACGCCCGCCCGTGGCCCAGGTTGCCCACAAAGTGCCCCACGCCCAAGCCGCCCTGGCATGGCTGCATCAGTTCACGAGCAACGGAGCGTTTGCTTAGGGGTAAACCGACGGACCGTCTGCGTCAAACACTCCGCGCGGGCCGTTCGCGAACGGCCCGTACAGGGTCATGTGGCCACGGCCACAGTATTGAAATACGTCCCCCGAACGAAGCCCCAACAGCCCAATCCCCTCAGCGGGGGCGGGTTCCTGGAGGCGGGTGTTCACCGCAGGGATGCGGTGGTCAAGCCTACAGGGAGGTATTCACGGCGTCCCGCCGCAAGGAACACGGCCCCGATGAGGGGAACCAGCACCGAAGTAAAGCCCAGGCACCCCGAACGAAGCCCCAACAGCCCAATCCCCTCAGCGGGGGCGGGTTCCCGGAGGCGGGTGTTCGCCGCAGGGATGCGGCGGTCAAGCCTACAGGGAGGTATTCACGGCGTCCCGCCGCAGGGAACACGGCCCCGATGAGGGGAACCACCACCAATGCAAAACCCAGGCAGAGGACCCAAGTCACCCCCCACCCACACGCCGCGGCGTATACACCCAGGGATCACGCCCGGCCCGCTCGATCACACGCGTCTCCGCATTGCCGACGATCACCAGCGTGCGCATATCTGCCTGCTCCGGGCGGGCATCGCCCAAGGTCGTGAACTCCACATGCTCCTCCGGTCGACTCACCGCACGGGCAAACATCACCGGTACCGACCCGGGCAAATGCACCCGCAACCGATCCAGGGCCTCACCCAACTGCCAGGGCCGGGCCTTCGAAATCGGATTGTAAAAGGCCATGGCAAACCCCACCTGGGCCGCCGCCTCCAGGCGATTCAGGATCACCCCCCACGGCTTCAAATTATCCGATAGCGAGATCACACAGAAATCATTCCCGAAGGGCGCCCCCAGACGCGCCGCCGCCGCCAGCACCGCCGAAACCCCTGGATACACCTGGACCTCCAGATCCCGCCACCGGGGCTCCCCATGATCCATCGCCTCGAACACCGCCGCCGCCATGCCGAACACCCCACCATCGCCGGAAGACACCACCGCCACCCGACGACCCTGCTCCGCCAGCTCCAGGGCCAGGCGGGCACGCATGATCTCCTCACGATTGTCCGAGCCATGGATACGCTGCCCCGTGTTCGCCGCCACCCGCTCCACATAAGGCACATAACCCACCAGATCCGTCGCCTGTTCCAGCGCCCGGGCGGCCCGAGGGCAGCGCAGATCCTCCGCGCCCGGCCCCAGACCGATGATATCCACACGACCGCTCATCGCACCCCCTGCCTGCCGGGAACCAGCACAATGGTGAAATAGGGCGCCGGCTCATCCTCGGCGCGCTCCGCCAGTCGCTGCACCTGCTCCCCCTCCATGGAACCCCGCTCCACCAGCAAGGCCCGCTCCAGCATCCCCGCCCGAACCAGAGCCGATCGAACCCGCGGCAGATTACGGCCCACCTTCATGAACACGGCGGCATCCGTATGGGCCAGACGCTCCACCAGAGTGTCTTCCGGGAGGGTGCCGGGTAACACCGTCAACACATCATCCCCATGAGTGATCGGCGTGTTGGCCTGCGTCCAGCAGGCACTCATACCCGTAATGCCCGGGACCACCTGCACCGGGAAACGCCCCACCAAACGGTCGTGCAGGTACATGTAAGAACCATAGAAAAACGGGTCCCCCTCGCAGATCACCGCCACATCCCGACCGGCCTCCAGATGCGCCGCCAATTGCGCCGCACAGGCCTCGTAAAACACCCCCATCTCCTGATGATAACGGGGGTCGGTCACCGATACTTCCAGGGTGAAAGGGTATTCCAGACGCAAACGGGTCTGCTCGTCCCTCAGATGCGGGGCGGCAATGGTCCAGGCATTGCCGGTGCGCCCGGCCTTGGAGAAGGCAGCCACCACAGGGGTGCCCTGAAGCAGGCGCACGGCCTTGAGGGTGATGAGTTCCGGGTCGCCGGGGCCCAGGCCGATGCCGTAAAGCGTGCCGCCAGACATCATTCCTGCTCACTGGCCAGGGCGTTGATGGCAGCCACGGCCATGGCGCTGCCCCCCAGACGACCGCGCACGATCACCGATTCGAGTCCCGGATAGGCCGCCAGGGCGTCCTTGGACTCCGCAGCGCCCACAAAACCCACTGCCATCCCGATCACCAGAGCCGGACGCGGCGCGCCTGCGTCCATCAGCTCCAGCAGATGAAACAGCGCGGTCGGCGCATTGCCAATGGCCACCACAGCCCCATCCAGGCGCTCCCCCCACAGATCCAGGGCAGCGGCGGAGCGCGTATTGCCGATCTGCCGCGCTCGCTCAGGCACCGTGGGATCATTCAGGGTACACACGATCGAATTGTCCGCCGGCAAACGCGCGCGGGTGATGCCGTGCGCCACCATCTGGCTATCGCACAAGATGGGCTTGCCCGCCAGCAACGCCTGGCGTCCGGCACGAGCGGCGTGGGTGGAGAACACCACCTCGTCTGCCACATCCACCATCCCACAGGCGTGGATCACGCGCACCACCACCCGCGCCTCCTCCGTGCTGAAACGCTCAAGGCGTGCCTCGGAACGGATGGTGGCAAAGGACTGAACGTAGATGGCCTGGCCATCCTTGATGTAGTCGTAGGTATGGGGCATGGATTCGAACGCGGATGGCGCCACAGTGGGCGGAAGCGGGTTGCCAAGCTTAGCGAGTCCAACCTTCAGGGGCAATCATCCCGCTCGAATCCCGCCGGTTATCCTGCCACTTGCACCCCGGGTCGCCTTGATGGAACGCAACTGCTACGGTGAGGCTAGACTCAAAAGCAATCCCCGCGGTGACTCCCCGGCCGAGACACAGACAGGTGCACGGATCATTGAAACCCCATCGGGCACTCATTCCAGCCTTGTTCGAGCACAGCGCCAACGGCATGCTGCTGATCGCCGATGACCTGATCGTGGATTGCAATCAGGCGGCTGTGCAGATGCTGGGCTATCACGAACGCACGGATCTATTGAATCTGAGTCCGGCCCTGTTTTCCCCACCCACCCAGCCGGACGGACGGGACTCCCTGGAAAAGGCCCGCGAAATGAACGCCACCGCCGTGGCCCGGGGATCCCACCGCTTCGAATGGGTACATCGGGCCCGTGGAGGTGAGAACACCTGGGTGGAAGTGCTGCTGACACGCATCCGGCACGAAGGAAAGGATCTGCTCCACGCGGTATGGAACCGCATCGATGATCGCAAGCGGGCCGAGGCGCATCTGCGCCGCCAGTTGCGGTTCGAGGAGATGGTGTCAGACATCTCCGCCCGATTCGTCAGTGCCGCGCAAGACGGAGTGGACGCTGCCATAGATGATGCCCTGGCCCGCATGGGCCGATTTTTCCGGGCCAGCCGTTCGTACGTGTTTCAGTTCAAGGAAGAAGGCACGCTCCTGAGTAACACGCACGAATGGTGCGCCGAAGGCGTGCCACCCCAGATTCAGCACCTGACCCACTTCCCGGCCTCGGAATCGCCCTGGTTCATTGCCCAACTGCGCCATGCCCGCTGTCTGCATCTGCCAGACGTCTCCGCTATCCCTGACGAGGCCGCCGGCGAACGTGAAATGCTTCAATCCCAGGACATCCGCTCCCTGCTCGCCCTGCCCCTGTTTAACGAGGAGACCCTGACCGGGTTCTGCGGGCTGGATATTGTGGATCGATCCTACACCTGGACCGACAACGAGATTGGCCTGCTCAAGACCATCGTGCAGATCTTCGCCGGGGCTTTTGCCCGCCGGGAGGCAGAACGCACCCTGCGTGAAGCCAAGGAGACCGCCGAGGCGGCCACACTGGCCAAGAGCCGTTTCCTGGCCAATATGAGCCACGAGATTCGTACCCCCATGAATGCCATCACCGGCATGGGACATCTGCTGGCCCAGACCGATCTTACCAATCAGCAAAGGGATTATCTGAGCAAGCTGCAGGCATCAGCCGATAGCCTGCTGAGACTGCTCAACGACATCCTTGACCTGTCCAAGGTGGAGGCAAACCATGTGGAGTTGGAACGCACCCGGTTCGATCTCTCCACGGTGCTGGAAAATGTGATCACGGGCTTTACGTCCCGAGCCGAAAGCCAGGGTCTGGATCTGGCCGTTGTGTTCCCACCGGACGTCCCCCGTCTGCTGATCGGCGACCCCCTGCGCCTGGGTCAGATCCTCTCCAATCTGGTGGCCAATGCCATCAAGTTCACACCTCGGGGATATGTGCGCCTCTGCGTGGATCTGCTGGATGAAGACAACGATATGGCCCATTTGCGCTTTGCAGTCCGTGACTCCGGGATCGGGATCCCGGCGGATCAGCAAGCGCGACTGTTCAAGCCTTTCTCCCAGGCCGATGCCTCGACCACCCGTCGCTTTGGCGGCACCGGCCTGGGGTTGTCCATCTCACAGCACCTGACCCGGCTCATGGGGGGACAGATTCAATTGCGCAGCGAGATGAACAAGGGCAGCGAATTCTGGTTTGAATTACAACTGCCCAAGGCCGCTTCCCGTGGGGTTCAACCCGTTCAGGCAACCTGCCCCCTGGGGTGCCTGGCGGGACGGGTGTTGCTGGTGGAGGACAACCCCCTTAATCAGGAGGTGGCACAGGGGCTTTTGACCCGCATGGGCCTGACCGTGAGCCTGGCGGACAATGGTGAACAGGCACTGCATCAATTATCGGAATCCATTTTCGATCTGGTGCTGATGGACGTGCAAATGCCGGTACTGGATGGATACGAGACCACCCGGTGGGTGCGTGGTCAAAAGGCCCTGGATAGCCTGCCCATCATCGCCATGACGGCTCACGCCATGGGCGAGGACCGGCAACGATGCCTGTCCAGCGGCATGAACGATTTCATTGCCAAACCCATCAATCCGGCAACGCTGCACCGGGTGCTGGCGCGCTGGCTACCCAAGGCCGCAGGTACACTCGCCGCCGAGGGCAGCCCCGAAACCGGGGATACCCTGGAGAAATCAGCCGCTGATCTGCTGCGAATGCTGGCCATGGAACTCCAGGCCTGCAGCCCCGACGCATCGGACCGGGTGGCGCAACTGCGGGAGATGACATCACTCAAGGGGTCACCCGTACTGGATCGGGTCGCCGACCTTGTGGAGGACTTTGAATTCGAGCAGGCCTCACAGGCCCTTGAGCCCCTGCTTACCGAGATACAAGGGGGCATGAATGGATGAAAGACCCAGGGTGCTGGTGGTGGATGACAACCGCATGAACCTGCAACTGCTGCACAACATCCTCAGCCAGCGTTATCAGGTCAGCGTGGCCATCAATGGCGAGCAGGCCCTGAAGCGCGCGGAAACCCTCCGACCCGGACTGATCCTGCTGGATATCAAGATGGAGGGCATGGATGGCTATGAAGTCTGCCGTCGCCTGGGCGAGCAGGAAACCACCCAGCATATCCCGGTGATCTTCGTCACCGCCAAGGATCAGCAGGAAGACGAACGCAAGGGCCTGGAACTGGGCGCGGTGGACTACATCACCAAGCCGTTTCATCCGGCCATTGTCGAGGTGCGTGTCCGCAACCATCTGGAACTCAAGCGTCAGCGGGACACGCTGGCGCGCCTGTCTCGCATTGACGGCCTCACCGGCATCGCCAACCGACGACAATTCGATGATGTGCTGATGGAAGAATGGAATCACGCCAGCCGCACCGGCGGCTGCATCGGACTGATCCTGCTGGATATCGATCATTTCAAGCCTTTCAATGACCACTATGGCCACGTGGCGGGCGATGATGCCCTCAAGGTGGTGGCTCGGGTATTGAGCGATACCCTGCCACGCACCACGGACCTGGTGGCCCGCTACGGCGGAGAGGAATTCGTCTGTGTTCTGCCCGGCACTGATCTTGCGGGTGTGCTGACCGTGGCCCGAAAGATTCAGGAGGCCGTTGTCGAGCGTGGTATCCCACATGCGGCCTCAAGCACGCATGCCAATCTTACGGTGAGCCTGGGCGTGGCCTCGGCGCAGCCGAAACCGGAAGAGAGGGATCCGGAAAAACTCATCAGCCTTGCCGATGAGGCCCTTTACAAGGCCAAGGCCTCGGGGCGCAATCAGGTGAGCGTCTAGGGGAATACGCAAAACGCCCGATCGCCATGCAGGCATCGGTTCGAGCACATCGCGGGAAAATGTCGGGTTCAGCCGACGTACCGGACGGGCGTCCGGAGAATCTGAAACAGGAGGGGGTTGCAATACCCGAGCATTTTAGTCAAACTCGGTATCAAGTCCTCAAAGAACAGTAGAGGAGCCTGATTCGCCGCCGATCCACTGGCCTCTGCAAAAGTCACAGTTGATCGTTGATGGGCGAATCAGTCACTCCTCTACCCGCACCGCCACTTCACTGAGGCAGCGGTTCAGACCTTAGTAGAAAGGTCTCCACAGGAACACCAGGAAGTGAGCAGCGGCAGCCAGCACCATGAACACGGTGAAGGTGGTCTTGAACTGCTCGTGGAATTCCTTGGCCTGTTCTTCGGTCAGACCGGAGATGCTGTTGTCATACATGATGGTAATCCTCTAAATAAGTCGATGGGTGAGTGAGCGTTCCAGGCGCTTACTCAACAGCCTCTTCGATAATGCTTTCCGAAGACGCATCAAAGGTCAGCGGATTGTAGTTATCGTTGCTGTAGATGAAAGCGTGAACGGCCAGGGCCACGACCAGGACAGCCATCAGGATGGGCATCAGCCAAGTGCCGGGGTTCACCACCAGCCACAGCTTCCAGTCGTCTCTGGGGTTGCTCGGCTTGCTCGGTCTGTATTCGCTCATTTCACTAGTCCTCTTGGTTTGATCCGGACCTCGTGTAAGGCCCGGGTAATTGCACTCGCCACAACTACAGAAAACTTTTTCTCGTCAACCCTGGCCCTGCTGTGTGACCGGGGGCTGCCGTTGGGGTGTAAGTCTACGAGGACAGGGGGGGATGTCAAGGCGGCGCTACACGAGCAAGCTCAACTCTCCTGCAAGATTTCCAAAAGCTTGAGCCAGGTCAACAGTACGGACCACCGATGCCCGTTTTCAGTCGGTGAATAATGCCCGCAAACGCCGAATGTCGGACTCACTCCATCCCTCCGGTTCGGTCAGCGTCCTCCAGGCGTCGATGTATTCGCTCGCCGAGAAGGCATGCCCGTATCCGGCAGGCGTTGAGCCGCCCGCCACCGCCATATCCGCCGCCAACTGCAACGCCGTGACGATGGGGTACCAGCGCAGATCCGGCGACACATCCGGTCCGCGGGGCTCACGCATCCATTCCGGTTCCTGGTAGAAGATCTCCGGGCTGAAGAAGGTGATGGGATCGCTGGCATGCTGCATATAGGCGATACGGAACGCGCCCCACGCCCCGTCATGCCGGTCCAGCCCCTGGCGCTGATTCATGAACCGCACCACTTCGCCGTCGCGGAAGGTGGGCAGCCAGGCTGGTGTACCGGGATCTCGCTCACGGGTGGTCTTGCCCCAGGTCTCACTGCGAAACGGCGGGCCACTCCACAGGGCACCATGGAAAGGATCCTGAATCACATCGTAGATATCGAAGGCGCGGTCCGAGTTGAGCGCTCCCAGGCTCAGGCCGTGGAGATACAACCGGGGTCGCTCGTCGGCCGGCAGGCCCGACCAGTGTCCATACACCTTCTCGAACAGGGCTCGAGCCATCTCGACCCCATACTCGCCCTCCACCATCAGTGACAGTGCGCTGGGCAAATAGGAGTACTGCGCCGTGACCGTGGCGATATCCCCCCGGTGCAGATACTCGACTGGACTCAGCGCGGCAGGGTCCACCCATCCTGTGCCCGTGGGCGTCAGCAGCAGCAGGACGGAGCGCTCGAAGGCGTTGACCCGCTTGAGTTCCTTCAAGGCCAGGCTGGCCCGCTCCTCGGCTGTCTCGGCGGCATTCAGCCCCACGTAGAGGCGAATGGGTTCCCGTGTGGGCTCACCCAGGAAGTCACTCAATTCTTCCTCGGTGGGTCCGGACGAAACGAAATTGCGACCCTGACGCCCCAGATCGCGCCAGTCCACGTGGGATTCCCTGCTTCCGGCCTTGAGGGGATCCGTTGGCCGGGTCTGTTCCTCCTCGACAAGGGCGTCCACCTGCTGATACGAATTGTCGGCAGTGCGCAGGGCCAGGGAGAAGATCACGCCGTCGATCACCGACCAGAACAGGGCGGCGGCGACCAGGACACCCAGGACATTGGAGACATGCTGAGGGATATAGCGCCCCAGCCAATGCGATAGAAAGCGAAAGGTGTGCTTGAACAACCTGGCCAGCGTCAACAGGATCACGAACACCACCAGGGTCATCAGGCCCACGCTCACCGGCTGCACACCTCCGGCCTCTTCCATGTCCATGAGGGCCCGCAGGGCGTTTTGCCACTCCCCTGCCTGCCAGAGAAAAGTCACCGCCACCACTGCACAGATCACGGTAGCCAGGATCTTGATCACCCTGTCCACTCGCGGCCCGGCCACCGGCAGTCCCACGTAGGACCACAGCCAGCGACCGATGAAACCCACGGCGTAACCGGCGGTGAAGGACAATCCTGAGATCAGCCCCTGAACCAGAAAAGGACGGGGTACCAGACTGGGGGTGAGCGAGAAGGCAAAGAACAGCGTCCCCACCAACAGACCGACAACAGAAAACTGGCGCCACCACAGGGCCAGTCGATTGGTATACGCAGCCATATAAAGCCAAACCCAAAAAAAATCGTGCGTCGAGGAGTCTACAGGATCGTGGGAAGCTGCCGGGTCAGTGCCTGATGATCGCGAGTGGCCTCCTGACCGGTGAGGGCAAAACCCAACAACCTGCCCTGATCGCCATGGAACAGGGCCTTGACCCCTTCCCCGACCTCGTCCACCGACCACTGTCCCCTGGCGTTTGGAGAGACCGGCGAGACCATCACCGGGTGGCTCGGGGTCTTCACCCGCACCGGCATCGCCGGATAGGACACCGCAGTGGGCTCACCCGCCAGGGTACGACCCAGGGCGGGCGCCGCCCGCAGGATGGGCATCACGTAGGGCAGTACCTGCCCCTCCACCTCGGCACAATCGCCCAGGGCATGGATCCCGTCCACTGACGTCGTCAGGTAACGATCCACCACGATACCCCGGTTCACTTCCAGGCCCGCCGCTGCGGCCAGAGCCGTGCGCGGGCGCAACCCGATGGCGGAGAGAACAACACCAGCCCGCACCTGGTCGCCATTCTTCAGGTGTAGACAATAGCCATCACCCTCGCGATCGATCCGGGTGACCACCGTTTCCAGGTGAAAATGAATGCCAGAAGATTCCAGTCCCCGTTGTAACGCACGACCCGCGGCTTCCGGTACCAATCGGCCCAGGGGATAGGCATCCGGACCGATCACCTCCACAGAACGCCCGCTGCCGGCCATATCATCGGCAAACTCACAGCCGATCAACCCCGGACCGATCAACGCAACCCGGTCAACGCCTTCGAGCGCCTCCCGGAAACGGGCGTAATCTGCCAGGGAATTCACGGTCATGACGTCGCTGGCCCCATCGCCTTCATAGGTGAACTCGATCGGAGTGGCCCCAATGGCCAATACCAGACGATCAAAAGCCAGGGATTCCCCCGATGCAAGGCACACCTGGCGGGCCCCGGTGTCCAGGGACGCGACCGTGGCCCGGGTGCGGATCCGCGCATCCAGTTCCCGCCCCATGGCCTCCGCCGACTGCTGCACCAAGGCGTCGGCGGTCTTGTCCTGGCTCAGGGCATTGGAGAGCATCGGCTTGGTGTAGTAAGCACCATCATCCAGCGTGACAAGGGTCAGCGGCGTGGATGCATCATGCTTGCGAAGTTCCCGTGCCACGGTGTAACCGGCCAGACCGGTACCCAGGATGAGAATGCCTGCCATGGTGATCCCTTGCGTGGGTGGGTGGAGACCCATGATAGCCCCTTCCCCCTGTCTCGAGCACGTGGGTCGAGGACTTGCCGCTCGTTCCGGGCGGAGTGCATGCCACACCGACGAATCCTGCTAGACTTCCGACCTGGATTTCATCCCCGAGTGATCAACCCCATCCTGGCAGGAAGGCATCATGCCCAAGAAAGACATCGATCTGTTTTCCCGACTGTATGCTGGCGCCCTGGATCTGAAAAATCGCATCGTCATGGCCCCCATGACCCGCTCACGGGCGGAAGATGACGGTATGCCAACGGAATTGATGGCGGAGTACTACGCCCAGCGCGCCGGAGCGGGCCTGATCATCAGTGAGGGCACCTGGCCTTGCCCCATGGGCAAGGGCTATATCCGCACGCCCGGTATCTACACCGAAGAACAGGTGGACGCCTGGGGCAAGGTCACCGAGGCAGTCCACGCAGCCGGCGGCTCCATCGTGATGCAGTTGATGCATGCCGGACGCATCTCCGATCCCTCGTTCCTGCCCGATAGCGCCACACCGGTATCCGCCTCGGCGGTGCGCCCCGAGGGCCAGTCCTACACCGCAGAAGGTCTCAAGCCGCACGTCACGCCCCGGGCGCTGGAAGTGGACGAGATCGAGGAAATCGTCGAGGACTATCGCATTGCCACCGCCATGGCCTTTCAGGCGGGATTTGATGGGGTGGAGTTGCATGCAGCCTCCGGTTATTTACCGGAACAATTCCTGTGTTCGAGCACCAATCAGCGCACCGACGATTATGGTGGCAGCGTCGAGAACCGGGCTCGCTTCATCCTGGAGTTGCTGGACGCCATGACCTCCGTGCGCAGCGGCGATTACATCGGCATCAAGATCGCACCGGAGATGGGTTTCAATGATCTTCATGATGACAACCCCCAGGAGACCTATGGCTATCTGGTGGATCAACTGGGAGATTTCCGGCTGGCCTACCTGCATGTGGCCCTGTTCGGCACCGAGGTGGACTACCACAGCCTGCTCAAACCGCGGTTCCGCGGCGATGCCTACCTGGTCGGCGGCGGCCTCACCCGGGAGAGTGGCGAGGCCTTGATCCAGTCGGGGTGTGCGGATGCCGCCGTCTATGGCACACCCTTCATTGCCAACCCCGATCTGCCCGAGCGGTTCCGGCGCAACGCACCGCTGGCTGAAGCGGACAAGGACACATTCTATGCGCCCGGCCCCAAGGGTTACGTGGACTATCCGAAGAGGGATGAGTAAACCAGGACAATGGGCGTGACGCCCCCGCCCGGGGGCGTTAACATCCGCTGATGTCCTCCGCTCACCGCGACCTTCCCTCACCGCCCGACTATCAGGGCGGCAGTCTCGCCAACCTGATGAGTTCCCTCATCATCGGGCTGGGTGGAACGCCCTCATCCTTACCCCCGCTCCGCCTCCTCCCCCCCCATGAGGTGTCAGCCCACCGGCACGTGGTCCTGGTGGTGGTGGATGGCCTGGGCGATGAGTTCCTCAAGAGCCAGCCGGCGCCCTTTCTGAATGCGCATCGCCGGGGGGCCATTCATTCCGTGTTTCCCACCACCACCGCCACCGGCGTGACCACGGTGCTGACCGGCGACGCGCCAGCCCAGCACGGTTTGAGCGGCTGGTATGTGCATTTCCGGGAACTGGGTGCCGTACTGGCAGTGCTGCCGGGCATTCCCCGTCATGGGGGCGTCGGCTATGACCGGGTGACCCTCGACCTCAAGGGAATCCTCAACCACCAGGCCATCTTCGATCGCATCCCCGGGACCAGCGCCATGGCAGCACCGGAAAAGATCGCCCGAACGCCCTACAACAGGCTCCATCTGGGCAAGGCCGGCCTGCTGCCCTTCAAGCGCCTTGAAGACATGGTGGAGCGGGTGAACAAGGCGATCCGCGGCCGCACCGGGGCCCGTTATGTCTATGCCTACTGGTCGGAACTGGACTCCCTGGGCCACGAGTACGGCCCGGACTCATCCCGGACACGGGATCACCTGGCGCGGGTGGACCAGGCCCTGTCCACACTGGCCGAACGCCTGGTGGGCACCGATACCCTGCTGGTGGTCACCGCTGACCATGGCATGGTGGACGTCTGCCAGCGCCTGGACCTGAGCGTCCACCCCCAGATCAGCCGTTGTCTGGCCCTGCCCCTGTGCGGCGAGCCTCGGGTGGCGTGGGCCTATGTGCGCCAGGGTTATCACGACATCTTCCAGCAACGCGTCGAGGCGGAGTTGGGCCATGCCTGCACCCTGCTGCCCAGCCGCCAGTTGCTGGAACAAGGCTGGTTCGGCCCGGGGGAACCCCACCCGGAACTGGAGGCCCGCATTGGCGACTATGCGCTGCTGATGCATCCTGGCTGGATCATCCACGACCGCATCCCGGGGCAGGACCCTCATGACATGGTGGGCGTGCACGGCGGGCTTGATCCCCGGGAAATCCATATTCCCCTGGCCCGAACGGTGTGTTGACCCGAACAGCGTGTTGAAACGAGCGTGTTATCATAAGGCGCTCACCCATATGGAACAGGACACCGCCATGAAAAACGCCCACACCCTGTTCGACAGCGCCGCCAGCCAGACAGTGGAACTGGCCAACACCCTCACCGACAAGGACCCCCAGGCCGACCTGTGGGAGATTGCCGACGGCATGCTGGCCGGCGCGGTGCATTACTGGCTGTATACCCGCCAGCCCTGCGGTGACCCCCGCTGCGAGGAATGCGCGGCCATCAGTACCGCCGAGGAGCGCCTGGCCCAGTTGCTCAAGGATCTGGAACAGTACGCCCGGGAAAGCGACTACTTCCACTCCCCCACCGATCTCAATGTGGGTCGCGCCTGAACCGTCAGCCAGGCAGACAGACCACCAGCGCCGCCCCACCCAGCGCCGAATCCTCCACCAATAGGTCACCCCCATAGGCCGTGACAATCTCGCTGACCACCGCGAGACCGATGCCCTGCCCGGGCACCCCTTCATCCAGCCGCCCCCCCCGCGCCAGGATGGCCTGCACCCGATCGGCGGGGATGCCCGGGCCATCATCCTCCACACGGATCTCGAGCATTCGCCCCCGGTGGCCGGCCACGGCCCTCACCTGGTGGCGAGAGAACTTCCAGGCATTGTCCAGGAGGTTGCCCAACACCTCCATGAGATCCCCCTCATTACCCCGAAAGTGACTGCCGGGCTGCACCTGCATGGAATACTCCACCTCCTTGTCCCGATAGACCTTGTTCAAGGTGTCCGCCAGACGCCGCATGACCGGGGCCACATCCAGCGGCGCCGCCAGGGCGCTGCGCCCTGAAGTGGCAGCCCGCTGCAGTTGATAGGCAACAATGCGATCCATCCGCTCCAGTTGTTCCAGCGCCTGCCGGCTGTCGGTATCGGACCGCTGCTCCAGGCTGCCACGCAATACCGCCAGCGGCGTCTTGAGGCTGTGGGCCAGGTCAGCCAGACCATCCCGGTAACGGGCCAACTGGGCACGTTCCTGCTGAATAAGCGTGTTGAGGTTATCGGTGAGGGGCTTGAGTTCCACCGGATAGCGGCCGGTGATCTGGCCCTGATCGCCCTGCTCCATGGCCCGTAGCTCGCGGGCCACCCGGCGCAACGGGATCAACCCCAGATACAGGGCCAGAGACTGGGCCGCCAGCAGCAGCACTGCCAGGATCGCCATCCACCCCCACAGACTGCGGCGGTATTCACTCAACTGGGCCTCAAGACCGGTGCGGTCCTCCACCAGCGTGAAGGTGAGCGGCACCAGGCCCCCCGCGGTCTCCCAGTCCACGGTCATGCGGGCCGTGAACGGGCGCGAATCCCGGCTCTCCACCGGTAACCCCAGGGCCGAGGGCGAGCGCCACAGGATATGCCCCCGGGCATCGGTGATGCGGGCATGAAGACCGGATTCCGGCAGGGTAAGGCGCGCCTCCGGGAGGCGCTCGGGGACACTGATATCGCCATTGGCGTTCACCTCCACCGCCCCCATGAGCAGGAAGAGCTGTGCCTGCAGGCGCTCCTCCACCGCATGGGTGGCGCTGTCACGGAAGGCGCGCTCCAGGGCCAGGGCGGTAAGCCCGGCAAAAACCGCCACAACGAGGGCAGCAATCAGGCCCACGCGCAGTGTGAGGGAATTCATGCGCGGTCGACAGGCGAAAGGGTCAGGCGATAACCCCGACCCCGCAGGGTCTCGATGGGGGTATGGCGGCCATCCGGATCCAGCTTGCGTCGCAGGCGACCAATGAGCACCTCCAGCACATTGCTGTCCCGGTCCTCATCATGGGGATAGAGATAATCGGTGAGGGCCTGCTTGGACAGCACCTGCCCGGAGTGTCGAGCCAGATGCTCCAGTAGACGGTATTCAAAGGTGGTGAGGATCACGGCATCGCCCTCCATGGAGACCTGCTGGGCATGGGTATCCAGCACCAGCGGCCCCAGGGTGAGACAGCCGTCGGTGCTTCCCACAGCCCGGCGGGCCAGGGCCTTGAGACGGGCCACCAGTTCCTCCATGTGGAAGGGCTTCACCAGGTAATCATCGGCGCCCGCCTCGAGCCCCTGTACCTTTTCCTGCCACTGACCGCGGGCGGTAAGGATGAGAATGGGCAGCCGTCTCCCCTGAGCCCGGGCGCGGCGGATGACCTCCAGACCTGGCAACTCCGGCAGTCCCAGGTCCACCACGGCCACATCGGCCGGATATTCCATTAACTGGTAGAGACCGTCCCGGCCGTCGCTGCTGGTGTCCACCATCCAGCCCTCACCCTCAAGACGCTGGCGAAGCTGTGCCAGCAAGGAGGGTTCATCCTCGATGACCACCACACGCATGGCCTACTGCCATTCTCCCGTCGCCACATCCACCAGGATGTGCCGCACCCGCTGCTCCTCGATCAGCACCCGGATGCGATGCACCCGCCGCCCCTCATGCTCCTGGGTCTCGGCGGACAGCACCCGCCCCCCCGTCTGCTCCTGGACCTGGGCCACCGCCTCGTCCAAGCTGATGGTATCGTTCTGCGCCACCATCAGGGTATCGCTGTCGTTGCAGCCCGCACCGGCAGAGGCCGTGCTAGCCTGCACCCCCCCCCAGGCCACCAGGCACACACAGAGCATGCCGAAAACCGGAGTGACCTTGCCAGGCAGCGAATGGGGGATGCGGTGGATCATGACCCTGAGTTTACCAGTACCCGGACGAAAGGGGCATCAACCGGTCTCGGCCGGGTCAGTGATGATGTGGGTAGTGCAGTAACGATGGCATGGCGAAGTTCTCCCATGACGAAAGGTCTGTGGCACCATATTCCTCAAGCTTGATCGGCCACCGGTCCACGGGTTTCCATGGCCCTTTATAAGCCCGCCGTGCTGAACACCGGCTGAACCCGGTGACCCTCAACACCCCAATCAGGACCCTTCCCATGGATTCCACTGCCTGGATCATCATCACCCTCATCGTGCTGTTCGTATTGGGACAGTTCGCCTTCCTGTACCGCTCCAAGGGCATGCAGGGACGTATTGCACCCGACATGAGCGACCTGCTCAGCGAAGCCCAAAAGGCGCAACCCCGGCTGATATTCTATTTCCACAGCCCCCGCTGTGGCATGTGCAGGCAGGTCGCGCCGATTCTGAAGCCCTTGATGGAAGAGCACTTCAATATCATCGAGGTCGATGTGAGCAAGCGCCCCGATGTGGCCCGACGCTTCAAGGTGATGGGCACCCCCACCCTGATGCGGGTTCAGGAGGGCCGGATCGAAAAGGTGCTGATGGGGGCCAAGGACGAGAAAACCATTCGAGACTTTGTGGAGGCCCAGTGAGCCAACCCATGCAACCCGAAACCCCGCAAACCCGCACCCCGCAGGAAATCCGCAAACTGCTGGAACCCGAGAAGGGTCCCATCACCTGGCCGGAGCTACAGCCGCATTTTGCCCGCGGCGTGGTGCTGCATGTCGCCAAGGAACTGCCCCTGCTGGATGCCGCCGTTCACCTGGTACAGGATGACAAGCATCGTGTGGAGGACCTGCTCACCCGGGGGCTGCTGGCGCGCGCTGAGGTGGACCACGCCAAGGACTGGGAAGCACGCAAACCTCGCTTCGAAGCAGTGGTGGTCGCTCCCTGGGTGTTGGTGCGGGAGATGTGACGCGCACCGTGGGGGCCGCAGCCGAGGTCCCCCATGCGACAGCCTACGTGATCCGTTATCATCCTCGGTTAACACGTCATCAGGGGGAAACACCCATGTTGCAGATCAGCCCGAACCTGGTGTGCTGGTTCATCAGTCATGCCAGGGAGTTTCACGCCCAGGAAGACGTGATGCTGCCCGAGGAACCGGATCATCAGACCGATGCCTGGATCGATGAGGCCCTGGAAGAACACGCCGACAACGCTGTGTATCTGGACCTCAAGAACGCGGTGGAGGAATTGGAGCCCGAGCTTCAGGCCAATATGGTGGCCCTCATGTGGCTGGGTCGTGGCGACTATAGTGACGATGAGTGGGATCTGGCCCTGGAAGAGGCCAAGTCCAACTGGACCCCACGCACTGCTGACTACCTGCTGGCCACGCCCATGGGTGCCGACTACCTGGCCGAGGGCCTGGCCATGCTGGGCCACACCTGCGAAGACGACTGATCCGGAAGCCCGATGGACGTTCTCTATTCCCTGCGACTTCAGGCCCGTTACAGCCGCTGGGCCCACGCCCAACTGCTGGGACACTGCGACACCCTGCAGGATGATGTGCGCAAGACCGAGTGGTTTGGCACCCAGGGATCGATACACGGTATCTTCAATCAGATGCTGCTTCAGGATCGTATCTGGCTGGGGCGCATGCTGGGCAAACCCTACGTTTACCGTTCCTCGGATCAGGTGCTGTACACCGAGTACGGCCTGTTGCGTGCCGAGCGCATGCGTACGGACAGCGAGATCATGAATTTCGTCCAGAGCCTGGCCTACCCCAACCTGGACAAGCAGATCACCTTCACCCTGGATCACACATCCCGGGAGTGCACGCTGGTGCTGGGGGAATGTCTACTCAACCTGCTGCATCGCCAATCCACCCAGCGGGGACAGATTGTGGCCCTACTGGAACAGTCGGACGTGGACCTGGTGCTCCTGGACATGATGGCCATGCCCGGCATCGCCGATTGATCCCCTCCCCCCGAGACCCGATCCCATGAAACAGCCCACCGCCCTGAAATCCATCACCTACCATGGTCTGGCAGCCGGCCCCCGCCTCATCGTCCTGGGTGCCGTGCACGGCAACGAGACCTGTGGCACCCAGGCCATCCATCGGATCATGCAGGAACTGGATGCCGGGGAGCGGGAACTGGCCCGGGGCACCCTCACCTGTGTGCCCATCACCAACCCCCTGGCCTGGCAACTGGAACAGCGCAACGGCGAACGCAATCTGAACCGCAATTTTCGTCTTACCGACACTCCCGAGGACTTCGAGGACCGCATTGCCAATCGCCTGGGGCCCTTGCTCCAGACCCATGATGTGCTGCTGGACCTGCACTCATTCCATACCGGTGGCGAGCCCTTCGTGATGCTGGGCCCGCGCAACAACGACTCCGAGCTGGAACGATTCCGGCAGGCTGAGGCAGAACAGGCCCTGGCCTGCTGCCTGGGAGCACGCCGCATGGTGGAAGGCTGGCTGGATACCTACGCCCAGGGTGTGGCCAGGCGCCTGCGCAATCCCAACGCCAGCCTGAGGGCCCAGATGCTCAGCACCGACCCCAGCTATGGCATCGGCACCACCGAGTTCATGCGAGCCCACGGGGGTTATGCCGTCACCCTGGAATGCGGACAGCACGATGACCCCAACGCACCGGAGGTGGCCTACCAGGCCATCATCAACACCCTGGCTCACCTGCAGCTGCTGGACCTGCCCGCCCCCACGCCCCGTCAGGATGTGGAAGTACTGCGGCTGGTGGAAGTCATTGACCGGGATCACCCGGAAGACCGCTTCACAAGGGCCTGGGGAAGTTTTGATCCCATCCGTGCCGGCGAGGCAATCGGTCACCGGCACACAGGTGAGGCGATCCTTGCTCCCAGTGATGGTTTCATCGTCTTCCCCAACCCCAATGCCCTGCCGGGCAATGAGTGGTTCTACCGGGCACAGATCAGTGACCGGTTCTGATTGAGGGGGTCATTCCGTTCCCCTCGCCGAACGCCCGTTTTTTCTGTTTTTCTGCCGCAGCCGGTCCAGTACCTTAAGCTGCGCCACAGCGCGCAGGAATTCCGCCTGGGCAGCATCCCGGTCGGTGAACAGTACGCTCTCGCGCATGATCTCCTCGGCGTCGCGCTTGGCCTCCAGCGCGGCCTGCTCGTCGATCTCATCGCTACGCAGGGCCGTGTCGGCCAGCACAATCACCCGGTGCGGCTGAATCTCCAGCATCCCACCGGAGATGTACAGCAGGTCTTCCTCGGCGTGCCCTGAGGGCAGATACCGCACCACGCCGGGAACGATGTGCGTGAGCAGTGCCGAGTGCCCCGGGAAAATCCCCAGTTCCCCATTGGTGCCCGTCAGGGAGACCTTGTGTACAGGGCCGCTAAACAATGCAGACTCGGCACTGACGATCTCCAGATCCATGGTGGCCGTCAATGGAAGCGAATGCTCTCTAACAGTCACACGTGCCTCCTGCCCTTGCCCTTGTTGCCCACATCGGCACCGCGCATCGGCTGCACCGGCACCTGGATGCCTGCGTCCACCATGGCCTTGAGAATCAAATCCGTCACCTTGTCCCAGTCATGAAGCTTATCGGTATTGATCACCAGATCAAACTGATGAAAATCGTTGATGCGCCGCTGCACCATATTCCAGAGGAATTGTTCCCGCTGATGGTTGATGGTCTCCACCTTTTCCCGGGCCTCAGCTTCGGGCAGGTCCTCGGCCAGGGCCACGCGCACGGCGCAATGTCGGGGAGAGCCGGCAATGCGCACCCGGAAGGCTCCGCGATCCCGCAGGAAGATATGTGCGCCCCGACCGACGATGACGCCGCCCTTGGGGCTGATGGCCAGCAGGACATCCACCAGGGCCCGCCGGTAGTTGGTGAGAAAATAGGCATCTCCGGAGAGCACGGAATACACCCAGGTGCTCTTCCAGGCGGACACCTTCTCGTCCAGTTCCCGCAGTAGATTGCGGTCCTGCTCGGCATGCTTGGCCACACGGTCCAGTAATTCCTCATCAAGGAAATCCACCCGTAACCGCTCGGCCAAAAGACGCGCCACCTGCTCGCCCCCCGCACCATAATCCCGAGAGACAGCCACCAGGGGCGGTGCGTTTGCATCGCGATCCCGACGGGGATTGATGTCCCGCGACTGGGTACGAATGTAACGCTGTATCAGTTCGTTGACGTCGCGCATGTACCACCTTCGGCCTTGTCCAGGGTTTCATGGTACAACGTTCGCATGCTGACAACGAATACCCCCCAGCCCCAGCCGGCTGCAAAAGGATCCGATACCCCTATGCAAGATGAGGTTCCCTACTTCCGTCCCGTTCATCAAATCTGCCAGCGACAGGTGGTGACCTGCCAGCCGGGCGAAAACCTCGTTGATGTGGTAAAAACAATGAGGGATAAGAATATATCCAGCGTGGTGGTCTGCGATGAGGGGGGCGCCCCCATCGGCATCGTCACCGACCGGGATCTGCGTAACAAGGTGGTTCCCTCGGACAGGGCACCCGGGTCGTTTCTGGTTCAGGACGTGATGAACAGCCCGCTGACCACCATTGGCGAACAGGATGTGCTATACGAGGCGCTCTACCGCATGTCCAGCCAGGGTATCCACCGGCTGGTGGTGGTGGACTCGGAGGGGGCCCTCAACGGCATCATCACCGACACGGATATTCTGCGCATGCAAAGCCATTCCCCACATCAACTGGTCAGGGACATCGAACGGGCGCGCAGTATCGAAGACCTCAGCGTCCTGCACACCCGCATCCAGGATCTGGTGGTACATCTGAGCGGTACCACCACGCCGGTGCGCGACATGGTCAAGCTGATCGCCAATCTCAATGACCAGATCCTGTTGCGTCTGGTGAACCTGGTGAGGAAGGAGCAATTCCCCCAGCTTTCCGGAGGTTTCGCCTTCGTGGTCATGGGCAGCGAGGGGCGTTGCGAACAGACCCTGTCCACCGATCAGGACAATGCCATCCTCTATTCCGATGATCTGGACGAGGAGCAGGTCCGTGAGATCGAGGCCTTCTCCCAGACCCTCATTGATCAGCTCATCAGCATCGGCGTGCCCCCGTGCCCCGGTGGCATCATGGCCAAGAACCCGGCCTGGCGGCACAGCCATTCCGAATGGCTCAAGGAACTGGACCGCTGGCTGCTCACGCCAAGTCCGCAGAACATCCCCAATGCCAGCATGTTTACCGATATCCGCACCCTGCACGGGGATTCATCCCTGGAGAAACAACTCAAGCAGCATATCTACAAGCGACTGGCCGAGAGCAAATTGTTCCTCATGCGCATGGCCGAGAACATGCTGCGCTTTCAGCCCCCACTGGGTTGGCGCGGCAAGATCAAAACCGGCGCCCAGGGCGCCGGGCGGGGGCAGGTGGATCTCAAAAAAGGGGGAATCTTCGCCCTTACCGACGGCATCAAGGCCCTCGCCCTGGAGGCCGGTGCGCTGGATGGTGGTACCCACCAACGGCTCCAGATGCTGGTACGCAAAGGGGTGCTGGCCAAGGATCAGGCCGGCGACCTTGAGGAGAGCTTCGACTTTCTGGTGCTCATGCGCCTGCGCGGTCAGGTGCGGGACATCGAGAAGGGGCGCACGCCTGGCAATACCGTGATGCTCGACGAACTCAGTCAGATGGAACAAGGCAAATTGCGCATCGCCTTCGAGGATGTGACCAAGTTTCAGCGTTTCATCAGCAGCCACTTCAACCTGGGACTGCTGCGCTAACCCCTTCAGGAACCTGTCACAAGGGATCGACCATGCCGTGCGCCAGCCATCCGCCGCCACCGGGACCACCGGTGGCCACCTACTCGATTGTCGCGCGGGATCCAGAGTCGGGGCGGATGGGCGTGGCGGTACAGTCACACCATTTTGCAGTGGGCAGCGTGGCCCCCTTTGCCCGAGCCGGCGTGGGAGCGGGGACCATCCAATCATTCGCACGCCTGATCTATGGCAGCGAGGGCCTGCGCCTGATGCGAGACGGTTCCAGCGCGGGGGATGCCCTGCGCCGCCTGCTGGCCCGGGATCACCACATGGATTACCGGCAGGCCGCCATGGTGGATACCGCGGGCAACGCCGCCGCCCACACGGGCCAGTTGTGCATTGACCAGGCGGGTCACCGTCTTGGCGATGGATATGTCTGCCTGGGCAATATGCTGCTCAGGGAAGACACCTGGGAGGCCATGGGAAACACCTTCGAGGCGGCATGCGGAGAATTGCACCACCGGATGCTGGCCGCCCTGGAGGCCGCACAGAATCATGGCGGCGATCTACGTGGCCGGCGTTCAGCAGCGATGATCGTGGTCAATGCCAAGGCCAGCGGCGATCCGGCTCAGGATACCTTGCTTGACCTGCGAGTGGAGGACCATGGCAGCCCCGTCAAGGAGTTGCGACGGCTGATCACTCTCTGGGAGGCCTACGATCACAATACCCAGGGGGGACATCATCTTCGGCATGGCGAATACGATCAGGCCATCGAGTCCTTCAAGCGTGCCGAGGACCTGGCCCCAGAAGAGGGGGAACTGGTGTTCTGGCGCGGGGTGGCCATGGTCAATGCAGGTTATCTGGAGGAGGCCCGACCCCTGTTCCGGTCCCTGTTCAAGGCCTCGGATCACTGGGCGTTGCTACTGATACGGGTGGCACGTAACCGCTTTCTGCCTCACGAACCGGAGATGTTGCGAACACTGATCCCCGCAGAGTTCCGGGAAGAGCCGGAGGTGGCCGAAGCGCTTGAGCCCAACGACTAGGCCATTCCCACCATGAGCTTTGGCCTGGGGCTCGAAGGCCCTCGCGGCCGAGGGCACGAACACCCCTATCCCAATGGGAAAAGGGCGCGTGCCTCCCGGTCTGACCAGACTACGACCGCTTTACTTCTTCTTTTCAGAGATTTCCTTCAGCTCCTTCAGGCTCTCACGGAAACGTTCATCCAGCTTCTCCATGGAAGACTCCTGAGCGGCGCGCATGCTCTCACTGATCTCTCGCATGCTGGCGCTCATGCGCTCGTACATGGCGCCGATCAGTTCCACCTGATGACCGGGCAGATCGCCAGCCTCGGCCTTGGATAGCTTCTCGGTGTTCTTGCTGACCTCCTCCATGGCCTCCTTGACCAGTTCCGACTGACGCTTCATCAGCGCCTCGGTGCTCTCGAACAGGGTTCGATTGGCGGCCACCATGGCCTCCACATTCTTGCGCTGGGCCTCCATCAGCGCCTTGGTGTCCATCTGCGGCATCTGATACTGCTTCAGCATCTGGTTCATCTGTTCCATGTAACGGTTCGGATCGAACAGTTTCATCATATCCGACATATCGAAGGGGTTTTTCTGTTCTGCCATGTGTCCTGACTCCTTATCGGGGATGGATGAGGCGCTGCAAGCGCCTTGGTGAACTTATCCCTTGAGGGTAGTCGAAAACCGCCGCTCATACACCCTCTCCCTGCTGCAGGCTTGGGGGTAAGGTTGTGGATAAAACCTGCAATCGCGGTGGATAAAACAGGGTTACCAAGTTATCCACATTTCACTCACACGCTATCCTTGAATTACCCCAACGGTACCGCACAGGATTAAATAGTTATAACTAATTGATAATAAAGAAATTTAAAAGGTTTATCCCACATCAACCGCTCCCCTTATTATTATTATTGGAAGTTATTTAAAGAATTTGTAATAAAGCGCCCAAAAAAAATCTGGCTGACTCACCCCCCGTTCTGCACGATTCCGTCCCCCTGTACCCTGATGGTGTCGGCCTCGATGCGTACCTCACGCCCCTGGATGGTCAACTCCCCCTGGGACGTGAGACGGATACCGGCATTGGCATGACCGATATGAATATCCCCTGACCGACTTTGCAGTGTGATCCGTCCGCTCGCTGACATGCCCAGACGCCCCCTCACCACATGGCACTCCAGATCCCCCTGTCGAACCTGCACCCGCATGCCATGACCCGCCTGCAGATCCATGGCACCCTGGCTTTGTTGCCGCAGATCTCCCTGCTCCGTCTGCAGATGAAGATCCCCTCCCGCCTGAACCCGCAGGTCCTCTCCGGATGTCAGATGCACGGACCCTTCACGCGTGTCCAGGGAAGCCGAGCCCTGCACCATCACCTGCTGATCCCCGCCCACCTCCACAATCTGATCACCACCGCTGTGAAGGGATAAGGACTGCCCCGCTTGCCAGAGCATGCGACCATCATCCGCGTGCAGGGCCAGGTGAGGATCCTCCGGTGTGGCATCCATGAGCAGACGCAACCCGTGGTCCCGGGTGCTCAGGCTCATGCGAGGGGCCCGAGGCTGATCATCCATGAGCAATTCGCTGCCCCCATGGGTTCGCAACAGGTTCTGGTAACGGTTGTGGGCAGTGACGGGGCTGGGGTGCTCCGCATTGGGCAGGGCGCCCAGGATGACGGGGCGGTGTGGATCGTTGTTCTCGAAAGCCACCAGCACCTCGGTACCCGCATGCAGGGGAAAGTGGAAGCCGAAGTTGTCGCCCGCATGGGGTGTCAACAGGCGCACCGGATGGCTGGCCTGTCCGGGAGCATGGGCGCGAGTATCGAAATCAAAGCGGATTCGGTAACGTCCCTGGGCATCCAGATGCACCGGTTCGCCCTCGGGCCCGTCAATGCGGGCAACAAAACGGGCGCCACTGCGGTGGGGTAACACCGGTGGGCGATAGGCCTGTGTAGACGGGATGAGTTCCAACTGGACACGAAACGCAGGCACCGCGGCATGGCTGCCACCCGGCAGGCTTGAGGCCTGCTCACCGCTGAGTTCCATGGCAGTGATGGTATATGCCTGATTGAATGGTGAGTAAGGATGACCGGTGAGGTGAATGCGCTGCCCTGGACTCAGGCCTCGGTACCCCGTCCAGGCCGAGAAGCTGAATCGTTGGGTGTCCAGGGCCTCGGCGCGCAGGCGGGCCAGATGCTCTCCCTGGCCAGGGGTACGAAAACCGGCGCCCCAGTGATCCTCAACACCCGCCGAGGGCGGTGCGCAAGTGTGTTGGGCCTTGAGCGAAACCTCAGGGTGGTCGGGGCAGTGGTCTCTCAGTTGCACCTGTCCGGGCACCAAGCGGGCACGGGGCTCCAGCCGGTAGATGATATCCACAGGGACGTGCTGGCCACTGAGAGGATGAAACGGCAATCGCTCTACGGGCGCCTCAGGCAAGTCACGGACATCATCGTGGATCACCAGGATTGCCCCCTGCCTGGATTGCTCAAAGCGGTAGAACAGGCCGTGAAAGGCCATCAGGCGTGTAATGAAAGCCAGGTCGTCCTCTTCCACCTGGACGATCAGGTCTTCCACTGGATCATCGCCCCGACAGGCCAGTCGCCATTGGGCCGGTGTCCAGCCGTGCCCTCGCAGCACCTCTTCGACCACGGCCAACACTCCCATGCCGGGAAAGACACGGTTTTGACGGGTTCGGGACAGGGGCGCCAGGGGGGATTCCAGGCGGATGCGCTGGATCACTCCCTGGCCGGTTGCCCCCGAGGCCTGATCCAGCCCTGTGATCAGGCCATGAATGCGAGGCGCGGATCTCCCTCGATCCAGGCTCAGACAGGCGGCCTGCCCCAGGATCTCGGCGGCCACCCAAGGGTGTTCGCTCAGGCAGCGGATATCCAGGCAATAGGCACGGCACAGGGCAAGATCCCGGCTACTGAAATCCAGCACCGTGAGGGGTCCATTGTGCCGCCCCTGGAGGTCAAGATGCAGACGCGGCGGATGTGTCATGGTTTTCATGGGCATGGATTCCCTGAGCTGGGGTCACGAAGGTGCTATCCGGCCAGCTGTGAGTGATCGGCGAAACGGGCAGCTTGCGTGTCCACAGGGTATCCATGCCCAGAATGGGTCCATGTCGGCCCAATCGAGGCAAGGGTCGGGACATGTGTTCCAGAGTGAGCACGAAACGATGATCACCACCCAATCCCCTGTGGATATCGGTGGCCAGGGCCTGACCGGGATGTTGGCCGGGTGACAGGGAACGAGCCTGGTCCATGGGCAGTGGCCCGATGATGATGTTGACGGGCCCGCTGCGGTCCGGTACCCGTTCGCCCAGATGGGTGTCCAGTCCCAACTGATTTCCCGGTAAGCTTCCCAGGCGTGTGGGAGGCGAGAGAGAGACCCATTGAGGCTGGAACTGCGCGATCCGCACGCGGGTGGGCATATCGGGGCACCATCGTCCCAGCCACCGACTGACCCGCGCCACCAGGGCATCCACGCTGGGTTCGGCGGTGATCCCCCCCATGAGGGGGGCGACCGTCCCTTGTGGAAAACCCTGGCCACTCAGGGCCGCCAGGTAGGTCCGTAGGGGATGATGGTCGCGCCCATCAGTCAGGGTCGGACGGGCTCGCTGCCATGCCCGGTAATGCAGGTGGGCCTGCCGGTTTCCGGGTATGTCCAGGAATCCCCTCAGCATCCGGGCCTCCAGGCCATCCCCTTGAGCAGCCTCGCGCAGGGCTACGGGTAAATGGCCCTCCACCCCGTACAGGCCTGGGAAGGTTGCGCGCAGGTGTACCCGGTCCTGGGTGTCCGGGAGGCGCTTCACCCCGGCGGAGGGAAAGGACATTCCAGGGTCCAGTGAGAGGGTGAGTGTGTCTTCTTGGTGAAGATGACAGCGCATGCGCTCCCATGGGCCATCCCTCCGGAGGTTTCCGGTCGGGCACCGGAGGGGAATCCTGCCGGATAGCCGTGGGGCGTTCATGGCGTATCTCCCACGGCTGCCATGGTATTGGCAACAACGTTCGGTACCCGAACGCTTCCCGGTGTGGGTCGCCCAGCCGGGCGATGCTCCAGATGCAGGCGAATGAAGCTGTTGAGCCCTGCATAATGGTTGAGGAAGCGCTCAAGTACCGAGGCGAACAACACACGATCTGCCTCGCTGGGAAAATGATCCGCGTCCACCTGCAAGCGGGCATCCTGGCCGTGGAGTACGGCTCCTCTCACCATGCGGTTGCAGGGTGTGACCCTGAGTTCGCCCAGACCCTGGAGTCTGCGCTGGTTTGACGGGTCGCCACTTCGATCGATGACTTGCAACACCCGCTGCAGGGCGGTGGTCGACATCAGCCCCTGCCGACGCAGGCATGCCAGTGACACCAGATCCCATCGCCATCCCGTCCGATCTGTGGGTGGGTAATGAGGTGTGGGGCGGATGAGGTGGCTGATCTTGACGGTGTCCGGAATATCCTTGACGCCATGGGCTGGGGTGCCGGGACTCAGGTGACGATGAGGAAGATCTCCGTTATGGACCAACAGACGGCATGACAGGGTTTCCCGGGATAGCGCCTGGGCCGGATCCAGTTCCAGCCAGGTCTGCCAGGTGCGATCGGGGCCGGGCCTTGGTAGTGCCTGATAAAGGGGATGCACGCGATCCATGTCATGGGCCAGCGCCGAGCGATACTCTCGTCGTTGGGCGTTGGTGCTGTCGATCCCGATGATCTGTTGCACCCGATGGGTGTGGATGGATTGTCGCGCTTGGGCATCGGCCAACACCGGATAGCGTGAACGCCCAGGCTCCCTGGGGATGGGTTCGGCGGTGTGTTCGAACAGGTTGATTGCCGGGATGCAGTGCAGACGCAGGCTGTGGCCGGTCAGAGGGATGGATGCAGGCAGATGCACATCCAATTGCAGGTGCAGGGTAAACCTGTGAACGCCCCGGGGAAGGGTTTCCCGGACGCCGGGATATAAACGGATGAAGCGGAAGGCCTCCGGAAAATGCAGGTAGTCCTGGAGCAGGTGAAGACCCGCGTGGGACGCATCGACCCATGGCACCATGGGGGACTGCCAGGGTCGGAGACCGTCATCCACGCCCCTTGAGCCCCTGACGGGGCGCTCCCCCTGCCCTTCCACCGAAAGGATCAGTTCACGGGTATGGTGACGGATGGCATGGACCAGGTCCGCGCCGCCACGCGGGTCGGCTGCATAAAGATCCAGATGGTCAGGCAGGATCGTGGGAGCACCCCGCGGGTCATGCACTTCAAGATGCAGAGACAGGCGTGTACCAGCGGGGGTGTCCTGAGCCTCGACATCCACCAACTCCAGTGAGTGAAGGGATAGTTCAGTAACGGTGCGAAAGCGGCACCGGGTGGACTCATGGCCTACCGGGTCAGTCTCCACCAGCGCCCCGGCTGGCACTGTCTGTGCCGTGCCGCCCCGCAGTCGATGCTGGAAAGCAAGCACGGTGCAGGACGGATAGGCACTCATGGCACCGGGCCATAGCTGTTCCAGCAGGGCCCCGGCAATCTCCGGAAGATCGTCATCCAGACGGCGGCTGATATCGGCATGGACGTGGGCGACACCCTGCAGGAGGGTTTCCATGACAGGTTCGGGGTTTTCCGGTGTGTCCAGCCCCAGCTGCCGGGCCGGCTCGGGGAAACCCTTCGCGAAGTGTCGGGCGGCATGATCCAGATGCAGGCGTTCGCGCAGCCATGCCTCGTCCTGAGCTTGGGGGAAGGTCTCGGGTCGGTGAAGATATTGAAGGATATCCATGGGGCCTCTCTTCCTTGATGAACGGCTGGCACCCCAACCCCTCTCCCACCAGGAGAGAGGGGTTGTGGAGCAAGGTTTCACTAACGCCCTTCGACCCAGGAATCCTGGAACTCGATGTTGCCGTCCACGTAGGTCCAGGTGATGCGCCCGTAGCGCAGGGAGACCTCCTCAAGGTGGGGATAGCGTTCCTTGTCCAGGTCCTTCACGTTGTGCATCGTGGGTTTCACCGAGGTGACCTTCACGTCCTCCAGGCGATGACGGAAGTATTCCCGTTCACTGCCGCTGTCATCGATGCGGAACCAGCTGATCACCACTTCCGAGAGGGTCTGGCCGTTGCTGCAGGCCTTGTAGAGATAGGGCGAGACCTTGTCGAAGGTCTTCACGAAGCGCAGGGGTTCGTGCTTGCGGGTACCGGTGAGGCTGCCGGTGTCGGAATCCGTGGGGATGCGGATCTGGTGCTCCAGCTGCAGCACCTCCACGGAGTTGCGCCGGCCGGTGATCTGCACCGGCCCCTCCACGGGGGCGCCTTGGTCATCACGGATACTCAGGTAGGCGGGTACGGCCATGTCATGCTCTCCTTGCAATGAATGGTTGGGACTTCAACAGCTTGCCCCGTGTCGGGGCAGGTTCAGGGGCGGGCTGTTTACCCGGCGTCCTTGGGCATCTGTGCCACCAGGGATAGCCGCACATCCACGCCCTCGATCTGAAAATGGGGCATCACGAAAAGATTCACGGCATACAGGCCCGGATTCTCCGGGATCTCCTCCACGCTCACCCGTCCGTCACGCAGGGGGTGACTGGCCACCAGGGACGGGTCCGGATCCTTCATGCGGGTGACCAGTGTCTGCAGCCACTGGTTGAGTTCATCTTCCAGCACCTGTCGCGACTTGCTGGCGCCGATGTTTTCCCGCTGCAGGATCTTCAGGTAATGGGCGATGCGGGACACCAGCATCACATAGGGCAGACGAGCATTGACCAGGCTATTGGCGGTGGCCTCCGGGGATGGATACTCCCCAGGCCGCTGGGTGGAGTTGGCCGAGAAGAAGCAGGCGAAATCCCGGTTCTTGTAGTAACTCAGAGGGATGAACCCCATGCGGGCATATTCCAGTTCCCGGCTCTCGGAGATCAGGAACTCCGTGGGCATGCGGGTCTGCAGGCCCTGACCCAGGTCGTACTGGTGCAGGGGCAATCCGGGCACCTTGCCGCCGGATTCGGGCCCGCGGATGTTCACTGCCCAGCCATGATCACGGAAGCTCTCGGCCATGTTGGCAGCAAAGGCAAAGGCGGCGTTGCCCCAGAGATACTTGTCCGGCTCCGGTCCCAGGGTATTCTCCTGGTAGCAGAAGCTGCGTACCGGGTGATCCTGGCCATAGGGCAATCGCAGCAGGAACCGGGGCAGGGTCAGGCCCACGTAGCGGGCATCTTCGCTGTCGCGGAAGGCATTCCAGCGGATGAAGGCGGCCTGGTCCATGTGGGCCCCCAAGTCCTGAATACGGGGCAGTTCGCTGATCTGCTGCTTGCCGAAGAATCGGGGGCCCACCGAACCAATGAAGGGGCAATGACAGGCGGCACTGACCCGGGCGATCTCCCCCAGCAGGCCGATGTCCTGGGCGGTGTTGTCGAAACAATAGTCAGAGATCAGGGCACTGACCGGCTCTCCGCCAGGGGTGTCATATTCCTGGACATAGATCTGACGATAGAGACCGCTCTGGGTGGTATCGGCGGCATCCTCGAAATCCTCCTGAAGCTCCGTCTTGCTCACATCCAGCAGTTCCAGCTTCACATGGGCCCGAGGGTCGGCCCGTTCGGTGAGAAACTGCAGGCTGCGCCAGGCGGCCTCCAGCCGCTGAAACGCCGGGTGGTGCAGGATGTCATCCAGCTGTTCGCCAATCAGGGTATCGATGCGGGCAATGAAATCATCCACCAGGATCTTGTCGATGCGCGGAACGCTCTCGCCCGCGGCGGGCGGGTCGAGAAAATCCAGCAGAACCCCCAGGGCGGCGGTGAGGCGGTCCCCCTGAGGGATCTGAGCCAGTTCTGCGGCGTCAATGAAACGATCCAGATCCAGCCCCTGTTCCAGGGGTGTGACGGCGGCCAGGTGGCACAGGCGCACGTAGGGCGCGATCTTGCTCGGGGTGTCCACGGTCTGTGTGGCGGTCATCTGCATCTCCTTGCAGTCTTCCCGGATGATGGGCTTGCGTGTGTGGTCAGGCTGATCAGTGCTCGGCTGCATCGGGTGATGAAGCCTCGGCGGGCGGCATCAGGCGCTTGAGCTGGCCCTGAAGGGCCTTGAGTTCTTCATCATCCCGAATGATCCGGTCCAGTTCGCGGCGCAGTTCGGTATTGTCCAGTAGGCTGGATTTCATTTCCTTGAGCAGGTTGCGCATGGCCATCAGCCGGGCCAGCGAAGGAATCCTTGCGGCCACCGCCTCCGGGGAAAAGTCCTTGAGATGCTCGAAGGTGAGATCCACTGGAATCTCCCGGTCCTGGGATGAAGTCCTGTCCGGTACGCTGAAACGCAGCGAGGGCGCCATGTCCTTGAGTACCGCCTGCAGGTTGCCGCTGTGAACCCCGATGCGGGGACGATCCGCCACGCGGCCCTGGGCGCGGCCATGGCTGAAATCGCCCATCACCAGCATCTTGAAGGGCAGGTCCACCTTCCTGCGGGCGCCGCCCTGATTGACCTCCAGGGCGATATTCACTCGTGCACGGGGCACTTCATTCTGAAAACTGCGGGTCATGGCAAGGTTCCTCATCCTTGTGGCTGTCGGTTGTCATGGGGGCCCGCCGCGGTCCGTGACCGCCCCTCGGGCAGGGGAAAAGACGCCATGGCCGCCTGGGGATCCAGGCGGGCCAGTTCCTGTTCACATTCGCGGATCAATGCCTCCTGGGGCACCCCCCGGGCACTGAGCATGAGGGCCACCTGGTGCAGGCGGGTGATCAGTATCGTGCCCATGGCCGGATCCCAGTCCACGATCCTGACCACCTCCAGGTGCGCCCGGGCGGCTTGCAGGATGGGCAAAGCCACATCCGGTCGCCGGGCCCGAAGACACAGCTCGGCCCGAGCGATCGCGGCTGTCAGGCGCTGTCGTTCGGTGTTCATGGGCCAGCGCTCCAGGACTTGCCAGGCCTCGGGCAACGGCAGGGCGCTGAGGGTGTCTGGATCCGGTTCCCCGGCGACGTGATCGGCCGACGGGGTGGGGTCGGCCGATTGACTGGCCGGGAGGGATTCGCTGGTGGGCCCACCTTGCAGCCATGCAAGGGTGGCGGCATCCGCAAAGGGTCTGCCATCGTCGAAGCTCAGTGCTTCCAGGCCGGGCAGGCGCTGGATCAGGACACGGGCATGGGCCTGGATGTCCAGGGCCAGATCGGCGGCCTGATGCTGTTCTGCTGCATTGGCCAGACGGTGTTGCAGATCCAGGGCCAGATGGAATCCCGGTTCGAAAAACAAGGCTGCGCCGCTTGCCAACACGCAGGCCCAGTCGCCTCGGGCCTGTGCCTCATCCAGGGTAGCCCAGCCACCTGCCCGGGGCGGTGGGATACGGGTCATGCCCCGATCGTGGGGGGGCAGGGTCAGACCCGCCCAGCGAGCGGCGCGGGCAAAGGCCCAGGCCTCGATGAGACGCCCCTGTTTCTGCAGGGCATCGTGCAGGTTGCGGGCACTGGATACCAGGGTTTCCGTGGATAGATCCAGCACCCGCGCAGGATTGCGAGGCTCGGGCGGCGGCGACGGGTCCAGGCCACCCTCCTCCGGGTTCACCGATGAGGTGCCCCTCGCGCCGGGGTCTGCAACTGAGTCCTTTCGGCGTGCCTGAAGCCATTGGCGCAGGATGTGCCATCGGGGTGGCATGCCCGGATCGTCCCAGGGCCCCATCGCCAGTCGGGTCTCGATGTGTTCGAGGTCGTCCTCTATCTGCTTCACCTGGTCCGGGGTCAGGGTGGCATCCAGCTGATTCAGGAGAAGTCGGACGCGTTCACTGTTAAGCCAGTCCAGGGCGGCGCGACGCTGAGCCGGCTTGCAGGGGTGAATGGGGCCATCGCCGGACGCCAGCAACTGTCGGTAAAGGCTCGTGCCGGTCATCAGCCCAGGAATTTGATCACGGGTGACCAGTGCCAGCCAGAGATACCCTGCCACCCGCAGATCCTTGGCCTGAGTGCCCAGGAACCTGCCGGCATCCTGGATCACCTGGTCAAAATCCGTTCCCTGAAGGCGGCCCATGGCCTGTTTAATGGCCAGCAGGGTGGGATGATGACGTGGATCCTCGATGCCTGAATCCTTGCCAAGCGGCGCGGTCGCCCATCGAATAAGGGATGCCGATTCGACAACGGGTGCCAACAGGTCAGGAGATGCAGTCTTCATCCGCGGCCTCCCCCAAATGGCGATGCGGGCAACTGAAAGCCGGTGAAGAGTTGCTGACGCAGGAAATTCTGCTGACGGTCAGGGCGGATGCGAAAACGGATCTCCCGAGGCTCGCCCTGGCCTTGATCAGGTAGTTTCCAGCGGGTGGTGTACACATGCCCCTCCTGGTCATCGGCCACTACCTGGGCCACATACAGTAGCCGGAACAGGCCCCAGACGCCCTGCTCCCGGTATTCCCCGATGGCAGCACCCTGATGATCCCTGGCACGAACACGGGCACCCGGCGTGCTGGCATCGCCGGGCCAGGTGAAGCGCCGCCACTCCTGGGGTTCGTTGCGGTAGCGGTACACCTGCCCATTGGTCTGGAGCACCACTTCGCTCAGGCCGGGGCTGGGCAAGGGATAGAGATGGAAGCTCAATTCGGCGGTTCCCTGCCCCTGTGCAAACAGGGCTCGGGTGATCTCATCCGCCCGTTCCATGCTTTGGATGAAACCGCGTGAAAAGGCAGGCCCCACGCCGATCCAGGTTCTGGAACGCCATGAGCCCCGGGTATGCTCGATGAAAGGACTCAAATCCTCATGGACAACCCCCCATAGCACGCCCTGTTCGGGATGAAAGAAATCCACCACGTCCATCAGGGTAGCGTCCTGACCCTGGGTATCGAAGGGGAAACGCCCGCTCAGACGTTCCTGCCAAGGGACCCTCACTTGCACCTGCCACTGGCGTTCCAGATCCGTGACTGCCGTCTGCATCAAAGCACGCCAACCCTCCTGCACAATCGATCTGAGCAGGTTGTCAAGTAGCGTTCGGTCTGCGGCAGGCAGATCTGCCAGCAATGCAGTGGTGGATACCCAGGCTGCCTGAAGGGGGGTGCGACCACCCTGCCCCCGCAAGAGCCCGGCTGCGGCCACGCGGGCCTCTCGGGCAGGATCCACACTGGCCGCCAGGGACTCCAGATCCGAGGCGACGGCCCGCAGGCTCTCCAGATGACCGTTCAAAAGGGCACTGACAGGGTGATCTTCATCCGGAGAAAACAGCGCCATCAGGGATGCCGGGTGGCGTTCACCGCCGACCAGGATCACAGACGAATCCATGGATATCTCAGCCCCCTGGGGAAGTCCTTCCAGCGTCTTGCCCAAGGCGCCCAGAGGCGCGGATGGCTCATCCAGATGAAGATGATCGTGGACCCAACGGGCCAGGCGCGTCAGTGTGCCGCTCTCGGCGCTGAGTTGCCTGATGCCATCTGCTGCCACCGGCAGGCTGCGAAACTGCCGGACGCGCAGGCCGGCCAGGAAGTCGCGCCAGGCTTGATGATAATCGTCCAGATAGCGTTGGCGCAGATCATGGGTCAGGGCCTTGGTGGTTTCCGTGTCCACGGGGTGCCGCACTGAGTCAGCTGTGACTTCCTGGGTCACCCAGTCGCCACGCAAGGCCTGTTCCACCAACTCATCGATGGTTGGGAGTGCAAACCGTTGCCAGGCCTCGGCGGTATAGAGCTCCGGCAGGGGATGATCGGCGGTGATCAGTCGTGCTCCCTCGGGGCCAAGGATGTCGTCAAGGGGGAAGGTGCCCAATTGCCGCGCGGCCCGGGATTGCAGTCGGGCATATATGGCTCGAGGCGAGGTCTCTGTCTGAAGTTGGCCACGCACCTGGGCTACCAAGTCTGCGTGGACGGTTGAAATGGGTGTCAGGTCATGGCTGAGCCAGCGCTGCCAGAGTGCTTCGAGGGTCCGCGCGTCCGGTTGATCCGGATGGCCACGAGCCGGCGGGTGATCCCTGACGAGGGTGGCCAGTCCCTGGGAGAGGATGTGCGCATCCCGATGGGCCGGCTGATGGATCATCAGGTACAGCCTGAGATCTTCATAGTGGGCAGGGCGTTCGAGTTCCCGTTGCATTGGATCCAGTGAGGCCCACTGCTGGGCACGTTCCCGGATCCGTGCCTCCAGCGCAGTGACGGCATCAGGCAGGATCACCGCGTTCATCACCTGGGCGAGGCCCTTATCCAGGGCCATGGCCTGGTTTCCGGGCCACCAGGGAAGGGGGTGAAAGGGCAACGGCGCATGCCCATGGGGCGATTCCAGGTGTTGGCTGTGAGCATGCAGGGCCACAAGGCTGGCAAGAATGGCGGGATCCCGATCCCGAGCCGCGTCGTTCAGGTCCTGAATCAGGCTGACACTGGCGTGCATGAGATCCGCCTGAGTGCGCTTGGCCGGGTGCGGTAGGGCCAGGGAAGCCATCAGCAAGAGCGCACTGAGGATGAGCATGAGGTTCTGCAGTACCACCCCGCGAAGGGCCCGGCGGTGTGTTGCACGGGGCGGCACCGGGTCATCCAGAATGCGCTCCAGGGTGAGCCCCGTCCTGTCCTTGTCTCCCGGGCTTTCAGTCCGCGAGGTACCACTCAGATGCACGGCCACGATGGGCGGGATTTCCTGGCCGGGATCGGGACGGCACAGGCGTGTCAGTACATCCCGCAGACACCCGGCAGCCCGCTCCATGCGATGGGAAAAGGCGAGGATTTCGCCCGCTCGACTCGCATCCCGACCCAGATCCAGTGCCTTCAGTCGATTCCGGTCCAGATCCTCAAGAAGGCGTTCCAAGGCCTCATCCAGCTGTGGCAACGTGTCCTGCCGAGGATCCAGCGCAAAACCCCAGATCCCGTCATCTTCGTCTGCCAGGATGGGCGCCAGCCACGTAAACCCGGGCATCTGGTCCATGTGCGTGAGGACCACATGCACCGGTGGCAACTGACCCAGGGTGCCGCAAAGTTCCTGGAGTTGGCGGCGCAGGGTGCCTACCCGTGCGTCTCGCTGTGGGGGTTCCAACGCCAGCAGTGCTGGCAGGCTCAGGGTCATGATCACGCCCCGGAGGGGACGGCGGGATCGTTGCCGCCGCAAATGGTCCAGCAGACGTCGCCAAAGGGCCTGATCATCGGCTGCCTCCATGATGTGTCCTCGCGTTTCCACCCACACAGCTCTCTGTAGCAGGCGGATATTCACCGCCGCCTGAGGGGATATCTGCTGCGAGGCGGGCAGATCCTGCCCGGGTATCGACCCCTCACCCATACTGCGGGCATGGGCGTTCAGGAGTCGGGTCTTGCCACTGCCGAGCGGTCCCATGAGTAGATACCATGGTGCGGTTTGTCGGGCGCGAAGACTGAGTCGGCCGCGGAGTGTGGAGTCCAGGTGTTTTCCGATCGACTTGAGCGCCGCGTCCAGATCCCGGGATTCTTCATCACCGTGATCCGGGGTGTTTTTGGCGTCGCTGACCGCCCCACTGTCACGGTGAACACGGGTACGCCACCACACCAGTAAACCCAGGCCCAAGATGATGACCATGACCCATGGCAACCATATGGGCACCCGGTTCAGCCCCATGCGAATGTCCGGCCAGAACAGGATCACCAACCCAAGGGCCATGACAAGTCCTGTCGCCGGTCCGGCAAGGCGCATCAAGGGATTTCGCAAGCGGGCGAACAGATGAATCATGGTTGCACCCATTCATCAGGCTGAACCAATGGGATCCGTGAGAGGTTCTCTGTGTGGCTTTCCAGCCTGACGCCCAGGTCTTGGGCCAGGGTGTGCAATTGCCAGCCATGGAAGAACATGACCACCGGAATCAGGGCCAGCAGGGTCAGGCTGATGCCGCGAACCGAAGGCTGAACAGGCCATGCGCGTTTCCTTGACCGCGCATCGACCGATGATGCAGCGGCCGAGGGTTGCGCCTCCGATTCCCGCAGTTGTCGCACCTGCTCGCGTAGATCGCTCTTCAGGGACTCAAGACGTTCCGGCCCACGCACACGATAGACGCCCTCCAGGCCAAGATGCAGACAACACAGATAGAGTTCCAGCAAATCAAGATGATCGCCGGGGTGTTGGCGAAGTGCTGCCAGATGCTCGAAGAATCCCTCGCCGCCGCGGTACTCACCGAACAGGAAGACCTGCAGAGGTTCGCTGGTCCAATGCTCCGCCAGGGTGTCAGTGCGTGACATGATGCGCTCATCCACCAGCACGGCCAGGGCATAACGGGCGTCTTGCACACCCTTGCCCGGAAGCCCTCGCGCCTGGGCTCTCAGGGTGAATTGCTGCAGATCCTCAAGGATCCTATGGCGCCAGGGGGGGCCATCCGGTGGGTTCTCATCGGCCCCGTCCAGGTGTGCAAGGGTTTCCAGCAGTGGGCCCGCGCAATCGAGGTAGAGATTGCTCATGGCGCCTCCCGGTCTCCCACCATGAGTTCCAGGTGCAAGTGGCGCAGCCCAGCGGGCAGGAAGATGCCCAGGCTGTCGCTTTCCAGGAGTGCCTGCCAGGATTCTCCATGCGGTTCCAGACGAAAGCACTCTCGACCCCGCGGTACGGGCAGGTCCGCCGGGGGGGTGGGCAGATGGCAAAGAGAGACCCCCGGCAGGGCGGTGCGGATCAGCAGGTCCAGTTGATCGGCGCTGGCGACCTTGGCCTGGCGGGGAAAATCACTGATCCAGTCGGTATCGTCCGTCTCGGCACGGGCAATGATGTACAACAGTTGCGACGCGGTGAAGCTGCTCGACAGACCCCGTGCCTGGAAGCGCCCCTCGGAAAGCTGCTCCAGGGCAGGGGGCCGCGTGTGCAGGGCATGGTAATGATTGATCACTTCCCCCAGGCACGCATCAAGCAACCGAAAACCTGGACCTGGATCCTCGTGTTGATAGGTGGGGATGCGCCAATTCAGTGTGTCGTCGGGCACAATTGGCTGGAGTTCCGCGCAGGTCTCGGCGAGGGCCAGGTGAAGCCGTTCGGGATGGATGGATTCCATGGCCCGCAGGTGATCCAGATGGATTAAAAGTCGCTGCAGACAGGCGCTGAGGGCATGAATGAGATAGCGATCAGCAGGCCTGCATACCGCCCTCTCCTCGGCCAACTCCCGCAACTGGAACCGAATGCGCTCTGCCAGCTGCCCAATGAAACGCTGTAGCGCGGGAGAGGCCTCAAGGCTGAGCAGGGGGGGGATGAAATCGTCGTCGATCTGGAAGCCACCCCCCGTGCGCGGTTTGAGTCGGGCCACAGGGAGGCGGACCAAATCGGGGTCGGCGGGGGTCTCGGTGCCCAGCACCAGGTTCAGCTGTCCGAGGGCCACTTCCTGCCGACGCTGGGTGTCGTGCTCGTCGCCCAATTCCTTATAGTCCACCCGCCAGGCACCACGGCGATGCCCGGCGGACTCATACCCCGTCATGCCCAGGGCCTGGCGTGCACGTGTGAGCAGGAGGTGAACGATGACCGGCTCCTTGGCGCGATCGGGGAGTTCGCAGGCCAGGGGGTCATCATCAAAGGGATCCACCGTGACCAGACGGCCATCCGGAAGAATGGCCTCCAGTTCCAGGACGCGGCACGTGCCCATGCCGGGGGCATCAGGATCCAGACGCAGTCGATGTACCCCCCAGCCCCGTGGGTGGGTGATGCGGAAACGCTCGATCAAGGCCTGTTCGTGATAACGATCCCAGGCTTGAAAATGCTGCTGACCGAGGAGGATGCCCTCGCTCCAGATGACCTTGCGGATGGCTGCCATGTCCCTGCCCTTCCCTGGCGGGTGTGAGGAGTTATTCCTGAATGTTCAACTGATTGCCGCGCAGGCTCACGGTCAGACGCTGATCCATGCGTTTGCCGACGTAGCCGTTGGGCAGGGGTTTGATATCCCGCCAGGCGGGGTCCGAGGGTTCCCGGAAGATGGCCACGGCGCCCAGGTAGACCGCGTCCGGGTGGCGCTGCAACTCCAGATCCGCCTGCTGGGCCGGGTTCAGGATCAATTCCTTTCGGGTCAGGGCTGTGTGACCCAGGGTCTGGAGGTCGTGAAGCCACAGGTCTCTGAAATCAGCATCCTCGAAGGCCTTGAGGTCGCTGAGTTGATAGACCCTGACCACCACGGGCAGGGGCTGCCCTTCGTCACTGAGATTGAGATTGGCGGTGGAATGCAGATCAACCCGCAGTTGCGGGCTGCTACAGCCGCCGAGCAGGATGAGGAGGCACAGCCAGGGCCACAGGGGCGGACGGTAACGGGGGGATTGCGGGAATCGGGGTTGACGGCATGGGGCGTCATGGCACCCGCTGACAGGCTGATTCATGTGGCCACTCCTTGGCTGGGCTGAAGACCCTTGTGTTCAAGCGATCCCTGGCACCCCCGCAGAGAGGTGCTGACCCAGATTAATCCACATTTCAAAACCAAAGTCAACGCCTCAGGCCAGCAGCGCGTGAACATTTCCGGGACTTGCCATGGCACAGTCCCATGCGGCCGGGATTTCCCCAGGATCATTGATCCTGCCGTTGGCGAGGTCGTGACCCGGATATCTTGCCCATGGATGATAAATCCTGACTCATTTATTTGGTTAAAAAGGTCATAGAAACAGCCAGTTGCATGGATTGATCAAAATTTAATCAATCCATGCAAGGGGGGCGATCACATGGGCTCTCGCGAGAGTTTCCGACATTTTACCCACACAGTTATCCACAGGTTCTGTGGGTCATGGGCAGCGCTGAATCAGCGCCGTCGGGGCGGCGCGGTGAGGGGGTCCTCGGGCCAGGCGTGCTTGGGGTAGCGTCCCTTCAGATCCTTTTTCACCTCGGGATAGGTGCGTTCCCAGAATCCGGCCAGATCCTGAGTGATCTGCACCGGGCGCTGCGCCGGTGACAACACATGCACCATGACGGGCACCTGCCCCTGGGCCAGGCATGGGGTTTCGGTGAGGCCAAACAATAACTGCAGACGCGCAGCCAGCACCGGCACCTCCCCTTGGCTGTAATCCAGTCGCACGCGGGCCCCGCCCGGGAGGGGCCAGTGAGTGGGAGCCAGGTGCTCCAGGTCCCGGGGCAAGGGCCATTCCAGACGGGACATCAGGATGGCATGCAGATCCAGGCGGGTCAGATGCGACAGGCGGGTCATCCCGGTCACCCAGGGACCCAGCCAGTGATCCAACGCCTGGAGCAATGTCTCCCGGGAGAGATCCGGCCAGGGATCGCCCAGGTTGCGATGCAGGAAGCTGACACGCTCGCACAGGGATTCGGCCTGAGGCGTCCAGGGCAGGCTGTTCAGGCCGGCCTGGCGAATCCCCTGGAGCAGCGCGGCGCGGATGGCCTCCGGATCGGGATGATCCACGGCCGCCACGCTCATGGGCAGGCTGCCCAGCATTCGGGCCCTTTGTGCCGAGACCGCGCCGGCCCTGGCATCCCAGGTGATCTGCTCGCTGAGCGTGAAACGCTCTGCCATATGCTGCTCCAGATCTTCCCGGGCGAGACGGGCCGCCAGAAAGACACGGGCCTCCCGTTCCCCGGCATCCAGGCTGGGGACCACGATCCACTCCTGTCCCCCCAGGGATTCCCGGCCCGGCAGGGCAGCGCCCCTGCCACCGCTCAGGCGGTATCGGCTTTGAGCGCCGTCGCGGCGAAGTCCGATACGATCCGGATAGGCCATGGCCAACAGCAGACCCACGGGCTCCAGGGGCTCCGGGCCGGACAAGGGGAGGATCTTCGCGCTGGCCAGGCGGGCGGCCAAGCGTCGTGATTGCTCCCGCACCCGGTGGCGCACCCCCTTGTTGACACGATGTCCGGGAATCTCGTGGCCCTCCAGGGCTTCAAGACGCAGATGGATATCCACCTGCGCCGGGCCATCCAGTCCCATGAGCAGGTCTGGTTCTTCCAGCAGGGCGGCCAACTGGCAGGCCACGGTCGTCAAACCCAGGCGTTGGCCGGAGAGCAGCAGATGAGCCAGACGGGGGTGCACGCCCAGGGTCGCCATGCGGCGGCCCTGTTCGGTGGGTCGATATGCCTCATCCAGGGCACCCAGGGCCTGCAGCAGCGAGCGGGCCTGGGACAATGCCCCGATAGGGGGCGCATCCAGCCAGGCCAGTTCCTGGGGATCGGCGCCCCAGCACGCCAGTTCCAGAGCCAGGGGCGCCAGATCCGCCTCCAGGATCTCCGGGACACGCTGGGTCGGCATGGCCTGTTCTTCGCTTTGGGTCCAGAGCCGCAGGCTGACCCCGGGTTCCAGGCGCCCTGCCCGTCCGGTACGCTGGGTGGCAGAGGCGCGGCTGATGCGCTGGGTCTCCAGACGGGTCATGCCGGAGGCCGGATTGAAGCGGGGTTTCCGGGCCAGGCCGCTGTCCACCACCACACGCACGCCCTCGATGGTCAGGCTGGTCTCGGCCACATCGGTGGTCAGAACCACCTTGCGCTCCCCAGGCAACGCGGGGGCCACGGCCTGCTGCTGAGCCTCCACCGGGAGGCGGCCGTACAGGGGCAGGATCCTCACCCCGGCGGGCAGATCCCTGCCCTCCAGTCCCTGGGCCACGCGCTGGATCTCCCGCTGACCGGGCAGGAAGGCCAGCACACTGCCCTGCTCTTCCTGTAACACCCGGTGCAGGGTGTTCACCATCAGGGGCTCCATGTCCGGGCGGGATGAGCGGCTGGGCGGAAGGTGCCGGATATCCACAGGATAGCTGCGCCCTTCGCTGGTGATGACGGGGGCATCTCCCATGATGCGTGCCACGGGTTCGGCGTCCAGGGTGGCCGACATCACCAGCAGACGCAGATCCTTACGCAGCAGCTCCCGGGCCTGCAGGCACAGGGCCAGCCCCAGATCGGAGATCAGGCTGCGCTCGTGGAATTCATCGAAGATCACCCCATCCACGCCCTCCAGGCCGGGATCCTGCTGCAGGCGCCTTGTGAGAATCCCCTCTGTGATCACCTGGACCTGGGTATCGGGCCCCATCTTGCGTTCCAGGCGGGTCTGGTAACCCACGGTCCGCCCCACCGGCTCACCCAGTTGCGATGCCATGAAGACGGCGGCACCCCGAGCGGCAAGTCGGCGCGGCTGGAGCATGAGGATGCGCCCTCGACACCAGGGCGCAGTCAGCAGGGCCAGGGGCACACGGGTAGTCTTACCGGCCCCCGGCGGAGCCTGAAGCACGGCGACGCCGGCCGCGTCCAGGGCCTGGAGCAGCGACGGCAGGGCCGAGTCAACGGGTTGAGCCGCTCCGGGCAGGGTCAGAGGCGCCCCTATTTCCCGATACAAAAAGTGAAGAGTATATTTTTTTCAATTAGTTACCTGACTTTCGGGGTTCACTCGGGGGACAAGTGAAGAAAGTTGTGTTTTCTTGAGGCAGATCATACTTTAGCAGCGGATTCAACACTTCCCTGCCATCGTAACACTAGGCTCCCGAGAAGCTCTGCTCTCCTGAATTCAAGCTCGGTCCCGCAGGTTTACTGTTACAGTAACCGGCTATACCTTGGGCTGCGCCTTGCAGCGATACATGATGGCCAGGCTGGATTCATCGAATTACACTACTCTCCAAACCTCTTAATAAGAGCTAGATCATGGCAGCCGACTACGCCAGAGTAAATCCAACAACCCTGACCTGGGCCCGTGAGAGGGCACAGTGCCATAGTTAAGATCTCTAATATCTGTGATGCTTTGGTGTGCCCTACATCACCACATTCCAGCTTTTAAACCGCCTCGACGCCAAATTTGTTCTGGGCCAATAAGCCTACCAGTAGTGATAACCCGGTGCCTGAGACTCCGGCCCATCCAGCACAGCATCAGAAACTGGCACCAATGGATCACGACAGTCAGCTTTCAATCTGGCCCAATCAATCCAGGCTTGCAGCTCTTGCGTCATCTCACCTTTTGCCTCAGCAGAATTTTCAACAGCTTCGGTGTAACGCCGCAACCTTTCAGCATCGGCCCAATGGACTTTAGTTGCTCCGCTAAACACAGAATTCGAATGTTCGCTTGTAAACAAAAGCGAACGTTCGCGCACCTCGGTTCGATAAATCTGCCTATCTTTTCGTAGTGTCCGCAGTGACGGGGTAGAACCTCAAGAGGTCGATTGGTTCAGAAGCTAATCCCTTTGGCTTTTTGTTCCAATGTCTCCCTCATGTAGAGATGCAATGAGCGGGCACGCGATGCTGTCCGGCCGTGCGTGGCATTGACTGACCATGTCGCTCAGAGCCTTCTCAATTTTGACCAGCCTTTCGATCTTTTCACGCACATCCTTCAGCTTGTGCTCGGCGAGCGCACTGGCTTCCTGACAGTGAGTGCCATCTTCCAACCTTAAAAGGTCGCCGACCTCGTCGAGACTGAAACCCAGCTGCTGCGCCGTTTTAACAAATGTCAGCCGATCAATATCGGCGGAACCGTAGCGTCGAATACCACCTAGAGGTCGTTTGGGTTCCGACAACAGACCTCGCCGCTGGTAATAGCGGATCGTCTCGACATTTACATTGGCCGCCTTGGCCAAGCCGCCAATAGTCAGTGAACTGGCTTTAACCGACATACTGCTTGACTCCGTACTTGACTACGGAAGTAACCTTATCGCATCGAGTCCATGGGCAACAGGTGTCAGCGTCATGTCGAAATTCAAATCTAAATCCGGAGGTGCTTCTCTCGCTGTCGGGGGCATGGCTGGACTTCTCGCCTCGGCGTGCTGTCTCGGGCCATTGGTACTTATCACTCTGGGCGTTTCCGGTGCCTGGATCGGCAACCTGACAGCTTTGGAGCCCTATCGACCGCTGTTCATTGGCGCGGCCACCGTCGCCATGTTCTTTGCCTGGCGACGAATCTATCGCCCTGTAGAGGAATGCTCACCCGGTGAAACGTGTGCGATCCCTCAAGTCCGAAAGACCTATAAGGTGATCTTTTGGGTAGTTACGGCTCTGGTACTGGTCGCATTAGTGTTCCCTTACATTTTGCCTCTATTCTACTAAACGGAGATTTTTCTCATGCGTAAACAGTTTGTACTTGCCATGTTCCTCACTTTGCTCAGCATGTCCTCCTGGGCTGCGTCTCAAACAGTAACTCTCTCGGTGCCTGACATGACCTGTGCCGCGTGTCCGATCACCGTCAAGTTGGCCTTAAGTAAGGTGGAAGGGGTGTCGCAAGTTTCCGTGAGCTACCCTGATCGAGAAGCCGTCGTCACCTTTAACGATGCGCTCACTTCCATAGAGGCGCTCACCGAGGCCACGAGCGACGCTGGTTACCCCTCCACTCCCACGGCCTCAGAGGCGACTCCGGAGGGGCAATAAAGAATCCGAAGAACCTGCTCAGGGTCGGCATAGTAGGGACTATTCTGGTTGCACTATGCTGCTTCACACCGATTCTGGTCATTTTGATGGCCACCGTGGGACTGGCCGCCCTGACGGGCTATCTCGACTATGTGCTTCTTCCGGCACTGGCGGTATTCATCGGCCTGACGGTTTATGCGTTCTGGCGGAAAAAGCACTATGACGCCAGCTACGAGAGCAACTTCAAAGCTCCAAGGAGTTTCCCGAGTGAAAAATGACAACAAACTGCATATTGCGGTAATCGGCAGTGGTGGTGCCGCCATGGCGGCTGCCCTGAAGGCAACAGAGCGCGGTGCCCGCGTCACCCTGATTGAACGTGGGACTGTCGGCGGCACCTGCGTAAATGTTGGCTGCGTGCCCTCGAAGATTATGATTCGTGCAGCACATATCGCGCACCTGCGAAAAGAAAGCCCGTTTGACGCGGGCATCAGTGCTGAGGCTCCTCAGGTAGACCGAGCAAAACTGCTTCAGCAACAGCAGGCACGAGTGGAGGAGCTGCGTGACACCAAGTACGAAAAGATACTTCGAGAACACAAGGACATCACAGTCCTGAACGGTGAGGCCCGGTTTGTCGATACCAATAGCCTGGTAGTCACGCTGGCTGAGGGTGGTGAAAAACCGGTTCATTTTGATCGCGCCTTTATTGGAACCGGAGCCAGACCGGCAGAGCCGCCAATAACGGGGCTGGCAGACACTCCTTACCTGACATCAACCAGTGCCTTGGCGCTGGATACCGTTCCCAAACGGCTGATCGTGATTGGTGCCGGTTTCGTTTCCTTGGAATTGGCTCAGGCATTCGACAGACTCGGCAGCAAGGTTACCGTTTTAGCCCGGAGCCGTGTGTTGTCCAGCGAAGATCCTACGATCGGAGAGGCCATAGAGGCGGCTTTTAAACGGGAAGGGATTGAGGTGCTTCGCCAGACCACGCCCAGCAACGTGGACTATAGCGACAACGAGTTTATCGTCGAGACGCCTGCCGGCACCTTGCGAGCCGACCAACTACTGGTGGCGACCGGTCGAACGCCCAATACCGAGGCCCTGAACCTGGCGAGCATTGGCGTGGAAACTTCACGCGGCGCAATTCAGGTGGATGAGCATCTGCAAACCACGGTCACCGGAATATACGCTGCTGGTGACTGCACCAATCAACCGCAGTTTGTCTATGTCGCAGCTGCCGCAGGCAGCCGAGCCGCCGTCAACATGGCGGGAGGCGAGGCCAAACTCGACCTCAGTGCCATGCCCGGGGTCATGTTCACCGATCCTCAAGTCGCCACCGTTGGCCTCACTGAAGCCGAAGCAGTTGCTCGGGGTTATAGCGTGGACACCAGGCTGCTCGACTTGGAAAACGTGCCGCGTGCGCTAGTAAACTTTGACACCCATGGATTTATTAAAATGGTAGCAGAGCGCAGCACAGGCCGTTTGCTCGGGGTGCAGGTTGTCGCAGCGGAAGGCGGTGAAATTATCCAAACGGCAGTGATGGCGTTACGAGCAGGTTTGACCGTTCAGGAAATCGGCGATGACTTGTTCCCTTATCTGACCATGGTTGAAGGACTCAAACTCTGTGCGCAAACGTTCACCAAGGATGTAAAGCAGTTGTCCTGCTGTGCCGGTTAACCGCTCCGGCTCTGGTCAACGCGAGCACTGTCCAAAATTTGAACGTTCGCTTTGCGACCTGGCTGGCCAGCAGAAAACAATATTCTGAACCATACTTAAAGGCCTTTACCCTCCAAAGAGGGCCACGTCATGACATTTCCTATCAGCAAAGCTCCCTGGAACAAGGGAAAGCTCGTTGGCCAGAAGCTGCCGCTCAAACTCGAACAAATATGGGCTATCCGGATTCGGTTGGAGATTGCAGAGAACATCCGCGAGCTGGCGATGTTCAACATGGCAATTGACTGCAAACTCCGATCCTGCGATTTGGTAAAGCTATTGGTTCGAGATATTTCCAGAAACGGTGAGGTTCTGGACCGGGCGCAAGTCATCCAGCAGAAGACTAGTCAGCCTGTTCAGTTTGAGATAACCAAAAAGACGCGCGAATCGGTCGAGGCATGGATCGAGTTGCGCGGACTTTCGGGTATGGATTATTTGTGGCCGAGCCGGATGCGAAAGTTCGACCATATCACTACTCACCAATACGCTCGTGTTGTCAAAAAGTGGATTACCAGCATCGGACTTGACCCTTCAGTCTACGCAACCCATTCAATGAGACGCAGCAAAGCGACATTGATCTACAAGAAGACCAAAAATCTTCGAGCCGTTCAGTTGCTGTTGGGACACACGAATATGTCGAGCACCGTGCGGTACCTTGGTGTGGAGGTTGAGGATGCTCTGGAGATAGCCGAGAGTATTGAGATCTAAATGCGTAACTTGGCTCCTTGGTCGCTGGATGTTGCAGACCCTGGCAGATCCGGTTGATGAACACCTTCGGGTTTCGATCAGGCTCCTTCAGTCGTAAACAAAAGCGAACATTCTAGTCACGCCTTCCCTCCGCCTCCGAAAGCACCACTGCCAAATCCTCGGGCACCGGCATGGGTGCAAATGCGCTGATGTTTGCACCAGTGTTTCCCAACGGAACCCAAATTCGGGAAAAGACCAGGGCGGCAATGGTTCGAATAGACTGCCCCAGCACTTCACGAACGTCTCTTGTTCGCCAACCCAGTCTGAGCATCCGTAAGTGGGTTGCAGCGTGCGCCAGAGCATACCTCTGGCTGAGGATATGGGCACGTTCCAGATGGGTGAAGGCTGTCTGGAAATCGCCTGCGCCTTCCGCCCTGCGTGTCGCCTCAAGCTCCGTAAGATCGGACGCCTTCAATTCACTGTGCATCGATGTTTACTCCCCCTGAATTGCCAACGACGGGCCAATAATCGACCATTTGACTCCGAATGGTTCAGCCTTTCAGTGCCAGTATGCGTTTGGCACCCATCAATACGATGGCACCGACAATTCCGCCAATAATCAGATCTGGGTAGTTGGACCCGGTCCAGGCAACGAGCAGCCCCGCAAGTATTACCCCCAGGTTGATGGCCACGTCGTTGGCTGAAAATATCCAGCTGGCTTTCATGTGAGCACCGCCTTCACGGTGTTTTGCGATCAGGAGCAGGCAACTGATATTCGCAATGAGAGCAACAGAGGCGACGGCCATCATCATTAACGACTGAGGATCACTGCCGAACAGAAAACGTCTGCTAACTTCAACCAATACCCCAGCGGCAAGGATAAGCTGGAGGATGCCTGCCACATGGGCCGCTCTGACCTGCATTTTGATGCCGTGCCCAACGGCGTAAAGTGCGAGACCGTAGACGGCGGCATCGGCAAGCATGTCTAGCGAGTCTGCAATCAGGCCAGCGGACTGGGCGATCAGGCCCATCGTCATCTCGACCAGAAACATCAGGCCGTTGATTGCCAGCAGTATCCATAAAGTGCCGGATTCTTCGCTTTCGTTGGCCTTAGAAGATTCAGCCGCTCTGACGGATTCAGCGCTGGCGTCTTCTGTCCGCTGCAAGGAAGCACCCAGGCCCAGGTTTTCCAGTTTGCTGGTAATAGGACCGGTTTCTCCATGGTGGATAATTTCCAATGTACGACCCGATAAATCGAATGACAGCGACTGAATGTTTTCAACGCCAGTCAGTGCCATTCGAATCATTCGCTCTTCCGAGGGACAATCCATTTTTGGTATTTTGTAGGTGCTTAGCTGGCTACCTGTTTCGGCGGTGGCGCGTCCCTGAAACTTGTCATCTACGACAGAGTCTTCACTACCACACTGCCCATTGCAGGGTTTGCTCATTTTCTCGGCTCCGGTTTTCGTACAAATGATGCAATTTAAAACCCTGTAGCCACTACAGGGTCAATAACTAATCTACACTAGTAGTCGTCAAAATCGGCGTTTGTCTGGATAAAGATCTACAATGATAAGTGCGATGGTGTGGACGTCTAATTTTATTTCGAGGGTAAACTTTATGATTTCATTTAAAGGACTTACAGCAACCGCTGCGTTGTTGGTTTTTCCTGCATTCGTGCTAGCGCATGGTGATCAAGGCTCATGGCAAGGGCATGGTCCTGGCATGATGATGGATCAGGAGCAAATGCAACAGATGCACCAGAACTGGTCTCACATGAACCAGCTGATGCAACGCATTCCTGATGAAGCTTCACCGCAAGAACGGCAACGATTGATGCGAGAACACAGGGAGGCGATGCAAGAGCAAATGGGTTTTATGCATCACGGTATGATGGGCCCCGGCATGATGCGTGGACAAAACGGCATGATGGGAGGTCAGCACATGATGAACGGCGGCGGTAAATCAAAGAATGGTGGTAGTCTGTCTAACGAGCAACAAATTCAGATGATGCAGGAGCGCATGGATCAAATGCAGCTGATGATGGAGCAAATGCTGCAATACCAGCAAAATCTAAAGGTAGAGTGATCGAGAAGCCTTCAAATACTTTTACTTAACAGACGCGTAGTAACTGGCGAGTTTGATAGGCTGAAGTTTGTGAAAACGGCGCAGTAGCTGGGTTTCGGTCTCAACGAAATCCCTGGCCTTTTACGGCTGGAAGATGGCGCTCTGGGCACCACTTCGAATGTTCGCTTTGCGACCTCTGCTAAACCCTTCAGCGGGCAGAAGTCAGTCTTGTGAGCCATACTTATAGGCCCTCACCCTCTAAAGAGGGCTAAATCATGACATTTCCTATCAGCCATGCTCTCTGCGACCTGCTCCCATTGGCGGAAACAATGGTAAACATCGCAACCGGTGCGGCAGTGTCTCCAGATACGAGCTGGTCAATTCAATATCCCATAGCTTCGAGCAGTTGCACTCCTTACAGGAATCACCATCAGTAAGCTCCTGAAAGTGGCTACAATGGTTACACCGCTTCACATCCTTCACGCCCTTTTTGACGAACAAAGAGTTGACCAGGGCGAGCAGGTGCGCGATTCGTTTTTCGTTGTCTTCGGTATATTTTTTCCTCCTCTCGATTTCAGCCAGCCGTTGCCATTCAGGCTCAGCTCGGACCGGTTTTCGCAGTTCGAGAGCGGCGTTCTCCCCTTCCAGTTCTACAAGTCGTGCCTTCTCCGCCTGTTCGGCTCTATAGCCGTCCAGAGCTGAAAATGAATCGAATTTTACGGTGAAAGAATCCCCTCCTCGATGCTCCAGCGTCAGCAGCCCTTCGCGAGCCAGCCTTTTGAGGTAGTTCAGAACCAAAAGATAAGGACTCGGGATCATCCGGTTCTCGGCATCGGTGAAAAACCAGACACCCTTTTTTCCGTACCATTGGCCCCTGTTGCACCCCTGGATTTTTTGCTTATGCTTCAGTTTGATAAGCTCCGCGATCCACTCCACCAGACCAAACTCTCGCACAACGGCTCGCTTCACATCGTTGGCCCGCAAACTGTTCCGAGAATTACCCTGGATAAACCGTTCATAGATAAACGCCTGCCAGACGGTGCGGTGGACCCTGAAAATCCAGTCTCCATTTTGTTCGTGGGCCAGTGCTGCTGGCAGCTCATCACGCCGAAGGCGCTGAGCGATAGCTTGTAATGTACCGCTATCCAGCCGCGGTTCCTGACGTTGCTGATCGGATGTCTGGGTCTGGAGCTGTTCAAGTTGGCGACTATATTGTTCGCGAAGCCGGGATTTACGGCTTTCTATCTCGACCTTCCTCTTTTCTGCGGCCTGTTCAGCTAATCGGCGCTGCTGACGCTCTATCTTTGCCTGTTCAACGCCGGCCCGATGCTCGGTAATGAACCGCTTCACCTTCTCATGTAGTGTCTGGTGAGCGGCCTTAATTTCCTCGCGGTACAGCTGGCAGGAAATCCATTCGCGGCTGGCTTCGGATAGCACCTCTTCGGCGAACAGCTGTTCGTTTGTCACCAGGTCTTGCGGCAGCATGCTCAGGTCCAGTTCAACCAGATTCTTTTTCGCGAATCGCTCCCGTTTGTCTCCGGTGACGGCATGGGTGACATAGACCTCGATGAGTATTTCGATTCCATCGCTGGTCACACCAATCACATCGGGTCTCAAGCCATCCACTGTCTGCTCCAGCCGGACGTCGACAAACTCCAGTCTTCGACCGGGGACGACAATTTCTTCTGACAGAACGTCTCCGGTCGGCATTTTTTTCCCAATACTGTGCCGGAACTCCGGAATCACAATGTATCTGCGATCATCAATTATCTGCTTGGCCATCAGGTGAACGGCGCTCTCGTATCCGCCAAGGCATTCCCGTGACTGATGGTGCGAAAAGTAAGGCCGCTTCCGTTCACCCTGGTTAGCAATCAGAGCGCTGCCGCAGCCCGGGCACACGCATTCGCACGCCAACCCCCTTTCGGTACCCTGAGGCGGGTAGAGCCGCCCCTGTCTAAGCCCGAAGGGGACTCTCAGCCCATCGTTGCTCGTATCCACTGCCATTTCTGATCTCCTTTCCTTCACGTGGCGACAACTCTCTCTGTTAAGTTGAGTTGTCTTCGGTCAAGTCGGATAATCATCAAAAACAAGCAGTTATTCGTTCCATTCCGGAAATTCCGGAAATACAGGGGTCAACAGGCTATGAATTCTTTGGCGGAAAGCGTTAATGAGAGACAGGCATCCTTCCTGGGCCGGTGCTTTGAGATCCTTGAGGACGAGCTATGCGGAAAAAGCAGAGAGAAAAACGAGTTTTACATGAACTGTATTTCTCATCTCTCCCGTCACAATTATCTGACCACGACACAGATTCGGGAATGCGACACGAGCTCAGATGAGGAGCGAAAGAGAGACGACAAAACTTATCGCAAGTGGCTTCAGGACTTCATGGCAGCACTCAATTCAAACCGAAGCCGCCTTCAAACCGAACTGTCCCAATATAGACTTACGAAGTTTCCTCACATTGAGTACGTAAAGGGGGTCAAGGGCAAGGAGGCACACTTTTACGTCACATCAGATGATGCGACCACCGGTGATAATGGTGTAGCCGGCGGTGATGAATCGACTGGCGATATTGGCTCCGACTACTCAACAATCCGATATAAAACAGAGAAAATCAGCCGCCCCCCCTGGTATCTGAGCATCGCGAACCCTCTCTTCAGGACGCAGAAGGCACGCGGGCTATCTGCCTTGTCTGCACTGGTCGTGGTGTTTCTGCTGCTCCCACTGGCTATCGGGTACATCTACCTTTTTCACCCGAATGACCCCTGGCTGGTTGCCCTGTTCGCTGTCCTGCTGGCAGCAGATCTGATGCTCATAGCACCAACACTGAAGATCCTGCGCCTGATTACTCGGAAGATCACTATTGTTGATTCGATCAGGCTTCCATTAAGGGGTAAGCGGATTAAATGGTTGATCTTACCTTTGCATGAGAGTGAGACAGACCGGCATCTCATCGGATTATCTGGTTGATGCTTCACCTACTGTTGGTGCATGTTTCCTTCGCTAATTCCAGCAAGAACCCCACACGCCTCAACTTCCAGGTCATCGTTGCAACTCGCTCTCAGTGAAACGAGTTGTTTCTCAAGCGCTTGCAGAGCGGTTATCTGCGACCGCACATGAGAGATGTGATCATCGAGCAAGGTGTTGACGGCGGTACAAGGCTGATGAGGGTCGTCCTGATAGCTCTGTAGTTCGTGAATCTCAGCCAGTGACAGGCCCAGGATTCTGCAGCGACGGATGAAGGCCAGCCCCTTACCATGCTTCTCGGTATAGACACGGTAACCGTTGTCCTGCCGATCAGGCGGCGGCAACAAGCCCTGCTGTTCATAGAAGCGGATCGTCTGTGTTTCGACCCCTACCAACTGCGCCAACTGACCAATGCGCATCAGCCTCCTCCCCAACGGATTCTTTACTCTATTGACATTATAGTAGCTTTATAGTTTTAAATGGTACCACAACATTGTTCAAGTGGAGTCGTATTATGAGCAAATCCTGTGGTGGCGCCTGTGGCGGTGATGCAACGTCCGCAGCGGATACCGATATACAGGCCTCCTCCGAGGCGCCAGGGAGATGGGTCAGTGTTTATGCCGTGCCGAAGATGGACTGTCCATCAGAAGAACGAATGATTCGCCTAGCCCTGAACGGCTTTGAGGAGATTCGGGCGCTGTCCTTCGACTTGTCGAACCGCCGGCTGAAGGTCGTGCATGACGGCGAGGTCGAGCCCGTCACCTCGAAACTGAAGACCTTGGGGCTAGGCGCCTCGCTTCAGGAAACCGTCGCTGCAAATCCGGAGACCATCAAGGCCGCCGAGTTTTCGGCAGCTTCTGCTAAGCAAGAATCCGGGACCCTGCGCTGGTTGCTCGGCATCAATGCACTTCTGTTCGTGGTGGAAATTACTGCCGGTCTGATGGCTCAGTCAACTGGACTCATTGCAGAGTCCCTGGACAATTTTGCTGATGCGGCAGTGTACGGACTCGCTCTTTATGCGGTTGGGCATAGCGTGAAAAGGCAGGTCCGTGTTGCGCACGTTGCTGGTGTGGTCCAACTGGTTTTGGCTGTTGGCGTACTCGTAGAGGTCGTGAGGCGCTTTGTATTCGGTAGTGAGCCTGAATCGCTGGTGATGATGGCTATCGCATTCGTCGCATTGATTGCCAATACCAGTTGTCTGCTGCTCATATCCAAACATCGGGAAGGCGGGGCGCACATGAAGGCAAGCTGGATATTCTCGGCCAACGACGTGGTGATCAACCTGGGGGTCATCACCGCCGGCGCCCTGGTCGCGTGGACCGGTTCCAATTATCCGGATCTGATTATCGGCACCATCGCGGGGGGCATTGTACTTAACGGTGCCAGACGCATTTTGGCGCTGAAGTGAATGGAGTCCCCACAGTGAGCCTCTGGCAGTACCTGTTGCTGGCAGGGGTGGCCGGCGTGCTCCTCAATCTCACGCCCTGTGTATTGCCGGCGCTGCCTATCAAGCTACGCAGCATCAGTCGAGTGGTCGGTGATCGGCCCGGGCGACGTTTACTGGCTGGCGCTGCGCTGCTGGCCGGAACACTGACGTTTTTCGGTGCACTGGCGGTGGCCACTGCTTGGTTAAATTGGACCTGGGGCGCCCTGTTTCACTCTGCTTCATTCCGGTTGATGCTCGCTGCCGTGCTCGCCGGCCTCGGTGTTTGGAGCCTGGCCGGGCGCGGGTTTCAGCCACCGCAGTGGGTCTACCGTATCCGGGGGGCGGGTTACGCCGAGCCTTACTTTGCGGGCCTGTTGGCGGCGGTGCTGTCCACTCCCTGCACCGGACCATTTCTGGGTGGCGTACTCGCCTTCGCCCTCACCCAGTCGCCAGCCGCCATCGTGGCGATTTTCCTGGCGGTCGGTGTGGGCCTGGCGCTACCCTACCTGATCCTGCTGGTCCGCCCTGGCCTGGTTGCCCGGATACCCCGCGGCGGAGCCTGGCTGCTTCGCATCCATCAATTCCTGGGCTTGGTCCTGCTGGCCGGAGCGGTATTCTTCGCAGCCACTGTGCTCCCGCGCAGTCTGGGGCCGCTGCTATGGACGGCCTGGGCCGCTGTGCTTACTTTCTGGCTGCTGCGCGCGCTATGGGCCGGCCCCGATCTCCGGGCACGCTTGGTACTGGCGCTTATACTGGCTGGCACGGTGACCACTGCACTCACGAACTGGCCGCAGCCAGATCGCGTCGGAACCGATACCTTGAATTGGCAGCCGCTGACTATGCAGGCACTGGCCGATGCTCGCGCTGCACAGCGGCCGGCGCTGATTGAATTCACCGCCGACTGGTGCATCAACTGCAAAGTGCTCGAACAGACCGTTTACCGCAACCGGCGCGTAGTCGAGGCTGTCCGCGCGGTCAACGCTCTCTCTCTGCGCGCCGATCTGACACGGCCCGATGAGCGCCTACAACGTTATCTACGCGAGTTCGGCGGCGCCGGCCTGCCGTTTGCGGTGGTGCTCGACGGTCGCGGACAGCCGGTGAAGCGGCTGCCCGACTTGTTTATGGCGGACACGCTCGCGTCGGCTCTGCAAAAAACTGGAGGTGACTGACATTATGCGCAAGAATACATCCCGGATTCTCGGCTGGCTGGTGCCTGGCCTGGGCGCTTTGGCGGTGGTGGGCACACTGTTGGCATGGCAGTGGCCAGCCGTCGATCCCAAAACTGAAGATGCAGTAGCCGGTCCCGAGACAACCGGTACGGCAGAAACCACCGCCGATTTGATCGAGATCGATGCTGTGCAAGAAGCAGAGGACAGTATTCGAGTGACGCTTTTGATCGACGGCGATTGGCACGTGAACGCCAATCCCGCATCCCTGGGTTTCTTAATCCCCACGGAGCTTTCCGTGAGCGCGAGAGGGCCCTTGCCGTTGAAAGTCGACTACCCGCTTGGTCGTAACATCGACAGCGGGCTCGGCGACGAGCCCTGGACCGTCTATGACGATGGCACTATCATCAAAGCTACCCTCCTCGAGGAAGTGCCTGGTGGCCAACTGACCGCTGAAGTTCGGGTCCAGGCCTGCCACGACAGCGGCCGTTGCCTGGCTCCGGACACCATCCAGGCACGTGTCGTTACGCCGTGATGAGAATATGGCATGGTCGGCCCACGTGGTGTCAACCTGGGCGTCATCACTGCCGGTGCCCTGGTCGCGTGGACCGGTTCCAATTATCCGGATCTGATTATCGGCACCATCGCGGGGGGCATTGTACTTAACGGTGCCAGACGCATTTTGGCGTTGAAAGGTTAAATAATGCTCATTATTGGCAAAAAGCTCTCGCCGTATGCCCTATTGTCCATATCGGGCCTGCTGGCAGCGTCTGATCAGGCTGTAAAGTGGCTGGTGCAGCAATCAATGGCCTATGGCGAGTATGTTTCGGTGACCCCGTTCTTTAACTGGGTGCACCTATGGAACACCGGTGCCGCATTTAGTCTTTTTGCGAATGGTGGAGGCTGGCAGCGCTACTTTTTTATCGGAATCGCGGTAGTGGTCTCGATTTTTCTGATCAAGCTGATCCTTGAAAATCGTCATAAAGGAGAAGCCATCGCTTACAGTCTTATCCTCGGTGGCGCCATGGGCAACCTGATTGACCGGGTCTTTCGCGGCTATGTTGTAGATTCCTTTGATTTCTATTGGCGAGACTGGCATTGGCCGGCCTTCAACCTGGCTGATATTGCAATTGTCCTCGGTGCCTTACTTTTCGTTTCCAGCAGCTTGTTGGGTAAAAAAGCAAACACCAATGCCGAGTCGGATGGATCTGACTGACACCTACGCCTATACAACACCATGACCGAACTTCCCGACAACATCCTTCACCTGCCGCAATACCAAGTACTGGGCTGCAAATCAACCGACGACGAAATGCACTTCCAGGTGGACGTGCCCGATCCCATCGCCTGCGAGGAATGCGGCGTGCAGGGTGAGTTCGTACGGTTCGGCAAGCGTGACGTTCCCTATCGTGATCTGCCCATCCACGGCAAGCGGGTCACTCTCTGGGTGGTCCGCCGCCGATACACCTGCCGGGCCTGCAAGACAACATTCAGGCCCCAGCTACCGGAGATGGTGGACGGATTCCGTATGACACTGCGGCTGCATGAGTACGTGGAGAAGGAATCCTTCAACCACCCCTACACCTTTGTGGCGGCACAGACCGGCCTGGACGAGAAGACGGTGCGCGACATCTTCAACGCCCGCGCCGAGTTCCTGGGGCGCTGGCACCGCTTCGAGACGCCCCGCATCCTGGGCATTGACGAGCTATACCTGAACAAGCGCTACCGCTGCATTCTGACCAACATTGAGGAGCGAACCCTGCTCGACCTGCTGGCCACCCGCCGCCAGGACGTGGTGACCAACTACCTGATGAAGCTGAAAGACCGGCAGAAGGTCGAGATCGTCAGCATGGACATGTGGAACCCCTACCGGGCAGCGGTCAAGGCTGTGCTGCCCCAGGCCCGTATCGTAGTCGATAAGTTCCATGTGGTGCGCATGGCCAACGATGCCCTAGAGAGAGTGCGCAAGGGCCTCAGAAAGGAGCTGAAACCGTCCCAGAGCCGGACTCTCAAGGGAGACCGGAAAATCCTGCTGAAGCGCGCTCACGAAGTCTCAGACCGGGAGCGCCTCATCATGGAGACCTGGACAGGCGCGTTCCCGCAACTGCTGGCCGCCTACGAGCACAAGGAGCGCTTCTACGGCATCTGGGACGCCACCACACGGCTCCAGGCAGAAGCCGCCCTGGACGAGTGGATAGCCACCATCCCGAAGGGCCAAAAGGAAGTCTGGAGCGATCTGGTCAGGGCAGTGGGAAACTGGCGCGAAGAGACCATGACCTACTTCGAGACGGACATGCCCGTCACCAACGCTTACACGGAGTCCATCAACCGACTGGCCAAGGACAAGAACCGTGAAGGGCGCGGTTACTCCTTCGAGGTGATGCGGGCACGAATGCTCTACACCACGAAGCACAAGAAGAAGGCACCGACTGCGAAGGTCTCTCCTTTCTACAAGAAAACCATCGGTTACGGACTGCCGGACTTCGCAGAGGAACTCAACTACGGAGTCGATCTATCAACCATCTGAGGGTGGTATCAGATTGATGGGGTGAAGGTGCCCCATCAACCATTAAATCCGTATACCCCCATTAAGTAGTGTCTGTATAGCCGAAATTACCAGCGTCGGGGCGAACAACCCATCAAGCACCGAACGACACCTCTCGGTTGTTACAGTTTCTGCCAATTGCCCTGTGTGCAATGATAAGTATGGCCTTGAGAGCTCAGTCTTTCTGGAACAAAGGGGATTAACAAGCAGTCGGATAATCGGGATTTGCTACAACAATCCAATGATGCACCGCTACACATTCGACAAGGACCTAATGACCGGAGAGCGTCTACAAAACGTCTAAGTGAGGGAATCGTAGATGGTCGCCTCCTGCTTGCCATCCGCTCCCCGGTAAAATCAGACCCTGGTCTCCTATTTGTGGAAAGAACTTGGCAGTTTTTCCTGGCCCAGCCCGAGAGACCATCAAGAGCTTCAACAAAATAGGCACTTTGTCGTGTGAAACTGAGAGGAAAAGTTTTCTGAAAAAATGACGGTCATATCATCGAGATCGGCACAGCGATCCGAGACCTTTTAATCAGTCTTTTCACTTGCAAAAACTCGTATTCGCTATCATCATGTGACCTGTTAAAAGGTCTCTGGAGTAATCACATGACCCATCAAATCTACTCAGAAGTTACTGCAAGCATCTCAGAACTCAAAAAGAACCCTATGGCAGCGGTAGATTCTGGTGAAGGCTTCCCCATTGCCGTTTTAAACCGGAACAAGCCTGCGTTTTACTGCGTTCCGGCTGAAATCTACGAAGCCATGCTTGATAGACTGGATGATCAAGAATTGGTTGCTATTGTGAAAGAACGCCGTTCAGAACCAAGCATCCGGGTTGACCTGAATGAGCTTTAAATATGGCCTTGCGTTCAAGCCCTCAGCCCTGAAGGAATGGAAAAAGCTTGCACCGGCCATTCGGGACCAGTTCAAGAAAAAGCTCACCAAACGACTCGATGATCCTCACGTACCAGCGGATGCCCTCTCCGGACTCTCAGGCTGTTACAAAATAAAGCTGAAGAGCGTCGGGTATCGTTTGGTCTATCAGGTCGAGGATGGCGAGATTCTCGTGACAGTTATTGCGGTAGGGCGACGTGAGCGCGGCGATGTTTACAGCAAAGCCAGCGGCCGTATTTAGATTTTGGGTGTCTCGTGCCTGAGCTTACCTGGCTCTGTATTCGTCAGCAGGGCCGCGAAACGATTTACTGTAATTACAGTAACCGCTTTTGCCCGGATGCGGCAGAGAACTGATACCCCATAGCCTTGTAGCCCTTCTCCCGCTTCCGGAACATCCGCCCGAGCATGGGTAACCCTGTATCCAGGTAGTCGTAAATGGTCACCTCCTGCTTGCCATCCGCTTCCCGGTGAAGTCTGCCCGCGTACTGAGACAAAGTTCCTTTCCATGCGATGGGCAGGGCAAGAAAATTTCAGCCAGTCTCTGATCGATGTCAGCGAGTTCATTCGTCACGCAGTGCAACTACCTCATTGGTTGGTCTCGAAAAGGACTTTTGTGAGACTCCACGAGTTTATACATCGCTTCCAGGCTCTTAACAGTCTTTTCTGAGACCCTCTGGAGCAAGAGTCCGCCGCTCAAGCTGATTGGCCCAACTCACAGGCTCAAAACAGTCTGATAAAAGACTCTAGCAAAGCACATGCTCAGGATTCGATCCGACCGGAGATTCACTGGTAACGGAAAAATCTCGGAGTGGCCCCCACTGCGGAACAATGAAACAACTAGCCTGTTTTCGGGCAAATCTTGGGAGTTCCAAAACGGTCTGCTATTTGTGGAGAATTCCCGGGAATTCTCCACATAGATAGTAGTGTGGAGAAGTTGGGGCAGTTTTTCTGGCAGTAGCCCAGCCCGTGAGATCATCAACAGCTTCAAAAAAACCCCCGCAAACCTTCTTAGCAATCGCGAAAAAACCACACCTGGTTCTTCACTATTTGTGAAAAATTGATCGCGCTCGCAGGCAGGCTCTTAACCGCTGCACGTGGCAAGCGAAAATAGGAAGCAAATTTTCACAAATAGTGAAAAACCCCAAGAAGTTTTTAATCAGAACATCTGGGCAGGATTGGCCCTTGTTCCTATTTGTGAAAAATCCCGACTCTTTTTTCACATAGATAGTTATGTGAAAAGAGCCTGGCTGTTTTTTTCTGGCCGTGGCCACCGCTCGAACGCCATTGGAACCGGTGCAACAAACCTACCGCTTTCTAAGCTGCACAACCTTGATCAATTTTCAGCCAAATCTCCGCACCTTTCGCATGACACAAGGAGCGATTCGTTCGCCGTACTGTCCTATTGATAGTCCCAGGGGCCAAAACCAGTGCAACAAACCTACCGAACCGGTGCAGCAAACCTACCGATCCGTCCTCCTAACACCGTTCCTCGCCATAAAATCTTCGAGCGATTTTCCTGGCTCCGCAGGCCCGGTAGAGCCTTCAACCTTCGCCAAACCTTCCGATATGAATCGGCGAATGAGCTGCTCGGGGGCAATACCCAGATCTGAGGCATACTGCTCAAGCCGATCGGGCAAAGTGTCCCTGTCTCGATAACGAACGTAGAACTCTCTCAAAGCTCATGTCTCCTGGTTACGGGAAATGGCAATCGATCCGCCAACAGTAATTATCACCACGATTTCACCGCTGTAAAACTGCACTGATAGCACACTAGCACAACTTTGTTACGTCAGAACAAACTATTGATTTTTATATAAAAATCATTTTACCAGGACTTGCATTTTCACCTTTTCATGCGATGATTTTGTTAGAACCTGAATGGGCGTCATGACTCAAGACTGACTTGCGGCTATGCCCACGATTGACCCACTAAAACCGAAGCGGTGTGGATGGAATGAGTATTTGGCATGAAGAATTGGAGATCGCACTCTGGCCTTTGGAGGATCAGCCTCTGGGCAGTGCAGGACTGACATTCGCCATCAGCAATTTGCTGTCACGCGCGGAGGTGTATCATCAATGTCGTGTGGGTTATGTGAAAGACCGGCGAACCCAAATGGAAACAATGCCGCACTGTTGGATCGAATTACCGGATGGCTGGTGTATCGACCTCACTCTCCGGCACTGGCTGGATGATGACGATGACATCCCTCATGGCGTTTTCCGGTTTTCGGATTATCCACGAGTCTGCTGCCACGGATCGCCACTGCAGATACCTGATCTCGATGATGAAGCGCTTGAGGCCATGACTGATGGCAGACGTACATCGATCAGAATTCCACCAATGATCGATCGTGCAGCGTAAGCCGGTTTCGCTGGTTCCTTTAAGGTACACATCAACAGAACCAGGTAACCAGCTCCGCAGATAACCAAAAGAACCATCTAAAACAGACCGGCCTCACGGAACCATCTATAGCAGACTGAGAAAGAAAATGTTTATCCGAGCCTACCTGAGAGCATCAACCCAGGAGCAGAACGCCGATCGGGCCAAAGAGTCATTGATTCAATTTGCCGAACAGCACGGCCACCGGATCGCAGCTTTCTATACCGAGAACGTTTCCGGCGCCACATTGCACCGGCCGGAGCTGATGAGACTGATTGCCGAGTCCGGTGAAGGCGATATTGTTCTGGTGGAACAGATTGACCGACTTGCCCGCCTGAAACAGAGAGATTGGGATAGCCTGAAACAAAGGTTGAGCGCCAAGCGGCTGTCGATTGTTTCACCCGAACTTCCCACAAGTTGGCTGGCCCTGGATCGGAAGGATGAAACCGGTTTCACAGACTCAATCCTGCAAGCGGTGAACTCTATGATGCTCGATATGCTGGCCGCCGTGGCCCGTAAAGATTACGAAGATCGCCGCCGGCGTCAGTCCCAAGGGATAGGTAAAGCAAAGGCGGAAGGTAAATATCGTGGGCGGCAACCTGATATCAAACGCCGTCAGCATGTGGCCAGCCTGCTGCGCACTGGCCATAGCTACAGTGAGATTCAGGAAATACTGGGATGCTCCAGGCACCTGATTGCCTCTGTCGCAAAAGAGCAAAGGCAGTCCGAGGCTGCCTGATGGGAGCTGTGTTCCAACCACACAACAGAAGGAGATCTCTCTGTGATCGATCTATCTGCAACACTGATTGGCTTTGCCAGCTTTGTTCTGGTGGTACTAACTATCTGCGGAGTTGCTTACTTCAAAGCAGATCGCCTGGAAGATTGGGTTAAAACCAAATTCGTGAAACGGCCAAACCGAACCCCGTAGAAGCTCCGGAACACCAAGCCCAATGATCAAATGGCATCACGCGTCACATCCTTAATAAGTTCACTGGGCACGAATTGCATGCAGTGCACATGCAGTGCAATTGTAATTGTAATTGCAAATATTGGATAAATTGCACTCTTAATTGCACGTAAAGCATTGGTTGGGCTATTCCCTGTTGTCTGCCTCCCAGTAATAACGAGAGCCTGCACCGTGACCTGACTGGTTGACCCGGCCAGTTTCTGCGGCCAACTCCCTCATCAGCGTGGTTACTTGATTACGGGAATACTTGGTGATTTTGCGCACTTCAGCATTTCTCAAGCCTTCTTCACCGCGCTTCGCACGTTCCATCAGAATACTGAGCACCCGGGTTTTCGCGGCATCCCAGCCAATACGGCGGCGGGCTTCGCTGTGGCCGTCGTCAGCCAGGCGGTTGTAGAGCTCTGGCTGGATGCACCAGTAGGCGCCCCGGCCGGTACCACCATGTTCGATGTAGCCAGCCGACTCCATTGTGGATAACTTTTCGCGCATCTCTGCTTCGCCACGCTGGCACAGGTTAGCGGCAGTATTGGTGTCTATTTCCGGATGCTGGAGCAGATACTGCAGCAGCATCAGCTCATCCACGCCCAAAGTACGCCCACGTTCACTTTCCTCCGCCACAAACAGACGGAAGGTGGCGTTCAACTCCCGTTTGGGAAAGCTGACTTGAACTGACTCGCCAATTTCCCGGATCTGGGGTGGCTCTTTGCCTTCCATTAGCAAGGCGGAGAACATGCGGTTAATACCGAGGTTGCTGCGGTTTACCAGGCGCAGCCGGGTAAGGGCTTCAACCAGCAAAGGGTTTCTGGCAGCCGGTTGGTGGTGGAGAATATTGTTAGGAGTGATTCCGGCAATAAACCCGCCGTTATTACTGATTTCCAACCGGTCGGCATAGAGCTTAACCATCACGGGCCCCGCTATGCGCAAATCGGCATGGCAAAAGGCATTCATCAGCGCCTCACGCACGGCAATTTCTGGCCAGGTGCGGTATTCGTAGTGGAACATGCCCTGCTTGTAGATCGGGCCTTGTACCAAGGCGGTTCTATTAATGCTTTGTCGTTTCAGTACAAAAGTTAAGTAGATTGCCCGAGGTCACGACAACATGCCGACTGGTTCTACCCCGTTGCACTCCCTAGCCCCCTTTTATATTTTCATCTCTCATCGCTTCAACGGCGTCTCTCGGCAACCACTCGATTGTCAGGGTGCCGCTCTTTATATGAATAGCGCCTTGTCCAGCATTTGGCCGCTCGTGCTGTGCTCGATAGGTCAGCAAGGTGTCCAGTAGTTCCATCATGTGCAGCTTGAAGTCTGAGCCTTTGATTGCCTCGTAGTCCTCGTCGTTATCCAGCTGCCAGGTTGCCAGATCCAACCGGTTCTCCTCGGGGTCTCCGAAGAACAGTATCCGCCCGCTAATGTTGGTGCCGCCCAGGTGCTGTTGTGCCAGCTGGTCGAGGCGGGTTTGGTCAAAGGTGCTGTCGTAGGTCATCAGGCTGCTCCCGTGGCGTTCCAGTGGCTGGAGATGTGGTCGATGAATCGTTGCTTGCTACTCATACCGTCCTGCTTCCGGTTCCACCAGGGGCAAGCAGGGTGGTGAAAGCCTGAAGAGCTCTGGCTAAGGTGCTTGCCAACGGTTCGTTTGGCTTTGGTAGAAACGAAAACGATGTGGTCGGGTTTCAAGGCCTCAATCACCTGATTGATCGTTTGAGCCGCTACTTCAACATCCTGTTTCTTCTGCTTTATCGTATCCCCGGTTTTTGCTGGCCGTTGGAACGCATTCATAAAGGCTACCTGCCGAAAAACACTGTCGTTGGCCGGCAAGCCTGCCTTGAGCAAAGCCGATTCGATGTTTCGGTAGATGGCGTGACCCTTGGCTTTCCAGCCTTTCAGTGGCTTATTCAGAATTCGCCTGGTGCGCATCCACTTCTGTTCTTCTGTCGTTAGAGCGTCCTCATGCCCCTCGTACCAGCTTGCTGGATCCCTATGCACGGTACTCTCTGGAGGCAGGTAGTGGCTCTCAGCAATCAAAAGAATCCTGGGCCCATTGTGCCCGTAGTCGGAGCCAACAAAGGGCTTGAGCAGTGGGTAGCGCTGGTAGATCTCGATCTTGTCCAGCTGGCCGTCGAAGTCCTCGGTGTAGTAATACATTACTTCGTCCAGTGGTTAGACAGGGCTTCCGCCTGCTCCATAATCAGCTCAATTGCCGCCGGTGCTTTATCCGGCGGGTACTTGTACCGCTGCAACGTCCGCCGCACCAGAATCCTCAGCTTCGCTCGCACGCTCTCCCGCACCTGCCAGTCCACGGTGGTGGATTTGCGCAGTTTGTCGGTGATCTCCACAGCGATCTTCTTCAGAATCTCATCGCCCAACTCTCGCACCGCGCTTTCGTTGCTGGCGAGGGCGTCGTAGAAAGCCACTTCGTCCGGGTTCAGGCCGAGGGCGGCGTCGCGTTCCATTTCTTCCTGGAACTGTTTGGCCATGGCGATCAGTTCTTCGATCACCTGGGCGGTTTCGATGCCCCGGTTGTTGTACTTGCGCAGCGTCTCCTGCAGGCGGTCGGCGTACTTCTTCTCCTGAACTACATTGTTGCGGGTTTTGGCCTTGATGTCGTCCTTGAGCAACTTCTCCAGCAGTTCCACGGCGAAGTTCTTGTAGGGCATCTGCCGAACGTCTTCCAGAAACTCGTCAGAGAGCAGCCCGATGTTGGGCTTGTCCAGGCCGCACAGGGCGAACACATCGGTAACCCCTTCGGCCACCAGCGCGTTGTCCAGGATCTGCTTCAGGGCGGTGTTCTTCTCTTCCTCGGTCAGTTTCTTGTCCACGCTGGTGAACTTGGTGATGGCCGTCTTTACTTGCGACAGGAACGCCACCTCCTTCTGCAGTGCCTGGGCTTCGTCCAGGGTGGCGCACAGGGAGAAGGCCTTGTTCATGGCCAGCACGGTATCCAGGAAGCGCTTCTTGCCGTCTTCCAGGCTGAGCACGTAGTTGGCGGTGGGCACCAGATACTTGTGGGGCTCAGTCTCGAATCCGCTGTAGCTGAATCCCTTACCTTTGGGGCCGGGCGCAAACATGCCGTGGATGATGTCCAGCTTCTCCAGCAGGATGGCGTAGGCTTCCTCTGCGCTGTGTGTGGGGGTGCCTTTACCCTTGGCATCGGTGTAGGTTTTCAGGGCCTGCTTGAGCTCGTTGGCAATGCCGATGTAATCCACTACCAGCCCGCCGGGCTTGTCCTTGAACACGCGGTTTACCCGGGCAATGGCCTGCATCAGGTTGTGGCCCTTCATGGGCTTGTCCACGTACATGGTGTGGCAGCAAGGGGCATCGAAGCCGGTCAGCCACATATCCCGCACGATCACCAGCTTGAGCGGGTCGTTAATGTCCTTGAAGCGCTTCTCGAACCGTTTCTTGGTCTGCTTGTTGTGGATGTGCGGTTGCAGCAAGGCGCGGTCAGAGGCGGAGCCGGTCATCACAATCTTGATGGCGCCTTTCTCCGGGTCGTCGTCGTGCCATTCCGGGCGCAACGCGACAATCTCGTTATACAGGTGAACCGCAATCTCCCGGCTCATGGCCACAATCATGGCCTTGCCGTCGATGGTGCTGGAGCGGGTTTCAAAGTGGTTTACCAGGTCTTCCGCCACCTGCTTCAGGCGCGGGCCGGCGCCGACCAGCTTCTCCAGCCGGCTCCACTCGCCCTTCGTTTTCTCGCGGCTGCCAACGTCTTCTTCGTCTTCAACCACCTCCTCCACCTGATCGGACAGCTCTTCGATCTGCTCGCGGTTGATGTCCAGCTTGGCCAGGCGGGATTCGTAGAAGATGGGCACAGTCGCGCCGTCGTCCACCGCATCCTGGATGTCGTAGATGGACACGTAGTCGCCGAACACGGCCCGGGTGTCTTTGTCTTCGCTCTCGATGGGGGTGCCGGTAAAGCCGATGAACGAGGCATTGGGCAGGGCATCGCGCATGTGGCGGGCGTAGCCGAACTTGTAGGTGCCGTCTTTCTTGAGGGTGGCTTTCAGGCCGTACTGGCTGCGGTGGGCTTCATCCGAGATCACCACGATGTTGTGGCGGTCGTTCAGGATCGGGTGGCCGGATTCATCGTTCAGCAGGGCGAACTTCTGCACCGTGGTGAAGATGATGCCGCCCGATTCCCGTTCCGACAGCAGGCGGCGCAGGGTGTCCCGGTCGTCGGCCTGCACGGGTTCTTGCTTCAACAATTCCCGGGCGGCGCTGAATGTGGCAAACAGCTGGCCGTCCAGATCGTTGCGGTCGGTGACCACGATCAGGGTGGGATTGTTCATCTCGGGCTGCTGCAGCAGCTTGCCGGCATAACAGCACATGGAAATACTCTTGCCGGAGCCCTGTGTATGCCACACCACGCCAGCTTTCTTGCTGCCGGGCAGAACCTCGTCGCCGTAAGTGGCGCGCTTCTCGCCAATGCCATGCTGGCTTGTATCCTGTGCGGCGATCACCGTGGCCTTCACCGCTTCACGCACTGCATGGAACTGGTGGTAGCCGGCAATCTTTTTGATCAGTTTGTCGGAATCCGTCTCGAAGATCACAAAGTAGCGGATGTAATCCAGAAACAGCTCCCGGTCGAAGAAGCCCCGCACCATGGTTTCCAGCTGCCATTCCAGCAGGGGCTTGTCGTCCTCGTGCTTGAGGGTGCGCCAGGGCATGTAGCGTTCCTGGCTGGCGGTGAGGGAGCCTACCCGGGCAAGGTAGCCATCGCTGATGATGGCCGCTTCATTGTAGGCAAACAGATCGGCGCATTCGTCTTTGTAGGTCTGAATCTGGTTGTAGGCATCCCAGATGTTCACATTCTCTGCGCCCGGACTTTTAAGCTCCAGCACCGCCAGGGGCAGGCCGTTGATAAAGCAGATGACATCCGGCCGGCGCAGTTGCTTGGAGCCTTCGATGGTGAACTGGTTGATGGCCCGAAAACGGTTGGCGGCAAGGTCACCAAAATCCACCAGAAAGGCCTGATCGTGAACCACCTTGTCATCGCGCTTGTACTCAACCGGCACACCGTCCAGCAGCAGGCGGTGGAAGGCCCGGTTGCTGACCACCACATCCAGGCTTTCCGGTTTGCGGACAACCGCCACAGCTTGCTCAACGGCGCTCTGGGGCAGGTGAGGGTTGATGCGGTGAATAGCCGCCTCAAGATCCGCCAGCAACAAGACCTGCCGGTAGTCGGCCCGTTCCGGGGCTTCGCCATCCGGTGCCAGTTCTGGCCCGTGGGCGATTTCCCAGCCACCTTCGGCGAACCATTCCAGGCATTGTTGTTCCAGCTGATCTTCCGTCATATCTCAGTCCTTATTCCCCTTCAGCCTGACATCGGTGGGCTCCTTCAGCAGCAGGAAATGCTCAATCAGTCGAATCATCAGAGTTTTCTGATCCGGCAGGCTTTCCGCCACCAGCAGGGCCAAGGCCACCAGGGTGTTGTCATTAATCAGTTGTTCTACCGGCCGCGCCAACAAAGCGGCGTTGCGGCGCAGATACCATAGAAACAGAAACGAGCCACAGCGCTTGTTGCCATCGGCCAGCGGGTGGTTCTTGATAACGAAGTACAGTAGGTGAGCGGCACGGGTGGCCACGTTCGGATAAAAGAGTTCGTCCCCAAAGCCCTGCTCGATCGTCACCAACGCAGAAGCCAGGCCGTTACCCCGTAACTGGCCGAACAGCTCGGTGGCCTCGCCCTTGGCCATGAGCGTTTGCTTGAGTTCGCCAATGGCTTTCAATGCCTCGTCCAGCTCCAGCGGCTGCATATCCGGCTGCTTGATGCCGATCTCGGCCAGCTGTTGCTCGTCGTAGCCTTGCAGCAGGCTCCAGGAGCGGGCGTAATCGCTGATTACCCGGGCGACGGCTTCGCCTTCGTTGGATACCAGGCCCTGATTGGTGAGAGTGCGGCTCAGCAGGTCAACGGCCTGCTCAAACTCGATGCCGCGTTCTGCCAGGCGGCGTTGATTGAGGGTGTAGCCCTCAACCAGGTGGTCTTTGAGAACCTTCGTTGCCCACTGGCGAAACTGGGTGGCTCGTTTGGAGCTGACCCGGTAGCCCACTGAAATAATGGCATCGAGATTGTAGTGCTTTATGCGCCGACGCACCTGGCGCTTGCCTTCTTGGCGAACTACTAAGAATTCCTTAGTAGTTGCCGGCTCCTCCAATTCATCGTCTTTGAAAATGTTTTGCAGGTGCATCAGAACGTTCTCAGGGCTGGTATCGAAGAGTTGGCCCATCTGGGCCTGGCTCAGCCAAACCGTTTCCTGCTCAAGCGCCACTTCAAGCTGCGCCTGGCCATCACTTGAGGTGAAGATTTTTACTTGTTGTTCTGTCATGACAGTTCCTTGTCGTTGTTTACAAGCCGCTCAGTATAGTCAATATAGTCAATGGCTTATGCATCATGCTCTATGCCCGGCTCTTTACTGAAGTTTGTTGTTTTCAGCTCCTGCCGCACTTTGTCCAGCGGCCCGCTCAGCGCTTTTTCCAGCCGGGTCATGTGCTCCACCAACCATTCGATCATCTCGGGCCAGTTGGCCTTGTTGTAGCCATCGACAGGCTTTTCATACTGGATACGGCACGCAATCTTGTCTGGTAGGGGCAGCCATACCAGTTCGTTACCAAAAGCAGTTTCAATCTGGGGTTTCATGGTCTGCAGTCGGTCAAATACAAAGCGGTTCGCCTCGGCACGGCTGCTTTGCATACTTAATCCAACACGCACTTCATTTTTGCCAAAGATTAACTGGTAACCCATGCCACTGATCCCGGAGCCAGCATTTAACCAGTGATCTTTGGCTGGACTGATGTTGTTAAACAGCGAGCAGTTACTACGGCCAAAGGCCTCCAGGGTTTGTTCCCAGAAAGACAGACGCAGCGTATGCCGGCTCTTTTGTTCATTGCTGGCGCTCTTTTCCTCGGCCTCCTTGGCCATCATGCCAATCATAAAGTCCGAGGCTTCGGGCGTGGGGATGATCTGCTCCACATTCAGGAACAGCTCGGCACCGGCCTGGTAGGGCGTGACCTTGAAGCACTGGCAGTTGACGCCGAACTGGCTCAGCCAGAGTACGGTGTTGGTGACTTCCTTGCGGTAATGGGCGGCCACCATAATCAGGCGCTGGCTTTTCAGGGTGTTGAGTTGTACGGATTGCAGATCGTCGGCCTGCAGGAACTCCAGCAACACGCTCTCGGCATCGGCGGGTGCGGTGCCTTCGTTCTGGGCTTTCTGGTTCAGGTAGCGCTGGAAGATCTCCACCACCTGCTGCTTTTTCAGGTTGGCGCAGTAGCTGGCGTACTTGAGCGCCTGCCACACCACATCCCGGCCGCTGTCATCGAGCTTGTTTTCGATGATGACGAGATTGCCGTCCTTGTCGATGGCCAGCAGATCGAGCCTTTCTCGAGTATCGTCGAAGCCGTCGAACTCTTTCTGGATAATCAGCAGCTCGTCGCCGTCGCCCTGGGTCAGGGCCTGGGGGTAGTTCTCTAGCCATTCCTGCAGGTGTTTGCGCTCAGTGAAACCCAGATCGCTGAAGCGTTTTACTTCCAGGGGATTGATGCGGTTGGCGGTGGAGTCGATCTTAAACATTGGCTGGTTCCGCCTCTTCCGCTAGCTGACCCTCTGCGTCGGATAGGGAGAGTTCGCCGGATAGGAGTTTGGGGAGCAAGCTATCCCGCAAATTTGCGAGTGATGCCTTATTTAACTGGTAGTTGCATATGCCCTCAAATATGGGAGTCACGATTTTTTCGAAGCACTGGAGTAATGCAACATCGGGAATTATAAGGGGCATCTGTTTGATGGTCTTCGAGTTGACGGCAGTCGCTATGGAAGATGTACTGCCTAAAGTCGAATAGTCAAACTGACTGAGACATAGGTAAGTCCAATAGCTGCCTGGGCTGTTGGTGCTAATCCTGAAATGGGCGATCGCTTCATTAGTGGCCATGTCTGTTTTCGCGATAACAACCCTACCCAGGGTGAGCTTGAAGCTCAGAAGAACTGTGCCTTCAGGGCAAATTTTAATTTTGAATTTGTCAACGGCCTCTTGGGTCAAGTACTCATCGCTATCAGTTGCAAAGACATTTCCTTCGCCCATCTTTCTTATCGATAGCCACTTAACGTGATCTGGGCTCCCGGAGAACCATTCTGGCTCCTTCCTTGGCGGTGTTTTTCCAATAGTAATTTGAAACTGAGACTCCGCTGATTTGACGTCCCACCCCTCTGGAATCTCCCCCAACTCACTATCCTGCATAGCCGACGGAAACAGCTCGGCGGTGGCGCGGAGCTCGGCGTATTGCTCGGGGTGTTCGGCCTGGAGGCGGGTTAGCTCTGCTTCGCCTTTGGCCGCTCCCGGCATCCTGCCTCCCGCGGCATTAGCGCATCCCTGCGCGTCACCAGCAATGACCCGCATGGCGGCGAGCTGGGCGTCTTCCTCGCTGCCGCCTGCTTCCAATGCCGCGATCTTGGCTTTGACCGGCTCGAAATCGACAAACCAGCTTTTGAAGATGGCCTGGGCCATCTGTTCGAGGGTTTGGTTGATTTGGTGGTTGATCCGGATTTTGGAATTAAAACTATCCAATACTCGGACCATGTAGTCTTGGAAAGGTCGGGGCGGAACATAGGCTGGTAATTGGTAAACGTCTTCTCGACTCGTCGATGGAATCGCGGAACCAGAGTCGAGATTGTTAATGTCTTGATGGAGTAAGTGGTAATAGGCCCATTTTATGTTGAAGTCTGCCTTTGGATTAACGTAGTAGGCTGTATCAATGACATAGAAAGGCCTCTCGGAGAAGTGTACACCTCGATACGCGCCTTTACGCCCAATAACGATACCGGGAATGGGGCACAGTGCTTTATCGGTGGAACCGACAGCACCGTTTGTACCGAATACCGGGTACTCGCCAGAACCATCTTTGTAATCCCGGAGTGCTTTTCCGTACTTTAGCTCAATCAGCTCGCCCCAAGTAGTTCGGCACCAATCAGCATTCATATCCCAGCCCCCCTAGATTCTGCTTGATCTCCGCTTCGAGCCGGTCACTCTCGGCAAATGGCTTCCGCGATGGCACATTCAGCCCTCGTGCATAATCCTTTCTCATACTCTCACCTTCCAATAGCCCCGCGTACCACCAATCCGTTCAATTGCTCCGGCTTCTTTCAATTTGTCGAGGTGTTTCTGAACCGCCGATGCGTTGATGTCCAGCTTGTCGGCCAGCGCCTGACGGGAAATGGACGGGGTTTCCTGAATCAGCGCCAGCACTTCCCGCTGTCGTTCGGTCAACTCGGGGATTAGACCACCTATTTGACCACCCTTTTGACCACCTATTGAGCCACCCGTTTCTTCGGCCTCTGAAGCTGCAAGGCTGGTATCCCTAGAAAACTCAATATCCACAAAATCCCCGCTTTCACTGAACGCAGGCTTGGGGTTGCCCGCCTGCTGGCAAAGCTCACGGATACGGCTCATGCCGCTGCCCCATTGTTCGATGTAACCCAGCTCCTTGAAGACCCGGGCCAGCACTTTGTTGCGGATTTCCGAGCGGCCTTTCAGGGCTTCGTTCAGAGTGAGGCCGTTGGGCAGGCCGCCGGGGGAGACGATGTTCAGTACGTCGTCGTAGATGCCAACTTTGATATCGCGTCCGGCATTGCTGTAATCACGATGCACCACAGCGTTCACCAACGCTTCGCGAATGGCCGGAATGGGGATTTCGTAGGTTTCGGTGCGTTGTAGCCCGAGAATTTCCGCCTTCAGGTGCAGATGGTTTTTAATGAAGGCTTCGGTCTGAGCCAACTGGCTGAACAGGTCGCCCCGGTATTCCTTTTTGTCGAGGAACACGGCCATGCTGGTGCCTTTGAACCGGCTGCATTTGATTTCAACCTGTTCGTACAGGCCAAGCAAAATCATAAGGCCGTGGGTAGGGCGATCAGCGCCTTGTTCTTCCCGGATCAGCTTGAGGCTTTTCATGCGGGCGGTGTCGAGTGGTTTGCCCACTTTCTCGAAAGCCTGGGTGAGAGGCGTGAGGTCCAGCTCGCCCAGTTCCACCTGCCAGGCGGCTTGTTCATCGTAGCTTTGCAGCAGGCGTTGGCGTTCCAGCTCGTGGATCATTTCCTGGCTGGCCGGGCGATTCGTTGCTCCCAGGCGTACATACACGCCTTCGTCCCGGCCGTGGCTTTTCAGGTGATAGGGCAGTTGGCTGCCCCGGTGTACCTGCACCACGATCAGGGTTTTGTCTTCCAGGGTTTCCAGGTAGATGTTCGGTAACAACGTTGGGTGGCATTGGCTGTAGAGCATGGAGGCAATCTGGTCCATCAAATCAAACTCGTCGCCTTTCACGCCGACAACGTGGCGCTGGTCATTCACTCCGATGATCAGCTTTCCGCCACTGGTATTGGCGAAGGCCACCAGGGTTTTGGCCAGTTGCTCCCCTTTGGGGAGTTGCTGTTTGAACTCCAGCGTTTTGCCTTCGCCCTGTTGGATTTCGTCCCAGAGCGGGTGTTCAGAGCTCATAGCCCAGGCCCCCGAGGTTTCGTTTGATCTCCGCCTCCAGCCGGTCGCTTTCGGCGAACTGCTCTTTCAGTTGGCCGGTTAACCGGGCCATTTTCTCGGCAAACGGCTCGCCGTCGTCTTCCTGTTCCTGAGCACCCACGTAGCGCCCTGGTGTCAGTACAAAGTCATGCTTTTTGATTTCATTCAAGCTGGCGGATTTGCAGAAGCCGGGGATGTCTTCATAAACACGCTGCTCGCTCTCGTCCATCCCTGAACTCCGCGACACTTGGGCTCCTGCCCGGCGCCAAGCGTGGAAGGTGTCGGCGATCTTGGCAATGTCGTCATTGGTAAAGTCCCGCAGTACGCGATCCCGCATGAAGCCCAGGTTACGGGCGTCGATGAACAGGAACTGCTTTTTTCTATTGCTGAAGGCTCTGCCTGTCGCCGTATTTCTTGCACCCTTGTTTTTGGTGAGGAACCAGATGCACGCGGGTATTTGTGTGTTGGTGAACAGCTGGCCGGGCAGGGCGACCATGCATTCCACCAGGTCTTCTTCCACCAGCCGTTTGCGGATTTCGCCTTCGTTATTGGTGTTGGAACTCATGGATCCGTTGGCCAGCAGCAGGGCCATGCTGCCCGTGGGCGCCATGTGGTGAATCATGTGCTGCACCCAGGCGAAGTTGGCGTTGCCCCTGGGTGGCGTGCCGTATTTCCAGCGGCTGTCTTCGGCGAGGGATTCACTCCACCAGTCCTTCATGTTGAAGGGCGGGTTGGCCATCACGAAGTCGGCGCGCAAATCCGGGTGCTGGTCGTTCAGAAAGGTGTCGGCGTTTTTCTTGCCAAAGTTGAAGTCGATGCCGCGAATGGCCATGTTCATGGCGGCCAGCCGCCAGGTGGTGGGGTTGGATTCCTGGCCGTACACGGAGATGTGCTTCTTTTGTTCTGACGCGTCGTAGTGCTGTTCTTTGGCGTGTTCTTCAATGAACTTGTCGCTGGAGACAAAGAAACCGCCGGAGCCCATGGCCGGGTCATACACGCGGCCGGAGTAGGGCTGCAGCATTTCCACGATCAGGGTAACGATGCTCTTGGGGGTGTAATACTGGCCACCCTGTTTGCCTTCGGCCAGGGCGAACTGGCCGAGGAAGTATTCGTACACATGGCCGAGGATGTCTTTGCTGTGCAAGCTCAGCTTTTCGCCTTCGAACACGGGTTTGGTGAAAGAGGTGTCCGAGAAGGTGTTGATCAGGCCCAGCAGCGTTTCGTTTTCCAGCTGGTACTGGCTGATGCGGTTGAGGATGCCCTTGAGCTTGGTGTTGCTTTTCTCGATTTCTTCCAGGGCGTTGTCAATCAGCCAGGAGACAGAACGCAGCTTTACGTCGTTGCCGGCGTCGTCTTGCCACAGCACGGTGCCCACGGGCAGCACGGCTTTCTCTTTCAGGGTGTTCCAGCGGGCCGGCTTGGGTACCCAGAACACGTTGGCTTCCCGGTAGTAATCCAGTACCTCCAATTCTTCCAGCAGGGCTTGCTGGTAGTCCTCGTCGCCGTCGTAGTCTTCCGGTGGCAGGTAGTAGATGTCGTCGTTCTCATCCTTGAACCGTTCCAGCAACTCTTCCTGGCGCTCCTCGAAGGCGTCGGATACGTACTTCAGGAAGATCAGGCCCAGCACTACATGCTTGTAGTTGGCGGCATCCAGGTTGGCGCGGAGTTTGTCGGCGGCTTTCCAGAGTTTGTCGTCCAGGGCTTTGAGGAATTTCTGTTCCGTGTTGTTCATGAGTTCCCTCGGGTGTTTCGTTAGTGCAGTGCTTCACAGGTTACACACCGACGCGACAGGTTATGTCGTAGTAACGGATTCTGCAGAAAAATAGGATAGTTAGGGAGCTTAGAGGAAGTGGCGGGTGGCTGCAATTTCAAACTGCAGCCACCGCGCGGACCTGGCGATTACTCGGGCTCGGTCATGGTGTTCAGGTGGGTTTCCAGTTCTGCTAGTAGCTTGCGATTCTGGTCGAAAAGCCGACGGATTTTGGTGTTGTTGGCGTTAATTTTCCGAGCCAGCTCAAAGCCAGCTTCTGTCTCCAGTATGACTGTTTTCTCCCAGGGTTGAGCGCGATTGAATGCGGTTTTGTAGTAGCGGTGCTGACCATCCTTACAGATGTGTTCGCTGAAAACGCGCTTACTCTCGCTGCCAGGCTTTCTGTGGAAGCTGTTGTAGTACCAGCTGATCTCGAGTTTTCGCCCCCGGTGACGGACTCTGCATCCATGGTGGCCAGGATATCCGGGTGTTTTGTCGGTGCGGTGGGCAAGATTGTGGTTCCAGAAATTATTGGCTATCAACTGTGTGAGGTAACCGAGACGAGCCTGCTCAATTTCAAGTGCTTCTTCCCCTGACTGGACCATTGCCCGGCTCTGCTGCAGAGCCAGCTTCATGCCTTGGTCGTGTTTCAGCGTTTTGTCGCGACCGACCTGATTCCACATCTTAATAGTGTTCTCTCGAGACATTTTCCCGCTCATAGGTCTTCTCCTGTTGTGACTGTGCATCCAAGGGTAAGTCCGGATGTCTCGAGAGCTGGCATCGCTATTTGTCCTTTTTGGGTGCATTCATTACAGCAAAAGCCCATCGCCGACTTGCAGGCCAGGCCTGGGACAAATAATCCCCCTTTCCACATGACTATCTGATTTGGGATTTCTCCCTGCTTTTTTCACAACGAGTGCCGCTATGGGCTTCTTTGAGCAGTTTTCACGAATTATTTGGGAAAACTGCGTTTTGGGAGAAGCAACCTTCTGGCCCAAATGAGAAAAAGTGCGGACCTTCAGCGGAAGACTTACTGGTTTTGCGCGCTGGCGTAGGCAAATTGCAACAGCCTTTTGTGAGGCGCTTGGGAGGCTACCTGAGTTATATGCTGGCGCTGAATTCTATCGAGCCTCAAAAAGGTCTGTTGCGAGCCCTTTCAGAGTTTCGCTCTGGCTCGACGACTTTCACATGTGAAAGCTTTGGGCTGACAGGTGTTGACGGTAGTTGTCAGAGGTTGACCAGAAAATTATCAAGATATTGATTTTAAAGGAATTTAAATTTTTATACGGAACGGGCTCTTTCCGCCCTTTTTGGGCAATTCGTACGCGTCCGGTAGGACCCATATAGACCCCCTCACTCCCCGCTGGCATTCTCCCCGCAGGCCTGGGTGCGCGGTTCCCAGTGATAGGGCAGCAGTTCGTGGAGGCGATTGGAGGGATGATCCTGGATGCGCTCAAGCACATCGATCAGATAGTGACGGGGGTTCACTCCGTTCTGCTTGCAGGTCTCCAGGAGGGTGAGCAGGATGG